>NZ_FOHJ01000007.1 GCF_900111405.1 Salinibacillus kushneri | reverse complement strand
AATTAAGAATCAAAGGCGGTTCAGTAATGCCAAATTTTCTAGCAACATCTTCAAGGGAATCTCCTGTTCTTACCTTATAGTTTATGACATCTAATTTAAATTGAACAGGATAATTCGTAGATGCTTTTTTAGTAGTCAAACCCTGTTCCCCAAACTGTCGGAAAGCACTGACCCATTTTCTTATATTGGTTTTACTTCGAATTCCAAATCTTTTAGCCAAGGAAGCATATCCACCTTCTCCAGCTAAATAAGCGTTAACTACATTTTGCTTAAATCCTTCATCATATTTGACCACAAAAAACACCCCAAAAGTTAGAATTAGTTCGTCTAACTTTTGGGGTGCACATCAATGTGGTTAGTCTTTTTTGGCTCTAAAAAGCGATATTTCAAGGTACATGGCTATTCGATTTTTTATCATATTTTTTAGAAAAATACCAATAGTGTGATTTGAACGGCTTGTCTGAATAGGTTAAAATATAAGTGGATGCCTTATATAGAGATATTAAAGGCGATTCATATCATAAAGGGAGGAATGAACATGGTCGTACCATACACACATGAGCCTTTTACAGATTTTACAAATGACGAGAATCGAAAGAAGCAGGAAGCGGCAATCAAACAAGTTGAAGCTGAATTAGGTAAGGAATACCCTTTAATTATTGGTGGAGAACGTTACTATACAGAGGATAAAATTGTTTCGCGAAATCCTGCGAACAAAGAAAAGATTGTAGGTAAGGTTTCCAAGTCAAATCAGGAACTCGCTGAAAAAGCGATGCAGGTAGCCGATAAAACATTTAATACTTGGAGCAAAACGAAGCCGGAGATGCGTGCAGACATTTTATTCCGTGCTGCAGCCATTATTCGTCGTCGTAAATTTGAATTCAATGCCTGGATTATAAAGGAAGGGGCAAAGCCTTGGAAAGAAGGGGATGCTGGTATTGCAGAAGGTATTGACTTCTTAGAATATTATGGACGTCAAATGCTACGTTTAAAAGATGGTGCCCCTGTGAACAGCCGTCCGATTGAAAATAATCGTTTTCACTACATTCCGCTTGGAGTTGGTGTTGTAATCTCCCCATGGAACTTCTTATTTGCAATTATGACAGGTACAACCGTTTCATCTATGGTTGCAGGTAATACAGTGCTGTTAAAGCCGGCTAGTTCCACTCCTGTTATTGCATATAAGTTTATGGAAGTAATGGAAGAAGCGGGTATGCCTGCTGGAGTGATAAATTATATTCCTGGAAGCGGCTCTGAAGTAGGAGATTACTTAGTCGAGCATCCTCGTACACGTTTCGTCAGCTTCACAGGTTCAAGAGAAGTTGGAACACGTATCTATGAACGAGCTGCTAAGGTGCAGGACGGTCAGACTTGGCTTAAGCGCGTTGTAGCAGAGATGGGGGGCAAGGATACTATTGTAGTAGATGACGATTCTGATCTTGAATTAGCAGCAGAATCGATTGTAAACTCTGCATTTGGTTTCTCAGGACAAAAATGTTCTGCATGTTCACGTGTCGTTGCACACGAAGATGTATATGAAGATCTCGTAACACGTGTTAAAGAGTTAACGGAACAAAACTGCTCATTAGATAATCCTGCAAAACATAGTACTTATATGGGTCCAGTTATTGATCAAGCTGCTTTTGATAAAATTATGAGCTATATTGAGGTAGGAAAAGAAGAGGGGGAATTGGTAACAGGTGGAGAAGGTGATGATTCCACTGGTTATTTCATTAAACCAACAGTGTTTAAAGATGTTTCTCCAACAGCCCGCATTATGCAGGAAGAAATTTTCGGGCCTGTTGTTGCCTTTACCAAGGCGAAAAACTTTGATGAAGCGATTGATGTGGCTAACAATACCGAATATGGATTAACAGGAGCTGTAATCTCTAACAATCGTGAACACATTGAAAAAGCCAGAGAGGATTTCCATGTAGGTAACCTTTATTTCAACCGCGGTTGTACAGCAGCGATTGTAGGTTACCATCCATTCGGTGGATTTAACATGTCAGGTACAGACTCTAAAGCAGGTGGACCTGATTATTTAACTAACTTTATGCAAGGGAAAACCACCTCTGAAATGCTTTAAAATGGAAAGTAAAAAGGCACTGAACCAGCCGGGTTCAGTGCCTTTTTTTTAGATTAAAGCCCAAAAATGACATCAGGATTGAATTCCTAGTTCGAATTATCTAATTTTAATTTATTTTCTTAATTTAACTACTCTCCCTGACGATATAAATAGTGTTAAATGACTAGGAGGGGTAAGATGATAGATATTCATTCACTGAACAAACAATACATTGCTGGAATATGGCGTGATGGTAAGAGTAGTCGTTTACTTGCTGATAAAAATCCATACAAAGATGACCTCATTACAGAATTTAAGATGGCTACAACAGAAGATATAGATGAAGCGTATCAAAGAGCGCAATCTGCAATGGATGAATGGAATCAGATTAACCCGTATAAGCAGCGGGATATTCTTGAAAAAGCTGTAGCTTATATTGAGGAACATGAAGAAGCTATTACGAATATGATCATTGATGAACTTGGTGGAACCCATTTAAAAGCTGCGTTTGAAATTGGTCTTGTAAAAGATATGATTAAGGAAGCAGCCACCTTTCCACTGAAGAAAGAGGGCAAAATTCTCCCATCTGTTGAAGATGGAAAGGAAAACCGCCTCTATCGTATGCCTGCAGGTGTCGTTGGGGTTATTAGCCCATTTAATTTTCCTTTTTTCCTATCTGTTAAATCCATTGCACCAGCCATTGGAGCCGGAAATGGTGTTGTTCTAAAAGCCCATGAGGAAACACCAATCGTAGGCGGTACACTGATTGCTAAGATTTTTGAAGAGGCTGGAATTCCCAAAGGTCTTTTTAATGTAGTAGTCACGGATATTAGTGAAATCGGTGATACTTTTGTAGAGCATCCAATCCCACGAATCATCTCTTTTACAGGATCAACTGCTGTGGGTAAACATATTGCGCAGCTGGCCGTGAAGAATTTTAAAAAACCACTGCTTGAATTGGGTGGTAACAGTGCTTTTATCATTCTGGATGATGCAGATATCGACTATGCAGTTCATGCAGCGGCTTTCAGTCGATTTACACATCAAGGTCAAATTTGCATGTCGGCTAATCGTATTATCGTCCACCAATCTGTATATGAAGAGTTTATTACCAAGTACAAGGCGAAAATTGCATCACTGAAAACAGGTGATCCACGTAATCCTGATACCGTTATAGGTCCTGTAGTAAATGAAGGCGCAGCCCAAAACCTTAAAGCATTAATTGAAAAGGGCATTGAACAGGGGGCGACACCACTACTTAAAGGAGATATTCAGGGGAATATGGTAGAGCCAACCATCCTGACAAATGTTACTCCGGATATGGATGTTGCCCAGAAGGAGATGTTTGGCCCTGTTGTTAGTGTTATGACATTCGAAACAGATGAGGAAGCTATTCAAATGGCTAATCATACCAACTTTGGTCTTAGTGGTGCCGTTCATACAGCCGACGGTGAACGGGGTGTTCAATTAGCCAAACGTGTACATACTGGTATGATTCACGTCAACGATATCACGATTAATGATGAACCGATTGTTGCCTTCGGTGGTGAAAAGCAATCCGGTCTAGGTCGTCTAAACGGAGAATGGAGCCTTGAAGAATTTACGACCTTAAAGTGGATTTCGATTAACTATGGACAACGTCAACTTCCATACTAAACAGTAAAGGAGAAGAGATATGACGGATATAAATAATGTTAAGACAGATTCAGAACTTTTGGATGCCTTTATTAAAGTGGCACCATTTTTGAACCAATTGACACATGATGATATCACAATCGGCATCTATGATACCGAAAAGCTGATTATTAATATTCCCGGGGAAACGTTCTCGCTAAATGTAACCCCTGGTGATCCACTTGCAGAAGGTGACATTATCACAAAAGCTATTCGGGAAAACCAGCAAAAATCGGAGATCGTACCGAAAGAATTATTTGGTTTTCCGCTAATAGCCCGAGCTATTCCATTACATGATGAAAAGGATACGGTTATTGGAGGAGTAGGGCTAGGTACCAGCCTGGAAAAAGCTAATAAACTTCACGAAGTGGCCGAAAGTCTTTCGGCAGTAGTCGAACAGTCGGCTTCTTCTATTCAAGAAGTGACAAGCTCTATCAATGAGTTGGCTCAAAATGTCACCAATGTTTCTTCGCAAGTAAAAGAGGTAAATGAAAGTACAGAAGAAATCGGTGAGGTTTCAACAGTTGTTAAAGGTATTTCTGAACAGAGTAATCTTCTGGGATTAAATGCATCGATTGAAGCTGCGCGTGCTGGAGATGCCGGAAAAGGTTTCGGTGTTGTTGCTGAAGAAATTCGCAAACTGGCCAATAACTCAAAGGATAACGTCAAAAAAATTGATGATGCAACGCAAAAAATTCAAAGTCTGATTACCGAACTGGATGGCGCCTTTGCCGGTATCCATAAAATGACAGACTCACAGGCCGCTGCTATACAAGAAATATCATCAACGATTCAGGAAATTAGCACCAACGCTCAAGATTTAGCCCAATTAGCAGAAAAGCAGATTTATGCAGATAAATAGATAATTGTTTATCATCTTCCCGAAAACCTTCTTAGTTGGAGGTTTTCGGGTTTTTTGTGGTATAGAAAATGTAAAAATAAAAGCTTATGGATAAAAATTCAGGAATGGACACGTCTAGTTCCAGTGCAATGTGACAAGCGAGATATTTTTAAAATATATTCAAGCATAATGTCGGATTTTGTCGCAATAAGCAATGTGGATAGTCTATATCGTACTTGGACAAAATGAGAGAGATTCACTACATTTATTCAAGCTGAGACGACTTTGTCATCTTTTTGTCAAAATGTAATAATAAAAACATTGTGTTTACAAAGGAGGGTGAATATTGGAAGACTACGTATTATCAGGAGCAACGATGTTTTGGTTATTTGTTCCGATGCCTATTTTAATCATACTATCAGCTATCACATTATTTAACAGAGGTGACAAAAATTAATGAGTACTTTTATTACGTTTATTGTATATTTAGCCGGGATGCTATTACTTGGTATTGTCGGCTATCGACTGACTAGTAATCTATCCGACTACTTTTTAGGTGGAAGGACCTTGAGTCCAGGGGTTGCTGCTCTTAGTGCTGGGGCTTCAGACATGAGCGGGTGGCTTCTATTAGGACTGCCAGGTGCGATTTATATATCAGGTTTAGGAGAAGCATGGTTAGCTATTGGTCTTTCGATTGGTGCCTATCTAAACTGGCAGTTTGTTGCCAAACGACTTAGGACTTATACAGAAGTATCAAATAATTCCATTACCATTCCTGACTTTTTTGAAAACCGCTTTAAAGACCACTCTCATATCCTCCGTTTTGTATCTGCGTTGGTTATTCTATTCTTCTTTACGATTTATACAGCATCAGGAATGACAGCAGGAGCAAAATTATTTAGTTCATCATTTGATTTAACGTATACGCAAGGTCTTTGGATCGGTGCGATTGTTATCATTGCTTATACATTTTTAGGTGGTTTCCTGGCTGTAAGTTGGACTGATTTTATTCAAGGAATTCTAATGTTCGCAGCTCTTATCATTCTGCCAATTGTTGCTATTTCAAAATTAGGAGGCTGGCAGGAGACTCTAAATACTGTAGGGAATCTCAGTTCACAAATGGGAACCAACCATTTAGAAATGGTGTCTGGAGTAGCGGTGATCGGAGTTATTTCCTCGCTTGCATGGGGGTTAGGTTATTTCGGACAGCCTCATATTTTAGTGAGATTTATGGGATTAAGATCTCATAAGGACGTTCCAAAAGCCAGGTTTATCGGAATTTCCTGGATGGTAATCGGGTTGTTTGGTGCCATTTTCGCAGGACTTGCTGGATTTGCTTATATCGCGTCATTAGATGCTAGTGTTCTAGCAGAAGAAAATATCAAATTGGTATCTGCACTTGAAAATGGAACAGCTATTGATTTTTCATTACTGGATGACGAAGAATCTATCTTTATTTTATTATCACAATTTTTAACTCATCCTATTGTTGCAGGAATTCTCCTGGCAGCTATTTTATCAGCAATTATGAGTACGATTGACTCACAGCTGCTTGTATCATCATCCGCTTTAGCAGAGGACTTTTATAAGGGAATTTTCCGAAAAAATGCTTCTGATAAAGAATTGGTTACAGTAGCTCGTTTGTCCATTATCGTTATAGCCATTATAGCGATTATCATTGCAAGTGATCCAAGTAGTTCTGTTTTAAACTTAGTAAGTTATGCCTGGGCAGGATTTGGTGCAGCATTCGGGCCAATCATTCTTTTATCCCTATTTTGGAAGCAGGTTACTGCGCCAGGTGCAATGGCGGGAATGATTGCAGGAGCAGTGATGGTTGTTATATGGGCTAACCTTTCCGGTGGATTATTTGATTTATACGAAATTGTCCCGGGATTCCTGTTGAATACACTTTTAACCATTGGAATTAGCCTATTTACAAAAACGAATCCAGAGATGGAAAAAGAGTTTGAGGAAGCACGTGAAATGGCCAAAAACGGATAATATATAACAAAGATACCGATGAAAAAGGGATGTACCAACGTTGTTGGTACATCCCTTTTTACATTATGCACATCTCCATATACAGACGCTCATTTGTCGAAATTTTTCGTTATTTTTTCTAAGAAAAGGGGTTACATTTTTTGCAACCCTGTTATATAATACATACTATATAAAAGAAACTGTATTATAACAAAAGGATGGTGAGATTTTGACAGCGAAAGTAGCCGGTGTAGCGAACCAAAAGGAAGAGAGACGTGATGACACAGAAATCTTAACAGCAGGAACCCTTGTGTTTTTGCAGCAGTTAGAAAGAAAATTTGGAAAACGCAGACAAGAGCTGTTACAGAACAGAGAAGAACGCCAGAAAAAATTTGATGCTGGTGAGATGCCTGATTTCTTACCCGAGACAAAAAACATCCGTGAAAGTGACTGGAAGATTTCTCCGATTCCAGAAGAAATTCAAGACAGAAGAGTAGAGATTACAGGTCCAGTAGATCGGAAAATGGTCATTAATGCCCTTAATTCCGGAGCAAAAGTTTTTATGGCCTGTTTTGAGGATGCTACTGCACCTGCCTGGGAAAATATGATCCAGGGTCAAATCAACTTAAAAGATGCTGTGCGAAGAACGATTGAATTAACAACGGAGAAGGGCAAAAAGTATGAGTTGAATGATGAAACAGCCGTATTGTTTGTAAGACCAAGAGGCTGGCATTTAGAAGAAAAGCATTTGGTTGTTGATGGGAAGCCAATGAGCGGGAGTCTGTTTGATTTTGGTTTGTACTTCTACCATAATGCGGAGAAGTTAATAGAGGCAGGAACAAGACCTTATTTTTACCTTCCCAAAATGGAAAGTCATTGGGAGGCACGCCTATGGAATGATGTGTTTGTATTTGCACAAGAATACTTTGGGATTCCCAAAGGGACGATTAAAGCAACTGTCTTAATTGAAACCATATTGGCAGCTTTCGAAATGGATGAGATTTTATATGAATTAAAAGATCACTCAGCAGGGTTAAACTGCGGCAGATGGGATTACATTTTTAGCTATTTGAAAAAACGTAAAGGTCATCAGGAGGTCATCTTGCCAGATCGATCGCTAGTAACGATGACCGTTCCATTCATGAGATCCTACTCTTTACTTACCATCAAAACCTGTCATAGAAGAGGAGCACAGGCAATTGGTGGCATGGCCGCTCAAATTCCGGTTAAGGGAGATGAAGATGCAAATCAAAAGGCCTTTGCAAAAGTTAGGATAGATAAGGAACGGGAAGCAAAAGACGGTCATGATGGCACTTGGGTTGCCCACCCTGGTTTAGTTCCAGTAGCCAAGGAAGTGTTTGATAAGGAAATGCCAGATGCGAATCAGGTTGATCTGAAAAAATTAAATGATTTGCAGGTTTCCGCTGAAGACCTGCTTGAAATTCCAACAGGTGATATTACAGAAAAAGGGCTTAAACAAAATATTCGTGTGGGTATTCTGTATATCGCCAATTGGTTACAAGGAAGAGGTGCTGTACCTATCAATCATTTAATGGAGGACGCAGCTACTGCAGAAATTTCCAGAGCCCAAATATGGCAGTGGATTCGTCATCCAAAAGGCGTACTATCTAATGGCAGGGAGGTGACAGAAGAGCTTTACCAGGAGCTTAAGCAGGAAGAGGTAAAACAAATTATTTCTGAAGTCGGGGAAGAGGTGTTTGAACAGGGGAGATTTTCAGAAGCTGTAGAGTTGTTTGATAAATTAATTTTAAAGGATGAGTTGGAAGAATTTCTAACATTACCTGGATATGAAATTTTATAAGAAAAGGGAGGAATTTTATATGAATAAACGTGTAAGAGAGCTGCGGAAAAATTGGGAGCGGGATAGTCGCTGGAAAGATGTGGAGCGCCCTTATACAGCTGAAGAGGTTATTGGCCTAAGAGGTTCTATCGATATTGAACACACACTTGCCAGAAAAGGAGCAGAAAAGCTTTGGAATTATTTAAATACGGAAGATTATATTCATGCCCTTGGAGCATTGACCGGAAATCAAGCTGTACAACAGGTTAAAGCTGGTTTGAAGGCCATTTATCTAAGTGGGTGGCAGGTAGCTGCAGATGCAAATATTTCTGGACACATGTATCCGGATCAAAGCCTGTATCCTGCTAATAGTGTGCCGCATGTAGTTAAGCGTATAAATCAAGCATTACAAAGGGCAGACCAAATTCACTATTTGGAAGATGATGATTCTGTTGATTGGTTTCAACCAATTGTAGCCGATGCTGAGGCAGGTTTCGGGGGTCAACTGAACGTTTTTGAATTAATGAAGGGAATGATTGAATCAGGTGCTTCAGGGGTACACTTTGAAGATCAGCTTTCCTCTGAGAAGAAATGTGGTCACCTGGGTGGGAAAGTATTACTCCCTACTCAAACGGCAGTAAGAAACTTAATTTCTGCTCGACTTGCAGCAGATGTAATGGGTACACCAACGATACTGATTGCTCGTACGGATGCAAATGCGGCAGATATGGTGACTAGTGATGTGGATCCGTATGACCATGAATTTATTACAGGTGAACGTACTTCAGAAGGCTTTTACCGTACAAAGGCAGGAATTGATCAGGCGATTGCAAGAGGGCTTGCCTATGCACCTTATGCTGATTTAATCTGGTGTGAAACTTCAGAGCCAAATCTTAAAGAGGCCAGGAAATTTGCAGATGCGATTCATGAAAAATATCCACATAAAATGCTTGCCTATAATTGTTCACCATCCTTTAACTGGAAACAAAAGCTTGATGAACAAACCATAGCGAACTTTCAGAAAGAAATTGCCAAAATGGGTTATAAGTTTCAATTCGTAACACTTGCTGGATTCCATGCCTTGAACCATAGCATGTTTGAATTAGCAAGAGGTTATAAAGATCGTGGAATGGAAGCCTATTCTGAATTGCAGCAAGCAGAATTTGCAAGTGAAAAAGACGGCTATTCAGCAACAAGACACCAGAGGGAAGTAGGAACTGGTTACTTTGATCAGGTATCTACTGTTGTATCTGGAGGGACTTCTTCCACAACCGCGCTCAAAGATTCTACAGAAGAAGAGCAATTTACGGTTAAATCATAACACGGTAAATCACGGCCTACTCTGTTGCCGCAGGGTAGGCTTTTATAATGCCTCCAGTTCTTCACCTGACGTATTAAAATCCCTCTGGCTTATTCAAAAGATATCAATAGAATGAAAAAGAAGCAATAGGTTTTGGGAAAATAAGGGTGTCCAGAGTGCGTAAATCTTGTTAAACAAACGTTTGTTTAAACGCCTTAAAAAGACGATAACAATTGCTGTATAGGAGGACATATCAGTATGGATGAGCTGTCTGTCTGTGTGAGTGGAAATGATGTCTTTTTCAGGAATAATCCACTCTGCTAGGCGGAGATTCTGTTGGATGAAGACTGGATTCGGTCCCGAGGGTTTAGTTTAGTCTGTGTTGTGAATAAACAAGTCGATGTTAAGTGAGATTCGGTCTGTTTTGCTGCTCAGACTCGCATTTTGCAATCATCCTGTCACATCGATAAAGCTTTTAAACCGGATCCTATTGTAAAATGTTCCTCTTTTGCCCTTTAAAATGTTAGAATAAACATTGGTACAAGTTGCTACTCCATAGGTAATTTTGCTATTATAAATAAATATTGTAAGTGTTCGATTATTTTGGAGGTGAATGAGATGGCTGAGATTTCAAAAGAGCAGGTTAAACATGTTGCAAATCTTGCACGACTGGCGATTACAGAGGAAGAGGCAGAGAAATTAACGGATGAGTTAGGTTCGATTATTAAATTTGCCGAGCAATTAAATGAACTGGATACAGAAAATGTAGAGCCTACAACGCACGTACTGGATTTGAAGAATGTCATGCGAAAAGATGAACCAAAACAATGGTTGACACAGGAAGAAGCATTGAAGAATGCACCTGAAAAACAGGACGGGCAATTCCACGTTCCATCCATTTTAGAGTAAGGAGGTAGAAGAGATGTCACTATTTGATTATTCAATCCAAGAATTACAGGAAAAAATACATAAAAAAGAAATAAAAATTCAGGATTTAGTAGAAGAAGCTTATCAAAGAATTTCTGACGTAGATGATCAGGTTAAAGCTTTCTTAACCCTGAATGAGGAGGAAGCTCGCAAACAGGCAAAAGAACTAGATGAAAGTGACGCAACGGCAGAGGAGAAATTGTTCGGCCTTCCTGCTGGGATTAAAGATAATATAGTAACAAAAGGTTTACGCACCACTTGCGGGAGTCAATTTTTAGATAACTTTAATGATCCTTTATATAATGCGGCGGTCATAGACAAGTTGAATCAGGCTAAGTCGATTACAATTGGTAAGCTGAATATGGATGAATTTGCAATGGGTTCATCGAATGAAAACTCAAGTTATTTTACCACCCGAAACCCTTGGAATACGGATTATGTACCAGGTGGATCAAGTGGAGGTTCAGCTGCAGCCGTAGCATCTGGTGAAGTTCTGTATGCATTAGGTTCTGACACAGGAGGATCCATCCGTCAACCAGCTGCCTTTTGTGGAGTAGTTGGTTTAAAACCTACATATGGAAGAGTATCCCGTTTTGGACTAGTTGCCTTTGCTTCATCCTTGGATCAAATTGGACCGGTAACCAAAACGGTTGAGGATAATGCCAAAGTACTTGAAGTGATTTCCGGACACGACCAAATGGATTCTACGAGTGCTGATGTAGACGTTCCGAAATACTCTGAGGCATTAACAGGTGATGTAAAAGGCTTGAAGATTGCTGTTCCAAAAGAATATTTAGGTGAAGGTGTGAATGAAGAAGTACGCAATTCTATTCTCGAAGCCTTGAAAAAATATGAAGAATTAGGTGCAGAGTGGGAAGAAGTTTCTCTGCCTCACTCCAAGTATGCTGTGGCAACCTATTATCTATTAGCATCTTCTGAAGCATCAGCAAACTTAGCAAGATTTGACGGTGTGCGTTATGGAGTTCGAGCAGAAAATGCGAAGTCCATGATGGATATGTTTAAAGAATCCCGCAGTCAGGGCTTTGGTGAAGAGGTCAAACGCCGTATTATGCTGGGAACCTTTGCATTAAGCTCAGGTTATTATGATGCTTATTACAAAAAAGCCCAACAGGTACGTACATTAATTAAACAGGATTTTGATCAAGTACTAGAGAAGTATGACGTCATTATGGGACCAACAACCCCAACACCAGCTTTCAAAATTGGAGAGAAGATTGAAGACCCACTAACCATGTATGCCAATGATATTCTTACCATTCCAGTTAACCTTGCTGGCGTACCAGGTATTTCGATTCCTTGTGGTTTCTCAGCTGAAGGATTGCCAATTGGGTTGCAAATTATTGGAAGACACTTTGATGAAAGCACCGTTTATCGTACAGCCCATGCATTTGAACAGGCAACAGATTTCCATAAGCAAAAGCCAGCATTGGGAGGTGTTCAGTCATGAATTTTGAAACCATCATAGGTTTAGAAGTTCACGTTGAATTAAAAACGCAGTCTAAGATTTTTAGTCCAAGCCCGAACGCATTTGGTGATGATACCAACACAAACGTAAACCCGATTGATTTAGGGTATCCAGGTGTTTTGCCCGTACTTAATGAAGAAGCCGTGAATTTCGGTATGCGGGCTGCTCTTGCTTTGAATTGTGATATTGCAACGAACACCAAATTTGACCGTAAAAACTATTTCTATCCTGACAATCCTAAAGCCTACCAAATCTCTCAATTTGATCAGCCAATCGGGGAAAATGGCTGGATTGAGATTGAGGTGGATGGAGAAAAGAAGAGAATCGGGATTACACGCTTGCATTTAGAAGAGGACGCAGGAAAACTAACACATAGTGATGATGGTTATTCTTTAGTAGACTTTAACCGTCAAGGAACACCACTTATTGAGATTGTTTCAGAGCCGGATATTCGTACACCAAAAGAAGCTTATGCCTATTTGGAAAAGCTAAAATCCATTATTCAATATACAGGTGTTTCCGATTGTAAAATGGAAGAAGGATCTCTTAGATGTGATGCCAACATTTCCCTTCGCCCCATTGGACAAGAGGAATTTGGTGTTAAAACGGAGCTGAAGAACCTGAACTCCTTTAACTATGTACAAAAAGGCCTTGAATTTGAGGAAAAGCGCCAGGAAAAGGTATTACTTTCCGGTGGGGAAATCCTTCAGGAAACTCGTCGTTACGATGAACAAACGAAAGAGACCATCCTGATGCGCGTGAAAGAGGGTTCTGATGATTATCGCTATTTCCCAGAGCCTGATTTAGTTCCATTATATATTGATGAGGAATGGAAGGAGCGGGTTCGTGGAGAGATTCCGGAACTTCCAGATGCCAGAAAGGATCGTTATGTCAATGATTTGGAACTTCCTGCTTATGATGCTATGGTTTTAACCCTTACAAAAGAAATGTCCGACTTCTTTGAAGAAACCATTGCAGCTGGGGCAGATCCTAAATTAGCTTCTAACTGGCTAATGGGTGAAGTTTCCGGTTATTTAAATAAGCATGATCAAGAGCTAAAGGATATTGCTTTAACACCAGATGCTCTTGCGAAAATGGTGAAGTTAATTGCAGATGAAACCATATCTTCTAAAATTGCGAAGAAAGTCTTTAGTGAGCTGGTTGAAAAGGGTGGAGATCCGGAAAAAATCGTTAAAGATAAAGGACTTGTACAAATTTCAGATGAAGGACAGCTTACTGAAATTATTACAGGTATTCTGGATGAGAACCAGCAATCTATTGATGACTATAAGAACGGAAAAGATCGCGCACTTGGTTTCCTGGTAGGACAAGTGATGAAGGCAACAAAAGGGCAAGCTAATCCTAAGATGGTTAATAAAATTATCTTAGAGGAAATGGACAAAAGATAGATTCTAATAGGAAAGAGTTCAAGGTTGTCCGCATAGATATGTTAAAAGAGCAGATTCCGTCACAATCTGCTCTTTTCATTTCAATCAAAAAGGGATATGATGAAAACTGGTTAGATATCCAAAAATGAAGGTGAAGAAGATGAAGCGTGCCAGAATTATTTATAATCCGACATCGGGACGTGAGGCATTTCAAAAGGAACTTCCCATCGTTTTACAAAAACTGGAGCAGGCCGGTTATGAGGCATCTACTCATGCAACAACAGGAGCAGGAGATGCAACAGAAGCTGCCAGGACTGCAGTGAAACGTAAATATGATGTTGTAATTGCTGCTGGAGGAGATGGGACGATTAATGAAGTGGTTAACGGTTTAGCTGAACAACCCTATCGTCCTAAACTTGGCGTTATTCCCGTGGGGACAACGAATGATTTTGCTCGCTCGCTAAGAATTCCCAGGAATATTCAAAAGGCCATTGATGTCGTCGTGGCCGGACATACGAAAAAAATCGACATTGGTAAAATTAATGATGAGCAATATTTTATTTATATCGCGGGTGGAGGAAAAATCACTGAACTGACCTATGAAGTGCCCAGTAAACTAAAAACGATGCTTGGACAACTTGCATATTATATAAAAGGAATTGAGATGCTCCCCTTTATGAAACCAATCAATGTTCGGATTACTTATAATGATCATATCCTGGAAGAACCGATTATGATGTTTTTGATTACAAATTCCAGTTCCATTGGCGGATTTGAAAGAGCAAATCCAGAAGGAGAAATGGATGATGGTTATTTTGACCTGTTAATTGTAAGAAAAACACATTTTGGTGACATTCCTAAAATAGCGACTAGTCTTCTTAAAGGCAACCATATTCACCATGACAAAATTATTTATGCGAAGACAAAATCAGTGACGGTTGATGTAGAAGAAAAAGTTTCGTTAAATATTGACGGGGAATATGGCGGATTATTGCCCGGGAAATTTGTCAATTTGTATCAGCATATTGAATTCTTCGTTCCTGAGAATACGGATTAGACAGGAGTTTGTCTGATTTCGTATTCTTTGTTCTGTAAATGGGAAGGAAAAAGGCAATTGTTAAAGAAATCATGAGCTACCATGAGTTTTTCAAGCAATTAAAGGAAAAATAGAATCGAAAGCTTAATAAAAAGGAAGATTAAACATGGCTAAAGTAAAACCACCTGTTACCAAAAATGAAACGGTTGAACTTGAATTTGTCGATTTAACCCACGAAGGCTCTGGGGTAGGTAAAATAAATGGCTATCCTTTATTTGTTCCCTACGGTTTACCCGGTGAAAAAGCCAAAGTAAAAGTAGTTAAGGTTAAGAAAAACTTTGGTTTTGGAAAATTACTGAAGGTATTAGAGCAAAGTCCAGAGCGTATTGAACCCCCTTGTGATGTTTTTTATCAATGTGGGGGCTGTCAGATCCAGCATATGAGCTATAAGATGCAGCTTGATGTGAAACAAAAGCAAGTACAGGATGCCATGCGAAAAATTGGACATTTAGAAGATGTTCCTGTTCACTCGACAATCGGTATGGAGGATCCTTGGCGGTATCGAAATAAAGTTCAAATTCCTGTGAAAGGTGTAGAGGGTCGTTTAGAAACTGGTTTTTATAAGAAACGAAGTCATGACATAATCAATATGGATACGTGTCCGATTACAGATGAACAAAATGATCGTATGGTCGAAGCTGTGCGTCGAATTGCCGAAGATGCAGGGATTACTCCATATGATGAGAATAATCATCGTGGCATTCTTCGACATATTATGGTCCGTAATGGAAAGGAAACCAATGAGATTATGGTTGTTCTTGTAACCAGGACAGATAAGCTTCCCTATGAGGAGAAAATCGTCGAAGAAATTCTTAAGGCCTATCCTAATGTGAAGTCCATTATGCAAAACGTAAATCCTGAACGCACCAATGTCATATTAGGGAAAAAGACAAAACTTTTGTGGGGTGAAGAATACATCCACGATGCTATTGGAGATATCCAATTTGCGATTTCCGCGAAGTCCTTTTATCAGGTTAATCCTGTGCAAACGAAGAATCTTTATGACATTGCATTAGAGTACGCCAATTTAAGCGGTAATGAAACGGTTGTCGATGCTTACTGTGGTATTGGAACGATTTCTCTCTTCCTTGCCCAGAAAGCCAAAAAGGTTTATGGAGTGGAGATTGTTCCCGAAGCTGTTGATGATGCGAAGAAAAATGCAAAATTAAACAGGATTCATAATGCAGAGTTCTATGTAGGAGCAGCTGAAAAAGTGATGGATTGGTGGAAAGCTCAAGGGTTAAGACCTGATGTTATCGTGGTTGATCCACCACGAAAAGGCTGTGATGAAACGTTACTTAAAGCCATGTTGGATATGCAGCCTAAACGTATTATTTATGTTTCCTGTAATCCATCCACTTTAGCGAGAGATTTGAATATTTTAGCTGAGGGAGGTTATGAAACAAAAAAAGTACAGCCGGTGGATATGTTTCCGCAGACAAGCCATATTGAGAGTGTGGCTTTGATTGAAAAAGATTTGTCTAATTAATAAAATCTCTTGCTAGTTAAAATAAACATTTGCTAGTCCGACCCTGATTTCGTTAAAAAATACTTTTGCGAACTCGGGGTCTTTTCATGCCAAAACCCTTGTTATTCCTGGATTCTCTCTTTTCTCGGTTTTTTCTTATTTCACATATGTTTTTTATAACTCCGAAAAAATGGTGAAAAAACAGGTGGAAAATAGGCGAAAAAACGTCCATTTTTGATCCGAAAACCCTTCAAAATGGGGGTTCCGTAGCAAAACTTTATTTTAACGCTAGTGGTGGAATGCGGGTTTGAGGAGGGGATTTTAGCTTGAGTTTATTTTGGTTTCACATAGTAGAAAAAGCTGATCTTCCTAATTAAGAAAATCAGCTTTTTACTCACCATGAATCTGGCATGGAATCAGCTAAGTTTATACTCTATATTAAGATCCTTACCATGGCATAAAGCCATCTTTCATTAGCATTTGTCCATGATGCCATTTACCATCTGTTGCGTAATCAACAATTATTTTAGCACCTTCTGCTGGCGTTTTTCCAAGCGGATAATGATCATTTAGATCTGTGGATGTTGGTTCAGGCGTTACGGCGAAAATTTGTGCTTGTGTATCTTTAAGTTCATGAGCAAAACCAACCAACATGGCATTGTTTGCTGTCTTTGAAGTGTTATACGTAAATGAATTTGGTAGAATACCTTGTGAAAGAATGGCTAAGGAAGCCATTTCCATCGTGACGTTTAGTATAGTACCTTCATTTTCTTTAATCAATAATAGGATTCCACGTGTTAGTTCAAAAGTTCCAAAAAAGTTTACTTCAAATGCTTCTCGTAAATCCAGGATATCTGTCTCCATTGGACCATGTTCCATATTGCCACCAATACCAGCATTATTTATTAGTAAGGATAAATCGGAATGTTCCTTTTTAACCTCTTGTACAGCTTGATAAATACTGTCTGCACTGCTCAAGTCGAGCTGAATAAAGGTAACGTTTTCTCCCAACTCATCTGCAGCCGCTTTTCCACGATTTATATCACGAGCTCCAAGTAATACATGGAAGTCTTTCTCCATCAATTGTTTGGCAATTTCGAAGCCAATTCCTTTATTTGCTCCCGTAACTAATCCTTTTTTCAAATTTATTCTCCTTCCTCTCTATCTATAATATGTTTGGTATAACGATCTATCTTGAAATCAATCCCCTTTAAAGATTCTGTCATTAATGAAATTTCTGCAAGCACCGATTTTTTGTGATTCTTCATCATTTCAAGCCGCTGATTTATGGTGTTATCTCCTTCTACCACCCAATCAATATACTGTTTAATTCCACTTATTGGCATATGCGTGTTTTTTAAACAAATGACCGTTTCAAGTAGCGAAATTTGATCTTTTGAAAATAATCGCCTTCCAACTTCATCACGCTCAATTAGTGGAAGTAATCCTTTTTTTTCATAATATCGTAGTGTTGATTTTGGAATATTGAACTTGGCAGCAGCTTCACTTATTGAATAATACCTCATTTGGAGACCCCCAAAATTTGAATGATTTCATTTCGTCAACATAGTCATCATACAACTTAAATTATGGTTTAAGTCAATACAAAACTTTATTTTAACTGAAACGGTGGAATGCGGGTTTGAGGGGTGGATTTTAGAAGGAGTTTATTTTGGTTTCACAAAGATTGTAGATACAAAATAAACTCCCACCATTGATAAAAAAGTTTGACCAAAAGCCTAATTTCATGAAAATAAAGTTCTGATACAAGCGTTTGAAAGAAGTTGGAGAAAAAGGTATTTCCTATATCCTGGCTTCTTTCAGACGCTTTTTTCGTTGAACGATTTATTCCTTAAAAAATAAAGTTACATTTTTAAAATGAATTCGGGAAAATTGGGTTTTGTGTTGAGACTTTTTTATAAATGGCGACGGAAGAATGGGAGTTGGAAGGGGGGAAGTGTTGAGAGATTTTTATAAAGAGAATGAGGGCTTAGGAACTTTGGAATAGAAAAAAAGGAATGATATGCGGGAGAATAGGAGATTGTGAAGAAATGTACTTAAAGTAACGCAGCAGAATGATAGTGAAAAAACTAATTGACGATATGGGGTGTTATTTCAACTATAATATGTTACTATTAACTATCTGAAAATTTCAACACTTAATTAGAGGACAATCTTAGTGTAGGAGGTAGATATTATGAAAAAGAAAAAATATATCGACGTTAAAAACATTAAGGGGAAAACGTCAAATTAAATAAAACGTTTCCCCAATTTGAGAGGGGAAAATTATTTGAAGCAAATATTGTTAATCATTGATGCCCAGCAGGAGTTAATTGAAGGGAATCAAGAAGAAAGTGCTATTTACAAAAAGGAACAACTTATCACAAATATCAATGCAGTGATAAAAAAAGCAAATAATTTTAATGTTGCTATTGTCTTTGTAAGGGACTTGGAGGTTGCAGAAGGAATAGGCAAAGGTTTTCAAGTTCATGAAAAAATTAATGTACCTACTAATGCAAATTTCTTTGAAAAAACAGCAACGAATTCGTTTCAGGGTACAGGACTTCTAAATTACTTAAAATCTCAAGAAATTGGACATGTTGTTGTAATGGGATGTGCAACCCAACATTGCATAGATAGTGCAGTCCGAACGGCAACTATTAATGGAATGGATGTCACCTTAGTTGGGGATGGACATTCAACAACAGATGGCGATGTTTTAAGTGCAGAACAAATGATAAAGCATCATAACGAAACTCTTCATGGACATTACAATGTTGAAAACTTTTCCATTGTAAGAAATACAGAAGAAGAGTTATTCTATCCAACACATAATTCATATAGGGAATAATTGATTAGTAGAGCAATATCCCAATTTCTTAGTTCTTGAGATTTATCTTGGGTATTACTTATTAAGGTAGAATTGGAATATAATTTAAAACGTTAAAGTATGTGAACCATTACACTTAAAGTAACGGGGTGCTTTAATTTAACAATAGGAACAGTAAATAATATTTATTCGAAAATGAAAAAATAGGTCTTGCTTAAAAACGGAAGTGTTTTAATTGGCAATTATTTTTTCGGTATTTGTAATTTTGGTAGTAAGCTTTGGAAAGTATAAATTGGTAACTGGAAAAGGCCCCCTTATAATAGTTATACACCATATGACCATATTGCTAGTCAGAGCATACAGAGTTCCAAGAGTATAAGTCATCATTTGAAGAATAAGAAGACGATTAGTAAGTCGTACAATTTAGTGTTTTAACTAAAGGGCGTAATTCTTCAAGAAGGATTGGGCTACTTTTTTGTTGAAGACTTACACTAGATACTACTAGAGGTGTTTTTAGCAATGGTACTTAATTTGGAAATAGCTAAAAGGATTATAGAAACAGCTGAAATAATTGCCAATGAAAGCCAGTTGAATATGACTTTTGCAATTGTAGATCTTGGTGGTCATTTGATTGCCCTCCATAGAATGGATGATGTTGAGTTTATTAGTATTGATGTAGCTATTGGGAAGGCTTATACTTCGGCAGCATTTAGAACAACAAGTGCGGAGGTAGCAAAAAGGGGAGAAAAGTTACCCTTGTTTGTTAATGCAATAACAACCGTTACACAAGGGAGATATATACCACAAAAAGGTGGATTACCTATTAAAATAAATGGTAAAGTAGTTGGGGCTATTGGGGTACGGGAGAAGAATATGTAGAAGTATTAAGAGATGCTCTTGAAAAGGTTTGTAATTAGCTTCAGTACAAGACTTTAATAACAATAACTTTGGCTTGTTAAGCTAACGGGGCTATTCTTTAAGAAGATGGCATCCCTCAAAAAGCAAGCGATTGCTTTTGTCCTAATGAAGGTAAAAATGGGGGGAGAATAAATTGGATAAACGATTTAACTCATTTTCCTTTTATTTAATACTTATATGTTTAGTGTTAGCAGTCTACTCATTATATTCTAATACAAACAACACTTGGTTGATCTCACCGCCAAATTCCATTCTTCTATTGCTTAGTTTACTAGCTTTTGTCTTAGGAATTTTAGGTATTAAAGACAAGAGAAATTGGAGAACAAAAACAAGAGGTTGGTTAACAATAATCTTATCATATTTGGCATCTTTCGTACTTTTTTTGGTCGTTTTATTTGAACTCACTTTTTCTTCTATGGGAGCAAGTGAACATATTAAAACGGTTAGTTCTCCTGACAAAAAATACACCATTGATTTCTACCAATGGGATGCAGGGGCAGCTGGAACATTCGGGATAAGAGCTGAATTGAATGGACCACTATGGTTTTCAAAAAGAATTTACTACCAAAAAAGAACTGAAGATGTAAATGTAAAATGGATAAGTAATAATAAAGTATCCATAAATAATCATATTTTGAATTTAGAAAAAGGAGATACTTTTGGTTATCGGTGACTAAGTTGAGAATAGCATATATGAATGCAAACAACAATTAAACTAAAGGGTTCTTTAGCTGAATAAGCAGTTGTCGATACGACTGCTCCATCGCTTATTGAAGTAACGGGGCAGAATAGTTGAATAAATCACTTAGTGCTAATTATGCTTTATTAGTATAGTTAGCCGTTGGAAAGGGGAAAAGAAAATGAACCTAAGAATGGAATTGTTCGTGAAAAATATAGATAAATCAATGGAGTTTTATGGTAGTGTTTTAGGTTTTAGCTTACCAAAAGATGTTAATAAAAATTACATACCCGTTAGAAAAGATGATGTGGTTTTAGGCTTAGGGGAAATGAAAAATTTGCCTGAAAGTCACCCTCTTAAAGCTGTTGACGGCCAACAAATTGGTTTAGGAGTTGAAATAGTCTTAGAAGTGGAAAATGTAAAAAATGTTTATAACAGAGTAGTAGAAAAAAGTATCCAATCCAGACTGAATTGACTAAAAGACCTTGGGGTTTGGAGGATTTTAGAATAATTGATCCAGATGGATATTATCTAAGAATTACCTCTTCAACGGCAAATGACTAATGATCACTGTTGTGCTAACGGGGGCAAACATTTAACAAGAAGATCATCATTTGATGGTCTTTTATTTTTTTGGAGCGAATTGATGGAATATTGTGTTAAATATGGGTAAGGATCTTGAGCTCACGAAGCAGTTTAGTGATTGTATTTTAGGAAGTGCTTTGCTTGCTTTATTAAATACTCCGCTATTTAGCCACGCTAAACTTGGAATATTTCCAAGTGGATATGGAGGACATATATTCGGAGAGGTTGCTTGTTAAAATTACTAATTATTTATCATTGGTCGGATTAATATTACTAATAGTATTTTCCATTACATTGATAATAAAGAATCTAATTTCACAGGAGGAATAATGTAATTATGATTCTTCTCGTATTATGCTAACTGGGGTGTATCTTCAATAAGCAGAGACGATTCTTTACTATATTAAAAAATGGAATTTCAAAATAGGGGGATTATTATTTCAAAAAAGAAATGGCTTGTAGGAGCTTTAATGGTTGGATTACTCATTTATGGTTTTCAACTTTTCACTTTGGATAAGGAGAAGAGTAAATTAAAGAATGACACTATTTCGTACTTAGAAAATAAAGGGTATGATGAGGAAACGGATATAAAAGAAATATATATTGTTGCGATAGTCGAATTAAGCAAAGATAACGAATTGATCCATACGGGTGATTACCAAGCAGTTGTTCATTTTGAAGATGAACCAAAAAATGCTTATTTTTACACTTATAAAAATAATACAAAAGAAATTATACAAATTGATAGCGTCAATGAAGGTACAAACCAATCATTAAATCATAAAGAATAATATTTTATGTTATTGTACTAGCAGGTGCAATAGTTAAAACAAGGGGCTGTTGATTGTGACAGCTCCTATTGCGTTAAAGAGCAGGAATGTTGAACAAAATGGAAAATTTTAAATGAAATATAAGTGTTAAGATTAGAGTGAGAGTGATTGTATAGATTGGAGAGATTTGATGAAAATTAACTTATTTCTTATTCAATTTGCGACTTCATTACTTGTAATATTTGGTGGCACATTTATTTTTCGTTATTTTAGAACTGGTGAACTTTTATTATTCCAACTTATTGGAGCTTCAGTAGGTGTTGTACTTCTGATTGCATCCTTGATTTGGAGAAAATTGAATAAATAATGTTGTTAAGCGAATTGGTGCTTTTAACGGAGTTGTCGAATTATGCAAAAAATACTAATTCTTATAATGGTGAATTAGTAAAATATACAAGTGATATTGAGTAATATCTAATTTAACAAACAGGTAGCTATTCTTGAAGAAGGAGAATAGTTTTTTCTTATTGAAGTAACGAGGCAGAATAATATAAGAATTGAGGAAAGTAAAGATGGTAATAAGAAATATCAAATCAGAAGACTACACAAGAATTATACCTATATTAAGTGATTGGTGGGATGGGAGGAACATGTCTCTGCCCAGGTTATTCTTTGACCACTTTCAAAATACGAGTTTTATTGTCGAGAATGATAGTGAAATAATAGGTTTTTTAATTGGATTTCTATCGCAATCTCAACATAATGAGGCTTATATTCATTTCATTGGAGTAAATCCTAAGTATAGAAAACAAGGGATAGCAAGTAAACTGTATAAGCTATTTTTTGAAGAAGTTAGGAAACATGGTGTAAATACAGTAAAGTGTATCACTTCAATTGTAAATAAGAAGTCCATTTCTTATCACACAAGGATAGGGTTTAGTATTGTACCAGGAGATAAAGAAATAGACGGTATTAACGTTCATTCTAACTACGGGGGAAAGGGCATTGACAGGGTGTTATTTGTAAAGGAAATAACATGAACCATATATTAAAAAATCCTGTTGCCGCTGTAGCTAAAAGTGCAAATAAAAATTCTAAACTTGTAAAGAGAGTTCCTTCCATTTTATTGTTTATACCACTTAATAAAAAATAGTTAAACCTTGCCTGCTTTATGTGAAATAAATGGTAAAGCTAAGAAGGATTATGAAGACTTGATGCTGGGATAATTATTAATGGCTTCCCCGTTTGAAGTATATAATATACTTATAAATAGAGTTATGACATAAATGTTAGACGTGTTAATGGCAGCCAGATGGTTATCCGTATACCAACATAGAAAATAAAAAGGTGGAAAAACGAAATGAAAATCATTGTTACCAGTATATTCGTAGAAGACCATGACAAGGCACTGGAGTTTTATTCAGATACACTGGGATTCGTAAAAAAAGAGGACACTGCCGCCGGAGAATTTAGGTGGATAACGCTTGTTTCTCCCGATGAACAAGAGGGTACTGAGCTTCTACTTGAACCGAATATCCATCCAGCTGCTAAAGAGTATCAAGAGAGGTTATTTGAAGAAGGAATTCCAGCAACAATGTTTGGCGTTGAAGATATTCACAAAGAGTATAAACGATTAAAAGAAAAAGGTGTAAGGTTTACCATGGAGCCAACAGAAATGGATGAAGTCACAATAGCTGTCTTCGATGATACATGCTGTAACCTAATTCAGATAGCGCAGAGAAAATAACTTTATGTTAATCCAGTCCTAAATTCCAGCGCTGGATTATACATGTTTAAAATGAAATAACATTAATATCATTTTAAACTAGAAATGTATCTTTATGAATGAGAAAGAAGTGAATTCACTTCTTGCATTGCAGGATAGTTGAATAATATGGATAAAATTTTAGTTGATTGTTAATACTTGCTTGTTCAAGCTTAATTAAAAACCAAATAGACTAATTTTTATTAAATATTAGTCCGAAAAACGTAAAAAATAGAACTATCAGAGTAGGATAGTTCTATTTTAATAGTACCATGTTTAAATGTACCGTACAGAGGTATCGTATTATAGGCTGTAATAGAAAATATTTTATGTAAAACAAAATACAAAATAAAATCCTTTTTAGGGAGTGGTGTAAATGGCTAAAAACAGAAATGAAAAGCAAATGCACAATTATCGTGAGCACAACCATAATCATCAAAATCATGAACACCACGTCCATGAACATCACAACCATGACCATAATAATAAATTTATACATGAAAACCATCATGAGCAGGGCGGTCATGATGGTCATAATCATGATAGTCATGGGAATTACAGCCATCATCATGGTGGTCAGGAAAGCCATGATCATCATAACCATGGAGATATGGTAGGTGATTTTAAGAAACGTTTTTTCGTTTCTTTCATTATTACCATTCCAATTCTTGCGTTATCTCCGATGATTCAGGATTTCATTGGTGTAGATTGGAATTTCATGGGGGATATGTATATTTTATTTGTGTTATCCTCTATCATTTTCTTCTATGGTGGTTGGCCGTTTATAACTGGAGGCATTAGTGAGGTAAAGGAAAAGAGTCCTGGAATGATGACGCTAATAGCGTTAGCCATCACCATTGCATATGGGTACAGTACTCTTGTTGTATTTGGATGGGATGGTCATCAGTTATTTTGGGAATTAGCAACACTGGTTGACATTATGCTGTTAGGCCATTGGATCGAGATGCGTTCTGTGATGGGGGCTTCTAATGCGCTTGAGCAGCTTGTAAAACTTATGCCAAATGAGGCACACAGATTAGATGATAATGGTCAAATACAAGATGTCCCACTGTCAGATTTGAAACGTAATAACCGAGTTCTTGTAAAGCCGGGTGAAAAGATTCCGGTTGACGGTACCATTATTGATGGGAAGTCAGCCATTGATGAGTCCATGCTAACAGGCGAGTCTATTCCAGTTGAAAAGAATACAGGAGATGAAGTAATCGGTGGCTCAGTTAATAAGGAAGGATCACTAACGATTCAAGTAGAAAAAACTGGCGAAAATTTGTATTTATCTCAGGTTATTACAATGGTTAAAGAAGCACAGGAATCAAAGTCTAAAACACAGGATTTAACAAATCGTGCAGCAAAATGGCTATTTTACCTTGCTCTAACAGCTGGAATTGTAACGTTACTTAGTTGGTTATTAGTTGGTTATTCATTTGGCGTATCAGTGGAACGTATGGTGACAGTAATGGTTATAACCTGTCCGCATGCACTAGGACTAGCTGCCCCACTTGTAGTTGCTGTTTCGACAGCCATTTCTGCTAAAAAAGGTTTGTTAATCCGTAATCGGGCAAACTTTGAAGGTGCACGTAATCTTAATGCGGTTGTTTTTGATAAAACCGGAACATTGACTAAAGGTGAATTTGGTGTAACAGACATCATACCTAATGAAGGCTATAGTGAAAAAGAAATCCTGAAATTAGCAGCAAGTTTAGAGCAAAACTCTGAACATCCTATCGCAAAGGGTATTGTAAAAGCAACAAAAGATAAAGGGGTTCAATTAGGAAAAGTAACAGACTTTGAATCCATTACGGGTAAAGGCATACAAGGAACAGTGAATGGTAAAACAGTTAATGTTGTTAGTCCAGGCTATGTGAATAGTCATAATTTAACATATGATCAACGATTATTTAACAAAATGTCAGAAGAAGGAAAAACAGTTGTATTTGTCCTGCTTGAAGATAGGTTAATTGGCATGATTGCACTTGCAGATATGGTTCGTGAAACAGCGAAAGAGGCCATTGCAACCTTAAAGGAAAAAGGAATCCATACGATTATGCTTACAGGTGACAATAATAAAGTAGCAAACTGGGTTGCTGGGCAATTGGGTATAGACGAAGTTTACGCAGAAGTTTTACCAGATGATAAGGCAAACCAAGTGAAGAAGATTCAAGATAAGGGTTGGAAGGTTGCTATGACAGGGGATGGAGTCAATGATGCTCCTGCACTTGCAACAGCAGATTTAGGTATTGCAATCGGTGCAGGGACTGATGTAGCAATGGAAACGGCAGATATTGTTCTCGTTAAAAGTAACCCGAATGATGTTATTGCCTCTATGGATTTATCAAGAAAAACTTATAGAAAAATGGTACAAAATCTATGGTGGGCAACAGGGTATAATATATTTGCCATTCCACTTGCTGCTGGTGTCCTGGCTCCGATTGGAATTGTGTTAAGTCCTGCGGTAGGTGCTGTACTAATGAGTTTAAGTACCATCATTGTTGCAATCAATGCGAGGTTATTAAAGACATAAGTAGTTCGCTTACAATCCTGGAATAAAGTGTTCAAAGCGTTTTCATTAAACATGATGAGTATTTTAAACTATAGTACTAGAAATAAGAAGAGCTTTGGGATAGTGATAGGCTCCCCAAAGCTCTTCTTATAAATTATATTATGAAGCCATTTGTCTACATGTGTTGGCACAAGTACGACAAATATTGGCACACTCCTTACAATACTCATCTTGAAATTTGTCACATTCCGTTGCACAGCCTTCACACATGTTTGCACAAAGATTACAAAAATCCTTAGCACTTTGACTGTTTCTAGCCATAAGTGCTGCTGATTGGAAACAAATTTCAGCACAATCATTTAAGTGTTTTATACATGTGATTCGTGCTTGAACATCTGGTTCTTGTAGACATGCCGTATGACATTCTTCACATGCACGAGCACATTTTAAACATTCTTCAATACATTGATCCATATTGGATGGTGAACCAGAAAGTACCCCCATCAGTTATCCCTCCTTATAATGTGAACAGTAGTAGTTTTCTCAAGTTGAAAAATAATATGCTCTAACTAGAACTGAATGTAAACGGAAGAAACTATTGGTATTTTAGACTTGAACTAACCATTTTTTTACGGGTGATTTTTGTAAAGGTGTGGTGAAAGGAGGGAATGGGATATATCTTCCTGGCTACATCGGCTATATGGTGAACGATGAAAATTAGCTATTGTAACGTACCTGCCAATATAATAGAGGGCGACTTCTATTATGTTGGTTTATCAGACTATATTATAAAAGATGTTGGAAATGTAAAAAGGTGTTTACCTGTTCTTCTACGGAGACGCGGGGAACAAACTGCCATCTCATGTGTGTTATAAATTCATCATACTTTTTCTGTAATTGGTGTTGTTGTAATGCCATTTCAATATGTGCATTTATTACATTAGTATTTTGCATCATTAAAGCAGAGTTATAATTTGTACTCGACATATTTTTGGCCGTATTACGCAGTTCCAAAACAATCCATTTATTATTATGACTTATTTCGTTTTTTTCACTATTGAAGCTATGTTTAGTACTACCATTACTTAATGGTGGTACTTCAACATAATGGCTATACTCGGGGTTTATTAAGGCTAACATTACCCAGACGTGTGTTCGCATTACATTTTCCTGCAATCTAATAATATCTCTCAACTGGTGATTAGTAACTATTTCCTGATAAGCTTTTAACTTATGAATTACGCCTTCATGGGCTGATAGATGATCAGCCATAAGACCCAGATCTACAGCGGGTAAATGAGCCATAAAGACACCTCTTCCATTCAATATAGGTTAATTTATTATAATGTATGAGAGTGAAAGTAATGTGTTCCATAAGCTGATTCGGTGATTAAGTTAGGAAAAGGAGGTATGGAAAAAAGTCTTCTGGAAGGAGAGTTTAAGTAAATCCCCTTGATAATACCTTTTGCTTCAGATTCTGATTTCGTAAAAACAAATTAACGTTTCCGATATCAGGATTTTTTTCATTTTTAATGCCTGACCATTCTTAGCTTTCCCCTCTTTCTTCTATGCAACATTTTCAATAATGTTGTAGTATTATATATGTAAGAAATCAAATTCATTATTATAATTTGTGCATGACTATCAAAACACGATAAGGCTATCTAAAGGATGATTAAATTGGTTAATAACCATCATATTTATAAAAAGTTACGGGACATTACATCTGAAGAAAATGTGATGATGGATGAATACTTGAAAAACTATATGTACACAAGATTAGGCGGCAAGGCAGACTTCTTTGTTACCCCGGCAAATATAGAAGAAGTACAGCAGGTTGTTAAGCTGGCAAACCAAGTAGGTATTCCTTTTACTTTATTGGGAAATGGATCCAACTTAATTATTCGGGACGGTGGAATTCGTGGCATTGTGATGAGTCTTAAACGCTTTCGGTCTATTCGCAGAGAAGGAAACAGTATTATTGCTGAAAGCGGAGCAAGAATTATTGATGCCTCAAGAAAAGCCCTCGAAGAACGGTTAACAGGCCTAGAATTTGCTTGTGGAATTCCGGGAACCGTAGGCGGTGCCTTATTTATGAATGCTGGCGCTTATGGAGGTGAAGTAAAGAACTGTTTAAGATCCGCTGTTGTGGTAAACCGGGAAGGTGAGGTACTCACTTTATCTGCAGATGAATTAGACTTAGGTTACCGTACCAGTAACATACCTGACAAAGGTTATATTGTTTTAGAAGCAACATTTGATTTGAAACCAGGAAATTATCGTGAAATCAAAGCGGTGGTGGATGACCTTACACATAAAAGGGAATCCAAGCAACCGTTGGAATATCCTTCTTGTGGCAGTGTATTTAAACGGCCGCCCGGATATTTTGCAGGAAAATTAATTCAAGATAGTGGCTTACAAGGAAAAGGTGTGGGTGGTGCAGAGGTATCCACTAAGCACGCCGGTTTTATTGTGAACAAAGATAATGCTACAGCGACAGACTATATCAGGGTGATTACAATGGTTCAGGAAACCGTTAAAGAAAAATTCGGTGTAGAGCTTGAAAGAGAAGTAAAAATATTAGGAGAAGACTAAGGAGAATAATAGAATCAGAAGTAGCTAAAGCGACAGTAAAATAAATACCTATTAAAAAAGTAAGTAGTTCAGTTTTGGAGTATAAAATTGTAATTTGTACCCCCTAATTGAACTACTTTTTTCATATGAAATTGTAGTCTAAAATGTAAAGCTTGTTGTAATCCAAGTTGTATAATGAATCGAGAGAATTTTAGGATAATTAACACCTATGGTAAAATAAGTTAAAAAAACGTTATTCAACTAAACCAGCAGGATAGTTTGAACGAATAATAGAATTACCAAAAGTAAAAGTGTGGTGTATAGAAGTGAATACACAATTGATAAAAAAGGTTGAAGAAATAATTGGTGTAACAAAAACAATTATAATGTTGGATGAACAAGGATGTACTTCTGAAGTACAGAAAATCATTACTGATAATGGTTGCTATTTACTTAAAAGTTCATTTGAGAAAAGATATATAGAATGGTTAAAGGATGAAGCTCTGGTACTAAAAAAGCTAAATAATAAAAAACAAATTCCAGTTCCTGAATTTTATGGTTTTATCGAAGAAAAGCGTGGAAGCCATTTAATAATGTCATTTGAGGACGGAATAACCTTAACTTCTGCATTAGAGCAAGCGAAAAGTACAACAGAAAAGAAATCGTTAATTAGGAGCTTTGGACACTTTCTTCAACAATTCCATGAAATAGATCCAATAGATTCGTTTACTCATAATATTGATTGGTTGGATCATCAGTTAGTTAAAGCCGAAAGCTATTTGGAACATGGACAAACAAAAGGTAGTTTACAACTGTTAGAGAAGTTAAAGTTAAATAAACCCCTTCCCGTCGAACAGACTGTAATTCATGGAGATTGCACAACTGAAAATGTTCTAGTGATAAATGGAGAAGTTCGATTATTTATTGATGTGGCAGGTATGACAATTGGAGACCCTCGATATGATGAATCCCTAGCTATCAGAAGTTTTGTGAATAATGAAGAATACAGAAGAGCTTTTTACGACGGATATAAACGTTACAAGGTATCAAAAGAAGAGTTTCAATATTTTGATCAAGGACTATATGAATTTTTCTAACCTTAGCTTATTGAACTAACAAAGGAGTAATAGTTGAACAGGGCGATCAACATTTTGGTCGTCTTTATTTTACCCGATAAATAATTGGAATATTATGTTAATATTAGTTTAGAAGATATTGAGCTATCCAAGCAGAAGAGTTTAATAAGTATAATTAGCCGAATATTTAAATATATCGGGAGAGTATTTCGTATTTATATTAAGTAAATAGTTTTAAGGAGGGATTTGAAATGAAAAGATTTTTATATTATTTCGGTTGTGCGGTTATTATGGGATTTGTTTTTTATTTAGGTGTGAAGTATCAAATTTGGTTAGAGGAAGAAGGGAATATAACATTTGATTTAATGCCTGTTTTGTTATTTTCATCCGTATTTCCTATTTTTATAGGTATGTGCTTACGATTGCCTAAGCTAATTGTTGAAATTAAAGAGACGAAACAATGGAAGTTTGATTGGATAAAGATAGTTGCAGTAGGTGTACCTTCCTTATATATCACGATACTCCCAATACTGTCTTACTATTCTGAGGTGAATTTGTTATTTAGCAGAGAGTTGGTAATGTCAGGTAATACAACATTGACAACAACAGCTGGAATTGTCTTTGGTTTTGTTTTATTAGACAGTTTAAGAAAATGATAACTATTAAACAAACGGGGGCTTATCTTCAACAAGATATGTAAGCCTTATCATTTTAAAGAAACAGAAATATTGAACAAGAATTATGGAACTATAGTATGAAACAACGCGTCTTTATTATTAGGGGGGCGATAAAAAGTGAAGTATTTGTTAGTATTAGTTTCTTTAATATTTATAATTTTTACAGGTTGCTCAAATGACCTTCAAGAGAACAATGACAATAATTCAAGTAATTCGGGAGGAGACTCAGGTTCCTATGCTGCATTACTAAAAGTTAATGGGGTTCAATATACTTCTCTTGGAAATGTAAATAAAGATAAATATACAATTAACGAAAAAATTGGAAAAGTAGATAAAAAGGTCCCAGTTGATGTACTACCATTTAAAGATTTCATGTCAAACTATTTGGAAGAAGGAACGCCTATATTTTCAATAGAGGAAAATACTGATGTAGTTCTTGCTAAAAGAGAAGATGAAACTTATGAAATATTAAGATATAATAACTAGGTATCTTCTTGTGTTAACGGGATGCTTTAGCTGAATAAGCAGTTGTCAATACGACTGCTCCATCGCTTATTGAAGTAAAGAGGCAGAATAGTTGAAGAAGCCTTTTATCACAAAGTTGGCACTTATAGACTTAGAGGTGAAATTATGAACAAATTAATTAGTTGTATTATTTTAATAAGTATAAGTTTCGTAGTTGGATGTTCTGATTCAACCAAATATGATAATGATGATGTTGCTGCTATTGTAAGGGGAGAAGAAATAACAGTTGGGGACATTCGCTTTTTTGCTGAAGTGAAAGATGAAGATTTACCTGAAGCTATTGAATCAAAGGTTAGGGAAACTGTTGTTATTCAAGAAGCTAAAGAAATGGGAATAGATGTCTCAGATGAAGTCGAAGAGACAATTGAATACTTTGGTCAGTATCCTTCTGAAAATGTTGATACTGATAAAGCAAATGAAATCAGAGAGTTTGCAGAGGCTCAGTCTGAAAGGTTTGATATGAAGCCAAAAGAGTTTCATAAGGAGTTTATAGAGAGAAATGCTAAGAGAAGTGCATATCAAAATGAATTTTTTAAAGAACATTTAAATGGCAATCCTGAAACAGAAGAAGAAGCTAAAGAAATGAATGAAGAAATACAACAAATAATTGATGCGTTGTTAAAAGAAAACGAAGATGAAATTGAAATACTAATTAAATAATGGATAAATATAATTTGTTATTGAACTAAATGGGGCGTTAGTTTAATAAGAATGAGCATTTTCGATAAGGAATTTGCTCTTTTTTGTACCTCAAATTACATTGGTTTTTGCACATGATTTTCCAGTTCTTCAATAATTATTGTAGATCGCAATTTGGGTTACATTTTTCTATATAAATAACTACTCAAAATACAATTTAATATTGACGTAACAATGAAAAACGAGCATCAAATTGCTATGCAATTCAACGCTCATTTTATAATACGTTTTTATTGTTTGCACTCCAAAACTGAACTACTTATAAAAAAAGAGGTGCTTTTTTGCACCTTTTTTCATTCCTGAATCCTTTCTTTCAACCTGTTTGATCATATAATCCAATTTGAAACCGGTATGGACTAGATCTGACTTTCAGTATTGGCGTTTTCTTTGATCGAATCTCTTTTCTTTATATTTGATAGAAATACCCCTGTTAAGGTGATGAGTCCTCCGATTATGGCAGATAGTAGGGCGTTTCATCAAGCCAGATCCATGCAATAACAAAAGCAAGTATAGGAGTTAAATAAAGTGAACTTGTTGCTTCGGATGCGCCTGTTCGTGAAGTCATAAAGGCAAGCATAAAATAAGGAATAACACTTGGGAAAATACCTAGATAAACAACCACCAGGGTTGTGTCCATCGGAGCATGAATGATTGCTTCCCCAAGCCCTGGTGAAAAGATCAGCATGAAAAAAGTACCGGACCAGATTGTATACATTGTAAAAGTAATAGAACCATATTTTTTTAGATAAGCATTTTGAAAAACGAAGTAAAAGCTTTCAGCAAGGGATGCAAGTAAAACCAGGAATATCCCTGAGTTAAAGGAAAAACTTTCACTTGTCCCGTATAAGGAGATCAATGCCACTCCGCAAAATCCAATCAATGAACCTATCCATCCCCAAATTCCAAATTTCTCACGGAAAAATAGTAGAGCCAAAAGAGCCGTAAATAGAGGGGTTGTTGAAACCAGTAAACTGGCTACCCCAGCACTAATCGTTTGTTCTCCAAAGTTTAGTGCGGTTTGATAGACGGAGAACCCTAAAAAACCAAGTAATAGAATGGCAGGTATATCTTTTAATTCTGGTAAGCGAATTTTTTTAATAAGTGCTACAAAAATCAGTGCTGCTGACCCAATCAATAACCGTAGAAGAGATACATGCTCAGGGGAATATGCCGTCAATGCAGCTCTTATACCGGGGAAAGCTGATGCCCACAAAGTGATGGTAATCAAATGAGCTAAAATAATTTTGAAATCTAGTGACTTTAACATATATACACCTCTATTCAACTTTAAATCCAACCAGTTCATTTTGATGTTTCCCATCTTAATATGCCTTTGGTAAAATGTCTTCAACAGGTTAACTAAAAAAACCAACCAGTTGAAACGAAGCTGGTAAAGGAGTTCATATGAAAAAACCCAAATACCAGGCAATTGTTGAGTATATTAAGGCAAGGATCTCAAAAGGTGAATGGACAATCGGAAGTCAAATACCTAGTCAGCGTCATTTGGCAAAACAATTTGAGGTCAATCGCAGTACGGTCATTACAGCGCTGGAAGAACTGATGGCAGATGGCCTAATTGAAGGAAAAGCAGGCAAAGGAACAGTTGTCACCAATAACACCTGGACCTTGATGGGGAAACAGACCTCAACCAATTGGAACGAAAACGTTACGTTAGGTATACATAAACCGAGTATCTCGACTGTGCAGGAAATTAATGAGGCTGAATCTGACGATAGTCTGATTCAACTAAGTAAGGGTGAATTATCACCGGAGATATTCCCTTTAGAGAAAATGAAATCCATTGTGCAAAAGGTTTCAAGTCAATTAACACCGTTTGGATACGAAGAACCAAAAGGTAATGTAAAGTTACGCCATGCTATCAGTGAATATCTGAAACGGAGAGGTGTTAACGTTTCGCCATCATCTATTTTAGTTGTGTCCGGTGCGCTTCAGTCCCTTCATCTAATTTCTATTGGTCTTTTAAAAAGAGGATCAACGGTTTTTCTGGAATTTCCTTCCTACTTATATTCACTAACGGTTTTCCAATCTGCTGGTATGGAATTGAATAGCTTATCAATGGACAAAGAAGGCATTATGACTGATTCCATTTATCAAACAAAGGAAAAGGGAAAAATATTTTGTATACCAATCCAACCTTTCATAATCCAACAGGTACTTTAATGCGGAAGAAAAGACGGGAAGAGCTAATCGAATACTGTGTAAGAGAACAGCTTCCGGTTATAGAAGATGATGTTTATCGCGATTTATGGATTGACAACCCGCCACCAGAGCCATTGAAATCAAAAGATCATCACGGGAATGTTCTGTATCTTGGCAGTTTATCAAAAACCCTAAGTCCAGGCCTGCGAATAGGCTGGGTAGTTGGTCCGGAATCTGTTATAAATCGATTAGCTGATTTGAAGATGCAATCCGATTATGGATCAAGTACCTTATCTCAGTTGGTGGCGGCTGAGTGGTTATCCAGTGGTTTGTACGATCATCATCTTGAAGATGTCAGAGAGCAGCTTCGGAATCGTAGAAAAGTGGCGATAGATAGTCTTAATAAATATTTAAGTCCCTATGCTACATGGGAAATACCAAAAGGTGGCTTCTTCATATGGGTTAGGATAAAATCAACTTTTAAAGTAAAAAGGCTATTTGATAAGGCTTTATCCAGCGGTATTCTTGTAAATCCTGGTCGTATTTATGCAGAACAATCAGGGCAATATATACGTTTGTCCTATGGATATGCCTCACTAGATGAGCTGAACGAAGGTATATTTCAATTAAGTGAAATCATTAAACATCAATATAAATGAAAGTTTGTGAAACTACATTCTTTTAATAGATACTGGACCTTAGCTTAAGGCTGGTGAAAATGTTGTTATGATTAAGAGAACTTGGCGCTTCAAGTTCTTTTTTTGTAGAGAGATTTTATTTAACGATTTATCTTACAAAACTTTTGATTTTCTCTAAATAACGAAAACTTTTTTATCACTCCGCAGTCTAATATATAGATACATCGTATAAGGGGGATACACCCTGGAAATGGATGTGTGCTTTTCAGAATGATCATTATCAGGAAATGGGTGCTTCTCGAGAGCATAATGGAGTAACGATGACACTGGATGGAGTCATTGCAGATCAAAAGGGGTTTGTACTCTTTATGCTTAAAGATAAAGAAGAAACCGAGCACCCATCTAGCACCCATCTATTCTTCAAGATGTATGGTTAAAAACGGCTGATGGAGAAAGAGTTGATTACAAATCTCTTTCACTAGGCGGAGCCAACCGGAATAATCAGAAGAAGAATGTATTCAGTGGAACGATTGAAGTTTTCTTTGATAAACCTTATGAAGACAGAGAGTTTGTGCTTGAGGCCCGATTAAGAAATTCCAGTGAGGAAATAACTATCCCATTTACGATCACTCAGCAAATCCCAAGTGAAAAAACGTATAAGATTAATCAGGAAATCGTTATCGATGGTCAAAGGGTTGAAGTTTTAGATGTAACGGTTAATCCGATTCGCACAGCCATCAGGCTAAAAGCGGACTCAGATAATACAAAGGAAATTCTAAACTATGAAGATGTACAGCTTGTTGATGAGCAGGGAGAAACATGGGGGAAAATATGAATGGCGTTACAGCAAGTCGCACATCAGATCATGAACAGACCATTTTCATGCAAAGCAATTATTTTCATGATCCTGAGGAACTGTACCTCGTTTTAGAACGCATGCAGGCAGTTGACCGGGGAAAGGGCAAGATAATCATTGATATGGAAAAAGAAAGAATCATGCAGCAGTCGGATGGAAAGAAACTTAGAAACGTCCAGATAGATGGAGACACATTGAAGGCAGAACTCCATACAGAAGAGGAATTTCATTATTCGATCTTTAGTACCATTATCGGGGCAAACGGAAAAGAAATTAACTCAACTTCAAGTATGCAATTTGGATTTGGTGAGAAGGGATATTCTCAAATAGATGTAACGGCTGCGAGCTTTCCTCGCCTGTATCTATTAAACTGTCCTTTTTCCCTGAATGGATAGAAGGACAGCAAAAAATACGTGTGAAATAGCTGAACATGAAGCCCCCTAATCTGCAAAGATTAGGGAGCTTCGTTGGTAAGAAAGAGTTAAATAATAAGCCACCACTCTGGCTAATTTTTTTGTTAAAAAAATGGCGTTAAATAGACGATAAAGGAACTTATTGTTCCAAGTAACGCACCAATAATACAATCAGTCGGATAATGTAAACCGAGGTACATTCGCGAAAACCCTACTAACATTGCTATTGGTAGGAGGATAATCGCTAAGATGAAGGAGTGTAATGCAAAGATAACAGCAATGGAGAAAATGGCCGTAGTATGACCAGAAGGAAAGGAATAATCCTTAAGCGGGTGTACTCCTAATTGAATATCAGGAAGTTTCACATAAGGGCGCTCACGGCAATATATTTTTTTGATGATATGAACAAAAAGATGACTTAATGCCAGGGAAAAAAGCGACTTTATTGCTACGAGTCGGAACATTGATTCAGATAAAAGAATGATGAATAGCAAAGATGAAATCGTGGATGTTGCTCCTCCTAAATGTGTTACTCTTGGCAAGATTAAATCCAATCCTTTACATCTTAGTTTATGATTGATGATTTGAAATGCATACCTATCATTGACTGATATCCATGTGACAATACGATTCAATACTATCTACCCCCACATAATTGACTAATTCTAATTCAAGTAGATAAGTTAATTCTATTTTAATCTTCCAATGTTAAGACAATTTAAAAGGGATGTTGAGTTTTTGAGAAAAAATAGCAGGCTGTTTCTAAAAGAGTGTTTTTTAAAAGATCATTTATCCATGAGACGCTTCTACAAGCAGTTGATATACACTCCTCTGAACAGGGTGATACAAATGCAGGATATATTAAATTTACCATCAAAAATATTTAGGTTAAATTTACAAGGCATTAATCCTTTAATGGAATTCAGCTGATATACTACACAGATAGAGATAGTCCTTCACTATTTGGTTTAAAAGGTTTTAAGTCAACGAACCAGTTTTGCACCTTGAAATGGGAAGACAACCTTTGGTCTTTAAATGATAGATAACGAGTGAAAGGATATAAGGAGGGGGAATAAACTAAATGGGGGTGTCAATTTGGACTCATCTATTTTCACGTCGATTCAATCCTTTAATTTCCTTATGTTCGTACTATTCACGTTGTTGTATTCGTATAGGTTTGTCTATATGTTTATTGCTTTTAGGATGAAAGGGAGGAAAAGGTCAGTTGAACATGGCAATAAACTGAACAAGTATGCTGTCATTATAGCAGCCCGTAATGAAGAACTTGTGATTGGAGAGCTAATTAGAAGTATTAAAGAGCAAAAATATCCCGAAGAATATGTTGACATTTTCGTTGTAGCAGATAACTGTACGGATCAAACCGTCCAGGTAGCGAAGGAAGGAGGAGCAATTGTTAGAGAGCGTTTTAACAAAACACGTATTGGAAAAGGATATGCCCTTGACTACATATATAAAATCATCGAAAAGGAATATTCGTTTAAAAACTATGATGGATATTTTGTGTTTGATGCAGATAATGTTCTTGAAGAGAACTATATTATGGAAATGAATAAAACTTTTAATCAGGGCTACCGAGTGATAACCAGCTATCGAAACTCGAAGAACTTTGGCCAAAACTGGATTTCTGCTGGATATTCCCTTTGGTTTTTGCATGAGTCTGAATATCTAAATCTTCCCAGGATGACTCTTAATTCCAGCTGTGCTATTTCGGGTACCGGATTTCTGGTAAGCACAGATTTGATTAGAGATAATGGAGGGTGGATTCATCACCTCTTAACAGAAGATATTGAGTTTTCCATAGATCATATCATGAAAGGAGAAAAAATTGGATACTGCAAAAAGGCTATCTTTTATGACGAGCAGCCTGTCACTCTCAAGCAATCATGGAACCAGCGTTTACGTTGGGCCAAAGGTTTTTATCAAGTATTTCTAAGATACGGTAACAATTTGACTAGACAAATTTTTCAAGGGAAAGGTAATAGATTTTCATGCTACGATATGATGATGACCATCATGCCAGCCCTTCTTATCTCCTGTATTAGCATGGTAGTAAATACATGTTTTTACTTAACGGCAATCATTTTAGAAAAAAGCGAGATCGCAACAGTAACCAATCAGGCATTGTTTGAATCCTTTATAGGCTATTATGGGTTACTCTGTTTGATTGGTCTTATTACCACCTTAACTGAGTGGAAAAACATTCACTGTTCTGGTCCGAAAAAAGTGAGTTATGTATTCACGTTTCCTATTTTTATGTTTACCTATATTCCTATTGCAGTCGTCGCACTATTTAAGAAAGTAAGTTGGAAACCGATATCGCATACTGAAGTGAAAGCACTTGAAGATATACGGTGAAACAGCATAGCTGCCCTCTTATTGTATTTTGGGGCTTCTATTATATTTTTGGAATTATTACGACGAAAAGAAGGATAATGAATGATACGCATCTTTTTACTGGTAAGAGACTATTCCTTATCGTACAACCTTGCTTAAATAGAAGATGTATATGTAATAGAAATAGAACTTGGCTTTTAAGGTAGCAGCCACCTAAAGCCAAGTTCCTTTTGTATGTAATAGGCTATGTTAAAGCTTATTGTTGATTTAATACCAGGTTGATTGGAGCGCACTGGAGCGCAAATCAACACCCATATTTAACAGAGCCTTTTAAATATGGGTGCATAAATGATTTCATAATCGGTTTCCATTTTATATATGAAGTGATTACATGATGAAACAGGTTTTATAAAACATGAGTAATAAAACCCCATAAACATATCCAACCCCTAATAGAGTTAAAGAATTATATGGGCTCTTTTTAAATAATCCGTATATACCTATCGTAATATTCCATAAAACTGTAAATCCCCAAAAAATTAGATTTGAAGAGACAAAAAGAAGGATTAGTATAAAGCTTAATAAATAAGCTAAAGCCTGGGAACAACGTAATAAAGCCAACATCCTCAACTCCTGTGAAATATTAAGTTATAGAACTGATTGTTTAATATTTTTATTTCAACAAAAATTTACATAAAAGGTAATTAATTACCAACAAATGTTTTGGCATGGTTTTCATACAGAATTTCAGTAACAAAGTAGTCTTCGGGCCAATATACTGGATAAATTTTGTGTCATATATATTTGACATATAACAAAAAGTCATATATATTGTAAATATAATGACCGAAAGGATGTTTGTCTTGAATAGAGTCAAAGAGTACAGGATGAAACAGAAATTCACTCAGATTGAATTAGCCAAAAAAGTAGGGGTGGCAAGACAAACGGTAAATTTAATTGAGAATGATAAGTATAACCCTTCGTTGTCGTTGTGTATTTCTTTATCCAGAGTACTGAAAACAGATTTAAATGCCTTATTTTGGGAGGAGTAAAACAATGAGAGAAAAGTTGCTAAATCACTTTATTGGAGCAGTTGACAATCGAGATGAATATCAACAACACGAAATCTATAAAGAGTTAGCCTTCTCAGGCATTTTGTTGTGGTATTTGTCGATGTTATTAATGTTTGTAAGTCTTATTTTGGATACGATTCACAATCAGTTTTCTTTGATGACCCTATTACTTTTCATTATCAATATGGTCTATGCAACGCTAATCATGACAAGGTTAAGAAAAAGGCAGCTTGATGAAACAGATTGTGCTTCTATAGAAGAGTATAGGGATAAAAGGAAACGTATAAAAAAATCATCCATATTAGCTGGTATTCAATGGGGACTCTTCATGTTTTTTATTATGCAGTATTTATTTCCTTATTTGTCCACGGGAGAAATTGTCGTAAACTGGGTGCAAACAGTTATATGGGGGATTGGAGGAATCCTATACGGGACTCTCCTTTATCAAATTTCTAAATCAAAGTTAAAGAAGCATTTTTAGTTATAAAAAAGCAGCTGCTCTTTCCAAATGAAGAGCGGCTGCTTTTATTCGTTATTAAATCTTTAGGGGTTTACCCTCATTGTTCTTTACAGAATGCATTTTTAGATTATAGTTTTCTAAAAGGTCTTGAAATTATTTTTTTATACTGTATGATGTATAGTATATAAATAGTGTACGTCATACAGTACTAGGAAGAGGCGAAGATATGGATCCATTAATTCATTCACTCCTAACCGAAATCAGAAGAGGTAATTTAACACTGGCGGTTTTAAGTCAATTGAGATCACCACAATATGGTTATTCGCTCGTTCAGTTACTGAAAGAACTCGGCGTAGTAATTGAACAAAGTACATTATATCCACTGTTACGAAGGCTGGAAAAACAAAAACTCGTGACGAGTTTTTGGGATAAATCTGATAAACGGCCACGAAAGTACTATCAATTAAGTGGGTATGGGGAAGAAGTTTTTCACCAATTGCGAAAGGAATGGATGAAAAATACCAAAAAACTGTATGGTGTCCTAAGTGAGGGGGAAGGTGAACATGAATTTGATTGATCTCTATATCCAGGAGGTTACTAGGTGGCTGCCCAAAGATGAACGAAAGGATATTGCATTAGAGCTTGAATCGGCCATTTATGATATGCTTCCTGAAAATTACGGTGAAGAAGATGTTTATCAGGTGCTTGAAGTAATGGGTGACCCTGCTGTTTTAGCCAACAAATATCGGGAAAAACCTATGCATTTAATTGGTCCGAAATATTATGATGTTTATATGTCATTACTCAAAATCATATTGCCGATTGCTATTGTCATTTCCCTTTTAACAGTAGTAGGTGTGGAATTCTTAAATTCAATTGAGGACAATACGGCTTTACAAACCCTGCTTTCTCTTATTGGTGATGTCATTTCAAATGTCATTACTGCATCGATTCAGGCTTTTGTTTGGCTGACCGTCATCTTTGCTTTAATTGAACGTGTAGATGGAATGAATGATGGTTTACCTAGATGGATGGGTTTCAAATCCTGGAGCCCTGAACATTTAAAACAGGCTAAAAACGTTTCAGAGAAGAAAGCTATTAAAACATCTGAAGTCTATGCAAGATTGATTTGGACTGCATTTTGGGGAACCGGTTATTTTTACGCGGATCATTTATTAGGTATATATGAAAATGGTGCCAATGGTCTAAGATTGGTGATTCCAGTTTTTAACCAGGATGTACTTATGTCGTTTTGGACATGGATTGTTTTATTAATTGGCGCAGAGGTTGTCTTAGCTATATATAAATTGATCAAAAAACAGTGGTCACAAAAATTGGCTACATTCAATATGATTTATGAATTCGTCTCGGCCGTTATATTTATTATCATTCTAACCCGGGCTGACCTTTTTACAGTTGAATTTCTTACTCAACTAAGTGATTGGTTTAATTTAACCCTTACAAATATCAAAAATATTTTGGTAGGGGGCTCAATAACGATAACATTGGTACATTCAGGAATATCGATAATTGATCGTTTTAGGAAAGCTAATGTAAAAACGAGCTAATTCTGAAAAACATAGGGAATAGCTGAAGAAGGGATTATCAAAATAGATAACATCTTTTAGCTTAATCATTTAGAGGGGATTCATTGCTTTGAAAAATGAATACCCCTATGAATAACTATTTATCGTATTTTTTCTTGTTTGTTGACAAGAAAAAAGTATAAGAATAATCCCCCAAACATGATGACCATACTTACAATCATTTGGATTTCTTTATCTAATGGTGTCATTCTTAGGAATACTTCAGGTAAATAAAGGATAGCAGGGACAATAATGGATACCCACGTTTTACTCCAAATAGAGATTGCAATAAAAATTAAGATACACAAACCAATGGTGATGGCATTTCCTAATGGATTAAATTCAATGGATGGCGTATCAACGGTTTTATCAAGAAACATTAATCCAACAAATAATCCAACCGGTATACTACCCAAAAGGAAGAAGAGAATTCGTTCTTTAGTTTTAGACAATGTGTGACTCGCCACATATTTAAATGAACCTGCAAATAAGGTCATCATGATAATAAAGATGGTCAAATCCCCTATGACTTTCAATAATGAATATTCAATCCCGCCTTGAACCGCATTCCCAAGTAGGATATAAGCATATACACCTATAAGCAAAACCGGTATATACTTTAACAATCCTTTGAGATCAAATGCCATTTCACCTGCAAGTTGTTCCATGTATTCTTTAGGACTTTGTCCGATTAAGTGTTCTACATCTTTTCCATCCTTCTCAGCTTCCATGAGATGATCTTCTAATTCAGATATGATTTTCTCAATTTCATGCTCGTTTTTGCCACTTGAAAATAAGTACACTCTTAAGTTTTTCGAGAAAATCCTGGCTCCGTTTTGATAATTCCATGTCACTAGTCCCCTTTCATTAGTTGATTTACACCATTTGAAATCACTGTCCATTTTTCCTTAAATATCTCCAGCTCCTCAAACCCTTGTTCTGTTAATCTATAATACTTCCGTTTTGGTCCGCCTGATGGAACTTGTTTTTTCGTTGTCTCAACAAGACCTTCCCTTTTCAGACGAAGCAAAACAGGATAGATGCTCCCTTCACTTATCATCGTCAAACCACGGTTATTTAGCTTTTCAGTGATTTCATAACCATATGTCTCTCCTTCTGAAATAATCGACAGGAGACATCCTTCTAATATCCCTTTTAAAATTTGACTGGTTGACAATCGTGGACCCCCTCCACCACAATGCTAACATTGTATTACAATGTAGTTATGCAAAAAAATACTACTATATTGTAATGCAATATAGTAAAACTTTAACATATTATACTTCGTATGACAATGTAAGGATTAACAATTTTTAGGCTAAATGATAAAAGTTATTAAGATATCAAAGAGTGGGAGAAAATAATGGATGTTCAATTGAAGCGACTCATTGATAAAGCCTATGAAAAGTTCGGTTTGGAACAATATGAATTAATACGACCCTTCCCATATAAAAACAGACTATTTAGTGTTGTTACACTTATCTTCTTTATTTGTTATGTAACATATATATTGAATTATGTAATATATATGTTACAATTAGCTTGAGGAGAGAGAATAATGGTGAAGAACAAAGTGAAATTAGCACGTGTTCAGGTGGATTTAACACAGCAGCAATTAGCAGAAGAAGTAGGGGTTACCCGGCAAACGATTAGTCTCATTGAGAAAGGAAAATATAACCCTACACTTAAGTTATGCTTAGCGATTTGTTATGCAGTGAATAAAACGCTGGATGAAGTATTTTGGGTTCCTGAGGAGGAAAAACATGAAGAAGATTAAAGATGAACGATTAATATTACAAAATCTAAAAAATATTCGAATCGCTTTTCTCGTCCAAAGTGCAGGCATCGTTGCGATTTTACTTTATGAGACCATATCAAAGGGATTTAGTGAAGTAAGCGATAATCCACTATGGTTCGTATTCATTTTAACTGGAGTTATCTTAAGCTGGCTAAATCTGAGAATCTCAGTTGATATGGATGACAAATCCGGTAAGAAAGCTCCTGGGCCGTATTATCCTAAGGTTGTGATAGCGGCAGTCGTTGGAATGGTCTCAGCACTATTGGTAAAGTTTGGACCAGATGGAGGCAGCACAAGGAATGCCATTATTATAGGGATAGTGTTGTTTGTTTGTTTTCTTGCTTCTTATTCATTCGTTCACTATTTACGAAAAAAACGGTCAGATCATGATGGATAAATTAACAAAATATGATTAATGCGGAATGAAAAGCTGCTCTGTTTTGGAATAGAGCAGCTTTTCCTGTGATGAAGTCATAAATTGTTCGGCGTTAATCAATGAACCCTTTATAAGGTTTGGTGCATCATTCTAACACCTGTCCTCCATTTACGTGCAGGACCTGGCCTGTTACAAAACGAGAATCGTCAGAGGCAAGATAGACAAAAGTTGGGGCAACTTCAAAGGGCTGTCCCTGCCGGCCCATAGGATTATCAGCAAGTGGTACTTGATCTGCAGAAAAACTGGATGGGATAAGCGGAGTCCATATTTTTCCTGGAGCAATGGCATTGACTCGAATGCCTTTCTTAACCAAACTGTTTGCCAAAGAGCGAGTAAATCCGATGTTTGCTGCTTTTGTTGCTGTATAGTCGATTAATTGTTCGTTTCCATAAAAGGGAACAACAGAGGATGTATTAATAATTGAGCTTCCTGCCTTTAAATATTTTAGTGCTTCACGAGTAGTGTAAAAGTGAGAGTAAATGTTAACTTTAAAGGTGTCGTCAAATTGTTCATCTGTAATATCCAGTAAGCTTAATTGCTGAAATTGAATGCCTACATGATTGCATAGAATATCCAGCTTTCCAAACGTTTCCACAGTATGTCTGACAATATCTATACACTGCTGTTTGTTTCTAAGGTCACCAGGCAACAATAAGCAACGTTTACCAATTGCTTCAATTCTGTCCTTAGTTCTTCTCGCATCTTCATGCTCATCTAAGTAAGCTATCGCAACGTCTGCCCCTTCCTTGGCAAAAATAATGGCAGCAGCAGCTCCCATTCCACTGTCTCCGCCTGTTATGAGTGCAACTTTTCCTTTTAATTTTTCACTTCCTTTGTAGTTGGGGTTTTCGATAATGGGCTTGGGTACCATTAATCCTTCTACTCCAGGTTGGCGAAATTGGCGTTGTTCTGGTACGGTCAGGGGTACTTCCTCATATTGTGTAATTTTTCCATAATTTGGGTGCGTGGGATAATGTTGATTGTTTGATTGATTATAAGACATTGATCATCCTCCTCATCAACTATTTAAAATTAAGTTATGTTTATTAGGCGAATGATGTGCAGTACATGCTCGTTTATGTGAAATAAGAATAGTGTAATAGAAGAGAAAGGAAATAAGGAGGAAGTGGAATGCACTATTATTACAATCCTGAAGTGAATTTACTGCTGATTAATCAGTCTAATGAAACAGAAGAATTGCTATATGATGAGAATGCCCATCCCTTTACCGTTCCGAAAATTGGTCCCAGACCACCATACTACTGCTATCCAAGATATGAACCTTATTATCCAATCATCTAGAAACACGTGGATTTATATTCCATAAGATTAAACGTAAGGCATCTTGCAGATCTGCGTATGTTTTATAAAGCTGTTTTCGCATCGTGTGTTGCTCTGCCTTGTAGTAGGTGAAATATACACTACGCTTTCCGCGAGTGAGCCGTGGACCACACGTCTCTCACAGGGCAAGGAAAGCTTGGATGATTTTACATCGCATGAGAAAAATGTGCATACATTTTTTAAAGGAGTCTACGTGTATTTCAACAGCTTGTGCAGCGTATTATTCTCTGATTTACCCTTTACAAAAAATGTAAATCGGCTTCTTGGTTCATAAAATGGGTACCATAGAAGCCTTATTTTTTCATTGAAGTAAAATTGCAACTGTCTTATAAGGCTCGTCTAATTTGTATCTCTCCCGCATATAAATGGTGGGGAGAGGTGAAAAAATTGAGACAAGCAGCTGTAGAAAAATTACCTATCTTTTTGATAATGTTTTTAATCAGCCTGATTATGAGTATTGAGTCACCAGTATTTACTCCCTTTGCGGCCGGTTTTGGTGCTACGAGTATTTTGATTGGAATGATGCTAAGCTTTGGTTCGATGTCTGATTTAGTTGGAAATTTAATGGCTGGCCCGCTGGTTGATCGTTTTGGTAAAAAGTTATTTATCATTTTACCTTTATTTGTATCTGGGGGATTATTTATTGCACATGGATTTGTATCAAATTCGAGGGAATTATTTTTTCTGCATGGCTTAAATGAGTTTGCCATGGCTTTTTTAATCCCGGCAGCATTTACATTGCTTTCAGGATACGCTAAAAACCGGAGGCAGCAGGGGAAAAACATGGCCATTAACGGGATTCTTACAACTATAGCAAGTATTCTGGCCCCGGTAATTGGCGGTCAGCTCGTTGTATGGATTGGCTATGTCAATACGTACTTTTTTATTGGAGCTTCTATGATCCTCACAGGATTGTATGGCTTGAGTTTTTTAAAGGAAAGACATTTTATTGTGAAAGAGCCTAGAGGAGGAGAACAGGTAAGCTTAATGCGGGTATTTACGACGCCGGAATTAAAGCTCATTTATTTAACCGGCTTTGCCGTTATGTATATACACGGCGTTATTGCTTATGAAATTCCATATTTAACGGTGGAAAAAGGCGTTTCCACATTAAATACAGGTCAGTTATTTAGCTTTATGGGGCTAGGAACATTTCTCGCCTTGTCACTCTTTTTTGTTAACCGCTTCGATCCTTTTAAAAGGTTTATAACGGGTTTGACGGGAATGAATATTTCTTTGTTTTTGTTATTTGGATTATCTTTGTCCATGCCTGTCATGTTATTCTGTGTTGGCTTTTTCTTTGGACTGGTCATGCCGGCCATCGCAACAGCCATTACTGAAAGTGTCTCGTCAAAATATCATGGCAGGGCCTTCGGAGTCATGTCTGCTGTGTATTCTTTAGGGATTATCATCAGTTCATTTATAACAGGTGTAATAAGGGAGATGATTTCCCCTTATTTTATCGCCTTTGTTGTAGGAATGTTCATTTTAACGTATGTTGGTTATTCAAAACTAAACATGACATCTGTGGTTCGGCAAAAGGCATCTTAAAGTGCTTCCCCTTAAATGAGAGTATAAAATCAAAAATGAATTCCAGGAGGGCTGGGACAAAAGTTTTTTATAAAAGAGATAGAAATAATGGATGCTGCATAGACCCGCTCCGGAAATATACTTCGCTAAAATCGTTCTTTGTTCTTCGTTGGTTGCCTTTGCTATGTCTCAGCCCCTTTTGTCTTCTTTATCTTCCAAATCATGAATTTATATATCTTACTCATGTTTTACCAAACAATAAATGAAAAATAATTGTAAGGATTTTATGATGTTTTTTGACAAAATACTTGATTCATTGATCGAAATCCCTTTAAATTATATATATAAATAACAATTTTCTAAAAATTCACTATTTACGGTTAATTATGTAATCATATAGGATAGGCTCCATTTTATGTGATGCAGGAACAAGTAGACGCGATGAATATGTGAGAGTAACGATTTTTACTGGTTAACCCATAAAAATCGTTTTCTATAAAACTAAAAGAAGGAGGGGGAAAGATGATTACAGGCTGGACATTATTCTGGTTTGCGGTTCCAATGCCGTTACTCGTAGTCTGGGCAATATATACTTATTTTAAAGAAGGGAAGGATGAAGGTTAATGGATATAAATCCAATATTAATTACGTTTATCGCCTATTTGGCACTCATGTTAACCATTGGTATAATCACTTATCGAAGAACCAATACATTGTCCGATTATGTGTTAGGCGGACGTAAGCTGGGAAGCTGGGTTACGGCTTTTTCCGCTGCCGCGAGTGATTTTAGTGGCTGGTTATTAATTGGTTTACCTGGTGCTGCATATGCGGCGGGATTTGGTCAATGGAGTTTATGGATTGCTGTTGGTCTGGCCATTGGTGCTGCGATTAACTGGACTTATGTTGCGAAACGTCTTCGTGTTTATACGGAATACTCCAATGATTCTATTACTCTACCAGAGTTTTTTGAGAACCGTTTCGGTGATAACTCAAATCTATTACGTGTTATTTCTGCGGTATTCATATTGGCTTTTTTCTTATTTTATACAGCTTCAGGTTTAGTTAGTGGTGCAAAACTGTTTCAGGGAACATTCGATGTTGATTATCATCTTGCATTAGTTATCGGAGCACTTATTATTGTTGGATATACATTTCTTGGCGGGTTTATTGCGGTAAGTTACACAGACTTTATCCAAGGGGCATTAATGACTATAGCACTTGTTTTTACTTCCGTTTATGGACTTATCCAAGTTGGCGGATTTGGAGGTCTTTTTGAGCAACTGGGCGCAGTAAATAGCAGTCTTGTCGATGGATTTGCCGCAACCTCTTATAGTCAGCCAGAAGGAATTCTCTGGGAGGCTGCAGGTCCAATTGGCTTTGTTGGAATCATTTCGGCCTTAGCCTGGGGGCTTGGTTATTTTGGACAACCGCATATTTTGGCAAGGTTTATGGCGATTCGTACCCATAAGGAAGTACGTAAGGCAAGATTGATTAGCGTAACCTTAGGACTTGTTCTTCCGCTGTATGGTGCATTGATTGTCGGGATGTTGGGGATTGTTACCTTTGATCAGCCTCTCGCAGACTCTGAGCAGGTGTTTATTCAGCTTGTACAAGTCGTTTATGACCCATGGATCGCAGGTGCACTTTTAGCAGCTGTCTTAGCAGCGATTATGAGTACAGTTGACTCTCAGCTTCTCGTTTCTTCAAGTGCTCTATCGGAGGATTTCTATCGTAAATACTTCCGAAAAACTGCATCCGAAAAGGAGTTAGTTTGGGTAGGACGAATTTCCGTATTAGTAATTGCGATTATTGCACTATTTATTGCCTGGAATGAAACCAGCTCCGTTCTGGACCTTGTATCTTATGCATGGGCAGGATTTGGGGCTACATTTGGACCTGCCATTTTATTCTCACTATTCTGGAGGAAAACATCCAGAAATGGGGTTCTAGCGGGAATTATTGTTGGTGGTGTCACGGTTTTCACTTGGCAATATACGGGATCAGCCCTGTATGAAATGGTACCAGGCTTTATCTTCTCAAGTATAGCTATTGTAATCTTTAGCTTTGTAGGTCAAAAACCAACTGACGATGTGAAAGAAGAGTATGATAAGGTAGCTGGCGTATAATAAGCATAGGTTTTAAAGGCGTTTTGTTTTACCTTTTAAAAAAAGGCTTCCACTATACTATGTTCATAATTAAAAAGGCACTAAATAATGCATTCATTCAAGGTAAAAGGAGTGTTAAATCATGACTGGTGAAAAATTATATGGCAATACCCCTTGTTTTCTAGGCGGAAAAAAGGTTTCCATTAAAGATCAGAACTTACGTCATTACGATGTATTAATTTATGGTGTACCCTGGGAAGGTGCAGTCACCTGGGGCGATTATACGGGTGTTGAGCTTGGGCCAAAAGTAATTCGTTTAAACTCCGCTCGTTATTCGGGGTATTTACCCGAGCTGAATCATATTGATGTATTAAGTCATTATAAACTTGCTGACTTAGGTGATGTGGACGTGGTTCCGGCAGATACTATAGAAACCATGGACAGAATCACGAATTTTGCCAGTAAAGTCTGGGATACCGATACATTCCCAGTTGCCTTTGGCGGTGACCATGGGATTACCTATCCAATTGTAAAAGCTTTAAGTGAGAAGATTGATGGAAAAGTGGGAATTATTCATTTAGATGCTCACTATGACAATCATCCAGATTATGAGGGGGATTTATACGCCCGAAGTACACCTTTTGCCCGTATATATGAAAGTGAAAGTGTACGAAATGAAAGTATTGTTCACATGGGAATTCATGGACCTAGAAATAAACCAGAAACAGGCAAATACGCAGATGAGGTCGGTGCGACAACCATAACTTCAAGAGAAATCAGAAAAAGTAAGGATTTAGAGGTGTTGGCAAAGCAGGCTTATGATATTGCAAGTGAGGGAACAGAAGCGGTTTACTTAAGTATTTGCAGTGATGTGCTTGATTTTGCCTTTAATCCAGGTGGACCGGTTGATGGCAATGGATTAACTTCTTATGAATTGGTGGAACTGGTTCATGCATTTGCTAAATTAGGGGTTAAAGGTATGGATTTCGTTGAGGTTTATCCCCAGCAGGATGCCAATGATAATTCTTCACACTTTGTAACAACTGTAATTCTTTACGCTCTTGCTGGTAATATCTTTAGAACAAAAAACCAATAGAGAATGAAAAGCTGTCCTGATTCAATGGGGGACAGCTTTTTTGTGAAGATTAGTCATCCTCTTCGTAAACCGCTACGATTTTCGCATTTACTGGGACTGTCCCTGCCTCTTCATCATAACTTCCATGGGGAAAAATAAACGTCCATGGCATACTTGTGTATGGTTCAATGACAAGGGCAGGAATGGTAAACGTATTTTCCGCAATAATTCTCGTTTGATCCAGGTAGCGCAGTTTTTGATTTTGAAAGGTAAGTATGCTGGAACCGTGATTCTGTATCAATACGGTTACTAAAAGATCGGATTGATGATTAATAGCCTCCCATAAGGTGATAAATGGATCTTTAGAATACTGTGTCTCCTGGAAAACATGCTGAATGAAAGCACGATCCTTTTCAGACAAAGTTTTATCCCACGAGGATTCATAGTTAAGACTTTGATTCTTTTGCATCTCCATCACCTCCAAAAAATTAAATCCGTAATAAGTGGTTGATGCAGTAGAAGAAATGGTACGATAATTATTAAACCATGAAAAATGGGAGGAGATATGATTGACACATACCTTTTTAGATCAATTTTACACAATCGATCCAAATACAGGTGAATATATTATTGAAATATCACTTAAGGACTATGATGATGTTTTTAATACCTGGGATTCATCTGTTTACAATATCCGTGATCTAGATTCAAGTTTAAAATCCTTTCTAAAAGAATGTTCGTATGATATTGGTTCCAAAAAGGCCATTAAACTTCGATTTAATATGAAAAATCAAAAAAAAGATGAACGCATGGAAGCTTTAATTGCTGAGGGAATCAGAAATTATTTTCAGTATGCGCTTTACGTCACAAAAAAGCGCTTTTCAGAGAAACGTAAACGTTCCTTACTGTATGTCATTTTATCCTTATTCTTTACGATTTTATCGTACTTCTTTCAGACTACAAATGCCAGCCAATTAATGGGGGAGATCATTTCGTTAAGTTTGACAGTAGGGGGCTGGGTGTTTTTATGGGAGACGTTTTCTCTTTTATTTATCCATAGCAGCGATTTATGGAAGAAAAGGGGGCAATACAAACGAATATCCCAAGCCCCCATTATATTTCGATATATGGATTAGGCAATTTATTAAGAAAAGGAGTTTAGTCTGTGAAGATATAAAATCAAACAAGCAAACCCTACTAAGACATAAGCTAACCGGCTTTTTTATCGGAAAAACAGAGGGAGATGAAATCCTGAAGTTTTGCTATGCGACTTCACTTATTTTATAGGTGACTCTACTATTATACTCTACCATGGATACGAACCCTTTTTTCAATAGACTAGGAGACAGCCCTAACTTTTATATTATCACCCCATATACTGCTAGTGAAAGATAGTTGAAAGGAGTGATAATGAAAAAATGGTTGATATAAACAAAGATCTAGAGGGTTTATCAAAAAGTTTAGCCAGTGTATCAGTAACGGATGCTTTTAAAAAATACGGAATAGATAAAAATAATGGTGTCAACGAATTATCTGATTCGCAAAAACAAGAATTACGAAATATGGCTGACAACCTGCAATCAATGGTCAACCAATTTGTCGCTCAGCAGAAAGATCCAAGTTCTTCATCTGATTCCAAGGAGGAAAAGAAAAAGAAAGAAAAATCCAAGGAGAGCCCTCTTCGTGAGTTTCTAAACAGGAAAAATGAAAAGGAGGTTGATGGATAATGGGTCGAAGAAGGAAAAGAAATTTTGTGGATTTTGCGGGGAATACTTGGGATCATAATTGCGGCTGTGGTCAAAGCCAAAATCTCGCTTATGACTGTGGTTGCGGCTCCCAAAGACCTTATAGAACAAATAATCGGTTAGATAGGACTTATCAATCTGATGACGACGCAAAAATTGATAACTTTGCTGGCCAAGTAGAAGATATTTATCAAGGTTCTCATGAAGTAATAGAAATTAGAGATTCTTATGATGTTGATGTAACTTCCACAGACACTCAAATTGCTCTTTCCATTAAGGTAGCTATCCAAATTGCCATTGCATTTGTTGTAAATATTACAATTGCAGACTCAGATCGCGCAGAACAAGTAACCAATGACCTCTTACAGCACAGTGATATGCAACAAGTAAATCGACAAAAAGTTATTATCGAACGCTCTGAAGATATTAACGTAACAACTAATGATACGGACATTGCGCTATCGCTACAAATTCTTGTACAAATTCTCATTGCTATTCTTATTCAATTAGATATCCTGTAACCTTCTATCAATTTTTAAATTTCCCCGCCCCATCGAGCACACTCCCTTTAATAGGCTGACTCAAAATAATGAGTTAGCCTTTTTACTTTATCTCACATTCCTTTAGATAACAGCCAGAAATAGAAAGGATCGCCCAGTTCAGGACAATCCCTATTACACGATTGCTCGATTTATACCATTTATAATGGTTGTCTATGCACTTAATGGTGATTCAGAGGTATTTCGTTCTTTTCTTGCTATCCTTACCAATAGATAAGTGATAGGGGTATCCACTATTGCTACGACTAGTTTAAATACATATTGTGTGGCAATCATACCCAATAATGCAGTTATCGGAACCGTTCCAATAAACGAAATGGTGATAAATATACTAGTATCGATAAATTGACTGGCCATAGTAGAAGCATTATTTCTGAGCCATAGCTTATTATCTCCGTGCTTTTGCTTTAAACGGTGAAAGATAAACACATCAAAGTGCTGACTGGCCAAATAGGATAGTAAGCTGGCTAAAATGACACGAACGCTGCCGCTTAATATCGTTTCAAATTCCTGCTGATTCCCAAATAGAGGGGCAGCTGGAAGTTTAATCGCGATAAAGAGGAAAATGAGGGCGATTAATTGCGTAAAGAACCCAGCCTGTACTGTTTTCTTTGCTGCCTCTTTTCCGTAGACTTCTCCGACAACATCTGTTATCAGATATGTGATGACATATACAATGACTGCAGCCGGTAATACAAATTCACCTATACTAAACAATTTAACACCAATAATATTTGATAAAACCAATAGTCCAACAAATAAAGCATTTAAATAAACAAACATCGTATTCCTCTCCTTTTTAGGGAGGATTCTAAACTTTCCCTCTGTTATCGATTATCAACTTTTTCAGGATACATATCGTGATTCATTAGACGATGCTGCGCCATTTCTTCGTATTTTGTGCCTGCTTTTCCATAATTGCAATAAGGATCAATAGATATGCCACCTCTAGGGGTGAATTTCCCCCATACTTCTATATATCGAGGGTTCATGAGCTCAATTAAATCATTCATGATAATATTCATACTATCTTCATGAAAATCACCATGATTTCGGAAACTAAATAAATAGAGTTTCAATGATTTACTTTCCACCATCTTTTCATCTGGAATATAGCTAATATAAACGGTGCCAAAATCTGGCTGATGTGTTTTGGGGCATAAGGTTGTAAATTCCGGGCAATTAAATTTTACAAAATAATCCCGATTTGGATGCTTATTATCAAATGTTTCAAGCACTTCCGGTGTATAATCAAATGTATATTTTGTATGTTGATTCCCTAATAGTGACAGATCTGTCAATTCTCCATCTCTTCTTCCGCTCACTTTTCAAACCTCCTTCATTAAAAAAGCCATATCCTAAGGGAGGATATGGCAACGAATTTATATATCACGTCATATGTCCTTAGTTTTTTATAGAGGGTTGAAGCTAAGAACCTCTCCCGTACATTGCGAATATTTCATTTTCCTGCATTAGTATAAAGAGATGTGTGTTGATTGTCAAACACTTTTAAAGCAGGATGCTGAATCGATCATTTACACAAGTTTTCTTAGTATAGACCGGGCTTTAGCCGGATAATCTTGACATGTCTTAGAATCTGCTTTCTTAAATCCGGATTCATATTTAGCAGGTCGAACTTTAGTATCTTCAGGTAGAGTTAAAACAGAAATATTAGGCTGATTCTGATTTGAATCTTTTTCTTTTACGGACACTTTTTATACCACCTTTTCTAGTATATATTTAATCATTTTATCGGTAAGATTATCGATTTTTCCTAAAAGCATTAAATAGGAGGATGCTGCTTGGAAATGTTGAAGTTTCTCCTCTGTAATCATATGCTGTTGTTTAAACAATAACGCATATCCTAATCGAAATTCACCGTAATTTCGGACAAACACAAATTCGCGATTTTCTCCATTAAAATTGCGTTTGACCCGGTCATCCCAAAACTGCGGATTGGGCTGTTGGAGTGCCCATCTTATAATACGTTTATCCTCTTCTGTTGGTTTCATTTGCTCATTTAAGTTTACAATCATTAAAATACTTTTATGATCATTGTGATAAAATTCATCATTTTCTTTTTCAATCGTTTTATGGTATTCATCTTTATTAATTTGGAGAACCCAAAGGCTCTTTAAGTCATTTTTATCCATTTTGAAGATTTCTGCAACCATTTCGTCAAATTTTTTCATAAATGTTATAATTTTTTCATTAATTTTTACATCGTCTTCTGAATCCACAGCATCCAACATTGATGCTATTTCATTTTGACACACCATTTCCGGATAGGATGATCGTAATTTAACTGGCTTTTGAAATAATTTTACCAAACCCTTAGTAATAAGTATATAAAAAATAAGAGCAATGGAAACGGCTAGCCAATGAATTAATCTTGATGAATCCATATTAGGTTGGAGCTTTTCAGTGAAAGGAAATAAAATGAGGCCTGTCACTTTATTCAAACTGTCTTTTGATAAAGTGGCGGTAAGGATAATAAAGCTGAAAATTCCTAATATGCTAGAAACGTAAGTGACATTCAAGAATTTACGAAACTTCATTCCATCACCACACCTTGTTTTATATTATATAAATTTTAACAAAGTGTATTGGAAAAACCTATAAGATATGGTGAAAAAGGGAAAAATTACCCTCTTTCACCAATAGGTTTTCTAGGAGTATGGACGGAGGAAGGGATTTCCTTTTCCAACTCCATAATCGAATAGAAAACCGATTGCTTTCCAATCTGCACCGTTCCTTCCTTATGAGTTGTGAGAGGAATGCTTTCGGCCAGTGATGTCTTATTTTTTGTTGTGATTCTTAAGATGAGAAAGCACCTCCTTGCCCTCCTTGAAGATTGCACCTATTTACAAGTATATTATGCTGGTTGGTTTCTATCCGCAAAAATTTTTTAAAAATTAGGCAATAATTTTTCATAGGCTTATCCAAGATAAAGCAGTCAAAGTGACGGAATAAACTTACCCGTCAATAATATAGAAGGGCTAAGATTGAGAAATTTGTAAGCCGTTTTGTGTATATCATATTTGTGCTACGAAATGATTTTTTTGCACTTTGTTAAAATCGAAAGGACCAAATAAAAGGGAGTGCAGTTATGGCACTCCCTTTACTCTAAGGTACGATTATTTTCATCAACAGAAAATGGTGCATCTGGTTCGGGGTTATCACCTGCTTGAAACACCCCATCACCACCGCAAACCGTACAAGTATATTGCCATTCCTCATCATCAGCCAGAAGGCCAGTGCCATCACATGCTTTACATACTTTATTGCGATCTACCATGCGTATCTCCCCTTGTCTAAATACTTTTGTATAGTATTTCACAGTTTCTGGAATACATACATGTGATTGGTGTATTAAGCATTTGTATTTTGCCGTTCTCGAACCCAGTTAATTAATCCACCCTTAATCATCATGTCTTTTTGTCTGGAAGATAGAGCGTGGGTAAGCTCAAGTTCAACACCTTTTCCTTTTACAGTTGCCATTATATCGTTGCCTTCTTTCACGTTCTGTTGCAAGTTTTTAAATTGAAGAACATCGCCTTGTTCTAATTTGTTAAAGTCCTCCTCAACTTTAAAGGTGAGAGGAAGAACACCAAAATTAACAAGATTTTGCCAATGAATACGGGCGAAGTCCTTCACCACTGCAACCCGTAAACCCAAATAACGTGGAGCAAGGGCAGCGTGTTCGCGGCTTGACCCCTGACCGTAGTTATGTCCTCCAACAATCGCGTGACCACTTTGATCCCGAACATCCATAGCACGGTCATAATAGCTCTCGTCTATAATCTCAAATGTAAATTTGCTAATCTCGGGTAAGTTACTGCGAAACGGGAGAACTCGGGCTCCCCCAGCTAAAATTTCATCAGTCGAAATATTATCATCCATTTTAAGGAGGATTGGAACCTCTAATTCATCCGGAAGTTTATCCATTTCCGGAATAGATGCAATGTTAGGTCCCTTGTAAAGCTCAACATTTCTGGCTTCTTCCTTTGATAGAGGTTTGTCTAGCAATTGATCATCTACTGTAGGCTTTTTAGGGTCTTTTATTTTCGGATATTTCATTTCCAGTGTTCGAGGATCAGTGATTTCTCCTTTCAGAGCGGAGGCTGCTGCTGTTTCCGGTCCGCATAAAAAGACACTATCTTCCTTCGTACCTGAACGTCCAGGGAAGTTTCTTGGTGTGGTTCGCAGACTATTCCGTCCCGTTGCGGGTGCCTGCCCCATACCGATACAGCCATTACAGCCAGCCTGGTGCAGTCTAGCTCCTGCTTGCAGAAGGCTTGCAATATGTCCTTCTTGAACAAGGTCTGTTAACATTTGTCTTGAAGTAGGGTTGATGTCTAAAGACACCCCTTCAGCAATTTTTTTATCTTTTACAATTTCTGCGGTCATAGCAAAATCATTAAATCCAGGCTGAGCAGAGGAACCAATATAAGACTGATAAATGGATTCGCCCGCTATATCCTTAACGGGGACAACATTTCCAGGACTTGAAGGTTTGGCAATAAGAGGTTCGATTTCTGATAAATTGATTTCTTCTTCAATATCATATGCGGCCCCCTTATCTGCATGGAGCTTTATCCAATCTTCTTCCCGGTCCTGCTCCTTTAAAAAGCGTTTGACTTCTTCGTCAGAAGGGAAAACGGTTCCTGTTGCTCCTAACTCTGCTCCCATATTGGCAATGACGTGACGATCCATGGCATCCAAACTCTTTAATCCGGGGCCATAGTATTCGATAACGCGACCGACTCCACCTTTTACATCATGACGTCGGAGCAGTTCTAAAATGACATCTTTTGCACCAACCCAATCCGGTAGTTCACCAGTTAATTTGATTCCCCAAACTTTTGGCATTTTGACATAAAAGGGCTCTCCAGCAATGGCCATGGCTACATCGATACCGCCAGCTCCCATAGCAAGCATCCCCATACAGCCATTGGCACAAGTGTGACTATCTGAACCTAGTAATGTTTTACCTGGTTTTGCTAAACGCTGCATATGAACAGGATGACTAACCCCATTACCAGGACGACTATAATAAAGACCAAACCGTCTTGTTGCACTTTGTAAAAATAAATGGTCATCAGGATTTTTGTTATCAACCTGGATTAAATTATGGTCTACATACTGAGCAGATGCTTCGGTTTTCGCATAGTCCAGTCCCATGGCTTCAAGCTCAAGCATTACCATGGTTCCTGTGGCATCCTGAGTTAAGGTCTGATCAATTTTTAACCCAATTTCCTCACCAGGTGTCATGTCTCCTGAAACCAAATGATCCTTAATCAACTTCTGCGTAACATTTAGCTTCAATGTCATTCCTCCTTTATTGTTCTATAACCGTCCTGTAGATTTATAAAACCTCATATTTCATTAGACTATTCTTTATAAATTTACAAATTCATAGTAAAATATACATAGAAAAGCGAAGGCGACTGAATAGGCCAGGCAGTATAAGCAGAATACACGAAGTGGCACGTATTTTCGCCACGTAGTGGATTATGCTTATACCTGCTTTGGCCTAGGAGCAGCAGCTGGACAATGAAAAGCGAAGGCGACTGAATAGGCTTGGCGGTATAAGCAAAATGCACGGAGGGAGCAGCTGGCTAAAAAATGAACTGGTGGACTGTTTGAAGGACAATAATCTTTATTTTTACAGAGCTTTGTCTCTCATTATTTTTATAAAGGACAAATCAAAAGGGCTTCGTCAATATTTTGTCTCTCATTACACTAATGAAAGACATTTTAATTGATTTTATGCTTCTTTTTGACCTTCATACCTACAATGAAGGACATTTCCTTCACACCATTCACATTTCTTGTCCTTCATCTTCCGTCTGGAATTGCTTATGAGGGCTTGGCACAGGGTACTGCCATCAAACAAATAACAGGGGGTTAACACATGGTACGATTCGGAATAATTGGAACTAATTGGATTACTGAACGGTTTTTAGATGCAGCTAGTCAAGTAGACGACTTTCAATTAACTGCTGTATTTTCACGAACGGAAGAAAGAGCACAGGAATTTGCATCGAAGTACAATGCTCCTTATACCTTTACAAATATAACGGAGATGGCTGAAAGTGATGAATTGGATGCCGTATATATAGCATCTCCCAACTCATTACACAAAGAATATGCGGTTCAGTTAATGAATGGAAAAAAGCATGTATTATGTGAAAAACCAATGGCCTCGAATGTAAAAGAAGTAGAGGAGATGATAACAGCGGCTCAATCGAATCATGTCTTATTAATGGAAGCTTTAAAGACTAGTTTTTTACCTAATTTCAAGGTTATTCAAAAGAATCTGCATAGAATCGGCAAAGTACGAAGGTATGTAGCTAACTACTGTCAATACTCCTCCAGATATGATGGTTATAAAGAAGGAAAGATTTTAAACGCATTCAAACCGGAATTTTCCAATGGGTCTATAATGGATATTGGCGTTTACGGACTTTATCCGATGGTCGTATTATTTGGTGAACCTAAAGAAGTGAAAGCAAATGGGATGATGCTTGATTCTGGTGTTGATGGGGAAGGGACTGTTCTTGCAACGTATGAGGATATGGAAGGAATCGTCATGCACTCTAAAATTACCAATTCCCAATTACCTTCTGAAATACAAGGGGAGGAGGGAAGTTTATTACTTGACCCCATACATAAGCCTGATCGGATTTTATTTCGGGACCATAAAGGCACAGAAGAAGACTTAAGTGTTCCGCAAAATCAGAACTCAATGTATGATGAAATTTATGAATTTATCCAACTGATAAACCATAAACAAACGGAATCTGCGATAAATTCATTTCAGAACTCTAAAATTGTAGCTCAGATTATGGAAGAAGCAAGAAAGCAAATAGGGATTACGTTTCCTGCCGATAAGAAATAAGAAGAGTAGAGGCGACAAAGAGCATTTTCTCGAGGAAGAAAATGCTCCTTTTACTGAATGATTGTGGATAGTAATGGTTATATACAAAATGCTATTTATCTTGCTCTAGCTTCCATTTATTATACTCTAAAAAGCTTTTAAACTCCTCTTTAGATACACCGGATTGCATTGCTTCCTGTACTAAATGAATCCATTCATGATCTAAGTGTTCGTTTGATAGATTTTCTGTTTTTTCATGAAGAAATGTGTTTACAGATACACCTAAGACAGAAGAAATTTTTTCAAGGAACTGAATGGAAGGGTTGGATTGTAGATTCCGTTCGATTGAGCTTAAATAGGATTTTGCTACACCAGCTTGTTCTGCTAATTCAGATAGGGACATATTTTTCTGTTGACGTTGTTTTTTTATACGTTCTCCGATCATCTTTTTCACCTTCCTTAAGCTTATTATAACATAAAATTGTACAGGTGTTTGATATGGAGAACGTAATTTTTTTAAAATTAAGTCTTTACGACTAACAAGGCGTAGGGTTGGCTAGAAACTTTTTAATTTCCTCCTCACTTATACCTAATTCCAGAGCTTCCATAATAAGCTCCACCCATTCAGGATCTAAGTTGGTAAATTGGGTATGTATCATTTCCATCGGTATCCCCCTCTTATGTGTATTAGTTTTCTTTTTGGCCGGTCTATAGATATCTTATAGTAGTATATAAGACTTAAGCTAAAAAGGATGGCAACTACTGTCGAGAGGGATTTTGCAAAATTTTACATAATATACAAGCTTCTTTTACTTATTTCAGATATCACTTCATAAATCATGTTTTATAACAGCTTATTTTAGAATAAAAATTAAAAATTGGATAAAACACTCAGGTAATTTGTCGAACGATTTTTTAAAAAAACCCCCAAAAAACGAAAAAGAGGCTGGGACAAAACTTTTTCATCAAAGAAAAGTCCGAACGAAATCGAAATGGATGCTACATAAACCCGCACGGAAATATACTCCGTTTTTCGTGGCTCTTCTCGTGCTCCCACCGTGTAGTCTATGCCTTTCTCTTACAGGAAAGGGAAAACTCTGATTTTACATCATACGAGAAAATGTGCATACATTTTATGAGGAGTCTACGTATAATTGCTCCGCTCAATCGTTCACTGTTCTTCTTTTGAAAGTTTGTTATGTCCCAACCTCTTAAAAATCGGCTAAATAATCTAAAGCCTCATCAATTTTTAGTAAAAAACAATCATTTATAAAACAGACTTCTATTAAGAGTTATTTTGTAGCTTTTTGCAGCTTGGTAATCATCTTTAAGGATTTTCCAGTTCCAATGGCAACACATTCTAGAGGCTCTGGTGCAATATGAACTGGAACATCAATTTCATTTGAAAGCCATTCCTGCATGCCTTTTAGCAACGCGCCTCCACCTGTTAAGGTAATACCCTGGTCAACGATATCACCACTTAATTCTGGAGGACAACTTTCAAGAGTAGTTTGAATAGCCTCTAAAATTTGTTCCAAGGACTCTTGTAATGCTTTCTGAATTTCACCGGAAGTTAATGAAATCGTCTTAGGCAGCCCTGAAACCATATCACGTCCACGAACCTCCATACTTTCTTCGGGATGATCAATCAGAGCATATCCAATCTGAATTTTGACTTGCTCTGCAGTACGTTCACCGACTAATACATTGTATTTTTTACGTACATGCTGAATAATTGCCAGGTCCATTTTATCTCCGCCAACTCTGGTTGACTGGGAGGATACTATACCACCAAAGGAGATAATAGCAACTTCACTCGTTCCTCCACCAATATCAACGACCATATTGGAGATAGGCTCGTCTACTGGTAATCCGGCCCCAATCGCAGCTGCAATGGGTTCTTCGATTAGATGAACGTATTTTGCTCCATATTCCTTAATGGCGTTGTGAATGGCGCGGCGTTCTACTGAGGTTGCACCTGTTGGGACACAGACGACGACAGAAGGTTTACGTAATGAATGGCCTAATTTTTTGCTTACTTTTTTAAGCATCGCTTTAAGCATTTGAGAAGTAATTTCATAATCTGCAATAACTCCATCTTTCATAGGACGAACAGGTACAATGTTTTGAGGAGTCTTTCCGATCATTTGTTTCGCTTCCTCGCCTACAGCAAGCACATTTTGTGTAGCTGTATCAATGGCTACCACTGCAGGTTCATTATATACAATGCCTTTATTTTTAGTGTAAATAAGTAAATTAGCTGTACCGAGATCAATGCCAATTTCTGCTGATGAGAACATATCCATTTCCTCCATTAGTTCTAGTTTCCATGTTATACTTCATTAGTTTACCACTTTTCAATTATATAATAAAATTAAATATTCATAACAAAAAAATAACAGGGAGCGTGGTCCCTGTAATAAAATTGGTTATTTTTGCTTGCTTTCCAATAAATTGGCTAATACGTGCTTTTTATAACTTTCAATTTTACGTTCTTCATGACGGCTTACACCAATTTTCTTAAGTTCATTTACGTACCAGCCCTTACTACCGATATGCATGGAACTCATCCTCTCATTCTGTAATTACACTGAAGTTTTATCAGAGTCTAAGTTATTCTAACATCTATCAATAAATCTATGAAAGGGAGAAACACCAAAAAATACCCGTATGATTTTTGGTAAATTTCGTCTATAATTTTAAGAGAATGCAAATGATGAAGGGATTTTAATTTGATGAAAACTTATCTATCCTTTGAAGAGATTCAGGAAAAAATGCAGCTTCTGCAAAATTCTTATCAAATAGATGAAGAGAAGTTTTACCGAGTAGTAGAAGCCTGGGCAGATGAAGACACAGATGTTGAACAAAAATTATTAGCCAGTTTCCAGGAGCTTTTGCAGCTTGTAAGTGGTGAAATGGAGCAAATGGATCAAACGATGGGGATGAAACCAACGTGCCAAATGGGGTGTGCCTTCTGCTGTTACTTTCCAATTATTGTGTCAAAAATGGAAGCTAAGCTCATGACAAAAGCGATTGAACAATTTCCAGCTGATCGAAGGCAATCCATTATGGCTCACTTAACGTCATATTATGAAACATACGGAAAGAAGCTGGACACGATTACTTCAATGGATTATGAGGAAGATCCTGATTTTAAACGCAAATATATTCGCAGCCATGTACCATGTCCTTTGTTAAATACGGAAACGAATATGTGTATGGCATATGAAATACGTCCAATTCCTTGCAGGACCTATGTCAATTATACGGATCCGAACCTATGTGCCGAGAACGATTTGCCTGAGGAAACCATTAGTTTTGAGTTTTTATATAATGAATATATGGGAGCCTTAAATGAGTTTGTTCAATTCTTATATGAAGAGGAGCATACGGCTTTTATTAACTATCCAGATGATTTGTTTTCTTATGATTATTTGCCGAATTGGTTAAAAGTGTGGCATGAGAATCAATCTATGTAGCAGGGAGGTGTGGATATGGATATTGGATATATTCTTGCTGAAGAAAAAATTAAAAGCGCTTTGGATAAAGGAGAGCTCGATAATCTTCCGGGAAAAGGAAAGCCGCTTCCTAAGGATGATTTAGCAGGGATGTCTGAGGATTTGCGTACCAGTTACCGGATGATGAAAAATGCTGGTGTACTTCCGGAAGAAATGAAGATTAAAAAAGAAATGGTCACACTTGAAGAATTAATCAATCAGACACAGGATGAAAAGGAAATAGAAGAGTATAAAGAAAAGCTGACAGAAAAGCACATCCACTATCAGTCGTTGATGGATAAACGCAGACTCTCCTCATCACCGGCTTATCCTAAATATCGCGGAAAAATACAGAAACGATTTGGTATTCGCTAGGGCTGCAGGCTCTAGTTTTTTATTTACGCTGTTTTCTAAAAGATTGTTGTTTTAAGAGTCGGAATTGGACTAAATCGTAAGAGGAAGTTCCCGGATTGCCCACGGAGAGTGAGCGCAATGGAGGGGAAATCAAAACCTATGTTTATTAAGGCGGGGCTTGAATATTTATTGGCAAAAATGCCATCATTGATGCCAATAAGGTAGGTAATCCTGTAAGTCAAAATACGAGTAGTAAGACGGGGATTTTACTTACATGTACCATTTTCTTATATATTTTTATAGGATGATTTAAAAGAGGTAATGTGAATGTCTCAAAATAAAGAAGGTAGCAATTACTTATTAAAGAAATATTGGAAAGCGTGGGTCACTATTTCGTCTATCCTCTTATGTTTGTTTTTACTTAATGAATTTCTTTTTCATCTTAAGATAGTTAGCTATATTGTGTTTATTATGATTATTTTATTACCTTTTATTTTCTATGGGTATGTAAATATAAAAGAAAAAAACAAGTAATTGAAAAAAAGTGTAACGAAGGCGTAGGCCAGGCTTTAAGTAGAATCAGAGCAGAAAGCACCATGCAAGGTATAGCAGGTGTTCTTGTTGGGTTGATTCCAGGTATGCAAATTTATAGTTTAAAAACCTTTATCAAAAAATGAGTGATTAATCACTTTAGTTGTGGATAAGATTAGAATATAAAGTGAGTAACCACTCATTGATGGTGAAAGGAGAGAAACCTTATGTCCACGATGATTAAAATCCAGGGCCTGGCGCTTTCGTTTTCTAATGAGAAAGTGCTTAAAGATATTGATATGCAAATTGAAGAAGGAGAAATTTTTGGTTTGCTCGGGCCCTCCGGGGCAGGAAAGACCACTTTAGTTAAAATCATTGGAGGGATTCTTGAAGCAGATAAAGGGGAGGTTCTGATTAATCAACAAAAGGTCCCCTCTTTAAGTTTAATGAAATCCATTGGATATATGGCACAATCTGATGCTCTATATCAAGAACTATCTGCTAAAGAAAACCTGGAGTTTCTGGCTTCTATTTATGGACTGGGTAAGAAGGACAGAAAAAAGGCGATCTTAGAGGCATTACAAATGGTAGATTTAACAGACCATGTAAATAAAATTGTACAAAATTTCTCTGGAGGAATGAAAAGAAGGCTGTCGTTAGCCGGATCATTGTTACATAACCCCGATTTATTGATTTTAGATGAACCAACAGTAGGGATTGATCCCATGTTAAGGCAATCCATTTGGAAGGACCTTCAAACCCTGAAAGAACAAGGCATGACGATTCTTGTAACCACTCATGTGATGGATGAGGCGGAAAAGTGTGATCGCTTAGCTATGTTGCGAGACGGGTATGTTATTGCTTGTGATCGACCTGAACAATTAAAGAAAAATCAAGAAGTCGATACGCTTGAGAAAGCTTTTCTTGCTTATGGAGGTGATGAGTCATGAGAGTTTGGGCGATTATGAAACGAATTATGCAGCAATTTTTACGTGATAAACGATCGATAGCATTACTCATCATAGCTCCTATGCTTGTTCTAACGCTCATTTGGCTTGTCCTTGATGGGGACGATTATCATCCTGAAATTGCAGTCCAGAATCTTCCATCATCCATGCAGGAAGCATTACAAAAAGGGCTGGAAAAAGACCTTGTTTAATATACGGAAGAGGAAGCCATAGAGGCATTTAAACAAGATCAATTAGATGCTTATATAACGATAAAAAATCAAAAGCCTTTTATTCTCTTAGAAGGTAGTGAGCCCACTGCAAATTCTGCCGTTATGTCTACAATTCAAGAGGCTTTACAGTCTGGAAACACTGGAAAAAACTCTGATTCATTAATTGTTGACTATTTTTATGGAGATGAAGATTTAAATTTATTTGATCGCATTGGGTCTGTATTAATTGGATTTTTCGTATTCTTTTTTGTATTTATTATTGGAGGAATTTCCTTTCTTCGTGAGAGAACACAAGGCACTTTGGAAAAATTATTATCGACTCCTATCAAAAGATGGGAAATCGTGACTGGGTATGTATTAGGTTTTGGTTTGTTTACCATATTACAATCTCTTATCATTGTGGCGTTTTCGATTTATGTATTAGATATTTGGATGGCAGGAGACTTTTGGCAATTGCTTATCGTTACCTTTTTATTGGCTATTACCGCTTTAACACTTGCTATACTCCTGTCAGCCTTTGCTCAAAATGAATTTCAAATTATGCAATTTATTCCGATTGTAATCATTCCTCAAGTGTTTTTCTCCGGAATCTTTAATCTGGAAACGTTAGCGGAATGGATTCAAGTGTTAAGTAAGTTTATGCCACTAACTTATGGCGCGGAATCCATGCAGGAGATGATGATCAAAGGAAAAAATCTATTGGATGTCTGGCCAAATCTTCTTGTTCTGCTTGGTTTTACTTTGCTATTCTTTATATTAAATATTTTAGCATTAAAACGGCATCGAAGGTTATAAAGGAGAATGAGTATGGAGCGGCATGACATGATAAAAGAATTAATGGAAGCAGCTGATCAAAAAATGACTCCAAAACAAGCAAACATTATTCGCGCTGCAATCGAGATTTTTGCAGAAAAAGGATATGCAGCAACATCCACAAGTGAAATTGCCAATCGTGCAGGTGTAGCAGAAGGGACCATTTTTCGTCACTATAAAACGAAAAAAGAGCTTCTTATCTCTATCGTGACCCCTATGATCACCAGATTTGCTGCCCCCTTTTTTGCAGAAAAATTTGTAAATAACGTATTTGTGGATGAGAATTTAGCTGATATGGACACGTTGTTACGTGAACTCATTAAAGAACGTTATGAATTTGTTAAGCAAAATGTCCCCTTGCTAAAGATTATTTTACAGGAAATGGCCTTTCACCCTGAAATTCAACGAGGATACAGAGAAGCGTTTGTTACGAATGTTCTTCCCCGTTTTAAAAAGGCTGTGGAGCTTTTTAAGGAAAAGGGTCAGATTGGAGATTTTCCAACTGAAACTGTAATGCGTCTTACGATTTCTACTGTGGCAGGTTTTATGATTGCCCGATTTATTATTATGCCGGACTTTGATTGGGATGATGAGCAAGAAATAGAGTATACACTTCGTTTTATTCGGAATGGATTAATAGACGGTTAAGTAAAAAAGAGGCCTTGAGCCTATAAGCTCAAGGCCTCTTAAGCATGAAATTTTATTTTGTTGCTAATGTTCGTATTTTCATAAACTTTTCTTCCTTAACAGGCTCCTCTTTAGATGTCGTTAACCAGACAGCATACATTCCCAACTGCAGTGCTGGAGCTACTTCATTCATAAAGTTGTCTCCAATGGATAGCACTTGTTCAGGTTTTTCGTTGTACCTGGCTAAAACGTCTTTAAAATGCTTTTTCGTATTGGTTGGTTTTAAGGCACTCGGGACAATGTCTGAAAAAATATGATCTAAGTCTAAAAATCTCAATAATCGATGAACATCTTCCATTTCACTGTTCGTAATTAGAACCAGCTTCTTTGTTTTTGATAGTTCCTCTAAATATTCCTGTAGTCCAGGTGTTGGCTCGAGCATTCCATCTAATTTTGCCATTTGTTCTTTAGTACGGCGATAAGCCCATTGGGTATCTTCGTTTGACAGTCCGAAATGACGGGCTATGGAGTATGGTGGCCACCAGCCATCACCAATAGGAACAAAACGTTTATAATCAAATTCTGAAACAGCTAACTTATCTGGTGCATTTTTAATATGTACAAGTTCATTATTCCAGTTTTGAGCGTTCGTTAATTCTGTAGTAAATGGATTCCAAGTCCAGATGACATCCTCTTGAATATCATAGACCTTCCCGATAGTTAAGGCATGCTTCCCAGCCAAAGATTGCTGATAAAGCTCATCAAAACTCTGGTGATGTTTTTCGGGCAATCGTTGCTTTAAATGATTTACCATTAATGCAAAATGCTGGTCACCTTCATATAAAGTTCCATCCAGGTCAAAAATAATGACATCTGTTTTTTCAATAAATGCGTTCAACATAGCCCATTTCCTTTCTTCATACTTTTACTAAAACCATGTACAATATATGATAACAGAATTATCCTAATTTTACATTGAAAATAAAGGGTGATGAACATGTGTGGACGTTTTACTTTACTTGCGGAAGAATTAGAGATTTTAGAAGCTTTTGGAATTGCCAATGAAATTGAAAACTATCAACCGCGATATAACATAGCTCCTGGTCAATCAGTCTTAGCCATTGTTCATGATGGGGAGAAAAATCGGGCGGGGTATTTAAAATGGGGGCTCGTACCATCCTGGGCAAAGGATTCATCGATAGGTTATAAGATGATTAATGCTCGAACGGAGTCGGCAGCTGAGAAGCCCAGTTTTAAACGTTTGCTGGAGCGTAGACGTTGTTTGATTGTAGCGGATAGCTTTTATGAATGGAAGCGACTTGATAAAAAGAACAAGCAGCCATTAAGAATTTCACTGCAAAACCGCAAGTTATTTGCTTTTGCTGGACTTTGGGATCGTTGGAAGCAGGGGGAACAGGAAATGGTCACTTGCACGATATTAACTAAGAGTCCAAATGAATTTATGTCAGCTATTCATAACCGTATGCCTGTTATTTTACCGAAAGAAAAGGAGCAGGAATGGGTTGAAAAAGAGCAGCGGGATGCGGAGGAAATGCAGAATTTCTTATTACATTTACCTAATGAAGACCTTACAGCTTATGAAGTAAGTACATATGTAAACAGTGCAACTAATGAAGGTGAAGATTGCATTGCTCCATTAGTGTAAGGGGGGAATACGTTTTGCTTTTGTATCCTTGTCGCTCTGGTCAAATAACCCTCTGGAATGGATGGATAATATGGCATGCTAAGCAAATAAAGGACAATACTACTGACTAAGTTTTCTTGGTCAGTATATTTTTTGTTAATTTTTTGTAGGGTTTTATAGCTAAAGCCTCGTCTAAAAGATGTCATTTTTAAGAGAGGGGAGGGGAGCATCATTCACGACGAACCATTAATTGAAAAAGTAAAAGCCGGTCACCAGCAAGCTTTGCGCATGCTAATTGAAAAATATAAGCATCACATTTTTAAGGTGACCTATAGTGTAGCCAAAGATAAACAAGAGGCTGAAGACTTAACACAGGAAACGTTCATCAAAATGGTAGATGCGCTCCCTTCCTATCAAGCGCAAGGCTTTAAAACATGGTTAAGTCGTATAGCTTACCACACAGCGATTGATTCCTATCGAAAGAAAAAGCGAAGACAGGAGGATTTAACCTCCTTTGATGAGCCCATTTTTCATATTGAACAGGAAAACAGCGCAGAGATGGAGATGCTGGAAAGAAATAAAAAAGAAAACGTTCGTAAAGCAATAGAGTCAATGCCGGGAAGTTTTCGGGATGTGGTGTTCTGTTACTATATTCGGGAAATGTCTTATGCGGAGATAGCCCAGGATTTAAATATAGCGGAAAAGACAGTAGAAATGAGGCTTTATCGTTCCAGAAAATGGATGCGCCAATATTGGAAGGAGGAGGATTTTTGATGAGTAGCCATATGGAGTGGGAAATACTGCAACAGTATGTTGTAGGGCAGTTACTGGAAGATAATCAACGAAAAGTTGAAGACCACCTTAGTGAGTGTGATATATGTTTTGATCACTACATGGGAGTCATTGAAGAATGGTCCGTTCCATTTTCAGTTTCACATTCCTTTACAGATGACACCCTCGAAAAACTGCAGACCGTTCAGCCTAAACTAGCAAATGAATCATCAAAATCTTCTTCCAGAGAAGTGCATCGTAAAACGATAGGTCATTATGTCTTAGCTGCTGGTTTAACAGTTTTATTAATGTTTACAGGTGTCTTCGATATGCTATTTAGTCTTAATGATCAAATTAAAGCCGATGATCCATCTATCTCAGAACAAATTCTTGAATCAAATTTTCTTGACTCATTAAATAACGGAAAGGAGGAGAAAGGGAATGAATAAATCACGACTATTTGCCTTTTTATTAGCTTTTATACCGGGGTTTGGTCATATCTATTTGAACCGAAAAGTTAGAGGGGTGCTGTATGGGCTGGGATTTGCCGGGTCCTTAGGGCTTGCTTTTATTTTGGCGATTCTGTTCCCTTATAATGATTTTCTAATTGCTTTACTTTTAGCTCTTGGTATTTGGATGGTCAATATGTTTGATATGGTGATTACTTTATTAAGTGGTTCAGTCGTTGTACAAAGAGAACAAGGAATTCTTGAAAGTGATAGAAATCAAAATCAGCAAAAAAGAGATGAAGAGAGTCAGGACCGTTTTTTAACGATTGTCCTTTCGTTTATACCAGGTGTGGGCCATTTTCATCTAGGTCTAAATTATCGCGGATTAACCTTTCTGACAGGCTTTCTTGGTCTGGGGACAATGATTTTGTTTGTCACAATCTTAACGAGTCAGCCTGGCTTTCTTATATTTGTTCTGGGATTACCGATCATTTGGATTTACAGTCTTTTTGATACGATTCAGCTGTTAAATAAGCAACAAAATGGTGAAGAGCTTATGGATCGTTCAATTATGGAGGATTTCGAGCAGCACCGGGCAAGTGAGGGGAAAAGTAAGGCTATCACAACCGTTCTTTCCATTTTTCCGGGTGCAGGACATATGTACTTAGGCTTACAAAAGAGAGGCCTTCAGTTAATGATAGGGTTTTTACTTTCTATTTATATTCTTGATGCATTGCGGATATCTTTATTTCTCTTTTTAGTACCTGTAATTTGGTTCTTCAGCTTTTTTGATGCCCTGCAGCAGCAATCTCGTCATGAAATCGGTGAGGCTAAGGATGTACCGATAATTGGCTACTTTGCTAATCATCAACGCTGGCTCGGAATTGGGCTCATTGTATTAGGTATATTTTTTATTGTGGACTCCATTCTTATGCCTGTATTTGGACGGTATATGACAGAAGTATTCCAAATCGATATTCGTTTTTATTATCAACGATATTTACAGCTGGCAGTTGTTTGCTTGCTTCTTATTGGCGGCGGCATTCGTCTTCTTATGGGTTCGAAGGGGAAGGACAAAGGAGGAGAGGATTAATGAGGCAATGGAGAATCGGAACCTTTTCCATGGGGTTACTGTTAATTCTTTTAGGAGTAACTCTGCTGGTTGCGAATTTTGGAAATGAAAAGGTCGTTAAAATGTTATTAGTCTGGTGGCCCGTTATCCTCGTTGTTATTGGTTTAGAAGTCTTAATCTATCTCTTTTCATCGAAAGAGAAAATGCCCTTTTTAAAATTTGATGTTCTATCGATTGTGTTTATAGGTTTGATTGGATTTGCGGGTATAAGCTTTTATATGGCAAGCAGCCTCGGAATTGTTGATGAAGTAAAGGCTGCTGTTTCAGAGGAGGTTCATACCGGAGCGCTGCCAATGACAGAACATAAGGTTCCTGACCATATTGAAAAAGTGGTCGTTTTCTCAGACTTTGCTCGGCCTGAAATATTAGCGCATAAGAATGATAATCTTGTCATCTTTGGCAGCTATAAAACAACGATGTCTGATGATGCTTTTGAATCAAAAGATGTGGCACAAATTGTCGAGGCAGGAAATACATTATATGTTCAGTTTTTCCCGGGTGATTACCAATCGGGTCTGGTTAATCAAAGAAATCAGATTCAGCCTAAATTATCTTTGCCAGAGACAGTTGATGTAGAATGGGCACATGACTTGGAAAATGTTCCTGTGAGTAAATAAAGTGGTTCATAAAAGGGAGCACAAAAGTTGTGGCCTGAATAGGCCTCAAGTAGTTGTGTTCATTCTATTTATGACAGGAATAATAAATTTTAAAATATATGAGAATATTTTATTTTAAGTTTAATAATTCATCATTGAGCAAAAAAATAAAAGGTACCTGCTATATGACAGCAGGTACCTTCATTTTATGCTGATACATCTCTAGATTTTCTTTCCTGCTTTTCCTTTTCAGCGACTTTTTTAAATCGTCTGGTCTCAGCCACAACCACTCCAGATAAGGCGATTAGTCCGACCAAGTTCGGAAAGGCCATCAGTCCGTTGGCTACATCAGAGAAAGTAAATACAACATCAACGGTTGCAACCGATCCAATGAAAATAAATACAACAAATATATAACGATAAATCCGGACTCCATTTTCGCCGGCTAGATACCCAATCGCCCGTTCACCGTAATAGGACCAGCCAAGAATGGTGGAGAAGGTAAAGAATAGAACGCCAAGTGTAACAATATACATTCCGGTATCACCCAAGAACTGAGCAAAAGAAGCACTTGTTAATACAGAACTGTCCATTCCACCTCCATACTGACCAGCCATAACAATTGTAAGTCCGGTAATCGTACATACGATAATAGTATCGATAAATACCTGTGTCATGGAGACTAATGCCTGACGTGCAGGATAGTCCGTTTTTGCTGCAGCAGCTGCAATTGGTGCAGAACCGAGACCTGCTTCGTTAGAGAATAGTCCACGAGCCACCCCGTAACGAATAGCTGCCCCAAGTAAGCCTCCAAATCCGGCTTCTAAACTGAATGCTTCAGAGAAAATAGTACCAAATGCTTGGCCAACTAAATCAAAATTCATCACAATTAAAATAAGACCGCCAAGAATATAAAATGCAGCCATAATCGGAACAAAGAATGCCGTTACTTTTCCGATTGCCTTAATTCCTCCCACAATTACAAGACCTGCTAAAACCGTAAATACGATTCCGGTTACAAAAGGAGGAATTTTAAACGTATCTTGTAAGGATAGAGCGGCTGTATTGGATTGGGTCATATTACCGATACCAAATGCAGCTAAGGATGCGAAAATGGCAAAGGCTACACCTAATACTCTTCCTACTTTGTTATTCAGACCCTTTTCCAAATAATACATAGGCCCACCAGCCATAAGTCCTTGCTCATTTTTGGTGCGGTATTTAACAGCTAAAAGGGCTTCTGCATATTTTGTCGCCATGCCGACAAGTGCTGTGATCCACATCCAGAAAACGGCTCCAGGCCCACCAGCTACAACTGCAGTAGCAACCCCGGCGATGTTACCTGTACCAATAGTAGCTGCGAGTGCTGTAGTTAAAGCCTGGTAGTGGGTGATGTCTCCTTCAGACTTTTTATCCTGTTTGCTAACAACTAGTTTTAATGCATAGGGCAGAGCTCGAAATTGTAAAAATAACAGTCTGAAGGTTAAAAATAGGCCTGTTCCTACGAGTAGAATGAGTAATGGTGGTCCCCAAATTACACCACTAATATTGCCTAAAAATTCAGCGCCTTTCTCGTTAAATGTTTGTAAGCTTGAGATAATACTATCCAATGGCTTCCCCCCTCAAATAAGATCAATGTATATAAGTTGTCCATATATAAAATATTCTAAAAATTCTCATAAAATGTCAAGGTTATTAGCGAAAAAAGATGAATTTTTTCTATTTTTGCGTAATTTTTGATATATTAATGGAGGATAGGCCATGTTAAATGAAGAAGGTGGAAAGATGAAGATAAACGTTTTATTTGTTTGCCTGGGAAATATCTGCCGATCTCCTATGGCGGAAGCAATTTTTCGGCAAAAGGTTGAAAAGGAAGGGCTTTCTGACACCATAGAAACAGACTCTGCAGGTATTGGACAATGGCATGTGGGTGAACCACCACATAAAGGAACACAAGAGCTTTTATCAAAAAGGTCTGTTTCAGTAGAAGGAATCAAAGCAAGACAAGTTGATATGACTGATTGGGCCAAGTTTGCATATATTATAGGTATGGATGTGCAAAATATTAGAGATTTACATGCACTCAGAGAACCATCTGGTCAGGTTGAAATCAGGCGTTTAATGGATTATGTACCTAATCCAGTGGAGAAGGATGTACCTGACCCTTATTTTACAGGTAATTTTGATTATGTTTATGAATTAGTGGAGGAAGGTTGTAAATATTTATTAGAAGACATAAAAAAGAAGTGGAATCTTTAAGGAGGAAAGGAAAGTGAAGCAAAATCGATGGAAGCGTGGTGTACTTATAGGCGCTACACTAGGGGCTTTATGTTCTTTGTTTCATCGTGAAACAAGAGAAGGTGCGAAAGAATTTGGACGGGATGTATTAGGTCAAATACGGAGTTACCGGGAAGATCCCGCTAAGGCTTTTGAAGTTTTAAGAACAACCGTTGAAGAAATTGAGTATTATGCAGATTCCATCATTAAACAGCTTGATGATGCGGATAATATGATTGAAAAAAGACCCAAGCAGGGGTAACAAAACGATTACTGGGGTGAAAAATTTGATCCCAAAAGTTCGTAAGTTTTTCAAAAGAATGTTTTTTCGTTATATAGAGGACGATGTAGGAGGGCGAGCCGCACAGCTTGCCTATTTTTTTCTACTTTCACTTTTTCCGTTTATTATTTTTTTATTAACGCTATTAGCTTATATCCCCGTAACGGTTGATCAAATGTTATCACTTGTTGGTAGTTATGTACCAGTGGATACAATGAATTTTATTGAAGAAAATATCGGGCAGCTCATGAATAATAAAAATGGACAATTGCTGTCAATTGGACTAATAAGTACTCTTTTTATTGCATCAAATGGAATTAATGCTTTAATTATAGTGATTAATTTAACCTATGAAATCGAACCCAGACGGTCGTTTATTTTAGCAAGGCTTATTTCGATGGTTCTGACTGTAGCCATGTATTTAGTTATTATTACTGCTTTGCTATTACCTGTGTTTGGAGAACTGGTTGGGATTTACTTGTTTTCCTTTTTTGGTGCAAGTGACGAATTTATGCAAGTTTGGAATGCTTTACGCCTGGTGGTTTCATCAATCGTGATGCTCATTATTTTCATCTTCTTATATAAAATTTCACCTGAAAAACGTGTTGGCTTTTCAGAAGCATTGCCAGGAGCCATTGTTGCTACCTTTGGCTGGCAGCTTGTTTCCTTCGTATTTGCATTTTACGTTGAAAACTTTGGCCACTATGATGCAAGATACGGAAGTCTGGGTGCGATGATTGTACTCATGATTTGGCTTTATTTATCTGCCCTTATTATTATTTTGGGCGGAGAGATGAACGCTACGCTATATAAAATGAAACGGCAGGGGTGGCGATAAAAGGGTAATCCTTTTTTACGTTTATGTATGCTTGCTTGATAGCCCATAAAAAGAACCTGCTTGACACAAAAGCAGGTTCTTTTCATTTTAAGTAGTTCTGTTTGGTATTTAAATCCAAATGGTTATATTTAATATTTGTACTGTTATTTAAGGTACTAAACATACTGTGTTTTAGTATGTTATTTCATCTGTTATTTTATATTTTCTCTAAGGTATCGAACTACTTATTTTAAATTAACTTCTAAGCATCCTCAATCCATTCAGGATAACGAGAATCGTACTCCCTTCGTGGCCCACTACACCTAATGGGAGATTAAGGCTTTGCAGGAAGTTGGTTAGCAATAGAACGATGATGACAGTAACGGAAAAGACTACATTTTGTTTAACAATACGATTCATTTTTTTAGATAAGGAAACTGCATAGGCGATTTTGGGTAAATCATTTTTCATGAGTACCATGTCAGAAGTCTCTAACGCAACATCCGTTCCTTCTCCCATCGCAATGCCCAGATTTGAAGTAGCGAGAGCTGGGGCATCATTAATACCATCTCCTGTCATGGCTACAGATTTATATTCTTTTTGTAAATCCTTAAGTCTTTCTACTTTTTCTTCTGGAAGGCAATTGGCGTAATATTCTGTGATGCCGCATTCTTCAGCGATAGCTTTAGCTGTTTTTTCATTATCACCGGTAATCATTATGGTTTGAATCCCTTCGTTATTTAAAACTTTGATTGCCTCTTTTGCATCCTCCCGAACAGTATCCTTTAAAGCGAACAATGCTATAATCTGATCATCTTGGGAAACAAATACAATGGTTTTTCCCTGTTCAGCCAGTTCCTCATGAAGGCCCTTCTGAAAAGATTTTGCCTGCTCAAAACCGATAAATTCGGCTTTACCAATTTTCCAGTTAACTCCTGCAATAGTAGCAGAAATACCGTTTCCTGCTGTGTTCATCATCTCGTCTATTTCAGTAGTTAAATAAATGTTGTGATGTTTTGTATATTGAACAATAGCCTGAGCCAGTGGATGTGTTGACTCTTTTTCCATAGAACCAACTATATCTAAGACTTTGTTTTTATTTTCATTGTTGGCTAGATAGAAATCTGTTACTTCAGGCTCTCCATTTGTTAGCGTACCTGTTTTATCAAGGGCAATAGCTTTAATGTGTGAAAGGTTTTCTAAGTGGACGCCACCTTTAAATAAAATTCCATGACGTGCCCCGTTGGAAATACCTGATAAGGTAGCCGGCATAATCGAAGCTACAAGTGCACATGGAGAAGCTACTACGAGAAAAATCATGGCTCGGTAAAAAGTATCCTGCCAGGTCCAGTCGAATAAATAGTGGGGCAAAAACATCATAAGAGCTGCCCCGATAAGGACAATCTTCACATAGGTTCCTTCAAAGCGTTCAATAAAGAGCTGAGACGGGGAGCGCTCACTTTTTGCAGCCTGAACAAGGTGTATAATCTTTTGAAATACACTCTCGCTAGGTGATTTGGTTAATTCTACAACAAGACTTCCATTTAAATTGACTGTACCGGCAAAAACGTTATCATCTAATTCCTTTTCAACAGGCATTGATTCACCAGTAATGGCAGATTCATCAATGGCTGTACGACCACGGAGGATTATGCCATCTGCCGGAATTCTTTCACCGGCTTTGACTAAAATGTGATCGTTTAATTGCAAAGCTAAGACAGGTACTGTTTCTGTTTTATTTCCTGTAATGCGAACAGCTTCGTCGGGCTGTAACTTCATAAGGGAAGAGAGTTCCTTTTCACTTTTATTCATTGTATACGTTTCAAGAGCACCACTTAAAGCAAAGATGAAAATGAGGATAGCTCCTTCCATCCAATATCCGATAATCGCAGATCCTATAGCAGCGATAATCATAAGTAATTCAACATTTAAATCTTTATTTGTAATCGTATCCTCAATACCTTCCTTCGCTTTGGCAAATCCACCAATGATATAGGCTGAAACATATAAAAATACGGTAATTGAGTGCGAAAAATAAGCTTCAGTCGCCCATGCAAATAAAATAAGGACACCACTTAACAGGGCTGCTATTAACTCCAGGTGGTTAGAAATATTTTTAAACCAATGGAAAAATGGATGACGTTTAGGTCTTTGTGCTTCTTCATTTACTGGGTAGGATAATTCTAATCCCATATTCTCAACTCCCTTCACCTAATTGAAAAATATTCTTGTTTATGTAAGCTATTTGAATAGGAAAGCTCTGTACAATAAGAGAGATGTAATCACCACGTTTAAATTATAATAATTATTATCTAACTATTATTATTATAACATATTATATGCGAGATTCCATTTAAATGTTTGATCAGATTAACCTAATTGGAAATAAATCATAATCAACAAGTGGAAACTTCGAGTATATATCCATAGCATCTAAGGGCAGGAGTTAAAAAAAGAAGTCATTTTTTACCTAAAAAAACGCTCAGGTAATTTCCTGAGCGTTTATAATACTAAATTGGTTTTAATCGTATGTTATGTTTACTGTTATTCTCAGAGCGGAAACGGTTAACCATAAGGAGGAACCTTATTAACCGTCAATAAGATATTTTACATCATTTGACTAGAGGTTTTAGAATAAGCGTTTGTCTTTTTATTAAAAATCACCAGCCAGATGAGAATTAATGATAGTGTAATCATATGGAAAAAGGATAAGTCAGGAAAATATTCAATAAACAAACCACCTGCAAAAGGTCCGATAATACTGCCAAGGCTAAAGAATATTCCGCATAATATATTTCCGGCCGGGAGCAGGTTCTTTGGTAATAAATCCGTCATGTAGGAAACTCCTAATGAAAAAATTGAACCCACACACATACCCGCTAAAATAAAACTAATAAAGAGTCCGATAGTGGATTGTTCAAAAATTGATGCCATAAAAAAGATGATAATTCCCCCACCAATGACTGATAAAAGAACCTTTTTTCGACCTATTTTATCACTAAGAGCTCCTAGTGGAAGCTGTGTGATAATACTTCCGCCTGCAAAGCAAGGCAGAATATAAGATAGCATGTCAATATCATGACCAATTCGCATACCGTAAACCGGAAAATTGCCATGTAGTGATGCTTCAAGTAATCCGTAAGTGAATGGAGGTAAAAAGGCGACCCATGCTATTTTTGCTGCCTGGTAAAATCGTTTAAATGAACTTCTATTGGAGCGAAAATCTACATCCTCATTTTCTATTGTTGGAAGTTCATTACGTACCATAAACATCATGGACCAGACAAGAATACAAAGAATAGAGCTAATAATAAAAGGCAAGGTTACATGTATTGAAATGAGCTGTGTCATAAGGGGGCCAAGTGTAAAACCTGCCCCAAAGGATAGCCCGTATGTGGCAATATCCCGGCCTCTATTAGCAGGATCACTGGTTGATGTAATCCATGTTTGTGTACTGAAGTTAAGCATTTGATCCCCAATTCCAATCATTAAGCGCAGGATAAACCAGAACCATAGTGCTTCCCATAAGGTGAAGAAGAATAAGGAGGTGAATACCAAGGCACCTCCGATAAGAATCATAGGCTTATAACCGATTTTTCGTAACGGTTTTTCCATAAATGGAGAAGCAATTAATACCCCAATGTAAAGCCCGGTTGCATGCAGTCCATTAATAGAAGAAGAGATTCCACTTTGTTCTAATATAATCGCTATTAAGGGAAGAAGCATCCCTTGAGAAAAACCCGAAATCCCAACAAGAGCGACTAAAACATAAAAGCGGCCTCGTTTCGATACCATCCTTATTCCTCCTTTATTTATCTATTTACAACCTCTTGTATCTTAACGTATGTTAACGTAATGTCAATCAAAATCCCTTAAGGCTGTAGAGACCGTATATTCCTTTGCATAGATTTTAAAACGAAAGATAAAAATAAGAGAAAAATGAAAGAAAGGCTGTGAAGGAGCGTATGAAAAAGAGGCGTTTTGTGTTTTTATCGATTGTCCTAGTGACAATTATGATGTTTCCTGTTGTCTTAACAGCTGAAGAAGAAAACACAGAAGATAAAGAGGACCAATCAAATGATAACATTCCAAGTCATGTTCTGGATATATCAAAGGAAAATACTTATCCGAATACAAAAAAGGATCAAACCTATTTAGAGCCAAACGATTTGGCCAACGAGCTCATTGAAAGTTCTAAGGTAAAAATTGAAAATCCTGAATTTATCAAAATGCTGAATGAATCCTCTTTAAAGCCATCTAAATTGGCCTTTGGTTATCGCGGAGAAATTTATCTCGGGCACTGGCCTTTAAATTATAAATCAGATGAGTCAAGCATGAACTGGGAATATCAGGAGATTAATGTCAATGTATTAAACAACTTGGGCGGTAAAGAGAAAAAGACATTAAACTATGTTCAAGAGAAGGAAAAGCGTGTAAAAGGTGGTTTAACTTCTAAGACAGAAAGAGCAGAAGATGTGAAAAAAATGATTCAAATGAAGGCACAGTCAAGTACAGATCTACCCCTTGCTTTTGAAACAGTGATAGGTGCAGGGACAAAAAAAGATCAGACTTATGGTGTTTCACCCAAAAATGTTGGCTATTTACATGCTTATGCACCTGCATTAAATGAAAAGGGTGTTGTTACTTACGGAGAGGTTTATTTAATATTAAAAGGTTCTAAGAAAAAATTAGAGGTTCGAAATGTTACTAAACAGGGTATTGGAGCATGGATTCCCATACAGGACCATGCATCTTTCTCCTTTCAGCTTAAGTCAAATTAAGTATGGATTATAGGAGCTGTGGATTGCACATAGGCAAATAAAAAGGGAAGTAAGCCAATATAACATGGACAGTCCCTTTTTCGTGATTTATTCGCATTATTAAAAAGTCCGCTATCCAGCTATTCACTGGGAGCGGACTTTAAATCAACATGCTGCATAGCCATTTCCATATTGTGTTTATATAATGTTTCCGCGATAATCATTCTTGCTTGCTTAGCAGCTGTAAAGTAGAATAAATCACTGGTTACTCCCACAATAGTGAATTTATACCCACGGAAGCTATCATTAAGAGAGGTCATGCCATAAACCTGGAATTTTTCAATTGGCTGATTATACTCATCCTTCTTAAGATAATGACTGAGCTCTCCATTTAATCGATCGCAGGCTTCTTCTAAAACCTGATAAACTCGACTTGGATTTTCCTGATAGCTTGTTGTTATATGTTCAATGACGCGCATGTGGTCTATATTATAGTTTTGAATCGTGTTAACCTGCCCGTTACTGATTGTTACCAGTTTTCCACTCCATTCCCGAATGCGGAGAAAGCGTAATCCAATATCTTCAACTGTGCCTGTAAACTGGTCATTGACTGTGATAAAATCGCCCTTGTGTAATTGTTTCTCATATAAGAGGAAAACGCCGGATAAAAAGTCACGAATTACACTTTGAGCACCAAGACCAATCACAATACCGGCAACTCCTGCACCAGCCAGCAGGTTTGTGACAGGGACGTGAAAAACAGAAAGAGCATACAGCACATAACCGAAAGTTGCTGTGTAACGAACAATGGAACGAATCATAGCTTCCAATGTTTTTTCTTCACGTTCTTCAATAAAGTTTGTTCGTTTAAAAAAGGTATGGACGGCCCTTGTTATAAATTTTACGAGGATAATGGTGAATACTGCACCAATAATAAGCTTCGTTATACGCAATTGGGCTAAGTCTGTCCAGTAGCCCTGAATTGAATTCCAAAAATCCATGGCTTATTCCTCCTTGCTGTCTCATCAAAGAACATTATACAGAAAAACAAAAGGAAGCGCGAATGGAAATCATTATAAAGAAAGGTGAAGATCATGAACGAACAACAGGAAAAAATTTTAGAACTAAGACAACGTTTAGACCAGGTTATGGAACGAATTGAGGGGGTATCTCCAGATCAAATGACCGTAGATGACATTGACCATTTTATTGAATTACTTGATCAATTGGAGGAGAAGTGCAGATAGTGGGGCTGGTCCCCACTTTTTTAGGAAACACGAAAGATTTTTCGTAAAAGGGTTGATTTTTTTACGTTAATCCTTTATCATATTAAAACATTAGAGAGTTAGAGCAATAAAATATTATATTCATAGATTGGAGAAAAATCATGGCATCAGCAGTTATAATATCCGTACTTATTATGGTTGTATTAAGCTTATTACGTGTAAATGTAATGGTTTCTATCATTATTTCAGCCCTTGTAGCTGGTTTATTAACAGGAGAAACTTTAACCGATACAATCAAACTCCTTGTAGAGGGGATGTCTGATGGTGGAAATACAGCGCTAAGCTATATTTTACTTGGTGCGTTTGCAGCAGCCATTAGTTATACAGGGATTACAAGTATTCTTGTAAGATCTTTAATCAAGGTCATTAAAGGAAAAAGAAGCATTATGCTTCTTGCTATAGCCGGAATTGCTTCTTTATCCCAAAATCTGATTCCTGTGCATATTGCTTTTATTCCAATTCTAATCCCACCACTACTAGCATTATTTGACAAAATGAAGATTGATAGGCGAGGAGTGGCTACGGCCTTAACATTTGGTCTAAAGGCACCTTACGTAATGATTCCGTTTGGTTACGGATTAATTTTCCAAAGGACTATAAAGGATAGTATGAAGGAAAGTGGTTTATCTATGCCCTTATCAGACATTACCATGTCGATGATTATTCCAGGTTCAGGAATGATTGTAGGATTATTCATAGCTATATTCTTCACCTATCGAAAAAACAGAGACTATCAAACTACCGGTGAAGAACAAAATGTAGATTTAGAGAGTCTCAGTAGTGTCAAATTTGAATTAAAGCATTTTCTTACTCTCATTGCGATTGTTGCAGCAGTGATCGTACAGATTATAACAGAGGATTTAATCTTAGGAGCACTTACAGGCTTAATTCTTATGTTTATTCTCATTGTTGTTCCATTTAGAGAAGGAGAAAACATTATGACAGAGGGAATTAAAATGATGGGAATGATTGCCTTCATCATGCTTGTTGCTAATGGATTCGCGAATATCTTACAGCAGACTGGATCGGTAACAGCCCTTGTAGAACAAACTTCAGGTATTTTAGGAAGTAGCAAAATTGTGATTGCCTTCATTTTGCTTATGGTTGGTTTAGTGGTAACGATTGGTATTGGAACTTCCTTTGGTACGATTCCAATCTTGGCGGCATTATATGTACCGATTGCAAGTGAAGCTGGATTTTCAGCGATGGCGATTGCAGCTTTAATCGGTACTGCAGGTGCATTAGGTGATGCCGGTTCACCAGCATCAGACAGTACACTCGGTCCAACATCCGGTTTAAATGCTGATGGAAAACACAATCATATTTGGGATACATGTGTTCCAACCTTTATACACTACAATATCCCATTAGTTGTATTTGGTTTAATTGCTGTCGTTATCCTTTAATTTGGAGAAACACTCCCTATGTTTTAAAGCGCTGAAGGAAAGGGTGGTCGATGATGAAAATTGTTAAGGATTCTCTTGTGAAATTGGAGAGGACAATTCTGGATGATCATGATGAGCAGTTTGATTCTGTGAAAGCCATACTTCATGATGTGAAGAACAACAAGGATGAAGCATTACGTCGGTTGACAGAGCAGTTTGATCACGTAAAACTAAATGATATAAAAGTGTCAAAGGCAGAAATCATTGAAGCTTATGGTGCAGTTGAAAAACGTTTTATTGAGGCTGTCAAGCAAGCTATCTCAAATATACAATCATTCCATGAAAAACAAACGAGGCAAAGCTGGATGGATACTTCCCCATCAGGTACCATATTAGGTCAGCTCATTCGACCGTTAGCTAAGGTGGGGATTTATGTTCCAGGTGGTCGAGCTGCTTATCCCTCTTCCGTCTTAATGAATGCTATTCCTGCCCAAGTTGCTGGTGTAGAGGAAATTGTAATGGTTACTCCTCCAAATAAGAATGGAAAGGTAAATCCAGGTGTCCTAATTGCTGCGAATGAGTTAGGAATTAAGCAGATATTTAAAATAGGGGGAGCACAAGCTGTTGGTGCCCTAGCCTATGGAACACAAAGTATTCCTAAAGTCGATAAAATTACCGGCCCGGGGAACATATTTGTAGCACTTGCGAAAAAAGAAGTATATGGACTGGTTGATATTGATCTGGTGGCAGGTCCAAGTGAAATCCTTATTCTAGCGGATGAAACGGCAAATCCTAAGCTTGTTGCCGCTGATTTATTATCACAAGCTGAGCACGACCCGCTTTCTTCAGCAACACTCATAACGGTATCAGAAAGGTTAGCTTATCAAGTGGATACTGAAATTTCACAGCAGTTGCAACATTTGCCGAAAAGGGAAATTGCTGCTGAATCCATTGAAAAACAAGGGGCCATTTATGTCGTTTCCAGTATAGCTGCGGCTGTTCAGATGGCAAATGACTTTGCACCCGAGCATTTAGAGCTGCTCGTAAAAGAACCATTTTCTTATGTAGGACAGATAAAAAATGCCGGAGCTATTTTTGTAGGTGAAAATAGTACAGAGGCTATTGGTGATTATTTTGCTGGTCCGAACCATGTTCTGCCAACAGGCGGCACAGCCAAGTTCTCTTCACCTCTGGGCGTAGATGACTTTCTAAAAAAATCAAGCTTAATTTCCTACAGCAAGAATGATTTAGATGAATATGCGGATTCCATTGCTACCTTGGCGCAATTTGAAGAGCTACAAGGTCATGCGAATGCAGTGATCTTTCGTAAACAAAATTCCTAATGCATGGAATTTTTGAAGCCTGCAAATGATAAGAGTAAAGATAGAAAAGCAGGTGATAAGGATTGCGTGCATTAAGAGTTATGGCCATTAGTGTTATGATGCTATGCTTAACGGTTGCACCCTGGCAGAATGCACAAATTAAAGCCTACGATCAGACGACTTTTGGCTGGGGATATAAAAAAAACACCGAACATAATCCCCCTGATGCCGGAAAATACGGCAATATACTTGATAAATATGACAGTTATTATGTCGATAAGTCTGGGGAAAAGGTGGTATATCTTACATTTGACCTAGGTTATGAAGCTGGTCATACAGAGCTTATTTTAGACATTTTAAAACAGCAAAAGATTCCAGCAGCCTTTTTTTTAGCAGGTCATTATATTACAAGTGCGACAGATCTTGTTAAACGAATGCATGAGGAAGGCCATGTGATTGGAAATCATTCGTATAACCATCATGATTTTACCACTCTTTCTGAGGAAAAGATAAAAGAAGAATTAAATAAAATTGATGAGGAACTTGATAAAACGATAGGTGTACGCCATACCCAATTTGTAAGACCTCCACGTGGAGATTTTAGCGAGAGAACCTTGGCCATTACCGAAAAACTGGGTTATACAAGTGTTTTCTGGTCAGCAGCACTCGTTGACTGGGGCTCCCAAAATGGCCAGCAATCAGCATATAAAGATATCGTTGAACATATTCATCCTGGTGCAATTATTCTTTTACATGCAACATCTAAAGATAATGCCCTCGCACTTGAGCATTTAATTGATGAATTACGAAAAAGAGGGTATCAATTCAAAAGCTTAGAATACTTACTATGGAAGGAACATGTACCCTTTCAATATGAATGATACCAATTGGGCTGACATCAAAAAATGAATTTTGATGTTAGCCCATTTTTTGTTTACCCATTTAAAATCGTTATAAACGACTGGGTTATCATGAGCATAGCTAGAGGGATATGTTAATGGTTAGAGTAGGAGATGGGGAAGAGCCTGGATTAATGTTCTTCTAAGCTTACTTTTTCTTTTAGATTAGGCTGTTTTCTAAAATTTTGTTGTTTTTTGCATAATAATACCATTGTATGTTTTGAATTTTCTGGTAAAATTATCAAAACTGAAAATAATAGGAGTGGAGTAGAATGATAGTGGAGTATTTTATAGGAATTGTCCCGCCAGAAGAATATATAGAACAAATAGAGAATTTTCAAAACAAATGGATTAACCAATTAGGTTAGTTTAAGGGCTAAAGAAGGAAGGTTTCATCGCTTTCTACGATACCTTCTAACTGATTGAAACCAAGTTTTTCTAATGTTTTTCTAATGCGTAAGATTTTATGTCTCTAATAAATTGCAATAGAAATGTGTATTTTAAGACATTCGGCGATTTTAGGTAGCGTATAACCTTCTACCATTCGTTCCATGTACTTTACCCAATTTTGATGAGAATATATGTATAAAAAGGAGGATTCCAATGTGGACAAAGGAAGTAAGCATAAATGGATTGTTTGATTTTGATTATACATTACTCCGTTTTTCGTTTGATCCGTTAGTTGATTTAAATTGTGACGAACGCTGGGTCCGTATTCCTTTAAGAATGGGATCTGAAAAGCATATCATAAAAGTACAGGCTCTAGGTACGACTGAGGAGCCCAAGTTTAGAATTCAAGGGTATGACGAGGAAAAACAGGAAGAGCTTTCAGCCAGAGTTGAAAGCATATTTCTTTGGGATCGAAAGCTCGATTCAATTTATCGCTTTTACCAACAAACCAGACTCGCTCCATTATTTGATCAATATCCAGGTACACCGATTGTAAAGGATTTTAATCCCTATGATGCCCTTATGAAAACCATCATACATCAGCAATTGAATATGAAATTTGCCTATACCTTATCAACAAGGTATATTCAAAGCTTTGGTGAAGAAGTTGATGGAGTATGGTTTCAGCCACAGCCAGAAAAAGTAGCAAGCCTGGATTATAGTCAGCTTCGAAAGCTTCAATTTAGTCAACGCAAGGCGGAATATGTAATCGATACATCAAGGATGATTGCAGATGGCAAGCTTCATTTAGGGGAATTAGCCGGATTGTCTGATGAAGAGGTTTTTAGAATTCTGACAAAAATTAGGGGAATTGGACCATGGACCGTAGAAAACTGGTTATTATTTGGATTGGGCAGAGAAAATTTGTTGCCCGCAGCCGATATTGGGATTCAAAATGCTCTGAAAAAGTTTTGGGGTTTAAACGCCAAGCCTCATAAGGATGAAATTTATAAAATGGGAGAGGATTGGGCCCCGTATCGAAGTTATGCCTCCCTTACATTATGGAGAAGTATAGAGAGTTAAAAAGAGGAATGTTAATGTTCAAAAAATTATGATAAGGTACATAAGGGAACCTAAAAAGATGAAGTACATTCAGAATAGAATTACAGGGGGAGAGGAGAGCAATATGACAAAATGGACGTTTGACCATATTGAAACCATTGGTCATTTGATTGATGAGAATGATTTGTACAAGCATTACCACTATCCGGAAATGCTTATTCGCTATGATAGTAACTTTATGGAATTTAAACGAATGCCTTCTTTGCAGGAATTAAAAGAAGTGGAGCATAATCAAAAGGTATACCACCAACAGCATCATCAAAATCATATAAAATTTGAGTTTCCTGATAATCAAAAACCCACTTTTGAACTCATCAATTATTTGGAAAAGAACGGCTATGAGGTAGGTTTTTTAGAGCTATATTCGATTCAGCCTAAGGCGTTTCCAGCAGTAGAACCAAATCCAGATATCAAGGTTTTGGAAGTAATGGATAACCATTTTGAGGATTTTGTCGAGCTTCAGTACAGTCAAGACATTAAAAATGGAAAAGCTTTTGCTGAAGAGAAGGTGAAGTTAAATGAGCGACAAAGGCGAGATGATAAATACATAAAGGTTATAGCCTACTACGAGGGAAAACCTGCAGGAACCATGAACGTTATTCTTTCAGATCAAGCTGTGGAAATTGATGATTTGGAAGTTCGGGATGAATGGCAACGAAAGGGAATCGGCTCCCGTCTTCAGCGTTTTGTTATGGATAAATTTCCGGATTCGACCATTATCTTAGTTGCAGATGGAGAAGACACCCCTAAAGAAATGTACCAAAAGCAAAATTATCAATATCAAGGGTTTAAATATGAAGCCTTAAAAATAAAAAAAAGCTGATGGCAAACAGGATTGCTTTGCCACCAGCTTACTACTAAGATCTGGATGAAGAGGATATCCAGGCCTTTTTTATGGTATAAGAATTGACAAAATGACAGGAATGGCCACCCTCAGCTAAAAGCGACCGGTAAGACTTCTTTCCCTCCGTATGATAAGTTATCACCGGCTTTAGTTCGTCTTATTTCCTTGATTACCTATCGTTTAAGTCCGGTCGTTAGCAATACAGATGCTTCCAGCTTTTGTTTAATTTTATTCGAGTTCTTTTAGCATTTCTTCAATCGCATAAGCGACACCGTCTTCTTCGTTAGTTTTTGTTTTATACTTGCATAATTGCAGGATTTCTTCTGCTGCATTTCCCATAGCTACTCCCATACCAGCCTTCTCCAGCATGCTTTTATCATTTAAATTGTCCCCCAACGCCATCACGTCGTCCATTGAAATACCTATTTGTTCAGCTAATCGTTCTAAAGCAATTCCTTTTTGGGCATTTGGGTGATTGAATTCTAAATTTATATACCCAGATGAGGTGATGGCAATGTCTGAATGATATTCAAGTTTACGATAGACATCTTCTAATGTATTCTTATCTAAAGAAGAACTCAGGATTTTAAAAATCTGAATTTCATCATTGCCAAGTAATTTTTCATAGTCCCCCCTAAAATGAATCTTTTCATTCTGAAATCGCTGGTTAATCTGCTCCTTGATTTCTTCATCTGAGGTATCAGGATTCGCTGATTTCATAATATCTTCAATAACTTCCTCGAAGAATGCACGGCTTGTAGCATAGATTCCATCATTAGTGAAAAATTCAACATACATTTGGGCATCCTGACAGATGTCTAATATTCTTTCACAAGTCGAACGATTCATGGGGATACTGTTAGTTAACTTATGCTTTTGATCATAAATCGTTGCACCATTCAGGGAAATAATCGGGCAGGACAGGCCTGCGTTTTGTAAGGGTTTGGTTGCCGCATCATAGGATCTTCCTGTAGCAACGACAAACTTGATTCCCTTAGAGGTAACGTTCTTTATGGCTTGAATATTTCTTTCACTAATTTCTCCTTTTTCATTAAGTAGTGTCCCATCTAAATCTGAAGCTATTAGTTTCATGTTTTCGCCTGCCTTATGGTCTTATTTATCCATTCTTTACTATATCTAAAATGAGGGTTGCTTGAAAATCATTTGTTTATCCTCTAATTTAAACATAGAAGAGATTCCTTTGAAATGGAAAAATGGAAGGTGATAAAATTATGGATTTACAGTTACAAGGAAAACACGTACTAGTCACAGGTGGTTCTAAAGGAATTGGAAAAGAAATCGCCAGCGCGTTTGTCGAAGAAGGGGCAGAGGTATCCATTGTGGCCAGAGATCAGGATTACTTAAGCAAAACAAAAAATGAATTGGATGGTCGAGTATCCCTATATCAAGCAGATATTATAAAAGCGGATGAACGGGAAAAGCTTATTCAATCCTTCATAAAGGACCACGGTTCTCTAGATGTTCTCGTTAATAATGCAGGAGGAAGTAAAGGGGGAAATATCACAGAAACGGAAATGGATTTATTTTACGATACTTTAGAATTGAATTATTTCTCAGCTGTTCATTTAAGTAAGCTTGCCGCTTTACATATGAAAGAATCTAATCGTGGGTCCATCATTAATATTACCTCGATATATGGCCGGGAAAGTGGAGGGAAGCCAACCTATAATAATGCAAAGGCAGCGTTGATTAGTTTTACCAAAGCTTTTGCGGATGAAGTGATTTCGGATGGGATTCGTGTCAATAGTATTGCCCCAGGGAGTATCCTGCATGAAACAGGGAATTGGCAAAAACGGATTGAAGCTGACCCTGAGGGTATGAAGGAATTTGTGAAAAATGAAATTCCTGCTGGTCGATTTGGAACTCCAGAAGAAATCGCCAATGTAGCCGTATTCCTGGCTTCAGAAAAGGCTTCCTGGGTTGTCGGAGCAAGTATTAACGTTGATGGTGGTCAATCCAAAATGAATTTTTAGGGCCAAAACCCGAAGATATGTATTTTTTAGCACACGGTCGTCATCAACCTGGATGGTATAGATTTTTTACAGACATTTCCTCTAGTAAGGATAAAGCTGTATGAAAACCTAACAGTAAGGAGGCATGATTGCTTCCTTGCTGTTACTTTTTTATAAAGGAGCAGGTGATGATGGACAAAAAACGGAAAAAGCAGCAGGAAAAGCGGGAAATTGAGAAAGTTGAGACGGAAGAAATCGAACATCACACGGCTCATCCTGATCACAGTGAAGTGAATTTGCAGGATGTAAACTTTGCCCCTGGAGAAAATGGGTATATTTCTGGAGCGAATGAAGGAAATATCTATGGATAAAAAACAAAACGCAAAGGTTCATGGGAAAAGCAGGGGAAACCAACGAGAGCATGAATTTGCCGAAGAGTTAGCAGATGGTGGAGTAAGGGACCAAGTAATGAAAAGACAAAGCAAGAAAAGCTGCGGAGGGCTTTAGGGTAAGGAGGGAGGCCGTTCATACTGCCTCCCTCATACTAAGTGATATAGATTGAGTGGGTCTGGAATGATTTTCGATTGTAGATTGAACAATTAAAACGTTTATGGTTCAAACTTTTGATTCCACATTTTTTAACTTAAGCCACAGAGCCCGCTTTATTTCGGATATTTCGTATACAAATACCACAGTAAAATTAGAATAATAACATTAAGCCGGGATTCAAAAACGAAGGCCATAAAACCTGTATGCATCATCGGTATTTTAGTAAGAAAGATAGCCCCAAACATAATAAAAATCAGGGGTATGACAGCAAGCTTGACCCATTTTTGTATAAACAGAAATACAGCCCCGAGAATTTCAATAATAGCAATCACTTTTACAAATATAAAAGGATAGGGAAGTCCCATATTTGCAAAGTGTTGCCCAAACTCTTCGTTCAGTAGTTTCATCATCCCGGATGTTAAAAATACATAAGCCACTACATAACTCATTACTTTTAAAGGTGATAAGGAAATATTCATGATAATCCCTCCCTATTAAATTCTATGCATGAACCTGGACAAACAGTCGAAAAATTTCATCAGGGAGAACAGCTTCCTTGAATCTAAAGTTTTCGTTTATAATGAAAAAAGAAATGACGAATAGAAAAGGTGTTTTTACATGCAGAAAATTATTATAGTCGGAGCCGGTATTCTCGGAGCATCAGCGGCTTACCATTTAGCAAAAGCAGGAGCTGATGTTACGATTGTAGATCGTTTTGATCATGGACAGGCAACAGATTCAGCAGCTGGGATGATTTGTCCGTGGCTTTCACAACGCCGTAATAAAGCCTGGTACAAATTAGCGAAAGGCGGAGCGCGTTATTATCCGGATTTAGTCCAGCAATTAGCAGAAGATGGGGAGAACCATACGGGGTATCATCGTTCCGGAACGATTTTTTTACATACTAATATAGAAAAGATGCAGAAAAAGATTGATATGGCCAAAAAGCGAAGAGAGGATGCGCCGGAAATCGGGGAAATTACTCCATTAACTCCAGAAGAAACGAAAAAGCTTTTCCCTCCATTAAAAGAGGGATACAGCTCTGTTCATGTAAGTGGTGGAGCCCGTGTTGATGGTCGGGCAATGCGCCAGTCGTTGATACGAGGGGCATCTAAACATGGTGCAGTATTTGTGAAAGGTGATGCCTCCCTGACTTTTGATGGAAACCGAGTAACTGGGCTTCAAGTGGAGGACCAGACATTAAATGCCGATGAAGTTATTGTTACAGCAGGTGCATGGTCGAAAGAAATCATTAAACCCTTAGGCATAAATCTTGCTATTACTTATCAAAAAGGTCAGGTGATTCATTTGGATATTCCAGGTGAGGATACTAGGGAGTGGCCTGTAGTAATGCCTCCAAATGATCAGCATATTCTGGCCTTTGATCAGGGCCGGATTGTGATTGGTGCAACCCATGAAAATGATACAGGCCTTGATAAACGAGTAACTGCTGGTGGAGTTAACGAAGTACTGGGTAAGGCCTTAGAAGTAGCGCCAGGTTTATCAGAAAGTACCCTTGTCGAAGCGCGGGTAGGGTTTCGACCGTATACGCCTGGATTTTTACCTGTAGTTGGAGCTTTACCAAACTTTGAAGGGATTTACGTAGCAAATGGACTAGGTGCTTCCGGATTAACAAGTGGTCCGTATCTTGGCAGAGAGCTTGCTAAATTCGTTCAAGGACAGGAAACAGAAATTGATGTAAGCTTATATGACGTAGCAGGAGCTATAGAGGAATAAGACATCGTCATGAACAAATAGGATGAGTAACATAGGGGAAAGGGATTTAAAGAGGGGAAATCAATGCGACGGCTTATGAGAACCATTTATGAAAGCATCATGATCTTACTTGTCATGCTTACCATCATGACACTCTGGACAGAGAATACCTATGATTCAACCATTAACTGGATTGTATGGGGAATCTTTTTCTGTGATTTTGTGATTCGCATCATTTTAACGAGGGATAAGTGGGGTTTCATTAAGCAAAATCCATTTCTCCTTATTGCGATTATTCCCTTTGATCAGTTTTTCCAGGTAGCAAGAATTGTACGTATTTTCTATCTATTTCGCATCAAAACGATTACGAAATACTATATTACTCCCCATATTAAGAAGTGGAGTTACCGTACGAAGGCCCTGATTATCATGATGATTTTTGGCTTATTAGTCATTGAAGCGATATGGATCTGGAATATAGAAAATACAGTATTCACTTATTTTAATGGATTATATGTTGTCTTTGGCCATCTGTTATTTTTTGGTCACCAAATGTTTGATATTGAGAATGTTTTTTCTATATGGGCGCTAACGGCTACGTCGGTTGTAGGAATTGTTGTTCAAGGTTTAGCCCTGCAATGGTTTTTTTCTAAGGCGGAGGAAGTCTATAAAAGCTATAAGAATAACAAAGGTGCATAGGAAATTACATGTTTTAGAATAATGGAAGTGTCATCATGAAATAAATGATAACACTTCCTTTTTAAAGGGTGAGGTGAACTGCATGAGAAGGTTTTTGCGGTATATTACGGATTTTGTGTGTACGAAAAAAGGAATGTGGATCACACTGGCAGCTTGGTTTCTATTGATGATGTTTTTGGCTATGTTTGCCCCGAGTGCACGTGATTATGTTGTTTCCAGTGTGGATTCTCTCCCTGAAGATGCTCAATCGGTTATTGCGCAAAAGAAGTTAGATGAGCACTTTGAAGGGACAGACACAATCCCGGCACTACTTGTGTTCCAATCAGAAGAAGGGGAAATCGGCAAAGAATCTTTACTGGAGTTATTTCGTCATGTAACACCAGAAAATGTTGATGGTCTGGAGCAGGTTATTCCTATTGCACAATTATCACCACAAGCGCTTAATGGGTTTTTTTCAAAAGACAAGTCAACGGCGGTTGTTCCCGTAAACTTTGATGAAGCTCTGGAGACAGATGGGCTGGAAACGATACTAAATGAGATAGATAATTTAACAAATGAACATACAAATTTATCCTTACATGTGACAGGGCCTGCTGGAATTGCGGTTGATACGGTTAATCTATTTAGCAGGGCTGATATGGTATTAATTATTTCAACAGTGGGATTAATACTTGTTCTGCTGATTGTTATTTACCGTTCTCCACTCCTTGCGCTGACTCCATTACTAGCGGCAGCATTTGTTTATGAAGTGGTGAACCAGGTACTAGGCTTAATTGGAAAAGCCGGCCTTCCGTTAGCTAACCAATCTTTATCCATCATGTCGATTTTGCTATTTGCATCTATTATTGATTATTCGCTATTTGTGTTCTCCAGATATCGTGAAGAATTAAAAAATAAGGAGAGCAAATTCGATGCAATGAAAGATGCCATGCGAGAGACGGGCATCCCTGTATTTTATTCAGGTGGAACCGTATTAGCGGCTATGCTCGTGTTACTTTTTGCCGAGTTTAGGGATTATCAAAACTTTGCACCACTATTCGGCACAACGATGTTTTTTGTCATGCTTGCTTCTGTGACCTTAGTGCCAGCGTTATTTACCCTATTTGGCCGCAAATCTTTTTGGCCTAAAATTCCACATGTAGGAGATCAGCATGAACAAGGACATACATTCTGGGGAAGAGTAGGTGCGACAGTTGTCAGGAGGCCACTTGTATCGGTAATCGTAATGGGTGTAGTTCTAATCCTATCAGCAAGTAATCTAACAAACTTAAACTATCAGTTCGATACGATAAAGTCCTTTCCGGAAGATATGCCGTCACGGGTTGGTTATGAGATTTTAGAAGAGAACTTTGAAAAAGGTGACTTAGCTCCAACGACTGTCCTATGGGAAACATCATCGGAAATTAGTAACGATGCTAAAAAGGCTTTAGTTGAAACTCTGTCTGAACAACCTTTGGTAAGTAGTGTGCGACCGAATGGAACGTCAGGAGATAAAAGGGCTGTACAATTTCAATTAACTTTTGAGGAAAGTCCATATGCTACAGAAACGATGAATGCACTTGAGAAAATGAGAGCGAATGCAGATACAATTGTTCAAAATATAGGTGTAGGAGGTTCCCTTTATTTTGTGGGTGAAACAGCTACACAAGTGGATGATCGCATGGTCAATATTCGGGACTTAATTGTGATTGTAACACTAGAAACCTTGTTGATTTTAATCATGCTATTTTTCTTAACCCGATCTATCAAAATGCCTCTGTATATGATGGGAACAATTTTAGTATCATTTGCCGCCGCGCTTGGCTTAGGGATGTTTTTGACAGATGTATTGTTCAGCATTGAATCGATAAGTAATCGTGTACCCCTCTATTCTTTTGTGTTTTTAGTTGCCTTAGGTATCGATTACAACATTATGTTAATATCAAGGTTCTTAGAGGAACGAAGGAAGCATCCAGTGAAAAAAGCAGTAGAAATGGCAGTAGAAAATACAGGGGGCGTTATTTCTTCTGCCGGCCTCATTCTTGCCGCCACCTTTGCCGTACTAATGACACAACCAATTCAAATCTTATTTGTATTTGGTTTTATCGTCGCTATTGGCATTTTAATGGATACGTTCCTCATTCGTGGCGTCCTCATGCCAGCTTTAATTGTTCTTTTTGAAAAGGATAAATCACCTGAACAGATAAAAGAATAATAGAGAAGAGCTGTTTCAATCGAGACAGCTCTTTTTATGTTCGATATGTCAATAGTCAATATGGATTAATTCAAGTGAAGTTGGTCCACGGAAAGCGTAGTGTATTTCGGGCTGCGATAGGGAGAGTAAAGCTATGTGAAGACAGCCTCTCTTAAAACATCAGCTACTATACTACACAAAATTGTTATTGAATATTCATCAATCTTTCATATAGATAAAATAAAATAACCATAGATAGCTTGTACACTGATAGGAAGATAAAAAATGGCAGTCACATCCGCGATGGAATCCATTTTTATCATCATTTTAAGTTTTATAGCAGATGCTATTTTTTACTACTATTTGAGTAAACGTACCAAATCAAAGAAAAGGAAGCAAATCTCAATCTTTACGTCACTCTTCATTGATTTTGTGATTTATATTTGGTTAGGGAAACTTGTCGTAAATAAAGGCAAGAGGATGTCGAAGTGACAGCGGATCTTAGTCATTGAAGTGTGTTCTATCCTTTCTACCTTGTACTTTCCTGATTTTTCTAATGTATTTATCGTACATAACCGGAATAAGTATAAAAGAGTAAGAGGGACAAAAACAGCCAAACACAGGTCGAAACGTTTGATTCACTCTGTATTCTTTTAATTTGGTAACCCCTTCGCCCCTTCGTATTGGACTAGCTTTTGGCGTGTCATTAGGAGTGATTATGGTCTCATGGGGCTTCCCCTCTTCATAGGTCAAATGTCCCTGATATCTGGCTGTTAATGAAAAATAGTAGAAGGAACGTGGTTTTCGAACCTAGGATAAGCAATGGAGGAATTAGGCTATGAAAAAAGCTATCATTTTGGTTGTTCTCGCTGGGATGTTTTTTTGGGCGGTGTATGATTCTGTTTTTCAATCGAATGAAAAAGAAGCTGAAGAAAACGTTGGAATTAAGGTAGGAGATCATGCCCCGGATTTTGAATTAACCACTTTAACAGGGGAGGCTAAGACATTATCGGACTATAGAGGGAAGCCTGTGATGGTCAATTTCTGGGCATCCTGGTGTGGGCCATGTCGGAGTGAAATGCCCGCTATGCAAAAAGTTTACGAAGAACAAAATATAAATATTTTAGCGGTCAATCTCACATCTACTGAAATAAGAAAACAGGATGTACCCGATTTTGTTGATGAATTTGGATTATCCTTCCCTATTTTACTTGATAAAGAGCTGAATGTAGGAACAAAATATCAAATACAGCCCATTCCCACCTCTTTTTTTATTAATTCAGAAGGCATTATATCCTATAAGCATACAGGTCCATTGAATGAGGAACGGATTATGCAGGAGTTTGAGAAAATGAAATAAGTCTTGGTTGTGATAGAATATATCAAATAAAAAGGCTGAACTCTTCATCTTTCCTTCCTCATATTAAACTCTTTTATTATGACATGATTTCCCTTAAAGTTATGTTTAAATAGAATTATATAAGTTTTTGAATGTGTGCCGAAGATGATTTTTTTACTAAAAATTATGGAAGGAGGGGTACGTTGAATGAATTATTTCATCGACCTAAGGAGCTAGGGGAGGTCCTAAAGCTAGTTTTTTCAATCATAAAAAGTCACTTTTCAAAGCTAATTGGTATTTACCTCGTTTTAGTAGCACCTATCTATTTACTGGATGCAATCATTATGGGACTCACAGGTGTTGAGCTAATAGGTGATCAATCATTAAGTGCAACCTGGTATGAATCTATTATTTCTACCAGTACACCAGCGCCCCTTCAGGAGGGGAGTGTGTGGCTAACGATTACAGGTATAATAAGTGGTATGGTTTTATTACCGATCGCGTATGGTGCAGTGTTTTTTGCCATGAGTCATATTCGTAATAGCGAGACGTATACTACTTCTTCTGTGATTAAACAATCCCTTGCTCGTTTTTGGCCTATTTTTGGCAGTCATCTGTTATTTTTTCTAATTTTATCAGGGTTAACGTTTGTTTTTTTAATTCCTGTCGCTATGTTTGGTGTTATTAGTCCGAATATAATGATACTTTCCTTCATAGGATTTGCTATTTTAGTTGGCTATTGGATTACAAGATGGAGTTTTTATCTCATCAAAGTTACACTTGGAGAAGAAGCACCGGGATTCTCAAAAAGCTGGGACTTCACAGACGACTATGTATGGCCTTTAATGGGCTTTTATATTGTTATCTTTCTCATTACTATGTTAATCAATACCGTCATTGAATATTTATTTGGCTTTTTGCTTGGAAATGGTGTGTTGCAAATGTTTGTATTAAATATAACCACTCTTCTTACGTCTTTAATCTTCTTTGTGGGGTATAGTGTGAAGTATTTTGATGTGAAGGCTAGACGGGGTGAATGGTAGGCACTTTTGTACCACTATTATGAAGCAACCCAATTTCCTCCTGGGTTAAACCTTCTGCGGCATTAGGGACAGTGGTTAAATAACGCCCCCAGTATTCAGGCTTGCCATAGTTGTTTAAAACACAATTATATAAATCTTGGGTCACATTTGTGGAGGAATCGACTCCCCACAGATAGCTCATTATTTCACTACTTTCTCTAAGAAGGACAGGGGTGTGATGATTTTCTTCATAATATGTATATGGTTTATGACCCAAAATGGAAACACAAGAAAAAACAGCCTGTTACAAAGTAGGCTGTTTGTGTTCATTTACTTTTACATTTTTGAATTGAAAGGTTGCCTGTTGTTTGCGATTGGTTAAAACCATAATGTCTATTTCAGCGGTTTTGGGAGAAAGCATTAAGTTATGCTGAGCCGTTTTCCAATCCTTTGCCAGCTTTATTGGATCGCTTATGGATTCTTTAATGTATTTTCCTGCTTTATCTGATTCAGAAACACGAATAAGTACCTCGCCTTTACCCTTCATATCAAGCTGAAACGTAATTTGCTTTCCACCTTTAATTGATTTTGGTGTAAATACAAATCCTTCATCCTGTTTAGATCCTTTTGTGCTCACATTATAGCTTTGCTCATTAATCTCGCTAATTTCTGCATCTCCAACACTAAAATATTTATAGGCTTGTTCAGCTGCCACTAAACTTGCAGAACAGATAAAAAGTATCCAACAACTTATCCATATTGATAAAAATTTTCTCACATTGCTTCCTCCTAGTACATAACGGTTAACCATTAGTTTGGGCAATTTGAGAAAATTTATGTTTATTGGTAAGAATTATTTTTATTTAAAGGGAAGGTTACAAGCGGTATTTCATTAGCGATAACAGAAACAATTCCCTCTTCAAGTTTGGGGAATTTACTTTGGATATAATCGGCTGCTTCCTGCTGGATATCGCCTCCTTCATGATGATCCTTCACGCCTAATTCAGAAGAAAACTCCTCCAACTGGGAATTCAACTCCAAAGTAATCGCTAATTTTCCGTTTCTTTCTTTAATTTCATAGCTTTGAAAAAGATCATCATTCATCGGATCTACCCCCTCCATTTTTAGTATGGTTTCCATAGATAGAGACATGTTTGGAGGTTATTTCATGTCCCGCCAAATTTTTGTAATCCTTTATATTTATATGAAATATTTTCGAAAGTGTTTTTATTAGGGAGCATTTGGGAGGAAAGGTGATAAAAGTGACATGAATTTACTCCTGGTGACGTGAGTTTTGGCGGTATAGACGTGATTAAGGACAAAAGAGACTGGCAAAAGATAAGGTGACAGAATGAATGGGGAAACAGACAGAAATAGTAAGGAAAGTAACAGAATAAGCCTAAAAACAAACCTTCTCTGAAACCTGATAAAGTAAATTTAAGACCTAAAAGCTGAAAAACACAAAAACTAGAAGAAAGCCGACGCGTCTTAAGCGTCGACTTTGGTTGAGTATAGGTTAAGGCTTCAATACAACTTTTATACAATTATCATCTTTTCCATTAAAAATATTATATCCATGTGCTGCTTGTTCAAGAGGGAGATTGTGGGTAATAATTTCAGTTGGATCGATTTCTTCATTTACGATTTGCTTATAGAGTTCAGGCATATATGTTCTTGCATGAGACTGTCCGGTCTTTAGCGTGACGTTTCGGGAAAAGAACGGTCCTAGTGGAAACATATTGTACAATCCGCCATAGACACCGGTTAATTGAACCGTACCTGTCTTTTTGACCGCCTTTGTTGCTATTTGAATAGGTCCGAGTGTTCCACCTTGTAGTTTTAACTTTTGTTCAATGAACTCCATCGGTGATTTTTTCCCATCCATTCCTACACAGTCTATGACGACATCTGCGCCGCCTTTGGTCATTTCCTTCAATGTTTCACCTGTATCCTGGTCCTCGGCAAAGTTGAAGGTTTCCACATTGTTTATTTTTTTCGCATGCTCTAACCGATAGGGAATGTAGTCTACGGCAATGACCCGCTCTGCTCCCTTTTGCCAGGCGAATTTCTGGGTCAGCAGCCCAATCGGACCGCAGCCTAAAACAATGACAGTGTCGCCAGGCTTCATTTCCGAGTTTTCTACACTCCAAAAGGCGGTTGGCAGGACATCTGATAAAAAGAGCAGAGATTCATCGTCCATTTCATTCTCCTCAGGTATAACAAAAGGAGTAAAATTGCCAAAGGGAACGCGTAAATATTCAGCTTGTCCACCAGGGTAGTTCCCGAACTTTTCGGAGTAGCCAAAATAACCACCACTATCATAATGAGGGTTTGCGTTATCGCATTGGCTGACAAGACCATCTGAGCAATATTGGCAATGTCCACATGCTACGGTAAATGGGATGACAACTCGGTCTCCTTTGTTCACTGCAGTGACATCTGGTCCGATTTCTTCTACAATACCCATAGGTTCGTGCCCAATAATGTATCCCTCAGGCATAGGGAAATTTTCCTGATATAAATGTAAATCAGATCCACAAATGGCAGTAGAGGTAATGCGTACAATGATATCATCATTTTTTTGGATTTCTGGATCAGGTTCTTTAGTAACGTCAACATTGTATCTTCCCTGATAAGTTACAGCTTTCATGAGCAGCCCTCCATTTTCGTATGGAAAAATAACTATGCATTATTATTTGATAGGGATAAAAGGATATGCATGAAAAAATATTTAAGGTGCAGGAAAACCAAAGTAAAAAGCGTATGTTTAGCGACTTGCGGAGGTGAAGGAAATCTCACTAGTCGCTTGAAAATGGGAACATGACGGTTTCCAAAAACCTATCCAAAGACTCTCTTTTTAAAATTTCTTAAAACATAAAAAACCCTTCTCATATGTATACGAGAAGGATGGGTTCAATGCTATTCATATTGAACATTCATATCGTCATCGGTAATTTGAGGAGTGAATTGATTGCCAGCATTGCCGTCATCTGGCTGGTCTTTTACAGGAGGGCATTCATTCACAGCAAAATCATTCGTGGTCAGCTCTTCCATATCGTAAGGATGATTTTTGATTTTATCGCCATTCTCATCCGTAACCTTGCCTCCCAATTCAATTTGGCCAATGATGTCGGGTAGGTTATGGGTGTCTTCTTTGACATCATAGTTCTGGATAATGAGATCACCTTTAACCTGTACAGGATTTTTTTGGAATTTTGAATCAAACTGATATTCATATCCAGCTTCCAGTAGTAAATTACCACCGACTTTAAAATAGTCATAGATATTGTTTTGTTGGCCGTTTTTATTTTGATTAAAGCCATTTGCTAAATAGGTACTACCACCAGATTGAAAGGAACCATGTGCGTTATTACTAAAAGAAAGGGGATTTGTAAAATAGGCATGTCCTCCGATTGTTAAACGAAGGTTTATGTTGTTTACATCGTCTCCAAATTTTGCATTGCCGCATACATTTATGTCGCTTTCACTTCCTGAGGTATTGATTATTCCGTTTATTACCATATCCTTATCTGCTTTAACTGCATTTTTATTGTGAAAATCCGCATTTCCCTCAATCCACACACTTTCGTAAAACTCCCTTTTTTCTTTATTACGTAAATCCCACTCCTCTTCAATGGTCCAGCTCTTAGCCTCTTCTTTGGTGTCTGGAAATAGCCCCTCCCAGTTTATTTTGTCATCTTCATCCTTTTTAGGAATTCCTCTTATCGTGAAAGTAGTCGTTAACGTTTCGCTTTTATCGCCATCATTCCCAGTAATATTGAACTTGACTTTCGTTTCTCCTAAATCTGTATTTGGTGAAATAGTTTCTGGGATTTCTATCTTAAAATATCGGTCCGGTACATCATCATCAAGATTAACCTTTTTATTCAAATGATTAAAAATCTCACGTACATACTCTTTAATATACGTTGGACTATTATCGCTCGGAAGATCATGTTCCTTTAAATACTGGTTCATCTGATCTCTTGTATATTTCACACCAATTTCTGCAATGTCCGTTACACGATAGGAGGATTCTGTATGAGCTGTTTGATTGGCGGTAGATATAGTACTTCCGATTAAAGTCAGTGCAATGATTGAAATAAAGGCAGCGGCTAGTATGGCTAAGACCAGGGCATAGCCCTTTTGATTTTTGATGTGCTTCACGTTTCTCCCCCTCCTTTATTGGCAATTGACAATCTTGAAATACTGGTATCGATTTCTACAAAACGATAATCTCCACTTTCTATTGGACTTATTTTGAGTTTTATATGGATGGTTAGATGATTAGGATTAGTTAAGTCAATGCGTATTCGTCCGCTATTAGATGGAAGTGTATTTCCGTTAACATCTTTAATACTTGTGACTTGATACGCATATCCTGGTATAGGAACTTCAGCTTTCATCCCATTTCCATCTGTTAGCGTAAACGAATCTTTCTCTTCTATTGGAAAGGTATAAACCTTTCTTGTCTGATGGATGTCGGTAAGTTGATAAAGAATCTGATTGGCGTGTGTTCTAGCTTGATTTTTTGAATAAATGGATTGCATATTATTGTGGCTATTTGTAATAAGGCTGATAATGATGGTACTAACAATAGTCAGTAATGCGAGCGTTACGAGTAATTCTACTAATGTTATTCCTTCCTGATTGTGGGGTTTTATTGGGAGTTTCAACTACTTCACCCCCAAATAACCATATGTTTCCGCTACAATATGGTTCTCCTGATTGATAATTTCAATCTTAAAGATTTTTATATCGGAGTTTTCTTTTGGATGAGGGTTAATTCGTAAGCGGAGATCCTGATTAGATTTAAAACTTCCATTTAGATTAACAGATTTAACAGTCGGATAACCTTCTGTATTAAACCTTTCGATGTATTTTTCTCCTCGAATTTCTTCTTTATTTTTGATTCCTTCCATTATGTTTCTTACTAAATAAGTCCCTTTTAATGAATCGTCATTTTTCTCCGTAAATAGTGCCCCTTGGACCAAAAAGGTGAAAAAACCTAACAGCAGGATAATAATCAATACACTTGCTGCTAAGAGTTCTACTAAGGTCATGCCATTTCTGGATTGTAGGACTTTATTCATCGTGATCACCTACCATGCTTCAGCTGGTGTTAGTTATACTCCTATCTTACCATTAAATTCATGAAAAGGTTATACTTATGATAAAACTTTTGTAATAGGTTTATAGACTTATATATTACTTATTTTTATATTAAAGGTAAAAAATAACAGGAAAAAAGTTGTGAATATATAGTACTTGTCGTAAAATGTAGATAATAGAAAGAATTCAGACTCATCTCATCGAACACTTCACAACATGCCACCTTAGATTTACTTCACTTTTAAATGAACAAATAGAACAAAAAATAATCCTTGTTTTTCATGAAAAGAATACCTTTGCTTTTGCAGCCAAAATCCCTTAGAAGAAGCAATTTTTTTGGAGGGGATGTCATGACAATTAAAAAAAATATGCGACTGGGAGATCTATTGATTGAAAGTGGGATGATTACAGAAGAAGAACTCCAACACACTTTAGAGGAAAAAAGCCCTGAGCAAAAATTAGGAGATCTTCTTGTACAAAAGGGTCTTGTCACGGAGCTTCAATTAATTGAAGCTCTGGAATTCCAGTTAGGTATTCCTCGAGTAACTTTATATAATTACTCAATTGATAAAACTATACGCTCAATGGTATCAAAGGAATTTGCCAAGCGTCATCTTGTTATGCCTTTAAAAAAGGATAAAAACAAATTATATATTGCAATGGCTGATCCCATGGATTATATCGTGATGAATGATTTACGATTATCAACTGGTTTTAATATTGAGCCTATGATTGCAACAAAGGATGACCTTATACGAAGTGTGAGTAAATACTATGATGTGGATGATCTTGGTGAAGATTTTGAACTTCCAGAAGAAGAGGAGAAGGAAAACCTGCAACTTCTAGAGGATGAGGATTCTCCGGTTGTTAAACTTGTCAATCAATTATTACAACAAGCGGTTGTGCAGCAAGCAAGTGATGTTCATTTTGATTGTATGGAAACCAAGATTTACGTTCGTTTTCGTATCGATGGCAGGTTGCGCACGGAGAGAAGTTTACCTAAAAACATGCAGGGTCCCTTAATTACGAGAATTAAAATTATGGCCAATATGGATATTACAGAACACCGTACGCCCCAGGATGGACGTATCAAGTTATCGGTAGAAAATCGTAAAATGGATTTGCGTATTAGTACGCTGCCTACGGTATATGGTGAAAAAATTGTGATTCGTTTATTAGATTTAAGTATAGTACAGAAGGATATAAAACAAATTGGATTTGATTCAATAAATCTGGAAAAATTCCAATCCTTAATCAATCAGCCACACGGTATAGTCCTTTTGACAGGTCCAACTGGCTCCGGGAAAACCTCGACTATGTATTCAGCATTAAGTCAATTAAATGATGAAGAAAGAAATATAATTACGATTGAAGACCCAGTGGAATATCAGTTAGAAGGGATTAACCAGATTCAAGTTAACACCAATGTTAATCTGGACTTTGCTACAGGTTTACGTGCCATTTTACGACAAGATCCAAATATCATCATGGTTGGAGAAATTCGAGATCGAAAAACAGCGGCAATCGCGACAAGGGCCTCTATAACTGGACATCTTGTTCTTAGTACTTTGCATACGAATGACTCTATTAGTACGATAAATCGTCTTAAGGATATGGGAATAGAAATTTATTTAATTGCCTCTTCCTTGAATGGGGTTGTATCCCAGCGACTTGTACGAAAAATATGCCGTGATTGTAAGCATGAGCGAAAGGCTTCTACTCGTGAAACAGAAATTTTCTCGAAATATAACATTCCCATTGAGACGGTTTCCTATGGTGAAGGCTGTCCAACCTGTAACATGTCAGGATATCGGGGAAGAACGGCAATACATGAAGTATTAGTCATAGATAGTGAAATGAAAGAAGCTTTAGTCAATAATGATTCGATGGTCAAAATCCGTGATATTGCCTTGAAAAACGGATTGAAGTCTTTAACTGAGGATGGTCTGGAAAAAGTGAAAGAAGGAATTACGACAACGGAAGAAATTCTGCAAGTATCTTTAGAATAGGTGAGATGATGATGATGGAAAGGATTAACAAGCTTTTGTATCATGCTTATCAGCAGTATGCTTCTGATGTGCATTTAACCGTTGGATTGCCTCCTGTATTTCGGGTTCATGGACAGTTAAAAAGGCAAAATATGAATCCTTATGATGTTCAAGACCTTAAGGAGATTGCTTCTGCTCTTATGTCAGAAAGGCTTAAGACCATTTTTGAGAAGGATGGGGAAGTGGATTTCTCTTATGAACTCGAGGAAATATCCAGGTTCAGGATAAATGTTTACAAGCAGCGAGAGGGAATCTCGATTGCCATACGTCTTATTCCCAGTCAGATACCGTCTATTGAGGAATTACAACTACCACCAGTTCTGAAAAAGGTTGTAAGTAAACCTCAAGGTCTTGTATTAGTAACGGGGCCAACGGGAAGTGGGAAGTCTGCAACATTAGCAGCGATGATTAATGAAATTAACCAGAATACCCCAAAACATATTATTACACTAGAGGATCCAATTGAGTATATTCATCAGCACAAACAATCGCTCATTGAGCAGCGGGAAGTAGGAAGAGATACGAAGAAATTTGCATCAGGGCTCCGTGCTTCTTTGCGTCAGGACCCAGATGTGATTTTGGTTGGTGAAATGAGAGATTTAGAAACTATTTCAACTGCCATTACTGCAGCAGAAACTGGTCATTTAGTATTTGGTACGTTACATACAACGAGTGCTCCTCATACGATAGAGCGAATTGTCAATGTGTTTCCGGCTGAGCAGCAGGGGCAAATCCGTTATCAATTGGCCTCAGTATTGATTGCAACGATTTCTCAACGATTGTTTCCGAAAAAGTCAGGAAAGGGACGTATTGCAGCAACCGAAGTTTTAACTCAAAATAATGCGGTTAGCAGTCTTATACGTAATCAGAAAATCCATCAGATTCCAAACATCATGCAGACTTCTAGAGATGAAGGGATGCATTCACTTGAAATGAACATTCGTTCTTTATTACAAAAACAGCTTGTATCCCCTGAAATGGTACAAAGCTACTTGGGAGACCATTACTATGGCTCAATTTAGCTATGTAGCTCGGGACCGTCAAGGAAATAAAAAAACCGGTCTTATACAGGCCGATACAAAGCAAGGAGCTAGAATAAGGCTTAGAGAGCGTGGTCTTCGGGCTTTATCAGTAGAGCAAAAAAAAGAAACCATTTGGAATAAGGATATTTACATTGGGAGTCCTGTAAAACTGGAAGATTTCGTGGTTTATTTGCGACAATTTTCAACATTACTAAAAGCCGGTGTCACTATTGTTGATGCTACTAGAATTTTATCAGAACAAACGGAGAGTAAAGTTTTAAAAAAAACATTATCTCAGGTAGAGATGAACTTAAGAGAAGGAAATTCATTATCAAGTTCCTTTCAAAAGCATCCTAAGGTCTTTAACCGGTTTTTTATCAACATGGTTCATGCCGGAGAAGTGAGTGGATCTCTGGATGAAACCCTTGAAGAAATGGCGGGTTATTTTGAAAAGCAGCATCAGACCAGACAGAAAGTGAAGTCTGCTCTTTCTTATCCGATTATCGTAGGGATTATTGCTGTTATTGTCGTTATTTTTTTATTGGTAGCTATTGTACCTGCTTTTGTTTCAATGATTGTGAAATCAGGAGGAGACATCCCGGTTATTACCCTATTTGTCCTGACGATGAGCGACTGGATGTCAAGCTATTGGTATCTGTTCATCCTTCTTCTTATCCTGTTTATTTTAGGTATTTATCTAATACGCCAAAACAGTGAATCAAAATATTATTTAGACTACTTGTTACTGAAAATACCCGTATTCGGCAAAATTTATAAAAAATCAATCCTTGCTAGAATGACAAGAACCCTTAGTTCCTTATTAACGAATTCTGTTTCGATTCTAAGGGCGATTACATTGACGGAGAAAATCGTGGAAAATCAAGTCATTGTAAAAGTTCTTCAAGAGTGTAAAACAACGTTGGAGCAAGGTCGCTCGATGTCAGAGCCGATGATGAAGCATTGGGCATTCCCGCCTCTTGTAACGCAAATGATTAGTATCGGAGAACAAACGGGAGCTTTAGATCAAATGTTAACCCGTATTGCTGAGTTTTATGAATCTGAGGTGGATACCGCAACAGACCAACTCAAGACATTAATTGAACCATTAATGATTGTTTTTTTAGCAGTTGTAGTTGGCGTTATCGTACTCTCAATTATGGTACCCATGCTTGAAATATTTAAGAATGTTGGGTAAATAATAAATCATTTATTAGGGGGAATTATTTTATGAGAAAAGGAAGAACCATTTTAAAGAACAAGAAGGGTTTTACATTAGTTGAACTGCTGGCGGTTATTGTGATTTTGGGGATTATTGGTGCAATCGCTGTACCTGCGATTGGAAATATTATTGATGATTCAGAGGAAGATGCGGTTTATGCTGAAGCAATTAGTATTTTAGAGGGAGCAAGGCTGGCGAAGGTCAATGACGATATGGGTACTGACGGCGAAATTGATGTTAGTGATTTAGAATCCTCTGGTTATGTGGAAAATGTCTCAGATGGTTTTGACGATGCGACAATCACCGAGGGAGATAATGGTGCCTTGAGTATAAGTGAAGTTACAGTCGATGATGTTACAGTAGCAGGTACAATAGATGACATTAATGCTATTCGTGAAGGTACTCAAGAAGAAGGATAATAATGGAGATTAAACTGATAGTAAAAGTGTAGCATATCGTAGCGTTTTCCCAAAAAAACAAGAGGAATGAGTAATTTTGTGGATTTTATACATATATTTAATGAATATTGGTCTCATTTTAGGCTCATTTTTTAATGTAGTAGGATTGAGGGTTCCCAAACACCAATCAATAATAACGCCAAGGTCAGCCTGTCCGAATTGTCAACATACACTTACCTGGAAAGAGCTGATTCCGGTTTTTTCTTATATCAAACAAAAGGGAACATGTACCAACTGTTCTCAGTCCATTTCTTTGCTTTATCCAGCTATAGAGTTTTTGACTGGACTTTTGTTTGCTTTATCTTTATACGTCATCGGTCTCGATAAAGAACTAGTCGTTGCTATTACGTTAATTTCTCTTCTGGTGATTGTCACGGTTAGTGATCTCGCCTACATGATTATTCCAGATAAAGTGCTCGCTTTTTTTCTTCTTTTATTCATTATCGAGCGCAGCATCATTCAATCTGACCCATGGTATGATCCCCTTTTAGGTATGCTTATAGGTTTTGGATTATTATTCCTTATTGGGCTGATAAGTAAGGGTGGTATGGGCGGAGGGGATATTAAACTTTTTGGTGTACTCGGGATTGCCTTAGGACTCGTGAACACATTATTAACCTTTTTCTTTGCTGCTCTTATTGGTTCGGTTGTTGGTATGATAGGAATGGGAACCGGAAAAATGAAGCGGAAAAAACCGATTCCATTTGGACCGTTTATAGCATTTGGTGCCTTAATTGCTTACTTTTTCGGGACTGACATTTTTAAATGGTATGTATTATCTTTCATATATTAATGGTTAGAATTAGGTGAAAATATGGCATTAGGTCAAATAAGAACAATCAATATTGAAATACAGGATTATGTCATTCGGTGTGCAGAGGTGAAAAAAAAGCAGTCTTTTGTGGTTACTTATTGTGATGAATACTATTTTCCTACTGGGATTGTAGAGAATGGAGAAATCATTAATCAGGAAGCATTTGTTAAAACGTTAAAATATTGTGTTCGCAAATGGAAGATGAAAAGAAAAAATGTAAGATTTATTGTACCGGATTCCTCCGTGATTATTAAAACCGTTCAAGTTCCAGCAGCCATAGAAGACGAAGAAATAACGGGCCATGTCTACTTTGAACTTGGTCACAGTATTCATTTACCATTTGAGGATCCTGTTATTGATACCGTACTTTTAGAGAAAAATGAAAGTCAAAAGCAGGTACTTCTTGTTGCTTCAGCTGCAACAGCCGTTGATTCCTATCATGACTATTTCAAAGCAGAAAAAGCGACCCCTATCGCAGCTGATGTTTCAGCTTTATGCCAATATCGTCTCTTTCATCATTATGGGATCACGAATGATGATGATACATTTATGCTTGTTCAGTTTAATGTAAAGTCGGTAACGGTAAGTATTTTTGAACATCATCAACCAGTTTTCCTTCAGCATATAGAAATCCATTATCAGGAGGATACGTGGAAAGTGGTCCCTCTTAATCAAGGTGGACAGTTATCCCGGGAGCAATTTGATGAGGAGAAGGTCAAAAATGCCTTGGAAGAAATTTATACTGAGTTAGAGCGTATTCTTCGGTTTTATCAATATTCTTTAAACAATGGAGATAAACAAATCAATCATCTTATGTTAACAGGTGACCATCCATTTTTAACAGATATCCTGGAGGGCGTTCAGGAACGTTTAGAAGTTCCTGCTCATCTCCTTTCTCCAAGAACTATTCCAGCTGCAAAAGGGGTTCCATTAGGTTATGCATTTTATAATGTGATTGGACTTGCCATGAAAGAGGGAGTTTAATGGTAGTTGAGATTAATTTGCTTCAAAATCGTGAACAAAAAAATCGTACATTTATGGTAACCCTTATTTTCATGATTTTTCTATTGATTGTGCTCTTTGCTGCAGCATTTATGTATTCCGTATTCATAAAACAGGACATTTCGAATTTACAAGATACGTTAACACAAACAGAAGAGACACGTTTGAATCTAACAAATCAAGTGAATCAGGAACATCTAAAAGAAATTGACGAACTGAAACAGGCAGTAAAAGCCTTACAATCCTATCCGATTGACAGTGCAGCTTTCATAACGTCACTCATTGCTTTATTACCTGCAAACGCACAAATCGGGCATTTTGAATATACAGATGGAAAAATAAACTTACAAATTCTGATGGAAGATGATATGGATGCTGCTTATTATTTATCTCATCTTTCCCAAACAGATTGGATAGATTCAGTTAGTTTAGTCAGTGTAAGCCAAACTGATCAGGATGAAAATACCCAGAAATATATAGCTCAGTATGATTTGACGATTAACCGTGATGATGTAAGGGAGAATGGGGAAGGTGATCAGGAGTGAAGACGTTAGCGAAACGGCAAAAAATCCTTCTCGCTCTCTTTGCGATATTGTTTTTCATGAGTGCAGGGGTTCTTTATGGATGGCTGATTCATCCATTGGTAGAGGAAAAAAGTGAGATAGAGGACTCTCTGGAGTATGAAAGAGAGCTTTTAGAGGCAGTATGTAAGCAACAAAAGAATAGTGAGAACATAGATGTTAAAGAGCAATCTCAACAACTCCAAAGCCAATTACCTGTTACCCCATATCATGAGCAACTATTTTCCATGATTAATAAGGCGGAAGAAGCTACTAATAGTACGGTGAATCGATACGACATTTCAAACCGGGAATCGGTATCTATAGAAGATATCAAAGGACTAAAAGGAGTTTTGTATGATCTGGAAGTAACTTCTCCTTCTTATAAGTCCATGATCGGATTTATTGAACATCTTCAAAACCAAGAGCGAATTCTATCGGTTAATTATTTATCCTTTACAACAGAAGGTGGAGAAGGGATTACCTATCAGCTAAGTTTATCAGCTTTCTTTAAAGATGATTTAGACGGTTTACAAGCCTATCAGCCGACAATGAATATACCAGACCCAGATAACCAAAAAAATCCCCTTTCATAACGTTTAGACTGATTTCTGCTGCAATAGGCTGCATTGAAAATCAGTCTTTTCTTTTGCGAAAAATCAGATAAATATATGGTAGGATAAAGGTAATAGTTCTCGTTATGGATGAGGAGGGATCCTTGTTGCGCCCCTTTTGGTATTCGTTTTTACCTCTACTACTGCTCACAGCACTAGCTCTGTTCAATGAATATCAGGAAGAACATGTATTACCATTTATGCTCGTTTTCTACAGTCTTTTCTTTATTGTCTATTTCGTTATTCCGCTTGTAGGATGGCCATTAATTATATATGTAATTATGACGCTTATCATATCCGGTCTGGAATGGCTGAACGGTTCTTACCTGAATCTTTATGTTCTGCTTACGGGCTTTTATTTAATCATAAATAGTTTGTCTGATTTACCTGTTAAGGCTTTTCGAATTTATTTTTTCTATCAGATGTTTTCGATTTGTGTTTTATTGTATTTGCACGAGCAGCTTCATTTAGCCTCGGTTTTACTCGCGATTCTAGTAGGCTATCCCTTAATAAAGTGGAATAAAATACAGGTAGAGCAATCTGAGAAGCAGGAGATGTATGAAAAATTGGTCAGCGAGTATCGCAAACTGAAAAGACAGACCCATGAATCTGAGCGGGCCGCCCGTTTGGAGGAACGTACAAAAATGGCCAGGGATATTCATGATTCAGTTGGACATAATTTAACGGCCTTGCTTATGAAATTGCAAATACTTACAATGCAGGAAAAGAAAGAAGAATATGAAGATCTGAAACAGCTAGCTTCTGATAGTTTAGAAGAAACCAGACATGCAGTGAAGACTCTTCAGGCTGAAGAGTCTGAAGGAATCTCATCAGTACTACAGCTTATTCGTAAATTGGAAGCGGAAAGTCATATTCATTTAGATTTTACGTTAAAACAGGGCGTGTTATCCGCGCATTTAACGAATGAACAGAATATTGTATTGTATCGCGTCTTGCAGGAGTCTTTAACCAATGCCATGCGTCACGCATTTTCACGAGAGGTAAAAGTAGTTTTGGCATTAAATGCGGCGGAAGATTTAGCGTTCACCATCAAGAATAGAGTACATAATGATGTGGGCTGGCAATGGGGATTTGGTTTAACTAATATGAAAAAACGAGTCGAGGAGCTGGATGGTAAATTGAAGGTTTACCAGCATGAGCAGGAATTTGTTGTTGATGGGATTTTACCACTGAGGGAGGAGAAAGTGGATGCGTTATAATCTATTACTTGTGGAGGATCAAAGCATTGTACGGAGCGGCTTGAAAATGATGATTGAACAGGATGATACGTTAAACGTAATAGCAGAAGCTGAAAATGGAGAAGAGGCGCTTCGGAAAGTGGATGAACATATCATTGATGTGGTGGTTATGGATATTCGTCTGCCGGAAATGAATGGTATTGAGACGACCCGTCATATTAAACGGCGTTATCCCGATGTACATGTGTTAATGCTGACTACTTTTAATGATGAGGAATATGCTGAACAGTCGTTAAGAGAGGGGGCGGATGGGTTTTTGCTAAAAACAGCAGAGCCGGATAAATTGGTTCAGGCTATCCATACCTGTTTAAATGGCGGGATGACGATTCATGAAGACGTCGCAGCAAAAGTAATGCCACGCTTGTTAAATAAATCTACTGTTGAAGTAAAGGATCTTCCGTTGTCTCCGAGAGAGCTTTCCATCACCCGTTTAGTGGGAGAGGGAAAAACCAATAAAGAAATTGCCACGGAGCTCTATCTGTCTGTCGGTACTGTGAAAAATCACATTACGCAGACCCTTACTAAGCTGGACCTGAGAGACCGGACACAGCTCGCCATTTTCGCTGTTAAAAACAATTTGGTATAAGGTATAAGCGTGCTTTGAGGAAAAGAAATTCGTTCTAAATATAAAGGTTAGCTATTGGTTTATAATGAGAGTAACCGATTTTAATAATACTAAAGTGGTGGTGCTTAGGGTTGGTTTTAAAAGAATACCTCTTATAATAGGAGGGACTCTTTCCCTTGCTTTAGGGGGCATTGGAATTGTGTTACCATTAATGCAAACACCTGTAAAAGAATCGTAGGAGGAAGAGAGTTTGCATAAGTATACAAGAACAGGAAATATCATTTTTTGGACCGGAATTGTCATATTTGTTATTGGTGCAGCGATGCATGAAAATATAACAGGTGCACCAGAACCTTATACATCCTTTGCCAGACCTGTGATGATTGCTGGTGTGGTGGTTGTATTTCTTACCAACTTCTTTAGGAAAAAACGAGAAGATTCAAAAAGATAAAGGAGAATTACTATTTGCTATCCGCCGTCATTCACACAAATTCCACAACTACTCTCACAGTGCAAACAATAAAAGGGCTTAGAGAAATAAATTCTCTGAGCCTTAACTTTGATAATGCATTATTACACTAAAATCCTCTAAAGTGTATATTTCTCATTTTTTTGCAAGAGGTGCTGCGAAAAGTCCAGATAAAAATCCTCCAACACCATAAAACAATATAAGAACAATCCAAAAACAACCGATTCACCTTGAACTGCATCACTTACATACTCTGGAAGCACAACATTATATCTCCGAACACGATAAACCTGTCACTCATCCTGTGACTATCGTCATGCTTTTCCCATTATTTTAGTGACTCGAGCGTGATGCAGGAAGACTGTCCCCTTTTATAAAATATTGATAAGCAAAAGGGGGGAATAGGATTATGTTAGAAGCGTTGGATTTAAAGAAGCAATTTAAAAATACAAGGGCTGTTGATGGAGTGAACTTGTTTATTGAACAGGGTGAGGTTGTCGGACTCCTTGGACCAAATGGCGCAGGGAAATCAACAACCATTTCGATTATATCTTCGCTGCTTCCTCCATCGAGTGGAGATGTTCGTTTTTTTAATGAAAGTATTATTAAAAAGCCCCAAACTTTACGAAAGCATCTAGGTGTCGTTCCTCAGGAAATAGCTTTATATAACAATTTGACAGCTAAAGAAAACTTGCAATTCTTTGGAAAGATCTATCATATTTCTTCCAATCTCATAAAAACAAAAATGGAGGAAGTCCTAGAAATTGTAGGGCTTCAGGAGAAACAAAATGATTTGGTTAAAACCTTTTCTGGTGGAATGAAGCGAAGGTTAAATATAGGGGTAGCCTTGCTGCATGAACCCAAGCTGATTTTTATGGATGAACCAACCGTGGGGATTGATCCACAGTCGAGAAAATATATTTTAGATACTGTGAAACGATTAAATCGAGAGCAGGACCTGACCATTTTGTACACGAGTCATTACATGGAAGAGGCGGAGTATTTATGTGACCGGATTTATATTATGGACCAGGGTCATATTATTGCTTCAGGGAATAATAACGAAATCAAGGGGATTCTATCATCGGAACAAACGGTTGTCATTGAAGCGGAAATCATAGAGGACTCTTTTCTTAATAAACTGGAGTATCATCCTTCTGTAACCCAGGTCTATAGGCAGGAGAATGCTATCCATGTCATTGTCCCCCTCGAAATGGATTTTTTTCAGACTATCATCGATATAGCGGGAGAAACAGAAACCTCTTTAAAATCGGTTCAAATTCAAACCCCGTCACTGGAGGATGTGTTTCTTCACTTAACGGGTAAGGCATTACGGGATTAGGAGGATTTTCTTATGTTGTATACATTCATTAAAAAACAGCTCTTTTTAATGATGAGGGACAGGACGAACTTTACTCTATTGCTCGTGATGCCCTTGATCCTCGTTTTTATCATCAATTATGCGATTGGTGGTTTGATGACAGAGGAGACACCCAAGATTGATGCTACCATTGCCATTCTTGAGCATACAGAAGAAAAGGAAGATATAAATCACATCAAAAAGGAAATCGAGCTACTGTCTCTACCAGACCATGAAAAAAATGAAATGATCAATGGATTAAATCATTTTAAGCCCATTCAGATTTTAAAACAAGAAGTGTTCGGGAACCCGGAGATAAAAGAGATGTTTACCATAGAGAAAATTAACCCTGAGGAATTAGCTGCCGCTATGGAAAACGATAAATATACAGCAATCATTGAGGTTCCAGAGAATTTTACTTTTAATGTTGTGAAGTATTCCTTTTTAGGTGAAGGCGAAGAGCCGAAATTAGACCTGTATCTGAATCAAAATGAAGAGTTAGCGAGCCAGGTGGTTCATGATTTATTGGCTGGGTACCAGGAACAGCTCCAGACCGCAACGGTTTTAGAGCAAAATGGACTTGGAGATCTAAAGGTTTCTCCTCAGGATTTGGAAGGGGAGACTGTCACCATCTCCGGTGTGGCTCCCATTACATCCACGACCTATTATATTGTGGGTATGAGTGTGATGTTTGTCTTATACGTTGCATCCACAATGGGATCCTATGCTTATGAAGAAAAAAGAGATCATGTCTTTAATCGAATGGTTTTGGCCAATGTATCCAAATGGACTTATTTCACTGGGATTTTCATTGCGAGCTCTATTACAGCATTTCTTCAACTGGTGATTTTGTTTAGTTTCTCCATTGTTGCCTTTGGTGTATCCTGGCCAAGTCTTAGTCCGTTTTTGGCTACATCCATTTTGTTGAGTTTTGCTGTGGGAGGAGTTGCGTCCCTGTTGACGTCTATTAATTATCAATTAAATTCAGATCAGGCGTCAGTGATTTTCGGAAATGCGATTGTAACCGTATTCGCCTTTTTTGGAGGGAGCTTTTTCCCTATAGGGGGAGATCTGATTGATAGACTAGGGAATTTGACACCTAATGGTTCCGGAATGTCGGCATTTTTATCAGCATTTCAAGGATATGGATTGGGGGATATTACCTCCAATTTACTATTTTTAGGTGGATTTACTCTTTTAACTCTATCTACGGCTGTTACGATCTTTCCAAAAAGGGGGAAGGCAATATGAAGGGCATGCTCTATGCTCAATTTAAATTACTCTTGCGAAGACCGGCTTCCTTTTTACTAATGACAGGTATATGTCTGTTATTTGCATTTTTCTTTGGGATTAGCTCTTTTGGAAAATCGACACTGCCTGTATACAGTGAAATGAGTGAAAAGAATACTGAAATCGTAATGAATTATCTTCAAGAAGCAGATACCCAGAACTTTGAACAGGTTGAAAAAGAAGAGCTGCTTAAAACGGTAAGGGAAGGTGATGCTGAAGCCGGTTTATTTCTATATGAGGATCATTATGAAATTGTTATTGCCTCTGAAACGCCAACTAAAACGATTCTGGAGCAAAATATTCAAAAGGCTTTTGGGGATTATTTGCAGAAAAAACGAATCCATTCGACTGATGTGAATGATTCAGCTATCATGGAACAGTTGGAGGACTCTATGTTTTCAATTGAAACGAAAACACTCACGAATGAGGATTCCTTTGTATTTGATGCTCAGTTACAAGGGATTTTTGGCATGTCGGTCTTTTTTGTCATCTATACTGTTGCCTATAATGTAATACAAATTTTAGTTGCAAAACAAGACAAGATATGGGACCGATTTATACTGTCTCCGGTTAAGAAGTGGGAAATGTATACCGGAATCTTAACCTATGCCTTTATTATTGGTTACATTCAGGTGGTTCTAGTGTTTTTCGTGATGAAATATGGCTTTGATGTTGATTTTTACGGTGGCTTTCTGGAATCACTTATCTTATTGATACCGTACGTGCTGACAATTGTCTCTTTATCAGTATTGATTGTTGCCGTATCGAAAAACTATCAAACCTTCAATGCCATTATTTCATTAGTAGCCGTTAGCTTAGCCATGATTGGGGGATCGTATTGGCCAATTGAAATTGTAACAAACAAAGCTATGCTTGGCTTATCTCAAATAGATCCCATCACTTATATTATGGAGGCTCTTAAGAATGTTACGATATACGGACAAACATTAGGAGAGACCATGTTCCCGATTAGCATTCTTCTTCTTATGAGTGTCATCATGATGGGTGTAGGATTGAACCTGATGGAAAGAAGATGAACCAGGCTGTTCCTGTATTGACTAACGCTGAAAAGATGCAGGGACAGCTTTATAATATTGAAAAATTCTGAAAATTTGATAAAATGGAGAAAGACTAGTTGAAAGGGGATGAGGGATTGTATCAGGATGAATTAATTGCGCCACAGAAGTATAATATTGTTTCGGAATTTGAGCGTTTTGCATCTGCCCCAACAAGATTAGCCCTTAAATGGGAGGATGAACAAGGACAGACAGCGGAGATTACATATGAAAAATTAATGAAAAATGCCAATAGAATTGGAAGCGCTTTCCTTAATTTAGGACTTCAGAAGGGCGATAAAGTGCTTGTGATGGTTCCTAAAAGGATTGAAGCCTATCAGGTTTATATCGCCGCTTTAAAAATCGGAATAGTTGTGATTCCAAGTTCAGAAATGCTTCGGGCAAAGGACATTGAATATCGTCTTATTCATGGAGAAGCAAAGGCCGTTGTTAGCTATTTTCCATTTACTGATGAGTTTGACAAAGTAAACCATATGAACAGCCTGAAAAAACTTGTTATTGGACAAGAGAAGGAAGGCTGGGTTTTACTCGATTCTTTAATGGATACTGAAAGTGATCAGCTGGAAATCGCCAGCACTTCACGAGATGATATGGCCTTTCTCTCTTATACTTCAGGGACAACCGGAAATCCAAAAGGAGTGGTCCATACTCATGGCTGGGGCTATGCCCATCTGAAGACAGCGGCAAGTAACTGGCTCAGTATTGAAGAGAATGATACGGTTTGGGCTACAGCGGGACCAGGCTGGGCTAAATGGCTTTGGAGTCCATTTTTATCGGTTTTAGGTTCAGGTGCAACCGGTTTTGTTTATGCTGGAAAATTTGACCCGCAAAAGTATTTACAGCTTCTAGATAAACATGAAGTCAATGTTTTATGCTGTACACCGACAGAATACCGTCTAATGGCAAAGGTGGATAATCTCTCAGACTATCATTTAACCCATTTGCATAGTGCGGTTTCTGCAGGTGAACCGTTGAATCGTGAAGTAATCGATACCTTCCGTAAATATTTTACTATTACAGTTCGCGACGGTTATGGACAAACGGAAAATACACTTTTAGTGGGCATTACCAAAAGTATGGAGGTTAAACCTGGTTCGATGGGAAAACCTACCCCTGGTAATTTAGTAGAAATCATTGATGAAGATGGAAATCCGGTAAAGGCTGGTGAAGTGGGCGATATTGCTGTCCATCTTGATACACCGGCTTTATTTAAGCATTATTATAAGGATCCTGAAAAAACAAAGGCTTCAAGACGTGGAGAGTATTATTTAACAGGTGATCAGGCATATAAGGATGAGGATGGTTACTTCTGGTTTGAAGGACGCAGTGACGATATTATCATTAGCTCAGGTTATACCATTGGACCATTTGAGGTGGAAGATGCATTAGTTAAGCATCCATCGGTTAAAGAATGTGCAGTTGTAGCCAGTCCTGATCCCGATCGTGGAGCTGTAGTCAAAGCATATGTTGTTCTGAAAGGGGAAACGCCATCAAGTAAAGAGTCGCTAATCAAACAATTACAGGATCATGTAAAAAAACAAACGGCTCCTTATAAATACCCAAGAAAAATAGAGTTTATTGAGGAATTGCCTAAAACGACATCAGGAAAAATCCGTCGAGTTGAGTTACGTAAACGGGAACAAACCGTCTAAAAATACTAAAACCTCCAGGAAACCTGGGGGTTCTTATCATTTTTTCTAAAAAACATCTAAAGTATGTAAATCTTCCACATGGGTCTGTTTTAAATCATAGCCGATATTTGTATCATCAGGGTCCATGGCCATGCCGGATTTCTTCGTTAACCACATCCATAATGTCTTCGTTTCATCATCTTCAAAATAAAAGGTAATTTCATAGTCCTGTTTGCGAATATCCATGACTCCATCTAATTTCTGTGCTTCCTGAAATGATTGCTGTAAGATTTCAATCTTCTTTTCATCTGTTAACGTAACTGTGTTTTGATCGTTAACTTTTGTGATTACAACTTTTTCAACAGGTTGATCTGTCAATAGTTTTGATGAACTGCAGGCTGACACTATCAGAATCAAAAGACATAATGCACCGAAAACCTTTTTCACGACGTTCCCCTCCTCAAATATTAAGACGAATGGGGGAGGTAAAATGTTTCAAATCTTCACAGATTGATTTAAAAGAGGAGAACGATATAATATTCTCAAGCAGCTCTAAAATCCTACATAGATTCCTTTCCGCTCAAAAAGTTTTCGGCAGTAAATGTAGAAACTCCTAAAGCAGCAGAATAAACGGATTTCTTTGAAAAATCCAACTGTAATGACTCTAAGTGAAACCGTAGAGAATGCATAGTAATATTTTTTTTCATTTCTGGTTCAATCCACTTTCTTGCCATTACCAATCGATTTCCGAGTATAACTTGTTCTGGATTGAAGCTGTTAATCAGATTACTGATTCCAAAGCCTAAATATTTCCCAATCTTTTCAAATAAGTGAATAGCCGTTGCATCACCATTTTCTGCTTGCTGGACTATAGATTCTAATGAAAGATTTTCATCTGGATAATGGGATTTAGCCTCTTTTAATAAGGTATGTTCAGATGCATACATTTCCCAGCATCCCTGACTGCCACAACGACATTTTGTACCGCCCATTTCCACTTTCATATGCCCAAACTCTCCAGCATAACCATTTAGCCCTCTATACAGTGAGTTCTTTAAAATGAGTCCAACTCCAATTCCGATGCCTGCACTTACATAGACTATATTTTGATAATCCTTTCCAGCACCTAAATGTTTTTCCCCATAAGCACCTGCATTAGCTTCATTGTCTATGATGACTGGTATGTTAAACTCTTGTTCCACAATTTCCTTTAAATGGATATCCTTCCATTCTAAGTTAGGTGCCATCAATACTTTACCTTCTTTGCTAACAATGCCAGGAACGCCAATACCAATTCCTACAATACCATAGACACTTTCAGGGCCGGATTGAATCAAATCTTGAATAACCTCAAATAGCAATTTAATAATGTCATCATACTTTGATCCTTCTGGAAACCTTAATTCTTTTTCCTGTACAATTTGCCCCTGTAAATCTGTTAATATTCCTAAAATGTAATTAACGCCTAAATCAATTCCAATATTATAACCAGCAGTTTCATTGAATAAGAGCATTACAGGTCGTCTTCCGCCTTTAGACTGGCCGATTCCGCATTCATAGATCAATTGCTGGTCAATTAATTCGGATACAAGTGAGGAAACCGTACCTTTATTTAAGCCTGAATTCTGAGAAATATCTGCCCTTGAAATGGGTCCTTGATTTTTAATCGACTGTAAGACTATGTTTTTATTAATTTGTTTAATCAGCTTTTGATTACCAGTTGTTGAATTCATCTGTTCCACTCCGTTCTTTTCATCAACGTTATTTTATAGCAGTTAGGCAGAGATTAGCAAATATTTAATGAATCTTTTCCCAAATAATTTATCACAAAACTTTGTTTATGTAATGGACAAACAAAGCCCCTGTTGCTATAATTCATATATGAAAGCACTTACAGTTCTTAGAGGAGGAGAGTTATGAAACGTCTATTAGGATTTTTATTGGTATTATTGTTAACGTTTGCATTAATGGCGTGTGGTCAAGATGTAGCAAATGATGATTCAGATAGTGGCGATAGCAATAATGATGGGGGAGACAGTGGTGAATATACGATTGGTTTATCCGTTTCTGATCTTCAGTTAGAAAGATGGCAGCATGATCGTGATATTTTTACCGAACAGGCTGAGGAGCTTGGTGCCGAAGTTTTAGTCCAATCAGCAAATGGTGATAGTGCCAAACAGTTGTCTCAAATCGAAAACATGCTATCACAAGGTATTGATGCCTTAGTTATTATAGCAGTCAATTCAGATTCCCTTTCTTCTGTGGTGGATAAAGCACAAGAACAGGGAATTCCAGTTCTGGCTTATGATCGTTTAATTAACAATACAACCATTGATGCATATGTTTCATTTGATAATGAACGCGTGGGTGAAATGCAAGCTGAATACTTAACTGAAAAGGTACCATCTGGAAAATACTTCTTATTAGGTGGAGCTCCAACAGATAACAATGCTCAAATGTTTAGGGATGGTCAGATGAATATCATTCAACCTCTGGTAGATAGTGGGGATATTGAAATTATTGGTGACCAGTGGGCTGAAGGATGGCAGTCATCTGAAGCACTAAACATTATTGAGAATGCTCTAACAGCTAATGATAATGACATTGATGCCATTGTGGCTTCAAATGATAGCACTGCAGGTGGAGCAATTCAGGCTCTTGAAGCTCAGGGGTTAGCTGGTGAAGTAGCCATTTCAGGACAGGATGCTGACCTGGCAGGTGTACAACGTATTGTTGAAGGCACACAATCTATGACAGTCTATAAACCTATTAAAGATATTGCAACAAAATCAGCTGAAGTGGCAGTGCAACTTGCTAAAGGTGAAGAAATTTCAACAGATGACACGGTAAACAATGGTTCTATGGACGTTCCATTTATCAAACTGGATCCAATTATGGTAGATAAAGAGAATGTAATAGATACTATTATTGCCGATGGTTTCCATTCCTATGATGAAGTGTACGAAAACGTTCCAGAAGGCGAGCGTCCTCCACGTCCGTAATAGAAAAAGACATCGTTTGAACGAAAGGGGGAAAGGAAGGATTTTTCTTCTTTTCATCCCTTTCTTCTTTAAAGGAGGTAATAGAATGAGTGATTATGCACTGCAAATGAAAGAAATCACAAAGGAGTTTCCAGGTGTACGTGCATTAGATAACGTGACATTTTCTGTGCATAAGGGGGAAATTCATGCTTTATGTGGAGAAAATGGAGCAGGAAAATCGACTTTGATGAAAGTGTTAAGTGGGGTTCATCCTTATGGTTCCTACTCTGGTGATATCTATGTAGATGGTGATAGGGTTGCATTTCATTCTATTAAGGAGTCACAGGAAGCAGGAATTTCGATTATTTACCAGGAGCTTGCGTTAATTGAAGAAATGTCTGTTGCTGAAAATTTATTTCTAAGTCATGATTTTATGAAAAAAGGTTTGATTGATTACAATCAGCTTTATGCTGAGGCGCAGAAGTGGTTGGGATATATTGGCCTGAATATTGACCCAAGAATCCCCATTAGCAAATTATCAGTTGGTAAACAGCAGCTCGTTGAAATTGCTAAGTCATTAACCAAACATATAGATATTCTCATTCTGGATGAACCAACCGCATCATTAACGGAATCTGATGTAGAGCTGCTTATGGATATTTTACGGGATTTGAAATCCAAAGGAGTTACCTGTATATATATTTCTCATAAGCTTGGGGAAGTCATGGAAATTGCTGATTCTGTAACGGTTTTGCGGGACGGTCAAACAGTAAGTACAGACCCAATTGACGAACTTACAGAGGAAAAAATTGTAACGAAAATGGTGGGCAGGGAGTTGACACACCTATTTCCATATGAGCCGCGTAATATAGGAGAAAATATACTGGAAGTTAAAAATTATACAGTAACAGACCGTGATAAAACAGTCATTAACGATGCTGCCTTTACCCTTAAAAAAGGCGAAATTTTAGGAATATCCGGATTGATTGGCGCCGGAAGAACGGAATTATTCACAAGTCTTTTTGGCGGTCTGGAAGGAAAGAAAGAAGGAACGGTTTTAATAGATGGTAAAGAAGTAAATATTAAAAGACCCGCTGATGCCATTGAAGCAGGTATCGCCTATGTGTCCGAGGACCGGAAACGGTTTGGTCTGGTCATGGGAATGGATATTCAAAAGAATACAACCTTAGCTGCTCTAAATAAAGTTATGAAAAACCAATTAATAGACAGCAATCTTGAATTGAAAAAGGCTGAGGAAATTACGAAGAGAATGAAACTGAAAGCACCAAATTTAGAAGTAGCAGTTGAGCAGCTTAGTGGTGGGAATCAACAAAAAGTTGTGTTAAGCAAGTGGATTTTAAATGAACCGAAAGTGCTTATTTTAGATGAACCTACACGAGGTATTGATGTCGGTGCGAAATTTGAGATTTATAAAATTATCAATGAACTGGCAGAAGAAGGTGTAGGGATTGTATTGATATCTTCTGAGCTACCGGAAGTACTAGGGATGTCAGATCGTATTTTAGTAATGTCTGAAGGACAAGTGGCTGGTGAGTATCCAAGACATGAGGCATCACAGGAAAAAATTATGTCACTTGCAACAGGAGGGAATGAAGATGCAAAATCAAACGTCTACTAATATCCAAGATGTAAAAGAGAAAAAAATAAGTTTTAAGTTTGATTTGCAGGCCTATACACTTGCTATAGCGTTAGTGTTAATCGCCGCTATCTTTACGTTTTTTACAGATGGTGAGTTCTTATCTTCTCGTAATCTATCAAACTTATTTACGCAAATGTCTGTGATAGCAGTACTCGCAATAGGTATGACTTTAGTTATTGTCGCTGGGCATATTGATTTATCTGTTGGATCATTAGTTGGTTTAACAGGTGGAATTGCGGCTATTCTCCAAGTTTGGTATGGCTGGAACACGATTTCCGTTTTTGTCGTAACCATTATTATCGGTGCCATCTTTGGTTTGTGGCAGGGCTGGTGGGTGGCCTATCGGGGTGTCCCTGCATTTATTGCCACATTAGGTGGAATGTTAATTTTCCGCGGAATGCTTATCGGTATCAGTCAAGGACAAACTGTAGCACCACTTGAGGGTGGTTTCCGGCAACTAGGGAATAGTTATCTCCCTTATTCCATCGGATATATTCTAGCGATAATAGGAATTATTTCCTTGTTGTACTATACCATACGTAATCGTCAAAAAAGATCGAAACTTGGTTTAGAGCTTACATCAGGTGTTATGGATTATGGAAAAATAACCATTTATTCTCTTTTTATTATGGTTATTGTATACATGCTAAACCGTTACTTAGGAATTCCGGTTCCAATGTTAATTGTAGTAGCGCTAGCCGGGATCTTCATTTTTATCTCATCCAAAACTTCTTTTGGGCGTTCTGTATATGCCATTGGGGGAAATGAGGAAGCAGCAGCCCTCTCAGGTATCAATATTAAACGCAATGTATTAACAGTATTTATTTTAATGGGAGCATTAACTGCTATTGCCGGATTGGTGTTAACTAGTCGTTTAAATGCTGCAACTGTTAATGCTGGAGATATGTATGAGCTTGATGCCATTGCTGCTTGTGTTATTGGTGGTACAAGTTTAATGGGTGGAAAAGGTAAAATTGTAGGTTCTCTTATTGGTGCGCTAATTATGGCTAGTATTGATAATGGAATGAGTATGATGAACATTGAAACATTTTGGCAATTTATTGTAAAAGGGTTAATTCTTATTTTAGCTGTATGGGTTGATATTTCAAGTAAAAGACGTGCAGCTTAGTAGAAACATATAAAAATACTCCAAGGAGGAATTTCCAATGGCATTCTTTGAAAATGTGAATCGGATAAAATATGAAGGTGCAGAATCTACCAATCCATTTGCGTTTAAGTACTATCATCCTGAAGAGAAAATCGGCGACAAAACGATGGAGGAACATCTTCGTTTTGCTGTAGCTTACTGGCACACTTTTACGGGTGATGGGAGTGATCCATTTGGGGATGGAAACATGGTTCGGCCCTGGGATCACTTAAAAGGAATGGATTTAGCCAAAGCGCGGGTTGAAGCAGCCTTTGAATTTTTTGAAAAATTAAATGTCCCATACTTCTGCTTTCATGATATCGACATAGCCCCTGAAGGTGAGGATTTAAAAGGTACACTCCAAAATCTGGACACCATAGTAGATATGATTGAAAAATATATGAAAACCAGTAAAACAAAACTGCTTTGGAATACAGCAAATATGTTTACACATCCACGTTTTGTTCATGGGGCTGCAACGACAAATAATGCAGATGTTTATGCTCATGCAGCTGCTAAAGTGAAAAAGGGACTTGAAATTGGCAAACGTCTCGGGGGACAGAACTATGTATTCTGGGGCGGACGAGAAGGTTATGAAACTCTATTAAATACTGATATGAAACTAGAACAGGACAATTTGGCACGATTTCTTCATATGGCTGTAGACTATGCAAAAGAGATTGGATTTGATGCCCAGTTCTTAATTGAGCCAAAACCAAAAGAGCCTACCAAGCATCAATATGATTATGATGTAGCAACGGCGTTAAGCTTTTTGCAAAAGTATGATTTACAAAATCACTTTAAAATTAATATTGAGGCTAATCATGCGACACTGGCGGGGCATACATTTGAACACGAACTAAGAACAGCACGAATGAACGGGATGTTAGGTTCTGTTGATGCTAATCAGGGAGATACATTATTAGGCTGGGATACAGATGAGTTTCCAACGGATCTTTACTCGACAACTCTTGCTATGTATGAAATTTTGAAGAATGGTGGATTAGAACGAGGCGGCTTAAATTTTGATGCCAAGGTTCGCAGAGGATCATTTGAGCCAGATGATTTATTCCATGCCCATATTGCCGGAATGGATAGCTTTGCGGTAGGATTACGTGTGGCTCATCGTTTGATAGAGGATCGTGTATTAGATGATTTTATAGAGAAACGTTATGCAAGCTTTACAGACGGAATTGGCAAGGATATTGTGGAAGGCAAAGCAGATTTCCACTCTCTCGAAAAATATGCTTTAGGAATAGGAAAGATTAAAAATCAATCTGGTAGACTGGAAAAAATCAAAGCTACCATTAACCAATATTTGTTACAAGAGTTTTCTAAGTAGGTTTTCAGTGACTATGCCAGGGGATAATTTATCTCCTGGCATAGTCATCTATCTTTTATCTGTTTTAATTATAGAATATAAGGAGGAGATGAGATGAAATACGTTATAGGAGTGGATTTGGGAACAAGTGCTGTAAAAGTTTTACTTATAAATCAAAATGGCAGGGTTTGCCTAGAAGTGTCAAGATCCTATCCACTTATCCAGGAAAAGGCGGGGTATAGTGAGCAAAACCCTGAACATTGGGTAGAAAAGACTGAAGAAGCCCTGACTGAGCTTGTACAGCAATTTGATGACGATGTGGAAAAGATTGAGGGCATTAGTTATTCAGGACAAATGCACGGTCTTGTTCTGCTTAATCGTGATAAAAACGTTCTCCGAAACGCCATACTTTGGAATGATACGAGAACAACCAGACAGTGTGAAAAAATGAATGAATGGGTGGGAAATAAGAAATTACTAGATATAACGAAAAATCCTGCACTGGAAGGATTTACGTTACCTAAAATGTTGTGGGTGAAGGAGTATGAGCCTGAAATCTATCAACAAGCTGATGTTTTTCTTTTACCTAAAGATTATTTGCGTTTTCGTATGACCAATACCATACATATGGACTATTCAGATGCAGCAGGAACCCTATTATTAAATGTTGGAGACAAAGAATGGAGTCAGGATATATGCGAACAAGTTGGGGTTCATAAATCGCTTTGTCCACCGTTGATAGAATCGCATGAGTGTGTAGGAAGGTTAACGGAAGCGTTTGCCCAAAGAACAGGATTATCAAAGAAAACTAAAGTATTCGCTGGTGGAGCAGATAATGCATGCGGGGCGATTGGATCCGGGATCATTTCAACCGGCAAAACAATGTGCAGTATGGGAACATCAGGTGTCTTACTTTCCTATGAAGAAAGTAAAACGTTAGATTTTGAAGGAAAGGTTCACTATTTTAATCACGCAAAGAAAAATGCTTACTATACAATGGGTGTAACGTTAGCTGCAGGCTATAGCTTAACCTGGTTTAAGGATACTTTTGCAGCTGATGAGGATTTTGCTTCTCTTTTAAGGGACATGGATCAAGTTCCTATTGGTGCCAATGGACTTCTTTTCACCCCATATATTGCAGGAGAGCGAACTCCTCATGCTGATGCCAATATCCGAGGAAGCTTCATAGGTGTATCCAGTCATCATGAACGGAAGCATTTTGTGCGGTCTGTCCTTGAAGGCATCACCTTTTCTTTAGCAGAATCTGTAGAGATTTTTCGGGATAACGGAAAAAAGGTAGATACAATCGTATCTATTGGAGGTGGTGCGAAAAATGAAGTATGGTTACAGATGCAAGCGGACATATTTGATGCGGAAATTGTAAAGCTATCAAGTGAGCAGGGGCCAGGGATGGGAGCCGGAATGTTGGCGGCTTATGGAGCAGGCTGGTATTCATCTTTAGAAGAATGTACGGATGTTTTTCTTGAGGTTGCTAACCGTTACTATCCACAGAGAGAGAATGTAAAAAAGTATCAAAAGCTCTTCCGTTTATATAAACAGGTCTATAATCAAACCCAAGAATTAAATGAAGGATTACAGGCCTTCCGTATGTAATATAGTAATAGACTGCAAAATCTTGTGAGGGGGAATGATCATGTCTAAAGTTCGCTATGGAATTTTAAGCACAGCAGGAATTGCACAAAAGCAGCTGATTCCTGCGATAGAGCGAGCAGAAAATGCCGAAGTTCAAGCGATAGCCAGTGGGAGTAGTCGGGGAAGAGCAGAAGAAGTTGCTTCTCTTTTTCATATCCCAAAAGTCCATGAAAGCTATGATGCTCTTTTAGATGATCCGGAAATAGATGCAGTATATATTCCCTTACCGAATCATTTACATAAAGAGTGGATTATAAAGGCTGCAGAAAAAGGAAAACATGTGTTATCTGAAAAACCTGCTGCCATTAATGCAGTTGAGACAAAGGAGTTAGTTGAGGCCTGCAAGCAAAATCAAGTGAAATTTATGGAAGGCTTTATGTATCAATTTCATACGCAGCATGACCGGGTAAAAGAGATAATTGCTTCTGGAGAAATCGGTGACGTGCAACTGATGCGGGCCAGCTTCTCCTTTATGATGAATAATCCTGAAAGCAATATTCGTATGGATCCTACTAAAGGTGGCGGAAGTATTTATGATATTGGCTGTTATTGTATTCATTCTATTCGCCATATCCTTGATGATGAGCCAGAAAGGGTTCATGTGGAAGCAGATGTTGATTCTAATTACGGTGTAGATACATCAGCTTACGGAATCTTTCAAATGAAAAAGGGAACACGTGCGTTATTTGATTGCAGCTTTAATAGACCTTTTCGTTCCTTATATGAAGTTATCGGAACTAAAGGGCTCATTATAGTTCCCCGTGCCTATAGACCTGATAATTATAATCATGAAGGTATCGTAAGGATTGAAAAGGATGGAGAAGTGCGTGAGGAAATGATTATAAAGGATCAGTATAAGGCAGAGGTTGAGCACTTTTCTCAGGCTATTTTAGAGGATAAAGAACCATCCTATACAGGTGAAGATACAATCCGTAATATGAAAGCTATCGATATGTGTTATTCTTTTGTAAATTAAGTCATTCAAAGCTAAGGAGGCGAACGAATTGAACTATCGTCAATTAGGAAATACAGACTTGATGGTTAGTGAACTAAGCTTTGGAACCTGGGCTATTGGTGGTGCCTGGGGTAAAACATCAGATGATGAAGCCTTAAAAGCGTTGGATGTAGCTATGGATGCTGGTGTTAACTTTTTTGATACAGCTGATGTATATGGTGATGGACACAGTGAGGAGCTTCTTGCTAAGGCTACAAAGGGTAAAGAAGACAAAATTCATATTGCTTCTAAGTTTTGCCGGGCAGGGGATATTCACGATCCTGACAACTACTCAGAAGAGCAGGTACGCACTTATTTAGAAAATACATTAAAACGTTTGAACCGTGAGCGGTTGGACCTTTACCAGATTCATTGTCCACCTTTTAAGATATTAAAGGACGGGAAGGTATTTGAGGTCCTTGATAAGCTTCAGCAGGAAGGAAAAATCAGATATTACGGTGTTAGTGTGGAGACGGTTGAAGAAGGACTGTTTTGCCTGGAAAATCAAAATGTAAGAACATTGCAGGTCATCTTCAATATCTTTAGACAAAAGCCTCTTGCCGAACTGCTTCCTAAAGCAAAAGAACAAGGTGTAGGAATACTTGCCCGTGTTCCGTTGGCAAGTGGTCTTTTAACGGGTAAATTCTCAAAGGATCATCAATTTGAGGATGACGACCATCGTAACTTTAATCAAAATGGGGAGGCGTTTAATGTCGGAGAAACCTTTGGCGGATTAGAGTTTGCTAAGGGTGTTGAGTTAAGCGACAACCTCAAATGGATTGCAGATGACCGGGAAAACATGACAAGAGCCTCTTTGCGCTGGGTACTGGATCAGGAGGAGATTTCCTGTGTAATCCCTGGTTTTAAAAATGTAAAACAAGTGGAAGACAATCTACGTGCATTGTCTGTACCTTCATTCAGTGAAGATGAGCTGATTAAATTAAAAGCGTTTTATCAAAAAGAAGTACATGCACATATACGTGGGGGTTACTAGGAAAAGGAGAGCTGCTGAAAGCTCTCCTTTTTGCTATCTGTTTTTACTAAAATTCGTTCTGATTATTATGAAACTTAGAAGACGTTTTTTCGTACATTGTATTAACTTCAAATAGATAAACGTATACGTCTAAAAATAAGTGAAAGGAGTGAATGGCTTGTTTTTACTATACTTCTTACTATTTCTAGGTGCTTTGGTTTTGATCGGCTTTTTATTTGACCGAAAGCATAAGGTAAAAGATCCGCAAAAAATGAAAGAACAAGATCAAAGTCGGGACCGGGCAATGGCGGAAGTCGATCGGCAAAAAATGAATAATACCTTTCAGAATCATCTTTAGTTTGGGACTGTCCCCACATGCTTTAAAGGGCTAAAGTGGCTAATTTTTCATTTTGGGGTCCATGGCATCTCTGAGTCCGTCGCCCATTAAGTTAAAGCCTAAAACGGTCAGCATAATAGCAAGACCCGGGAAAATCATCGTCCATGGGGCGTCGACTAAATAGGCTTTAGAGTCATCTAGCATTTTTCCCCAATCCACATCGGGGGATTGCGCTCCCAGTCCCAAAAAGCTTAAGGCAGCAACTTCTACAATAGCCGTTGCAATCGCAAGGGTTCCTTGGACGATGATAGGAGTTATGCTGTTAGGAATAATGTGATGAATCAGAATACGAAAGTCACTCATCCCAATAGCTCTTGCGGCGGTTATATATTCTTCTTCCTTCACACTTAAAACCTTAGATCGAATCAGTCGTCCAAAGTTCGGTACGTTGACGATAGCAATAGCAATAAGGGCGTTTTGCAAATCAGGCCCTAAAATAGCTACGATGGCAATCGCTAATAAGATACTTGGGAAAGCAAGCATAATATCAAATATTCTTGAAATAAGTGTATCTACCCATCTGCCATAGTAAGCGGCGATGACTCCTAAAATACTTCCAATAATTACAGAGCCAATAACTGCAGTAAACCCTACCATTAAGGATATTCTTGCTCCTAATATGACGCGTGATAATACATCTCGTCCAAAATCATCAGTTCCAAACCAATGCTCGGAGGAAGGTGGCTGAAATCGATCAATAAGCTGCTGATCGTTATGACCATAGGGCATAAGAAAATCGGCAAATATAGCAATAAGGACAAAACCAAAGACGATAATCGCTCCAGCTAAGGCTATTTTATTTTTCTTAAAACTCCGCCATCCATCTCTCCAGGGAGACGATGGCTTTTCTTTTTTAACGATTTTTTGCTGAACAGGCTGTTGTGCAGGTTCAGACATTCTGCTTCCTCCTTTCTATTTATATTTAATACGTGGATCAATGGCTGCATAGAGGAGATCGACAATTAAATTAATGATGACAAAAATAGTGGCAATGATTAAAATTCCAGACTGAATAACAGGATAATCACGGGCTTGTATGGCGTCATATATATAGCGACCTATACCAGGCCACCCAAATATCGTTTCCGTTAAAATCGCCCCACCTAATAATAAGCCTGTTTGTAGTCCAACAACGGTCAGAACAGGAATAACAGCGTTTCGTAATGAATGTTTGTATACGACCCAGATGTTATTAAGTCCTTTTGCACGAGCTGTACGGATAAAATCAGATTTCATAACCTCAAGCATTGTAGAGCGGGTCATACGAGCAATAATGGCCATGGGTATGGTTGCCAGAGCTGCACCAGGTAAAATAATATGGGAAAGAAGGTTTTTGAATTTCCCAAATTCTCCTTGTATCAGTGTATCGATTAAGTAAAAGTTGGTAATGGAGTCAATAACTGTTGAAGGATCATAACGGCCAGTAGAAGGTAACCAATCTAGCCGGACAGCAAATACATACTGCTCCATAAGCCCTAACCAGAAGACAGGCATGGATACACCAATCAGGGCTAATATCATAGCGATATAATCAAACCAGGAATTATGAAACCATGCACTAATAATACCTGCGTTAACCCCAACAAAAATCGCAATGACCATAGCAACAAGCGTTAACTCCATCGTCGCAGCTAAATAAGGCCAAATTTCTTCAGATATGGCAGTTTTTGTTTTGATAGAAGTACCTAAATCCCCAGTAAGTAAATCACCGATATAACTGAAATATTGAATATAAAAGGGCTGATCAAGCCCTAACTGTCGCTCTACCTCCGCAATCGCTTCTGTAGTGGCTCTTTGTCCCAAAATGACCTGAGCTGGATTACCCGGGATTAAATAAATGATGGAGAAGACCAGTAAACTGACACCAAATAAAACAGGAATGAGCATTAATATTCTCCGTATGATGTATGCTGTCATGCATTCACCTCCCATATCTATGATGGAAAAAAAGGGGAGCAGTGCACTCCCCCTTAGGATAGACTTTACTTATTTAAATTCTGTTTTAGTAACTGCTTCTGAACCTGTTGGATGAGGAACATAACCTGTTACAGAGCTTTTAGCGGCAACAACTGGAGTAGAGTGAACGAGTGGAATCCATGGTGCATCTTCATGAATGATTTCCTGTGCTTTTTTATAGAGCTCATTTCTTTGTTCCTGATCGGTAATTGTTTGGGCTTCAATCAAAATGTCATGTAATTCATCGTTTGCGTAATGAGTATTGTTGTTACTGCCTATGCTGTCTTTATCAAGCAATGTATAAATAAAGTTATCGGCATCCCCATTGTCTCCGGTCCAACCCAGTAGGAAAGCATCGAATTCTCCGGCCGCTGCATCTTCAATGTAAGTAGCCCAGTCTACGGTTTGCAGGTTGGCTGTAACACCAATTTCAGCAAAGCTTTGCTGAATAACCTCGGCAATTTTTTCGCCTTCAGGAATATATGGTCGAGGCACTGGCATATACCATAAGTCAAATTCAAAACCATCTTCGTAGCCCGCTTCAGCTAACAGCTCTTTGGCCTTTTCAGGGTCATATTCGTAATCTTCAATTTCATCATTGTATCCTTGAATGGATGGAGGCATGACTGTTTTAGCCGGCTCAGCATAACCAGCATAGAAGGCATCAATAATTTCCTGTTTTGGTACGGCGTGGCTTAAAGCCTGTCGAACGGTTTTATTGGAAAGCGGATTATCACGATTAACAGTCATCCCGAGATAACCGACGTTCATGGATGGACGTTCAATCACTTGTAGATTCGAATCATCTTCAACCTGTTGGATGTCTGATGGATTTAGGCCATCAATCAGATCAACTTCACCTGTTTTTAGAGCATTGAGACGTGCTGAGTTATCGGGAATAACCGTATAGACGACCTCTTCTAATTTAGGGAGACCATCTTTCCAGTAGTCATTAAACTTTTCTAACACAATACGTTCTTCTCGTGCCCATTCTACAAACTTAAATGGTCCTGTACCGACTGGATTTTGGTTAAACTCTTCAGCCCCCATTTCATCAAGGGCAGATGGACTAGCTATACCAAACGGGCTCATGGCCAGGTTTTTAAGGAATGGAGCCTGAGGGCGTTTTAACGTAAACACTACTTCATACTCCCCTGTTGCTTCCACACTCTCAATCACATGACCTTCATCTCCTTTATAGCCGCCAAACATCGTATAATATGGGAATTCTTCTGCATCCCCATTCATCCAACGTTCAAAATTATACACAACAGCTTCGGCATTAAAATCAGTGCCATCATGGAATTTGACCCCTTCTTCAAGCTGGAAGGTGTAGGTTAAACCATCATCAGATACTTCCCATTCTTTTGCTAAACCTGGTTGAATGGTCGTATCCTGTTCACCATAGTTAAGCAAAGTTTCAAAAATGTTTTTCGTTACACGGAAGGTTTCTCCTTCCGTTGTTGTAATTGGATCAAGAGCGGTCGAATCTCCGCCTCTTGCATAAATTAAAGTATTTTTGTTCGTTTCATCACCTGCTTCTTCTGATGTATCCTCCACTTCCGATTGCTCCTCCGTTTTGTCTGATTCCCCTTCATCATTGCTGCATCCAATGAGGACGATAGACAGGATAAAGGCGAATAGAATCAATTGGATCCAAGATTTTCTTGGCATACGTTTTCCCCCTTGTTTTATCATAATGATAAGCTTTTATGTCATTGTTGCTTGTCATTTTGTTCATAAAGGTGACAAGCAACATAATGACTATTTTCCTTTTCCTGAAATACAGGACGAACTTCCTTACAAATATTCATGCGTGCGGGACATCTTGTATGGAATGGGCATCCTTTTGGCGGGTTAGATGGACTTGGAAGTTCACCATCTAATAAATGCTGTTGTTCACTCTTAAACTCTGGATCTGGTATCGGTACAGCTGATAATAGTGCCTGGGTATAGGGGTGGAGGGGCTGATGATAAATGTTTTGGGAATCTGCTAATTCGACTAAGTTTCCTAAATACATGACTCCGACCCGGTCGCTAATCTGTCTTACAACACTTAAATCGTGTGCGATGAAAATATACGTCAACTGAAACTTTTCCTGTAAATCCTTTAATAAATTTAAAACCTGTGACTGAATGGATACGTCTAAAGCGGAAACAGGTTCGTCGGCAATCATCAATTTCGGCTTTGTCATCAATGCTCTCGCGATCCCGATTCGCTGACGCTGCCCGCCGCTAAACTGATGGGGATAACGCTTCGCATGATAGGAATCAAGCCCAACAACTTCAATCATTTCCTGAATCAGCTGTTTTCGTTCTTTTTTTGTTCCGATATGATGAACTTTCAAAGGTTCCTCTAAAATACGCTGTACGGTTTGTCTCGGGTTTAAGGAGGCAAACGGATCCTGAAAAATTAATTGCATTTCTTCACGCAGTTCTTTTAATTCCCTTTTCGACATTTTGGTAACTTCTTTTCCCTCAAAGGTGACCGATCCTTCTGTTGCTTCAAGTAAACGTAACAGCAATCGTCCCGTAGTAGATTTTCCACAGCCGCTTTCTCCTACTAATCCGAGGGTTTCTCCTTTTTGAACAGAGAAGGAGATATCATCGACTGCTTTCACTTCACCAACCTGTCGACCAAAAACACCACCGTTTATCGGGAAGTATTTTTTGAGATTTTTGACCTCCATTAAAGTGTTCATTGGGTTTCACTCTCCTCTTGTGCATGAAGGAAGCATCGAACCTCATGATCGTCATTTTCACCCGGATATAATTCAGGACTGTCAGCTAGACACCTGTCAAAAGCGTAGTCACAACGAGGTGCAAAAGGGCATCCACTTTTAATAGATCCTGGCTTAGGTACATTTCCTGGGATGGAATATAAGTGGTTACTCTTCTGACGTATGTCTGGAATGGAATCTAGCAGTCCTTTGGTATAAGGGTGCTTAGGATGCTGAAATAACGTTTTAACATCCGCGGTTTCAACCACTTTGCCGGAATACATCACGGCTACACGGTCACACACCTCAGCCACAACCCCTAAATCATGTGTAATCATAATAATGGCTGTATCTAATTTTTCGTTGAGATTTTTCATGAGTTCTAAAATTTGTTTTTGAATGGTGACATCAAGAGCCGTTGTAGGTTCATCGGCGATTAGCACTTTAGGATTACAAATCATCGCCATGGCAATCATTACCCGCTGACGCATCCCCCCGGACAATTCATGGGGATAGGTGTCTATTAGTTCATTTGTGCGCGGCAATCCCACCAGCTTTAACATTTCCATTGCCCGTTCTTTAGCTGTTGCTTTATCGATTTTTTGATGAGTTCGAATCGCCTCGGTCAGCTGATTGCCAATTTTAAATAACGGATTTAAAGATGTCATAGGTTCTTGAAAAATCATGGCGATATCATTTCCGCGAATCGAGCGCATTTTACGTTCAGGAAGCTTTGTCAATTCTGTTCCTTCAAAAAAAATGTTACCATCTACAATCCTTCCAGGTGGCTGGGGAATGAGCCCCATAACAGATAAGAATGTAACACTCTTTCCGCAGCCCGATTCTCCGACAACACCTAGTAGTTCTCCTTTTTTGACATGGAGATTAACGTTATCTACTGCAGGTACTTCGCCGTCATCGGTAAAGAATGAGGTTTTAAGTCCGTTAATTTCTAAAATGGCTTCATCGTTCATGACAACCCGCCTTTCTGAGCTTCAATTGGTCGACGCTTGTCTTATTGTAAAATGGATATGCTGGAATTCCTCTTTTTATGCCAGGGAATGGAAAAATGGGGAGAAGGACTTACCGGGAGGATCAATGAGTTCGGAGTCCTGTACTGGGGGAAAGCTGGCAAATAAAGGCTGGGATTGGAGGCTAATAAGAATGTGTGTCTAAAAGATAAATGGAGAAATGAGGCAAATAACACATAAATATCTATAATCACTAGACAGGCAAATAAATGAGCTTTGGAGCAAATAATCTTTATCGCCACATAAAGGGCAAAAGTAAGCCAACAATCAACATAAAGGCAAAGAAAAAAACCTCTATTTCCGTTAAGGCCCATAATAAAACCAATGAGAACAAAAAAAGCCTGGATTATGAATCCAGGCTAAAATAAATCTTCTATAATTCCTTCCTTTTCAAAACCTCAACAGCTGCATAAAGCAGCCCAATAATCAATACGATTGTTGTTCCAATTGTCCCCCACATCTCAGTCGTTATATTCCCTGTAAAAAGATACGTGCTGACATAAGAGGATATATGACCAGGACTCCAAGTTAAAAAATGACCGAGGATACTTGTTATGATGTTGACGAAAATAATGAGTAAAATAGACAAGAAGAGCACCATGCCAGGTCGCTTAAACCACGTGTTTACAAAGATTGCAATGGTGATGAAAAACAATAAATAAAGGCCATATACTAAAAAGGCGACAAGGAATTTATCAATGGCAAGCTCTCCAAAAAGGATATTGGTATAATACCATCCAGCTAATAGCCCAATAAAAAAGGAAGCCAGAACTAACGTAGAAAGGGCAGCCCATTTTGCTGTGACATAATTTGCGTACTTCACTGGTTTGGATAGAACCAGTTCATATACACCACTTTTTAGCTCTCCAGCTATAAGGCTCATCGAAAGTAAACCAATGATAAGAATCCCTAGCGTGTTCATTTCGTTAATACTCATAAATAAAGCTTCTGCTGGTGGAGGACTAGGAATATTTACTTCTGCTCCTTCAGGCATACCACCTGTAGCATCAATAATTTTAGGTAAATAATACATCGTAATCTGATCCATAATTCCAAAAATAAAAAAGACGATCGGAACCCAAATCCATTTAATACTTCGAACGTATTCCATCATTTCACGTTTAAAAATAACTGACCATTGCATCAGGAATTCACCACCTTCATAAACACATCTTCTAATGTGGTTTTTGCCTGCTCAAATTTCGTTAGCGGCCATTCCTTTGTCATCACTAACTGTAAAATTTCAATTCTGGCAACATCCATGTCACTCACAACGACTTCTACGCCTTGTCCCACAGGCTTTATATGCTTAATGGAAGATAAGTTTTTCAATTGGCTCTCCAATTTTTCCGGATAGACGGAAAAATTCAATTGAATTTTTCCTGTTTGATCAAGATGATTTAAATTTTCCAATGCTCCCTGTTCTACAAGCTCACCGTGATGAAGTAACAAAAGTTCATCACTAACTTCTTCAGCATCATTTAAAATATGAGTTGAAAACAGGATGGTGGCATCCTTTTTCAAGTCCATCATGAGGTTTAATACCTCGCGTCTACCTATTGGATCAAGGGCTGAAACAGGTTCATCGAGGATAATAAGTTTAGGTTTATTGATGAGGGCCTGCGCAATTCCGAGACGCTGCTTCATCCCCCCTGAATACTTTTTGATTCTTTGCTTTTTGGCATCCTCCAGGCCTACTTTTTCAAGTAATTCATTGGCACGATCTGTTGCCTCAGCATTCGTTAAATAAGATAACTGCCCGACGTAAACCAAAAATTCCAGGCCACTCATCCAGGTATGAAAAGTGGGAAATTGAGGTAAGTAGCCAACGTATTGACGAATATCTGTGGTTAGAGATTGCTGATCAAATTGTATAGTGCCGGCAGTAGGATGGGTAAATCCGGCAAGCATACGCAATGTAGTCGTCTTCCCGGCACCATTTGGACCCAGAAGGGCAACGCATGTTCCGGTCTTTAAACCAAAAGATAAATCTTTGACCACTTCCTTTCCATCAAATGCTTTTGTTAAACCATCAACTTCCATTAAAGACATGCCTATGGCCTCCTTCCGAAAATAAAGTAGAGAACAGGTCCTAAGATACTAATGAAAATACAGATAACTGCCCATACCCATTTTGGTCCATTTGTTTCATCTATTCGGATTAAATCAATAAGTGCTACAGCTAATAATATGAATTCCACAATAAATAAGGGAGCAAGTAACGCCCAGTTTATTTCAAACATATCCTGTAAACTCCTTTTTCTTAGGCAATACGTTGTGTACTGATAAATGGTTTCATTAAAGTTTTTAAAATGGGTTTAACAAATTATGTTCATCAGCTTTGGAGTCAAATGAAAGAGCTGCCAGTCTAATCCTGGTTAAGATTGGATTAAACCGGCAGCAATTTGAATTTGTTCCTGATGCCGTGGATTAACTTGACCATCATTGTGACGGGTGCTATTTTTAAAATGAATATCTGTGTGACCATTAAAGTTATTATCCTTAATATATTCAATGTCATGAGGCATAGATGTCATGGAAGCTGCAATTCTATGACCGTTAACCTCCACCAGTACGGCGCGTTCCTTCCAGCTAAAATCTCCTCCCCAGATTTCTTTTATAATCTCTGTATCCTTTGAACTCGAAGGCTCAACATCTGCATGATTCGCCCCAATTGTTCGTGTTACATAAAAGGATATACCTGTAGTAAAGTCAGTAACTTTAGCAGTTATGTCTATTGGGAAGACGTATTGAGCTTCTGTCCACCAATCCAGATATTCACCATGCCTTTCGCTGACTGTTGGATGTACGCCAATTTCATGAACCGGGATTCTGAGCGTTTGACCTATCGATAATGTGGAGTTGTTCGTCAGGTTATTAGCCCTTAAAAGCTCAGCCTGTGGGATACCATATGTTGTACTTAATGCCCAAATATTATCACCTGCTTGTACGGTATGTGTTTTATACGTAATTCGTTTTGTAGGGGTTGATTCTTGGGTTTCTCTGTCTGTACCAGGTTCTGAGACGTGACCTGGTATGGTTAATATTTGTCCAACACGAATCCTATCAGAAGGGAGTCCATTTGTTTCTTTAATGGCCTGAACTGTGGTGTTATGGAAAGCTGCAATACCAATCAGCGTATCACCAGCTTTTACGGTATAGGTAGCATCATCAGCTAAAACAGGTTTTTCAGTTTGGGTTTGAGCAGCTGGGATGGTCAGCACTTGTCCAATCCGAATTAAAATTGACGTTAATCCATTTGTTTGTTTAATTTGATCCACTGATGTACCAAATTTTTTAGCAATTAGAAAGAGAGAATCACCGGCTTGTACAGAATAGTTCGTTGATTGCTTAGGCGTTTCATTTTCCTGTGGTTTCGGTATGGCTAATGTTTGTCCAATCCCAATTGTATTGGATGTAAGCCCATTTGCATGTTTCAATTCATCTACAGAAATACCATATTGATTAGCAATACGATAGAGTGTATCGCCAGCCTCAACAGTATGGGATGAGTCTACTAATACTGGTTGAGGGGTGGCTTCTTCTTCTTTTTGGATAGAAGTTGGAATGAATAAGCTCTGCCCGGCAAAAATTGTGGGCTCAGTGAAGTGATTTGCCTTCATAATCACATCAATGTTGGTTTGATGATTTTGAGCAATACGATAAAGGGTGTCTCCGCCTTTTACCGTGTAGGATGCCGTCGGAATCGTTAAGGATTGCCCTGTTTTGATGGTGTTTCCGGGAAGATTATTCGCTTTTTTGATATCATCAACGTTTATATTAAATCTCTTTGCTATCGAATAAAGGGTGTCTCCATTTGCGACAGTATAAGTAAGGTTTTGACTTTTAACCTTCGTAATGCTGCTTGCTTCAGCAGGATTGGCAAACATTCCTTGGGTAAGAGGAATAGATGCAATAATCATCGATCCCATCATAACTTTTACGACATTTACTCTCAGATTGGGAACTTTAGTCCGTAAATAATGAACGGCACCTTTTTTTAAGTCAGTTTCTAAAGTCGGATCATATCCAGCTCCCAGTTCTTTTGCAAATTCGGTCTGGTTTGGTTCAAGATATAATATAACGTTATAACCATCGTCGGTTTTCTCTAATTTATGATTTTGGAACATCATCATTCTCCTCTTCTTTAAGTGAATGTACTTTTATTGTTACCACTTAAGAAGTTGGAGAAAGGGCTAAAATATTGGAAAAATTGTGGATGAAAATGGGAAAAGCAGATGCTAAACATGAACTATGCTAATCTCTGCTGGTGATCTTCTGCTTAAAAATGTAGAAGGGAGACAGTTATGGATTTGGTGGAGGATATAAGGGGGACTGGCTTTTTTGTTAAGGTTTAGAAGTTTCGTCGGTTTAAGCTTCTAAGCTTGGTAATGAGATGAAATTCTGTTTGATTAACCAGAAGTTGAAACGGCATGATTGGAATTTTGGAATAAACTAATTTTCATGATTAATAAATGAATGTAAGCAAATGTTATATAGTAATTAGGTCTATTTTGACCTGGAAGGCTCTACAATTTCTTTTTTATTGCGATTCGTAATTGTGTTTTGTCGAACGGGGAAAAATATTTTTTAACATATACTCAAATAGGAGAAAAGAGGGAAAATCAAATCCCTTGTAAGACAGGAGATTTAAGAATAATGGAGCATAGCGGGCTCGAACCGCTGACCTCTTGTCTGCCAGACAAGCGCTCTCCCGACTGAGCTAATGCCCCAAAGTATACCTTCATTATAGTCCCACTAAAAAATTTTATCAATATGATTTTATAAAAGTGTGAGACAAATTGAGTAATCAGTTCGTCTAATAAAGTACGTGGATTTTACAGGGGAGCGAGTTACGCATGAAAAAAACGCTTTTTTATACTGGAGTTGTGTTAGTCTTTCTCTTTATTTTAGGAGCTTTTCTATTAAATCATACACTTCTGTATGACAATGCAGATAATGCTAATGAGACGAATAATGCCAATGATGCATCAGAAATAGAGGACGATTTTGATGATAAAGAAGAACCAATGGATAATTCCTCAATAGAGCTTGTTGACGAGGTCTTTCAATGTGCAATAGAGGGGAGAGTGCCGGGGGAATCGGTTATTGCTGGAAAATCAAATATTGGTGAAATTAAAAGTGAGTGGGGAGAGCCTTTGAACTCGATAACAGCTGGTGATGGGGTTTATATCGATTATGAGGACACAAACTTTGGGTATACGAAAAACACTGTATTTGACGTTCGTTCCTTTCATAATGATTTGCAAGAGATAAAGCTAGAGGACATTAAACAAGAAAAAGGAAATCCAGATGAAGAACGGTACTATGAAGATGAACAGGTAGATCAAATTATTCTTGTTTACAATGTGAGTGAGAATTACCAGTTAAAATGGATTCTACCACTTCCAACTGACGCTAATCCAAATCCTGCTGTTCATCATATCTCCGTTTACACAGATGTAGCGAATATTGAAATGGATGCCCCTAGTCTAGTGGAATCCATGAGTCTTGATGAAAAAATTGGGCAAATGATTATGGCTGGGATTGAAGGGACAACGACTAATCCAGAAACGATAAAATTAATTGAGGATTATAAAGTTGGAGGAGTTATCTTCTTCAGTGAGAATTTAACCAGTGTTGGCCAATCGCTTGATTTAGTGAATGGGTTAAAGCGGACCAATGCATCCAATAAAGTTCCGTTATTTTTATCGGTTGACCAAGAAGGTGGTCGTGTAGAAAGGCTACCTGGAATTGAAGGACTGCCTACAAATCAAGAAATCAGCCAGCGAGAGAATCCTAAGCTTTCGTATCAGATTGGAAAAATTTTAGGGCAGGAATTAAAGGCTTTTGGAATGAATTTAAATTTTGCACCTGTCATGGATGTGAATAGTAATCCGAATAATCCAGTTATTGGGGACCGTTCCTTTAGTAATGACCCTTCTTTAGTAAGTAAGCTTGGAGTCCAGACGATTAAAGGAATGGCGGATGAAAATGTTATTTCAGTAATCAAGCATTTTCCTGGTCATGGTGACACATCAGTAGATTCTCATTTAGAGCTACCGAAGATTGATAAGAGCGTAAGAGAGCTTCAACAAATGGAATTAATTCCATTTACCAATGCAATTAATGAGGGTGCAGATATGGTAATGGTGGCGCATATATTATTTCCACAGCTGGATGAAGAATATCCTTCATCGATGTCCAAGCCGATTATTACTGATGTATTGAGAAATGAGTTAAATTTTGATGGTGTCGTGATAACCGACGATATGGTAATGGATGCAATTGATGGCCATTATCACACTGGGAATGCCGCAGTGAAATCCGTCAAAGCAGGAAGCGATATTATATTAGTGAGCCGAGGTTATGATAAGATCGTGGAAACATTCGAAGCGATGAAGCAAGCGGTTACTGTTGGTGAAATAGGGGAAGAACGAATCAATGAGAGCGTCAATCGAATAATAGCTTTAAAGCAGAAATATGGCCTAAATGATAAGGAAGTTGCTTATCAAGATATAGCCGAGCTTAACGAATCCATTAAGAAGATAGCGAATTAATAAAAAGGACTGCTTCCGAAAATTAAGGGAATGTGGTGCCCCCAAAAAGTTAGAGTGAAAATCTAACTTTTGGGAGTCACCACAGAAGCAGTCCTTTTTATATAGGTTCAAGTAGAGTCCGGGAAACATGAAGCTCTAAAGAAGAACAAAAAAAGCGGCTGAATAACCAGCCGCAAAATCGAGTCAATGATTGTCAATGGGGACTATATGGTTAAAGGGGAGGAATCTCTTGCCGAGAGACTCGGCAAAACATAGAGCATTGACAATCACTTATTAACATTATTGTCCACATATTCTATGCTTTATACATAATAAATTCAATACTTATACACATTATCCACAGAAACGATGCCAGTTGTACACACTTTTTTGTTCACAAGTGGTATGTGATTATCATCGCATTCATTTGAATTATTCACATTGTGCACAGCTTTGTGAATAACTTTTATCAACAACTCTTAACTAAGATTTGGTTCTACTCTGATTAAATACCTTATCAGCCTTTTTAAATTCGTGCTGATACAATACTTGTTGTGTCTTAGACAGATTAAATCTCTTCTCGTCATGTGTTTTCCTCTGCTTAGCCATGTAAACCCACCAGCCTTTTTAGATGAATTTTTCCTTTCTTTCCTAACATGCCCAAAACGTGGGTGTATATGTATAGCTTCATACACTTTAACGGTCTAAAGCATTGCCCGATATGCTTCTGTCTCTATACTTTTTGCTGATTACGGTATGTTATAATAGCGGTAGAGGGGGAATATGCTTTGGCTAAAATCTCCAAAATTACAACACAAAAGAAAAGAAAAAATCGATTCAATATTTTTATAGATGAAGGGAAAGGCGAACATTACGCATTTAGTGTGGATGAGGATATACTGGTTAAATATGGTCTGCGGAAAGGCATGGAGCTTGATCAGGCAACTATGGAGTCTTTGAAAGCTCAGGACGAAATTCATAAATTTTATGGCATGGCCATCAATTTATTAAGCTATCGCATACGCTCGGAAAAAGAATTAACCGACTATTTGCGAAAAAAAGAGGCAGAAGTGGAGCAAATTCAACAAGTTATCCATAAGCTTAAGCAGGAAGGATATGTGGATGATCGCGAGTTTGCCTATACGTTTGTTCGGTCAAGAATGAATACTTCGAGTAAAGGTCCTTTGTTATTAAAGAAGGAGCTAATGGAAAAAGGAATCACTGCTTCCATAGCAGAAGAGGCCATTTCAGTATTTACCCCGGAAAAACAAAGGGAAAAAGTGAAAAAAGTTGTTGATAAAAAGCTTAGCTCCAGTACAAAAAAATCTTTTCAACAGCAAATTCAGTCTGTCCAGGCTACCCTGGTTCAAAAGGGGTTCTCTTCAGAAGTCATTCGTGATATGTTACAGGAAGCAAAGGATAATTATCGTGATCATGAAGCTGAACAGGAAGCTGTTATTCATCAAGGGTTAAAGCTACTTGGAAAATATCAGCGTAAAGCAGAGGGTTTTGAGCTTAAACAGAAAATTAAAGCAGGTTTATATCGAAAAGGTTTTGAAATGGACAAAATTGATGCCTTTCTTGATGAACACGTTGATTCTGAAGCGTAATAAAGGGAGATGAAATAATGGAAACCAGATACAGTGATATGACAGTCGAACAGCTGCGTGAGGAAATTGCAAAACTTACGGAAAAAGCACAAAAGGCTGAACAGTTAGGAATGATTAATGAGTATGCCGTTTATGAACGCAAAATGATGATGGCAAAAGCATATATGATGGATCCTTCCGCTTATGAATCAGGGGATATTTACGAAATTGAAAATACACCTAATCATTATTTCAAAATTGATTACAGGAACGGAATCTTTGCCTGGGGAAAACGTGTAGATAAAGAAGGCAACCCAATTGCGATAGATACAGAACAAGAAGCACTGCCAATTTCCATGCTTGGAAATTACATACCTCCGGAGAAGTAGGAGGTGCCTGTCACCACCCGAAAAAGCGCGAACTTTGTCGACAGAAAAACCTGACACCATTTGCAGATGCCAGGTTTTTTCGACAAAATCCGGGTGGTGACAGGCACCACTTTACGCGCGTTTGTTCATTTGTACTTCAGTGATGATTTCTGATTGGGTTTTTCTTGTTTCTCCATTCACCTGGTTACTGGCATGCTTGACATTCGCGCGTGGTGATTGGAACGGTGTGTTCTTTAAGTGCTTTTGCTCTTTAAAACCCATGCTTACTCCACCTCATTTTCATTTTGTTGAGATGATTTTGCCATTCTCTCCTGAGGGTTTGTGTTTATCGTTCCGTTAGCCCGCTTAGAAGAGAATTTTGCTTTTGCATGTGGCTTTTCTTCGTAACGCTGGACAGGGAAATCTTTTGCTTTATTCCGGACCATTTGCGTTACTCCTTTTTTGGTTAAATTGCACGCAGAAAACGTGCTTTTATAGCGTTTGTTATTTGCCCAAATGTATGTGTTCTAAGGCAAGGTAAAATGATGCAATCCCTATATTATTGGCGTTATTTAATTAGGGGCGGGATGGAGCTTTTTTTGTAGTTTTTCTTCAGAATAAATCCAGCCCGTATAAGAAGTTTTAATGTTATAATCGTAATCGAGCTTAACAACGGCTACAAACGGATAATGGCCTTTAGATCGATAACGTAAATCAATAAAACGGACTTCTGTATAGCGGTCTAATTTTTCAATTTCCCAGCGGTATACCGGCGAAAAAGATATAAAAGCTTTAACATTGCGGTCTTGCAGTGCCTTTTTCATGGCTGGATGATCAGGAAGTTCTTTTCGTTTGAATGTGTCTACTATTCTGATCTCTCCATTTTCAGAACGGGCAACATAAAAATGGTCATTCGCAGTTATGGCAATCTTCCAAGTGTTATGCTTGATTGTTGGTGATGTGACTATTCGTTGGACATCCTCCTGCTGCTGATGAATTTTCTTAATAATATCCTGTTTGTCAAAATATCTTTTCACATAATACAAAAATAAAACAAAATAGAGAATAAGAAACGTAAATCCAGGATCTGCATTAAAAAACAGCCAGGCAATAATACCGACTATATGGAGTGCAAAAATATACGGGTCAAAGGTATTAATCCAGCCAAGGGCAATCCAATTTTGGTTAAAAGGACGGGCTGCCTGGGTTCCATACGCATTAAAAATATCAACAAATACATGAAATATAACAGCTAACAGTGTCCAGAAAAATAAATGCCAAAAAGGTGTTTGGGGTACAAATGTATGGATAGCAGCTGAAATGGCCGTTCCCCAGGCCATAACGGCTGGTATGGAATGGGTAATACCCCGATGGTTTCGGATATAAAGGGCGTTGTTTCTAAATTTTAGGATTGTATCAAAATCAGGTGCATTGGATCCTAAAAGGGTTCCAATCATTAGGGGTTGAAATACGGCTGAATCCTGTTGAACCACTGGATCAAGAGTAGCCAGTCCCCCAAGAGCAATCCCCATCGTGATGTGTGTTGCTGTATCCATCGTATCATCCCTTCAAAAATTTTGTTAGGCTGTTACTGAAAATGTCCTGATAACCCCTATAAAAGCAGCTAAACTACACGTAGACTCTTGCACGTAAGCTTAGGCGTGTTGCTTGCACAAGAGCGCATGTTTCATTCAACTGCGATAGGGAGAGCAACTAACTAAACTAAATGTGCCTTTGTTTTGACAGTAAGGAAGGAGAAACTATGTACGATTATCAATCCCATCTGGAAGAACTGGATATACAAGCCTTTAAAACGGATTTAATACAATGGTTTAAGGAAGTCCATCGCAATCTACCCTGGAGACATGATCCCACTCCTTATCATGTGTGGGTTTCTGAAATTATGCTTCAGCAAACCAAGGTAGATACGGTTATTCCGTATTATCATCGTTTTATGGAAAAATTTCCAACACCAGAAGCTTTAGCAAAAGCTGATGAGCAAGACGTACTTAAAGTTTGGGAGGGCTTAGGATATTATTCCCGTGCACGCAATCTTCAAACAGCTGTACGAGAAGTTGTAGAAGAGTATAACGGGAAAGTCCCTGATAACCCGAAAGAACTAGGAAAATTAAAAGGTGTTGGTCCCTATACAAAAGGTGCCATTTTAAGTATTGCTTTTCAAGAGCCGATACCTGCTGTAGACGGAAATGTTATGCGTGTTATCTCTCGGATTTTACGTATAGAAGAAGATATCGCAAAAGCAAAAACGCGAAAAATCTTTGAGGGCATTATTACAGAAATCATTTCCCAGCATGATCCTTCTTCCTTTAATCAAGGTTTAATGGAGTTAGGAGCGTTAGTGTGTAAACCGAAAAATCCGGTTTGTCACGAGTGTCCCCTTCAAGTTCACTGTCAGGCTTATAAACATGATCTACAGCAAACATTGCCAATTAAATCAACCAGCAAAGCCCAGAAAACAAAGCGCTATGCTGTCCTAATGATTAGAAATGATAATGGAGAGATTCTTGTGCAAAAAAGACCGGAAAAAGGGCTTTTGGCTAACCTTTGGCAATTTCCGATGATTCCTTTGGATGAAATGGATTTTAAAAACCTCATTCAATGGTTTCGTAATGAATATGGTCTTGAGCTTGAACTTGATAAAAAAGTGACCAATATTAAACATGTCTTTTCTCATCTGGTTTGGCAGCTAGAGGTATACTCCGCCACGGTTAAAGGTGGACACGTAGTATCAGATAAAGGAATCTTTTTGGATTATGGAGAGCTAATTAAGCTTCCTTTCCCTGTTTCGCATCAAAAAATTATCCAATTGATTTAAGGAAATCCGCTCAACATATAGTGAGCGGATTTTTATATATTTATTTTGCCTCTGGAAAAGGGATTTCATTCATTTGTGGTATTATTTGGTAGATGAGAAACGGGATATTGAAAAAGGATATGGACACATTAAGTAATGCGGAGGTGATATCAAATGGCAAACAACAAGAAAACCCAATCTGGCACTAATGTGCAGCATGTAAAACAACAAAACCAACAAGCTGCACAAGGCCAACAACAACAGGGACAACAACAATTTGGTGCTGAATTCGCTTCTGAAACTGATGTACAACGTGTGAAACAACAAAACCAAAAGTCTCAACAAAAGAAAAAGTAACCCCCAACCTCAGTTGAGACATTTAAGAGAGCACCCCAGCATGATGAAGCTGGGGTGCTCTTTTTTGGGGACTGTCCCCACATGCTTTAAAGAGCTAAAGTGTGTTCTGTTTTCATTTCCTTTTATTAATGGGTATAATAGATGAAAGATGGACATGTGATGTGTATGGAAAGGGAGATTGTATGATAATTCCCGAGCCAGGTCAGAAAATTGAAATTCAAAGTTATAAACATAATGGTCAATTACACCGTGTATGGGATAAAACAACGGTGTTAAAGGCGAATCATAATGTATTGATTGGTGGCAATGATCGGACGTTGGTAACGGAAAGCGATGGGAGAACGTGGATAACAAGAGAACCGGCCATTTGTTATTTTCATGCTAAGTATTGGTTTAATGTAATTGGGATGATTCGTACAGGTGGTCTTTATTATTATTGTAATTTAGGCTCCCCGTTTGCTTATGATGAAGAGGCATTAAAATACATTGATTATGACTTGGATATTAAGGTTTTCCCAGATATGACATTTACCTTACTTGATGAGGATGAGTATGAGCAGCATAAAAAAGAAATGAACTATCCGCAAGTTATAGATTCCATTATACAAAATCAGGTCGGAATTTTGCAGCGCTGGATTCGTCAGCGTAAGGGTCCATTTTCACCCGAGTTCATCGACCAATGGTACGAGCGCTTTTTAACATATTTAACATAAGAAAAAATACGTTATATTAACAACATCTTTTTAAAGGCCTGCCTGAGTCTTCAGCAGGCTTTCCTTCATGTTTTGGGATTAAAATTCGTTCAAACAAAATTCTTATCATATTATTGCTATACAAACAAAGGCTATGCACATAGGAGTGAGCAATTTTGGGAATTATTAGACGTTACTTGCAATTTGTAAAGCCCTATAAATGGCGATTGCTTTTAACCATTTTTATAGGGATTTTGAAGTTTGGCATACCGCTCTTATTACCATTGATTATAAAATATGTTATTGATGATGTGATTGGTGCTGAAGCCCTGTCGCAAGCTGAAAAAATTGATCAGTTATTGCTTGTCATGGGCCTTGCTTTCTTTATCTTTTTAATTGTGCGCCCACCGATTGAATATTTCCGTCAATATTTAGCGCAGTGGATTGGGAGTAAAATTTTATATGACATTCGGGACCGGTTATTTGATCATATTCAAAAATTAAGTCTGCGCTTTTATTCGCAATCAAAAACCGGCGAAATCATCTCACGTGTCATTTATGATGTGGAGCAAACCAAGCAGTTCGTCATCACCGGGCTAATGAACATCTGGCTCGATATGATGACGATTGCTATAGCTGTGTCGATTATGTTTACCTTGGACGTCTGGCTAACCCTTATTTCAATCATTCTTTTCCCACTGTTTGGGGTTTCGGTCAAATATTTTTATTCCCGCTTGCGAAGACTGACCCGTGAGAGATCACAGGCGCTGGCGGAGGTTCAGGGACATTTACATGAAAGAGTGCAGGGCATGCCGGTGATAAGGAGCTTTGCCTTAGAGGATTATGAACAAAAGCAATTTGATGAAAAAAATTACAAACACTTAAATAAATCTTTAGACCATACTTCGTGGAATGCCAAGGCTTATACCGTTACGCATACGATCACGGACTTAGCCCCTTTGTTAGTTGTGGGACTCGGCGGTTATCTGGTTATTAGCTGGGGACTATCGATTGGTACAATGGTGGCTTTTGTCGGTTATATGGATCGTGTTTATAATCCATTACGACGCCTGGTAAACTCTGCAACTATCCTAACCCAAGCCCTTGCATCCATGGATAGGGTATTTGAATTTCTAGATGAAAAATATGACATTCTAGACAAAAAGGACGCGAAAAAATTAGAGAAGGTAAACGGAAGAGTGCAATTTGATGACGTTTCCTTCCGGTATGATGAGGAAGAAGCAAAGGTATTACAAAACATTTCCCTTGATGTAAAAGAAGGTGAAACTATCGCTTTTGTCGGTATGAGTGGTGGAGGGAAATCGACGCTAGTTAGCTTAATCCCGCGTTTTTATGATGTGACGGAGGGACGAATTTTATTGGATGACCAAGACATTCGTAATTATGAAGTAAGATCGGTTCGCGACAATATCGGAATGGTTCTTCAGGATAATATTCTTTTTAGTGATTCGGTAGTGATGAATATCCGCATGGGTAAACCAGACGCGACAGATGAAGAAGTGATTGCTGCGGCAAAAGCAGCCAACGCTCATGAGTTTATCATGGATCTCTCGGATGGTTATGATACCTTAGTTGGTGAGCGAGGCGTTAAATTATCAGGCGGTCAAAAGCAGCGTGTGGCTATTGCTAGAGTATTTCTGAAAAACCCACCTCTTCTTATCCTGGATGAGGCAACGTCTGCTTTGGATTTAGAAAGCGAACACTTAATCCAAGAAGCACTGGAAAAACTAGCCCATGACCGCACCACCTTTATCGTCGCCCATCGACTTGCGACAATCACTCACGCCGACCGGATCGTCCTCGTTGAAGATGGACAGATTAAAGAAATGGGTAGTCATGAGGAATTAATGAAGAAAAAAGGCCATTATTATGATTTATTCCAGGTTCAGCATTTGGACCAAATCGAGCCAAGTACCATTTAAATGCTATTACAAAAAAAATAATCCGTGTTGCCGAAATATGCAGCATGGATTTTTTTATTCACTGTCTTCCTTGCCAAATCGACTGAATGGGTGCTATCAGTCTTTTAAATGATAGGTTCATATAGGTAGTAGGGAAGGATTTTAGTTATCGAATTTTTATTATCAAATTTCCATATTATGTAGAATCATATAACTAGATTTATTACAATATAACTTAAACGAAAAATTAAATGATTTAATTAATATTTTAAAAAATATTAATTAGGATTTTAGTATAGGAAATTCTGTAGTTACCTATTTATTACCTCCAGTAAGAAAGGAGTTATTTTGTGAAGGATTATTTTAATTATCGATTTAAAGATATAATGAGGACATTATTGGCTGTTGGGATTGGTTTCTTAGCAGCGTTTATCTTTTCAGACATAGAAGGTGATCATGTCATTTTACTTTGGATAACGGCAGGTTTAGTCATTGCCGAAATTATTCAGTATTATAAATGGAGAAATGATAAAAAGAGAACAAAATGAGTGGTTAATAGTAAATTTATTATTTTTTTATATGTAAAGGGGGTATCGCTGAGTCTTTTGGCATTTCTTCTTTAGCAGTTAGGCTCTTATTTATTTTCATACCTGCTAATTGGCTTATCTATATCATCCTTACCAATATCATTCCTGATCAAGGTCCAACATTATGACGTAAAGCTCTTGTTAAGTTTGTGGGCTATTCCATCCATAATGAAAGAGCATCAAACTGTGCTCCAACAATTTAATGCTCAATCTCTATTACAAATCATGACTTTCTGTTTTAATCGTCTCCTGCTTATGAAATTGCTGATAGCTCCCCAGAAGTCTTTTTAAATGCTCCAACTGGTTTTCATAATCCATTAAATTTCCGGCCAGTGGAAGAAACTGCCACGCATCACGATTAACCTTTGTATGTTCAATAACATCCTCTAAAAGAGCTGAGATATCATGATCTTCATCGAATTGATCTTCCTTTTCAGTATCTTCCCGAATTTTCCCCATGCACATCATAACGAGTTTTTCATGTGTGTGAATCAGATAATCTATTTCGTTTACGATTCTCCCCTTTAAATCAGGAGTTAAATGCCCAAGGGTCTTGTCATAGCGCTGAAGGGTGCGTAAAACTTCCAAAGACTTTTTACTTGTATGAATCAACTGTCGAAATAACACAAGCTTTCTTGCTCTGGTGTATCTGCTTTTTCGCGAATACATGCGTTCCTCTGAAAATAATAAGTAGATATGATCGAGCTTCGTTATATCCTCAATTAGCTTCTCTATTTCATCCTTTAAAGCAGGCTGGTCTGATAAATGCCTGGATGAAAGACGAATCCACTGTAAAGTCTCATTAGATGTTTGTTCAATCTGCCTAAATAATCTCGTTTCATATTTTGGTGGTAAAAAGATAAGATTCACAAGAAAAGCAGCAAAAATTCCGATAAAGACTGATGATACTCTGGTACCAGCGAATTCCACAAAGGGCATATCGGTGCTTTCCATTATCGCAATAACAGAAACCACGGCAAGCATAATAATTTCCTGCTTCATCTGGAATCCCATACAAATGGTCATAACTAAAATGATGGTAAAGCCAATAATCATTGGATCATTCCCAATCACGGTGACCATAATGATTGCAATGACAGCTCCTAAAAGATTGGCTTCAATCTGCTGTAAGACATACTGATACGAACGATAAATGGAAGGCTGAATGGAGAATACAGCTGCAATACCGGCAAAAATAGCAGAGGTGAAGTCAAACATTAAAGCAGCATACATCGCTATGGAGACGGCTAATCCGGTCTTTAAAACTCTTGCACCAAATTTCATCTTTCCATTCCTTCCTTAAATACTTTTATTCAAAGATGTATTATAGCGCATTTTGATCAGAATAAAACGTTTTTTGGTAAATCTTTTTTGAACAACTATATTTTCTATTAAATAACGAACGATAATAAAAATATATAGTAATATAGTATGAAAAATGTCGAATTAAATCTTATTTACATAGAATTAATTGAATATTTACACCTAATTAACGAACATTAGGTTGACCTGGGTTCATTAGTTATCTAATATGAAAGTGAATGATGGTTATTTTAAAATAGGAGGGGAATCATGAAGAAATTTGTGTCGAACAAGCTCTTTAATGTACTCATTGTATGGACGTTAGTATTTCCTAATCTTTTTACATTGTTTGAAGGTACGGTGAGTGCAGAAAGTGAACCAGCGGATTTATTTATTTCAGAGTATGTGGAAGGAGGATCCTATAATAAAGCGGTTGAAATTTATAATGGTACAGGACAAGCCGTTGACCTATCTCAATATACGCTAAAGCTTTACAGTAATGGGGCCGAAACGGCTACGCAGACTTTAGCTTTATCCGGCAGTCTTTCTGCTGGAGATGTTTATGTAGTTGCTCATCCAAGTGCAGCATCAGATATTTTGAACATAGCAGATGAGACTCATGGCGGTGTTGTTAATTTTAATGGAAATGATGCCTTCGCTTTAACAAAAAATGACAGCCAAATTGACGTCTTAGGTACCATTGGACAAGATGGGGACTATGCGAAAGATGTCACTCTTGTACGAAAAGCCTCTATTACATCAGGAACCCTCACATATACAGAAACAGAATGGAATTCCCATGAGAAAGACACATTTGAATATTTAGGAAGCCATAATGGATCACCAACTGATCCTGAAGAGCCAGGTGACCCAAGTGACCCTGTAACGATTGAAGAAGCACGAAACTTAGGCATAGGCACTGAAGTTACTGTTGAAGGTGTTGTGACTGCGGACAATGCTGCTATTGGCGGTGGAAATCTATCCACATACATACAGGATGAAACAGCCGGGATTAATGTGTTTGATTTTGAAGCAACAAGCTATCCAACACTGGAAAAAGGGGAGCGTGTTCAGGTAACTGGCGTTTTAGATGAGTACAATGGCTTGCTTGAAGTGGTGCCAAATAACAGTGATTCTGTGGAAGTTTTAAGTGAAAACAATTCCCTTCCAGCTCTTCAAGAGATTACGTTAGCCGGAATGCAGGATGAGGGAATTGCTGAGCCACTTGAAGGATCCCGTGTTCAAGTAAATGGCTATATTTCCTCAATCCCTTCCAGTCCAGCAGGGGGAGGATATAATATTTCGCTTATTGATGAAGAATTTAATGGTACAACGTTAAGGGTGATGGAGGATGCGTTTGATGTATCCACATTGGAAGAAGGAAAATGGTATGATATTACAGCGATTTTAAGCCAATACAATACCTATCAGTTGATTCCAGCAGAAGCGAGCGATATAACGTTAGCGGATGAACAACCAGACCCACCATCTGCAGCCGGTGAATATACCTCTACTGTTGAATCCGTTACAGACGGAGATACTATTCGTTTGGAAACACCTGTACTGGGCTCTGACCGTGTACGCTTTGTCAACATTGATACACCAGAAACGGATATGGGCTCAAGTAATGGTGCACACGGCGAAAATCAGGATGAGCATGGAGAAGCAGCAAAATCGCATTTGCAGACCTTGCTTCAGCCAGGGGATGAAGTGACTTTAAGAATTGGTGATGAACCTACTGATGATTATGGACGCTTATTGGCTCAGGTCATAAATAAAGATGGGGTAAATACCAACCTTGAAATGGTTCAGGAAGGCTATGCTACGACATACTTTATCTGGCCATTTGGTGAGGATGCTCAATATGAGACGTATCAGACAGCAGTGAAGGAAGCGAAGGAGCAGGGTAAAGGCATTTGGAATCCTGACAATCCATTAATTGAGCAGCCATTTGAATATCGTGCGATTTTAGAAGGTGGAGATTTTAATAAATATGTTGGGAACTCAGATACCATGGAGTATGTTGAGCCAACAGAATTTGAAGAGGTCCCTGTTCATAAGCGGGTTTTCTTCTGGAGTGAAGGTGAAGCACAAGATGCAGGTTATACTCCAGCAGGCGATGAAACAGGTGGAGAGGATCCGGGCGAGCCAGGTGATACCGTTTCTGTTCAGCTTTTAGGTTTAAATGATTTACATGGGAAAATTGATCAGGAATATGAACTGGATATTGATAGCGATGGCCAAATAGATGGTACATTTGGCCGCATGGATTATGTAGCCAGTTATTTTGAAAACCGAGAGCAGGATAATCCGAATACATTAAAGGTACATGCCGGTGATATGATTGGGGCAAGTTCTCCAGTATCTGCCCTTTACCAGGACGAACCGACTGTTGAAATTATGGAGGAAATTGGGTTTGATGTGGGAACAGTCGGCAACCATGAGTTTGACGAAGGTACAGAAGAATTGCTGCGAATGGTCAATGGAGGAGAACACCCTGAAGGAACAGAAAATTACGATGGTATGAACTTTGATGTTCTTTGTGCGAATTGTGTTGATAAAAACACAGGAGAAACAATTATACCACCATACGCCGTTAAGGAAGTATCAGGTCAGGAAATTGGATTCATTGGGGTAACCACACAAGAAACACCTGAAATGGTTATGCCAGATGGAATTCAAAATATGGAGTTTACAGATGAACAAGAGGCTGTTGATCAGGCAGTAGATGAACTAAAATCACAAGGAATCGAATCCATTGTGGTCCTGTCCCATGTTCCTGGATCGCAATCAGGTGATGCCTCAGCAACTGGAGCAGTAGCTGACTTAGCCAGATCGATTGATGATGAAGTAGATATTATTTTTGCCGCTCATAACCACCAAGTGGTAAATGGTGTAGTAGATGATAAGCTCATCGTACAGGCTTATGAATATGGAAAAGCTATGGCAGATATCGACCTTGAAATTGATACAGAATCAGGAGACATCGTACAAAAAGAAGCAGAAATTGTATATATCGATCAAAGTCAGGCTGAGCCTGATACGGAAGTGAAAGGGATTCTGGACAAATATACCGCACTTATTGAAGAAAAAATGAATGAAGTTGTTGGCTATAATGCTCAGGATTTAACCGGTGATTATTCTAATGACGGTGACCATGGATTAGGAAACCTCCTGGCTGATGGTATGAAATGGGCCATGGATAGTGATTTTGCCATGATGAATGGTGGTGGAATTCGTGATAATTTACTGGCAGGTGAAGTGACCTGGGGTGATTTATTTAACATTCAGCCATTTGGTAATGTACTCATGAAGTTTGAGGTTAAGGGTGAGGATCTTTATCCAATCCTCAATGCACAGCTATCCCCTCAGTATGGTCCAGATTACAGTATCAGTGGATTTCATTATACCTGGGATCCGGAAACAGCTGAAGTCGTTACGATTACCTTACCGGATGGAACCCCAATAGATGAAGACAAAACCTATACGTTAACGGTCAATAATTATATGGGTACATCTGAAGGCGAAAAGTATCGTCCAATTGGCGAGCTCGGTCAAAATCCGGAAATGGGGTCAATAGATGTTGATGCGACAGTAGATTTTATGAAGAACTTAAATACAACAGAGGAAAATCCATTAGAATATCAACCAGATGGAGAAGGAAGAATCACAGAAGGTAGTGCTATTGATTATCAGGATGTTACGATTGCTGAGGCACGTGCTGCTGATATAGGAGCGGGTGTCATCCTGGAAGGTATTGTAACTTATGTGGATGGAAATCATTATTACATTCAGGACGAAACGGGCGGCATCGTGATTCGCTCCTCTGATTTAACAGCGGAAGTCGGCGATAAAATTCAGGCTCAAGGGGTAACCAGTTATTATGACGGACTGCTTCAAGTCGTAACAGAAGATGTAGAGGTGATAGAGGAAGACGCTGGTGAACCTGGGGCGAAATCCATTCAGGCAGTCGAGATAAACGAAGATGTAGAGGGACAACTGGTAGAATTAGAATATGTGACAACAAGTTCTGCAAATGAGCAAAATGAATATTTGGCAGAGGATGCTTCAGGTGAAGTCGTAATAGCAGATCCAACTAATCTATTAGAGGAAGGTCAAACTTATAAAAGATTAGTAGGCGTTGTGACGTATAGTTCTGGAGAGCATCAAGTGATTCTGCGTAAAGCTGGTGATGTAACCAAGCTTGCTTTTGTTAATGAAGAAGGTCCAGTTAGTGATGCGACCAACACATTGCTTGAGTCAACCCGAGTACTGGGATTAGATACAGTTAAGGACTTATTGCAAGCGCAACTAACAGAAGTCGTTGAAACGAAAGGAAATACCAAACAGCATATTAAGTCAGCTGTGCACCATATTTCCAAATCCTTAAGCAAAATAGAACAAGGTAAAGGAAATCGTGAGACAGAGCTTAGAAAGATTGAGCATGAATTGAATAAGTTGTTCTAAGGTGTAATGCATGTGGGTGATGAGCCTGCATGCATTTTTTATATTTTTATTGAAGGGGGTAAGTAATTTTGGCTTAATTGATACCATTCTGGTTTTAAAATCGTAATGATGGATGAATTCTTAAAAATTATTTAGAAAACTGAATTAATCAATTTAAAAGAGGTTGAAAAATAGGGTAGAATTCTTTAAAATAAATAATTTTACTAAAGGGTATCGCAGATTGAAGAATACAATAAAAATCAATTAAAGTTGGTCATGCTATATCAAATAAGTCAAAGCTAAATGATAAGTTTTACAAAGCAGGTCTAGACTCCAATCAAATTTTTTGAACGCATTCCTTACGCAGCATGGTCGTTAAAATTTTCAAATCAGTCTGTTGACATGTTTCATGAATATATGGTATATTAATCTCGAATTAAAATTAAATGAATTCGAGACAAAGGACAAACCAAAGATTGAGCTATATTTTTTTAATAAATATTTCGAATTCAAGATTATTAAAATAGGGGGAATATAAAAATGGCGAAGTATTCAGTAGACCAGACCCACTCAGAAATTGGATTTGAGTTAAAACACATGATGGTATCAAAAGTAAAAGGAACTTTTGATTCTTATTCTGCAGAAGTAGAGGCCGAAGATTTAACGGATCTTACTACAGCATCTATTTCGTTCAAAATTGATGTGGCAAGCATTAACACACGTAACGAAGATCGTGATAATCACCTTAAATCCCAGGATTTCTTTGATGTTGAAAAGTATCCAACGGTAGATTTTACATCAACAAGCATTACAAAAGATGGCGATGACTACAAAGTAACAGGTGACCTAACCATCATAGGCGAAACAAAACCAGTAACGTTTGATGTCGAATTTGGTGGTAAAGGAACAGATCCATGGGGTGGAGAAGTATATGGTTTTGAAGCAACGGGGAAATTTAACCGTGAAGATTTCGGCCTTACATGGAATGCACCACTTGAAACAGGTGGCGTTTTAGTAGGTAAGGACGTAAAAATCAAAGTAGAATTAGAATTAAATCCAGCATAAAAACTTCATAGCCTTTAAGCCAGAAATAAACAATAAAGCCAGGGAGCAGTTCATCTGTTTCCTGGCTTTATGTTATGAATAGTTGATTTTTCATTTTGTACCTAGAAGGCAGTTGATGGTTTATTAGTTGATGGTTTATTCTGGCCCATCGCATTCTGGCCTTTTTCCTTTTGTTCAGTTTTTATAAAAAAAGAAGGCTTTTGCAGATAGTATCTGCAAAAGCCAATGAAAACTAGAAAGGAAGGGAGTTTGAGCAAAATGATTGCTCAAATCATAAAAAGGGTAAGAAATGAACGAAAGAATGAAAATCAAATTTTCTGAATTATTGATAATCTTAACACAATCATCTGCTAAAAGCAATTAAATATTCATGAAAGTGCAATAAAAAAGCTCATTCTGCTGTTTGCCTGAATAATCTTTTGATTATTGAAGGAATATATAGTAAGCGTGATCTTTCCTTTACAAATAACTCCCCTCCCGAACAGCTGGGAGGGGAGTGAATAAAAATTGTATATGATCAAACAGCCATTTGCTCAAACGAATAATCAACGGCTTTTAATGTTTGTTCAATATCTTCATCAGTGTGGGCAATAGTTAAGAACCACGCTTCAAATTTGGATGGTGCTAAATTAATGCCCTGATCAAGCATAAGCTTAAAGAAGGTGCCAAATTGCTCTTTATTTGTAGCCTCGGCCTGATCGTAATTTTCCACTTTTTCATCTGTGAAAAATACAGTGAGAGCTCCTTTTAAGCGATTAATGGTAATGTGGATACCGTGTTTTTCAGCACGTTCAAGAATCCCATTCTCAAGCTTTGCTCCTAACCTGTCTAGCTTTTCGTAAACACCGTCTTCCTGAAGGACCTCCAGACAGGCAATGCCGGCCGCCATAGAAGCAGGATTACCAGCCATGGTTCCAGCTTGATAGGCTGGTCCCAGTGGTGCTACTTGTTCCATGATGTCTACACGACCACCATAAGCACCAATTGGCAGTCCGCCGCCAATGATTTTTCCTAAAGCAGTCATATCAGGTTCTACGTGTAATAGCTGCTGAGCACTTCCGTATGTAAAACGAAATCCTGTAATTACTTCATCAAAGATAAGCAGTGACCCTGCGTTATGGGTTAATGTTTTAACCTCTTCTAAAAAGCCCTCATTTGGCTCGACAATTCCGAAGTTCCCGACAATAGGTTCTACAAGGACTGCAGCTATTTGACCTCCCCATTTGTCTAAAGCTTCTTTAAAGGGTTCAATTTCGTTAAATGGAACCGTGATTACATCTTCAGCGATGGAACTTGGAATCCCGGCTGAATCAGGTGTGCCTAAAGTTGAAGGTCCAGATCCTGCTGCAACGAGAACCAAATCCGAATGGCCGTGATAAGACCCTGCAAACTTAATAATTTTATTACGGTTTGTATAAGCTCTGGCTACACGAATGGTGGTCATTACAGCTTCGGTTCCTGAGTTCACAAAACGAACCTTGTCCATGGATGGAATAGCTTCTTTCAGCATTTTGGCAAATTTATTTTCTAAAGCTGTTGGGGTTCCGTATAAAACACCGTTATGGGCAGCGTTCGTGATTGATTCTGCAATGTGTGGGTGACCGTGTCCAGTGATAATCGGGCCATATGCGCCTAAGTAATCAATATATTTGTTTCCGTCCACATCCCAGAAATGAGCCCCTTTTGCTTTCTCCATAAAGATTGGTGTACCTCCACCAACCCCTTTATACGCACGGGATGGAGAATTCACCCCACCAACAATATGCTCTTGGGCTTCTTTATATAATTTCTCAGAATTTGTAATATCCATGCTCATACCTCCCATTTCAATATCCTTTCTTATTGTAGCATAAACGAAATCTTGGGACAGTCCCCACATGCTTTAAAGCATGTGGGGACTGTCCCGTACCCCTTTAAAGCGATAAAGTGTTTGGGATAAAAGATATAAAAATAACTTTCTCCCTTTCCTATCAGAATCGCTGGTTCGTCCTGGTGAGATTTAATGAAGAACAATTTTCACCCATGACGGCCGCATTATTTGAAATTGAGGGCACAAAAGAAGATTATACCGTTCAATTTTTAACTGGAAAGAATCTGGTGCCTACTCACTGGTATGATCAAAAGCATAACATTGGATACGGTACAATTAACAGTGTCTATTCATTTATTGAAAAAGTACGGATTGAAACCGAATAGGACGAATATATTAGTTATGTGGAAGATGAGAAGTATATGTATGTCAGTGAAGAAGTTGCGCAAAAGATTGAATTCTTAACCTCAGAAGGAATTGTTTTGCGGAACGCTTGAAACGTTTCATTTTGATGAACAGTATCCTTTACTTGCAACAGCTGAGGGGGAGTTTGCCTTATTAGTGGCAGGAGATAATCGTATAATGGAATCAGATTTTCATAGGGACTGTCCCCAACTCTTTTAAAGCGTTAAAGTGATAAAAATTTTTTGTTGACATTTTGTTTTTTGGACATTATTATAATAATCAATAAATTCAAACAGCGGATAAATATTTTGGGCGCCGATGAAGAGGAGTAGCTTTCGTTGAAGCTTCAGAGAGCTGGTGGCAGCTGCGAACCAGTGCGGAGATGAAGGTGAATGGACTTCTGAGCCTCCAAACCGAACTCCTTTTGGAAAGTAGGCTTTGGCGAAGATCTCATCGTTACAAGAGATAGGCATTGAAACAATATTTTGTGTAGATGCTGAAAGAGTGTATTGGCAATGAATAAAGGTGGCACCACGGGTTCCTCGTCCTTTTGGATGGGGGACCCTTTTTGTATGGTAAAGGGATTGTGCTGAGGTGATGGTAGTGGAGCTGGATGAAGCTTTGCGGAGCGAGCCAATAAGCCGGAAGTTTTGGCAAATGTTAGGTGCTGCCAGGCAAATAAACCTAGCTGACTAACAAATAAAATCAAGAAGGTGGCAAATGAATAGAGTCAAAGGTGAATAAAATCTGGCCACCATGAAATTCAACATAACGATTTGCTTTTCAGCTAAATATATCCAGTTTTTAAATGAAATAACCAAATATAAAAATCAATGAGTAAGAGGAGTACGCAGACCCGATTCATCACAGAGAGCCTGGGCATGGTGAGAGCCTGGTATGATAGGGTTGTGGAATGGACTTACGAGAGTCTTCCTGAACTAAGAAGAGCAAAAGTAGGGAAGAACGGCCTCCCCCGTTATCAGGATAGGGTATAAGACAGAAGTTTTCGTACCTGAAATGAGTGGGTATCTTAAGTTTTCTTTAAGAACCAATGTGAGGTGGCAACGCGGTGATTCGTCCTCCAATTGCACATGTTGTGTGTGCAGTTGGAGGTTTTTTTTATTAGGTCTAAAAGGAATTAAGATCCCTTACGATTTTGAACGATAAAAAGGAGGTTCAGAGATGAGTGTACAGACAGGATTAGAGTCAGGTCGAACGATTCAAACGAAGGTAAAAGAAATCAAAGGGGATACGCTAACACCTATATCCATCTTTCACCGGTTAAAAGGGCCGAAGAAATTCTTACTGGAAAGCTCACTGAAGCATGAAGCATCAGGACGATTTTCCATGGTTGGAAGTGATCCTTATTTGGCGATTAAAGGAACCGGTAAAAAGAGTACAATGCAGCAATTTCGCTCCCCATACAAAACCAGGCATTTGGAAACCTCACCACTGGAATTGATTAAAAAGGAGCTTGGTGATATACAAATGGATTTACCTATTCCGTTTTATGGCGGAGGGGTAGGTTATTTAGGCTATGATACGGTTCGTCAGTTTGAGGACATTGGAGAACTTCCGGAGGATGATCTGGAAATGCCGGACATTCATTTTCTTTTTTATGAAAAGGTCGTCGTGATGGACCATAAATTGCAAAAAGTCTACTTAGTGGTTCTTAATATGTCGGGCTTATTGACGGAACAAATAATGGAGAACGAGCTGGAGGCGATGGAAAAGCAGCTAAAAACGCCAACGAAGACAGAGTTTCAGACAGATTCCATGGAAACGGGTGAGTTTTCCAGTAATCTTACTCGGCAGGAGTACGAAGAGAAAGTTAAAATCATTCAGAATCACATCAAACAAGGGGATATTTTTCAGGCTGTATTATCCCAGCGACTTCAGGCAGATTTTCGAGGAGACGCATTCACCTTTTACCGTAAGTTGAGGACATCTAATCCATCCCCTTATATGTTTTATATCGACTTTGAGGATTATCTTATTCTGGGTGCTTCCCCTGAAAGTTTAATTAAAGTTCAAAATCAAGAAGTCATCACTAATCCGATTGCAGGAACGAGAAAACGAGGGCAAACCGAGGAAGAAGATAAAAAACTGGAAAAGGAACTGTTAGCAGATGAAAAAGAACTGGCTGAACATCGGATGCTAGTCGATCTTGGACGAAATGACGTTGGGAGAGTTTCTGAAATCGGTTCTGTGGAAGTAACCAGGTATATGGATATTGAGCGTTATCAGCATGTGATGCATATTGTGTCCGAAGTAAAAGGGAGGTTAAAACCGAGCCTTAGCAGTCTGGATGCGTTAGCGGCATGTTTACCAGCGGGGACGGTATCAGGTGCTCCTAAGATTAGAGCGATGCAGATTTTGAATGAGTTAGAACCGACAAAACGTGGCGCCTATTCAGGAGCTGTCGGTTACATTAATGGAAACGGTGATCTTGATTTAGGGCTCGCTATACGAACCATGATGATAAAAGACCAAACGGCTTACGTACAGGCTGGAGCTGGTGTCGTTATGGATTCTGTTCCTGATAAAGAGTATGAGGAAACCTTGCAAAAAGCAAAGGCACTGCTGGAGGTGGAGAAATGATTTTATTAATCGATAATTATGATTCTTTTACGTATAACCTGTATCAATATCTGGGAGAGTTAGGCAAAGAGGTCATGGTCAGACGAAATGACCAAATCAAAGTAGAAGAAATTCTAAAGCTTAAGCCTGAAGCCATTGTCTTATCACCTGGGCCTGGTTACCCGGAAGATGCTGGAGGCTGTATCGACATTATAAAAGCCTTTTATCAGAGCATTCCAATCTTAGGAATATGCCTTGGTCATCAGGCGATTGGTGCTGCATTTGACGCAACTATCAAACCAGCTGAACAAATGAAACATGGGAAAACCTCCTCTATAAAGCATAAAGGAGAAGGGCTGTTTGAATATATTTCTCTTCCAATTGAAGTGATGCGTTATCATTCTCTGGTGATTGAAGAGAATACCCTCCCAGCACCTTTTGATGTAACTGCAACGGCGATGGATGATGGGGAGTTAATGGCCATCCAACACCGAAAGTATCCGTTATATGGACTGCAATTTCATCCTGAGTCAATTGGGACGGGAACAGGAAAACGTATTTTAGGAAATTTTATTAAGAAGACAGAAGCTGCTGCTTTATAAGCACGAAAGTTTATCAAAAGGCTCTGTTAATCATAGGAGTTGATTTTGTCTCCAGTTCGCTCGCTTTCTGCGGCGAGCCGCGGGTCTCCTGCGGGGGTCCCCCGTATATGCTTCAACCAACTTGGTAAAAAATCAACAATAAAATTTAACACAGCCTATCAAAAAAAGGAAAGGAGAAATTCATGATGAAAGCCTATCTTGAAGCTTTAGCCAACGGGGAAAATTTAGGTGTTTCTGAAATGAGTGAGGCGGCCGGACTGCTTTTTGAAGATTCTATTTCAGATAGTGAAATTGCTGCTCTTCTCATGGGGCTGAAAATGAAAGGTGAAACGTCAGAGGAGATTGCCGGATTTGTAGAGGCGCTTAGACGTCACGCCCTTCCCTTTTCCAAATCGTATTCAGATATTATGGATAACTGTGGCACAGGTGGGGATGGTTCACACAGCTTTAATATTAGTACTACATCCGCCTTTGTTCTGGCAGGTGCAGGATTAAAGGTTGCAAAGCACGGAAATCGCAGTGTTTCCAGTAAAACAGGAAGTGCTGATGTTCTTGACGCTCTGGGGGTTGCGCTGAATTTTACGGTAGATGAGGTGGATGCATTACTAGCGGAAAATGGTATTGCTTTTTTATTTGCTCCCCATGTTCATCCAAAAATCAAGCGGATTATGAAAGTGCGTCAGGATCTTAAAGTGCCAACGGTCTTTAATCTATTAGGCCCTCTTATTAATCCAGTTGAGTTGGAAACCCAGCTGTTAGGCATTTATCAGCGTGAAGGATTGGAAATGATGGCTCAGGCTCTTCATCATTTAGGGCGTAAACGTGCGGTTGTCCTAAATGGAGCGGGTTTTATGGATGAAGCTTCCCTGGCTGGGGAAAATCACGCTATTCTGTTAGCTGATGGAGAGTTGCAGCGTTTTACGGTTCATCCGGAAGAAGTGGGGTTAAACACTTACCCATTGGAAGCCATTAGAGGGGGAAATGCACAGGAAAATGCAGATATTTTACTTCGGGTATTACAAGGAGAAAAGGGTGCGCAATATGAAACGGTGTTATTAAACACAAGTCTTGCCTTGCTCGCTCACGGCACTATAGATGAACTGAAGGAAGGGATTGAATTAGCCAGAGAAAGCATTCAATCTGGTGCCGCATTATCTAAGCTGAACTACCTTATTGAATATAGTCAAAAGCGTGCGAAAGGAGCTAAAGAAGCATGACCACTATACTGGACGATATTTTAAAAGAAAAGGAAAAAGAGGTTCAAAGATTAAAAGAAAATCCACAGGAAGAGCTGGAATCTTATTATTCTTTTCATTCCTTGTACGAAGCTTTTATGAACAGCGACAAGTTAAGTGTCATAGGAGAAGTAAAGCGTGCGTCCCCATCAAAAGGAGATATTGATGCAGAGGTAAATCCTGTTGAGCAGGCCAAATCCTATGTAAACGCGGGTGCCAAAGCGATATCGGTTTTAACGGATACACCGTTTTTTAAGGGAACGATGGATGACTTGGCTCAAATCAGAGAAGCTGTAGAGGTTCCGATTTTATGTAAGGACTTTATTATTGATCGTGTACAAATTAAGCGTGCGAAGGCACATGGAGCGGATGTTATTTTACTTATTGCTAGCGCCATGCCGAAAGAAAAGCTTCTCGATTTATATAACGAAGCAAAAGCGAATCATGTAGAGGTTTTATTTGAGGTGCATAATGAAGATGAACTGCAGATTGCCCTTAGTATGGGGGTTGATATAATTGGAATCAACAATCGTAATCTAAAAACCTTTGAAGTGAATCCTGAAGTGACGGAAAAACTGGCCAAGCAAATTCGTACGTCAGATACCTTACTCATTAGTGAAAGTGGTATTCGGACAACAGAGGATGCGGAGCGAGTGACCAGGACTGGTGCTAAAGGTATCCTTGTAGGTGAGACATTAATGAAATCAAAAAACATTAAAAAAACGGTTGATGAATTAGTAGTGCCTTTAATGAGTGATCAAGTATGAAGGTAAAAATTTGTGGCGTGAAAAATGTTTCAGCAGTAAAGGCAGCAGTGGACGGAGGAGCAGATTTTATTGGTTTGATGTTTGCGGAAAGTAAGCGTAACATTTCTGTGGAACAGGCTCGGAAATTAGCCTGTTACATTCCACCACATATAAAAAAGGTGGGCGTGTTTGTGAATCCGAGGCTTAACCAGGTACTCGAAGTCATTAACAAAGTAGGTATCAATTTTACCCAGCTTCATGGAGACGAATCTCCTGAGTTTTGCAGGGAAATTCCCATTCCAGTTATTAAGGCCTTTCAATTGAACGAAAAAGAAGATGTTGAGAAGGCAAGGAAATACAACACAGCCTATTATTTATTTGATAGTCCTGGTGGAAAATACCGTGGTGGTAGTGGGATGACCTTCAATTGGCAATGGCTAAAAGACATGAATATCCCACAGGAAAAGGTGATACTTGCCGGTGGATTACAGGCGGAAAATATTCAGGCTGCGATTCAGGAAGTGAAACCAGCAATAGTAGATGTCTCAAGCGGTGTAGAGACAGACGGGGAAAAGGATCCGAAAAAAATACAGGTATTTATAAAAAAGGCAAAAAAGGAGGAATAAAATGACAACCTATCAACAACCTGATCAACTGGGCCAATTTGGTCCATATGGAGGGCGCTATATCCCGGAAACATTAATGCAGGCGGTGATTGAACTGGAGGAGGCTTATGAACAAGCGCAAAACGATCCGGAATTTCATCGTCAGTTAACCTTTTATTTAGAACAATATATTGGTCGAAAAAATCCCTTATATTTTGCTGAAAATCTGACGAGAGAATTAAGAGGACCGAAGATTTATTTAAAACGGGAGGACCTCAATCACACCGGTGCCCATAAAATTAACAATACCATTGGCCAGGCACTCTTAGCGGTTCGTATGGGCAAGCAAAAAATTGTCGCTGAAACAGGCGCCGGACAGCACGGAGTCGCGACGGCTACCGTCTGTGCTTTGCTTAATTTAGAGTGTGTTATTTTTATGGGAGATGAGGATATTCGCAGGCAAAAGCTGAATGTATTTCGCATGGAACTTCTAGGAGCGAAAGTGGTTGGTGTAAACCAAGGCAGTGCAACCTTAAAAGATGCCGTTAATGAGGCACTGCGTTATTGGGTAACCAATGTGGAGGATACCCACTATATCATCGGCTCTGTGTTAGGGCCACATCCTTTCCCGAAAATGGTTCGCGATTTTCAAAGTGTAATAGGAAAAGAAACGAAGGAGCAGTTTCTTGAGTTGGAAAATCGTCTCCCGGAAGCCATTGTCGCTTGTGTAGGTGGCGGAAGTAACGCAATGGGGATGTTTTACCCATTTGTAGATGATGAACAGGTCAAATTGTACGGGGTGGAAGCGGCCGGAAGTGGTATTCATACCGATAAGCATGCAGCAACCCTAACCAAAGGCACCGTAGGCTCCCTGCACGGGGCAATGATGTATTTACTACAGGACGAAGACGGACAAATTCAGGAAGCCCATTCCATTTCAGCTGGACTCGACTATCCAGGTGTAGGTCCTGAGCATAGCTATTTACGGGATGAGGGAAGAATTGATTATACATCTGTCACAGATAAAGAAGCATTAGAGGGTTTTCAATTACTCTGTAAAACAGAAGGAATTATTCCTGCTTTGGAAAGCTCGCATGCGATTGCCTACGCATCAAAGCTTGCTGAAGAAATGTCACCAGAAGAAACGCTTGTCATATGTTTATCTGGACGGGGTGATAAAGATGTGGAAACGGTCAAAGCTGCTCTAGGAGGTGGGGAACATGACTAAAGCTTATTTAAATGATGCCTTCCAACAGGTTCAAGCTCGCGGTGATAAGGCATTTGTTCCTTATATTATGGCTGGTGATGGAGGATTAGAGTCACTTGGAGAAAAGATATCCTTTTTAGAAAAAGCGGGTGTTACCGCAATCGAGATAGGAATTCCTTTTTCTGACCCTGTTGCAGATGGACCCACGATTCAGCAGGCAGGCACACGCGCATTAAACGAGGGAACAAGTTTACGGGACATTTTGGCTTACTTAACAGATATTAAAAGTGATTTGCAGGTTCCTTTGATTTTCATGACTTATTTAAATCCGGTTTATAAATATGGACTGGAGAATTTTAGCCGGGATGCCCGGGAAGCAGGTGTGAGTGGATTGATTATCCCTGACTTACCCATTGAACAGGCAGACGGAATCATCCCATATCTGAAGCAAGAGGAGATTGCACTTATTCAATTAGTAACGCTAACAAGTCCTGAGGAGCGCATTAAAAAAATCGTTGAAGCATCAGAAGGCTTTGTATATGCTGTTACTGTGAATGGAATAACAGGGGAAAGATCAAATGTTAATCAGTATTTAGGAAGTTATCTGAATCGCATTAAAAAGTACAGTCACACGCCTGTTTTAGCAGGGTTTGGAATTTCAACTCCAGAGCAGGTAAAAGATATTGGGGATAAATGTGATGGAGTGGTTGTGGGTAGTAAAATTATCTCGTTATGGGAAGAAGGAAACCAGGAAGAAATAGAAAAACTAGCAAAAGCAGGTCAATCAAAAACAATCCGTTAACATGTTAAAAAGGATGTGAGGAGGGTCCGCACATCCTTTTTTCTATCCATTCATCTTTTCACGTAGTTCCTGTATACTATCCTCGCTTCCGGTTACGATAAGGCGATCGCCGAGTTTAATTTCCGTATCACCATGGGGGATAATCGACTCATTATCCCGGAAAATCCGGACGATAATCGCATCACCCAGGAATGGGAAGCGACGCAATTCCACCTCGTGGAAGGCGCGATTGTGCATTTCAATTTCAATTAATCCTTCCTCGGATGTTGTGAAGATATCAGCAACGTGTGGTGATTGAACCATAGCCTTCATCATAGCTTTTGTGGAGAAGAAGGATGAAAAAACGTTAATATTATATTCTTTAAGTTTTTTACTTAGTGTTGGTGATTCAATTCTTGTCACAATGTGGTCATTTCCAAGCTCCTGAGCGTGTTTGGAAATTTCAAAGTTTTGCTCGTCACTATTGGTTGACACCACTAATATGTCCGTATCAAAAATTTCGTTTCGTTCCATTTCCTCAATAGAAAAATCCTGAATACCAATCACCTTAAATTTAGAACGGTCCACTTCTGGATCAATGGTTTCGGTTTTTTTCGTGTGGTACAAGCATACTTCAAATTCATTTTTGTCCAGTTCATTGGTTAGTGGCAGTGTTAACTGGTTAGCTCCGACCACTTTAACATTCCTCTTCTTACTTTTCACATCCTGAAGTGGGAATACCTTCTTAAACAGGATTGGCGTAATAATACAAGCAATGACCGCAAGTAAAATTAAAGCGGATGCCATCGTATTTTCGATAACACCAATACGCTGACCAATTTCGGCAGCCGCAACAACCAATGATAGAGTAGACGTTAAAATAAATCCAGACCCAAAAACTGTTCTCCAGTCATACCAACGTTTTAAAACGAGAGCTGGTATTAATTTCGATGCCAATAAGCCAATTAACAATAACGGAATAAGCATAATGACAGACTTATTCTGGAATAAAGCCCATATATCAAGATCAACTCCAACCATCACAAAGAAAATCGGAATTAAAAAGCCATAACCAAATGAATCAAGCTGCTCGATGATTTCCTTCTTTGGAGATAGTAAAGAAACCAGCACACCAGCAAGGAAAGCACCTAAAATATTTTCCGCACCCAGTGTTTCGGATAATCCTACTAATACCATTAATAAAGCAAAAATCGCTCTTGTTTCGATTTGGACAGTTCCAGTAGTTAACGATTCAAAGAATGGCCGGTTTCTAAAGAATTTCCCTCCAAAGTAAAGCAGTATACCGGCTGCAAATAATAAGAGGAGAAGCCACGTATTTCCTCCTTCTTCCTGGAAAGATACAAATACAGCTAACAAAATCATGGTTACCAAATCAGCCAGTACAGCTACAATGAGTATAATCTGGCCAATTCCGGACTTCATGATTTCTGCCTCTTTAAGTGTAGGGACAACTACACCAAGTGAGATTGTGGAAATCACAAGCGTCATGAAAAAGACATTGTCCACTAATCCCATCATGTCGAGTCCGAAAGAAATGAGGTATGAAACAAGTAATATTAATCCAAATACAATGGATGCAACAAAGAATGAATTGGGCTGTTTCTTACCATTCTTTTGTTTCTTCTTATTGTTTTTAAAAACGGAAAAGTCGATTTCTACCCCACTTAAAAACATCAAAAAGATAAAACCTAAAGTGGATAAAATCGTAATCCATGGATCAGGTTCGACAATATCAAAACCACTTTTACCGATGATTAAGCCTACAATAATTTCAGCAACAACAACAGGAATTATATTTAATCTTAACCTTTTCAGGATAATTGGCGTTATAAATGCAGCAATTAAAACAATAATTAACGATGTAACTGAAGTGTGTCCTTCCATACGACCTTCCTTTCTATATGGGTTTTTTAAGACGTTAAAGTATAGTCCTCCTATTATTTAAAGGTTAAATATACAATATAATCGTCTAAAAATAAAGCAAAAAGGATGTCGGGACTGTCCCCACATCCTTTACAGTATTAAAGTAGTTTTATGTAGCTTTTACCTGTACGTTTTGTCATTTTATCTTTTTTATACATTATCCAGGGAGGGGATGAAATAGATGTGTTCAGAGACTATAGCTAGATATAAAATATGCTGTATGTTTCACAATATGCCTGCATAAATTGTATTAGGTGATGCCTATGGTTTTTTGGTTTTCAACGCTTTTAATTTTTTATATTATGTCTACAAGTATTTACACCTTCTTTAAGCGGAGAGATGAAATAAGGGGACGGTTTTCCTTTGATCAGTTTTACACCTTAGTCATCATATATTTAACCGTTATGACAGGATTTGGGATTTTTTATTTTTTATTATCTCAACAGGGAATCCCTTTGTTAGATGAAGGACATTTGCTTGGTACTTCCCAATGGGACCGGCTGGGACATGCCATATATTTTAGCGGTGTGACATTAATGACAATAGGATATGGTGATATTACTCCAATTGGCATTGGTAAATTTATCGCTCTTTTTGAATCCATGATTGGCTATGTTCTCCCAGCTGCATTTTTTGTACGAGTTCTCCAGGACTACCGAAAATAAGCCTGTAAGTTGAATTTCCCTTCTATATTCGGTACTCTAAAACCAAAAGGAGGAATTTTCCATGACTGTACATACTGGTGAAAAAGCACCCGATTTCGAACTTGCGGCCAGTAGTGGTGAAACGGTGAAGCTATCTGATTTTCGGGGGGAAAATGTCGTTCTATACTTTTATCCAAAAGATATGACACCTGGCTGTACTACGGAGGCTTGTGATTTCCGTGATCATCATGAAAGCTTTGCAGATCTGGATGCTGTGATTCTTGGTATCAGTCCTGACCCTGTCGATCGTCATGAAAAGTTTATTGATAAGCATGACCTTCCATTCCAGCTTCTTGCTGATGAGGACCATAAAGTGGCAGAAGAATATGGGGTTTGGAAATTAAAAAAAGCCTTTAGTAAAGAATCAATGGGTATTGAACGCTCGACTTTCATCATCGATAAAGAAGGAAATCTTGTGAAGGAATTCCGTAAAGTAAAAGTAGACGGGCATGTGGAAGAGGCACTTCAATTTATTAAAGAGGAAATGTAGATTATGGAAAGAACAGGTAGGGGTCATCCGATAGAAGATGATCCCTTGCTGCTTTCGTTTTTATTTCGCCAGTCAAGTTTACTCTTACTGGCTAAAAAAACCAGCTTGATGATTAATTTTGCCTAGGGGCCTTGGTTATAATAGATAGTAGTTTTTAGTAAAAAATGCAAAGAATTTAATATCCCCCATAATCAAACCATCCTTAAGTGAGTAGTTATAAACTTTCCATCACAATCAGAATCCCGGACAGTGTAAAGATTGATATAATAGTAGAAAGTAGAATCAGGATAGGTGCATAGTTTGAGAGTACACGGTATTTATCGGCAAACACGTTTAGTAATGCCCCTATTGGCAATGCAGATAAAAGAATAGCGACTGTTGTCCATAGCTCATTATCAAGGGAAAACACAAATAGAACCAGAATGCCCATTACAATCGGCATATAAAGTAACTTGAGTCCTATGATGACACCCATTTCCTTTTTGGCTGTGTTATCTATTTTTACAGATTGTTCTTCACTTAATAGTCCCAGGCCTAAAGCAAATAAAGCCGTAGGTCCTGCGGCAGCACCCAAAGTGTCTGTAAATACCTGGACAAACTTAGGAATCGGCAGCTGCAGGAGAGAAGCAAGAATTCCTAACAGTAACGAAGCGTTAATGGGATTTTGAAAAACTGCTTTTGATACATTCAAAGGAAAAGACATGCGACTGGTGTGCTTTGCTTTATTCGCTAATGTAGAAGAAATTTCAAAGGATAAGACCACAAGCGTAATGATAATGATATCATATGTAAACGTAGCAATCGCTGCAGGTACGGCCGCCTTTTCTCCAAATGCTGCCACAACAAATGGAATCCCTAAAAACCCGGTGTTCCCATAAGAAACGGCCATTCCGTACATGGAAGCATCCGGTAAGGATTTTTTAAACAGTTTTTTGGCCAGTATTACTGCGGTCAAAAAACAAATCAGTGCTACAACGAGATTAAGGCTGATAAAAGGCCAATTTGTAATTTGTTCAATTGGAGTGGTCGATAAGGAGTAAAATAACAATGCGGGTAAGGCAAAATAATAGACGAAATTATTTAAAGCCTGGGCTCCGACAACCGAAACAAGCTTTAATCTCCCAGCAAGATAACCACACAGAATGATAGTAAAAATTGGAATAATGACATTAATAATCAAATCCACCGACAAAACCTCTCTTTCTATCCAATCTATGATGTCAGCAATTACTCCATTTTATCAGAATTTTCGCCGAATTTCATTACTGTACCTTAAGTCATAGAGTTTATCAAAAAAATACCTCCAATCACGGTTTGATTGGAGGTGTCTTACTTCCATTTTTTATGTAGAATTTTACTTTTCGGAGTGATCATACAGATTTTGATAGCCATACAGAATGGTGGAATAAATCATCGCGACAACGATGTGGTGGAAACGGGAGAACTTCGTGTACTTTATAAAATTCATCTTTTCTAAGAAAGTAATAATCGGAAGTCCATAGATGATATTATTCAACAGGTTTGCAAGTACATACCTTCTAAAATTCCCATATGTTAAATGATATATCCATATATTACCGAGTGGGAATAAACCAAGAACAAGGGTCAACGCATTCCACAATTTTCGTCTCGCGTTTCCTTTAATTTCCCAAAGATTGTAGTTAAGGCCGATGAAGGTTCCAGTCATGGTGATAAGAGAAGATAAAATGGTAACAGGCATAAATCGCTTAATAGATTTTCTGGGGATAAAAACTAAGCTTCCCCAAAGTAATACCGCTCCTATTCTGATTAAGTACGTTCCCATCGTTAATTCCCCTTTCTTCTTTTATTAAAGTTTACAATGATACAAAAAATATGTAAGAAAGGGGATGTTTTCTAAAAAAAAGGACTAAATGGATACGTTCTCCTGATCAAGAATTTCTTTATTAAAGTGAAAATCCTCAATCTTGGCATTCTTAACGGAAGGCATGTTTCTTAAGACAGGTACTAAAGTGATATATATAGAAATAAAGAGAAAGCTAAACCCTGCTCCTAAAAATACAGCCTGACTTGAGTAGATACTGCCTAGTGTCCCACCTACCAACGACCCAAGTGGCATAGCGGATGTGCTAATACTTGCGATAACGGAAAAGACCCGTGCTAAAAACTTTTGCGGGACACAACCCTGTAAAATGGTATAAAAGAGTACATTGGTTAAGCCGATTGGAACGGAACATAGACCAAACAAAACAACACTTATCTCATTGATAGGCATGTAAACTGAACTGATCCAAAAGGCTGCTCCTAATAGAAAGCTTACAATTGTGATTCGTCCAACTGGTATTTTTTCAAATAAAGGAGCGCAAAGAGACCCAACGAGAACACCTGCTGAAAAAGCGGCTAATAACGCTCCATAAACTCCGGAACCACCACGGAAATCAGCATAAGAGGGGAGGATGGCTATCATTGCCCCTAAAGCAAAGTTCGCTGCAATATTTTCCCCAAAAATTTTGACAATGGCGGACCCTAATACAACTTGAAAACCAGCTTTTAAATCATGCCCATATTGTTTGATTTGCCCCTTAATAGAGAAACCCTTCACAGATTCTTTTTCCTCTGTCTGTCCTTGGTTAATCGTCATACGCCAATAAAGAAGCGCTGCCATTAAGAAGATAACCGAATCTGTCCAAAAGAGGGTGATGGCACCAAAAAGTGTAATCAGCAATCCTGTAACCGCATTAAACACCATATCGATTCCCTAGTAGGCAAAGGACATGAGGGAATTTCCTTTTGTTAATTGCTCTTTAGGTAAAAGTAAAGGAATGACTGCTGAAGTAGCTGGATAGGCAATTTGATTTAATAGCGAAATAAAAGGCATGACAAGTAATACTAAGGTCACATTTAGTACATCGAGCAAATGTGCAATAGGAATAAAAAGAATAAGAATGGCCTGGATTACTTGTGAAAATGTTAATAATTTACGAATGGAAACCCGGTCAATAATCGGCCCTGTTAAAAACTGAAACACTTGTGGCATTAATGTTAGAAAACCGGCAAGTCCTGTATAAAAAGCAGATCCTCCTAGCTCATAGACAAGCCACATAGCTGCTACATAATAAATACTGTCGCCAGCATTTGTTGTGATACGACCGCTGAAGAGCTTCAAAAAGTTCATGTTCTTTAAAACCGACATCATAGCTTTTCTCTCCTTCAATATAATTTTCTCAGTAAAATTAATTTTACCGTTAGTTTAAAAAATAGAGCCTGTCTTAACAGGTCTTCTATTCATCATCGTCCTGATTCTCATCCTGTTCCATTTGCTTGAAAAATCCTTCCTCCATTTGAAAGGCCATGCTTAAAAAGTAATAAGACTTTGCTTCAGGATTGTTTTCCTCCTCTCTGGACATTTCACCTAACTCATGCATCAGTTCATAATACTTTTTGGCCCATACCTTAAATTTATCTTCCGTTGTTTTCAGCTCCCACTGGCTGGACATAAATTTCCAATTAGCCGGGTTCGTTTCCTCAGACTCATTTTTAAAGGCATCATCTGGTGCAGTTAAAATTCTCGTTCGGGTTCGGTCCAAGGTTTCAAACATTATTTGACGAGTTGCATTGCTGATTTCCTTCGCATGAGGCAAAAGCTCGTCGCTCAAAACAAACCCTTTAGCAACAGATTGATAAAATTTCTGTATAATGCCGTTTTTTTCTTCCTTTCTAATTACTTGAATAAATCCGTGTTTCTCAAGCTCGCGCAGATGATAGTGAACTCTCGCACGACTCAGATTAAAGATTTCGGATAGCTGCTGACCTGTGTAGGGCTTTTCAATCAGACGCATAATCAATTTGGAGCGGAATGGATCTCCTAATGTTTTGAGCTGTTCGTACTCTTTTATGATTTTATATGGGTCCATTTTTCATCACCTATTTGTTTAAATACTTTACTCGGTAAAAATAATTTAACTGTATTATACATTGTATTTCGTTGAAAGACAATGAAATTCTTAAAACTTTTAATAATTAAATAATGTTTCGTTTATATATAGTATAGGGAATGCAATACAAGTCAAAATCAGGTATGCTGTAATATAGAAGAACGAAGCAAGAATGAGGAGGGAATCGTGATGGAGATCCTGACAACATGTCGGATAAAACGCAGTATACAGGATAGGTTATTGCATTCTTATCCATCTCTTACATTTCGATTTTGTGATGATATAAAAGAAGCGGAAGCCTATCTGCCTCAAGCAGAAGTATTAATTACATATGGAGAAGATTTAACAGATAATCATATTGATAAAGCCGAAAACTTAAAGTGGATTATGGTCATTTCAGCTGGTGTCGATAAAATGCCTTTTGGAACCATTCGGGAAAAATCCATTCTCGTCACGAATGTAAGAGGGATTCATGGGATTCCGATGTCTGAATATGCGATTTCTATGTTACTACAGGTCTCCAGACAGGCAAAAATCCTCTATAATAATGAACAAAAGCATCACTGGGACCGTACTGTATATATGACAGAAATGTATGGCCAAACCATGCTTGTCGTGGGAACAGGAGCTATTGGGCAGGAAGTGGCACGATTAGCGAAGGCCTTTCAAATGAAAACCATCGGGCTATCCAGAAGCGGTCGTCCTGCCAAATATTTTGATGACACGGGACAAATCGATCAATTATTAGAGAAGCTTCCGGAAGCGGATTATATTGTTTCTGTACTTCCAAGTACGGACGATACCAAGCATATTTATCAAGAGTCCCATTTTCAAGCGATGAAAGATCAGGCGATTTTCTTAAACATGGGTAGAGGAGACGCGGTAGACGAGAAAGCATTGATTAAGGCGTTAAATCAAAATGAGATTCGCCACGCTGTATTAGACGTTTTCGAGCAGGAACCATTACCAGAAGATCATCCATTCTGGGATATGGAAAATGTAACGGTTACTCCTCATATTTCGGGGATATCCCGCTATTATCAACCAAGAGCCTTCGAAATATTTGAAGCAAATCTTGAAAAATACTTAAATAATCAAACCGATTTTATAAATATCATTGATCCAGAACGGGGGTATTAAGTATGAGAATTTATACGAGATCAGGGGATAAAGGAAAAACTTCACTTATTTATGGTGACAGAGTAGAAAAAAATCATGCACGAGTGGAAGCATACGGAACATGTGATGAAGCAAACTCGATGATAGGCCTTGCATTAAGCTATTTAAATGAGGAAAACTGGGAAGATAAGGACAACTTTATGTCCTTTATGCAACGGATTCAAACCATCTTATTTCATGTAGGGGCAGAGCTTGCCACTCCTGAGGGAAAAGAAGTAACCTGGAAGCTAAAGCAGGAGCATATTGAAGAGCTGGAAAAGGAAATTGACAAAATTGATCAGCATTTAACCCCTCTAAAGAACTTCATCCTTCCATCCGGACACCAGGCATCGGCCACATTGCACGTAGCAAGAACGGTTACCAGAAGAGCAGAGCGGAAGGCGGTAGCCATAGACTCGGAGCAGCACCAACAAGCGATTTCCTATTTAAATCGACTTTCTGATTTCCTATTTGTAGCGGCCCGATATGTAAATGAGCAGTGTGGAGGAACGGAAACCCCATTAAAAACAGACATATAATGGATAAATAAAGGTAGATTTATTGACAAACGTGAAAATTAAGCGATACACTAATTGTAAGAATTGTAATGTAATAATAAATTGATTATAAGTATCTCTTTAAATTTAAATGAAAGTAAATGCTGATAACGAATATACGATTGAAAGCGAGGTGCATGGCGGTGTCAGATCAGCTCCAAGAGGCACTGGATATTTTAAGAGACTCCGGCGTTCGGATTACTCCACAACGTCATGCAGTATTGGAATTCCTAATTCAATCAGAGAAACATCCGACTGCTGATGATATTTATAAGGCACTGGAAAGTAAATTTCCGAATATGAGTGTAGCGACCGTGTATAATAATTTACGCGTATTTCGGGAAATTGGCTTAGTGCGTGAGCTTACGTATGGCGATTCCTCCAGTAGATTTGATTGCAATACATCAGACCATTATCACATCATTTGTGATCAGTGCGGAAAAATAGTTGATTTTCATTATCCACGATTGGATGAAGTGGAATCCATTGCTGAACAAATCACTGGTTTTGATATTAGTCGCCATCGGATGGAAGTATACGGTGTCTGTGAGGATTGTAAAGATCTCGCAAAAGCGAGTCATTAAGGGTGTATTAAAACACGAACTATGTATACATGCTAGCTGGGAACCTATAAGGGTCCTGGCTTTTTTTATTTGGTAAACTTGTCTTTTTGCTTTGATAGGAAGTCGTGTTTATTTTAGTTTTTGGGGAATGAACACAGGGAGTGACAGGGTAAAAAGGATGAGAGACTTGATTATTGGTTGAGGCGACAGGATGATCTGAGGACGGGACATGATTTTTGCGTATAGACTGAATAACCGGAGGAGTGAAGGGTTTATTCTGTGAATGGAAAGGAATATGAACGACGCAAACTAAATTCCTGCAAGTAGAGGTGACAATCCAGAAAAATCAACAGAATCGAAAAATCCTACATCTATTAGAGAATTAATTCCTTATTATGAAGATAGAATTTTTGGATATAGATACAGAATAAAGCCACAATAAGACCGAATTCTTTATTTCAATAACAGAAACCATAATATAAGGAAATTCACTCTCTACCAAAAACCATTCCGCAACCTAAAATGGGTATTGGAATGGTTTTTATTCTGGTTACGTATAGGATACATGAAACATTCGAATCAGATTAGTCACCTTCGCTTTGTAATTCCTTCTGATATTTCTTAGAGTTGTACCGTTCGTCGAATTCTTTTCCCTCAAGGTCTTTGTCCAATGTTAAAGGCTGTTTACAGAACATGCAGGCATCCACACGCCCAAGCATTTTCGTTTGTTTTTGACAGGATGGACAGGTAACAGGGACGGCTCTGGTTGAAAGCATGCCAATCCAGAAATACACAACCGTGCTAAAGACGATTCCAATCACACCTAAAATCATAAAGGTAACCATCAACCACGCGGTATCTTTAAAGTAAAGGCCTATGTACATCAAGATCATTCCGGCAAAAACCAATCCTAATGCAAAGCTTCGGATTTTATTTATTTTACTTTTATATTTGAGTTCTGCCATAGAGCTTATCCTCCTTTTACTTTAATTCCACTATAGCATAATTATACGTGAAGTCGTGAAATTGAAAAAAGGATTTTCGTATATTTTATCGAAATATTTTATGTACATTTTTTTTGGAGGAGTTCGACTATGGAAGATTTTTTAAGACCCATATACCAAGAGAGGGCTAGTCATTCGAACACATTGGGAATTGTTATGGTTGAGAAGGAAAAACCGGTTAGTCCGATAACTGATAATTTTGATGTGATATTAATGATTGTCGTAAGGGAGTCTGAATCACCCTGGTTTGTAAAGCATTATGAGTTTGAAAATCAACGCGCTGCTATGCATATTGTTGAAGAAAAGCAGTTAAAGGAATGGATAGATACAAGTGGATATCGAAAAGTTTTGGAATGGCTATTATCAGGAAAAATAGTTTTTGATCGAAATGAGTACATGGCTAACTTAAAGGAAATGTTAAGGGAATTTCCTGATGAAAAGCGCAACCTTCGAAAGGTCATTGAGTTTGCCAAGTTAATTCGCTCCTATCGTGAATGTCGCTCTTTATATGAGACAAAGCAATATCTTGATTCATTCAGTCAAATGGTTCGTTCTCTTCATTATTTGGCAAGATTGGCGGTGATTGAAAAAGGGCTTCATCCAGAGGTTACTGTTTGGAAACAGGTGAAACAAATTGAACCGGAAATCTACAAGTTATATGAAGAATTAATTGAAAGTCATGAACCGATGGAAAAGCGGGTAGAACTTATGCTGTTGGCAAGTGAATTCATTATTAACTCCAGAGCGAAGATTAGTTCTAAATACTTGCTGGATGTCATGGTTACTCGTGATACCTGGTCCATAGGAGAACTGAAAAATCATCCTGCTGTGCAGCCGTACGCTTTAGATCTAAGTGCATTACTTGCCTATCTGGTAGAGCGGGATATTGTAGAAGTGGCCAAAACCGAAACAAAGGGGAAAAATATTTATCATCGTAAGTACTGGGTGTGAACAGTAAAACATCTTTTAAAAGGGGTCACTTTTTTCGGATACCTGCATAGTTTATGATTGGTGCAGGAGATAATTATCATAAATGGATTGGTTTATTGGTCATACTACAATAATGACTGGTTTCTTACTTGCTATTAGATGGCATCCATTTTCTATAAATGATGGAATGGCAGGTCAAGGGGTTTGGGTGGAAGTCATCTGTAAAACAAATGAATCAGTAATAATAAAAAAATATATAACATATTGACGCTGTTCCTTAACCATGGTATATTATTATTCGTCGCTTGAGGCGACACCGACAAAACATGAAGGACATTATGAAATTTGTTCTTGCAAATAGACAGCTATTCATGTTACATTAAGTATCGTTGCTCACAAGGCAACAGAACATTTTGAAGATGATAAGTTATAAATTATGTATTGAAATCAATTGCTTATCATGTTATATTGTCATTTGTCGCTTGAAACGGCGCACAAAACAATATAAAAAGTTATTGACATCCGGTTGGTAACTTGATATAATTGATTGGTCGCTTTGAGAGCGACGGACTTTGAACCTTGAAAACTGAACAAAACAACCAGTACGTTAATTCGCTATTTTGATAGCATTGATGAATGAGCAACAGGAAAACTTTTATTGGAGAGTTTGATCCTGGCTCAGGACGAACGCTGGCGGCGTGCCTAATACATGCAAGTCGAGCGCGGGAAGCAGGCTGATCCCTTCGGGGTGAAGTCTGTGGAACGAGCGGCGGACGGGTGAGTAACACGTGGGCAACCTGCCTGTAAGTCGGGGATAACTCCGGGAAACCGGAGCTAATACCGGATAACACTTCAGACCGCATGGTCAGGAGTTGAAAGACGGCTTT
>NZ_FOHJ01000002.1:251630-439406 GCF_900111405.1 Salinibacillus kushneri | reverse complement strand
TCAGCCTGCTTCCCGCGCTCGACTTGCATGTATTAGGCACGCCGCCAGCGTTCGTCCTGAGCCAGGATCAAACTCTCCAATAAAAGTTTTCCTGTTGCTCATTCATCAATGCTATCAAAATAGCGAATTGACGTACTGGTTGTTTTGTTCAGTTTTCAAGGTTCGAATAATATTTTTAATGGTGGGCCTGAGTGGACTTGAACCACCGACCTCACGCTTATCAGGCGTGCGCTCTAACCGACTGAGCTACAGGCCCCATTATGGAGCGGGTGATGGGAATCGAACCCACGACATCAGCTTGGAAGGCTGAGGTTTTACCACTAAACTACACCCGCAATATTTATTTTTTACTGGTCGGGAAGACAGGATTCGAACCTGCGACCCCATGGTCCCAAACCATGTGCTCTACCAAGCTGAGCTACTTCCCGGGCGTATGGTGCGCCCGAGAGGAGTCGAACCCCTAACCTTCTGATCCGTAGTCAGACGCTCTATCCAATTGAGCTACGGGCGCTTTTTTGCGACAAGATTTATAGTAACACATCCGCAAAATCTTTGCAATAGTTCTTTTAGAACTTTTATTGGTGCGGTCGAGAGGATTTGAACCTCCACGGGGTTAACCCCCACTAGGCCCTCAACCTAGCGCGTCTGCCGTTCCGCCACGACCGCATAAAATAAAATGGTGCGGGTGGAGGGAGTCGAACCCCCACGTCGTAAGACACTAGATCCTAAATCTAGCGCGTCTGCCAATTCCGCCACACCCGCAAAGGTAGTGGTGAGCCATGGAGGATTCGAACCTCCGACCCTCTGATTAAAAGTCAGATGCTCTACCAACTGAGCTAATGGCTCTCTTATTAAAATTAGAGAAACATAATAGATCATGGGTTTAGAACCAATTTTTTTGCTCTGTTTTATGGCAAATAAAAATGGCTGGGCCAGCTGGATTCGAACCAGCGCATCACGGGATCAAAACCCGATGCCTTACCGCTTGGCTATGGCCCAACAATCAACAATGGCGGTCCGGACGGGACTCGAACCCGCGACCTCCTGCGTGACAGGCAGGCATTCTAACCAGCTGAACTACCGGACCTACTAGTTTTGTTTGTAAAAAGAAAAAATGACCCGTACGGGATTCGAACCCGTGTTACCGCCGTGAAAGGGCGGTGTCTTAACCACTTGACCAACGGGCCATAATGGCGGAGAAGGAGGGATTTGAACCCTCGCGCCGCTTACGCGACCTACACCCTTAGCAGGGGCGCCTCTTCAGCCACTTGAGTACTTCTCCACTGGCTCCACCGGTAGGATTCGAACCTACGACCGATCGGTTAACAGCCGATTGCTCTACCACTGAGCTACGGTGGAATGTGTTAAAATGTGGTGTCTTTATTACGACGTTAAATATAATACAATGTTTTGTTCTTTTTGTCAAACCCTTTTTAATAACTTTTATGTGTAAGTTTGAAAAGGGCTGTCTTTCCTAAGGCTTATTTAATTTAACATGGTTTCAGAGTTTTCGTCAATATCTTTTTAAACCTTTTTTAGTTTACCCTTGCATTTACCACATCTATACTTTGACGTATCAACTCTTCGCTTTCTTTTATAAAGACGCCCGCACTGTGTACATTGATATTGATGAAGTCTTTCGTTTTCTTTTGATGGAAGTGGTCGACAGTGACGTGGAGCGTTCGTTTTTTTAAGTAATTCTCTAAAATCATGATCACGATGCTGATAACCTTTTCCTTCGACATGTAAATGATAGTGACATAGTTCATGTTTAATAATCCCGACTAAATCATCCATACCTAATTCATCCAAATACTTAGGATTAATCTCAATTCTTCGTAGCGAAGGTAAATACCGTCCACCTGTTGTTCGTAGACGCTTGTTAAATACTACCTCATCTTTAAAAGGTTTTTGAAAGGACTTTAATGAAATTTGTTTGACTAAGTGAGAAAGCTCTGTATTGTCCATAAAAGTACCCCGAATCATTAAGATATACATATTGTATCGTTAAAAAGTACTGTTCACAATAATAATTTAACTATACCAGAAAGAAAACCTTCCCTTTATTGGGAAGGCTATTCTTGAATTCAACAAAATACATATAAACCTTATTGATTGTTTTGCATAACATAAATATAAACCAATTTATTATGGAGGGGTACTATGCCAAATTGGTTTTTAAAACAAATGCAAAACGCATTTCGTAAAAAGGATATTTATCAAATTAAGATGTTAAACCAATGCTGGTTTTTTTATCAACGCAGGTTCGTCCATAATGAAAAATCACAAACATAATGCTTTAACACTATTTTACCTAAGGTTTAATCATAGTTAGGGCAATTCGTTCCCGGTCCATATTGACTTCGTCAATCCAAACCGTCACAATATCTCCTACCGCTACTACATCCAGCGGATTTTTAACAAAGTTATCAGAGAGCTTGGAAATATGCACTAAACCATCCTGTTTTACACCAATATCTACAAATGCACCAAAATCAACAACATTTCGAACTGTACCTTGTAATTCCATACCCGGCTTTAAATCTTCCATTGAAAGTACATCTTTCTTCAGAATGGGTTTTTCTAAATCATCACGTGGATCACGTTTTGGTTTTTTCAGTGCTTCCACGATATCTTGAAGTGTTGGTACACCAATTTCAAGCTGATTAGCCATTCCCCTTAACTCAATTTGATTTAATGCATCAACTAATTCTGTTTTACCTAAATCATCTGTGGATAATTTTAATTGATGTAAAAGATTTTTGGTTTGATCATAACTTTCTGGGTGAATGGGTGTGCCATCTAAGGGTTCCACACCATCCGTAATACGCAGAAAGCCAATTGCCTGTTCAAATGTTTTGGCTCCTAGGCGAGGAACCTTCTTTAACTGTTCTCTACTATCTAATTTACCGTTTTCGTCTCTATATTTGACGATATTATTGGCAACTGTTTTATTTAAGCCTGAAACATACTGCAGCAGCGATGCTGAAGCTGTATTTACATTCACACCAACTTGGTTTACGACTGTTTCAACGACAAAGGTAAGAGATTCACTAAGTCTCTTTTGACTTACATCATGTTGATATTGTCCCACACCAATCGATTTTGGATCAATCTTTACCAATTCACTCAGCGGATCCTGGAGTCGTCTTGCAATGGAAATAGCACTTCTTTCCTCTACTTTTAAATCTGGAAATTCTTCACGAGCGAGCTTCGAAGCCGAATAAACACTAGCTCCTGCTTCGTTAACAATAATATAGGAAATATCGAGTTCATGTTTTTGGATCATGTCTGCTACAAATTGCTCCGTTTCTCTGGATGCTGTTCCATTTCCTATTGCAACGATTTCCACCGGATATCCCTCAATCATTCGTAAAAAGGTTTTCTCAGCACCATCTTTATCATTTTTAGGAGGAGTAGGGTACATCACAGCAATGTCCCCTGCTTTTCCTGTTTCATCTACAACAGATAATTTACAGCCTGTACGATAAGCAGGATCGACACCTAAAACGGTTTTTCCTTTTAAAGGCGGCTGTAGCAATAAGTTTCTTAAGTTTTTGGAGAAAATTTGTATAGCATGTTCTTCTGCATTTTCTGTTAATGTATTACGGATTTCTCTTTCAATTGACGGACCAATCAAACGTTTGTATGAATCTTGTATGGCATTCACCAATACTTCTTTTATTTCAGTATTTGGCTTATCCAATACTTCATCTTGTAAATACATTAAGATCTGTTCCTCTGGTGGAATGATAGTAACCTTTAAAATATCCTCTTTTTCCCCACGATTAACAGCTAAAACACGGTGCGAAGCAATTTTTCGCACTGCTTCCTGGAAATCATAGTACATATGATAGATTCCCTTTTCATCCTGCTCTTCATTTTTCCCTTTTGTCTCGAGTAATCCCCGGTGGAGTGTGTCGTTTCTAATTTTTTCTCTAAACTTCGGTTCATCAGAAATCCATTCCGCAATAATATCATTAACACCGGCTAATACTTCTTCAATGGTTGTTAACTCATGTTCATCAGAGAAAAAGTCAAGAGCTTCAGTTTGTATATTAAGATCTGATTGGTTTTGGTAAACTTTTTCAGCTAAAGGTTCCAAACCTTTTTCTTTTGCAATCGTCGCCCGTGTTCTTCTTTTTTGCTTATACGGACGGTATAAATCTTCAACACGTTGAAGTTGATTTGCCGCAGTAATTTCCTGTTGAAGTTCATCTGTTAGTTTTCCTTGTTCATCAATTAAGCGAATAACCTCTTCTTTACGGTTATGTAGCTGAACTTGATATTCATACTTATCTTCAATTTCCTTTATTTGAACCTCATCTAAGCCACCCGTTGCTTCCTTCCTATATCTGGCTATAAATGGAACAGTATTCCCCTCTTGGAGCATATGAATGACTTTTTGTGTGATGGATTCTGATAGTTTTAATGATTGACTAACTTCTTTTACAATCATTTGTTCATTCGTCGCTTCCTTCAAAGTACTTCCTCCTCGATATTGTAAAAATCTAATCTACATCGCCATATTCATTTTACCAAAAGATAGGCAAAAAAAGAAAAAGGCTGTCATAAACTGTTTTTGACATGGATTAAAGGCCATAAAAAAGACCCTTCGAAAGGGCCTGGGAACTATATTTTATCATATCGCATTGCCATTAAGGTTGTGTCATCCGTTTGCTTTTCTTCATGAAACTTTGCATATGTGTTTGTAATTCCTGCTACATCCTCAAAGTTACTCATGCCTGTTAACAACTTTCGCTCATCAACACCATCCGAATACATTAAAAAAGTTTGACCTGTTTCAAGCTTCTCGCGGTTAATCTTGTATGGATGACCATAACCAGGCAAATACCCAGGAGTCGGAATGGTTCGCTTCTTCTTTCCATTAGTATGAATCAACGTTATACCAATATTGCCTATAGAAGTTAAAGAATAAGTATGTTCTATAAAATCAATTTTGAGAATACCTAATACAGCTCCACGCTTATGCATGAGCTGGTGGTTACATCGCTTGATTAAATGATCAATTGGTTCTGCATAATGATTTTCCATCACATTGATGACCGCTTCCGAAGACTCCTTCGCATCCTTACCACTTCCTAGTCCATCAGCTAAAACAGATATAAACTGCTTGTCTGTCTCCTTATAAAAAAAACAGTCACCGTTACAATGATTGCCTATTTTCGCTTCTTGAAACACCGATACCTCCATATTATAATTTTTACCACTCAAAATAAAACCTCCGGACTTTGTGACTGAAGGGCATCCCGAAGTTTTCTTAAAGCACGTCTCTGAAGACGGGATACATGCATTTGTGAGATGCCAAGACAATTTCCAGTTTCCTTTTGACTTTTATTATCAAAATAAATATACTGAATAATTTGCCGTTCACGCTGGGATAGTACGGGCATTAATTTCTCCAGTAACATTTTATAGTCGACCTGGTTATAACTGTCGTCTTTCGATCCTACTATGTCAAGAATCGACACCTTTCCTCCATCTGAATCTGATTCCATTTTCCGATCAGCAGATAATGCTCGGTAGCTTTGACTCATTTCCATCGCTTCCAGCACTTCTTCCTCACTTACATTAAGATAATCAGCAATCTCTTTTACAGATGGGGAATATTGCAGATTACTTGTTAGCTCATCAGCTGCTTTTTTAATTTTAGGTCCAAGTTCTTTGATGCGCCTAGGAACATGCACACTCCACGTTTTATCCCGAATGTACCGCTTCATTTCCCCTACAATCGTAGGTATCGCAAATGCCTCAAAGGATTTACCTACCGATGAATCATAACGTTTGATAGCTGCCATTAATCCTAGCATGCCAACTTGTACAAGGTCTTCATGGATGGAGCTATTCTTGGAATATTTACTCGCGATCGATTGGACTAAATTCTCAAACTCCAGAACCAGCATTTCATGAATAGCTTCATTATTGGGGTCCTCCTGCAATGTTTTAATCCATTTGTAAACTTCATCCTCGTAATCATTGTGTGGTTGAGATTTCGTCGTCATTCGATTCCACCCCATTTTTATGGAGATGTTTGGTCATTATAACTATCACGCCATAATCGTTATTTATTTCTAATTTATCCATTAACTCTTCAATTAAGAATAAACCAAACCCCCCTTCTCTCAACCCTTCGATGGATTCTTCAGGTCTATATGGTCCAATTTCCTGTTTGATTTCAGATAAATCAAAGCTTCCGCCACGATCAGCTACCATGATTTCCAAACGATCATGGTACAGACCAAATCCTATAGTGACTTCTCCGTCTTCTACCCCCTGATAAGCATGTTGAACTGTATTGGTTATCGCTTCTGAAACTGCTATTTTTAAGTCTTCAATTTCTTCAAATGAGAATCCCAGTCGATTGGCAATTCCTGAAATCGATAATCGAACAATCCCAACGTACTCCGGCTTGGCTGGTATTTTAATTTCAATAAAGTCAAAAGGTTCCTGCATTAGTTTCCACCCCGAACCGTATTTTCTATTTTAAAAACTTCTTTTAAGCCGGTGATATCAAACAATCTATATACACGCTCATGCAAATTCATTAAAATCAGCTCTGATTGATGTTCTTTAGCCGACTTCAAACCACTAATAAATACACCTAAACCGGTACTATCCATATAATTAATTTTCTCTAAGTCAACTCTAACGGAAACACCTTCTTCTTCAGTTAAAGGCAAAATCGTTTCTTTTAATTTCGGTGCTGTATACACATCAATTTCCCCTGATAGTTTGACATAATGAATGTCATCTGTTCGAGAAACATCAATACTTAAATTCATGTTCCGAACCTCCAAAAATTATTTTATTGACTTTTATGTACTTTCCCTTTCACAAATAAATTTAAACATTAAACCTTCTAGTACTTTCGCCTCAGAATAATTAATGTAAAGTCATCGCGTAAATCAAAATCCTGTAACCGTTCAAAGTAGCGATAAACCTGATCCACCATTTCCTGTGCAGATAAATGTATGTATTCCTTAATGACATCTACAATTTCTTCTTTTTGAATAAATTGATCTCCTCGCCTGCATTCCGTGACACCATCTGTAAACAAGATGACCATATCTCCAATAGACAAATATTTTGAATACTGTTGATACGTAACGTCCTTTTGAACACCTAATACAATACCCTTGGCTTCAATTTTTTCAAATGTATTAGATAATGCATGATAAAATAATCCTGGTTCATGACCAGCAGACGAATAATGGAACAAATGGTCTTCCTGGTTATAGTAACCGTAAAACATTGTAATGAACATCCCCGGCTCCACATTCCGTTCCACAACCCGATTTAATAGTTGCAATATCGTCTGCGGATTCGACAGATTAGCAGGAAACGTATCCAATGCATACTTTATCATGGACATACATAAAGCGGCAGGTATACCCTTTCCAATCACATCCGCAATGGCAACACCTATGTTTTTCTGATCATTAATGAAATGATAGTAATCCCCGTTCATCTGATGAGCCGCAACCGAAATGGCGCCAATATCAAGTGCACCATCATCGGGAATAACTGTGTTTAATAATGTATTTTGCATATTCGCTGCTACTTCAATTTCTGATTTTAGCTCAAACTGTTTTTCTCTTAATGCTCGAAATTCCTGATGGGCAATTCCATAGGAAATCATGGTTTCTAAAAGGAAATGAAGAGATAATCGCATTTCCTCAGGCAAGTCTGGATACAAATCCTGTAAGGCATCAATATGTATTTGGACAATTTCATCAGGAGATATATCTTGCTGCAAAGATCGTTTACTAAATTGATCAGCACGATATAATGCTCCTTCATCCTTTGTTGCTAAATAGTACTTTAATAAATTTTTGTATTTTTCCAAGACCATTTACTCCCCCTTAACGAAGCCACTTTTGAATCGTCACTTCGGTACCCTTACCTTCCTCTGAATAGATATCAAAATGATCCATTAACCGTTTAATTCCAGGAAGTCCAGCCCCTAATCCCCCAGATGTTGTATAGCCATCCTCCATCACTCTACTAATATCCGAAATACCCGGACCCTCATCCGAGGCTATAATTTTAATTCCTTTATGTTCCATATCTTCAATGTATTCAAAGCAAATTGCTCCTTTTTGTGCATATAAATATATATTTCTGGCTAGTTCGGATATTGCTGTTGCGATTCTTGCCTGGTCGACGGCACCAAAGCCTATTTGTTTTGAAAAATCCCGGCCTTGTTGTCGTGCCGCAACAATATCCCACTCTTTCTGTATAGGGATACAGGATTGGAAATGATTATCCATCATATTATTCCTCCAATTCCTGTCTCAATTTTATAAGACCCTGTTCTAAGTCAAGTGCTGTTGGTACATCTTTTAAATGTATTCCTAAGTCAATCAGCGTCATGGCTACAGCTGGCTGTATACCTGTTAGGACAACCTTAGCACCCATTAAATCAGACATCGATACAACGTCTCCTAATATTTTGGCAATATAAGAATCAATAATTTCTACGGAAGTTAAATCGATGACAACTCCTGTTGCCCATGTTTCATGAATTTTATTTAACAAATCCTCTTGAAACTGAATAGCCGTCTTATCATCTAACTCCGTTTGAATAGAAATCAGCAAATAGTTATGCAGCTTCAAAATTGGTATCCTCAAAGTTTCACTCCTTACCTAATGAGTCCAAAATATTCTCAACATCATCCTCTTCACCTACATTAACAACTCGACGCCCGGTAATTTCAAGGGCAGATCGAAATCCTTTTTGTAAAGAACTTTTTGTTGGGAAGTTCGATAAATCTATACCTAAATTGACAATGGTTTGTGCAATTTCAGGGCGGATTCCGACTAATATACAAGATGCACCAATTAATCGAACAGCCTCCGCTGCCTGAATAATATGATGCGCGACCATTGTATCTACTACAGGTACACCTGTTATATCCATTAATACTACTTCCGCATTGTGTTTTATCACACCATCCAGCAAATTTTCCATAATGAGCTTCGCCCGCTCGGTATCAATCGTACCAACAAGCGGCATTATCGTAATCCCTTCCATAACCGGAATTAAAGGAGCAGATAATTCCTGTAACGCCATTCTTTGAATTGATACTGTATTTTCCCAGTTGCCTGAGTATTCATTAACTAAGAAGTTAACTATAGGATCAATCCATTGATCAACACCTTCCAATATTTCAGTAAATTGCTGTGAATCTACTTCTTCACTTCTTTCTAAAATAAAATTCATTGTAACTCTACGGAACGCCTGCATACCTTCTGTTAAATAGCTCAGTGGCCATCCTAAATGGATTAACCTTTCAGAGAATTTGTGAAGGTCTTCGAGCATTCCTTCCTTTTCCACACTTGAAAATATCACATTTACAAATTCACGATTTGTACTTTCAAATAGTTCTTCGGAAATGGAAACTGTATAATTATCTGCCTTCTTTCGGTCAATCTCCGTCAGCCATTTTTTCACAATATGGTCACTATTCTCTAATACAATCTCACGTAAAAGCTTATCCAAATCGCCGGCCCCCTTAAAATTACTTGAAATATATGTAATTATTAAAAATTATTAAATAATTATCCACTTTATAATTTACCATGCTAAATTGAAAAATAAAAGCAGAACAGATTAGGTCAAACGTCTTGAAAATCTATATTCGAAACGCTATAAGACTTGATGGAACCATAGAGTGAAGTTGTTAAGGAGACATAAAAAAGATTAGGTAGATAAATAGGGGTAGATTTAACTACTATCAGGAAAAAGCAGATTATTGGAAGGGGGAAGAGCCCGTTTACCAAGGTACGGACTGGTCAAAGTCGGGGGAGATAAAGAAAAACACAACGAACGAATGTAGCCGAATGTTCCTATATCATAAAAAATAAAAAAGCTACTCTTTTGAGCAGCTTTAAAAGTCAATAAGTCCGAGACTAATTTGTAACGCTTCGTCAACACGGTTCATGAGAGTCTCGTCTAGTTGTGTAATTTTATCCGTTAATCGTTGTTTATCAATTGTACGTATTTGTTCCAGTAAGATTACCGAATCACGCTCAAACCCGTATCTTTTAGCATCAATTTCAACATGGGTCGGTAATTTAGCTTTCTGTATTTGTGCGGTAATAGCGGCAACAATACAGGTTGGACTAAAACGGTTACCTATATCATTTTGAATGACTAATACTGGGCGAACGCCACCTTGTTCCGACCCAACGACAGGAGAGAGATCCGCAAAAAAGACGTCGCCTCTTTTTACCATCAACAGATTTTACCCCCCGCTCACAAGGCGTTCAAGGGTATTTTCTGCCTCCTCTTCAGCTTGAAAAGCTTCAGATGCAATATTCAGATTAATATTAGCCATTTCCACATAACCGCGGCGCATTGTCTCTCGGATATCACGTTTCTTTTTATCATGCAAATACATCTTCATAGCTTGGCAAATCAAGTCATTTCGATCGCAGTCTTCATATTTTCTCAAGTTGTCTAATTCTTCAACCATTTGTTGTGGTAGTTTTACTACAATTTCTTGTGAACCCTCGGACACAACATACACCTCCACCATGAAATCGTAACAATTGTATAAATCCATTCCAATCATACCATTAAGGGACTTGCATTGCAAAGCTTTGGAAAAATTAAATCTCCTTATTAATCCTGGCAAATGCGCAACTCTCACCGCAACGTCTTACCATTTTCATATCTATTCCAATTTTACACAATTATGTTTTATTTTAAACGATTTTTTTCTAAATACAGTTTGTTTTCCACATCCATGATTTCCTGGTTGTGTACATAAACCCTTGGAACTCGGTAACTGATAGAACATGGGATTTCATATGTGATAGTTTCCAACGTATCGGCAATGTCATCTACTGTCACTTCTTCATCACCTTGCCTGCCAATTAAAGTGACTTGCTCCCCTACTGGATAAGGTCCATCCAGTCTGACCATAAACTGATCCATGCAAATCCTTCCTACAATCGGCATTTTCTTTCCATTAATAATGACATGCTGAGTATGAAGCCTTCGTATCCAACCATCGGCATATCCAACAGGGACAGTCCCTATCCATTCTTCACCCTGCGTCTCATACGTTTTTCCATAACTTATCCCCTCGCCTGCAGGTAGTTTTTTAACATGAATAAGCTTACTATGAAGAGAAAAAGCTGGTTGTAAATCAATAGGTTGAATCTGTTTAACAAACGGAGATGGATAGAGACCATACATACTAATCCCGAAACGAACAGCATCGAACATATCATTAGGATAACGCATACTCGCCGCACTATTCCCAGAATGAATCACAATATTATCATCTTTAACATAGGATTTTAGCATCCCTATACATTCGGTGAATCGTGATTGTTGATTACGATAATAGCTTTCATCTTCCTCATCAGCGGTAGCAAAGTGGGTAAAAGCACCAGTAACTTTAAAATGGGAATCGTCAAGCTCTTTAATCAGATCTTCCATTTCTTCTAAAGTACGGATTCCAATACGTCCCATTCCTGTATCGATTTTAATATGAACAGAAAGAGTTTGATTGAAAAGGTGAACCTTAGCTTGTTCTACCCATTCTTTCTGAAACACGGTAACCGTTATATCATTCTCAGCTGCAAGTTTTACATCCTCTGGACGAACCCAGCTCATAACGAGAATAGGAGCTTTAATTCCTGCCTCACGAAGCTTTAACGCTTCATCCAATAGAGTCACAGCAAGACCATATACGCCTTCTTCCAGGGCCGCATTCGCTACCTGAATATCACCATGTCCATAAGCGTTCCCCTTTACAACAGCAAAAATCTCCGTATCATCTGATAAGACCTGCTTTAATTGTTTAATATTATATTGAATCGCATCCAAATTTACCTCACACCAGGAATCACGATAAAACGGCTGTAAACTCATAATAAAGCCTTCTCTCGTTCTTTTTTCTTTCTATTATTCAACCTTAAAAGTAAAGTGTCAAGAAAGAAAAGCGAAGGCGACTGATTAGGCTCAACTGCATAAGCTGAATTCACGGAGTGACACACTTTTTCGCCACTAATGACTGCCCAGATCCAGAGACAGCAAGTGTACATAAAAAAGCGGAATACGAAAACCCGATTTTATGATGGTCTTATCGCCAAGCCCTTCCTTCGTGTTGTCTTTTATAATCTTGCAGTACCTGCGGAAACTATTTATCCAGTAGTTTTAGTAAAAAGGTCCTCTTTTATCAGGATTATCTTAGAGAAGAAGTGTAATCAAGTCTTTTAAATTGAGAATTCGGTCTATATTGCCATTTAATTCTGTCGATATTCATCACAATCCTTTTATGGTGCAAAAGATACCTGTTTGGGATTTAAGACAAATTCAGCATGCTGTCCTTATTCAAATGATTCACTTTAGTTGTAGTGAGTATTCTTTCAACCCACTCAGGATACCAATCGCTCACTATTATAATTCTCACTCTTTCCAATATTTCCGTCAACAAACCTAAATCCTGTCCATTCAGTATAATTCAGTCTATTATCTGTCTAATCCCGTCACCTAACCAAATTATTCATTCCCTAACGAGTACAGTTCAGGCTTTTTCTGTTTACTCTAAGGATATGTTAAAGCTTATGGTTAATTTTCTACCAAGTTGATTTCGCGAGACTCCTGCGGGAAGAACTGTATACAGGAGACCCCACAAACGTATGTTGACGAAGCTCCCGACCACCTGCTGAAAGCGAGCACACTGGAGGGAAAATGGGTACCTATGGTGAACATGAGCCTATTCTAAAAACAATCACAAACAAAAACAGACTCATGGATTGTGGGAGCACTCCGATAAAACAGTCCAAACGCCACCACTATTTTCGGAGTAAAATCCATGAGTCCGTACTGCTTTTTCATTTACTTAATTCCCTTACCTTCTACAGAGGAAGCAACTTCAATCATTTCTTCACGTGTTAAATCTTTACTGGCTAAATAAAATCTTGTATTATCCTTACTCCATTCAACAGATTCTTCCGTCATGACTCCCACGGTAGCACCTAGACTAATAGGACTTCCCTGTACATTAACCGGAGAGGTAATACTGGTAGGATACGATTGATATTGCTCCTGAATCAGTGTAAAGCTTTTATCTCCCTCATAAGTAAGAATAACGCGGGTCCCATTCTCGAACTCGGTTTTCTTTTCTTCTGCTAGTGAAGTCCCTTCTGGTAAATTCACTGGATAAAGAACTTCCAATGTCTCTTCTTCTTCTGAATTTGCCATTGCTGGTACATTCATGACACTGCTTGTTAAATTCTTTTGCGTATCAAAGTCATCTTCAGCAAATTCAGGATCAAATTCAAAGGATGAGAACGAAATTTCAACTAAGGACTGATAATCCTTATCCATCACTTTTACCATCACTGGCTTTAAAGTATCCTTTGAAAATGTGATTTCCTGATAAGGGAGATTATTATTGCTTTGATAGTTCGTTTTGGTTGTAAATACGTAATGGTTATCGGTTTGTTTAAATTCTGATTCCTGATCATTGACCACATCTTTAACTAATGATGCGAATAGATAAGGCTGGCTGCTATTATCCGGCCATTCACTTTGAAACTTAAAACTCTTGTTTAACGCAGGTGTTAAAACAAAAACCCCTTCCTTGTTTTTAAGGATAATCTGATTTCCCTTTTCACTGCTTGGGTTATTTAATTCTACACGATACATATCGTTCTTTTGGTGCCAAACACCAATCTCATAGCTTTGCACATCTTCCCCTGTCTTTAATTCCATCTTTGCCTGTGCCTTATATCCACTCATTTCTTCTACTTTATCTTCCAGAGAACTAATGACATCCTCTTTAGATTTTTCTCCACAAGCAGACATAAAAATGAGTAGAAAGACTGCCAAGCTCCAGAGCAAATGTTTTTTCTTCATGTTCACAACTCCTTTGCCTCATTTCGAAACAAAAAGGGAACGTATTTTTTACACCGCAAACATGAGCATGTACGATTTATCCTTATCGATTTTTTATTCTTTTAACTCATTTCCACAACATCATTGTCCATTTTTTGTAAATTACCCTCCTCCATTCTAAGCGTTTCTCATATTGTCATCACAGGCATTTGACATGCCAATCATACATGTCCCATTTGTAACGCGGTGTTTACCTTTGTCCCCTTTTACCCGCACTAAAATATATGAGACAAACTATCCGAATATGCAGACTAGCCTTCCTGAATCACAACTTCTGCAATAACAATTTCTGTACTATGCGAGATTGACACAAGTGTCCCCTCTTCTTTCCTACCTTTAACAAACACTTCAGGCTTCCCTTGAAAATTAGGCAGTATTTCAATATCCTGAAATGAATATTCCTTTCCAATACCTGTACCTTGTGCTTTTGAATAAGCTTCTTTAGCAGCAAACCGTCCTGCCACGAATTCTACTTTACGTTTCCAGGACGTTAATCCTTCAAATAACTCCATTTCCCGATCCGAAAGAATCCGCTTAGGAAAACGATGATTTCTTTTCACTGCTTTCTCAATTCTATTTATTTCAGATAAATCAACACCAAGTCCTTTAATCACAGCAATCCTCCACTCTCCTTATTGATAAAGATTGTAATGGCTTAGAGCTTTCAATAAATTTTGATAAAATAAGCAAATGAGCCGTATGAACAATAAAAAATATGTATAATATGAAACAAACTATACTAAATAGGTGATGCTATGTTTATTCGTACAGAAAGTTTTCAGGAATTTCTTCGTTTTTATCCCGTGGTTAGTGTGATAGTAGCGATCAATCTCGGTTTATGGCTACTGACTGAATTTTTGCCCATTCCGTTTTTTGATTCAATACGATTTCTTGGCCTCGGGCAAAATGGACTCATATCCAACTACAATGAATATTGGCGATTATTTACTGCCATTTTCTTTCATTTCGGTTTGATGCATGCTATTTTCAACTCATTTTCGCTTGTTTTATTTGGCCCTGCTCTCGAAAGTATGCTAGGTAAAGTTAGATTTATCCTCTTATATGCACTTTCAGGTGTTATCGGAAATCTAGCCACCTTATGGTTAGGATCGATGGAGCTTACCCATGCGGGAGCTTCTGGTGCAATTTTTGGGTTATTTGGCACTTATTTGTTCATCATACTCTTTCGTAAAGAGTTGCTTGATTATCAGAGCACCCAGATCATTACGGCCATTATGATTATTGCTCTCATTATGACATTCCTGCGTACAAATATAAATATTTATGCGCACATCTTCGGGTTTATTGGCGGATTTGCATTAGCGAATATCCTCTTAAGTGGGGTAAGAAAACATTCAAATTGGTTATAACTTTTAACCGGCTATTCGAGTGAGTAAGGCTACCTACTCCTTAACGGTGGCCTTATCTGATTATCATATTCGGGAAATACTCTGGAATACAAATGAGATTGTCCGGTGTATTTCCCTTTCATACATGATAAAATAGTAGAAAATCTATAGTCTCTGCTGGAGGAACGTTTGAATGGACAAAAGAGAAATTACACCATATATCGCTGTTACGGTTGGCGTACTTAGTGTTTCAACCGCTGCAGTATTCGTTAAATTGGCCGATCAAGCTCCAGCCTCTATCATTGCCAATTATCGACTCCTATTCGCTGTTCTCATTATGGCACCGTATATCTTACTCAAACGACGTCATGACTTTCCCTACATCTATGTAAAGGACTGGGGCTTGTCCATCCTTGCCGGAATCTTTTTAGCCTTCCATTTTATTCTTTGGTTTGAATCCTTAAATTACACTTCCGTAGCAAGTTCAGTTGTATTTGTCACCTTACAGCCGATTTTTGCTTTTTTCGGAACCTATTTGTTTTTTCATGAACGTTTTACTTATGGGGCTATTATTAGCATGATCATTACAATGACAGGCAGCGTGATTATAAGCTGGGGAGACTTGTAAATCAGCGGAATTGCATTATTTGGTGACATGCTTGCACTATTGGGAGCCGTTATGGTAACAGGGTATTTTTTATTGGGGCAAAATGTAAGAAAAAGAGCTCCCCTGGCAACCTATACCTTTATTGTATATGGAATAAGCTCCATTACATTAATTGTTTATAATCTTATCCTTCAACAGCCTTTTTTTGGATATGACCTTGATCATTGGCTTGTGTTTTTAGCTTTAGCCATTATTCCAACCTTTCTCGGTCATTCCCTATTCAATTGGGCTATCAGATGGGTAAGCACCTCAACTATTACTATGGGGATGCTATTTGAACCTGTTGGAGCATCCATCTTAGCGTATTTTATATTAGGAGAATACGTAACCTGGTTCCAGGTTCTTGGAGGCTCGATTGTCATCTTTGGTATGATTTTGTTTATCTTAAGTACTTCGCGGGTGCCAGCAAGCACTATGGAAGAATAAAAAGAAACAGATTATTTTTGATTGAAGGAGTGGATACGATGAATATCCAATTAATGACTGATGGTGGAGCCGATATCCCAACGGCTCTACAGAAAAAATTAAATATTGCTGTTGTTCCTCTTAACATTCAAATCAATGGAGAAACGTACAAAGTTAGTCCAGATTCAAAAATTGAAAATTACTATACGCTTATGGAGGAAGCAGAAGAGCTACCAAAGTCCTCTGCTCCAGGCCCGCAGGATTTTTATGAAGCTTATAAAAGAGTAGATGAAAACAAACCGATTTTAATGTTATCTATTTCAAAAGGTGTGAGCGGTACCTACCAAAGTGCTGTCATGGGAAAAGACATGCTCTTAGATGAAGAGCCAGATCGTCAAATTGAAATCATCAATACAAAAACAGCATCATGTGGAATAGCTTTGCTGCTTCATGAAGCGGGAAAAAAGCTTGCACAAGATGTTCATTTTCACAATCTGGTCAGCCATATGAGGGAACGTGTTGAAAAGCTTTCTACCCTATTTGTGCTCCGAACCCTCGATAACCTTATAAAGGGTGGTCGCCTGGATAAAGTAAAAGGAGCCATTGCCAAAACACTGAATATTAAACTTTTATTACACGCAACAAATGAAGGAACCATTGATGTTGCCGAAAAAGTCCGGGGCAATAAAAAAGCGATGAGAAGATTTGTTGAGCAAATCGGGGAACAAACCAAACATTTTGGCACGATATCACTGGCACATGGAAACAGTAAAGAGCGGGCAAATAAAGTTCTTGCTGATATTAAAGAAAAATACCCATTCCAAAATTCCCTCACCATGGACATGGGCCCCCTAATCGCCACATACTCCGGCGAAGGAGGCCTCGTCATCTCCTTTTTTAGGGATTAAGAAAGGCGGAGGCGACTGGTTAGGTCCGACTGCATAAGCAGAATTCACGGAGTGGCATGCTTTTGGCCACGCAGTGGATTCTGCTTATGACTGCTTGGACCTAGGAGCCGCAGCTAGACATAGAAAAGCGGAGGCGACTGGCACAAGCACATAAAAGAGGCTGATAAAGCCCCCTTCTTTACAGGGTGTTGCTATCAGCCTCTTTTTACATTTTGAAGTTTTTCATAAAGGAGCTCATCTGTTTTACGATTGGAGATACTTGATTCACAGTATCAACCACTTGACCCACGGTAGAAAATACCTTATCAAAGTCCATTTGTCCATTTTGATCCTGAAAGGCTTTTATAAAATTTCCACCCTTAGGATAAGTCCCTCCCATATAGTTTGGCGGCATAGAATTTTGTCCTATAGGCATTGGAGGCTTTTGAAATGATTCATATGGAGAATTCATTCCTGGATAAGACTGTGGTTGATTAGGTGATTGATAAGGATATTGGGGTGGATACATGGGCTGAAATGGGTCAGGCTTTTGGCTCCAATTGCGTTGCATACAAAACACCCCCTTGTGGTACCTCATTATAATTTATGAAAAAGGTAAACGGGGTGTGTGATGATTTCCATATGAAGGCTTTAACTCCGACCGATAAGACGTTCTAGCTTTCCTTTTTGATAACCTAAAATTCGCTCATCTCGAACATAGGTTACTGGCGTAGCATAGACTTTATCGGCCTGAAGCTCTTTTAAGTATGGGGGATGTTTTGAAATATTTTTTTCTTGAAAAGGTACATCCCATTGATTTAATAGTTGCATCACATTCTGGCTTTGCTCACAGTTATCACTTGTATATACCAAAACCTCATTTTGCCTCACCAGCGATCACCTCAATTAACATGGTGTCAATGCTGTCCTGTCATTATTGTTACCCTTCAATAAATTATCTTAAACTTCGTCCTTAAGACCAGCTGTAAAAAGGCACTGATTCTATCCAGTGTCTTAAAATGATTTAAGCCCATCTGATAAATATGATATTATGCCTTTATATAGTCTGGACGAGCATAAAAAGGAGATGTAAAATATGCTACAAGATACCGGTGAGCGCGTCATACCTGATAATATGGATTCAATGAATATGCTATTACTTGAGCATTTAGCCCGTTACCAATTTTCATTACCACATGTTCATGGAAGAGTATTAGATCTTTCATGCGGTGCAGGATATGGAACTCAGTTCATTGCAAAACGGTTAAAAAATGAGATCCATGAAGTCATTGGTATAGATATTGATAAGGATGTTATTCATTATGCAAAAGGGAGATACCATCATCCCAAAGCCAGTTATTATGTCAAAGATGCCACTGACCCTTCGCTCCCACAACAATTGGGGCAATTTGACAGCATTATTAGCTTTGAAACCTTAGAACATATTGCTAAGGAGGAAAAACTTCTTCAAAATTATTATCAGTTGTTAAAGCCTGGTGGGACATTAATCGTCTCGACTCCTTTTGGTAAAGGAAGAGGCAAAAAATGTGGTTCGCCTTTCCATGTCCACCAATTAACCCCAGGCGAATTTCGTGACTTATTTACTTCCTATCAAGAGGTATCTTTTTTCTATCAAAACGGTGTATTAATTGAACCCCACCCACCTAAAGAGGGGGTTTACTATCCGCTTGGTATTGCTGTATCTAAGAAGTGAATAGCTATTTCTTAACGATGTCACCACAAATCATAATGACATTCTCATCAGGATCGCTAATGTAAAACCATCCAAAGTTACCATGTGCCTCCACTTCACGTACTATTTGAATCCCCTCCTGCTTTACCCATTTGTAGGTAGCATACAGATGACTTGAAAAAAAGTTGAAAGCAGGGTGCTGAGAGGGGCTAAATTCAAATGCTGGATCGAAAGTATGGTCATCTAATGTCATATATACCCCTTCCTTTAAAGGCATATTGTATACAGGTGACTGCACATTTTCCGCATAATAGGGTAAATTAAGCAGCTTACTATACCATGAGGCAGACCTTTTTAAGTCTCTTACATGTACAAACACAGCATGAACAGATTGATTTAAATAATTAGACACGCTCCATTCTTCCTTTCATTTTAACGTTATTTCATCCGGGATAATCGTCATCCTGCTAAATCGTGTGTAGAGAATGAGGACAGCGAAAACAACACTTATCCATGGATTTTGAATACTAAAGAAAATGATAACCATACCCATCATTCTTCCAGCAAAAAACCATTCGTTTCCATTCCAAATTCCCATTAACCGCCTTACTTTTGGAGCAACGCACATCTCTAAGTCGAAGGAGACCCATAGAAAGTAAAGCACTACATTACCCAAAATGGCCAGTAAGCTTAACCCTTTCAGAAAATGCATGCCACTAAAAATAATGATAAAGAAAATCAACACAAACACAAACCACTTGTAATAAGATTTGAACCATTCTGTTACTCGCCAGGGAATGAAACGGGTTATGGGCTGTTGAAATTGATACATAAACATACTGCCTGAGATTTGATTGAGGACAAAGATTCCAAGCGCTATAGCTATACCAAGCTGCCATTCCCCTTGAAACCCAAATACAACTACCAGTAAAAGTATTACTCCTATTGTTCTTATGACTACTTCTAGTTGATCTTTAAATAAAGAGCGCCACAGGCGGACCGTTATTTTTGAAATCTGATATTCAAACGGCCTACTTGCTTTTTCCCCTTGCAAAACCTTCGTTAAGAATTGATACTTTCTCGAAGGTTTGATAGATGTTTTTGTCATTTGTTGTACAACCATCATATTCCATATCACGACATCACTGAAGCTTATCACCTTAGGCCAATCTACATTCTTTAAGGGATGGTTCATAGATAAAAAGATTGTTAATAAAAACCCCAGGATAAAACCCACCCACATTACCGGGATAACAGGAATAGAAGTAAACAGCACCATTGTCCGTAGTCCTATTAATAACACTATAGAGAAAAGAGGAATCCATATCTTATTGATCCCGTTTATCTGAAAAAGCCTCCATTGTATAACCCGTCCTAGTAATTGACCACACAAAAGGGCTATAAATAGTAAGCCAGTTGTTGCAAAAGTTACGGGCGTGAAAATATACAAAATCAAATGGATTAGAAAAAGCTGAACAACCGTTTTTATCATTGTTTCGATAACGTTATAAAGCCAGATCTTTTCTCGTGAATAAGGAAGCAGGCTTAATTGAAATTCAGTCGTTGTTACATAGAAGCCAGGATTACGGAAGGATATAATCAAGGAACGAATAATTATAGCAATAAAAAATGTAAAGACCCATTCATAAGATAACTGTTCAAAGATTGTAAAAAATTCAAAGCTATGGAACCAATCCCTGATGGCAATTAAGCTAATGAGACCAAACACAGATAAGTATATCGCTAACGTAAGATCCATAAACATATTGATAACCTGCTTATATAAAGCCAGCTTTTTTTTAAAGCGATTTCTTTTCAGCCATTTCAACGTGGGGTATAAGGAAGGAACATTACTCATCTACTTCCCTCCTTGTTAATCCACTAAATTCCTGTATATCCCCAGACTCAGCTATCATTCCATCGGCTAGCAATACATATTTATCACAAAGATCTGTAACTTTCTCCATCTGGTGGGAGGTTAGTAAAATCGACATTCCCTCTTTATTTCTTCTTTTTAGTTCGTCCAATAAGAACTGTGTGGCATAAATATCTAATCCCATAAAAGGCTCATCAATCAAAAGTAAAGGAACATCAGGAAGCAGCGCACAAATCGTTTGAACCTTTTGACGCATTCCCTTCGAAAGTGCCTCAGGGAACTCACTCAGTTTATCCTGGATTTCAAATTCACTCGTATAGTATTTAATACGGTTTTCCAGTATATCATTATCCATTTGATAGCTAGCTCCATATAATTGAAAATGCTGATAGACCGTTAGCTCTGTCATTAACAATGGTTCTTCAGGTATGTAAGAAAAGAGCGTTTTGAAGTAGAGAAAATTATCATCCTGAGACACTCCTTGAATATAAATCTCCCCTTGAAGTTTCTTATACCAGCCCATGATGGCCTTCATAGTTGTTGATTTCCCTGCCCCATTGTGTCCTATTAGCGCAAGAATTTTGTTATTCGGAACGTGGAAACTGATATCTTTAATAATCGTCTCATTTTGAATGGATAACTGTAAGCTTTTTACTTCTAACGCATTCCCCATTTATTTACACCCTTTTATTTTTTATATGATTACGTATTTATATGGCTAATGGTTTCGTATGCATTGAAAAGTAAGTCATCACCACTGATTTGAGGTAAGAAGCTGTATTCCATAATCTTTCTCCAATTGGGCAAATTCCTCTTCTGTCTCCTCTTCAAATCCTGGAATCGAACTCATACAATCTGTCAAAATATGAATATGATTAAGCTGATTTGTGCCTTCTTTTAAATGGTCGACGATTTGTTTAACAGATTCAATGACACAATGGGATTTTGCTTGTCCAGCAATAATTACGTTGTCATAGCCTTTTATCTGTTCAATAACGTCTCTTCTTACTAAATCCCTTTCACTATATTCAGGTTGAATGATTCCATACATTTCACTGAGCGGATCCTCTCCCTTTACAACCGTCTTCAGCTCGTAATCTCGCAATAAAGAATGGAGATAAGCCATTCTTGTAAACTGTCCTTCTAATGAAATGCCGTAGGAGCCTTGTATACAATGGTATGGCCAAATGCATAACTGTTTTTTACTTCTTTCCTCAAGCTTTTGAACATAGGTTTTACTTTCCTGTTCAAAAAAGCGCGGTTTCCATTTACTAGCTTTGATATCTGCCCACTCTATAATCGTTAATGGCTCTGGTTCATTTCCTTCCGCATCCTCCCACCAGCACGGATGAAAAATTTGCTGGGGCTTATGGGTATCAATCGAAGCCATCACATGAGTAATGTCTTCAAAGTGGTTATACATAAAATGAAGTAATCGTTCCATATCCTGTTTTGCACCTGGAACTCCTAATGCTCCTGAATCCATAAAATCATTTTGAACATCAATGGCTAATAAGAGTGATTTTTCTTTATCTGCCCCGGATTTTTGTATCGATTGATTTGGCTGTGCTAAAAAATCTCCTAGTGGTTGATTAATAGGTTCTCCTATTTTATCTACATCAACGATATGTTCAAATTCCCGAAGTTTCATAACCATTCCTCCTATTTTATTAATTTTTTGAAACGTCTTCTCCTCCACTAAAGCAAATCAATCAAACGTTTGATTAAATAGACTACTTACCTAGTGTGGCCGCTCATCCCAGGGTTCTATTTGACCTACAACGGTTTGAAGACGGCGATGATGTATAGAATCCTTCACTCCCTCTGAGATTTCCTGGTGAGTAAGCCAGCGGGAATGACCTTTATAAGCTTTAAAGCCTAGATAAATTTCATGATAGACACAATTACTAGGTCGTATAAGAGTTTCATTCTCATAATAACGGGTATGCGATTTTACATGGAAGAATTCAAACGGCTCGTTTTGATACTGATTTTGTAATTCTAATATGGCTGGAATGACCTCTGGTGCGGAAGAATGAACCCATGCCACTACCAAATTATATGGACCGTGCGTTTCCACAGCTTCCTTTAATGCCTGTTTTAATTCCTTTGTTTGATGGTAATCGACTAATAGGGCGGAAATATTATGGGAATGTTCGATTTGTTCCATTAATTGATGATATCTTTCTTTTCTTCGCCCTATTACCGAAACAAAATAACCTTTTTTATTCAACCATATCGTGACGTCTGAGAGCATACCAGTTCCACCAATAACCAGTGCATGTCCGGATTCCATTATAGTCCCTCCCATTCATCCTATTATTCCTATATTAGCCATTTATCGCCAAAACCCTCTTTTCGATCTAAGCAGGATGATTGAATTTTATCTAATGAAGGGGAAAAATAATCTTAAACCAATTTATAAAGGAATGTTTGTTATGTCTATAAAATTAAGTGTATTAGATCAATCACCATTACTTCCTGGTGCAACAGCCCGTGATGCGCTAATACAAACTACAGAACTTGCCCAATGGACAGATAAACTGGGCTACCATCGTTTTTGGGTATCGGAACATCATAGTACGAAAACCCTTGCAGGCTCTGCACCTGAAATTCTCATCACTCATTTAGCTGCCAATACGAAAAATATTCGTGTCGGAACAGGTGGGGTTCTCCTGCCACACTACAGTGCTTATAAGGTTGCAGAAGTTTTTCGCGTTTTAGAATCGTTATATCCCAATCGAATAGATTTAGGAGTTGGACGGGCTCCAGGTGGAATGCCTGGTGTGAACTATGCATTAAATAAAGGAAAATACCCTAATGTTCAAGAATATCCTAAACAAGTGATGGAATTAATGAATTATGTACGTGGGGAAAAACATCCTACTTATCAGGTGTCTGCAACACCTCTTGGTGAAACAGCACCCCCTATTTGGATGCTGGGATCCAGTACCAGAAGTGCTTCCCTTGCTGCAGAACTAGGGACTTCCTATACCTTCGCTCAATTTATCAATGGTGAGGGTGGAATAAATGCCATGAAAGATTACTATAATCACTTTAAGCCATCCGAACAGCAGAAGGTACCTCAAGGAAATGTAGCCATTTTTGTAGTCTGTGCAAAAACGGAAAAAGAAGCTGAATATTTAGCGAGCACGCTTGATCTTCAATTGTTACGCATAGAGAATGGCGATTTTCGTCATGGTTATCCAGACCCAGAAGAAGCTGTTGATTATCCTTATACATCATTTGAATTAGAAAGGGTACGTCAAAATCGCCAGCGAATGATTGTAGGCAATCCACAGCAAGTAAAAGAACAACTTGAAACGTTAGCCCAAACTTATGGTGTTGACGAAGTGATTGTCAATACGATTGCCACTTCTAAAGAAAAGCGTTTTGAATCTTATCAACTCATTATGGATGCTTTTAAAACGAAATAAAAAGGGGGGAGTGAATGTGCTTGCTTTTGATCACCTCGTTGTATTCTCAAAATCGATTGAAAAAGAGGTCCAGGATTTTACCAATCAGTATGACCTAATCTTCAGTAAAGGTGGAAATCACGAACCATGGGGAACCTATAATCATGTAGCCTTTATGAGTAATAATAGCTATATTGAGTGGCTTGGAATCAATGATAGTAACAAAGCAAAGGCGTCTGATAATCCACTTATTCAGCACGCAGCTTTCGCCAATGACCAAAACCATGAAGGACCTATTCAGTTTGCATTACGTACCCAGCAAATGGATAACCTCATTCACCATTATCAGAAAAATGGAGTTTCTTATAAAGGACCCTTCCCCGGTAGTCGTAAAAAGCCGGATGGAACTACACTCAGCTGGCGGATGCTTTTTCCTGAATATGAAGCTGGTCAAAACGTAAAGCCTTTTTTAATTGAATGGGAGAAAGAAGGGAATCACCCCCCGAATCAGGACATGGTTAATTCCGTCCCTTTTACAGCCATCCAAATAGGGGTCTCCTCTATAAATCAGGAGGTGGAGGCATTTACAAACATTTATAAGCTTCCAGAACCTGAATTCAGTCAAAACGATTATGGTCAAACCATTGCTGAATGGCCATTAGAAAATGGTGACCTTCAACTGGTAAAAGGGAATCATCTAAATGCGAGGTTTGGTCACATGATCTATTCCAGCTAGTCCACTTATCCGCTTCCCATCCATTTAAGGAGGACTCTTTACACTGGATTAACAGAATTTTTCGGCATATCAATCGACTGTGTTATGAATTATGCTAAACTATTAATAATTCCATAGGGATGGAGGACGTAAATTGAAACAAAAGATATTTCCGCTTCAATCGATTAATGTAGGAAAGGTTGAAACCCTACAATATGGAGAAAAAACATTAAAAACGGCTATGCGTAAACAACCTATAACAGGGCCAGCTTACATAAACAAGGTGGGATTTGTTGCGGATCAGCAGGAGTTTAAAAAACATGGCGGAACCGAAAAAGCCCTTTGCTTATATCCATCCGAGCATTATTCTTACTGGCGCGACATTTTACAGGGGATTGAGGTACATACTTCCCTTTTTGGAGAAAATTTAAGCTCTATTGGGATAACAGAAGACAATACTCATATTGGAGATATCTTTAAATTTGGAGAGACGGTTATTCAAGTTACTGAACCACGTACACCTTGTCATAAAATTGCGACCCGCTATAATGTTCCGGACCTGGAACGAAAAATGAGGGATAAAGGGAATACAGGATTTTTACTCCGCGTATTAGAAGAAGGCTATGTAAATCCAGATGATACCTTACAATTAATCGAAACAGATGCCCATGAAGTACCTGTATCCTTTGTGAATCATGTGAAGTTTTTTGATCCGAAAAATCCGGCTAAAATTGAAAAGATATTAGCTGTAGATGGACTGTCTAAAACATTACGAAGGTCTTTAGAGAAACGTATAGCCAACTAAATATTGTCACGAGGAGGAGCAACATGAGTCATACTTATTCAGAAGTTTGGGACCTGGAATCCATTTTTCCAGGTGGAAGTCATTCCACGGAGTTTCAACATCATTTAGATCAACTAAGAAGCCAGACAGCTGATTTTTCCAGAAAACTAGAGGATTTTCAAACCCCCAAAAAAGCTGATGATGTTGGTATGGTAGCTGAGTTAATAAACCAGGCAAAAAATATCAAGATGAATGTAACGCAGGCTGGAGGATTTGTAAGCTGTCTGGAAGCCCAGGATATGACCGACAAACAAGCCAACGTCCTTAGGAGTAGAATGACGCATTTAATTGCTGAGTTTTCAACAGCTTTTAATACCTTGCAGCAAAAACTGGCGAAAACAAATGATTCGGTTTGGAACGACCTCATTCAGCATCCTAAGCTACAGGAATTAACCTTTATTTTGAATGAATGGCGCAGGAAAGCAAAGGAGAAGCTTTCTGAAACCGAAGAGGCACTCATAGAATCTTTGGCTGTAGATGATATCATGGCTGGGGACAGATGTATGATACCATTGTAGGATCCATGACGATTCCCATTACAATAGATGGTAAGACAGAGGAATTATCCGTTGGGCAGGCCAACAATCTCTCTACACATGGAAATCCTGAGATCCGAAAAGAAGTATTTGATCGATTAGAAGAAGCCTGGAGTGAAAAAGAAGAGCTCTTTGCTAAAACCTTAAACCATCTGGCCGGGTTCCGACTTCATGTATATGAAAAACGAGGCTGGGATGACTTTCTTAAAGAACCACTGGAATATAACCGTATGCAAAAATCAACACTTCAAGCGATGTGGAATGCCATTTCCAAGCATAAAAAGCCATTTGTAGATTATTTAAATAAAAAGGCTCATTTATTAGGTAAAGATAAACTGGATTGGTACGATTTGAATGCCCCCCTATCGAATGATGACGAGACACTATCTTTTCAAGAAGGTGCTCAGTTTATCCTAAAACATTTCCATTCATTTAGCCCGAAAATGGCACAATTTGCAGAAAAGGCTTTTGAAGAAGCCTGGATTGAGGCTGAGGATCGCCCAGGCAAACGTCCTGGTGGTTTCTGTACCTCTTTCCCATTAAGTGGACAGTCCCGAATTTTTATGACTTATAATGGCTCGATGTCCAATGTGGCAACATTAGCTCATGAATTAGGGCATGCTTTTCATAGTTATACATTACAGTCCATGCATCCATTAAACCGCAACTATGCCATGAATGTAGCTGAAACAGCATCAACCTTTGCTGAATCCATTGTTTCAGATGCGTCAGTAAATGAAGCAAAGACAGCTGAACAGAGAAAATCACTTCTGGAAGCCAAGCTTCAAAGAAGTGTTGCGATGTTTATGAACATTCATGCTCGTTTCTTATTTGAATCAAGATTTTATGAAGAACGAAAACAAGGGATCGTACCAGCTTCACGGTTAAATGAGTTAATGGTGGAAGCTCAACGGGAAGCTTATGCAGGAGCTATCAACGAAGTACATCCTAGATTCTGGGCATCCAAGCTTCACTTTTATATTACGGATGTACCTTTTTATAATTTCCCATACACCTTTGGCTATCTATTCTCCTTAAGTATTTACGCGAAGGCCCGGGAAGAGGGCGCCAGCTACGAGGAAAAATATATGGCTTTGCTGCGTGATACAGCGATTATGCCTGTTGAAGAGCTGGTGATGAAGCATTTAGGTGAGGATATCACGGAAGAATCCTTCTGGGAGAAAGGGATTCAGCTTTGTATTAAGGATGTTGAGGCGTTTATAGAACTGGCCAATTAAAATGAACACAGGGTAACCTCTGATGTTTACATTTTTGGTTGATGGTGTTATTGAAGTTTATTCAAGAATGTATTAAGCGGGATGGAGATCTCCTCTTCATGATATTGTCATCTACTCGAAGCTTTCCAGTGATTGGACGCAGGATAAAAAAGCCTAAATGACATATACATCATTTAGGCTTTTTAAGATATTCAAAATCTCTTTTCATAATAATAGAAAGGCGCTTCCCTGCCGTCGTTTATCCGTTCCTCCACAAAATGATAGCCTGCCTTCTCAAACAGTTTTACTGCCCCTTGATTTTTGGAATAAGTATCTGTCCGTATGGTATGTATTCCTTTAGCTAATGCCATTTCCTCTGCCTTTTGATAAAACGTTAAGCCAATACCTTTTTTTCGTTCCAAAGGATTTACAGCGAGTCGCTTTATACAAAGATAAGGGGAGTCAAAAGACCACGCTACCTCGTCATACTCATGGTGCCCCTGATGACTAATACAGGCCACTCCCTGAACTCCTGTTTGATCTTCATATACATATAATTGACCGGCTTCTATATCATTTTCATAATGCTTGGCTAATGGATAGTCCTTACCCCATTGTTCATTTCTTTCTTCCTGCATAATTGCAACTGACGCCTGGATTAGATTCATAATGGTGGGAATATCAGAATGCCTGGCTTCTCGAATCATATATATCCTCCCTAGGTGTATAAATTAATGAAAGATTATCCAACATTATACAGGATTTAAAAAAAGCTGTCTCTAATTCCTGTCTTTAATTGACTAGTCATTATCCATATGAATATAATACAATCAAACCATCATTTAATGGAAGGTTATGAAATCTTTGAAAACAATAGATGTTCATTAGTAGATTCACAAAATTCAGTTTCTCATAGATGATCATTTAGTGTTTACCCACTTCATGGAGGTGAAACATCATGCCTAAGAACGATAATAAAGACATATATCGTATTGAAGGACTAACCTGAGCTAATTGTGCCGTAAAGTTCGAAGAGAACGTGAAGCACCTGGATGGTGTTGAAGATGCAATAGTAAATTTCGGAGCTGCAAAAATCGCGGTTTATGGAAAAACAACAACGAAAGATTTGGAGAAAGCAGGGGCCTTTGAAAATTTAAAAATAAAACCTGAGAATAATAGAGACAAACAAGATGAAGAAAAGGAATCCTTCTGGCAAAAATACAGTTTTTTAATGATAGCAATCCTATTAATCTTAATCGGTTATCTATCTAAAGAAGAAGTGGGCGAAAAGCACTTTTATACATTAATTGCCTTCGTAGGTGCCATTCTAATCAGCGGCTATCCCTTACTAAAAACTGGCTATAAAAATTTATTCCGCCTTGAATTTGATATGAAAACCTTAATGGCCATTGCTGTTACAGGGGCAGTCATTATCGGAGAATGGGGTGAAGGTGCAATTGTCGTCATTTTGTTTGCTATTAGTGAGAAACTTGAAGCCTTTTCTATGGATAAAGCCCGTTATTCCATTCGATCACTGATGGACTTAGCACCAAACCGGGCAATCGTCCGTCGTCATGGCCAGGAGATGGAACTAGCTGTAGAAGACATTCAAGTTGACGACATTTTATTGGTAAAACCTGGACAAAAAATTGCGATAGATGGAATCGTTACACGGGGGAACTCAACAGTAAACCAAGCTGCCATAACAGGAGAATCGGTGCCTGTCACCAAACAGCAAAGTGACGAAGTATTTGCTGGGACTTTAAATGAAGAAGGTTTTCTAGAGGTGAACGTCACCACAACTTCCGAAGATACAACATTATCCAAAATTATACATCTTGTAGAAGAAGCCCAGTCTGAAAAGGCACCAGCTCAAGCATTTATTGATAAATTTGCTAAGTTTTATACACCAGTAATAATGGCTATTGCCTTATTAGTAGCTGTTGTCCCACCACTGTTTGGAGCTTCCTGGAGCGACTGGATTTATCAAGGACTTGCTGTGTTAGTTGTGGGCTGTCCTTGTGCACTTGTGGTATCCACTCCTGTTGCCATTGTCACAGCAATCGGAACCGGGGCACGAAACGGCGTCTTAATTAAGGGGGGCATTTATTTAGAAGAAATCGGTGCTTTAAATGCCATTGCTTTTGATAAAACGGGAACCCTTACCATCGGGACACCTAAAGTGACCGATGTAAACTGGTTAACAGAAGCTAATCACAATCAGCATTTAGCTAATATCCGTGCCTTAGAATCCCATTCCCAACACCCACTTGGAAAAGCGCTTGTTAGCTATACAGAAGATATGGAAGTGACTAGTGAGATAGATATTTCTGACTTCACTTCTATTACAGGCAAAGGCATCAAGGGCCAAATCAATGGGAAAGCCTATTGGATGGGAAATACTGAATTAGCCTATGATAGAGCTCAAAAGGGATTATCTGAGTCGGCGAAACAACAAATCCGCGACCTGCAAAATAGTGGAAAAACCGTCATGCTTTATGGAGATGAGATTGAGGTTATTGCTGTATTTGCGGTAAGAGATGAACCAAGAGAGGAAAGTCAGAACATCCTGAATCAAGTTCATAGTCTGGGTGTTCCAAATACCGTCATGCTAACAGGGGATCATAAAGAAACTGCTCAAGCTATTGCAAAAGAAATCGGGGTCAAACATGTAAAGGCCCAATTACTACCTCAGAAAAAATTACATTTTATCAAAGACTATCAAAAGAAATATGGAAAAGTTGGCATGGTCGGAGATGGCATTAATGATGCACCTGCACTGGCTACTGCTGATGCGGGAATAGCGATGGGCGGCGCGGGGACAGACACCGCTCTCGAAACAGCAGATCTTGCTTTAATGGGAGACGACCTGTCAAAGCTTCCATTCACTATTCGTTTAAGTAAAAAAGCTTTATCCATTATTAAGCAAAATATCACCTTTGCCATCGGTATTAAAATATTAGCATTACTGCTGGTTATTCCGGGATGGTTAACCCTGTGGATTGCGATTTTCGCTGATATGGGAGCCACATTACTTGTAACCTTGAACGCATTAAGACTTCTCCGTGTGTAGAAAAATAGAAGGTTAGTGATTATTTTATAGAGGTGAGATGTTTTGAAGAATAAATTTATTCCTATTATAAGCTTTATTATTCTTATCACCGTAATCACAGGATGCCGTTCCGAAGTCAAGAAAAAAATCGAAGAGGGAAACTATGAGGGTATATGGACGACTAGTGATGAAGAATCCCAAGATATACGTAAAAAATTAAAATCACAGAATATCCACTATTTGTTCGAGAAAAAAAATAATAAGAGCTATCTTTATGTAGAACCAGAGAACTTTGATCAGCTCATACACATAATGGGATGGGATAGTACTACAAGGATTGTATTGGTAGCGGGAAAGCGGGTAATAGACGGAAATCACCAGCTACTAATAGCCAATAATGTTTTAAATCAGGAAAAAGTAAAAAATTTAAATTTTGATCAGGCATTATCATTCTCAAAGGAACATGGAGGAGGAACATTATTTACGGTTTCAAAGGATACTTATGAAAATGTTCGCCCTGGTTCTAAGATTGAGGTAACGTATAATCGAAGGAAACCAAATGAAGATTATGAAACCTATTTATTTACCGCTAAAAGTGTAGAAATAAAGGTTAAATAACTTATAGAGCTGTCTTTTAATAAGACAGCTCAGCTCTTTAACTTGGATCATTTTCATCCCATGATACAGTTGTTACATTCGTATAGTCGCCTTCTTCCACTTCCTTTTTAGTGGCTTCTTCTTTAAGTTCATCTTCCGTATCCATACCTGGTGCAATCGTTGGTTCTTCCTTCTTTCGCTTTTCTTTTCGCATGTACATCACTCCTTTTTTAGCAGAAGACTTTGTTAAACATGGGTGTTGATTTTAAGCTCCAACTAACTTGGTAAACCATCAACAATAAGCTTTAACACAGCCTAACAGAAATGAACTTCTAAAGCTCCTCTTTTTTATATTACCTTTTCTGTTTTAAAATATTATATACGTAAGAGTAAAAAACCTTCAGCAGGACTCCTTATCCGCTGAAGGTTAATTGAACCTATTAGAATTTACTTGCAAATGACTCTGGTGTTTCAACAGGGAATTGATTCAAACGTATATTTCTAGAAAAAAGAACAGGTTTTATTTTGTGACTTTTGGGATGTGTTTTTTGATGGCCTCAAGCAGTCTTTCCATTTCCTCAGGCTTTCCTATAGTAATCCTTACATAATGCTGAATTCTGGGCTTCTTAAAGTAGCGAATATAAATTTTTTGTTCTTTTAATTGGTTATAAAGCTCTTCTGCATCAACTTGGGAGTGAGAAACCAGCAGAAAATTGGCTTTAGACTCCACGACTTCAAACCCTAGGTTATCCAACGATTTAGCGGTCTGCTCACGCGTCTCAATAATTTTGGCACGTATCTCCTCAAAATAATCCCCATCTTCAAATGCCGCCTTAGCACCGGCAATGGCCAGACGATCAATCGTATAGGAATTAAAGGAATTTTTTATTCGATTTAGTCCTTCTATTAATTGCTTATCTCCTATTGCGTAACCAACACGCAGTCCAGCAAGAGATCTTGACTTCGACAAAGTTTGAATGACGAGCAGATTTTCATACTGATTTACAAGCTGCACTGCGGTGTCGCTGCCAAAATCAATATAGGCCTCATCAATGATGACGACCTTTTCTGGATTTTGATGTACAATGCTTTCTACTTCGAGCAAGGACAATGCACGACCAGTCGGTGCATTAGGATTTGGAAAAATCACACCGCCTTCAGCATGATAAAACTCCTCAATGGGTAAGGAAAAGTCTTCCCGTACCGGAACAACCTTATAATCGACATTAAATAGCTTGGCATATACAGGATAAAAGCTGTACGTAATGTCCGGAAATCGTATCGCTTCCCCCGGTTCAAAAAAGGCCATAAATGAAAAAGCGAGTACTTCATCAGAGCCATTTCCTATGAAAACCTGGTCCTGATGAACTTTATATGTCTTGGCGATGGTTTGCCTCAATTCCTGTAAAGTAGGCGTCGGATATAACCTCAAGGTTTCATTGGCAGCCCGCTGTATGGCTTTTTGCACTTCAGGTGATGGCGGATAGGGATTCTCATTGGTATTTAGTTTTATGACTTTGGTCTCATTAGGCTGCTCTCCGGGAACATAAGGTTCTGTCTGTTTCAGGCGACTGCTAAAAAATTTACTCATAGAGCTCACTCTTGGGTTCCCTTTTTGGTTCATATTCACGTTCCTTATGACGATTTGTCAGTTCCCGTTTAATATCTACAATTGAAATCCCCTGTTCCACCATTAGCACAATGGAGTGATAAATCAAATCGGAAAATTCATTAATCAGTTCTTTTTGATTCCGATTCTTTGCTCCAATAATGACTTCTGTTGTTTCTTCGCCTACCTTCTTTAAAATTTTATCCTGGCCTTTACGAAATAAGTAATGGGTATAAGAGCCTTCAACAGGATTTTCCTTGCGATTTTGTATGTACTGATACAAATAATCGACAATTTCACGATCTCCCTGGTCTTCTGTTTCAGTACCGGCTATGTCAACCTCATTAAAAAAGCAGCTTTCTGCCCCTGTGTGACAGGAATTTCCCATTGGCTCCACTTCAGCCAGTATAGAATCACCATCACAATCGTAGCTCAATCGTTTTACGATTTGCTTATTTCCAGATGTTTCTCCTTTATTCCACAACTTTTGACGGCTTCGGCTGTAAAACCATGTCGTATTCGTTTCAATCGTTTTTTGTAAAGATTCTTTATTCATGTATGCGAGCATTAACACTTTGCCGGTATTTACATTTTGCACAATAGCTGGAATAAGCCCCTTTTCATCAAAGGTTAATTCTTCTATGGAGAAATTCATGATATCCGCCTCACTTCTACATCGTTTGCTGCTAAATAATCTTTTAATTCCTTCACTTTTATTTCCTCAAAATGGAATACAGAAGCAGCCAGAGCAGCATCTGCCTTTCCTTCTGTTAGAACCTCCAGAAAGTGCTCCTGATTACCAGCACCACCTGAAGCTACAACTGGAATATTTACCTGTTCAGAAATAGCTTTTGTTATAGCTAAACTAAATCCGGTTTTTACTCCATCGGTATCCATGACATTTAAAACAATTTCACCTGCACCGAGCCTTTCTCCGTCTTTTGCCCATTCTAATACGTCCTTCTCTGTATTTACACGTCCTCCATTTAAATAAACGGTCCACCAGCCCTGTTCATTTTGCTTCGCATCAATGGATAAAACGACACACTGGCTTCCAAACTTTTGCGCCGCTTCCTGAATAATTTGCGGATTTTTTACTGCAGCACTATTGACCGAAACTTTATCCGCACCCGCTTTTAATACCTTGCGAAAGTCTTCTACAGAACGAATGCCTCCACCGACTGTGAATGGGATATGAACTTGCTCCGCTGTCTGCTCGACAACATCGATAAAAATGTCCCGAGCTTCATTTGAGGCCGTAATATCATAAAAAACCAGCTCGTCAGCGCCCTGCTCACTATAAGTCTTGGCTAAAGAAACTGGATCATCAACATCTTTTATATTTTGAAATTTTTGCCCTTTAACCACTCTGCCATTACGGACGTCCAGACATGGAATAATTCGCTTTGCAAGCATCCTTACACTTCCTTTAGCTCTTTTAATTCTATTTTTCCTGTATACAATGCTTTGCCGATAATCGCTCCATACACCTTTAACTCTGATAGCTTTTGAACATCTGCTAAGCTTGAAATACCACCGGAGGCAATGACATTCATCCCGACATGCTGATTGATGTTATCTATTTCTTCAAAATTCGGGCCGGATAGCATCCCATCTTTACTAATATCCGTATAAATGATGGATTGAACACCGTTTGCTTCAAGCTCCTGCGCAAAATCCAGGGCCTTATGATTACTTGTCTTTGTCCAGCCATCGGTTGCCGCAAATCCATTTTTAGCATCAATGGAAACCGCAATTTTTTCCGGGTAGTTTGATACAGCTTCCTTAAGAAAAGCTTCATTTGTCAGAGCTGCTGTCCCTAAAATCATTCGCTGTACTCCTATTGAAGCAAGAGCGTGCACCTGATGGATGGTGCGAATGCCTCCACCAACCTGGATAGGAATATTGGTTTGATTAACTATTGATTCAATTGTACTCAAGTTCTCTGAAGTTCCGGATTTCGCTCCATCTAAATCAACCAAATGAAGAGCGTGAGCTCCTTTATCCACCCATTTTTCTCCCATTTCAACAGGATCTCCGTAAACATCCTCTTGATTGTAATCACCCTGAATTAATCGGACACATTTCCCATTGCGAATGTCGATAGCAGGATATAAAATCATGTAACCAGCTCCCCAAAGTTTTTCAATAGCTTCATCCCAACTTCACTGCTCTTTTCAGGATGAAATTGCATGCCGTAAACATTTCCTTTTTGAACAGCTGCCGGGAATCTTACTCCGTAATCGGACCAAAGGACCACCTCATCCTGTTTTTTTGGCTCTGCATAATAAGAATGAACAAAATAGGCATAATCCTTCTCGGAGATACCCGCTGATATCCCCTTTTCCAGATTTGCATTCGGATTAGGGATAAGCGTATTCCATCCCATATGGGGAACTTTCACATCGTCCTGAAATCTCACAATCTCACCTTCCAGCAGGCTTAAACCTGCCCATTTGCCATTTTCATAGCTCGTTTCAAAGAACAATTGGAGTCCTAAGCAAATCCCCAAGATTGGCTTTCCTTTTTTTACATTTTCCCTGATTGGATCTACCAAATCCAGGGACACCAGCTGGTCCATGGCATCTTGAAAGGCACCCACTCCCGGCAGGATAAGAGCATCACTTTCATTGATTTTTTCTTTACTGGATATGATTTCGGTTTTAAAGCCTAAAGTACTTAGGGCGTGCTGTACACTTTTTAGATTACCCGCTCCATAATCAATAATAGAAATCATCGCTTAACTCCTTTCCGAATGTTTTAAAGCATACCTTTAGTAGACCTAACACCATGAATACGCTCCTGTACGGCTGTTGCCTCATCCACAATCCGGCCGAATCCTTTAAAAATCGATTCAATGATATGGTGCCCATTTTTTCCATATAATAGATTAATATGTAGCGTCACGCCGGCATGATTGACAAAAGCACGAAAGAATTCCTCAACAAGCTCCGTATCAAATGGGCCTACTTTTTCCACCGGCATATCTACTTGAAAATGTAGATAAGGACGATTACTAATATCTAGGGTAATCATGGATAGCGCCTCATCCATAGGGGAGTGTTCCGTTGCGTAGCGGGTGATTCCCTTTTTATCACCTAGAGCCTCTTTAAATGCTTGCCCCAGAACAATCCCAACATCCTCTACTGTATGATGAAAATCCACTTCTATATCTCCCTGGCAATCAATCTCTAAATCTAAAAAACCATGATTGGAAAATAAGATGAGCATGTGGTTAAAAAAACCAATTCCAGTATCGATATCACTTTTACCCGTTCCATCTATATTTAGTGCTACTCTGATTTGGGTTTCAGCCGTTTCTCGTGATAATGTTGCTGTTCTCATGCTTTTCCTCCCTTTCCTCATACCATTTCCCGTTCTACAATAGACTGCATCTCTTCAATTAGCGAATGAATTCGGTCTGTTTTCGTTTTAAAGCTCGCTTTGTTTACTATTAAACGGGCACTGATTTCAGATATATCTTCCAAAACCACTAAACCATTTTCTTTTAAAGTCGTTCCCGTTTCCACAATATCGACAATGACATCCGACAAGCCAATAAGAGGAGCCAATTCTACAGATCCATTTAGCTTAATGGTCTCAATGGACATCCCTTTTTTATGATAAAAGTTTCTGGCTACATTCGGATATTTAGACGCTACAGTTATTTTGGAGGCAGAACCATAGGTATAATCTGGAAGGCCCGCAACGGCAAACTTACATTGTCCAAAGCCTAAATCTAATACCTCAAAAACATCTGCCCCACTTTCCAGCAATGTATCTTTTCCAACAATACCTATGTCCGCTGCTCCCTTTTCCACATAAGTAGGAACATCACTGGCTTTAACCAGTACAATTTGATAGATATTTTCCCGGTCATTGAAAATAAGCTTACGGCTATCCTTTGTGAAATCGGGAAATTCAATGCCTAACTTTTTAAATGCCTGCAAAGTAAAGGATTCTAATCTTCCTTTTCCTAATGCAATTGTAATTTCGTTCACACCTATACCACCTTTACACTCATTAGTTGACCTTCATCATGCTTAGTAAATCATCTAAGTAAAAACCAAAACCGGTTGCAGGTAAATCCCATCCAAATTGCCTGGTTAATTGGTCATAGCGTCCTCCAAGCACAACAGGCTTTCCATAGTTTTTTATAAAGCCTTGAAAAATAATTCCTGTATAATAATTCAAATGATTAATTAATCCCAGATCCAAGGATAAGAACTGCTGATATCCCTCTACGCTAAGCTTTTTATATACTTTGCGGAGACGGTCTAATTCGTGTTTCATTTCATCATTTAAAGCGAGCTTTTCAGCTTTTTCTAATACGACTTCTGGTGTTCCATACAATAATGGCATAGATAAAATGGCTTCCTTAAAAGTTGTATCTAAATCGATTTCGTCTAAAATTTTCTGCAGTTCGGACACATTTTTATTTTCAATTCGAGTCCGAATCTCCTGAAGCTGCTCCTCTGTAATGGTTGATAAATTCACCAGTTCTTTAAAATAATTCGCCTGACCCAAATCAATTTTAAAATCCTTAAAGCCTAATTCTTGCATCGAATTAATAGCAAGCTTAATTACCTCAACATCGGCGCTTACATCTGAACGGCCAAAGAGTTCGATACCAGCCTGGGTCAATTCACGATTTTGTAAGTCCTGTTCACGATCGTTCATTCGAAAGACATTAGTAAAATAGGATAAGCGTATATCGGAACTTTTAGACTGATAGTTTGTTGCGACCATTCTGGCAATCGGAATTGTAGCATCTGGACGTAAAACTAAAATCTTTCCATCCCGATCAATTAATTTAATCATTTTCTCCTTAGCAATTGTTCCTTTAATATCTAAAAACAGATCATAATATTCAAAAATCGGTGTTTGTACTCTGCGATATCCATTCTTCTGATAAAGCTGTTTCAGTGTAGATATCAGGCTTTCCTTCTTTTCTAATGCTGCGGAATCTAAGTCTGTCACTCCCTCTGGAATCCTCTTACTCTCATGTAACAAAACAACCATCCCTTTATGTCTTTATCATTTTATCGCTTTATCGCTTTATTTAATTAAAGTTATAGTGTATTGTAATCATTATAGAGAAATAAGTCAACCGTAAGAAGTATGAATTTGTCAAAATGGTCTGATAGAATAATAGATAGAGAGGATGTAAACGAAATGTTTGACTACCACGTACATAGCCGTTTTTCCGCAGACTGTGAAGCCTCTATGGAGGAAATGATACAAAACGCTATTGATAAAGGGATAGAAGAAATTTGCTTTACGGAACACATTGACTATGACTATCCTGATCCATCGATTACCTTTCACCTTGATTTAGAATCTTACCAGGAGAAGCTAAAGGAAATGCAGGATAAGTATGGGCAACAGATTACGATTAAAAAAGGTGTGGAACTTGGAGTTCAGCCTCATGTTTTAAAGGACTATGAGAATATGGTTGCAAATGAAGCGTTTGATTTTATCATTTGTTCCATGCACACGACGAACAGGCAGGATTTGCATTCTGGAGAATACTTTGAGGATAAAACACTTGACCAGGCATATGAACAGTACTACCGCGAATTTTTATCCTGTATTCAATCCTTTAAATCATACAGCATTCTCGGTCACTTGGATCTTGTAAAGCGGTATAAATATGAGCCGAATGTTCAATCCTTTTTGGATATCATAGAAGAAATTTTTAAGGTAATCATTCCTGAGGGCAAAGGAATTGAAGTCAATAATTCAGGGTTTAAATATGGATTAGGACAGGCGATGCCAAGTAAAGACATTTTAAAGCTCTACAAGGAGATGAATGGGGAAATTATAACAATCGGTTCAGATTCCCATGCCCCGAAAACTCTGGGAACCCACTATGAAGACACGCTTAAGATGTTAAAAGCTATTGGATTTAAATACGTGGCAACCTTTGAAAATCAAAAGCCGATTTTTCATAAAATGTAAGCCTTAAAAAGCATTTTGAACTTCCACCTGTCAAGTAGACAGTGAGTGGAGGAACGAACAAAAATTATGGCACCAATCCTTTACATAGGGTTGGTGCCAATGTATGCTGCTTAAGGCTTTCTCTTATTTGTATTCAAATCGTCCAAGACCTACAGCCGCAATCAAACCTATAGCAAAGGCTGCAATACTTAGAATCGACATCATCACATTCGTTTCAAATCCTGGAAATATAACGGCTACAGACCCAATAACCAAGCCGATAATTATTGCGTAGGCAGCATAATAGTAGTGCTCCAGAAAGTAGCGGATGATTTTACTGCATAATACAATTCCAGTAATAACGCCTAGTCCCACAGCACCTACAGCTATCAGTTCAATGTTTTTAATCGCATACATAACGGTTCCGAATGTACCAATCAATAATAAGAGCATGGAACCACTTATACCTGGCACAATCATAGCCATACTAGCGATAAAGCCAGAGAAGAATAAGGAGAGTAAAACCCGGGGGTTCGATACGTCCAAAATTTGTTCTGTTGGCTCATGAAAAAAAGCCAAAGATGCAACGAGTATCGTCGCAATAATCAACAGCACGTAATGCCCTCCGTTAAAGTTGTTCTTTACATCTGCCTTATGAAATAAATAAGGAAGAACACCAATTATAAGCCCCATAAAGAAAAAGTTCGTTTGATTGGGGTAATTATTAAGCAGCCAGCCAATGATATGACTGATGGTAAACAATGCAATCAAAATACCTGCACCTAATGGAATTAAAAAACCTAAATATTTTTTCCAATCCTTACTCAATATCCCATTAATGGACTTAATAAGTTGATCATAAATTCCTAATATCACAGCAATGGTGCCCCCACTTACACCTGGCACAGCATCACTGGCCCCCATTAACATTCCACGAAAAATATTCTTCCACTCAATCATAAATGCTTAGGCTCCTTTGACATCAATTACACTCTTTCCTATTTTATCATGCATAATTTAGCAGTAAACCCCCCTCCTTCCTTTCATGAGGGGCTATAGTTCGATGAGAAATTCCCAGAGCTTTTCACTAAAAAAAGGCTCATCTATCAAATCATTATGAAATACTTAGGGAAGTTAGTCTATCTGCTTGTCAACAATATCTGAGGCACATGATTTTTGGGATGCATAACAATTTCAGGTACTGTTTCATACACTCTTTCTAAAATGTCTTTTTGGATAACTTCTTCATTTGTTCCAATCTCTTCAATAACTCCTTGATTAAGCAAAATTAGTTCATCACTATATTGGGCAGCCAGGTTTAAATCATGTAACACCATGATTACCGTAAGTCCAGTCTCTTTTTGCCAGTGGTTTACGAGTTCCAGAATATTTAACTGGTGTCCAATATCAAGATAAGTAGTTGGTTCATCTAATAACAGAATTTGAGGCTCCTGCACCATCGCTTTAGCAATGGCTACTCTTTGTTTTTCACCGCCACTTAACGTATCTAAAAGCTGATTTTGTAAATGAGAGATGCCTGTTAAGTTAAGAACATCCTGGACCTTTTCTATATCGTGTGCACGCTCACGTTGATACCATTTTATATGAGGATACCGGCCCATTAAAACGGTATCAAAAACAGAAATAGGGGATGAAGGCAAACCATCCTGGGACAATACAGCCATTTTCTTAGCAATAGTCTTCTGTTTTAGATGTAGGATATTTTTATGATTACATTTCACTTCACCAGAGGTTGGTGTAAGAAGTCCTGATATAATTTTTAATAAGGTAGACTTCCCTGAACCATTTGGACCAATAATGCCGACACAAGTCCCTTTATCTACCTGAAACGTTATATCCTGCAGAACTTTTTTTTCGCTAAAATGTTTAGTTACGGAGTCAACAGTAAGCATATCGATCCTCCTAAAAATAATTCGATTTCTTTTTTCGAAGTAAATAACCAAAAAAGGGAGCACCTAAAAAGGCTGTAATGATCCCGATTGGTAATTCCCTCGGTTCAAGAATCGTTCTTGCAATGGTGTCTGCTCCTACTAAAAAAATTGCTCCGCCGAGAACTGATAAAGGGAGAATTATACGATAATCCGATCCAAACAGTAAACGAATCATATGAGGAATAATTAATCCAACAAAGCCTATTGTTCCGGAGACAGATACGGCTACTCCTGTTAGAAGTGAAGCCACAACCAATAAAATCAACCGAACCTTTTGAACAGAGACACCCGAATGATAAGCTGCCTCTTCTCCAAGTGCCAGCATATTTAGTTCTCTCGTTAAAAATGTTACAAACAGGATGGTAAGTAACACAAAAGGAAAAATAACGCGGTTATAGCTCCAATCAGTTAAGGAGAGACTACCCATCATCCAGTACATAATCGTTTGCATTTTTTCGTCAGATAGAGCCAGAATTAAGGATAACATCGAAGCGATAAAGGCCTGAACAACAACCCCTGCTAAAATTAGGGTTTCCATTTGCAAACGGTAATTGATTCTGGCTAATGTATAAACGACAAATAACGTGAGTAAACCCGAACCAAATGCAACAACAGGAAGTGTAAATTGACCCAGAACCATACTCTCAAAGCCAAATAATAAAACAAGAGCTGCACCAAGGGCTGAGCCTGAGGAAACCCCTAATATAAAGGGATCTGCCAATGGATTACGCAGCACTCCCTGATAGATGGCCCCTGCCATTGCAAGGGCGGCACCTACCAGCATACCTAAAATAATTCGAGGCATTCGAATATTCCAAATGATGGTTTCCGTCGAATCCTTCCACGTTTGCTCCATTCCGTCTCCTAAAAATGGAATATTAGATCCAATCACAAGCCATACGGTCATCATGTCAATATCGGCGCTTCCTATTGTTATACTAATCGTTACAGTTAATAGCAAAACGATCAGCAAAACTGGTATCCAAATCATAAGCTTTTGGGAGTAATTTTGAGGCCCTTTCATATCATTCCACTACTTTCCACTATTCCTGGTTAAACTTTTCAGGATACAAGTTTTCCGCTATCATTTGTAAACCTTCTGTTATACGAGGACCTGCCCGCTCTGTAATATCTGAATTTAACGGATACACCTGGTCATCCTTAATGGCTGTAATATCCTTCCATGATTCACGGTCTTTCACCTTCTGTACAGCATTTTCCACATAGCTTGCATACGTCAGGAAAATAACGTCAGGGTTCGCCTGAATGACTTCTTCCTCATTTACTTGAGGCCAGCCTTCCTGATCTGAAATAATATTCTTTCCACCTGCTGTTTCAACAAGCTCATTTAAAAATGTTCCGCTTCCTGCTGAAAAGAGCTCTTCACCTACTTCTATCCAAACGGTTTTTCGTTCATCGTCAGGAATATCCTGTACAGCTGATTTAACAGACTCAACATCCTCTTTCATAGATCCTACTACTTCATCTGCTTTTTCAACTGCTCCTGTTGCTTTACCAACCGTTTGAATATCTTCATACGTTTCCTCCAGGCTCTGGGCCCCTAATACCAGGACGTTTACCCCGTGCTCTCTTAATTGGCTAATTGCTTCTCCATTATTCACATCAGCAACCACTAAATCTGGTTCTAAGGAAATGATTTTTTCGGTATTTAACTCTAACCCGCCAACAGATTCAATCTCTGTTACTTCTTCAGGATAATTATCATTATCCGTGACACCAACTACTTTGTCACCAAGGTCTAAACCGAAGATAATTTCAGTTGCACTTGGGATGACAGAAATAATACGCTCTGGTTCTTCTTCAATCACAACTTCTTCACCAGAATCATCGGTTATGGTTACCGGAAATGCAGATTCACTTGCTGCTTCCTGATTATTCTCTGATTCTTCTGTTGTGTTTTCTTCCTGATTCGGTTCATCATCTGATGCACAGCCTAATAATCCAATCGAAACTAGTACAATGAAAAAAAGAAGTCCTAAAATCCTTAAACCTTGTCTCATTTACTCTCCTCCTATGTATAAAATTCGACAATTTTCGGGTGGTGACAGGCACTCAATCAAAAAGCCCCGATTTCGTTTTTAAAGAAATCGAGGCTTTCATACAATACTCGGCATAAATGAATCCGTTATGTTAGCCTTTCCCTTTAAACCCGAAGGAAAATCAGCTGGATAATAAGGCAGGTCTCCTGGCTTATGGTCATTGCTCCCTAAATCTTCCCATCATTTTGATAGTGATATCCTTAGGTCGCTCCCAATTACAGTGGCGGGACCGCGCCGGATTTTAACCGGACTTCCCTTTTAAGCGGACAATTCAATTGTCCTCACCCTATTATTCAATATTTGATTTTCATCTATTATTTATAATAGATGGGTTGGGTCATTTGGTCAATGTTTTTATTTATTCAACGAAAAAAGCACCACCACTTACGGTAGTGCTAAGAGTTCATTTCAATTCCAGATTTTTGGTTCAGTTCATAAACAACTTTTTTTCCATTTACCATAACTTCAACTACTGTAAGGGTTAATCGAATTGCATCCTTCATCACCATCACTCCCCTACAAGAGTAAGTTATATGAATAAAAAATCTACTAACATTCTATGAACAAAACCAAGATTTGCAACTGACAAATAGCTCATGAAATCAATTTGTTTGGTGAAACTCCCCTTTATTCTGTCCTTGGAGGCCGTTCTGATAAAACGATGTCTTCATTTTGATTTTGGAAGTACTCAAGATTAAAATCATTTTTGAAAAGCATCACAGGTCGATCTACATAATCATACACCATCATGTTAGTGCTTGTGCGTCTTAATTTTTCCGGAACATCTCCCTCTGCTATCCAACGTGCAATTTGATAGCTTAACGTATCCATCACAAGATCCACACCATATTCTGCCTTCATTCGATAAATAAATACATCAAATTGCAGCTGACCAACTGCCCCTAAAATGGTTTCTTCCATATGTGGCGTACGATAAACCTGAATGGCACCTTCCTGGGCAATTTGCTGGATTCCTTTTATATACTGTTTATGCTTCATCGCATTTTTAGGCCGGACTTTAGCAAAATGCTCTGGTGGAAATTGCGGTAAATCACCAAAGCTGAAGATATTTTTAGATCCACATACAGTATCTCCAATTTGATAAACACCCGGATCGTATAAGCCAATAATATCCCCGGCATAAGCCTCTTCTACATTCTCACGGCTATCAGCAAAGAACTGCTGAGGTAGAGCAAGCTTCATCTGCTTGCCTGTGCGATCGAGCCAGGTTGTCATTCCTTTTTCATATTTACCAGAACAAATACGTAAAAAGGCAATCCGGTCACGATGAGCAGGATCCATATTTGCTTGAATTTTAAACACAAAGCCTGAAAATTCTTCATCTGTTGGTTTAACAGTTCCTTTTGTTGATTCCCGAGTAGACGGTAATGGAGCCATTTCCAAAAAGTGCTCTAAAAATGTAGGTACACCAAAGCTTGACACAGCACTACCGAAGAAAACCGGTGTTTGTTTACCGTTCTCCACAGCTTCATAATCAAACTCATTTCCAGCCTCATCTACAAGCATTAAATCTTCCATTAACTGGTCAATGGTTTCCTGATCTGTCACTTTTTCAAGATGCTCTTGCAGCTCATCATAGTCTTCAATTGCCTGTGTTCCTACTTTTTCTCCATTATCATAGTACTCAATTTGCTTCTCAAATCGGTCATAAACCCCTGTAAACGTCGGACCCATTCCAATTGGATAGTTAATAGGAGTAGATTCAATACCTAATACCTCTTCAATTTCCTCAAACAACTCAAAAGGCTCCTTACCAAAACGGTCCATCTTATTAATAAATGTAAAAATTGGAATTCCCCGGTCCCGACAAACTTTAAATAATTTCTTCGTCTGTTCCTCAACACCTTTGGCTACGTCTAAAATCATAACCACACTGTCCACAGCCATCAGGGTTCGATAGGTATCCTCACTAAAATCCTGGTGACCAGGTGTATCAAGAATATTAATCTTATATCCCTGGTATTCAAACTGCATTACGCTTGATGTAACGGAAATTCCTCGTTGTTTTTCAAGCTCCATCCAGTCTGAGGTTGCAAATTTAGCTGATTTTTTTGCTTTTACAGAACCCGCTGTACGAATTGCTCCACCTAATAAAAGCATTTTTTCCGTTAGCGTTGTTTTCCCCGCATCAGGGTGAGAAATAATCGCAAACGTCTTACGTCTATCCACTTCCGTTTTCATATCCGTCATTATCGTAACTCCTTCTACAGATGTGTAATGATGTTTTTCCAAAAGTTCTTTTTCTGCTAAAGAAGTTTAGTATCACATTGGACTAAATCCCCATTTCCGTTTCTTAATTACAAACACTTCTACTATCATACCATAATGGCTGGTATTGCGTGAACTCACGATGATCCTGGAGTATATGGCTCACATTCAATCGGGAAAGTGGAATAATTGGATTTCCTTTGTTTACATTTTTGTCTAACCACTCATTTTTCATGTCCATTCTTTTGTTAATCCTGTCGATGGTATTCTTTATCTGTTCATGCCACTACATTCGGTTCTACAATCTCATTTACTAACCCATAAAAAATCCGGTTAATCCATTTCTGGACCAACCGGACGATTTCATTAAGCCAGACAAGATAATTGATTTTGCTGTGCTAAATGTTGAATGTGCGGCATTTTAGAAATATCCATATTTCCACCACTGACAATAATGCCACAATGCTTAGATTGAATGCGATGACCATGTGCCAAGAGAGCAGCAAATGCACTAGCGCCTGCTCCTTCAATTAAGGTCTTGCTTCTCTCCAGCATATAAACCATCGCGCCTGCAATGTCTTCATCCGAAACCGTTACAATGTCATCCACATATTTCTGAATGAGTGGGAAGGTTTGGATGCCTGGTTTTTTCACGGCAATGCCGTCTGCAATTGTGGAAACCTTTTTGGCCGATGATGCTCCTTTTTGATAGAAACGATTAAAGGTAGGACAAGCTCCCTCTGCCTGAACTCCAATAATCTTAATGTTCGGATTAATGTTCTTGGCTGCAACGGCGATTCCACTAATGAGACCACCACCACCAACAGGAACAATAATGGTGTCCAGTCCTGGCTCCTGTTGAAGCATCTCCAGAGCGATGGTGCCCTGACCAGCCATAACATCAGTATCATCAAAGGGATGCACAAAAACCGAGTTTTCCCTTTTCATTTCTTCCATCGCAGCTTCATAAGCCTCCTGAAAGGATTCTCCTGTTAACACAATTTGAGCACCATATCCTTTGGTCGCCTGTGCTTTAGCAGCTGGTGTTTTCTCTGGCATAAATATTTTCGAGGGAATACCTCGCTTGGTTGCTGCCAGCGCAACACCTTGTGCATGGTTTCCGGCAGATGCGGCAATAACCCCCCTTCTCTTTTCACTTTCTGAAAGCTGTGAAATTTTATTGGTAGCCCCTCTAATTTTAAAGGCTCCGGTTTTCTGCTGATTTTCCATCTTAAAATAAACCTGTTTCCCTGTTAATTGATTAATAGATGTTGACGTGGTAAGGGGGGTGCGATGAACAACATCAATCATTTGCTGCATCGCATCCGTGATTTTTTGACCTGTTAAGCAATTCCCAATGTCTTCACACTCCTCTATTATTTCCCTATATTTTGTTCAAATTGATCAATTTTATCCGCCTGTTTTAGCGTAACTGCAATTTCATCCCATCCATTTAGTAGCATTTCCTTTTGATAGGATGAAATTTCGAAGGTTTCCTGCAATTCCTCCGAATCCCGAACGGTTTGTTCTTCAAGATTGACAGTTAACTCATAAGCCTCCATTTCAGCCTTCTCTATTAAGTGCTGAATGATATCCTCTTTTAAGGTTACGGGCAAAATTCCATTTTTAAAACAATTATTATAAAATATATCCGCAAAGCTTGGTGCAAGAACCACTTTAAATCCATAGTCCTCTAAAGCCCAAGGTGCGTGCTCACGGGACGAACCACACCCGAAATTTTCACCAGCCACTAAAATGGAAGCTCCTTCATATTTTTTATCGTTAAGTGAAAAGTCCTCACGTGGCTGACCGTCGTCGTTGAAACGCCAGTTATAAAAAAGGAACTGACCGAACCCTTTTCGTTCAATACGCTTTAGAAACTGTTTGGGTATAATCTGATCGGTATCTACATTTGTTCGATTCAATGGATATACAAGTCCTTTATGAATGCGTAGTGGCTCCATGGCATTCCCTCCTTTGAAAAAAACACTTTAGCTTAAAACGGGTGAGTCCATTTGACGAACATCCACAAAACGACCTTCAATCGCTGCAGCTGCAGCCATCTCCGGACTAACCAAATGTGTTCTCGCACCGTTTCCCTGACGTCCTTCAAAGTTACGATTGGATGTGGAAGCGCAGCGTTCTCCTGGTGGTACTACATCATCATTCATCGCCAGGCACATACTACAGCCAGCATCACGCCATTCAAAGCCTGCCTGCTGAAAAATGACATCCAATCCTTCTTGTTCTGCAGCTGCCTTTACACTATGAGACCCGGGGACAACCATAGCCCGAACGGTATCTTTTACTTTTTTACCATGAACAATTTTGGCGGCTTTTTGTAAATCACTCAACCTAGAATTTGTACAGGAACCAATAAATACGTGTTCAATTTCTACAGAGGAAATTGGCTGATTAGGTGCTAAACCCATATAATCAAGCGCTCGCTCAATTGCCTCCTTCTCATTAGGTGTAGTGGCATCATCCGGGTTCGGTACCGACTCACTAACTGGAATACACATACTCGGGTTGGTTCCCCAAGTGACTTGCGGCTCGATTTCTTCAGCATCAATCTCAACCGTTGCGTCATAGGTAGCTCCTTCATCCGTTGCTAGTGTACACCACTCTTCTACCGCTGTATCGAAGTCCTCTCCTTGTGGTGAATGGCGTTTTCCCCGTAAATATTCAAAAGTGGTTTCATCTGGGCTGATTAGCCCTGCTCTAGCCCCAGCTTCAATCGACATATTACAAATCGTCATGCGCCCTTCCATAGAAAGGTTTCGTATGGCTTCTCCAGTATATTCAATAATATAGCCGGTACCAAAGCGAACACCATGTTTGGCAATAATGGCAAGTATGAGATCTTTAGCTGTCACTCCTTTGCCCAGATTGCCATTAACTTTTACATTTAATGTTTTAGGCTTTTGCTGCCAAATGGTTTGAGTCGCTAAAACATGTTCTACTTCACTCGTACCAATTCCAAATGCCAGAGCACCAAAGGCTCCATGTGTTGAGGTATGACTGTCTCCACAAACAATAGTTTTTCCTGGCTGCGTTAAGCCTAATTGTGGCCCAATGACATGCACAATTCCCTGATCGGGGTGGTCAATATCTGCAAGCGGAATAGCAAATTCCTCACAATTTTGCTTTAACGTCTCCATTTGGGTTTTGGATATTTGATCTTTGATTACATGACGATGAATAGTTGGTACATTATGATCCATAGTCGCATAAGTCCGGTCTGGACGACGTACCTTTCTGCCTTTCATACGCAGACCTTCAAAAGCCTGGGGCGAGGTAACTTCATGAACTAGATGCAAATCAATATATAGCAAATCCGGTTTATCCGGCTCTTGGTCTACAATATGACGCTGCCAAATTTTATCTATAATAGTTTGCGGTTTCTCCATGTGTTCAACTCCTTTCCGGGGACTGTCCCCATAATTTAAAATGAACAGTTATACGTAGCAGCTCATAATGCTCTCAGATGCACTTCTGGAAGAAATTCCTTCAACAACAAGGCGGGTCATGACGTTTGTTCCAACCTGTTCACCTTCTTTTACATTTAAGTCAGCCGTATGATAACCCGAGCGTAATAATTCCTGAACTGCCTCTTCGACCGCATTAGCCTCTTCTTCTAATTGAAAGGAATGTCTTAACATCAGTGCGGTAGATAGAATCATAGCCAGCGGATTAGCCACTCCTTTTCCTGCAATGTCCGGAGCTGATCCATGAACAGGCTCATAAAGCCCCATACCATCTGCACGAAGACTGGCTGATGGAAGCATTCCTAAGGATCCTGTTAGGACGGATGCTTCATCGCTTAAAATATCGCCAAACATATTTTCCGTCACCATCACATCGAATTGGCCCGGATTGGTAATGAGCTTCATAGCAGCAGCATCTACCAGTAAATGTTCAACAGCTACATCAGGATATTCCCTCCGTTTCTCTTCTACAACCTCTCTCCAAAGCTTGCTGGAGGCTAATACATTTGCTTTATCTATAGATGTTAAATGCTTACGTCTTAGTCTTGCACTTTGAAAAGCCTGATCCACTATCCGTTCAATTTCTTCTCGTTTGTAAGCCAACGTATCAACAACGGACTGACCATCTTCACGGATTTCACTTGGTTCTCCAAAATAAAGTCCGCCAGTCAGTTCCCGCACAATAAGAAGATCACTGCCATTTATCACTTCTTCTTTTAGTGGAGAGGCATGTAACAACTGGGAAAATCCTTTAACCGGTCTTAAATTTGCAAAAAGACCTAAAGCTTTTCGAATGCCTAGTAAACCTTTTTCCGGTCGAAGGTGGGAAGGAAGGTTCTCCCACTTAGGGCCACCGACAGCACCAAGTAAAATGGCATCCGAACGCTTACAACCTTCAATCGTTTTATCAGGTAATGGCGTTTCTTGGGTTTCTATCGCCGCTCCCCCAATATCATAGGTATCAAACTCGAATTCATGGTCAAATTCAACAGCAATTGCATTAAGCACTTCCGTTGCTGATTGCATCACCTCTTGACCAATACCATCACCAGGCAACAAAGCAATTTGTTTTTTCATGAACCTAATCCTCCCCATTTTTTTAACTAAACTAAGCTCTCCTTAACTATGAATCTTTTTCTGATCAGCTTGGTGCTGACTAATAAATACTCGATTAAGAGCATTTAAGAAAGCATTAGCGGAAGCTTCTAATACATCCTGGGCAGCACCACGTCCACCCAGTTCCAGATCATTTACCTTCACCATGACATGAACTTCAGCTAAGGCATCTCGCCCTTTCCCAATGGAATTCAGTTGGTAATCAGTTAAATGAATTTCTTCCTGAACAAGGGATTCAAGTGTGTTATACAAGGCTTCCACACTTCCCTGACCAGTTTTTGCCGTTTCTACTCTGTATCCATCAGGAGTTAAGAGAGCTACTGTTGCTGTTGGCAGATTGAAGGATCCATATTGTACCTGGAATGATTCCAGTTTGTATTTGGCAATGTTTAGCGAATCAGCTTGTAAATCGGTCAGAATGGTAAATAAATCATCATCAGTAACTTCTTTTTTACGATCCGTAAGCTCTTTAAATTTGGTAAAGGCTTCTTTTATCTTTTCTTCAGATAGTTCAAAGCCAAGCTCCTCCACTTTGTTTTTAAAAGCGTGACGGCCGGAATGCTTTCCTAAAAATAGATTATTAGATTTAATTCCTACCATCTCCGGTGTAATAATTTCATAAGTGGAAGCCTCTTTTAACACCCCATCCTGATGAATACCAGATTCATGCGCAAAAGCGTTACGACCTACTACCGCTTTATTTCCGGGCACCATCATACCAGTGAATTTACTAATTAAGTCACTCGTCCGCTTAATTTCATTTAGGACTAAATTGGTTGAATGCTGATAATGGTCATTACGGATTTTCAATGCGACCGCAATTTCCTCCAGGGAAGCATTTCCTGCACGTTCCCCAATACCATTAATCGTACCTTCTATCTGAGTTGCTCCATTTTCAATGGCTGCAATGGAATTAGCAACAGCCATTCCAAGATCATCATGACAATGAGCAGATAAGGATACTCGATCAATATTCGGAACATGCTCCCTTACATATCGAAACATCCGGCCATATTCTTCAGGTGTTGTATATCCTACCGTATCAGGCAGGTTAATTACAGTCGCCCCAGCATCAATAACTTTTTCTATGATTTTAACGAGGAAGTCTAAATCTGAGCGACTGGCATCCTCTGCAGACCATTCCACATGGGTAAATTTTTTCTTTGCATAAGAGACCATATCAACGGATGTTTGGATTACATCATCTGGCGTTTTCTTCAGCTTGTGTGTCATGTGAATAGGAGAAGTTGCAAGAAAAATATGAATCCTTGGTTCCGCTGCATCCTTTAAAGCTTCCCAGGCAATGTCGATATCTTCTTTTGTAGTTCTAGCCAGACCTGTTACAGATGTATTTTTGATTGTACGTGCAATTTGTCTTACTGCTTCAAAATCGCCTTTAGAAGATGCAGGAAATCCAGCTTCCATAATGTCCATTCCTAAACGCTCCAACTGTTTGGCAATCTCAATTTTTTCAAGCTGATTCAAATTCACCCCGGGAGACTGCTCCCCGTCTCTCAACGTCGTATCAAAGAATTTAATTTGAGCCATGAGTTACGACTTCCTCCTTTTTCTTCTTTTTGGTCTGCTTAACAAATGGCATCAATGCTCGTAATTCTTTTCCAACCTGTGTTAACTGATGATTCTTCTCCATTTCATTAATAGCATTGAATTGTGGACGATTGACTTGATTTTCTAAAATCCAGCCTTTAGCAAACGCACCGGATTGTACGTCTTGTAATACTTCTTTCATCCGTTCTTTTGTTTCTTCATTAATCACTCTAGGTCCTGAAACAAAGTCTCCCCATTGAGCGGTATCAGATATCGAATAGCGCATATACTCCATTCCGCCTTCATACATCAGATCAACAATTAATTTCATTTCGTGTAAGCATTCAAAATACGCTATTTCTGGTTGATAGCCAGCTTCTGTCAATGTTTCAAAGCCTGCTTTTACAAGATTTGATACACCACCACATAACACGGCCTGCTCACCAAACAAATCCGTTTCCGTTTCTTCCTGGAAGGATGTTTTTAAGATTCCTGCACGACCAGAGCCGATTCCTTTGGCATAAGCTAAGGCTAATTCTGTCGCCTGACCAGTTGCATCCTGATATACACCGTAGAGTGATGGTACACCTGCTCCTTCTTCAAAGGTTCTTCTTACCAGATGCCCAGGTGCCTTTGGTGCAACAAGAAATACATCAACATCTTCTGGTGGAACGACTTGATTGAAATGGATATTAAATCCGTGAGCAAAAGCTAAAGCATTTCCTGGCGCAAGGTTTGGTTTAATTTGGTTCTCATAAACATCTGGCTGCAATTCATCCGGGAGAAGAACCATCACAACATCAGATTCTTCAACTGCATCTGCCACACTCTTGACATCCACTCCATCTTCAACTGCCTTATCCCAGGATTTACCCTTACGTAAACCGACCACTACATCAAATCCGTTTTCTTTTAAATTCAGTGCATGGGCATGACCCTGTGATCCATATCCTACAACTGCAACCTTTTTACTCCTTAATACTTCTTCCTGAATGTCATCGTGATAAAGTACTTTTGCCATTTTGAACATCCTCTCCTAAAAATTATTTTAATATTGAATAATCGGGAATCTCAGTTACTTGTGGCTGGTGCCCGCGAAGGAACGCTGTTAATCCAGTCCTTGCTAATTCTTTAATACCATAGGGACGAAGCAATTCAATTAAAGCCTCTACTTTGTCTGTCTTTCCTGTTACCTGTACCGTAAGACTATCCCGACTGACATCTATAATAGACGCGCGGAATGGTTCAATAATTCCCTGAATTTCATTTCTTATTTGACTGTTACTAACCACTTTAATTAATGCTAATTCCCGAGCAACGATGGCCTTATCTGTAATGTCCGATACTTTTAAAACATCAATCTGTTTATGAAGCTGTTTAATCATTTGCTCAAGCTTTTGAAAATCCGGTACTTCTACAACGAACGTCATTTTTGAAATACTTTCTGTTTCAGTACGTCCCACTGAAATGCTTTCAATGTTAAATTGTCTTTTGTGAAGCAATCCCGTTACACGGTTGAGCACACCACTTCGGTTTTGTACAGTTGCCGTGATAATTCTCCTCATGGTTTCACCCCTATCATTTCGTGAAGTCCTTTGCCTGGAGCAATCATTGGATAAACATTTTCAAGATTCAGAACTCGACAATCAAGTACGACTGGCCCACTGTAGGCAAACACTTCCGGCATAACCTGCTCAAGCTCATCCTTTGTTTCCACCTTAAATCCGCGTATGTGGTAGCTTTCGGCTAATTTCACAAAATCCGGTTGAACAGGCAGAAGTGATTCGGAGTAACGTTCTTCATAAAACGATTCCTGCCACTGTCTCACCATTCCTAATGCCTCATTATTCATAATGATGACTTTTACAGGTAAACCTTTATCTTGTAATAGGGATAGCTCCTGCAAAGTCATTTGGAATCCACCATCGCCAACTAAGGCTACAACCGTTTCATCAGGTTTAGCTAATTGAGCTCCAATGGCTGCAGGAAAGCCAAAGCCCATTGTTCCAAGTCCACCTGAGGTCACCCATTTATCAGGATTTGCAAACGTATAGTATTGGGCTGCCCACATTTGATGCTGTCCCACATCGGTTGTAATAATGGCCTTTCCTTCTGTCTCCTTATAAATGGCCTCTACTAACCACTGCGGTGACACTTCTTTATCGGCATTTTCATAAAATAATGGATACTCTTTTTTATATGCCTCCAATTGCTCCAGCCAATCTTGATGCCTTGGGCTTTCCTGAATCATAGAATGCATTTCAGTAAGAGCTTCTTTAGAGTCAGAAACAATAGGAATTTTTGTTTCGACATTTTTACCGATTTCCGCTGGATCGATATCAATATGGGCAACAGTTGCATATTTGGCAAAGTGTTTAAGATTACCTGTTAGCCGGTCATCAAAGCGAGCGCCGATATTAATGAGCAGATCACACTCATATAAAGCCATGTTTGCAGCATATGTGCCGTGCATTCCTGCCATTCCAAGCGATAATTTATGGTCTCCCGGAAAACTTCCCAAACCGAGCAAGGTCGTTGTAACTGGCAGCGAATATTTGACAGCAAAGGCTTTTAATGAGCTGGATGCTTTCCCATGCAGCACACCTGCACCCGCGAGCAAAACAGGTTTTTTCGCCTTTGCGATAGCATCTGCCAACTTTTTAATTTGTAAGGGATTCGGTTTTGTTGTCGGCTGATAGCCAGGTAGTTGAAACGTGGTATCATATGAATCCTCTTGTAAACTGGCAGCAATATCTTTTGGAATATCTACTAATACAGGACCTTTTCTCCCCGTAGTTGCAATATGAAAGGCTTCTTTTACAATTCGGGGCAAATCACTCATTGATTGAACCTGGTAATTATGCTTCGTAATGGGCGTCGTAATCCCCATAACATCCGCTTCCTGAAAGGCATCGGTACCAATGACATGTCGAGCAACCTGACCAGTAAAAACAACAAGCGGTAACGAATCCATCATGGCATCCGTTATGCCAGTAACTAAATTCGTAGCCCCTGGACCAGAAGTAGCAATGACAACACCAGGTTTACCCGAAACACGTGCATAGCCTTCCGCTGCATGAATAGCTCCTTGTTCATGGCGGCTTAAAACATGATGAAAGGATTCCTTTGCTTTATATAAGGCATCATAAATCGGTAAAACAGCCCCTCCTGGATAACCGAATAACGTATCAACACCCTCACGAATTAAAGATTCCACGAGCAAATCTGCACCAGTCCTGGTATTTGTTTCTGTACGCGTGCCCGCCTTTGCTTCAACGCTCACTTTTTAATCCCTCCTAATCACTTATTAGCCTTTTCTTTTAAAAATAGTTGTTAAAAAGTTAAAAAAGACCCTTTCTCCCTACACTCTGCAAAACACATTGGCAGAATATAAGGGGAGAAAAGGTCTTTTACTTTTCACGGTACCACCCTTTTTCACAGCATTCTCACAAACGCTGTCTCATGAAGCTAACAGGAGCCTCTTTGTTAACGAGTGTTCTGGAAACACCCGGCTAAGCCTAATGAGATAAATCCGTTCAGCTTAACACTCAGGGACGATGTCGGAATGAGTTGTATTTCCGGGCTTCCACCATCCCCGGATCTCTGGGAATACAATAACCCCATTCCTTTGTTCCCGTCATCGCTTTAAAATAACGTTTTATATTTTCATTACTCCTCCGGTATTTGCGGAAGTAACTAGTTTGGAGTACTTAGCTAAATAACCGGATTGAATTTTTGGATCTGGCTTTTTCCAATTTTTTCTCCTTTCTGCCAACTCCTCCTCGTCTACTAATAATTCAATCGACCGTGTCTCCAAATCAATCATGATGCCATCCCCATTTTCAACTAAAGCAATCGGTCCTCCCTCAGCTGCTTCAGGGGAAATATGACCAACTGATATACCTCGTGTAGCTCCTGAGAAACGTCCATCAGTAATTAAAGCAACTTCCTTTCCAAGACCACGACCGGCAATCGATGATGTTGGAGCCAGCATTTCCGGCATTCCCGGACCACCCTTTGGACCTTCATAGCGAATGACTACAACATGACCGGCCTGAACGGTACCATTATCAATTCCTTTCTGAGCCTCCTCTTGAGAATTGAAAACAATGGCATCACCCAGAAATTTTTTAATCGAAGGATCCACAGCACCAACTTTAATGACAGCACCATCTGGGGCGATATTTCCGTATAAAATGGATAAACCGCCAACGGGACTATACGCATTCTCTTTTGTACGAATTACTTTATCATTTTTAATTTCCGCATCTTTCACATTTTCATAGATTGATTTTCCTGTAACCGTGATTCGATCTTTGTGAATGAGTCCATCAATTTGGCAAAGCTCATTGATAATTGCACTTACACCACCAGCCAGGTGAACATCGTGCATAGTATAGTCAGATGCTGGGCTGATTTTGGACAAATACGGAACTTTTTCTGCAATGTCGTTAACCGATTTTAAGTCATATTCAACGCCTGCTTCATGCGCAATGGCTAAAGTATGAAGTACCGTATTGGTTGAACCACCCATTGCCATATCTAAAGCAAACGCATCATCAAAGGTTTCTTTTGTTAAAATATCTCGTGGGCGGATATCCTTCTTAACCAAATCAACTAAGTGATATGCTGCTTGGTAAATTAGGTCATGGCGTTCTTGGGAGGTAGCAACAATGGTTCCATTCCCCGGGACTGTTAAACCGAGCATTTCCATTAAGCAGTTCATGGAATTTGCCGTAAACATACCTGAGCACGATCCACATGTCGGGCATGCCAGCTGTTCCATTTGTGATAATTCCTGTTTGGTCATTGTTCCTGATTTATAAGCTCCTACTCCCTCAAACATGGAAACAAGTGATAGATGATCTCCACTTGGTGAGACGCCACCTTCCATCGGGCCTCCTGAAACGAATACCGACGGAACATTGGTACGTGCTGCTGCCATTAACATGCCTGGAGTGATTTTGTCACAGTTTGGGATATAAAAAACGCCATCAAACCAATGGGCATTAATTACTGTTTCAGCACTGTCGGCTATCACTTCCCTGCTTGGAAGCGAATAACGCATTCCAATATGCCCCATGGCAATCCCATCATCTACCCCAATGGTATTAAACTCGAATGGAATGCCTCCTGCTTCCCGAATGGCCTCTTTTACTACCTTTCCAAATTCATTTAAATGCCTATGGCCAGGAATAATATCCACATAGGAGTTACAAACTCCAATAAATGGTTTACCTATATCACTGGTTTTAACCCCTGTTGCATGCAATAAACTTCGATGCGGGGCACGATCGATTCCTTTTTTGATCATGTCACTTCTCATTGTGGAGCCCCCTTATATTGCCTCGACATTCTTTTTCTTTTCTGGATAGCATTGAACACCATCTATTAAAACAAGTTTTCTAAATTCCTGTAAGAGATGTTTTGTGATGCTGCCAATTTTCCCACCATTGATAGGGCGCTGGTCAACTTCTACAACCGAAATTACTTCAGCTGCCGTACCAGTTAAAAAGACTTCATCTGCTACAAAAACATCGTGTCGGGTAAATGGCTGTTCTTTTAACTCATAGCCATTTTCTTTTGCTAAGTCGATGATGGCATTTCTTGTGATTCCCTCAAGCGCACCTAAATAGATAGGTGGAGTATATATAGTTCCATTTTTTACAATGAAAATGTTATCTCCGGAGCATTCCGTAACATATCCCTGGTCATTTAACATAAGTGCTTCATCTGCACCAGCCTGCTTTGATTCTTGTTTAACTAATATATTATTTAAATAATTTAATGACTTAATTTGTGGACTTAATACATCCGGACGATTCCTTCGTGAAGCAACCGATGCCAGCTTAAGGCCACGTTCATATAGTTCTTCTGGATAAAGAGCGAGTGCTTCTGCGATCACTACGATGCGGGGTTCCTGGCATAAATCCGGGTCTAGACCAAGATTACCTTTGCCTCGAGAGACCACAACACGTATATAGGCATTCTCCAGGTTGTTTTTGCGAACAGTGTTCACAATAATCTGCTTAAAATCCTCCTTTGCATAAGGGATATCAAGCATTACAGAATGAGCTGATTCATAAAGACGATTAAGATGTTCTTCTAATTTAAAAACATTGCCACTGTAAACACGAATACCTTCGAATACCCCATCTCCATACAAAAAACCATGATCATATACAGAAATAACGGCATCTTCTTTGCGAACGTATTCGCCACTTAAATAAATCCACTGATCACCCATATACGACACTCCTCTCTTAATATATTTGTAATGAATCGCATAAAAGCGTTAACGCATTAAAGTATAAAAGTTCAAAAATAACCCCTTCTCTTAAAATCAATATTTTGAAGTTGTAAAGGGCTTTTATACTCTGATTGTTATGGGTTTCTTCATGTAGTTTTATTAATATTGTCGATAATCATAACGCCATTTTAGTTGGAGGTCAACCGGTAATTCGAAAAAATTCTGATAATTTTTATTAATCAGATATTAAGTAACCGCTTACATCATTGGTGCCGTTGAAACACTGAATCCTATAGGTATTTGCGTCATTTTTAGTGACTGATTGTGTTAAAGGTTATTATGATTTTTACCAAGTATATTGGAGCGGAAGTGCTGAGACTCCTGCGGGAAGAGCGGTATATGGGAGACCACACAGACGTATGCCCAGATAGCTCCCGGATCATCACTCACGGAAAGCGAGAGCAATTGAGAGGAAACCAACACCCATGGTTAACAAGCCTGGTGTCTAAAGATAATGGTGTCTCTGTATTAAAAGAACTTAAAAGCTGATAATAAAAGAGCTGCCCATTAAAGGACAACTCTTCACAATTAATATGGGAAATCAGCCTTTAAGACTATAGGCTTCAGGAGATGATTGAAAATATTTTTTAGGTAAAGCTGGAATTAATAGAGTTAATAGAATCATACAGAATAAAACAGAAAAGCTCATATATCCACCATTATATAAAAGTGAATAAATAACAACTGGCTGATCACCCGCAAAGGATGAAAAGAAAACAATCCCTGCTACAAAGTGACATAGGAAACGGAGAAAGCCTCCCAAAATCGTCCCCATAATCATAAAAGATATCCATTTCAAAGACTTTCCTTCTGTTATTCCTTCTTTCACCTGTTTTGCAAACATCCCCGCAACACCTACTAGTGTAAAGGCTAAGAAATAGTCAATGAAGCCTTGAACAGGATGATATATAGATGCCCCTAATAGAAGCTGTAATCCTCCAAATAGAAATCCGGATAGCAGCCCGCCTTTTATTCCCCATCGAAAAGCCATAATTAATACAGGAAGCATTCCTATCGATACAGACCCGCCTTGAGGCCAGAAACGCCCCGTTAAAAATTTAGATAGCTCATCAAATAATAAAGCTAAGGCTGTAAAGATGGCAATCTCCACAATAAATAACACTTTAGACTGATTTGTTGTCAACTTAATTCCTCCCCAATCTAATAATGAAAGTGAAGGTCGCCACATAGCGTATTGATTTAATACATAAAAAAGCAAAGTATGGCGCAAGGACGCGCAATACTTTGCTTAAGCTACAAAACAAACTGTCCTTAACACCACAATCCCTACGCAAGTACTAGCTTGACAGGTTCAAAGGGTCAAGAACTTCATCGTTCAATCTCAGCCAATTGGCTCCCCTTTGTGGCAAACTCATTCACTTTTGATTCTAATATACTATGGACTTCCTAAAAAAACAACTACGAAATATCAGATAATCGTTTTATTTTTGGCAGTATCCGTTTGCCAAACAACTACCCAGTATAGATAAGTATTATCGGGTTTAAATGAAAATGATCAGGCTGATTTATATCCTCAAATTTAAACTATATGGATTTTTCCTTGACCTTAAGCAAAATCTTAAGAAAAATATAAATAGAATAACATTAATCCATTTCATTGTTTTAGATATATTTTACTAGTAAAATGGATTTATTATAGTAAATATTAATGAAAATTTTATCCAGGAATGATGTGAATGTTTCAAGGAAAATTGATTAAATATCATCGTACAAGAAAAGAGATGACTCAAAAAGAATTAGCTGCTGGAATATGCTCGGTTTCCTATCTAAGTAAAATAGAAAACGAAACCATCGAACCTAGTCAGGATGTACTATCTCTTTTAGGAGAACGCCTTCACATCACCTTAGATATACAGGAAGATAGCCAGGATGTAGAAAAGCGTATCCTGGAGTGGTATAACCACATAAAAGACAATGATTATAAAAGAGCACAAAGCGAATATAAGAATTTACAAAAAATTTACCAAGGGACTAATAACCATGTAATAAAGTATTTATTTTTAACTATCGAATTTGGCTATCTATTAGCTTTTGAAAAAGACAATAAAATCATAACATCTCATTATAGACAACTACGAGAAATGCAGGAATTATTCAACCCATTAACTTATTACTATTTTCACAAATTAGAATCAATATATTTTTATAACAAAAATGATTTAGTTAGTGCATTAGAGTCCCTTAAAGAAGCAGAAAAAGTTTATCCATCTATCGATTTAATAGATTTATCTCTTTACTACAATTTAGCTGTCTATTATAGTCGAGCTGATCAATTATATAAGTCACTTCATAATGCATTTAAAGCTCTACATGAGGCTCAAATGAATTATGACCTGACTACTATAACGAAAACCTTTATTCTTATTTCAACTCTCTATATTAGAATTGGTGAGTACGGTTTTGCAGAAAACGAATTATTAAAACTAAAAAAAGAAGAATTAAATATAACACCACAATATAAATCTTTAATATATCATAATCTTGGTTATATATATTATCAGCAAAAAAAGTATGAAAAGGCTATTCAACATTTGAGAGATTCACTTGAACAAAGTGAATCTGAGGAGGAACAGGCGGAAACCATTTATGTACTTAGTTTAGTTTATTATACAATACTTGATTTAGATCAATTTGAAGAGACGGTCAAATTTGGGTTAGACCTGGCGGAAAAAATAAATTCCCGTAGATATTTATATAAGTTTTATATTATAGAAGCAAAGAAAAATCAGCAAATCTATGATACTCAATTCATTGAAAAGCTTCAAAAGGAAATTATCCCTTACTTCAAGGAATCTGGGGATCAATATGAACTTCTGCGTCTTTATAAATTAATCGGAGACATTCACTTCCATAATCGTCAATATAAAAAAGCCGGAGAATATTATCAGCTTACTCACCAATTTTATTCGAATACGTTTAGAGTAGAGGATTACCTATAAAAGAGTCATAAACGGCTCTTTTTTTATTTTATTCAAATAATTCTAGTAGGAATATTGATTACCATAATAGAATAATATATCTATTAGCTATGTATGCGTTTAAATTACATAATAGATAAAAGAAGAGGTGATACTTTTATGTCTAATTCCGTTTTACTATCCATCGAAGAAAAAACAGCAACTTTAACACTAAATCGACCGGAAAGCATGAATGCCATGAACGTTGAACTGTTAAATGAGTTACTTAATGGCTTACAAAGAGTAAAAGAAAGTGAAGCAAATGTACTGGTCATAACCGGTGAAGGGAAGGCCTTTTCAGCGGGTGGTGATATCAAAACGATGTTACTGCAGTCAGATGCTGACGTTTTTCATGATATTATGAAAACGATTAAGGATATAATGATTACGCTTTATACACTGCCCGCTATTACTATTAGTGCCATTAATGGTGCAGCGGCTGGTTTGGGTCTTAGTCTGGCTTTAGCAAGTGACTATGTAATTGCAGATAAGAAAGCAAATGTGGCGATGAACTTTATTGGAATTGGCTTAATTCCTGATGGAGCAGGGCACTTTTTTATGGAGCAGCGACTGGGTGAAGTAAGGGCCAAACACACGATTTGGGAAGGTCAGAAATTCTCAGCAGAACAAGCTCAAAAACTGGGATTAATAGACGAAGTAGCCGTTCCTGATTTAAATGATTTCATCCAGCAAAAGATAGATCAGTTACGTAGTAAGCCAATCAAAGCCATGATTGAAACAAAACTGATTTATGCTGAACAAAATCGAACAAAGCTCATGCATATACTTGATCAGGAAGCCATTGGTCAACAAAAAATGCGTCAAACGAATGATCATAAGGAAGGGATACAAGCCTTTTTAGATAAAAGAGGTCCTGCCTTTTCAGGAGAATAACGAAGAGCCAAGGATTACAGAAATCCTTGGCTCCCTTATTTAATCTTTCTTTCTTTTTGCCGCTTTTTCCCGCTCATTTTTATTTAAAATCTTTTTGCGAAGACGAACGTTTTCTGGTGTAACCTCGCAATATTCATCATCATCTAGATATTCGATGGCTTCTTCCAGGGATAATGTTCGAGTACTTCGAATGGTGGCGGTTTGGTCCTTCGTAGCAGACCGTACATTTGTTAAATGCTTTTCTTTTGTAATATTAACGGTTAAATCATTTTCCCGGTTATGCTCCCCGACAATCATCCCGGCATATACATCTGTTCCTGGTTCAACAAAGATAACGCCACGGTCTTCTAGGGACATAATACTATAAGTAGTTGTTTTACCGTTTTCCAAGGAAACTAATACACCTCGACGACGGCCACCTACTTGACCTGCAGTGACAGGCTCATATCCATCAAACGTATGATTGAGAATTCCATATCCTCTGGTTTGACTCATAAATTCTGTTGCATAACCGATAAGACCACGGGATGGTACTTTAAACTCTAGGCGAACTTGACCATTTCCCTGATTAACCATATCAAGCATTTCACCTTTTCTGGAACCAAGGGATTCAATGACAGAGCCTGAATAATCTTCAGGTACGTCAGCTTGTACATGTTCAACCGGTTCACACTTTTGTCCATCTATTTCTTTTAAGATTACCTGTGGCTTAGATAACTGCAGTTCATATCCCTCACGGCGCATATTCTCAATTAAAATCGATAAATGGAGTTCTCCACGACCTGAAACAGTCCATGCATCAGGGGAAGAGGTAGGCTCTACCCGCAGGCTCACATCTGTTTCTAATTGTGTCATTAAACGCTCTTCAATTTGACGAGCCGTTACATATTTTCCTTCCTTGCCGGCAAATGGACTGTTATTTACAAGGAAAGTCATTTGCAGGGTTGGTTCATCAATTCTTAGCAATGGCAATGGCTCTGGGTTGTCAGGTGCACAAACCGTCTCACCTACGTTAATATCTTCCATCCCAGATACAGCAACAATGTCACCAGCTTTTCCTTCTTCAATTTCAATTCTCTTTAACCCGATAAATCCAAATAGCTTGGTAACTCTAAAGTTCCGTACCGAACCACCCTTCTTCATCAGAGATACCTGATCTCCAACTTTAATGCTTCCACGGAAAACTCTTCCTACCCCAATTCTTCCGACATAATCATTATAATCCAGCAAGGTTACCTGAAATTGTAATGGTTCATCGGAGTTTTCTACAGGAGCTGGAACATGATCCATTATCGTTTTGAAAATAGGGTCCATCGTTTCGCCTAATTCATCTGGTTCATAACCCGAAGTTCCCTGAATCGCAGAAGAATAAACAACAGGAAATTCTAACTGATCATCATCAGCGCCTAATTCGATAAATAAATCAAGAACTTCATCTACTACCTCTTCAGGACGGGCATTTGGACGGTCAATTTTATTTAAAACAACGACAGGACGTAACTTTTGTTCCAATGCTTTTTTAAGCACAAAACGAGTTTGGGGCATAACGCCTTCATAGGCATCCACTACAAGCAAAACCCCATCAACCATACTCATAATCCGTTCAACTTCCCCGCCAAAGTCAGCGTGTCCTGGTGTATCGAGGATATTAATACGTGTATCTTTATAATGAATGGCTGTGTTCTTGGACAAAATTGTAATTCCGCGTTCTTTTTCTAAATCATTCGAATCCATAGCGCGTTCATCGACATGTTCATTTTCACGAAATGTACCAGAATAAGTTAACAGCTGGTCAACCAGGGTTGTTTTTCCATGGTCTACGTGAGCAATTATCGCGATGTTACGCAAATCATCTCTATGTTGCATGAACAACTCTCCTCTTAATACCTTTATGAATATTCAACCTTTCTATTGTAACATAAAGTTTTCCTTTTAGCCTCCTATATAAACTTTAATTGTTTTTCTACAAAAAATTAACAAAATTTAAATTTTCACTATCCCTTATTAATCTTTAATCATTTCAACTTCTAGTTCGTCCATTTCATCTACTGCCTCAAGTACTAAATCATATAATTCATTTTGTTCACTTAAATAAAAACAACTTGATGATATTTGAAAATTGTCCTTAGCTTCTTTATAATCTTTCATTAGTTCATAGCATCTTCCAATTTGAAAGTATAATTCACCTTGCAAATATAATAAATCAGCTTTTTTGGCATGACGCAACCCAATTCGGGCGTTTTTTAAGGCTTCATCGTATTCGTTAAAATCTACAAGTAAGCGAGTATAATTATAATAGCTTTTTACGAATATTTTTTCGTCAGTTATATAAATATTTTTATTTAATGCCGCTAAAAGTTCTAAATATATTTTTTTACTTTCTTGAAACCGGTTTGTCAAATGCATTATGATTGCTTTGGTTAACAAAATTTCTATCTCTCGTTGAGAATAATTTTTATTGGTGGTCAAACTACAAGATAAAGCCTCATTGATATAGAACATTGCTTCATCAATACTTTTGCCTAATTCAAACTTACATATTCCTTGATGCCATAATAAAAACTGCCTGCCTTCTAAATTGTTTTTAAATAGAGGATTCTTTAGTTCCAGTTCTACCATTTCTTCCACATGCTCATAATCTTTTTTATAAGTAGCAATTCGAATTTCATCCATAGTAACACTTACATATTCTGACCTTGAGGACTTGTAATTCTCAAAGAAATAATTCACTTCAACTCCCAAGCGTTTTGAAAGCATAAATAGAATATCAGCAGAAACATTAATTTCACCTTTTTCCAGTCTACTTACATAGGCTTGGGAACATATACCTTCACATAAATCTTTTTGAGAGATTCCATAAAATTCTCTTAAATCCTTAATTTTCTCTCCTATATTTCCACTTATAAGCATAAATTATCACCTTCTTCCAATATTTTTTGGTAATTTATTACAATAAATATTACTATCTTCATAACTTTTAACGTCTGAGCGACCTAAACGTAAAAATAGTATGTTTTTTCGGGAAAAATAGTCTAATTTGCCCAAAACATAAAAATTGAATCTTTGATATAACTATAATAGATAACTTAATAGAAAGGGTGAATATAATGAAGAAGGTTGTTGTAACACTATTATTAGCTTTTACAGTAGTTGTTTCATTCTCGAATGTAGATTTAACCCCAGATAATGAAATAGCTTCTAAAGTTGTCACTTTTGACCGAAAAGATCCAGGACCAGTTTATTAAGTAACTAGTATTTCCCTTCCAAATAAGATTTTTTGTTTATTATAATTCCGGTTAGAATGTGTTGTAATTAGCTTAAATGATTAGGTTTATCAAAATGAAGTTTGAAAGGGGTATGATGACCATGACAACGACTGAAGGAGATGTTATCACATTAGGGATTGGTATACTTATTGCAACCATTGCCCTTACCTGGATAACTTCTCTGTATCTTAAGCGTAAACATGGTTAATACGTGTCACCTTTCTTAATGAACTATTTTCCATTCCAATCCAAGAAGCAATCCCCAATTGCTTCAAACTGAACAATATGACGTTTAACTTTGCCTGGTGTAGACACCAGGTCTTTTTTTGTTCAAATAATATATCATGGGAATATTGTCAGATAATTGATTAGATTTTTTCGCTAAAATCGTACACTATTTAGGTTAATTCGTTAAAATCTTCCATATTCCTCTTTAATTTTTAAAGTTTTTGCACAATAACACTCTGCCATTTTCCTCTTTTTACCCCCTTTACTCAAGAGAAAAAAGGACTAATACCCAATAAATTTTACATTAATTTACGTTTTGTATTTAAATTGTATTAGTTTTGTTAAGCCGTTGTCATTGCATTGAAATGCACGGCTGTTATAATGACCGAATGTTAGGAGGTCATAACATGAAAAAAGTAATAACCTTAGTCGTTATTTTTATATTAAGCATTTTCACTTTAGGAACTAGTACTTTAGCACAAGAAAATCCAAACAAGACAATTGATGATAAAGATAAGATTCTGGAAGTGGCAAAGGACGAGCCAACAAGTGATATAGCCTTTGAAATTGGCGGTTCTATTAATAGTCTATTAAAATATAGCCAACTTTCAACGGAGTTATCCTTAACTGGACAAGACCTTTTAAAGAGCGAGAAAGAGCGTACGCTAACGATGAAGGCAACAGCCTACACTGCTAATTGCGATGGTTGTAGTGGTGTGACTAAAACCGGAATAGATCTATTAGAAAATCCTGATAAAAAAGTGGTTGCTGTTGACCCTAATGTTATTCCACTTGGAACCAAGCTTTACGTGGAAGGCTATGGTAAGGCTGTTGCCGGAGATATCGGAAGTGCGATTAAAGGGAATCGAATCGATCTGTTCATTCCTTCAGAGGCTGAAGCCAATAAATGGGGTGTACAAGAAGTGGAAGTAACTATACTAAAATAATGACTCGTTTATACCTCATCGCTCAAATTAAGAAGCGATGAGGTTTTATTAATGAAAAAAACGAGGCATTACTTCTATACAACTGGCTCGCCACCGGGAAAAAACGATGTACTTCCTTATGAATCTCCAGCAGACTGATCTCTACCTTTCATAACTCTGTTTAATTTCAGCATCTCAGGATCACTTTTTATCGTAGCATCCTTTGGATTCTTGTTTACTTCTTTTTTCGGATCCCCATCCATGGACACACCAGCTTGTACACCCGTTGAATCCTGATATATGCCTTCCCTCTCGCCATCTAAATGAGATGATGGTTCACCGGTATAGGTTCGTCTGTCACGTTCCTGCATTTTTACACCTCCTGCTAAATAGAATTATCCTCAACTGGGAAAAGTATGTACAAACTATATGGGAGGTCATAAAATGGGTGCGATTCAACAAGGAGATTTTCAATTTGATGTAGAATATGCCGTTAGTCTTCAGGAAGGAGCTATTCATGTATATAGGGATGGAGAATTTATTGAAGAGTTAACCTTTTCTTTTGGGGGTCAAAAACCTGACGAACAGCAAATTGAAAAACTTGTAAATGATTATGTGGAACGAAATACCTGAGTTTTTTTCAGAAATCCTTTCTGATAACTTTCCATGTTATAATATGGATAGCTACTTAGAAAGGATATCAGCAGTATGCGAAAAAGATTATTGTTACTCTTTAACTTTTGTATCGTAAGTATTCTTTTATTGAGTGCATGCGGTGACACACAAACAAACTCCACTTTAACCATTAGTCCACACAAATTAAGTGAAGAAGAGAAAACATTAATTAACAAAACAGGAGTTACGGACATCCACTATTTCACATTAAATGGTAATCTTCCTAAAGAAAAAGATTTACTCTTTGAAATAGAAACCTTTGAAAACGGAAAATCCAAAAGCGGTATGAAAAGTTCCGGATTTTTAAATTCAAATTTTAACGATTCCATTTTATCCTTTGGTATAAACTTCAAACAAAACGACCGTAATACTATGGACTTGATGATAGGAACCCCTTCTGGACTCGCCACACAAACTTATGAGCCTAATATTGATATTCAGGGCCATTCCTTTCAGTCTTTCATTCACGAAAATAAAACACTAAAATTAAATCAACCTGTGTACTTAGCAGGCTTTATAGGTACGAAAAGCAACTCTATGAAGACCCTGTCAGCTGCAGAAGGTGATTTACTTAGGGACGAAATGTTAAAAAAAGATCTTGCTCTGGTTTTGAAAGTGACCCTGGTAAACAAAGAAAATCACTAAAATAGTATTTGTCGAACGTTATCCTATTTCATTGAAAAAATGTGTTTTACTTAGTGGCCGCTTTCCCCTTATAATATTACTGTGATGCTAGATATGGAAGGGGTTATCAAATGGAGCGTTTACCAGCGGAGGAAATTGAAAAACAACTGGATTATCTTTCAGACTGGAGCGTTGACGACGGACGTTGGCTTACTAAAAAATATCGTTTTACTGAGTTCTTAACAGGCGTTCAGTTTGTGAACGAAATCGCTGAATTATCAGAAGAAGTGGATCATCACCCCTTTATTTCCATTGAGTATAAGGTGGTTACGATCAAACTTACTTCATGGCAAGCTAAAGGAATTACCGATTTAGATATGGAATTAATTCAAAAATATGATTCTATATTTTTACAAGTTACAGAATAAAAGTTTCAAAGAAAAGAAGTAAGTCAAGGATTCCTGACTTACTTCTTTTTGGTCTGCAATATCATATCAACATGTAATATTCCATCATCTAAGTATTCATCTGTTATGGTCTTAAAACCGTATTGACCGTAAAAATTTTGCAGGTGCGATTGGGCGTGAAGTTTAATTTCAGACTCTCCCCAATCTTCAATCATAATCCTTAAAGCCTTTTTCATCAATTCCTTTGCGTATCCTTGCTTACGAAACTTATTCTTCACAAGAATTCTCCCAATAGAGGCTTCATGGTAGATCGTATCATGTGGAAGAAGGCGACAATAAGCTGCAACTTCCCCATCATCTTCTAAATAGAGATGTGTTGAATCCTGGTCATAGTCATCAATTTCAGGATAAGGACAGTTCTGTTCGACAACAAAAACATTAACGCGTTCTCTTAATAATGTATAAAGTTCCCTTGCTGTTAACTGGTTAAATTCCTTTTGAATCCATTGCATAAGACTACCTTCATTTCTACAGGATGTTTTCCTGTCTTTTTTTGCTCATTGCTCGACCCATCGCAGTTTAGAAAACAGCTTTCTATAAGATCCTTTTATCATGCTTTCCTTTATCCGAAGAAAAAGTCGAAAACATTTCCCGCCTTTGATGCCTGCTGATTATAAAACTCAGAATATCCACAGTTTTTACAATAAACAACGGTAAAACGATTATTTTGTACATCAAACATTTTCGAAAGACCTGTACCCGTCATCGCCACATCCTTTTCCCGGCATCTGTACTACCGCACTTAATACATCCTTTTTGTTCAGACACTGACATTCCTCCTATTCTTCTCTTTTTATTAACTCATAAGACAGAAACGTAGGATAATTTTTATTCCTACTTCGTTTTCTTTATTAGGAATAACTTTTCCTCTAACGATGTAGCATTCCACTTTTCAAATCTTACATCCATTATATCATATGTAAAAAAAGCACATCCCACGGAATGTGGAATGTGCTTTTTATTTATCAGCTTAAAGCTTAACAACGTTTGCAGCTTGTGGACCGCGGTCGCCTTCAACGATTTCGAATTCAACACTTTGGCCTTCATCTAGTGTTTTGAATCCTTCTTCTTGAATAGCTGAGAAGTGTACGAATACATCGTCTCCACTTTCACGCTCAATAAAGCCGAAGCCTTTTTCTGAATTAAACCATTTTACTGTACCAGTCATTTAAAATGACCTCCTTATAAAAATATCTTACAAAAGAATTGAACCGTAACTTACTTTACCTACCTTTATAAAGAGGTCATCAAGTAAATATTCGTTCTTCAAATTCATTTTGCTTATTCCACTTTAACGCTTTTGACCCAAAAAAGCAAGTGTAACCTTCTTAAAATTCCATATTTCCATTATTTAATCATTCTTAGTCCATACATTTTTTGTACGCTACAGGGATATAGTAACAATCAAAACCAATTGTAAGGAGGTTTAGTATTCATGGACAGTACCCACGATTTTGTAGAAAGAATCCACGACAAACAAAGAAAAGACAGACAAAACCGAAAACGTCAAGGTAGAAATGATCCCTCTAACAAACTTCCGGGTAAAAATAAAAAATAAGACAGAAAAACGGAGGGAGTCCTTTCCGCATAAGCAGTGAACTTGAATCAGTAAGCTTAGCTCGCTAACAGTTAAAGAAAGACTCTCTCTGTCCTAAAGAATATTCCCCCGTGGATTGGGGTTATTAACCAATTCACGGGCCCTGCTTGTATCAATGACTTCGTCTTTCATATTATATCCCCTCAAAAATCTAAACGGTAAAAATTGGCTGCTCCCTCTCCGGAACAGCCTTCCCTAAAATTTATTCATATCCTTTTCGTGGAATATCTTCACGCTCACCATTTTCTCTTTCTATTTTTCCATCAATCGTACCTTCAGTTAATGTATCGCTTGCTTGCTCATGGGTCTCTGCGATTCCCGCTGATAATTGATCCTGTTTTTGATAATCCTCTGGTTCATAATACTTATCCGCTATGGATTTTTCTCTCTTCCGATTGTTTTTTTGACTCATGCTGCACCTCCTACATAGATTCACCTCTTATCTTTTGAAATATAGAGTAAAATATACCGGCTCTTAAGGAAAAGGTTACTAGGACAACTTATGAAGGAATATAATGGCATTGACTTTGAAAAAAGGAGGAATCATTTATTGAAGTCTTTTCAGGAAAGTGCTGCTTTTGAACATACGTTTTGGCTTCAGGTTTTAGGTGATCATGCACGGTTTATCAGGGACTCTCTGTACCCTGCTGAACAAAAAGATATTGAATCCTCCCGTTCATTCGTAAATATATTTGATGAATGGCTGTCTCAAGCCCGTCAAATGTCTACGGCAGAAACCTATAAGTCTCTATCCAATGAAGTGGAGGATGTAGTTAAAAGCTTTCGAAAGTTTAAACTCTCCATTATTGAACGACACCTAACTGGAAATATTAAGATCCACTTATCTCCTACTTTTATTAACCACATGGTAAACGAACTTGAAGAGTACTTACAAGTTCTAAAGTATTTACAAAAGGGCGAAGCTGTCCCTATTTTTCATGAGCTGCATCATCACCTTTTATGGCTACAGGACGCATACGGTCACGCAGGGGCAATTAATGATGAGATGGACGGAGTGGAAAAGAAGCTAAAAATGAAAAGTAATGAGTTCACCAGGCATTTTAAGAGTTTTTATTTGAAAGCCGTTGAAATGACAGGTTATCTCCGTACCAGTTTAACAACCTTCCCGGCACTGCATCGCTTTAATAATGAAGTTGAGCTGGAAATGTCTTTATTTCGCGCATTTTTAGAGGAAATTGAAGAATTAGAATTAAGCGATCAGGTATTATCAACATTTTCCGTGTTAATGGCTGACCATATGGCACGAGAGGAATGCTATTACTTAGTCAAACTGGCAGAATCCTCAGATGTATCTCTTCCAAATTGTGATCCTTCGAAGCCACGAACAACAACCTGACCTTTAATTTAAAAGGGCTATCTCTCAAGTGATAGCCCTTTCACGTTTACTTAGATAATGCTCTTTGTGCCAGCTTTAAGTCATTGGAGAATAACTTATTTAAATTATATGAAGGGTAATGACCCTGCTTATACATATAACGGTAAACCATATCATGCAATTTAATCGCTGAATTCAACTGTTTTGTAAAGACTTCTTTTAAAGCTGGAGTGGCGGTTTCTGTAATGGCAATCGAATAATTACGAACAGCTGCTTTCGTAAAAGCCAGCAGATCCCCCTCAAAAAGGGTATCTTGTACTCGTTCTTCTTCGTTACGGTCATCTGGAATCGGGACGTGGCGATAAAACTCTATTAATTCCCGAAGATCTTCTTGATTTTCCTGAATCCCTCGTTGATATAACCCTTTTAAAGTCCGATCGGTTACATTGGGCAAGGCCATTTTCATTTTCATAATGCCAATAGATTTAAAGGCCACGATTTCATGAAGTTCAAGTGATTCATGCCATGCCAGCGTTTCATGATGTTCCAAAATTCTCAACTCCTTTGGAAAATGTATTCATTACTACACTATGCATGACATTCAACTAATGGCACTTGACCAAAAAAACTAGGCATTGAAAAAATTATAAAGATAAGACCATTAAACATTCATCCAGATAGCCTTTTTCTGTTTTAAGGGCTCTAGGTTCTGTGGCATACGCCTTAAACCCAATGGATTCGTACAGGTGAATAGCTGCCGGATTTATTGAAACAACGGATAAATGGATTTGTTCGATTTCCCCATGTCTTCTCGCAGTTTGAATAGCTTTAAAAATCAGTTGCTTGGCAATCCCATGATTTTGATACTGAGGTGTAACATACATGGCTAAAAGAAAAGCCTTATGCCTTTCTTTTTCTTTATCTGTGAATTTAAGTGTTGTCACACCGACTAAACTGTCCTCGCTAAAAGCCCCAAACGTTATACTTTCTTCACTTGATAATTGCTGTGCAACCTGTTCTACAGGATTTACTCTCTGTAATGCCTCATCATAGCTTGTAAGAAAAGCATCTGGCGCTTCCTTTAAGGCTTCTAACCTAAGATTCCAGTAAGATTCTGCATCCTTTTCATTTAAAATCGTTACAACTATATTTGTCATTTTAATAGCCTCACTCTTCAATATTCTTTACAAGCTGAGCCATCTCCACTGCAGCTACTGCAGCTTCCGAACCTTTATTACCTGCTTTCGTTCCGGCCCGTTCAATTGCTTGTTCGATAGTATCTGTAGTAATGATTCCAAAAATTACCGGTTTTCCTGTTTTTAATGCTGCTGATGAAACACCTTTAGCAGCCTCATTACAAACATAATCAAAGTGCGGTGTAGAACCTCTGATAACCGTTCCAAGTGCAATGACTGCATCATACCTTCCTGATTCCGCCATTTTTTGAGCTATTAATGGGATTTCAAATGCCCCCGGGACCCAGGCAGTATCAATGTCATCTTCTGAAACTCCGTGACGCTGTAGTGTACCAAATGCCCCATCTAATAGTTTCTTTGTAATAAACTCATTAAATCGACCAACTACGATTCCTACCTTTAAATTTGTTCCTACCAGACTTCCTTCAAAAATTTGTCCCATTGTTGCTTCCTCCTTTTTCATCATGAATGAGTATGAAATTCTAATAAATGCCCAAGTTTTTTATGTTTCGTTTTTAAATAACGTTCATTTTCTTTTCTAGCAGGCAATTGAATAGGCACACGTTCAACCACTTCTAAACCATAACCCTTTAACCCTGTAATTTTTCTAGGATTATTGGTTAATAAACGCATTTTCCGAAGACCTAAGTCTCTTAAAATTTGAGCACCAATTCCGTAGTCTCTCAAATCAGGAGCAAATCCTAATTTCTCATTGGCTTCTACTGTATCATAACCTTCTTCCTGTAACTTGTAGGCACGAAGCTTATTAATTAAACCTATTCCCCGTCCCTCTTGTCGCATGTAAAGCAAAACGCCATTCCCTGCTTCTTCAATTTGAGAAAGGGCTGAATGAAGCTGAGGTCCACAGTCACAGCGGTAAGAACCGAAAACATCACCGGTTAAACACTCGGAATGAACTCTTACCAGCGTCGGTTTTTCCGCATCTATATTTCCTTTTACAAGTGCTATATGTTCACGCTCATCTACATCATTGGTATATGCTATTGCCTTGAAATCACCAAATTCAGTAGGAAGCTCTACCTCAACTTCCTTTTGAATAAGGTTCTCTGTATGATTTCGATATTCAATTAAATCTTTAATGGTAATAAACGTAAGACCAAACTCATCAGCGATTTTTCGCAAATCCGGCACTCGGGCCATTGTTCCATCATCCTTGATAATTTCACAGATGACTCCAGATGGAAAAGCACCACTTAGCTTAGCTAAATCAACAGCTGCTTCTGTGTGCCCAGCACGTCTCAAGACGCCACCCTTTTTGGCTACTATGGGAAACACATGACCAGGTCTTTTAAAATCAGCCGGCTTAGCTTTTGGGTTAAACAATTGCTGAATCGTCAATGCCCGCTCTGCCGCACTAATACCAGTTGTTGTATCCATATGGTCAATACTTACCGTAAAAGCTGTACCGTATGGATCGGAGCTTCGGTTCACCATTGAATGAAGCTCTAATTGGCTGGATAATTCCTCTGTAATCGATGTACATACAAGACCTCGACCATGCGTAATCATAAAATTGATAGTCTCAGCTGTTACCTTTTCGGAAAGAGCAATAAAGTCCCCTTCATTTTCCCGGTCTTCATCGTCCGCTACGATGACCAGCTTCCCCGCCTTCAAATCTTCTATAGCTTCCTCCACTTTATCAAACATGCTGTTCACATCCTTTTTCTATTGTAAATTCTTTATTCTCAATTCATTTTATCCGTTACCCTTTATTGGTCGGGATTTGATTGGGGAGCATATTGGACACATATTTTGCTAACATATCACACTCAATGTTAACAATGTCACCTTGACCTTTTTCTCCCAGAATTGTGTGTGAAACTGTATGTGGAATCAGCGAAATGGTTAAGATACTGTCCTCTATTCCAAAAACTGTTAAACTCGTACCATCTATGGCAACCGATCCCTTTAGCATCATCAGTTTATTCAGTTCATCCGGAACTTCAATATAATAATACATGGCATTGGCTATAGATTTTTTCCTTTTAATAGTTCCCACTCCATCGACATGACCCGATACGAAATGTCCGCCGAACCGACCATTAGCCGGCATGGAACGCTCCAAATTTACTTTCGATCCCTTTTCTAATATTCGTAATGAGGTAGCCTTAATGGTTTCTGGCATGACATCTACCTGAAAGTCACGACCAGAATACGTTGTAACCGTTAAACAAACTCCATTAACAGATATACTGTCTCCTGTACTGACATCCTGTAAAATTTCTGGTGCCTCAATCATCATGGCAATTTCCTGATATCCCTTTTGTATATCTTTTATCGTTCCTACCTCTTCAATAATCCCTGTAAACATGTTTTTCACCCTTCATACTCATTTTTAACTTCTGCTACAATCTTGAGGTCACCACCAATGGTTTCAACGGATTGGATGGATAGATCAAGGCTATCAGCTAAGTTTTGTACTCCATCTCCACCCATTGAAGTTGGCGCTTCTCTTCCACCAATAAGTTTTGGAGCTATATAGGTTATCACTTGCTGACATGCTTTTTCCTTTAAAAAGCTTCCGTTCACCTCTGCCCCTCCCTCTATTAACAGGGACATAATCTTTCTGCTCCCTAATTCCTTTAATACTTCTGAAACAGTAATCTCTGGGTTTTCCAGCTGAATCACTTCAACATGGGTAAATTTTTCATACTTTACCTTCTCTGTGTCATCTACTTCTGACCCTGTGACAATCCAGGTCAATGTATCATTCTTCCTAATGACGTTTGAATCGATAGGGGTTCTTAAATGGGTATCTAAAACAACACGTATAGGATTTTTCCCTCCCTGAGGTAACCGAGTTGTCAGGTTTGGATTATCTTCAATCACGGTGTTGACACCAACAAGAATGGCATCATGGGTATGACGGTAATGATGGGCGTCTTCTCTGGCCTTTTCACCCGTAATCCATTTACTTTCTCCAGAAGATGTTGCGATTTTTCCATCAAGGCTTGTGGCAGATTTAAGTGTGACAAATGGCTTTTGATGCTGAATATAGTAGAAAAACACTCTATTAATATAATCGGCTTCTTCCTTTAACACCCCAACATCCACTTGAATTCCTGAATCCCGGAGTCGTTTAATCCCCCGACCAGCTACTTTTTCATTTGGATCCACCGTTGCTACGACTACCCTCGACAACCCTTTTTGTAAAATGAAATCCGCACACGGCGGGGTTTTTCCGTGGTGACTGCAAGGCTCTAAGGTCACATAAATGGTTGCATCTTCAGCCTTGTCACCAGCCATGTGTAAAGCATGAATTTCGGCATGGGGTTCACCTGCCTTTAAATGTGCACCTAATCCGATAATCTGCCCATCCTTTACGACAACAGCCCCCACCGGTGGGTTTGGATTTGTTTGACCTGATACGGATTTTGCTAATGATATAGCTAAACTCATATAATATTGATCGTTCATGCCTACTCCTACTTTCTTACGTATCAATTTAATCGGGTTTAATAATAAAAAACCCTTCTGACATTGCATCAGAAGGGAGAAAGATTGCGTGTATATAGGTCGCCTAATAAAATCGATAAATAACGAATGAATTAGGTTCTTACAGATAACCTAATTCTACACATTCCTTCTCCCATCCAGACTTTCACTGTCGGTCCCGGATTTTCACCAGGTCCACCGCTTGACTCTCGTCTCACGGGTCACGGACTGAGGAGCACGACTCCATCACCGTCGGTAGGGAATTGCACCCGACCCCGAAGGAAATTTTTCATTTTATTTTAAGCCATTATATCACTAATATTTTTATTCGTACAAAAATTTTTATTAAGGTAAAATCAATGAATGATAAAATAAATGAAAAAGATAGCGCTGAACCATTTCGTAACAACAAAATAACCACAAGGAAAGGATGTTCAGGATGCACTTTCATACAATGATTGTTGGGGCTGGATCAATGGGGATGGCCGCTGGGTATTATTTAGCTAAGCAAGGTCAAACAGTTCTGCTCCTCGATGCTTATGATCCTCCGCACCAGAATGGATCACACCACGGAGAGACTCGTATTATACGACATGCATATGGTGAAGGGGAACATTATGTACCCTTAGCTTTAAGAGCACAAGAGCTTTGGTATGAGCTTGAAAAAGAAGCTGGAATGGATTTATTTTTACAAACAGGGGTATTAAATATCGGTACAAAGGCATCCTCATTTATCCAAGAGGTTCAAGCAAGCTCAAAAAAACATCATTTACCCTTAGAGACCCTGTCTGCAGAGGAAATCTCACAAAAATGGGAAGGATTATCATTACCTGATACATATATCGGTTGCTTAGAGACCACATCCGGGGTTCTTTTTAGCGAGAAAATTATTCAGTCCTATCGCTCATTAGCTGAAGCCTATGGCGCTACAATGAAAACCAATACTAACGTTATAGACATAGAAGTACATACAAACTCGGCGACAATACATACGGATACAGACACCTTTGAAGGAGACCGGTTAATCGTCACAGCTGGCCCATGGTCAAAACAATTAGGCGAAAAGATGAATGTATCTTTACCCTTAAAAACCACACGTAAGACGTTTTCCTGGTTCGATTGCAAGGACCATATATATGATGCGGAAAAGTTCCCGGCGTTCACCTTTGATATTGAGCAAGGAACCTATTACGGGTTTCCAAGCATTGAAGGATCTGGAGTAAAAATGGGAAGACATGATGGTGGTAGAGACATTCAAATAGGTGAATCCTTAAAACCTTATGGCCATTACAAAGAAGACCGTGGTGACGTCTCAAAGATATTACATTCCTTTTTCCCACATGTATCAAGTCAGAATGTAGGGAAAACCTGTATTTACACGATGACACCAGATGGGGACTTTATCATAGATCACCTGCCAGAGCACCCCCATGTTACTATTGCGTGCGGGTTTTCTGGTCACGGTTATAAATTCAGTAGTGCAGTCGGCGAAATCTTATGCAAAATGTCCATGAATGAAACGATAGATTTTGACCTCTCTCCATTTAGTATGAAACGTTTTATGAAGTAAATCATAAATAGAATGAACACCTATGGTATTGATTGCTTAAAAAGCATCAGCTTTACGTTTAGAGTGAAACTTTCCATTAAAGTTAATCGTAAAAAATATTAGTAGTTAGAAAACGATTATTATAAAAATGATACGAGGTGTATGGAAATGATTATTATGACTGGAGAAAAAGTACCTGGATATGAAGTGACGGAAGTATTAGGCCCAACTTTTGGCCTCACAGTTAGAGCCCGGGGTGTCGGGAAGGATATTACTGCATCTATTAAAGGATTATTTGGGGGTGAAGTTCGACAATATGTTGAAATGCTTGAAGATGCAAGAAAGGAAGCATTGGATCGTATGACAGAAAATGCGCAGCAAATGGGAGCAGACGGCATTATTATGTTCCGTTTTGATTCTGGAAGTATCAGTAGCAACATGAGTGAAATCGTAGCCTATGGAACCGCAGTTCGTCTGGAGAAAAAATAAAAATGATGAAATTTATTATTGGCTATTTTATGTTTCAAATCCTTTTACTTATTGTCATTTTGATTATAACCCACCGGACCGATAAAAATAGCCGTAAGAAATTTTTTCAGCCGAATGAGGTGCCGGAAGGATTTGAGAAAACAGCAGAGTCGTTTATCGACACCAAAACAAAAATGGTGATTCACGTTTACTATAATCAGCATACAGGAAAGCGTATTTATGTAGTACATTAAAAAGACAAGAATCCTTCACAGAGATAAGAGTGTGTGATTCTTGTCTTATTCGTTAACCTCCAATTCCTCTTTTCTCTTTTTACGCATGGTTTCTCGATCCTGCTCTTTTAATCTGGGACAGGTAAAACAGAGTTGTCCACCTTCACGTAAATAGTTTAAACAGCAGGTACATTCTACTGGAATTTGAATCGTTTCATCATCTAAACTCCTGATAAGACGCTGTTTTATATGAAACGGATTACGTTTTCGACCAAAAACCTCGGGTTCCATATTTTCAGCTAAGAACTGGTAATCTCTATCTATTTGTTCGCTCCATCCAAAAGCAATCGCCTGCTTCCACTTTTCTACAAAAATATCAAATTTTCTTGGAAATTGTCCCCATAACTGTCCGATATTCATCTGAACGGATTCGGCCATGGTTTCCAACAAAGGTCTCATGGTGTCTGAATAGAAGGTAACAAGCTGCTGATACAACCAATCCTCTCTTGGTATTTCATCCCTGTATAGTCGGGTTGTATACTGATTTAATTTAAAGGAAAACCAATACACTCCATTGAATGAATAGATTTGTACTGTAATATTTTGTGGAGATAAATCTATGGATTGATTCATAACAGATAACGCATACTGAAAAGCTAATGGGATACTGGCAAACCATCTGGCCAGTCCTGCCGCTGTAGCTGTAGGGTGCAAGGCTTTAAAATGAGGAGAATATAAAGCAACCAGTACATCCATATTTTCCTTTATAAATAGTTCAGTAAGGGGTTTTGAATAAATAGCATGCTCTTGATCTTCATCCGTGATAAAAAAATCATTCTTCATGATTTCTGGTATTTGATTCGGTTTCGGCATAATGGAAACTCCTCACATTGATGTCATAAGCACACTTGTCTAATTAATAATGATTCTCAAGTAGCACCTTCATCATAAAACAATAGGCCCTGTTTTGCAACGTACAGATTTTGCTAAACAGAGCCTAGCCTTGTATGGCCATAAACATGCATTTCTTTTAAACCAGTTTATTTTTGAAAGCATAAATAACCGCTTGGGTTCGATCCTGAACCTCTAATTTACCTAAAATATTGCTCACATGGACTTTGACTGTTTTTAATGCGATGAATAGTTCATCAGCAATCTCCTGATTTGTCTTCCCTTCTGCCATAAGCAATAGGACTTCTTTTTCACGTTCTGTTAGTTGATGATGAAGCTCTTCATCCTTGCTCGTCTGCATTTTTGACATGATTTTTCCTGTTACTTCTGGTTCTAAAATCGATTGACCTTCATAGGTTGCGCGAATGGCATCTGCAATCTCGTTAGCCTTAGATGTTTTCAGCATATAGCTGGTCGCCCCTGCCTCCAGGGCTGGATATACCTTATCATCATCCAGAAAGCTTGTTACAATAATAATTTTTGCCTCTGGCCAGGCTTCTTTAATGTTTTGTGTTGCTTCAATACCATCCATTTCTTTCATAACCAGATCCATGAGAATAATATCAGGCTTGTGTTCAAGCGCCATTTTTACTGCCTCTTCACCATCACTTGCTTCTGCAATTACATCGATATCCTTTTGGGAGGCCAAATAGGATGACACACCTATGCGAACCATTTCATGATCATCTGCAAAAAGGACTCTTATCATTCTGAGCCACACCATCCTTTTAGTAATCCTTTAAATAAGGGACTTTCACTTCTAATCTTGTACCCTCATCCTCCAAACTGACGATTTTCAGAGTTCCGCCTATTTCCAGAGCTCGTTCATGCATATTTTGCAAGCCATATGAGCTCGTTTTCGCTTCTTCAACATTAAAGCCTATCCCATCATCCAAGATGCGCATAATAACATGATCATCTCTTTCTATTAAGAGAACCTCGAGTTTATTGGCTTTTGCATGTCTGAGTGTATTTGAAACAGATTCCTGTACTATCCGAAATAATTGATCTTCAATCCCTTTTTCCAGCGATATGGATTCCAGCTGCCAATTAACCTCCATCGGTACTTTTTGGGTTAATTCCTCTAACAGCTCCTCTATCCCCTCCTGAAGGGATTTCCCTTTTAAAGCCACAGGTCTTAAATGCAGCAATAGTGCCCGCATTTCTAATTGTGACTGATGGATCATATTTTCTGTTAAAGTTAATTGCTTTTGTAACGCTGTATCCTGGGGTGGATTAGATTCATTAATAGCTGACATCATCATGGAAGCTGCAAACAACTGTTGACTAACCGAATCATGAAGCTCTCTAGCCAGCCGGTTCCTTTCCTGAACAACCACTTCCTGTAAACTCTGTTCTCTATCCTGCGCACGTTCCGTAGCCAATCGTTGAAAGGTTTCTGTTTGCTTTTTAAATTTCTCATCAATCTGCAGAATTTGCTCCTGGATAAGCTGTAGATCCTTTATCATTCCTTCATCTTCTGTTGTGAGCTTCGGGCCCTGAATCAGTTCATCCAGCTTCCTCTGGACAAATTGAAGATTTTGTCTGGAAACCATTCCATAGGTCAGCCCGCCAATAATGCCTAAAACAATGGATAAGGCTAATATAAACCAGATAAAAGGAAACTTGTTTAAAATATAAGTATCCAGGAGCATTTGCCAGTTGTCTAACGGAAAAGTGAGAAAGGTAACGAATAAAATGAGTATCGTTAAACTGATAGCTGCTATGATTCCCACCATCATTTGTTTAAAGATCCAATTCATATGCGTCTCACCTCAATATCTCCAGACCATATTGAGGTGATAATTTTCACCCTGGACTCATGGGTGTCATAGTTTTTTGTCTTGTAGGCGAGGGTATCATTCATCAACTTTTTATGATGTTCACCTAAAATATGCGCACGCCCAAAGATTGAACTATGAACAAGCTGTACCTCTACTTCATAGGGAACATAAATGACAATGTTTCCAATTAAATGGCGAATGGATATAACGGCCTGGTTAGGGAGAACCGTATGACTTAAATCGATAATCCGGTCCCCAAAACCACTATGAATACTTATATCACTCCATTTATAAGAAGTACGAGAGGTTGTCTGATCACCAAATAAACGATTGTTTAATAATGGCTTCATTTTAATTAATGATTCCTGATTATCCACTTGATGCATTTCATCAACTTCAAATTGCGGTGTGATTTGTTCAGGCTCCTTTTTCATTCTCTGATAGTGAAGGATAAAAAGTATGACACCAGCTATAATTAAAAATCGAACCGCCATCGTATTCAATATATTAAAGAAGAGGCTTACACCGCCTATCAAAAAGACAATCTTTCCCCATGTATGTGAGAATTTTCTCCACCCGACAAAAATCATGAAAGCAGAAAATAAAATAGAAAAAATTAACCATCCATTAAAAAACAAAATCTCTAACAAAAAGAGAGCAATCACAATAACAATTATCCAGTTTAGAGTATCGGTCGGTATACGTTGAAACATCTGTGAAGCCCTCCTTAATCTAAAAGCAAAAAATGTCTGGGTCAGCTCCCATTATAAAATAACGTATGAACCATTATGTAAAAAAGACACAGAATTTCTGCGCCTTTTTTATAAACCTAAATCTGAAACGACGAATGTTGTCTAAATATGTTATTAGCATACCACATTTCATTTAATTGGCGGAAGTTTTTTCCTGCTCCTGCAGCTTTCGTTCTAATTGATCCATTTTACTATCAAATGTGTTTCGATAATAGGCACTGTTTACTTTTTGTTCTATGTTCTGGATGTAGCGGTCTATTTCATCAAAACGCGAAAAAGACTTTTCTGGATATTCATCCATTACTTGATTGATACGGTATTGAGCACGGGCTACATTTTCTCTGGCCATTAAATCCATACGTTTTAATTTCATATCTTTAAGTCGATGCTTCATTTCCTCATATTTACGTTCCAGCATCTCAAGCTTCTCTTCCATTTCATTCCGCATGGCCTTCATGCGTTCAGCACGAGATTCATATTCAGTAAGTTCCTGGCTGGCAAACTGTTCCATTTCTGTTTCTCCAGCTTTATTAGCAATTTCAGTTTGTCGTCTACGCTTGTCCGCCATATCTCTTGCTTGATAATACTCTCTTGTATACTCCTCTTTTAAACGGTATTGTCTACTAATGAGTTTCCGCACATTTTCGGTTTCCTTTTCACTCTCACGAAGATACTGATTCAATTTTGCTATCGGATTTTTCTCCTCCTTCTCATCCATCATTTGATGAAGATCTGCTGAAATGGAATCTGTTAATCGTTTAAATAAATTCGCCATAAAAAATCTCTCCTTTTCGCCTCTTATTTATTTAATTCAGCCCATTCGCTCTCAAAGTTAACGAAAGGGTCTTCTGAAGAATCAGAACGTGACCGATTAGATTTTTCGTGTTTCCATTCTTTATAAATGAGGTATAACCCATATCCAGCTGCAAGACCTATCACAGCAAACAGATTAGAAAAGGCAACACTTACAACAAACAATCCTAATATCGCCCAGCCAATTTTACCTACAGTGGAATCTGCTTTCATGAATTGTTTAAATATGATATACAATAACCAGACGCTCACCCCAAGTAAAATCATTGGCCCAAGATGAGCTAACAATACCAATAAGGCAATAAGCCCTAAAATAAATAATCCAAATTTTTTCATGTACACCAGCCTCCCTTCAAAAGCTTGTCTCTATCATATCGAGAAAAACACCTAAGCATAACGAACCACAGATATATTTCCATATAAGACTTAAGGTTTAGTTAGGAAAGCGGAAGGGTCTTGATTAGCTCCGACTGTGTAAGCAAGCCCCATGGAGTGGTATGCTTTTGGCCAAATTAAACGAGCTTCAGAATGAATCATTAGAGTAGAAAAATACATCAAGAAAGGTGGGAGATTTTATGTCCAAATCAAAAATGGATGAATATATAGAAGAAGGGATTTACGGAAAAAAACAAACAAAACCTGATGAAAGAAGACGATATTTAGGCTCTTTACGTGAGCGGGTGATTTTAGCATTAACCAAAGGACAGGTTATGAAGAAAAAGGGAATGAAGCAATTGGAAGAGGAAATAAAAGCACACCCTGATGCAAGGATTCTTATCAACGGAAAGATTCGATCTTCATATTTTAACCAGTACAAAAAGGTAGCCAATCAGTATAATATCCCATACAAATCTGTCACCAATAAAAATGTCAAAACAGAGTTAGGGTTAATTTTAGTTGTGGATTATGCCATTGAGAAGGAAAACATTTATATGAAAGAAGATCAGGCAGCAAATCAGGAAAAAGAAGCAAACTCAAATAAGCTACTATCTATTTTAAAATATTTATTTACTGGTTCAAGAGATTAAATCAGTCTATTTTTTAGAAAAACGCTGGCCTATTTTAAACACTATAACAAATAGAGCTACAACCAAAAGGATATGGATAAATTTCCCTATCACATTTAAAATCAGACCAATTATCCATAACGATAGAATGAACATGATTATTTTCCAAAGCATATAGATCACACCTTTCTTTAAAAAATATGATTCGGTTACATCTCGTTTCAGGGACTGAAGACTTAAATAAGATTAAGCTGTACAATTGTTTCATTATCCCTGCTAACCATAAGAAGGTTCCTCCTACTTATTCATTTTATCACTTCCATAGGCGTTGTTCTTATTTTAGTGTAAAATAGAACGAGACTAAAAGAAAATAGGTGATGGAATTTGACAACAAAAAGCATCGTATTTTTTGATATTGACGGAACTTTACTAGACCACGACAAAAAATTACCTGACACGACTAAAAAAGCAGTATTAGATTTAAAAACCCAGGGTCACATTGTTGCCATTGCGACAGGACGGGCTCCTTTTATGTTTGAGAACATAAGGAAGGAACTGGGGATTGATACCTATGTCAGCTATAACGGACAATATGTGGTTTCACAAAATAAAGAGGTCTACACAAACCCGATTAACAAGAAAAGCATGGAAGAGTTAACGAAAATGGCAGTGCAAAACAATCACCCACTTGTTTATATGAATGAGCATATGATGAAATCAAATATTAAATATCATGCTCATGTAGACAAAAGTCTTTCCGATTTAAAATTCAGTCATCCTGAATATGATCCTGAATTTTTCAAAGGTCGCGACCTGTATCAGTCATTGATATTCTGTACGGCAGGAGAAGAAAAACCTTATGAGGAATATTTTAACGATATAACCTTTATACGCTGGCACGAACTTTCCATGGACGTTATTCCAACCGGAGGCTCAAAAGCAAAGGGTATTCAAGAGGTAATAGATGATCTGGGCATTCCACTCGAGAATGTTTATGCTTTTGGTGATGGCTTAAATGATATTGAAATGCTCAAAACCGTACCAAATAGTATTGCAATGGGCAATGGGTTTCCAGAGGTGAAAAATGCAGCTCAATATGTAACAAAACCTGTAGATCAAGATGGTATTCTCCACGGGCTAAAGATGGTCGAATTAGTTAAGTAAATGACCAATAACGAAAAAAGGTTGTGAACCAGCACAATTGGTTCACAACCTTTTTTGTTACATCGCCTCTTTAACAAAAGGAACGATTTGTTTCTTACGGGATACAACGCCTTCTAACGTTGCTTTATTTTCGGATAATGTTACATCAAACGCTTTTTCTACAGCATCAACGCGATTTCCTAATGCCAGAGCCTCGGAGTTGTTATTAAGAATATCTGTAACAACAAACAGGAATAATCCGAGCCCTTTATCATTAATGGTTTTAGTGATTGCCTCTTCCATCTCGCTTTGGCGGGATAAAACATCATTAGGATCTACCACATTCACTTGTGCAATTTCTACTTTGTCTGAACCCATTTCGAACTCTTTAGCATCCAGTGAAATAAGATCTTCAGCTGTTTTATCACTAACATCTGCACCCGCTTTTAGCATTTCCAACCCATAGCTTTCTGCGTCTACGTCTGCAATCTCAGCGAGCTCTTTAGCCGCTTGAACATCTTCCTCTGTGCAAGTAGGGGATTTAAATAATAGAGAGTCAGAGATAATGCAGGATAACATTAAGCCGGCAATGTCTTTTGGAATCTCAACACCATTCTCTTTATAAAGCTTATTTAAAATGGTTGCTGTACAGCCCACAGGCTCTGCACGATAATATAGTGGATCACTGGTTTCAAAATTTGCAATACGATGGTGATCTACCACTTCTGTTACTTGTACCTGGTCAATGTCACTAACGCTTTGCTGACGCTCATTATGATCGACTAAAATAACTTGATCTACTTCATTGGCAACTGCCTCAACATATCTTGGAGCCTCTACCTGAAATTGATCCAAAGCATATTGGGTTTCACCATTGACCTCGCCCAAACGTACAGGCTCTGCATCCATACCTAGTTCTGATTTAAGATGTGCATACGCAATGGCTGAACCAATCGTATCTGTGTCAGGATTTTTGTGTCCAAATACGAGTACTTTACCCATTATGAATTCTCCTTTTCATCTATAATTTAGTATGTAGTCTAGTTAAACTATTTTTTATATAAACTTCATATCTACAATAAAATAAACGGGAATAATAATCAAGAAACTTCATAATAAAAAGGGAATTACTGACAGGTCTTACGAAGAACAGCTGGTGTAAATGGAAGGGAATTAGTTCATTGAGAGAAAGGTTGTAAAGCAATGTCATTGGGGGGGTACAGAGATTTCAACGTGATAAAATATGGACAGAAAGGGATGATCAATGAGAACGCTAGACTTCCATAAATCAATCGATCATTTTTTGACTAGACGCTACTCTATTTATTTTATATAATGATGGAACCGTTCACGAAGCCTATAACGTTCTATGAACATCCACTTTGTCAAACTCGTAAAAACACGAGTAGTTATCTTCCTATTTAAGTATATAAAGGATGAATTGCAAAGAAAAGGCAAGTCGATGTTCATGAATTTTTATTGACAATACAATTGTATTATGGTAGGAGTGATCTACTTGTCAACTTCAGATTCATGCAAATATATGACGGTAATAGAAGTCGGGTCGGATAAATCTTATAAAAATGTGATGATTAATTTAAATGATGTCGATTATATCGAATCAGAAAACCGTCGCCTAGTATATTATATTGGCGATAAACGTTACCTTCAAATCACAAAATTAAGTGAAATGAAGTCCGTTCTGAATGAACAGGATGGATTTGTCTCTTTAGATCGTACCAACTTGGTTAATTTAAATAAGGTTAAGGAATATGACCAGAACTTGGGCAATGTTTATTTTGATCAAAAAAGCGAAAGCGAAGGTAAAAGGAGCTTTACAACGATTGCAAAAATAAAACAAAAAATTCTCTCCCCTCTTATTCACAGAGCTATCGCCCAAAACCTAGGTTTGCAGAGGACAACAACTGTGGATAGTCAAAATAAACAACGTTTGTTTAAACAACCAGAGCAGGAATAAGAAGGAGACCGAAGGATATGTCCAGTTTATTATTTATTTTGGAATTCGTATTTGGAGCTCTTGAAGCCTTTGCAACATTACTATTATCTATTACGATTTTTCGTATCCCATTTCGCAGTGTATATTTTCGACTGCTACTTTTAGGCTTTATTATATCAGGTATATCTCTATTATTTTATAATGTGTGGAATCTCCCATTCTATTTTGGAGAAATGGTGAATCACAGTTTAACAATCCTCTTTTTCTTTCTTTTCGTGTATCTAAAATTATGGGAATCCTTTATGGTAACGATTGTTGGTTATTTAAGTGCATCATTAGTTCAAGGTGTCGCTTATTACTTCTTAAGTACAGTCGGAATCATTGAAGGAAATTTGGTTTCGACATCACTAGAAAGTTTTACTTCATTAATGACACTTCAATTTATTTATGCGATTATTATTTTTCACCTGTCTATTATTTTTTATCGTTATCGTTTGGGATTTCTTATATCTACAGATACCCATTCATCTAAAAATGACAGTCACACAAAATCGATAAAGATCTCTATTATCATTAGTATCACGCTTTTACTGGCCTTTTTTGTGGGTCATTTTGTTGTTATGAATAAGCTGGATTCTATTCAATCGTGGATTATCCTCATATACCTTGGTGCTGCTTTGCTCAGCTTAGTATTTATTTACTTACTCAATCGTGAACATTTGGAGGATGAATATGAAAATCTAAAAAACCATTTTCATTAAGATTAAGCCTCTGTGATTTTCTTTTTTTGCTTATTAGATTTACAATATATGTGGACAAGGTTTTTTCTATTATTAGAAAGGCTGATTTTTTATGTTTCAGGAAATGACATTAGAAGAATTACAATCTAAAGCAAAACAAGGAAAATTAACTATAATTGATGTTCGTTCTCCTTCAGAATACGAAGACTCGAAGATACCGAATAGTGTGAACATCCCCGTTTTTGATGATGAAGAACGAAAAGAAGTAGGGACTATTTATAAACAAGTGAGTCCAAAAGCAGCAAGAGAGAGGGGGATTGAAATTTTTTCAGCTAAGCTCCCTCAATTTATCAATGAAGTCAAAGAATTAGACGGAGAAAAGGTTGTATATTGCTGGCGTGGAGGTATGCGAAGTAAGGCCGCAGCAACTGTTGTTGATTTAGCGGGAACCCCTGTATTTCGACTAAACGGTGGCTTTAGAACCTATCGAAATTGGGTCGTCAATACCCTTGAAAATTTTGATATGAAGCCACACGCATTTGTATTAAACGGTTATACAGGTACAGGGAAAACAGAAATTTTACAAAAGCTTAAGTCTGAAGGCTATCCTGTTTTAGACTTGGAAGGAATGGCCAATCATCGTGGTTCTATTTTCGGGCAAATTGGACGAAAGCCTCACAATCAAAAAAAATTTGATTCCTTGTTAGTTCATGAACTTCTTCGTTATCAAGACGATGAATATGTACTCATGGAAGGAGAAAGTAAGCGCATCGGAAAAGCCGTTCTTCCTTCATTTTTAATGGATAAGAAAGATGAAGGGGTACAGATTTATATTGAGCTGCCAAAGGAAGAAAGAGTAAGGATTATTCTGGATGAATACCAGCCATGGAACTATCCAGAGGAATGTATAGAAGCTTTCCATATGATAAAAAAACGAATACACACACCGGTCGCTAAAGAAATCGAACAAGCCCTGCATGATGAAAATTTTGAGATTGCCATTGAATTACTGTTAGACTATTATTATGACCCACGCTATCAACATTCTATTACACAATACGCCGAGGACCAGATTATCCCGATTAAAGCTAAAAATACTGAAGATGCTACACAACAAATCAAACAATTACTGACAAAGAAGAATGTACTCCATTAGAATGTATAAAAGCCAAAGCACCCATTAGCGACGTACGGACTGGACGAAAGCCGTAAGCATTAAAAGAAACACCAGTAGCGGAATCGAGTTGATGTTGACTTATTCTATGGAAGTTCCGCTAGTCGCCGGCGCTGAAGCTGAACGTGGCTATTCCTGTATGTTATTAGCAGTTCATATACTATGAAAAAAACCGCCCCTAAAGGACGGTTTTTTCATTTACATCAATATATTTGTAAGTATAGGACTTAAAATGGAAATAACAACTGCACTAAGTGACATAGCCACTGTACTAACTGCACCTGCCAGCACACCGTATTCCATCACTTTCGATGTGCCAATAGCATGAGAGGCACTTCCCACCCCTATTCCTATTGCCAAAAAATGGGTAATCCCCAACCGTTTTAGAATCGCCGGTCCTGTAATAGCTCCGCCAATTCCTGCTATCATGACAAACACTGTTGCCATCGGGGCAATCCCACCTAATGATTCGGTAATTTCCATCGCAACAGGTGTGGTAGAATTTTTCGGAATAAGGGAGTAAATGACTTGATGATCAAAGTGTAACCACTTGGCTAATAAAAGCCCTGTAGTAATTCCTAATAGAGACCCTATTCCTACACCAGCTAATAAGGGAAAAGGATACTTTTTCACCATTTCCCACTGATTATATAGTGGATATGCTAACGCTACAACTGCGGGCCCCAGTAACCAATCAATCCATTTCCCTCCCTGCATATAGGCATCATAAGGAATATGAAATAGAATGAGTGTAATAGCAATAGCTACTGTTGCCACAAAAACAGGCAGCAAAATCGGATAGGGGTATTTTTGATAAATGTAAAGAGCTCCCATATAGGCAATTAAAGTACCTATTACACCTAGAAGTCCCAAAAATAAGCTATTCATGATCATTCACCCTTTTTCTCGCTAAATACTGACTTATTCCGCCTGAACCAACAATAACTATCAAAGTACTGATAAAAGCAATTGGAATAAGCAATATCCCTTTTCCATTAAAAATAGATAAATAATTTATAATACCAACAGTGACCGGAATAAATAATAGAGGCAAGTGCTTAATTAATAATTTTGCCCCTTCATCCACCCATTTCGTTTTAAATTTTGTTGTCAGTAAAACCATAAACAACAACAGCATTCCAATAATACTTCCTGGAATAATGAGATGAAAAAACTGTTGAATCTTTGTCCCTATTACGTAAAAAATCGATAAAATACCAACTTGCAGTAAGATTTTGGCTACAGCATGAATGTTTCCCAAGTTCCCGTGATCCTCCTGCTCTGAATGTATTCGTTTGGCTGTGTTAAAGCTTATAGTTGATTTTTTCCCAAGTTGATTGGAGCGGAAATCAACTCAACACCTATGTTTAACAGAGCCGTTCGTTTAATTAACAGTCTCTATTTTATTATAATATATGTAGCAAGCTTAAATGAATAAAAGGAGTATGTGTCATGAAAAAATTATTATTTATTGAAACTGGAATGGGTATTGATGTACACGGTCAAAATGTGACAAAAGCAGCTGTTCGTGCTGTGCATAATGCGATTCACTTTAACTCGATGCCTGGAATAAAGGAATTACTGCCTGACCAAAACCTGGAAAATATGCGCGTGAATATCAAACTTGGTATACCAGAAAAAATCAAGATCAGTTAGATAAAGAGGATGTAAAAAACGAAATCCCTTATGGGAAGGTTATGGTAGATGTACAAAAAGGCGGACTTGCCACAACTCACGGTATTGTACTTGAAGATAAAGAAGATCAAAACGATTTAATGTACATGGTGGTAGCTGCTGTTGAAGTAGGATATTAGGGTATAAATAGCGCTGAACCATTGGCTGCTAGTCGGCCTTCGGGTTCAGCGTTTTTCTTTTTTCTATAGGCTCTGTTAAAGTTAGTTGTTGATAATTTGATTAACAGGAACAAATGTTCTATAATTGGCTTAACAATATAAAAGTTGGTGATGACCGTGAGAGCAACTGATATTCTAAAAGCCATTCAAAAACTAAATCCAGCAGAGAAGCATCGTTTACGTGAGTATTTAATTGATGCTCTTACTGCATCTTCCTCAACAGGAACTGTTCTGCAAGAAATATCTGAACGCAAAAATAAGGGTGGTTATCAATGTCCCGATTGTGAGTCAGAGCATATTGTTAGGTATGGGAAATACTCAACTATTGTTGATGGCGAAGAAGTAGAAAAGCAACGTTATCGCTGTAAAGCGTGTAAAAAGACATTTACTGACCTAACAAATACTGCTCTATATCGAACACGCCATCTCAATCAATGGATTAAATTCATCGAATGTATGATAGAGGGATATTCTCTGCGTAAATCTGCTGAATTAGTTGGTAATGTTACTCACGTTACATTGTTCTACTGGAGGCACAAACTCTTATCATCATTAAAACAAATGGAAATATCTAATTTTGAAGGTATCGTTGAAATGGACGAGACCTATTTCCTATACTCAGAAAAAGGACAAAGAAAGATAAAAGACAGAAAACCCCGCAAACGTGGAGGTTCCGCTAATAAACGGGGCATAAGCAACGAACAAGTTTGTGTCTTAGTCGCAAGAGACCGTGAAAAGATGACTTTTTCGCAGACATTGGGAATGGGTCGATTAACAAAAGAGCAGTTAGACAAAGCTATCGGACATAAACTTTCAAATGAAAATGTTTTATGCACCGATTCTTGGCGTGCCTTTAAAACATATGCTGCTGAAAAAGGGATGGATATTTATCAATTCAAGTCTGATGGTAAGGTTCGCACAAAGGGACTATACCATATCCAGAACGTTAACAATTATCACCGAAGACTTAAAGGATGGATACAACGTTTTAATGGAGTTGCAACTAAATATCTGAATAATTACCTTGCTTGGTTTCAGGTGTTAGAATCCATTCAACATCAAAGGAATCCTATTACTATGAATGACTTGATGATTAAAGGGAATTTAATACAAAATATGGAAACATATGATACACTTAGGTTATCTAGATTCACGATATAAACATTACTGCTTGTTCAATAACTGTGACGAAAAAAATGGTGGAACGTCTATATAAACAAGAACTTATGCAAGGAGGAAAATGTATGAAAAAAATAGTTTCCTTGGTGCTTTTTTTCCTATTTCTAGTTGGATGTTCTTCAGCTAATTCGTCTAATCATACTGAGCAATTTATCGGAGAAATAAATGCGATAAATGATAATGTGGTCAGAGTAGATTGCTCTGATGAAGTTAACAAAACGGATGATACTTGGGGTTATGAATGTCCGATAGAGGTTACTGATGAAACAACCTTGGAAGAACAAGGTGGGAAGAAATTAAATTTCGAGAACTTTAGTGAAGGTTCGGTAGTAGAGGTAACTCTGACTTCTAGCAGAGACCTTATGAATGATGCTAAACCATTTAGGGCAGATAAAGTTATGAAATTAAGTGACAGTGAGTAACTTTATCTATTATTGAAGTATTGGGAGTGCATTAGTTTAACAAGCAAATATTATAAAAATGGAACTTCCACAAATTAGGAAGTTCTATTTTTATAAGTAATATCAACATTAAACTTTAACAGAGCCTTTCTATAAGAGGACGTATAACACATAGAAAAAAAGAAAACATATAACGAAGGCTAAGGAGTCACAGCCAAGCGTTATTTCAAGTGCTAATCATCTTCACGCTCTGTTGATATGGATAAGATAGCTCCTGTGTATGCATCAATTTCAATCTCAGCTTCATGGGTTGCACTCACCATTTTGATGTCATAGTATAACCGCCCATCATCATCAAGTTCTACTTCTTCTACTCTTCCATCAAAGGTAATTTCTGATTGGGCTATTTGGATAGCTTGATCCTGGATAATAGGAAGTTTTTGTTTTTTAGGCTGCTCAAATCTTACGGCTTTTACATCATCATCAGCTTTTTCAGCTGTAGAATGATGGTTATCATTCTCCTGCTCTGAGGGGTTATCCGTTTTCACCCTTTTCCTTTCATCATTATCGTTGTTTTGCTGTTTGGATTTGTTTGTTTGGGATGTTTCAGAATTTGCATCTTCATCAGTATTTTCGGTTGAATTTTCCTTTTTTGTATCATCGGCTTCTTCTGATGACTCTTTTGACGCACTCTTTTTTTCAACCTTCGCCGAAGCTTTCTGTTCCAGTCGTATAACCTCGCCTGTTTCCCCATCTAAAACAAGTTCGTATTCGTGTCTATCGCCCTTCATTTCCATCTCATAAACGACACGATTCCCATCCTTCTCAAGTCCAATCTCTATAACCTCGCCTTGAAACTGACTTTTTGCAATATCACGTGCTTCTTCAATCGATAATGAGGCTGCAGATGAAGTTTTCGACATTTGATATATAACCATTCCAACACTAAATGCCACAACCATCGCAATGATGGAAACCAGAACTTTTTTCTTCATGTCTTCCCTCCTATAATGATTCTACCTTACTTCCTTCTCGTTGGGCTGCTATTTTTCCTTTTTACAGTAAATTATGTGGTGAGCATACGAAAAAATAAGATAAATCCGATTTGTCCAGGGGTTGACTTTCACGTAGCGTGATACTTTAAGGTATAGAATGAAAGGATGGTTTATGCTCATGAAAATAAAAGAAGTAGCAAATTTAGTCGGGATTAGTGTGCGCACACTTCACCATTATGATGAAATCGGATTATTGACACCAAAAAAGAAAAATGACTCAGGATACCGTATTTATACAGAAAAAGACCTGGAGACCCTGCAACAGATTTTATTTTTCAGAGAGCTGGACTTCTCTTTAAGACAAATTAAAGAAATGATAAATAGTCCAGTATTTGACCGGGAAGAAGCACTTATTATGCAAAGAAAAATGCTGCAGGAGAGACGTCGTCGGCTTGATCAAATGATTGAGACCATTGATAAAACGATTCAAATGAGAAAGGAGAAATTAGAATGTCGAACAAGGAAAAGTTTGCGGGCTTTGATTTTACCTACAATCCCTATGAAGAAGAAGCACGTGAACGTTGGGGAAATAAAGCCGTAGATGACTCCAGAGCCAAAATCAACAACATGTCTAAGGAGGAACAAAAAGGATTAGGCGAAGAATTTGATAAAATTTATAAGGATCTAGCTGCTATACGTCACCTCTCACCAAAGTCTGTCGAGGCGCAGAATACCATTAAAGTGTGGTATAATTACCTAAACAAAATCGGCCATTACTCCTTAGACGCCTTTAAAGGTTTAGGTCAAATGTATGTAGACGATGAACGTTTTACTCAAAATATCGACCGGTATGGAGAAGGATTAGCCGTATTCATGCGTGATGCTATGGCCTTTTATGCAGACCGAAACAAATAACCAAATAGAATATCTTGCTCTGACTCTGTTTAGTAAAAAAAGTAAATTGTATGTTACCCTTGAAGATTTTGATAGAATGTATTATTATTTTCTATGTGACTTTTATAACCCAACTATAACGATATGCTGGTGTAGCACAGTTGGCAGTGCACTTCACTCGTAATGAAGGGGTCGGAGGTTCGAATCCTCTCACCAGCATCTTTCACAAAAATTGCTATAAAGCAATTCCTGATATGTTCGGGGATTGCTTTTTTATTTTTCTAATCCCTTTTTGCCGACATTTTGACGGCGAAACCGCAAAATTTAATGATTTTAGATGGTCTGAAGTGGTGCGAAATGCAAACTCTGCACTTAAATATATAAGGAAAAAATAATCCCACCAATTACTACTAAAGCAGAAAAAATACCTGCTGCATATTCCTTATCGGACTGATTCATATAAAGGAATTATTTAACTTTTGTCGAATATATAGAGTTAATCACATGGAGGGGAGAAACAAATGAATAAATTTCTGCATGTAGGTGACGTTTTGGAAGGCCTATTTCAACTGGTAGAAGATGTAAAACTTGATAAGCATTTAATGAAGGGATACCAGGAGATAACGGAGTATTACTATTCATTGGAGAAAGATGAATCGGAGTATACACGGATTTGTGTGGAGCAGATTGAGGAAACAATCAAGGAAATGGACAGGATACTCTTTAGCGTGGATATGGAGACAAAAGATAAGCCTCACCTGTTAGGGTGAGGCTTTTGGTTCCTATTGATGGATGTTATTCATTGAATTTAGCATTATATATAATATATCACATAAAATATAAATGAACAGGCAACTGATTACTAGCAAATAAAAAAGCCCAGGAACATCTGGGCTTTTTTAGCCGCTGATTTGCTGGTTCAGCTGACTGAAACCTTTGTAGGTCCCAATACATTAAGTAAAGGACGATTTGTTAATTTAATTATACTTCTTATCTATGTATATTACAAGAGAAATCACTTATAAAAGTGTTTTGGAGTCCATATTGGATTTTTTCGTATTAATTTTGAAACACGGTTGTTATCAACTAAAAAGGCTGTAACAAAGTGAGCTTTATGATAGTCCTTGTTGTTCAAATTGATTACCACTACATAATCGTCTGGAGTAACCACACACACTCGTCTAGTAAAATCATTTCTTTTTCTCTTTTTATCATATCCAGCGTATAAAGTTAAATTTTTATCTTTTAATGCTTTGCCTATCCATTCTATTCTTTCTGCTCTATCCCAATTAAATACACTTTTATCTTGTTTTTTTCTTGATGAACTTGAGAAAAAGGCATGATCAAATTGTCTTTTAGAGAATCTAACAGTTGTTTTGTCAAAGGTTTCGATTGGATTTGCACAATAAGTTTCTTCATAATACATTCGATATTCTTCAATAGTTTGGAGTTTTAGGAGACTGTGATACATTTAGTTACCTCCATTCCAAATATGAAAAATATTGAATTTACTAGTATATGAAGGTGTTGGTCCAATCGACATACCTAAATATGATTCAATCTTATAAATTAAATTTAACTTTGCTTCACTACTGTTTATTTCATTATATTTATAATTTATAGCACCCATAAATAAATCTGCTAATTGTATAAATTCAGATTGATGGGAGGCAATAGCTTGTACACGATAAATTACTGACCAGGGATTTGCATTTTGTAAAACATCATGTAACACATTTAAACGATCAGGGTCTTTATTTTTCTTCTGATCAAGATAAATTGCATATTCATTATCATTTTTTATTTTATGGTGTAATAGCTGATAATAAAATTTATAAAATCCTAATTCGCTATCATTTTTATGATACTTCTCCATGTCTACCTTGTTACTATCTACAATGAGAGCCCTAAATTGAAGGCCATCTTCCTTAAAAAATAAATCAACCAAATCAAAGTAAAAATCTATCTTAGATGGGCTTACTGAATTCCATTTAAATTCATTTTTAATATTGTGTTTATTTCTTAAATATTTAATTTTGCTTTTAATTTTTTCTTTTTCTTCTTTAGGTAACCAAATGCCACCAAGAGAAAAATATGTTGCATCTTTTTTTGCCCTCTCACTATACAGTAATTCTGGCCTACTTTCATCACAAAAAATCAAATTCAATATCATACACCTCAATAGCCATTTTTCTTTAAATAAAATTATGGAATTGTAACTGTCCCAAATCTATAATAGTAGTGATAATGCTAGATAATGTTCGACTCAATTCTCTATAATTCTATCAAATATTATGGTTATCCACAACATTCTCATAAACTTATCCACATATTTATTAAGATGTTATCCACAATAAAAGCCCCACCATAAAGGTGAGGCTTTTCCTTATTTCTTATTTTACTCTCAATTTTTGGCCGGTATAAATCAAGTTTTTATTCTTGATATTATTCCACTTTGCTAACTGATTAACAGTTGTGTCATAAGCATCTGCTATCCTAGTTAGGTTATCCCCTTCTTCTACAATGTAATATTTCTTCTTTACGGATCCGTTGATTGTTAATTTTTGACCTGGATGAATTAGGTCAATATTATCTATGTCATTATTCTGGGCAATCTGATCTACGGTTGTATCATACTTAGCTGCGATTTTAGATAAAGTATCACCGGACCTAACCGTGTATATTTCGAGTCCACCCAGCTTTTCTTCTTTATCTTCTTTTTTAGGCTGTTCCTTCTTGTCTCTAAAATGACTATAAGCATAGTTCATATCGACTCTCCCTGCAATTCCATCAACATGTCCTGTGCTTGTATATTGCCACATCTTATACTGGCCATCATAAGTACACTCATCTGACCATTGAGCAACCCATTTGTCAAAACGATTTAACTTTGAACTATTTAATTTAGTTGTAAGCCAGTGAAGGTTAGCATAAAGAGATACATAGTACCCTGCATCTTCAACTTTATCTAAGAAGGTATGACAAATTTCTACTAGTTCTTTATCGCTAGGCATACCACGATCACGTTTGTAATGGTCAGCATCTTCCATATCAAACGCTACAGGAAAGGTTGGATTCTTACCTTTCAACAATCGTAAAGCATGGTCAGCTTCACTTTTTGCAGCTTGTACATCCATAGCATAACTATAAAGGTAAGCACCCCATGGGATACCTACCCGTTCACACTCTCGTACATTTCGTTCAAATTTTTCATCATCCTGAGATTTAATGTCACTACCATAACCCATACGAATCATCGCAAATTCAATTCCATCTTTTTTGACTGCATCCCAATCAATATTTCCTTGGTGTTTTGACACGTCAATACCTTTTAGTTTTACCATTAATTATCATCCTCTCCTTTTCATAATAAAAAAGGCGCCTTTAATCGAGCGCCTTATTTCGCAACTTTGTTCTTCTTTTTCACTAGCTCAAATAACCCGGTAGAAGCAAGTCCAGCTAAACCACCAGACCAAATACGCATTGTCAGTCCCAAATCAGTGAACGGATAACCTACAATTCCGATTAGAATACCGATAAGAAAACTGATGAACGGAATATATTTTTTAGGTATTTTCTGTGTCTTTTTCACCAATTCAACCAATGCAGTAATTACAGGAGCAAGGATTGTTGCGAACATTAATACTTGTTCCATTCTTTTCACCTCCTTCCTTTAAATAAATACTTTTAAAAAGGCAGCTGCTAATCCTAAAATGCCAATAATTAAACCGCCCCAATTCAGGACGGCTTTACCCACTTTTGATTTACCTTCTTCTACTTTTTGCATGGCAGCTACTTTCTTCTCTAATTCTCCAATTTCTTCCCTTAGCCCGTTATATTGTTTAATCATGGTGCGTGTTTCTTTCATGTCACTTCTCAGGTCCTTGAAGTCGTCTTGGATAGATAATATTTGCTCAAATAACTGCTTGTTTGTGTACCATTGTTCCTGTTCTGTCATACTTGACCCCCTACATTTAGACATAAAAAAGACGCCTTATCGGCGCCTAAAATTCATTAAATGAAATCGTTATAGCCATCTTCATATACTACTTCTTCACCAAATCTTCCATCTAACTCTTCGCCATACTCCACTTCTTCTAAGTCATCGAATTCAATTTCCGGATCTGTTTGAAAGAAATTTAAAATTCTTTTAAACATGGATTCACCTCAACTTGTTAGAAGGTTATTTTAAAGGTAGCATATCCATATTAAGTCCACATTATAAGTTTGTTCGATTTCTGTAAATTAAATGTACGCATAAAAAATACGCCTTACTTGGCGCTCGTTTTTTCTTGGGCAGATTTTGGCTTTTCATTAATATTGTGTTTTTCTATAATGTCTTCTAATTCTTCTGCATATTTAACCACACTCTGTTTAGCAGCTATTTCATTAGCCAACTGTAGTTCTAAATTCGCAATTTTATTAGCAAGATTTGCTTGTACATCTTGCGCATTGATTTTTACAGGATTCATATTAATCTCTCCTTTTAAAACCCTATAGCTAATATTTGATAACCTATACTACTTTCCGGCTTCTCTGAATCACCCCAAGCCTGAACAATATTAAATGAACTTGATGATATAGACTCAACAGTGGTATTATGCCACAACCCTCTGTCGTTACCTAGAACTTGTGTTTGTTGAACGGTTAAACAAGCATTAGGAAATGGTTTGGGAAAAGAAACTGTATCGGTATAGTAAGTGGCAGGACTATACGATCTTCTTGGAGATTCAAAGGTAAACCATTGAATTATTAGACCGTTCGGAAATTCGATATACCCTTCACCGCTACTATTAAAGTCTACATTAGCCGAAGAAAATACATCTTTCCCCTTCACCTTTAAGTCATTCTTAAAGTCCGAGGTATCTAAACTAATCTCCGCTATATTCGATCTTAAAGAGTCTAACCTTCCGTCCAAGATATTAAGGTTTAAAACGCCTTGCTGTGCTATATCGAAGTTAACATCACTACCAAGTTTACTAATTTTCCAGCCACCGTAAGATGTTCCTCCAATTGATTCTTGATATGCTCCGTCTTTTGGCGTTAAACCGAACCAATTGTCATATATTCCGTTATAAACATGACCAGCTACACCTTCCGACCCACTAAAAACTGTCTCAACTGTGTAATTTTCATAATCACCAAATCCAGTATATTTGGTTCCTGTGAAATTCATTCGAGCATCATCTATGGTCATTTCTCCCCAACCGCCATTAGATTGGAAGCTAGAACCTTCAATTATAGCTCCACTAACCGTACCACTAAATGTTCCACTTGCACCTTCTAGGTCTCCAGCAAACTTTAAGTTACCGTTTTCATCCACATAGAAGACATCGCTCCATGGATCTGCGGCATCATCTCTACTCTGAACAAATATACCATCTGTTGCATTTAAGCCACTTCTCACTAGCTCATCTGAGCGAACCGCTAAAAATCCATCTGCGTTTGATATACTAACACCATTATATTCTTGACCTTCCATAATGCCGTTTTCATCCACATAAGCTTCTGCGTCTGCTACCGCGTCTAAATAAGCATTTTCACTCACAGTATCCGCGTATCCTTCTGCTGCTGATTGTGATTGATTAGCTTTGGTTTGTGCACCTGTTGTAGTTTCTATCGTTCCTGTACCCACGTCAACATCAATCTTATCTTTGGCACTCTTACCAGCGTTTGCATTATCTCTCACAATTCCGGCATTGGAACCACCAACATTAGCAGTATCATTAGAAGTATTTTCACTAGTTACATCCCCAATTTTTACCCAATCAGCACTACTAAAAGTTGCACTTTGAGTCTTTGTTACCGTAGATCGATAAACAGCCCCGTTATTATCCCATAAGTCACCTGCATCATATGGGGTAACAGGTTGAGCGACAAATACTCTTCGTTTACTGTCAGCTGTATCTTGAGCATCTGCTGCATCCTCAAGAGCTTTTGCGATTCCTTCATCACGTACTAACACCCATTCATAAATTCCATTCTTTTTAGCAAACCTGTAGGAATAGCCATTATCAGTGTTAAAAAACAAGTCACCAACATGACGTGACCTCATGTCATCGTCTGACCATTCAATTGCTGGCATGTTGGTTAAAGTTGGCGTGTGAGCGTAGAAGTGAGACTGAACTTGATGATCTATCTGTGCTTGGATGTCAGCAATATCACTGTCATAAACGGTAGCTTCTACATAATTTGTTAAACGAGAATCCGTATAAACATTAGCATTTCTCTCAGCTTGATCCGCCTTTTCCTGAGCCCCTTGTTTATCTTCTATAGTACTGGATGGTCTACCATCAACATTTTCTGTATCATTGGCCCTATTTTTACCTGTCACGTCTGCACCAGCTTCGTTTGGCTTCAAGTCTTCAACTAAAGTGCCGTCAGAATAAACAAGCTCCCCTGCTTCCGTTGGTGTTGCTTTACGCCATATTGTACCGTCATGTGCTTTTAAAATATACGGATGCTTACTTATATCAAGCCATAATACTTCCGTATCTGACGGAGCTATAGTGCTTTTGATAACTTTCTTTTCTGCATACTGTTCAGTATAGTTAATTGCGTTTTGTTCAGCTTCTTTGGATTCTTCACTAGCATACCGCTTAGATTCCTCTAAATTTTCCTGCGCTTGCTTAACTCTTTCTTGTTGTTCTTTTGATAGTTGACCATCACTATATTCTTTTGCTTCCTGGGCTTGAATCTTAGCAAATTTTGCAGGGATTTCTTGCTTTTCTACACCGTTTAACTCATCAAACTTGTTCTTGATTTTAGTAATAAATGTTGGAAGGGACTCGCCAAACGTAGCTTCTAAACGAAATCCTCCAGCTTCATGTACTTCTAAAAATTTAGTTATGGGAGCTGCCATTTTAACTCCCCATGACTTATTTAGAATACTAACCCTATCCCCTAAATCAAAGTCTACTTCATATTCAAATGGAGTACGGACAATTTTTTGGCCGTTCGGAATTCGATTAATATTTTCAGTAACGGGCGTTAATATCTGCGCTTCCAAATACAATTTATTTTGCATTTCCGATAGCTTTAATTCGCCACGTTCGATCAGTTGTTGTTCAATTTCATCCTCTGATAACTCTTCTTCAGAACCTTCACTATTCCCAATGTCACGAGCATCAATAAACGTTTCTATTCGATCTAGCCCTTTTTCTTCATCACCAATTTCAACAATCTTTCTTTCTTCTCCTTCACCTTGTCCTCCTACATAGGCACTATTTTTATATTCCTTATCTGAATCGGAGAAGTGTTGAGACTTTACGGTTCCAAATTCAGGACTGAAAACGACAGGTGAATTACCTTCAGTATTGTTTTGTCTTAAGTCTTTTGACTTCAATACATCAAAGATGAATTTTTTGTTTTTGGTATCAGCGTAAACCATCCAACCTAAACCAGTACGTTTTCCTATAGCCTCTAACTCATCGCTAACCTTTTTATAGCGAGATTCATACTCTATGTAATCTCCCTGATGAAGGTTAGGGGCAATTTCGAGCTGTGGCATTTTTCTCTCAGGATCTTCAGGGGTTATAAAATGTTTATCAATAAAATGTTTCATTACCGTTTCTGCATCACCACTTATCTGATCATGAGATTTGTTGTCTGGTGGTACGGTAATTCTTCTAGTAATGATTCCTTTTAATGAATACCCTGTTATCTTCCAGTTTTCCGTTTCCTTTCCATTTTGATCAAGTGCAATTTCCTTCGTTAGGATAATCCCTGCTTTGTGTTTTTGCTTATCCAAAACGATAATATTCCCTTTTTTAAACGCATCCGCACCATGCATATATTTGTTAATGTGTAATTCAAAACTACCAACACCATAGAAGTCACGTTCAAATTGTAAGCTTGAATAATTGTCCGTTTCCATGACTAAATCAATAAATGGAGTATACACTCTGATTGGCAATTGCATGCTATACCACCTACTGTATTTTCGCCCAAGTTAAGAAGGCGTCATTAAAATTAATAGTACTTAGTCCTGTGGAGAATGGATGCAAATAGAAGGTGACCCTATCCCCCGCTTCAAAATATTGAAATCCATGGTTAACAAAAATATTATCGTTATTGTGAGATACCACGAATGAGAAGAGTAATCTACTGTTCTCACCGTTAACATACGTCCTAAACTGTATTTCGCTACCAGGTTCTAAGCTAGGTTCGGTCGAAACGTATATTCTAAACATATACACACCGGATTTTTGAATAGTGATTTCGCTCTTTTCAGCATCATAATTAGTGTTGATGTTTTTTCTAGCAGCTCCAAATGGAATTTTAGTGTGAACATCATTATTACCAGACCAGCTTTGATTATTAGCTGTATCAAGGTAAGGGCTATTAATAACGCTAAAAATACCATTTTCATCTACGTCAATTCCTCGATAAATATTATGAAGAGGAATATACCCACAAACATTTCGATTTGTTCGCTCGTCCGTAATTTGACTTTGCTCAACGAATGATTTACCTGCAATAATTCGTACCTGCGCTACACTTAATTCATGTACATAGTCATTGCGAGTTAAAGCAGGAGGCACTGGATCAGTAGAGGGGGTTCCTTTTTTTATATATGCATAGACTCTACGCTCGTCAGGATCATTATCGAAGGCTATAACAACTCGATCAATACGATCTTCCGTTGGCTCGGCTGTATCGTGAGTTAAGTCCATTGCACTAGTATTCTCATACATATAACCATTAGCAAAAGCATAACCAGCACCTAGAGATACAGTCATATTCTGTTTTTCCGTTACAGTTAAATCTGGCAAATCAGCTGTATTTGATACTCCATTTCCAATTATTTGGGCATGAAATCGTGCAAAATCCGCTGCTTGATAGATGCGTTGATCTTGATCTGTACTGTCAAAAAAATAACTTCTTTCCATTGTTTCAACTCCTTCATACATTTTAAAAGATGTTGTTTTAAAACCTTTTAATGGGCCTGCACATAGCCTTTCGCATATGTTTTTATTCTCTGATGAAGTAAAGAGTGTATTTTTTGCGGATTATGACTATTTTGAACAGTTAAATTAGTATTTTGTACTATGGTCGTCTCTTTTGAGTCGACCTTTTTTCTTTTCCTCATTTTACATTTACCCCCTTCCTAAATCCCTACATATCTCGATTGCCAACCAACTGCTACAATCGCATTAGCAACACCACTATCTGCAATATACTCTACTTCGTTATCCCCAGGTAACAGTGACCAAAAGTCTGAATCGTCGTCCAAATACCCCCATGCTTTTTCTATAACACTGCCATTACGGTAAATTTCAACTCTTTTATTCTGTGCATTGGTATCAATATGAAGAACTTCATCAGACGATAGTGTTCGATTTAGTTTGATGAATTTGTTTGTTGTTAGATTTCGCACTTCTGGATTTGTAACAGGCCCCTGAATATCAATCGTTATTGGAGCATCTGTATCACCGTCATTTGTTAAAGTCGTAGAGTCTCCACTAACACCTAATTCAATAGGAAAGTTAAACGGAAAACTAAACTTTCCTTGATAAGCACTTAGTGCCCGACTAACTTCCTGCGGGTCTTTCCAGTATGGATCAGGGCATTTCCAAGTAATCATGAATTGTTGAACTGGATTTGTACTACGTTCGGGAAACATTGGGACACCATCTAATGCACCGTATATTTCTTTGATATCTCCATCTAATTCAAATGTAATTTTTCCTGGCCCTAATTTCGGATTACAGACACGTAAGATTTCTTTACGATACTTTTTGATTTCCTTTAAATTAACTTTTGTAATGGCACCTTCCAGCTCAATATACCTTGGTTGCAATACGGTATCGATATGTGTATCTCCATCTTGATAAGGTGCTTTTTGGCTTTGTAAATCAGCATCCACTTCGCCAATTCCTGTTAAAGATACAATCAAAAAAGGTGATAGATAAAAAGTAATGCTCTCACCTCTACTATTTTCATAAGTTAAACGTCTCATTATCTATCACCTACCATTCCCATTCCATCGCTAATTGTCTACTTGCTTGTTTCATTTTACGTGCATTTTCCGCCGGAGATGTTGGTTCAGGACTGTTGATTGTGATATATTGGTTGATACTTTGGCCAGTATTATTGCTATTTTTTCCTGTAACAGCTGACTGTGATTCTGGTGCTGAAAATTCAGGTGCATTCTTTGGCACACTAGATTCAGCTAACCGTTGTCCAGCACTTGCAACTCTACCTTCCATATCCTTTATCCCTATTTCTAGACCTTCACCTGTATATTCACCAATTTGACGAAATACCTTAGAAGGAGATGCTATTCCTAAAAGGTTTTTAGCCCCTTCAACAGCATTGTCCACTACACCTTTAGCCGCATCAACCACACTACCGGCCATATTTAAAATTCCATCTTTTAAGCCCTCCATGATGTTTATACCGATATCTAACCAATCTACTTCACCAAAAGCATCAAAAATAGCTCCAACAATTTTAGGTATGGCCCCAATTAAATCAGGTATTGCATCAAGCAACCCGTCAATGAGTGCAAAAAGAATCTTTATACCCGCCTCGATGATTGTAGGTAATTCAGCAATTAATGCTCCTACCAGTTCAATAATTAACTGTACACCTTGTGAAACTAATTCAGGCAAGATTGAGACAATCCCATCAATAAGAGCGTTTAATAATTGAATACCCGCATCAATAATCTTTGGAAGGTTCTCAATCAACACATTAAATACGGTCATAACTAACTCAAGAGCCGTATCCATTAATTCAGGGAGTATATCAAGAACACCTTCGATTAAAGCATTTAAAATTTTAATACCGGCATCAATCACCATGGGTAAATTTTTAATTAAAACATCGATTAAGGAAGTCACCAATTGTAGCGCCATGTCCATTAATTGAGGAAGCATGTTTACAATACCATCAATTAAAGCATTCAAGATTTGAATACCTGCATCAATGATCATGGGCAAATTTTCTACAATCACATTCAACAACGTAGTAAGCAATGTGATAATCGCCTGCATAATACTAGGGAGGGCATTTAATATACCTTGAATCAATGCTTGAATGAGCATGATTCCCATCTGAATGATTTGTGGCAGGAAAGTATTAAGGTTTTCAGCTTGCATTTGCATGATTTGCGGCCATAATTCCAACAATTCTGGTATGGCAGTGATAATCCCTTGAATAATGTTTTGCAAAATCTGCATCCCTGTTTCCATCAACATCGGTAGGTTTTGGACAATACTATCAACCAACGATGTTATAATCGACATACCTTGCTCGGCCAATTGTGAAAATAACGCCTGCAAACCTTCTCCTACACTATCAAAGCTCTTAACAAGTTCTACACTCTCATTCACCCAACCAACGATTTCAGCAACAAAGTTTTTCACCATCGTTACTAAAGGTGAAAGGTTGGTAGACAACTCACCTAATGCACTATTTAAATTTTCCTGTGCTTCTTTTTGAGCGACTAATTCTTTATTTCCGTCCCTATATTCTTCAAAGTAACCAGCAAGCCCGGAGTTGGTTAAGGTTTCTAAGACCATTTGTTGTCTCTCTTGTGCGGAGGTTGTTTGTGCAAGTCTTTCGTTAAACTTATCAACGTTAATACCTGATCTTGATAGCATTTCGTCAAACTGACCTATTGCTTGTCCTGATGCGATTGTTTCTTGAATTCCGTCTGAAAGACCTTCAACATTCAAGGTATCTGACCATTTTATGGCAGCCCCCGAAATAGCGTTAGTGGCTTCGGTTATGCCTGATGGGTCAAAACCTGCTGCAATTAAGTTTGATACAGCTTCAACAGAACTGTCCGTCTCATCAGATACCACCTTCATTTGCTTGAAGGCTCCATTCACATCATCCATGCTTACGTTAGCTTGTTGCGCATTCGTTTTTAGCCTTGCCATGGATGTGTTGTATTCTTCCATACCTTCAACTAATCCACCAATTCCGGCCGCTCCAGCCGCACCTATTCCTGCTGCAGTTTTCGCAACGGTTTTAAATGAATCTCCTAAATTTTTAGCTGATTTTTCAGCTTTATTTGTTGCTTCATCTATATCCTTCATATCTTTTTCTGTATTTTGTAGAGCCTTACCATCATCGACAGATTCGAGACGTTTTTCAAACTTTCGTAATTCTGCTTCTGTGAATTGGATTTCTCTTTGAAAGGACCTGTATTGTTCTTCTCCAACGTCTCCACGTTCAAATTGCTGTTGTACTTGTCTTTCTGCTTGTTTTAATTGATCTAACTTGTTAGACGTATTCTCAACCTGACTCGCCAACAGTCTTTGTTTTTGCGCTAACGCTTCTGTATTACCAGGATCAAATTTAAGCAAGCGTTCAACATCTCTTAATTCAGAGTTTAAGTTCCGAGACCTTTTATTAACATCTTGCAGAGCATTATCGAGACCTCGTGTTTCCCCTTCCAACTCAATGGTAATACCCTTTATCCGTTTGGCCATCTCCTCACCTGCCTTTCTGATATGGGAGATAGGCTTTAAAAGCTGTCAAAGTCTTCTTGTGTAGCTTGTCTTACTTTCGTCCTGTTAGGATTTTTCTGCTCAATATACTCATCAATGTAGTCCATGCACATGCCAATCGTCATATTGTCCATGTCGTCCCAACCAAGACCTACTTGCCTGCACATATATAAAAAGGAATCGGAAGTAAGTGGTTTACCTCCTGATTCCTTTTTTTCTACTTTTTTTTAGTGCTTTGAAGATTTTTAACAATTAACTCCTGAACTTCTGGGAATATATCCATTAAAGGAAATTCGTCGAAGCCATCCAACCACGTCATAGGGTCTGGAATGTTGTTGTCTGCGGTTTTAGCCAACGCCCAAAGAATACCATAAAACATATCAAATTCAATTAAACTAAAGGCTTCCTGTATCCTTTCCACATCGTTTTTATCAATATTTTTTAAATCTAATTTGGAAAGAGGAAACAGTTTTACAATATCCGCATAAAACTCTCTTCCGTATTGCTGTTTATATCGTAAAGGTGTTGCTGCAGTCGATTTAAACCGCACTTTTTTTCCATCAATCGTTAATGTTTTTTCCATTTATATCCCTCCATTAGGCAGCTGTTGTTCCCGGTTCATAGACAGATTCATACCAAGTGTCATAGACCCCTTGCGTTGTATCTGCCGTTGTCGATACCTTAACGGCTTTATCTTTTTCTCGTGGAGCCGCTACAAACGACAGTTCAGATGTAGATGGTTCTTTTGAACTTGTTCTGGTTGAGCCCGTAACATTTGGACGAGATGCTGAACAATTATAAAGAAGGTGCCTTACTGCTTTCTGGTCACCATCAAATTCAAACATAAGAGCAAAGTTTTGCGGCTTTGCATTTTGCTTTTCAATTAGAACGCTGTCCGTTTCTTCCAATTCTTCTCCCAATACCTCTTGCTTAAATTCATCAGTTAATTTAGCAATGGTAAGTGTACCGTCATATCCCTGGTTGTTGGATGATGAATAATAAAGCATGTCGTCCGCATAGAATTCAGCCGGATCTCCACGTCCTTCTAACGATAATTCCACCGATCCTGGTAAAGGTTTAGGTGTTCCATATGTCAATTCACCTGTAGTCTCATCTTCAGTAATAACTGCATAATGAGCATTTTTCAGGCCAAATACCACTTTATTCTCTGGCATGTTCTATCACTCCTAAAGTGTAATATTATAAATTTGTTGGAAAAGCCTTTCGGACTCAATCCATACTTCATCTTCAAGTTCGAAAGGCAATCCATTATCATTTAAAGCTGTTTCTAACTTTTGTTCTACGCTTAAGTCTTTTTTATCGGTGTATAATTCAACTGTCGGATTTTTAATAGGTACATAAACCTTGTTATCAGCGAAAAAGTTGGCACTTCCATCATCTAAATAAGTGATAAAGGGTGGTGACGGAGCTGGACTTGATTCCGTATTTTTGAAGTGACTATGGGCAACCGGTAATCCTGTGCTATTTAATATGGACACAAGTTCCTGTAAAGTCATCCCCCGATCACCTTTTCTGCTTTTTCTTCATATTCTTTAATTGCCTTTTCCTCTGCAGGTTCTATATGTTTCTGACCACTAACCCGACCCCCGCCACGCTTAGCATGACCTTTTTCCAACAGGTGTGTAAGCTGCGGTTTCTTTCGGTTGTAGACAGCTTGACCTGTTTTAGTTTTCTTTCGATTCCAACCTTTCTTATATGCACCCGTATTTACTGGACTTGTCCTTTTCAGTTCTTTAACTGTATCCTTTGCTACTTCGTATTGCGCTTCAGCAAGCCCTTCTTCTACTTCACTCGTATATTCGGTTAATGCTTGTGTGATTTCTTTCTCAATATCAATCATTACCGATCACTCTTTTCACATGTTAGTTCGACTTCTTCAAAATCTTCTTTATAAGTACGGATTACCTTATATTCCGCACCCTCAAATACCACTTGTTGTTCATCTTCGTATTCATAACCATGTATAACGAATTCAATTTCTGGCTTCATTCCATGTGTGGCAGCTTCATAGAACTCATTTCTCCCAATCGAATTAACCTTACAAAGCACAGTGTTTCTGGATTCTTCTATTGTTTGATTACCTAAGTCATCCGTAACAACCGTTTGTTTAATTAACACCAGTTCATGGTTATACATTTGAACCACCGTTAATAATCAGATTGTGTAAACGAAATTGAAGATGTCTGGGCATTGCGTCCATACTATCTTTATTTTGATAACGCCAGGTTGATAAATCGACCACAAACATTAAATGAAAAGAGTTGGTACTATCCAGCACCAACCCTTTAGTCTCTTCTAATTCAGTTACTACACCTTTGATAATTTCTTGAAGATACGTATCGCGCACCGTTGTACTAATTCCTAACCTGGCTTTTACTAATTCTAGAGCCTGAGATTCCATTATTCATCATCTTCTTTCACTTCTTCAATTAACGCATTCTCAGCTGCAATGGCTTCTTCCTTTCCACGAATTTTCTCACCGTTGGATAGTTCATAATAACCGCCACCAGTGTGTTTAGGAAACTTCTCATTTTCACCAGAATCATCTACAGATAGCTTATTTTCTTGAGGTTCATCAACCTTAACAATTAATTTTCGTTTTACTCTATTCTCTTTACTAGACAATTCTTTAATTCGCTCTTCACTAGGTTCATATCCTTCTCTTGGGTAATTGTCCCCTTCATGATAATGATGCATATTATCGTCAATGTCCCTGAAATTCTTCAAAACTAGATAACTCATAGATACACCTCCAATTAAATTCTCAACAATTATGCAGCTGGATCAGTAATCGTAGCAAGAGCAAATGCTGATGGTTTAACTGGTTTACCATCGAATCGTCCTTTTCCACGGAATGCGGTTTGATCTTCTGTGAATCGCGCATGTTGTGAACTATCAATCGTAATGTTTTCGCGTTCAACAAGTGTGTATTGCTGAAACTCACCAAACAACACTTCGTCTTCTTCTAGATTGTTGTTAAATACAACACGTAGACCTAGTAAATCAGGCTGTGATAGGTTCGGTAATTTTCCGACTACATTACCGCTAGAATCCACTTGCACACTAAATTCAAACAGCCGATTGTAGTATGTTTTACGGTTCATGACAGCAACAATTTCACCAACGCTATCATCACCAGTATCAATAAGGCCAATTTGTTTTACGAGATTTTTGAGTAAATCTTCATCTGCTGTAACACCTACATTGTTTTCGGAAGGCAGATTTGGAATAACACCCGCTGGTTGTTTGTCACCTGAGCCAGTTCCGTTGACAATAGCTTTGTCCAAAGCTTTTGCAATAGCACGAGCAATTTTACGAGTTACATAACTATCTAGATTAATAATTGAATCTTGTAGGAGATAATTATCTACAAACGTTACTTTTCCAACTTTGAATCCGTCAAAGTCTACATCTGTAATTGTTCCTACATCGCCTTGAGGCAGTGCAGAAGATTGTTCCATCCAAGTTGCTGCAGAAGTATCCGCATCAACTAAAATACGGGTTGTGCCCTTTACCTGTATTTTATCTACGAGTGGATAAAGAGTAGTATAATCACCCATAATATCCATGATACGATTGACCACTACATCCGGGATGGTAAGCTCCCCACCGGAAACAGCGCGCAAATTTTTAAAATTATCATAAAACTCTTTAACCTCACTGCGCTCATAGTATTCTCCTGTTTTTAATAGCTCCCTTACTTGTAGACGGTTCATATCTCTTGTCTCCCCCTTTTGATTGTTTGTACGTTTTGGATTGGAAGGTTCATTGCTGTTCAGTTCTTCAAGTTCCTCTTCAAGCTCACTGATTTCACCCTCCAGCTTTGATTTTTTATCATCGTGTTCTTGCTTTTCATTTTCCAATTCTTCAATAGACGATTCTACGGTGGATACTTCTTCCTCAGTTTTAGCTTCGTTGATGGATTCTTCCAATTCAGCAGATCGGGTAGCAAATTCATCATCCCTTTTAAGAAGCTCATTTAATGAAGCTTTCCTTTGATCAATCTTCTTCTGAATCATCAGTTTTTTTAGTGGCATCTTTCAATCGCTCCTTTAATTTATTTTTTCGTTGCTCCAATTTGCGCTTTTCATGCTGCTCAACTTCTTTCTTCCTAGCTTGTACACCAGTAGCTTCATATGCAGGGAACGTAACGACAGATACTTCGTGTAAATCAATTTCCTTTAAGATCCATTTAACAGTTCCATCATCACGGAAATCTGTTTCTTCATTGATGATCCTGAACCCAAATGAACACTGGTCAACATCTCCTCGTTTAACGCGTTCATATAGATTAACAGCATCACTGTCATTTTCGTTAATCTTAATAATCCCCCAGAGCCCCCTGCTATCCACTTCTAAACTAAGGGTCCCAGATTTATTACGACCAAGGACTAATCCAGTATCATGATTGATTAATGCTCGGATATCATTACTCATGGTGCTGTCAAAAGCGCCTGGGTCAATTTCTTCATAGGCACCTGGAAATAGCTCAGTCTCGGAATTAAAAACCGCAAAGTAACCCTCAATAACCTTTTTTTCGTCCTCAGCCCTCGTTTTTAAATCCGAAGCAAGACTTCTAATTTGCTTTTCATCTCTATTCGCTATTGTCATCACCACCTTTCAATTTATTTTGCTGTGCTATCATATTTGCTGGAATATAATTCTCAAGAATAACCAGTTCATTAAGCCCTTCTTTCGGTGAAAGCCCTATCCAATTCCGGACTTCGTTTCCCCACATCAAACCGTTAGCGTACAAATGCGCTCCAACATCCGCCAATTCAGTAAGGTCATAGTCATATAAACTCCGGGGATTAAACCTAAAATACATATCTGGACTGATTAACAGTTTCCTGGTTAATTCTTGTTCCAATCCTTTCGCAAAAGGAAGAATCCGTGAATTAATAAAATTGTTGTATTCATCTTTGTTGTATTTTCCAACTCCAAGAAAAAAAGCAGGAACATCCAGGATGCCTGCCACGGTCTTCTTATCTATTTCAACGGATTCATTTATCGCAATATCTTTCAGTGATAACGGCTTAACCGATTCCACTTCTAATAATTCAGCCGGAATAATCCAAGGTTGGCCAGCATTGGCTGATTCCAAATACTTATTGTAAACAGAATCCCTTCCCTCCTGACTGGATAATTCAGCTGTATTTGCATCAACTTTAACGATGAGAGAAGGCATATACTTTCCACTCATAAAACTCTTCTTTGTTGCCCCAGCTTGTTTAAGGTTGTATACAATATCTTTCAGAACTGCTTTATATCCGGTTCCCTTGTACGGCTTTTCTGGGTCCGGATTAATGGTGAAATGGATAATTTCATCATGATTGTAAAATCGGCCGTTGTATCTTATCCGATAACCATTTTCCGTTTCAAAATACGATACCTTTGAGGGCTGAAGAGGAATTAATTCGTCAATTAGTCCATCTTTCATTTTAGGATAAACAACACTGTTTCCTTCACCGTCGATCAAGAGAGTATATACAATGTTGTATACCCAATCTTTTCGTGTCATAAGGCTGCAAGGATTAATATCAATTTTTCTGGACAATTCATTTTGTATCCTGACATCACCATCATCAGTGTTTTGCATGAGGTGGATAGTCATGGATGAAATGAGATCAGCAATTTTGTGAGCTGCTATTTTAACCTCTGGATTATCAGATAATCTTGTATATCCAGGGATAGCCAATGTATTGTATGCATCCTGTGTCATGAACCAATTTTCTGTATCAGATCTGGTTTTCCGCCTATTAATCAAGAATCCCAATATCAATCACCCCCTTTATATACAAGAAAGGCCAAACCCATGAACATCAATCCAGTTGCTATGAATCCCGCAATAACGGACCAAACAAAAAAGCCTATTGAAACCATCAGAATTCCAATAAGCAAAAATAGTTCAATTATATTATCCCTGATAAACTTAAATATCTTCGTTAGTATTTCTTTTATTAATTTGATTTTGCAGCACCTCCTAACCAATTTGCTGCTGAAGTAGACTTTTCGATATTCTCAATTTTTCGTACGGCCCCGAAAACTGCAGCGTCAAAAATATCAATGCGCTGCTCCGGCATAACTTTTTCATATTGAATCATGTCATCTGTTTTTTCAATAGCCTGTACGTTTTGTACACAATATTCAAATGGTTCTGCATGGAGATAATAGAGCTTTCCGTCTTTTGCTTTCGTTTCAATCCGCCTAAAGCCTTGTGACTTTTTATAAAAGTATTGAGGCTGGTCCACTATTGAAAATCCTTTTCGCTTCATCTTCAGGAAAAACTCCTGGCCAAACTTTCGGTCAAAGCCAATTTGTTTAATTTTAAATCCCATCTGTTTCATGCTAACAAACCAGTTGACGACTTCATCAAAATTCGTAATAGGCGCGTTTGACATTGATAGCCAACCGTCATCTTTCCAGCCAAACAGTGGAATATTATCTTCGTCGGCTTTGTGGTGTGCAGCCACAATAGGAAACCACGCATGCGGTATGATGATATCAATCTCTTCGCCTTCATGTTCATAAGACCCATATAGTGCTGCTCCGGTTAAGTCATGTAGTTTTGCCAAATCAACTCCGCCATACCAATCAATCGGTAGTTTGACTAATTCTTCAAGCGTCCATTTGTATTTTCTATCAGACGCTCTGAACTCTTCTATGTTAAAATATGCTTTCATGGCAGCTGTATAAATATTAATGGATTTTGCGAAAAAATCCTTACGCTGCTGCGGATCGTTTTGTGCTTGCAATGCATCATTCATGATATCTTCCGGCCGAATGGTCACACCATAGTTTGGATTGGCCTTTTCATGCTGTTCTGCGCTTGTATAATCTACATCGCCATTTTCATCCTCATCCGCTTTTGCAATGAAGACAAAGTAGGCTTCATCAGAAACCGTTTTATCAAGAATCTTTTTACAATATTGCAAACGCTGATAGCAGAAGCTTGTCATATTATCTCCGGCAGTAGTTATACCAATTGCCAGTTTATTTGTATAAGCTTTTCCCATTTCTTTAATAACGTTATACTGCTTTGCATTTTTGTAAGCATGCAACTCATCCAGTATTTGAATGTTACCGTTTAATGAGTCCTGTCTATCTGGATTGGCAGCGAGTGCTTCAATGTATATGGAACCATCACCTAAGTCACCGTTGATTGAATGTTCCTGGTTATTATTAAGCACCCTAAAATTTTCTCTTTCTCCCATTTGAGATAAATTAAAATCTATGAAATTAAAACTTTGCTGGGACTGTTTAGCAGATGCGGCAACGATATAGACTTTTGAACCAGACTTTCTTTCCAGTAGAGCCATTGACCACGATAATGCTGCAACAAACCTTGTTTTCCCATTTTTCCGTGGGATATAAATAAACGCTTCCTTGTAGCGTCTAATTTTAGTACCCTTTTTAAAAAAACCGAGCAAATTATATATAATAAATTTTTGCCACGGTTCCAATAAAAATGGCACACCACGTAATGGTGTGCCATCTAAGTTTTCTCCCTGGTCATGCACAAATGTTTTTTCGATAATCTGTATTACAAATTCAGCATCTTTTGGATTGAAATCATACTCTTTATTTTTCAGATCGTTTAAAAATCGATAACAGGCCTGTACGATTTCTTTACCCGCTATCTTTTTACCCTTAATAATGCTTTTAGCATACTCCATGACCACATCATAATTCGCATGCTTACTCATTCGAGCCTACTCAAAACCCCGGCAAGCTTTGATTTACTTTCTTTTTCTGCGGTAACGTTCTCCAGGGATTTTGGATTTAGGCAAAGACGATCGGAGTATGCTAAAATATCTTTTCTCAAGTTTTCCAGGGTTGCAACAATAGGTGATTTTTTTGCACCACCTGCAGCTGTAAAAACTTGAACTTCGTATTCACCCTCTTCAAACTTTTCATTCAAAGTTAAGTACTGATGAACCAGTTCAGAATATATGTCAATCAGCCGATTATACTGGGATTTATGAACACCTAACTTTTTCATGTCAGAGATTGTTCTTCGCTTTATCGTTTCTTTAGTTGGTACTTTTGCCATCGTCTTTTCACCTCCCAAAAAATTTTTTCTGGAGAACCGCACTATTGGAAAAAGTTCCCCTCCACCGGTACCCCGGATATATTTTCAAAAGTGTAAGAGGTGGGGGACCTTGTCTTTTATGCGTTCTACCCATTTCAGGCCTATGTCAGTAAGCTCATTCGTGTATCGGTCGTGCATCTGTTCATGGCATGTATTACACAGACTTAATAGATTGATGTTTGTTAGTTTGTACTCTGGATAATCCTCCAACGGATAGATATGATGTACTGTTGCTGCAGGTGTCACCTTTCCATATCTCCTGCAGTGTCTGCATTGATATTCATCTCGCCTAAGAATGACTTCTCTCTTTCGTTTCCATCTCTTAGATTTATAGAATGGATTTACTTGTTTCATAATACCACCTCATCTCCGATATAGTTCACTCCCCTGTGTTTTCATCAGTAGTCATTTCTTTTTTGAGCAAAAGAAAAAGCACCCGTTAGGATGCTGTTTTTAAGAGTATATAAATTTCTTCAATGGTTTTAGCAAATTTATATGCCCACGCTGAATTTGTGTCAGATATTGATTCTAAAAAAATATAATCTTCTATACCTTGGAAAGCTATGGATAATCCGCGTTCTAAATCACTTCCTGCTTTCATTTCTAAAGTTAACTTCTCGATATTATTAATATTATAAGTGGATAATTTAAAGTATCCGTCATTGAAGTCAACTTTTATAATTTTGTCATCATAAATAAAATATAAAACTAAATTACCGTAAACAAACAACCCTTGAGGATAAAAATTTCTTAAACCTTGTTCTAATTGAAGTCTTTCAGATGTTTTTATAAAATCATTTATAATACTCTCACTTATACCATTTTCGACTACTACATCTTTGGTTAGTGTTTTGAATTCTCTATAATCCATTTTTGTCCCTCCCATCAAATACCTTCTTCAACAAAAGAGTTTATATTCCTGCAAAAGAAAAAGCACCGCTGTGGGTGCTTCATTTCACATCGCTCCATTTATGAAACTTTATTTCTGCGTTTTCTAATTCAGTTTTTATTACTTTAATACAGTTTTCAATTATATTAATTTGTTCAAAAAAGAATTCCTCAGATATATTATATTCGGTGAAAACCCCTCCACCTTCATCCTGTCTTGTTTCGGAACTATCAGTTACATAATTGTTAATCTTAATAAGTGTTTGTTTTACTGTCATAACATTACTAAAGATAAGTCCTCCACAATGGATAGACTTACCAAGCATCTCTTCTAGATACCTATTTGTAAACATTTTTACATATTCAGCCGCATTTTTCTTATTGGAAGCTTCTTCAAAGTTTCTAAAATGAATTAATCCTTGTATAAAACCCTCTAATTGGTTTTTTATTTCCTCGCCATTGCTCTTTATTAAAGGATAGGAATCAACAAAATCCTTTCTGCGTTGATTATCTATAGTTGCCTTAACACCCACTAAGGTTAATGCACCTCCTACAGCACCACCAATTATAGATGCTACAATTGTATAATCTTCAGAGGTAAGATTGAAATTTTTTAAAGCTAGAATTATTGCACTAACGAAGATAAATATGGACATTGATAGAATCACTGTTTGTTTTAAATAAGTAATCATTTTTTAACGTTTTTCCTCCTTTTCATCGAACCATTTCGACAAAAAGAGATATTTTCCTGCTAAAAATGCCACCTGCAACCGCAAGTGGCTTAGAACTCATTAATTTTAACCTAATATAATAATACATGTGCTTAGTTAAGCAAGTCTACTAAAATTGATTTTTCTAATGTTTCACGTTCGCAATTTGTATGATACCAAAACTCATTTGGCCATAATCCAGCATCAAGTTTTAGCACCCCGCCGTACAATTCACCTAATCTTTGTAAATCAGACTCTCCGGCTACTGGTTTAATTTTAAAACAGTTTTTGTATTCCGTTATTTCCATTCCAACACCTCCACCGTTTTAATTCTTACACCTAATATATCACAATAACCACCTAGCCAACAGCAGGAGGAAACTGCCAGCCGAGTATCTAGTAAGCAATGTAAATTACATCGTATAAAAAGGACCACCCATCCTATGGATAAGTGGCTGATGAACTCATTATTTTAACTCAATATCATAATAACTCATTTATGTGTATTTTTCTTGCCTTTTTTCTGCCAAAAGTCTGCCGCTTTATTTATAAAAGTTTAATTTCTTGTGAAACTTTGTAAAAGTAGGCTTTAAATCCCCGTCTTCCAGTGCCTCTTGATCAAATTGATTAAAAAAATCAATATAATTTATTACATCATTAACAAACTTCAAAGCTTTCTTGTGTATATTAGCAAGCTTTGTAATGGTTTCATCGATATCTACCGTAACAGGTTGAATCCATTTTGAATCAAAGACTAATTCTCCCAGTTCATTTTTCTCCCCATAACCAGCCTTGGGTCTTTCCAGTCCATAAAACCTAAGATTGCCTCTGTGTTTCAAATTATTAGCCAGAGTATCCCTTAAGTATATGATTTCATTACTAAAACGATAAGTATCAATTATGTCCTTTAATTCTTTAGCTTCCTTATTTTTTTCAAGCATTTTATTTAAGTTTCTATAATTACATAATTTAAGAATTCTATTATAATCTTCCTGGCTTCTAATATGCTCACCATGTATATCAAATGCAAACCATATTATTTGATATGTATAATCTTCAATCGAATTATATCCTAAAATGGAATTCTTGAGATATTCTGCTCTTAACCATTGATGAGACATATAGTTATTTCCTGGTCCAATTAAACTACTCTCATAAATCTTAACGTTTAATTGATATATAAATTAAATCTAGCACTAGTTATTACATAATACAATTCTCTTAGCATCTCTAAAGATATTGAATAACCTTTATTAAAAACCAACATGTAATCAATTATCCAAGGATTATTTAAGAAGTTATTAGGAATATCCAATTGCTCTGCAAAATCATCATAATGTTTTTCCCATTCTTCCCATGAGTATTCTTCGCCTCTATAATTAATCTTTATCATGTAAGCACTACTCACTCCTTAACATGTAATTACCCATATCTTATATAGTGTTACATTCAGCCAACGCTCAAAACCCTTGATACTCATACATACACCTAAAATACCTAAAATGAATGACACATCTTTCTATTATGATTCATTGTACAAGAAAAAGGGATAAATTGGTAGATTGATAGCGAAAAAAGTCAAAATTAAAAGCCCATCATTTTTGATGAGCTTATATCTTAAATTCCTTCATAGCCTTATCTAAGTTGTCCTGGTTAATCCCAATATACTTTAAGGTAATGGATGGACTTGAATGATTGAATATCTCCTGGAGCATGGCCACATCTTTTGTTTGTCTGTAAAAATGGTACCCAAAGGTTTTTCTTAATGTATGAGTGCCAATTTCATCTAAACTTACATACTTTGCAGCATCTCTCAAGATCTTATACGCCATGCTGCGGCCAATTGGTTTATTAATACCCTTTCTGCTTTTAAAAAGGTACTCATAGTCTTCTTTCCCTTCCACGTAAGCCTTTAATTCTTTTCTTAGTGAAGGTGGCATATCAATTCGCTTTTGCTTTCTGGTTTTCTTCTCTCGTAAACTAAAATATGGCCTTTTTGCATCACTAACTCTTAATGGTAGAATATCTGAAATTCTCAGGCCACTATTAATACCTACAAGAAATAACATATAATTTCGTTCATTCTTTTCCTTTAGGTATTGTTTGATTGCTCTTATCACTTCCGGGTCTCTTATCGGCTGGACAAAGTTCATGATGATTTCACCTTCTCTTCATATACCTCAATTTTCAGGATAAATGCCAATTTATAAAAGGCTCTTGACTTCAATCTATAATACTTACGCTCACTAAAGCCTAATTCATTGTAAACTTCATAGTCGAACACATCATCACTTTCTAAATACCGTTTAATGATGACTGACCTTTCATTAAAAGCTAATCGGTTTACAGCCTGTCTTATCTTATTCAGGTAACGATGTCTAGTAATCTCTTGGTCCAGTCGCTTCACAGCTAAATCTTCGGTCTTGGAGTGAAATTCGTTGGTGTTTGTTGGAGGAGCTAAAGTGAAAGATGCTGTTATTTTTGGTGAAAGTTCTTCCGGCTCCATAAGCAAGAACATTTGATACTTTGTGAGTGCTTCTTCAACAGCTTTCTTTGTTTCTTCACGGTTAATTTCAGGCAATTTAAATGAGATTTGCATCAATCATTCCCCTTCCCTTTTAAAAGGTTCTCACTTTCATTAAATAAGGTTTGAACGTACTTGCTTCTCTTTATAGGTGATAAAGGGCCTCTGCGTCTATCTTTCCGATATTCACTAACTGTCCACTGATAGATATATTTCAAAGTTTTCTCACCAACTTCCAAAGTAGAAATATAGGCCACAACATCGTGATAAAGAGCAAAATAAACATGTAAATCGTTTCTTCTGTGTCATCCTCGTAGATGTATTCCGTGCTATCATGCCAAACAGCTACTGCAGCACCAGCAAGCATATATAAACTCATCCAAAACATATCGACACCTCCAATAAAAAAGGACACCAATAAAGCAGCTGCATAAACAGCTAACTTAATCAGTGTCCTCCAGTGGGCTGGTAAGACTTTTTAAATTAGTTTTATTCATCCTCATTGTGATAATAAAGATAAATTTTTCTGAGAGAAAAATATAGTATTAACATAATTGCCGAAGTTATCAGAACGGAATATAAAATATTTATTCGATTCTGTTCTTTTAATCGTTGCATATCATTGTTCCTTTTTGCTAATGCCTCTTCTTTTTCAGCAAGCGACTTTTTAATATTTTCTTTTTCTTTGGTAAATTGTTCTTTAACAATAGTAAATTTCTTTTGCTTTTGGGTTAATTCTTTCTTCTCATTTTCTAATTGTTTTCTATCTTTTTTTAAACTATTTTCCTTATTTTTGTATGTTTTGAGGTTATTTTTTAGTGATGTATTTTCTGTTTTAAGTTTTTCAATTTCACTATTTTTATCAGTAACTGTATTACGTAAATTGTTTAATTGTCTTTCTAGGGTGTCTATTTCCTCTTTAAATGATTCGATTTGACTTTCGTAATACCATGAAGAACTTGAATCGTTACTACTATTTGTATTATTAGAACCACCATTATGGTAATGATACTCTCCATAATTAAGCCCGTATTGCCCACAATTAGTCCTACAAGTATGTCCGCCATTTGAATCAGTATTACCTGGGTGTGATTGTGCCGTAATATCAGTTAAGCAAACAGATAAAATAACTATAAAAAAACTAGTGACTATTTTCCTTGTCAAAACTCCTCCCCCTCATCAAACTTCAACCTCTTTACCCTCCCCTGGTGAGTAATCACTTTTGTTTCACCATGATCAGGCAAATAAGTTTTCCTTGCTTTCCCATTACAATATACGACACAAAACGGCTTATTTCCTTCTATATCGATTTCCATTTTCTTTGAACTTGTATCTACATTAACATCTTCTAATCGCACGAAGCAGGCCCCCATGTTATAATAGATTTAGGATGACCAAAGTCGGGAGCCACGCTTTCGGCTTTTTTATTTATGTCTCTTGGAACATAATTTTTTCGTTTATCATTTCTGCTAACTTCTCATATACTTTAACTGGACTTTTTGATGCCTCATGGATATCCTCAGTTTCAATCTCATATATTCCAAGCTCATTTTTCCTAATAATCCCTTGTTCCAGCTCTATGTAACCACCATTCTCTAGCTGATTTATTTCCTGGAACAACGGATCACTTTCTGTACCAAAGTATTCATAAATATCCACCTGTTCCAATTACTTCGCCTCCCTTGCTGCAGATTCAGGTATGCTTTCTGTATCAACGTACTCATAAGTATTAAATCGAATTGAGCAGGATGGACATTTTCTTCGCCTCTTAATTTCTCTTCCGAACGGCCTTGAATCAATGACTTTAGTAATCTTGTGTTTACACGTAGGGCACTTCACAACATCACCCTCTCTTATTTTAAATATGTCATATTCTGGTCGAAATGCGAATTAGTTTATTGACCAATTAATCCCTACCTTCATATGTTCAGAACCAATTTCATTCTCGGGATAGTTTGTATTTAGAAACTTCATACATTCCCATTGTGTTCCTTCAAAATAAATCGCATTATTCCTTGAATCAATAACAGCATAATCTTTGTTTTTATCCGCTTCATAAGAATCAATTTGCTGTTGCACTAAGTCCATCAAATCAGGTTGTCCTTTATTTAATTCTTTAATTCCTTTAATCCAATCCTCATATTTTACTTCTTTCATTGTTTTCCTCCTTCGCATTTTCTGTCTAATCCTCATCATCTAGATTAATCACCATTATCCATTTATCAGGATTTTTGGCCTTGGCTCTCAGTTTCTTGTAGGAAGGCATGGTGTAATGGCGAAAGCTTAGCAACTTAATTCCCATCTTTGCTGCACATTCTTGCTCAGTACCAATGCAAATAACTTCTTCCCCACGATAAACGGCGTATTCCTTTGACATACTTTCACCCTTTCTGTCTAGATTTTGGCCATCTGTAATCCACTTGCCTTTGTTGACGTTTAGCTTTCTTACGATGAAACAGATTCACAGCTCTTCCTTTCTGTCGCTCTGCCAATTCTTCGGGTGTTAAATAATAAGTCTTAACTGGTCCATGAATGGATTCAAGCATGTGATTTCTCCTTTCTTTTAAATATGTTTCTTAATACAGGGTGTCACTTATATCTTCTTTGAGCCATTCTGTATCAACTTTGGTGATTGGTGGTTGTTCTCCGTATTCATTAACAGCAAACTCTTTTAAACGTCTGACTTCCTTTTGCATAACTTCTTCCCCCTAATTTTTTAATTATCATAAGAATCCTTGCCCCTATCGAGATTTCTAAAAATGTCATGGTAGATTCAAAGCCTTTAACCTCTTTAGGGATAGGAGTTTCAAAAAATCTCGCTCCTGAACTAATTTCTGAAACAATGATTTTATCCGTGACTGGAACAGCACTGAATTGGAAGTCGTTAACTTTTACTCTTAAAAGCATTACCAAAAACCCCTCCTTCTCGTGGATTTATATGACCCTTATCTGCTCGATCTAGAATAATTAAAGCAATTTCAATCTGAGGTCTATTTAATTTTTTGGCTATATCGTGTAAAGGCTCTCCTGAATTCCACAATTCTTCAAATTCATTTAGTTCAGCCGGTTTCCAATCTAAGCTGCGTTCATCATGAGCTATGTATACCGGCATATGCTTTCACCTCGTGCTTATAAATTGCATCACTTAATCTTTTGTTGAAATCAGCTAACTCTTTATCTAGTTGCTCCCTGGACTTTGGTTCGCAGTCAGGACATTTCTCAACCTGAGCACATCCAATCGCAACTTCAACCCACATAACACCACGCCCGTTGCATAAAGGACACATTAATCCATCACCTCCACTCGCATATCTTTGCTTTCAAAGGTAATTACTTCTGCACCAGACAACATACGGGAAAGAATACGTTTGGATTGTCGCCCGTATTTTTGCTCCATTTCAGCACTTGTGTAGTTGGTTGTGTAAATAGTGGGCTTATTTTGGCGAATGTTAGTGATTTGGAATAATATATCAGCTGCCCAGGACTCAAAACCATTGGGATCTACTTTCACATATTCTGACCCAATATCATCGAGAATAAGTAAGTCCAATTCACCTATAAAACTCATAAAATCCTCTTGAGACTCATGAGAATTAGATTGATAGGTTGCTTTAATTGCGTTCATAAGGTTCGGTACAGGAATAAATAATACTGAATAGCCCTTTCTTTTTACTTCCCTTGCAATGCTGTAGGCTAAATGGCTTTTACCTATACCCACATCACCTTTGAACAAAATCGAATGATTCTTCTCAAACTCTCCAAATTTTTTAGCATATCCCATTGAAAGTCTCTTTGCATCATGTTGGGAGTCTGTAGTTGGTTTAAATGTAGCAAAAGAAGCATGCTTTATACTTTCGTCCACGTGTTCATGATTTTTCACCCAAGACTCCAACCTTTTTTTTGGAACATCTTCTTTGCTTGGTAGATTAGCTATCAAAATATTGTTATCACATCTTAGGCAGATTGAATGCTTATGAACATTTCCTTCTGAATCCGTCCGTTGATAAATGGGGACAGTAGAACCGCATTCTTCACAAGTCCGTTCACCAACTTTATCGATAGATCCTATTAAGTTTGCTATATTTTTCAAAAACTCACCACCTAGAATAAATGCGAATAATCACCTGATACTTTTTGTCCTTTTTGTTGTTTTTTATGCTTGAATTGTTCAAACTGGTTATCGTCTTTAAAAACATTGGCCAATGACTTAATTCCTTTTTGGTACCATTTTCTTAATACACCAGCTGCATAATCAAAGTTTTTCATTTCCCTTTTGGCTCTTTTCATCGCTTCAAGTACCAACTCTTCTCCTAAGTCATCAATGTAGCTATCTAAGGTCATTTGCTGTTTTGGACTAAGAACCATAAAGTATTCCTGAGCTGTTTGAATAACACGCGAATAGGATAGGTCTTTGTTTTGTTTATGTTTAGTTTCGTTTGGTTTAGTAATAGCGACAGGTTGTGCGACAGATAGTACGTCAGACTGTGCGACAGGTTGCACGTCATTTTGTGCGACTTTATGACCGTCTAAACTTTTCATCTTATAAACTGCAGCCTGATTTCCTTTTCTAGATTTCCATTCAATTAACCCACATTGGTACAAGCGATTTCTTGAACGTTCAATCGTTCGCCTAGTTAATCCTGTTTTCATTTCCAGGACTGATATGGCTACCGCAAACTGTGCTCTCCATCCACTTTTATTGTTTATATGCATCAATGCATGCCATAAGACAATGTCTGATGCTGAAAGCTTGTTTGTTTCGAGCCAATCATAAAAGGCGTTAATCTCCTTTAGATAATTCATTGGGTTATCGACCTCTTTTATTAAAAATTTGGTCATGAAATGATGAGATCTTCATAGAATAGTACAAACCATCAAAGTAAAGTGAGTTTTTTGGGCTGACAGTGTGCAATTTTGCCCTCAACTGCAATCAATTCATAATCTGGATAAGCAGTTATCAACCAATTCTTTAATTGATTAAAAAATAAATTGGTGTCCTGATCACGTAGATTAGCGATTTGACCTGGAATAATAACCTTATGAGGCACTAGCAATTGGTTCACACTCCTTTCATATTGTTTTTTGAACAAAGCTGTGAGAAAATATATTTAGCAATATTTTCTAAGGGAGCGATTCTCACATTTTGTGGAGTCGCTCTTTTTTTATGGTGCCTAGCTGCACCGTCATGCCCGGGAATGTATGGCAAATAAACATTCAGAAATGAAGGGGAATTAGACACTCGACCATCTTAAACAGACGCAATTTGTTAATAGGAGGTAATCATCATTCCCAGGCATGACGGCAAAGCCAGACCTTGCCGTTTTTATTCATTTGTGGTAAATTTAATTCACTAGTTATTCCATAGAAATCAGTAAGCTAAATAGCTTGCTGATTTTTTATGCATTTAGACGGATAACAACTTGCCAAACAATGAACATCAATACAGAGAAGAAATACATCCAACGGTCAACTGCTTTATCATTCATAACCATTTTTCCCCTTCATCCTCAAGATGTGTTGCATCGTTAATGGATTTAGTGGAACGGCTTTAACCATCACTTGGTGCTTTTCTCGATCACTAATGATTTTGTTATTTCTCATATAATTAAGTGTGTTTAACGTCTTCTTTAAGTCCTGGTAAAAGTATTCAACGGATTCAAAATTCCCATATTCAAACTCAAGCTTCATTGGCTCAATTAAGTAAATTCCACATGCACGCTCTTGTTTCGCTCTTTCAATATCCTCAGGTAAAAACTGGTCTTCAAAATTCATATCAATCAGCTCCTAACATAATCACGAGATTTTAGTTTTCTATGATGTTCATCCCACTGTTCGGACCAATTTAATTTGTATTCATCACAAACAACTGCTATCCAGTTCACTCCAGCTGTCACAACATCCATCATTTCTTGAACAGATTGTTTAATTTCTTGTACCTGAAAGCTTTCAACAAAATCAGGATTTAATGACGTTTTGACTCGCTTAATGGCTTCGAGTGCTTCTTCCAACTCTTCTGCTGTCTTGTCCTTAACGGAACTTCTATGTAGGTCTGCAGCTCGTCCATCTAAACGGGTAACGCCCCATCCGACGTATTCTTCCGCAGCTTCCAACGCCACCCATGGGTTGTTATATTGATCCATAAAGTGCTGCGCCATTTCCGGCTGAACCTTGTACTCTCCATTTTCCTGCTTACAAACTGCTTCGCGGGATAAGTAAGTTTCCATTGAAAGTTGCTGTTGGGTTTTCCCTGTACTTTTTCGTGAATTCTTAAGTGTATTTGCAGCTCGACTACCTTTTGCCATTTTTCACCACCTCCCTTCTACCATTAATAAGTAATTAGATTGATAGGATTAAATTAGACGGCTTCCTGGTCACCGTCTTGTTCCTTGTTCTTTTTCTTAGTAATTATTTTTGGTGCTGAATGTTCGGCAAAAAAACGAACAATGGTCAATTTTGTTTCATGACTAATTTTTGGTGGTTTTATGTCTTTCATTTAGATCACCCTCATCGTTTGTTGTTTCGATTTCAATTCTTAAACCGGTAGATGGTTGCCACATTCCGATAAAACGCAATCCATCTTCAAATTGTTTTTTAGGTAAATCACCGTATCTAGGAAGAGAGAAATGTTTTTTGAATTCTCTCCAAAACTCGGAAAAAGCTTTTCTGTTTAATTGCTTGTAAGCAGGTGATTCTTTGCCACCTAAAGCTTCAATAACAACAGAGTTTGCTTTAGAGCGAATCTGGAATTCTTGTCCACCATCAATGCGCATGGTTTCTTCCAGGTTCGTGATTCTTTTATCTTGGCTAACTATTTCGTTAACTGCGCCTTGCAAAATTTCTAATTGGCTTTTAGGTTGTTCTAATTCATAGGAACCTGTTTTTCTGATTGAAGGAATTACTTCATGGGTAATCCAGCGCTTGAATTGTTTGGCTTCAGGTTTGCGACTAGATAATACTAAGTTGTAAAGACCGAACTCGTTAACTCCACTTACTTGTTGAAGTCCTCCAGGGGTGTCCACTTTAACCGACCCCCTTTCGTCATTATCAAGTCGAGAGACTGCATCTCGGTATTTTGAAATAGATAGAATGTCACACACATCTTTGGCAACAAACCAAGGTTCATTTTCTAACTCAACAATTTTTAACTCGTGGCCATCAAATACTTTTGTTAATTGATTCATATTGATTTCTCCCTTTTATATTTAGGAATTTGTATCCAATGCGAATCGATAGGCAGTTAGATCACCTCCCGACCACACAACGTTTTGTTGTATTTCTGTTTAAAAAAAATTTCTTCTGGATTAGAGTTAAAAATCTTGGCTATTGATAGAGCCAATTTCAGGCTTGGGTTTCTTACCCCCTGCTCAATCATGCCATAATAACTGTCAGTTATTTTGATTCCAAAGTCTTCACGCAAAGTAGTAACAACATCTTTTTGTGACATAGACATATTTTTTCTTAATTCAATTAGGATCCATCGCTTTTCTTTTTTCATGAAGTCACCTCCCAACGTTTTGTTGTTTTTATCTTAACCCAACATTTTGTTGTTGTCAACATTTTTTACAATTTTTCGTTGTATTAATATAAATGCCCAACTATATGTTGTACAATATAGTTACGCTAGTATAAAGGATGATCGAGAGATGGTAGATGTAAGTATAAGATTAAAAGAACTAAGAAAGAAAAATAAACTTACACAAAAAGATGTTGCGGATTACTTAGGTATCACGGAAAGTGGTTATGGTTATTACGAACAGGGGCGAAACGAACCTTCTATAGAGATACTTAAAAAGTTATCTAATAAATATGGAGTCTCGATGGACTATTTAACAGGAGAATCTAACCAACCAACATATGATAGGAATCATGATTTTGATTCATTGGCTGAAATCAATCGCCTGGTTAAAGAATATGGTATCGACCAATCCGGTTTCTTCGATATAGAGAAATGGAGAAACATGGGGGCAGAGGAGATTAAGCAGCTAGAGAGTTATTTTCAGTTTATTACGGAGCAGGCGAGGAAGAAAAACAAAGAAGAACAAAATAATAACGATGATTCCTTCTTCGGGTAAATAATTAATATTATAAGGTATTAACATCTAGACAAGCTAAAGTATGTTTAGGTGTTTTTTATCATTGGAGGAGTTTTGGAATGGATTACAAAGGTTTGAATAACGAATCAAAATTTCAAGTTTTTTTAAATAACACTATAAAAATAGAAGGTGAAATAAGAAAACTGTATACAGAACGTTTAAAAACGTTTAATAAGACTAATTTAGAACATAATCCTGAACCATTTAGACTTTTAAATCCAGACAACTGTTCAGTAATTTTGTTCATTGTTCCGTATGAGTTTGATTTTTCAACAGCATGCCAAGTTTTTCTTTTATCTACTCCCGGTAAACGACATGAACGAGTAATACCGCTTGGTCATGATGATTTAATGGATGTAGACAGTTATGATAATAAAGAAATCTTTTTCAACTCAGTTGTTTTACCCAAGCATGGTTACCATCCTTCTCAAATTATTATGGATTTTTCTGATTTTTATACTAATAGAGATAAGGATTTAAGTATACTTTACAACACAGTAATTCCTGATCGGTTCATGTCTACTCACAGTATTAGAAGTAATATAATAAATACGATTCGTGATGAAGTATCAGAATTTAAAAGCGTGAATAATACCAAACTAAGTTATTTTGCTAAAGATGCGTATAAATTCCCTTTTTCTATAATAGACTTAAAACCACTTATTGAGTTAGTTAATGACGATGACTTTTCATATCAATTAGATCAAGCGATGGCCGCGTACCACGAAAACTTGTTTTTGCCTTGTGCTGCAACACTAGGAGTTGTTTTAGAAACGGTGTGTATAAAAGTTTTAGAACTGCATGACGGAAAAACTCCAAAATCAGGTGAGACTCAATTAGGAAAATTAAAAGATTCGCTAATGAGTAAAGAGATTATTTCCCGAAGAGATAATAATAGACTAGAGGTGGCCTATAAAATGAGAAATATGGCATCTCACACAAGCCCAGGTATCGCTTTAAAAGAGGATTGCCATTTCATGTTAAATGTGATTAACGCCATAGCTTTTGAATATTTAGAACAAAAATAATCACCATGGACACTGTGATATTTTTTCACTAGCATAAAACGGATCTTCTTCAACTTTAATATTATGTTTTTCAATTTGATGAAGAATATCTCTAGTTATATTACCAAGGTACCCATTTATATCTACAGACTCATAATCCATTTTTGCAAAATGAACAGCTCTATAAATTACAGCCAACTGATCATTGGTAAAATTCTATTTTATTCATATAATCCATACCTCTTCTTATCCATTTATCTTACTACGGTTAATAATGAAATGTCCACAAATTGGACATTTTCTTTTTTATTGTAAAAACGAACAATTGTTCGTATAATTAGGAAAAGGATGGTGACATTATGGCACTAAATAACTATGCAACAACCGCATTAGAAGATTGGGTTTCAAATTGGTACATTCGAAATTATATTGATTCCCCCATGGATCTTAAAATTGAAAAAATTGCACAGACTTACAGAATTTTTATTCATCAAAAAGAAGTTCCGGCTCGCTTTGATATTGTTGGCCGTTACAAAGCGATTGTTTTGGACAAACGTTGTAGTCAAGAGGAACAAAGAGAACAATTCTTTCATGAACTATGTCATATATTAAGACACACTGGGCATCAAACAATGATGCCTGAATCGTTTAGAGAGCTTCAAGAATGGGATGCTAATCATTTTACTCTATATGCCGCTCTACCCTATCACATGATTAAGCAATATGATTTTGAAAATCCGGGAATCATATCTACCCTTGCACAAGATTTCGAGGTAACAGAAGATTTGTGCCGAGACAGATTGAATAAAATTAACAGAAAAACTACCAATATGCAATCCTCTTATCTTTTAAGATGATGTTAGATGGGGTGTAAAAAATGAAAACAGGAATTTATATACGCGTTAGTACTGAGGAGCAAGCGAGTGAGGGTTATTCAATATCAGCTCAACGTGAAAGACTACAAGCATATTGTATTGCACAGAATTGGGACGTGGTGGGTTTTTACGTTGATGAGGGCATATCAGCAAAGGATACGAACAGACCTGAACTTAAACGAATGTTAAAGGACATAGAGACTAGGGAAATAGAATGTGTCCTAGTTTACCGGTTGGACCGACTAACTAGATCCGTACTAGATTTGTACAAGCTATTGGATACTTTTGAGAAATATGATTGTAAATTTAAGTCTGCTACAGAAGTATATGATACAACTACCGCTATGGGACGATTGTTTATTACGTTAGTTGCAGCTCTTGCCCAATGGGAACGTGAGAATATGGCCGAACGTATTAGTATGGGCCTTCAAGAAAAGGCTAGGCAAGGTAAATATACGCACAATCAACGTCCGTTTGGTTATAATCTTAAGGATGGAATATTAACAATTAGAGAAGATGAGACTGAAACGCTACGATTAATTTTTGATCTCTATCTAAATGGAAAAGGGGCCAATGCGATATGCAAATATTTAAACGCTCGAAATATAAGGACCAGGGACGGAAATACCTGGAACGATAAACCATTAATCCAGATTTTAAAAAATCCTCTCTACAAAGGCACAGCTACATGGCTAAGGGGAACAGAAAACGAAATTAAAATAGAGGATGCGCATCCGGCAATCATTGATAAAGCAACTTTTGAAAAAGTTCAACAAACCATAGAAAGACGTAGAACCTTATCCCCTGTTAATGTATCAAGCGATTATATTTTTTCTGGTAAAATCAAATGTTTAAAATGTGGATACCCAATGGTTGGTTATAGGGTTTATGTGAACAACGCCAGAGGTGAAAAAGTAGATTACAAGAATTATCGTTGCTTACATAAGAAAAGTGGTCAATGTACAGGCTCTAAGTCCATATCCGAAAAGAACCTTAACAAAGCCTTTATGGAATTTATGAATCATGCCGTTTTTTCTCAAGAAGCCGATCAAATTTCTAATCAGAATATTAAATTGAAAGATCGTGCTGCTGAAATCAAGCAAGCTGAGAAAGATTTAAAAGAAGTTGAAAAGCGCAAGAAGAAATGGCAATATGCTTGGGCGAATAACTTGGGAATGAGCGATTCTGACTTTGAGAAAAGAATGAGAGAAGAAAACCAAATTGAAGAAGAAGCTAGGGAAGTACTTCAAAATTTACAAGTCGAGGAAGAAACAGCTATGGATAATCAGGAGTTAAAAAGAATCTTGAAAAATTTCAATACAAATTGGAAAGAACTTGATGAACAAAAAAAGAAAAACCTCGTTCAATTAGTAGTAAAAAAGATTGATTATGATTATGATGAAGACAATAAATTATACGTTAAAAACGTAGAATTTCATTAGTTTTTAGTATCTCCATAACCCCGAAACCTCTCAAACTAGATCCAAAGTACTTACATGCCTCATCAATCAATTTGCGAGGAGACTGTCGTATACTGTACTCATTTTTCTCTTCCAACGCTATCGAACCAGTCATTCCATTTTCCAAAAATTCCGGAACGATAGCCAACGTAAAGGGGGAAATCTCGTATTCTGTTTTCTTTAATGGTTTCACTTTATCATTCCTTTCTCCTATTTATATCCATAATATAGCATAATATTAAGAAAATTGATATATGAATAAAAGAAAGCATATTTAAAAAAACAGCATTTTTTAACAGCAAAAATCATTTTTCTCATGAACTATATTTTAATTTTCCGGGTTAAGTTTTGTTTAAAAATCAATTTTTAAGTTTTTGCAGAATCTATGAGATTCGTCACAAAACAGATAAACAATCGTCGAAGTTTCTTCACACATCTCTCCCTTACTCATTTTGGTTTCAACTATTATGAAACTATATGGAATCTTATTTAATTGATTTAGATTTTGGGAGGCGATGGGGATGAGGAAAACGTATTATGCTCTGTTTGCCACTATTCTTGCAATGGGTATAGGGTTAGGGATTATGTACCTTGAATTTTGGCGAGATACAGGAATCAAACTTCCAGAGGATGTAACGATGGAATCTGTTTCAGGGGAAAACTACTCATTTCAGGATATGGAGCCAAAAGTAAGACTGGTAGAATTCTTCTACGCTAAGTGCCCGGATGTTTGTCCACTTACGACACAACGTATGATGCACTTAAAGAAGCAGTTTGAAGAAGATGGTATATTTCATGACGAAGTAGAGTTTATTTCGATTACAATTGATCCGGAAAATGACACGAAACAGGACTTAACAGATTATATGAGGCGACATGGAATTAAACAAAACGAAGGCTGGATTTTTCTAAGAGGAAGTCTGGAGGATACTGAAAAAGTTGCAGAACCATTTCGCTTTTTATTTAACGACAACGGAACAGACTTCATTACCCACACATCCTTTTCATACTTATTAAATGAAGATAATCAACTTGTAGAAAAGTTTCCAATGGGTGAGGGGTTTAATAAGGAAGAGATATCCAATCGTATTATAGGAATGATAGATTAATCAATTAATCCAGAAACAAGGTCAGAGACTACTTCCACTGACCTTGTTTCTATATAACCCTTTTAACCAGGATTAACTTGATAGCACGGCACGATCATTATCAAATTTTTTGCCCCTGATTTTCTGGAATTCTTGAATTAAGTCTTCAACAGTCAAGCCTGCCTTTTGTTCCTCATCTGCATCAAAAATAATTTGCCCTTCATCCATCATAAACAGACGATTCCCCAGTTCAATAGCCTGATCCATCTGGTGAGTAACCATTAAGGTGGTTAGCTGGTGCTTCTTCACCAGTTCTTTTGTGATATTCGTAATTAACTCCTGTCGGGCTGGATCCAGAGCTGCAGTATGCTCATCAAGTAATAGAATGCGTGGCTTGGTAAAGGTTGCCATAAGCAGGGATAAAGCCTGACGTTCCCCGCCCGATAATAGACCAACCTTTGTATTAAGTCGATCCTCTAATCCTATATCAATAGAAGAGAGTAATTCTTGAAATTCCTCCCGTCTTTTGGCATTAACCCCTCTTAGAATCGATCTGTTTTTCGTACGACCTAAAGCCAATCCTAAGTTTTCTTCGATAGTCATATTTGGAGCCGTACCAGCCATTGGATCCTGAAAGACTCGGCCAATCCATTTAGACCTTTTTTGTTCCGGGATAAAGGTGACCTCTTTGTTATCAATCGATACCGCTCCGAAATCAGGAAATAGTACACCCGCAATAATATTTAATAAGGTCGACTTTCCTGCTCCATTACTCCCGATGACTGTGACAAAATCTCCCTCTTTTAATGTTAAATCTACGCCTTGGAGTGCTTTTCTCTCATCAGGGGTACCTTCATAGAAGACTTTTTCAATCTGATTTAGTTGAAGCATGTTCATTCGCCCCCAAATTTTCATTTAATCTTTTTCGCTTCGAATGGCGTTTTTTATTTTCTTTGATCTGCTTCCACCAATATGGAATGACCAGTGCGCCGATAACGATAAGCGAAGTAATTAATTTCATATCACTGGCATCGACAAAATCGACTCGTAATGCTAAGGCTATAATCATTCGATAAACAATAGCACCAAGCATCACAGCTAGTGTGGTACGAACAATTTTTTTGGTACCAAATAAACCTTCCCCAATAATAACGGATGCCAATCCTACAACAATCATCCCTACACCAAGATTTACATCACTAAATCCATTGTATTGAACAATTAAAGCACCACTAAGACCAACAAGACCATTGGAAAGGCCTAAACCCATTACAATGTAACGATTCGTATTAGCTGATAAGCTTCGAGCCATACGAATGTTATCTCCTGTTGCTCTTAGGGCTAATCCAGCTTCTGTTTGTAACAGCCAATCAGTAATCAATTTAATAAAAATCACAACGATAAGCATACTAATGATGACTAAAAAGCCATCTGGAGCATAATTTTCGATTCCGATCGCCGTAAAAGGCTTAAGCAGAATCGCATCTGCATTTATACTCTCCCACCAGCTTCCGATAATCGAAAAAATCGTAGACTCATTCAATAGTGGAATATTGGCTTGCCCCATAATCCGTAAGTTAACGGAATATAAGCCAGTCATCATTAAAATGCCAGATAGAAGCGGATTTATGTTTCCCTTTGTATGCAATAAACCTGTTACACACCCAGCTAAAAAGCCGGCTACCCCTCCCAGCATAGTAGCTAAGAAGGGGTTCGCTCCGTTTACGATTAAGATTGCACTGACCGCTCCACCAGTTACAAAGCTACCATCAACTGTCAAGTCAGGAAAATCTAGTACTCGAAATGTTAAATAAACGCCTAATGCCATTAAAGCATAGATAAGGCCGGATTCTAACGCACCGTATAGTGCATCAATCATAATGTTTCACCCTTTATTCTTGTTGTGTCTGAACTATTTCTGCCTGTTCTTTTAGTTCATCTGGAATTTCTACGCCCATATTTTTGGCTGCATCTTCATTCACATGTAAAATCAAATTTTGTGGATATTCAGCAGGAATCTCACCTGGATTCTTTCCTTCTTTTAATATTTCTACCGCTTTTTGACCTGCATTGTAGCCAATATCCGAATAATCAAATCCGTATGCTGCAAATCCCCCACGTGCAACGGAATCTAATTCACCAACGAATAATGGCAGCTTTTCCTGTTCACTTACCATAATTACTGATTCCAGCGCACTAACAACCGTGTTATCAGTAATAATATAAAAAGCATCAACATTACCAATTAACGATTCGGCTGCTTGTTTAACATCCGCTGAGGTGGCTGCATTTGCTTCCTCTATCGTTATATCTAAATCCTGGGCCGCTTCTTTCATTAAATCAACCTGTTTCACAGAATTTTGCTCTCCTCCATTATAAATGGTCCCAACGGTGTCATAGCCCATATCCTTGACTAAGTGTAACGTCTTAGGAATTGAATCGGAGTTAAGATCAGATGTCCCTGTTACATTGCCTCCTGGATTTTCCATGGATTCAACTAATTCTGCTCCAACAGGATCTGTAACAGACGTAAAAACAACTGGAATATCAGCTGTCTCGTTCGCTGCACTTTGCGCACTTGGAGTAGCATTAGCGAAGATTAAATCGACATCATCGCCAACAAATTTACTAGCTATTGATTGATTATTTTTTACATCACCCTGTGCATTTTCTTCTTCAAAAGTGACATTTAGGCTGGACTCGTTTAATGCTTTTTTGAATCCCTCTGTGGCTGCATCTAATGATGGATGCTCAACATGCTGCATAATCCCGATTACATAATCAGCATCACCACTCTCATTTCCATCACCTTCAGAATTCTCTCCGCCACACGCAGAAACTATGAATAGTAGTCCAAATAATAGAATGAAGCCAAGCTTTTTCACATTTCTTCCCCCTTTAGCACTTTGACGCTTTTGTGCTTTTATGTATTAAAGTATAAAGAATATAGAAGGTTTTTTCAACCCTAAATTATGAAAAAAGAAGTTGAAAATTGCTTAAAACATGGCTTTTCACCTATAGTATGAAAAATAAATCCTTTACGTGTAAAAAGAATCAAGGAACAGATAGGCTATCCCTTGATTCTATCAAGCTATTCATTTTGAACCATATCTTTTAATGACCGGCGCAAAATCTTTCCAGTTGTATTCTTTGGTAATTCATCTAAAAATTCGATTTTACTGGGTACCTTATACTTAGCTAAATGTTGTGAGCAATACGTAATAAGTTCTCCTTCCGTTATTTCTTCTCCATCCTTAAGAACTACAAATCCTGTAACAGCCTCACCAGCATCAGGATCAGGAACGCCAATCACAGCTACTTCAGCTACACGGTCATGATTGTATAGCACCTCTTCTACTTCTCGTGGATAGACGTTATATCCCCCCACTAAAATCATATCTTTTTTTCGATCAACAATATAAAAATAGCCTTCATCATCCATTCTTGCCATATCACCTGTATGGAGCCAGCCATCTTTTAAAGCTGCATTCGTTTCTTCCGGCATTTTATAGTAGCCCTTCATAACATTTGGACCACGAACAACGAGTTCACCCACTTCACCAACAGGTACTTCTTCCCCAAATTCATCAACTACTCTATTTTCTACATGAAGAATACTCTGCCCAATCGATCCTGCTTTCCTTGGTCTGTCCAACGGATTAAAGCATGTAACAGGGGAAGCTTCAGATAAGCCGTAACCTTCTGAGACCATGACATTAAATTTCTTTTCGAAGTTCTCTAGTAATGCAACCGGCATTGCAGCCCCACCGGAAATACATAACCTCATACTCTCGAAACTCTCAGAATCCCCCTCTGGATGTTGAAGTAAGTAATTGTACATGGTTGGAACACCAGCAAAAATCGTAATTTGATATTTTTCAGCTCCTTTAAATACCTCAACAGGTGAAAATTTAGGCATAATCAAAACCTGTCCGCCATTCATTAATGGAGCGTTTAAAGCTACCGTTAAGCAGAATACATGAAACATTGGTAAGGCAGCAATCACACGATCTTCTGGACCCATTTTTAAATAATCAGCCACATCTTTAGCATTTGAATATAAATTTTTATGCGTTAACATGGCCCCCTTTGGCTTTCCAGTAGTCCCTGATGTATAAAGAATGACCGCTATATCATCATCTTTCAATACAGGGCGGTTCAGATCCAAATTGTCGTCCTGCATGATCTGGGTAAATGACAATAGCTTAGAACTCAACGGAGAATTGGTAAAATGAAGTTCGGGATTTGTTTCTCCAACAATATAATGTTCCACGCTTGGAATTAAATCCGCCATATGCTCAAATTTTTCTAATAAAACATCTAACGTAATGATTCCTTTAACATCTCCATCATTCACTATATAGGAGATTTCATCAGCAGTATAAATCGGATTGATTGGAATAACTGTAGCTCCAATTCTAAGTGCACCATATAAACCAATAACAAAGTGCGGGGTATTTCCTGATACAAGTGCGATGTGATCTCCTCTTCCATATCCTAATTCTCGCAAACCTGAAGCGAACGTTGTCACTGCACCCTCTAACTCCTGATAGTTTTTCTTATCTCCTTGAAAAATATAAGCGGTTTTACTTAAGTGATTCTTAGCTGTCAATGATAGTTGATCACTTAAGTTCATTCATAATCCCTCCTAAGCAACTAATGAATGAATAGTCATTCATTTTTTAGCTATAAAAAAAGTCCTTCTTTTATTATAGTTTAGGAATGGTTCATACACAAGAAAAGGTTTTCATAATTACGAAAAATGACTAGGGATAATGCTCAACGAGTAGAAAAACGGAAGAATTCGCAAATAAATGGTTATATTTTTACAAATTTTTTTCAAATCAGTCCAAAACCAGCGAAGATGTTTCATTCTTGTTAAATTTTTCAAAAAGAATTCCATTATAATTTGGATTAAGCTATAATTTTATTAAGAAAATTTTGTAATTAACTGTTAGAAAGGAAGAGGTGGAACATGTATATCATTATCAGTCTTATTGCTCTTACTTGTCTTTGTTCACTATTTTTCGCAAATAAGTTTCCTCCTCATTCCACCTTAATCAAAAAGCTTCAGAAAAAAAGGTATCGAAAGGTGATGGCAGGTGTATTAATCATTAGCCTGGTTTTCCTTTCTTATGGAATATATAACAATCTGTATAGTTCGTCTGAGGAACTGGATATCACTTTAAAGGACGAGCAATACAGGGTTCTGGGTGATATAGGTAATGTGGGATATTTTTCAGGTGAACAGATTATCCGGGATCAAAAAACCAATTTGTACTTAGCCTCGTGGAGGAAACTGGATTTAAATCAACACACAGAATTTAGAATATCCTATCCATCGGGAAGGAAAGAAATTTGGCTGCCAAGTGTATCGGTGGTTGAATGTGACCACTTGACTGATAAATATGGCATTCAAGAGGTTTATAAATTATCTCCTTATTTGTTTATTGAAAAAGGAGATATTGACCTTTCCATTCAGGAAAATGGAGACCAAATAGCTGAAATTTCTGTTAAAGTTTCAGCCAACAAAGAAGAAAACATGTGAATCATTATGATTCACATGTTTTCTTCTTTTGTATTTAGTATACTAAAGAAATAAAATCTTCTAATGCAATGTTTCCAAAGTAATGTTTAATATCCACATCACCGAGAGCTTCGGTTAAAGCCTCACGATTATATCGGGTACCGATTAATTTTTGCTCAATATCTTTAACTTCTCCTACTCCAAAGAAGTCTCCGAAAATCTTACAATCCTCTATGGTACCTTTCTTAACATTTAATCTTACGTCAATGGTACCTGCACCTTCGAAACGTTTAGATTGCTGAATATCAAACTTAGGTGATTTCCCGTAGTTCCAATCCCATTGCTGATAGCGTTTTTCTGAAATTTCATGGATTTGCTGCCAATCTTCTTCAGTTAATTTATACTTTGGCACATCCTCTACATTCTCTACATTAAAAATATAACGAAGAAGGAGGTTTTTAAATTCACCCATGGCTATTTTTTCATTAAGAAATTCAGAAATATTAGCCACACGGCTACGAATCGATTTTATTCCTTTTGATTTAATCTTTTCTGATTTTACCTTCAGGGCCTTTACAACGTTCTCAAGTTCTGAATCCAGCATTAAGGTACCATGACTGAACATGCGACCTTTGGTAGAAAATTGTGCGTTACCAGAAATTTTGCGTCCGTCTACTTCAATATCATTACGACCTGATAGTTCAGCATTAACCCCAAGCTTTTGCAGTGCATCCACTACTGGCTGGGTAAATTTCGCAAAGTTACTAAAGCTATTTCCGTCATCTTTTGCCAAAAAACTAAAGTTTAGATTTTCGAGGTCATGATAAACAGCCCCACCACCTGATAAGCGACGAACAACTTTAATATCATTTTCTTCTACATAATCTGTATTTATTTCTTCAATGGTATTTTGATTTCGACCAATAATTATAGATGGGCCATTTATGTAGAAAAGTAAGTATGTATTACCACCTTCAATATTCATATGATTTAAAGCAAACTCTTCAATGGCCAAGTTTATTCGAGGATCTGTAATCCCCTCATTATCAATAAAATACATCATAATAGGTACCCCCTTATCTATTCTCTTCTAATATTGTAAACATTTGCCTAAAAGAAAGCAAAAGATAACGGTTGTGATTATTCTCACTTTTAAAACAACCAATCATAAAAGGGTCATGCATGAAAAGTTAGCGCCTCTTGTGCAATGTCGATTCTTCCTGAATAATATTTTCCTGCTTCTATTTTAAGCTGTTCAATATTTCCAAAGTGGGGAAGATGGGTTAACCACAATTGTTTTACCCCGGCAGCCTGAGCTAATTTTCCGCATTCATCACTAGTCATGTGTCCAGGTCCACTGCCATCCATACCTTCATAGAAGCTGCACTCCGCAATTAACAAATCTGCATGTTTGCTAAAATCAATCAGAGCATCAAAATAGCTGGTGTCGGCTGTATATACAATAGTGTAATGACCATTTGTAATTCGCATAGCATAACAAGGAACAGGATGCTGTGTTTGTAAAAATGTAATGGTAAAAGGTCCAATGTTTAAAACCTCGTCAGGATCATAGGGCAAACCTTGTGTTCGTTTATGAGTTAAAGTGTAAAAATAGTCAAGATTTGCCTGATGACCATATATAGGTAATACAGGCGTATCTTCACGCAAATAGGATTGAACTAAGGAAGCGTATTGAAGCGATCCTATATCTGCAACATGATCATGATGATAATGGGAGAGAATAAGAGCATCTAAGTCGGTTACTTCTATATCCTTTTGTAAGCGGGAAAGTGCACCACTTCCACAATCCACAAGCAACGAATATCCATCCTCTTCCAATAAATAGCTTGATGTAGCTCCCTCTGCTTCAGGATAAGCTCCCCAAAAACCAATGACCTTTACTTTCATATCTTTACCTCCTATAAATAAAAAATTTTATAAATTGTTATAAAACAGAATATTGCATAACAGCTTGTGTTATAATACAATATAAACAGGTGAAGTTATTATATAACACAGTGGAGGGATCAGCCATGTCAAGTATTATGGAGTTTTTTCGGAATTTGCCAACCAAAAAATGTATGAAATGCGGAAACCAAATCCAGGAAAAAGCCGATTGTTATGGGAATCTCTGCGACGAATGTGACCATCCTGCCCGTTAAACCAGTATAAAAATCCATCTCCTATTGCTATCCTTTGAGGACAGATTTAACTGTCCTCTTTTTTCTGTTATAAAACAGTACAAACCATTTATATGAAAAAGAGGCTAGGACAAGAGTTTTGATCAAAGAAAAAGCCGAACGAAATAGAACTTATAGATGCTGGCAAAAAGCCCTGCCAAAAATATCGTTCATTATTCTTCTTTGGATTAATCGTCTTTGTTATGTCCCAACCTCTTATAACAATAGGTTTTTTATTCATTTAAAAAAGATAGAACATCCTTTACCGCTTTTTCACCTTGATCAATACAATCAGGTAATCCAATTCCTTCATAAGAACTTCCAGCTAAAAAAACACCAGGTAATTGCTGTGCGATTTGTTCTTTTACACGTTGAACACGCCTTTTATGTCCAACCGTATACTGCGGCATAACATTTTTCCATCGTGTGACCACTTTCATCTCTGGTTTTCCAGTAATTTTCATTTGTTTATTTAAGTCACGTAACACAATCTCTTCAATTTCTGCATCAGAAAAGTCGACAACTTCCTGATCATCAGGTCTTCCAACATAACAGCGGACTAAAGCCTTGCCTGAAGGGGTGGTGTGCGGCCATTTTTTATGGGTCCACGTACATGCTGTAATGCGGCAGTCGCTGTTACGTGATACAACAAAGCCTGTCCCATCAATGTCATCCTTGATGTCTGCTTCATCAAAGGCCATGGCAACATTAGCCACTGAAGTTGCCGGCATTTCCTTCCATTCGTTCATGAAATCATACTGACTTAACATCTTCTGGGCAGCTAAATGAGGGGCAGCCATAATTACGGCATCCGCCTGCAGCATTTTCCCATTACTTAGAGACAGTTTATAGGAGTTATGCTTTTTCGCAATGTGATTAACGGCTGTAGCTTTCCATACGGTATTCTCTTTAAGCTTTTCCTCTATCGCCTTTACTAATGATGAAAGCCCATTTCTAAGCGTTAAAAACATTCCTTGTTTCTTTTTTGAGCTGGATTCCGATGGTTTAGATTTAGTATTTTGCAATCCTCTTATTAGACTGCCGTATTGCTGTTCAAGCTCATAAAAATTAGGGAAGGTGGCCATTAAACTTAATTGGTCTACATCCCCTGAATAGATACCAGATAATAGAGGTTCAATCATATTTTCCACGACTTCATTTCCAAGGCGACGCCGGAAAAATAACCCTAAAGCCTGGTCGTCCTTTTCCGCTCCTCTAGGAAGGAAAAAATCACCGGCTGCTCTTAACTTTCCCGAGACAGAAAATAGACTAGATGTGAGAAAAGGCTTCATTTGTGTCGGAACGCCCATAAAAGATCCCTTAGGCATACTATGTAATTGACCATTTGCTAAAATATACGACTTACCTGATGCTACTCGTATAAGGTCATCTTCCAGTCCTGCATCACATGCTAATCGAGCAGCACTTTTCTTTCTTTCTAAAAAAGAATCTGGGCCTCTTTCAATCGTATAACCATCCTTCTGCATTGTTTTTATTTTCCCGCCTAATTCATCACTTGCTTCAATTAATTTAACTTCATACGGTAATTGATCATTTTCAATTTCTTTTTGTAAATAATAGGCAGCGGTTAGTCCTGCTATGCCGCCGCCTATTACTGCAATCTGTTTATTACGCATTTTGAACCCCGCTTTTAGCTTTGCTCCATACCACATTGGCCAACGTTTCAATAAATTGAGGATGGCTATTTGGCATTTCCGGACGGAAGTAATCAGCTCCTAATTCCTCACAAACCACTTTACACTCATAATCATTATCATAAAGAACCTCTAAGTGTTCTGCAACAAAACCTACTGGAGCATATACAAAGGTGCGGTAGCCTTTTTGTTCATATAAATCTCTTGTTAAGTCCTGCACGTCTGGTCCTAACCAAGGGTCGGGAGTGTTTCCTTCACTCTGCCAGCCAATCTCATAGTTCTCAATCCCTGCTTTTTCACTGATTAATCTTGCAGTTTCTTTTAATTGATCTGGATAAGGATCTCCATCCTTCAAAATCTTTTCAGGCAGACTGTGAGCAGATACAACTAAGACTGCTTTATCCCGCTGTTCAGCTGTCATGTTATCGTAAACTTTATTGATTTGCTTTACCCAAAAGTCAATAAATCCGGGCTCGTCATACCAGTCTTCTACAGATGTCAATTTAATACCGTACTGATCTGCCTTATCTTGTGCACGACCATTATAGGATTTTACACTAAATGTAGAATAATGAGGGGCAAGTACAATACTTACTGCTTCTTTAATGCCATCATTATGCATGGCTTCCACTCCGTCCTCAATGAAGGGCTCAATGTGTTTTAGTCCGAGGTACATATGAAATTCTACCTCATCCTGCATCTCATTTAATGTTTGTTCTAAAGAAGTAGCTTGTTCCTTAGTAATCCGTGCAAGTGGAGAAATGCCTCCAATTGCTTTATAACGATCTTTTAAGTCCTGTAAATCTTCCTCAGACGGCTTTCTTCCGTGTCGGATGTCAGTATAATAGCGTTCCACATCCTCTTCTTTATACGGAGTACCATAGGCCATTACTAATAGTCCCATTTTTTTCTTTGCCATTTTTCAACACCTCGTTTGAATTATGATTGTTTGGTATATTCATGGATAAAGCCTGTTAATTTTTTAAGCGTCTCTGGTTGAATGTCAGGGAAAACGCCATGTCCCAGATTAAAGACATAACCTGGCTGACTCATTCCATGATCTAAAATACGCTTAACTCTTTCTTCTACGACATCCCAATCTGCAAGTAAAACAGCAGGATCTAAATTTCCTTGCAGGGTTTTGGTGATTCCCATATTTCTTGCCTGCTGAATAGAAGTTCGCCAATCAAGTCCAATCACATCGACGGATAAATCATTCCATTCCTGAAGTAAATGTCCAGTCCCAACTCCAAACAAAATACCTGGAACTCCTTCTTCTTTAATAGCTGAAAAAATGCGTTCCATTGTTGGTTTGATAAAGATTCGATAATCCTCAGCATTCACTGCCCCAATCCATGAATCAAAGATCTGAATGGCACTGGCTCCTGCTTTAATTTGAGCTTTAACATAGCGAATAATTAAATCGCCTAATTTATCCATCAGTGCAAACCATGTAAGCGAGTCTCCGTACATCATAGCTTTTGTTTTGTTATAATTTTTGGAAGGCCCACCTTCAATCATGTAGCTTGCTAAGGTAAAAGGTGCACCACTAAAGCCAATGAGCGGAACATCCAGCTGTTCTTCAGACAAAATTTCAATGGTTTTCAACACATAGGGAATATCCTGCTCTGGATCAATTTCGCCTAACCGGTCAATATCTGCTTTTGAACGGATGGGATTATCAATAACAGGTCCAACACCTGGTTTAATATCAACTTGGACCCCAATTGGTGGGAGCGGAGACATAATATCTTTGTATAAAATCGCCGCATCCACATTGTAGTTTTCAACCGGAAGCCTGGTTACATAGGCACAAAGCTCCGGCTGATGTGTAATTTCAAATAACGAATACTTTTCTTTTAATTTTCGGTATTCAGGCTGAGATCTTCCCGCCTGTCGCATAAACCATAGAGGTACGTATGAAGTTTGCTCACCTCGATACGCCTTCAAAATGGTATCATTGAATTGCTTCATTCTTCTGTTCACCCTTCATCTCTTTTCATCTCTCATATCCATATAATATGGTAAACGAAAACTTTTTGGCTGTACACTAAAGAGAATGTTTTGTCACGAAATTGCCTCATTCACTGCTTACGATATTAGATTTTTTGCCACTTTGTTTCGTCAATGGATTGTAAGGAACCACAAAATAGGACTTATTGTCAAACATCTTAGCTTCCTGATCTTGAAAGGTTCCTTGTCCTTCAACTTCTCCAATTAATGTAGAACCACTTTCCGTTTTTTCGTAAATACGATATAACACACGTTTGTCCTGAGATGGCATCCATGTTAATTCAGCTGTTACACCAGAAAAAAATCCGAAATGCTTTTTCACTTGCAAATCAGCAATAACTGGCAATTGAACAGGTTTAGGTAAATTCTTTACATTTTCCGGCTTTTCAAATTGACTGGTTAAGGAGTGTTTCTGATCTACATCCGATAAAATGTCCTTCATTAATTGAGTAGGTGCACCGCTATTACTTTTTATATAATGGTCTTCATCGGTTTTATCGTATCCCATCCACACTGCTCCGACATAATCCGGCGTATATCCAACAAACCAGGCGTCCTTATTTTCACCTTCTACATGTGGATGCTGTGTGGTCCCTGTTTTTCCTGCAAGTGCTTTTGAATACTCTCCACTTTTTCCGGTTCCCTGGGTCACCACGCCTTCAAGCATTTTCGTCATATCCCATGCTGTTTGAGGGCCAAAAACTTTGTGCTCTTCAACCTCTACCGAAGCTAACTTCTCTCCATCTTTGTCCTCCACGTTTAAAATGGCATAGGGCTCAACCACATTTCCTTGATGAGCAAAGGAGCGGTAGGCTTTAACCATTTGCAAGGGGCTTAATCCTTCTGTTAATCCTCCTAGTGCCATTGACAAATGTTCATCAGACAAATCAATATTTAAGGAATCAAAATAACCCTTAACATACGGAATGCCCAATTCATTTAAAAGCCAAACTGCCGGCGCATTTTTTGATTGAATCAGCGCTTGATACATGGATACCTTGCCTTCATATGTATCATTATAATTTTCTGGTGTATAGTTTTCCTGATATGTTCGTTTTTCATCCACCAGCATAGAATATGGAGTGTAATCTCCTGTTTCTAACGCAGGACCATATACAGCGATTGGTTTTATGGTTGAACCTGGCTGTCGTTTTATAAAGACCCGATTTAAATCCCCGCGCTTAAACTGCCTGCCACCAATCGCCGCTACAATAGCTCCAGATTCTTCATTCATTAAAACAAAAGATCCTTCCATACCCTTTGCCGAGCCATTAAAGTACTTATCGTTTTGGAATCGTTTGTATGCAATCTGCTGAATAGTAGGATCTATACCTGTAACAATGGTGTATCCACCTCTATATACCTCAGATTGACTAATGTGGTATTTCTCCTCCATTTCCTTAAGCACTATGTCTACGTAACTCTCAATCCAGGGACGTTCATTCGGATTCCCTCGATTAATGCCAAGTGTCTTTCCCTGGAAAGCTGACATTTCTTCGGCATTAATCATATCAATCTCCTCCATTGTTGCAAGAATTAGATCCCTTCGTTCCTTTGCATTTTCCGGATAATCAAGAGGGGAATAGTTCGTTGGAGATTTAGGAATAGCTGCAAGCAGCGCCCCTTCTGAAACTGTTAAATCCTGTACATTTTTATCAAAATAATACTGTGAGGCCTTTTGAATTCCATATATTCCGTGGCCGAAATATATTTCATTTAAGTAATATTCCAGAATTTTTGGTTTACTCATTTCCCGTTCTAAATAAATAGCGCCCATCACTTCTTTTGTTTTGCGAATCCATGATTTTTCATTCGTTAAAAAAAGATTTTTAACAAGCTGCTGGGTTATTGTACTTGCTCCTTCAACCTTATCAAGAGCAAACAAGTCACGAACCACAGCTCTTGTTACTGATACCAGGTCAACCCCAGCATGCTTATAAAATCGTTGATCTTCTATAGCAATAAAAGCATTTTGAACGTGTTCGGGAATTTGATCAATAGGTACATATGTACGATTTTCACTGTATAGTGTAGCTACCTCTTCCCCATCCTTTGTTTCAATTACAGTAGCCTCTGAAAAAACAAATCCATGGTCATCAACTATCCATTTTCCTCCTAGTAAGATGAGGTAAAAGCCTAGAATACTTAAAATAATCGTAATTGCACCTAGCATAATCCCCCATTTCACAGCAGAATGCTGTTTATTCCATAGCTCTTTTATTTGAGTTCTTTTTATCACCATTTGCACCTCAACTATTTCACGAAAAATCCACAATTATACCATTAGTATACGATATATTTGTCATAAATTATAATAAAATGTCTGTTTTTAGGTGTTTATGGTAAGGTTTATAATAGAAAGAGAAAGGAGATGAGTATATGAAAGTACTTATGACCATTGGAACTTTGGAATACCTTCAAAAAATAAAGCAGGATCATCCTGAAGCCAACATCCTGATTATGCAAAACGCCACAAACGGACTGGCATACTATGAAGGAAATAATGATGATGTATTTTCAGAAGAACGCACCTATGAAACCGTTGACTCTGTAGGGGAAATGAAGGAAGAAGGCTATGTTGTTATGAATAATATTCCTGTGACAGATGAAGGACGCCCTATTTTTGAAGATCACTTCTTAAATCGCCAGGGAAAAATTGAAGAAATGCCTGGTTTTCAAGCTATTCGAGTATTAAGGCCCGTCCACGGAAACACCTATATCATTCTTACTCAATGGGAGAATGAGAAAAGGTTTCATGATTGGAAAAATTCCCAGTCCTTTGCCAGAGCTCATCAAAATCAATCCGAAAAGAACCAGGAAAGACCTTCCTATAGCGCAGGTCCATCTTACGTAACTGCTTATTCAATGGTAGTAGATTAACAAACAAATGTTATTCCGTACAAAAGACTGAAGCCCTCATTTAGCGACGTACGGATTCGACTAAAGCTAAAGAAGATTTTTATTTTCCTATATTAAAAAAAGCATGATGGTGGGAAAAGTTTTCTTTGATAAAAAAACTTTTGTCCCTGCCTCATGCTTACTATCTGTTACTGGTCATCTAGAACGTTTTGTTCAAAAAAGTTACGATAATCTTCTTCTTTACTAGCCCCAACAAATCTTTTTACTTCTTTTCCATCTTCATAACGGACAATGGTAGGTGTATACTCAATGCCAAATTGTTCGAAAGCTTCATTATATTCAAGAACATTTACCTTTTCCAAGTTAACCCCTAAATCCTCTGCAAGGGGGACGACAATCGGGGTCGCCTTCTGGCAATGAGGACATTCCGGGCTGTAAAAATAAATGGTTTTGTTCTCACTATTATCTAAGGATTGCTGTAGATTATCTGGTGTGATTTGATTTCCATAAAGATCAGATTTTTGATATTGAACGACGGCAATGAGTACACCGAATAAAACAACAATGATTCCGCCTATAATTAAGATTTTCTTCATGTTCTAACGCCCCCTTCTTTTTACAAAGATTACGATAAATAGAATGATTATAGCTGTAAAAGCTATTAATGATAGAAAAGGTATCGTGATAAAGCCAAAGTAATTAACATACTCAGCTGTACATGATGCTCCTTGTCCACAAAAATTAGCACCAGCATGGCCTACCTTTTGAATAAAGTAATGATAGAGTGCCAAAGGAGCCCCAATCACACTTAGGATAAACCCAGGAATGGCTATATTAACATCTTTTTTTATAGTAGCTGTACCAATAATGATTACAAGTGGATACATCAAAATACGTTGAAACCAGCACAATTTACATGGCTCAAATTGCATGACCTCAGAATAAAACAAGCTTCCACAGGTAGCAATAAATGCTACACCCCAGATGAATAAAAGTAGATTTTCTTCAGTCCTGGTGGTTTTCATATGTAATATCCCCTCACTGAAACGTCATGATATTCTATATATGGTAAAATCCTAAAGTCTATCTTATCATAACATACTATCTTTGGTATAGGAGAAACAATCATTATGAATCGACCATCAAACCATTACGATGCGCATATACAGCCGCTTGAGTCCGGCCCTGAACATCAAGCTTACTAAGTATATTGCTTACATGAGTTTTCACTGTTTTAATTCCAATATATAGCTTCTCACTTATTTCCTGATTGGTAAGTCCATTTCCAATACATATCAAAACTTCCAGTTCACGTTCAGTTAATTCTAGATGGGGAAGTTGCTGTTGTTGTCTAAAACGATTCATCATTTTACTGGCAACCTTTGATTCAATGACATTTTCTCCTCTTACAGCTTTTTTTATCGCTTCAACAATTTCATCAGCAGAAGAGGTTTTTAACATATAACTAAATGCTCCTGCTTCAAGGGCAGGAAAGACTTTCTCGTCATCATAATAACTGGTTAGAATAATGATTTTACTTTGGGGGAGAAAAGACATAATCTTTTTCGTAGCTTCAATTCCATTGCCATCTTTCATAATTAAGTCCATTAAGATAACATCTGGCTGCTCCTTTCTTGCGAGCTCGCAGCCCTCTTCCCCACTAGTTGCCTCACCTGCAACTTCTATCCCATCTTCTGTCATTAAATAAGTTGATATTCCCTTGCGAACTACCTCATGGTCATCCACAACTAATACTTTGATTTGATTCTCCATATTTTCTTCCCCCTAGAGTGGTATCCGTATATTACTATATGTACCTTCTCCCTCTTTAGACCTGATAATAAATGAGCCCCCAAGCTCTTCCGTACGCTCTTTTAATGTTTTCAATCCATATGAGGCTTGATTTTCCATTTTCTCATTTACATTAAATCCAATCCCGTCATCGCGAATATAAAGAGATATGCTTTCTTCCCGCTTTATAGAAACGGATTTCGCCTGAGCATGGCGGAGGATATTGGACAGGACTTCCTGTACCATTCGAAATAGCTGTTCCTCAGTTCCTTTTAATAAGCGCAAGGAATCATCCAATTTTAAATCAAAATTAATCGAACACCTTTGTTTTAACTCTTCAACGAGTTTAGCAATTCCTGTTTGTAAAGATTCTCCTGACAGGTGTACAGGGCGTAAATGAAGTAAAAGCGCTCGCATTTCCGTTTGGGCTTGCAGCGCCATCTGGGAAATCTCTTTCATTTGATGCATTGCCTTTTCAGGATCTTTATTCAGCAGTTTTACTGTGGCCTGGGACATCATAGTCAAAGCGAATAACTGCTGACTGACTGCATCATGTAAATCCCTTGCCAGCCTCTGTCTTTCTTCCATTGTAGCGACTTTATGTGCCTCCTGAGCAAAATCATTTTTCTCATCAGCCATACGTTGTAAAGATTTTACTTGACTCTGCATCTTATCCGCTAGTCCATTTAAATCATTCGCAATGTGATGAATTTCATCGCCTGTTTCCTTATATTCTTTATCAACGATTCGGGCTCCATATCTCCCTTTTGAAAGCTGAGAAATCAAGACCGAAATTCCATCCATTCTTTCCTTAACATGACCCGCATAATGAAAACTAACGTAAATAGCAATAGGAGTCATAAATAGACTGATTAATAGAAGACTGAAAAAGATAGATTCAAGACTTAACCAATCCGGACTTAAAATCGCATAAGTAAAAAATAAAACACAAGCAATGACTAACAGCGAAAAATAGATGGTTTGAAATTGTGTACGAACGATTTGAAATCGCAAATTATTTAGTTTATGAAACATTCCCCTTCTCTCCTATACACGATCAATACGAATATCTCCAACCTGAAGGTCAAGTTGAATGGTCAGTTTTTGGGCTGCCTGACCATAATCAGATGATTGAAATGTGAGATTTTTCGTCATACCACTTGCCTCCTGGTCTAAAACCTTGATTTCCCCTACATTTGTCGTTGCATCAACCTTAAAAGGTAAATCCTCAGGCAAAAGCATACGTATATCACCTATCCACCCGCGAACTGTAATAGGTGTATTCGTATTTGGAATATAGGCTTTCGTAAAATCAAAATAATAATCTCCCACACCTGACCATATATCCAAAGGCTCTACTGTCCAATTTTCTTCATTAAAACTATGTGAACCGACAAATGAATGATTATTTTTCATCCTGCTATGATCAGAATCAATGGTTACTTTTACTCCGTGCCCTTTTTTATATTTCCTATTGGTAAAAAATAAAAAATGCAATCCAATATAAATCAGGAGTAACGGCCATAACTCCCATATATCTCCGAAGTCGAACGAGATGATATCATAATTGCCTAAGACCACCAGCAATCCATAGATGGCTAAAAATGAGCCAAACGCCCAGCTCCCTCCTTTATTTGTCCGAAAGCTGTCGATAAACCACTTTAATCCCAAAATAACAAAGAGTATCGGCCAGTTTCTGGCAATTACATTAGATATTTCCACGGAAATTATATTAAAATTTTCCAAAAACAGGATAATGCCAACCGTTATTAAGATAAATGATAAAAGAATCGTAACTGAACCTCTTGATTTCATATTCACCCTCTTCTTTCCATAACAATACTATTATATAAAAACGACAAAATTCCTTCTTTTTCTATCCCTGATTATCTTTTAACAAGATTTGTGTACAATTTTTAATGTTTATCCCAAGCATAAACGATGTTTCGATATCATAGAACAAACAATAGTAGGTTTCCTTCTCCGTCTCGAGTCTGATTTTTAAAGCTAAGGCTATCGATTCTTCTAATAGAACAAATAAAATAGATAGTCATTGTCAAAGGTTCTTTTTAAAGGCTCTTGTAAACATTAGTGTTAATTTCCGTCCAGTGCGCTCGCTTTCCGCGGGCGGTCTGGGAGACTCCAGTGGAAAGCGTAGTGTATTTCACCTGCGAAAGGGCAATAAACGATGCAAAAACAGCCTTGTCGAAAATCATTCCTGGAATTGTTTAAATCCATATTGACAAGGGAAATGTAATAATGAAATCAAATTTTGTCATAAGAAAGGGTGAATAACTCATGGATGCAAAGCAGAAGGAACTTATTGAAGGATTGAATAAAGATTTGGCTAATGAGTATGCCGCAATGATTATGTACACCTATGATGCTGCTGTAGTATCAGGGTTATATAGACAGGTGCTAAAACCTTTTTTTGAAGGTGAAATAGAGGATGAATCAGGGCACGCCTTATACTTATCAGAAAAAATTAAAACGCTAGGTGGTGAACCTACTACAACTCCAAAAGAAGTCAAACAGCTGGACAATGTACGGGAAATGCTTGAAGAAGCTTTACAATCCGAAATTGATACCATAGAGAGATACGAGACCCGTAAGAGGCAAGCTGATGAATTAGGATATACGGAATTAGTCGTTAAACTTGAGGATATGATAGCAGATGAAACCCATCACAAAGAAGAAATACAGCGTCTACTGAAAGATGTGTAAGTCAAAAATGCCTGTTTACCCCACTTTAATAATTGGGGAACAGGCATTAGTTTTGTTATAATTTACCTAATATATGTGAGAGGAGATTCTTATGTGGGAAAATATTTTTCAAGCTGTTGATGATTTATTTGACGAGATGGTCCAAATCCGAAGACACCTTCATCAATATCCGGAGCTTTCTTTTCAGGAGGAAAAAACAGCACAGTTTATTGCGGATTATTATGAAAAGTTAGGTATTCCCTATCAAACAAAGATTGGTGGCTATGGAGTAATAGCTAAGCTAAATGGAGGCAAACCAGGTAAAACCGTTGCTTTACGAGCTGATTTTGACGCATTACCCATCCAGGAAGAAAATGACGTAACCTATAAATCCAAGGTTCCCGGTGTGATGCACGCTTGTGGACATGATGGACATACGGCAGCATTGCTAGGACTGGCCAAAGCAGTACTCCCTTTCCAGGAACAACTCCCAGGGACAATCGTATTTATCCATCAGCCGGCTGAAGAATATGCTCCAGGTGGGGCAAAGCCAATGATTGAAGCAGGAGTATTAGAAGATGTAGATGCTGTATTTGGGACACATTTATGGACAGATACCCCCCTTGGCGTCTTACATACATCTAAAGGTAACTTTATGGCAGGTGCTGATCGCTTTGAAATTAAAATTAAAGGAAAAGGCGGTCACGGAGCTAAGCCTCATCAAACAAAAGATGCTATCGTTATCACCTCTCAACTTGTCACACAATTACAGCAGATTTTGAGTCGCCGGATTGATCCTCTGAAAACCGGGGTTATAACAGTCGGAACGTTTGAAGCAGGGCAAGCATTCAACATTATCGCGGATTCAGCCAAGCTAGTTGGAACCGTGCGAACATTCGATACTGATGTTCAAAATGAAATCATTGACCAAATGAAAAAAATTGTGGAAAGTGTCTGCATCCCCTATGAAGCAAACCATGATTTCAACTATTTCAAAGGCTATCCACCGGTCGTTAATCATCCCAAAGAAGCGGAAATGATTTTGAAGGATGGCAAGAAAGTACCTGGAATTGATAATACGGAAGAAATTGAACCATCTATGACAGGCGAAGATTTTGCCTATTACTTACTAGAAAAGCCAGGAGCCTTTTACTTTACAGGAGCTCAAAAAGAAAGAGATAATTACCCGCATCATCATCCGAAATTTGATTTTGATGAAAGAGCTTTACCCTTAGATGCAAAAACCTTATTACAAGCCTTTAGAAGCTACCAGGAAGAGCATTAGGAAACATGTAAAAGAGCATCATTACGCGATGCTCTTTTTTCATATACCTTTTACTTTTTTCAAAGTGTACTGGTAAACTCACTACTTATTTTTCATCTAACAGTCTTAGACGATACCCATTCATAGCTGTCTCCCCAAGCTGATTTAATAACCGAGAATTGGCCCACGCACCAACCACAGCACCAAAACCCGGGATTAATTGCATCATTTTAACGAAATCAATGGTATCTCTGTATTCCTGCTGCAGCTCTCTCCAATCAATATCCACCCAATTTTCCTTTTCCTGTTCCCAGTGGGCGACTCGATGTAAGACACGTGCTCGACTATTATCACTTGAAAATGCAAGCATAAATAAGTGAAGTAAAAACATTCGTTCTTCATAATTTTTCACGTTCATTCCATAAAGCTGGCCAGTATCAAATAAAAATTTCATCTTAATGCTCAAAAGCATTGGAAAATCAGCCATTCCTAAGAAAATACCACCTGCGCCTGTACCTGCACCTTCAATGGTAGCTGTATTCCGATACTTTTGTAATCGATCTTTAATTTCCTGTTCCCTTTTTTGAAATCCCCAATCAGGATTGACATCCACTTTATAAATGTAGGCTGAACTAGTTAAGGATACTTCAATCATCTTACGAATGCTCTCTGTAATCACTTTATGGGCTTGATCTGGAATTTTTTGATTGATTTTGGTTTGTACGGATTTTGACGCCTTTTGTACAAGGGAAGATTTTCTTTTCATCTTTCGCTTCCATTTCAAAGCTTCTTTAAGTACGTCCTGTTCATAATCTTGCATATGATCATTCCTTTAAACCTAAAATTATACTGTTTGTCTTCGTTCCAGTCTGCTCTTAACATATGTATTCACAAATGCAAGAGTAAATAATCCGCCTACAATCCATAATATCAGCATTTCCTGCCATGTAGCCGCCCAAAACATGACTACTCCTAAAATAAATGTTTTCATAAGCATGACAAACTGCAAAAATTGTTGTAATGATTGCCTCCTTACTTTTTTGGGAAGAGGGTACAAATCAATCCAGTCAATCGTTTTGTGATGATTCCAAAGGGAAATAAGCTGGAATCCACTTAAATATATAAATAGCAAAGCAAATACGAGCTTAAACCAAATATTGGGTATCCAAAATATGAAAAAGATGGCAATAAGAAACAGTCTTACATACATGCCTAAATAATCACTGCTGCGAACAAAGGTAATGCGATATAAATACGCAAACGTCTCTTGTTGTTTAAAAGGAACAGATTGTGTGAACATACGGACAATCAAATGGCGTTTCTTTGCTCTCTTCTTTAAGTGTGGTACATCTGTAAACATATTGGCTAATCGATAAAATGCCTGCATACTGGCTTCTTCTTTTTCAATAAGCATATCCCAGGCAACACCCTGTTTTTTGCTATAAACTTGATACATCCACAGGAAATATCCTACAAAAATAATCGTCATGATACTGACATAAAGAACTGCATCACCTAATAAAAAGAAACGTAAAACGAAAATATTTAACACTAAACGTATGAAAGCGTCCATACGGCGGTACTGAATGTCTCTCTCCTTTAAAAGCCACCAGCTAATCAAAAGATTCCATATTTTGAGGACTATTAGGATAACAGCAAGATATAGAAGCCACTTAACTCCCCGGTAAGGGTAAGCCGTTAAATAAAGCGGACTTAAAGCAGCAAACCCTAATGCCAGATAATAAAGCTGAATAAAAAAACTGTACCAAAATGCTTTAAGAAAATAGCGATTCATTTTATGCTCTGCAGGCAGCAAAAACACTGTATCAGCTTCCTGTAAAAGTGTTCGAACAGGACTGTGCGTTAACAACAGTCCCAGAACAATCCCCATTACCCATGCAACAGGAAAGCCTTCTGGAAGGTTCTCAAGCCATTGTTGATAAAAGTAAGCAAACGCAGCTATAAAGAACAGCAATGCAAAAGCTAAATGGTCATTAAAAATAAGACGCATATACCGCCCAGTTTCTTTTAAATGGGCACCTAATCGTTTCTTCCATAACTCATTCGCATCAAACATGTTGATCTTCCTTTGTCAATTGAATATAAAGATCATCTAATGTTGCATCAGGCATTTGGAATTCTTCTCTAAGCTCTGTTAAGGTTCCCTTGGCCCGTACTTCTCCATCATGCAATATAACAAAGCGATCGCAATAACGTTCTGCAGTAGATAAAATATGGGTAGACATAAGTACACCAGCTCCCTGTTGTTTCATATCATCCATCATTTGTAAATAGGATTGAATACCTAAAGGATCCAGTCCCACAAAAGGCTCGTCTACAATATATAGTGAAGGCTCAATAAGAAAGGCACACATAATCATGACCTTTTGTCTCATTCCCTTTGAAAAATGAACAGGGAACCATTTTAACTTTTTCTCTAAGCGAAATTCCTTTAATAGAGGCTGAATCCTTTTTTCAAATTCATCTTCAGGGATATCATAAGCCATGGCGGTAAGTCGCAGATGTTCATATAACGTTAATTCTTCATATAAAACAGGCATTTCTGGTATATAGGCAAATTGCTTTCGATAATCTTCGGGATTTTGCTGATAAGTTTTTCCATTAATGGATATAGCCCCTTTTTTAGGCTCCATCAGACCAATAATATGCCTAATGGAAGTACTCTTTCCAGCTCCATTTAGGCCAATTAACCCCACAATTTCGTGTGGACGCACATCAAAAGATATTCCTTTTAAAACATGCTTTTGTGTATATCCTCCAAAAACGTTTTCGAGCTTTAATAATTGCTCCATCTATTCATCCCTACCTTCTTTTACATACCTAATCTAAATTTTACCATCATCCCTTTGATTTGCAAAAGATGAATAATTCCCATTTATACTGAACAAGCTATTAAATGAGGAACGGGGATAGAAAGTCAGTGGTGAAACATTGTCTCGAACGTCAAACCATTTGAAGTGGGGTGTTGGTGAAAGATATACTTCTTTCACGTTAAATAATCCATTTTAGAAAAATGGGGTGTTCGTGAAAGGCAACTTTCTTTCTCACTTGATTCTTTCCTTTAAGCTACTGTAGACTTAACCGTTATTAGACTAGGTATAGTCTAAAACGTTTCCCCATCTCATCAACAGTATGCAAGCCCCCCGTTCCTTAAGGCAGAGCCATGTTGCTCTGCCTTTTTTATATTTAAAATACCTTAATGAAATCTATAGCAGTTTAGCCCCTTCGCCTTTTTTAATTCGTTGCATTGAAGACTTCCCTTTATTACAATTAAGGAAAATATGTCTGAGGAGGATAAATATGGCCGATTGTATTTTTTGTAAAATTTTAGATGGGGAGATTCCTTCTGCAAAGATTTATGAAGACGAAGATGTTTATGCTTTCCTTGATATTAGTCAGGTTACAAAGGGGCATACGTTAGTAATCCCAAAACAACACACTGAGAATATTTATAACACAGACTCAGAAGTAGCTCAAAAAGTATTTGCACGCGTTCCTCAAATAGCAAATGCAATTAAACAAACATACCAGCCTAAAGGGTTAAACCTATTACAAAATAACGGGGAATTTGCCGGTCAATCTGTTTTCCACCTACATATCCACTTATTACCTCGATATGATAAGGATAAGGATGGATTTGATTTAAAATGGGTAACTCATTCTGATGAGTACGATCTTAAGCAAATCGCAGAAGAGATTGCTAAAAATATTTAACAATTTTCAGAAAAATTTCAGCCGTTTATAAAAGTTTTTCTTTAGCAGAATGTAAGAATCTGTTATAATATGTATATATGTATAAACTCTTTCGCAATCAATCATGAGGATATGATTGGAAAGGAAGATAGCAGAGAGTAGTTTAGATGAGGAGAGGATTACAAATGAAAATGGATACACGTGTGTTAATTTTACTATCGTTGTTTATTGGGATTGGTACAGTATTGCACCTGGTTATGCCTGGAGTACTATTCGGAATGAAGCCTGATTTACAGCTTGCCATGATGTTTCTGGGAATTTTACTTTTCCCACGAGCAAAATATGTATTGGTGTTAGCCGTTGCAACTGGATTATTAACCGCATTAACGACTACAATGCCAGGCGGACAAATATCAAATATCATTGACAAACCAATTACCGCCTTTGCATTCTTTGGTCTATACGTTCTATTTTCCAAAATGACGAAGAATGCTGTATTAGCACCTATCATGACAGCTTTAGGAACCATGATAAGCGGAGCTATCTTTTTATCTGTAGCATTGTTTATCCTGGGGGTAGAGCTTGGAGCCGGTTTCGGAGCGTTGTTTGCTACCGTAGTCATTCCTGCCACCATTGCCAATAGTATTATCATATTAGTGGTTTATCCAATCCTGCAAGCTATTATGAAGAGATCAACGATTTCACTGCAAAAAGCATAGAGTGATACAAGAATCCATTTAAATAAACGTTTTAAAAACTCCAGCGTTTCATACTCTGGAGTTTTATTTTAAGTTATTTTTCTTTTTTTCTAAACATAAAGGCTGAAAAACGTTATAATAGTAGTGATAAGGAAATGATACCCTTTTGAAAATTATTTTACTCGTTTTAAATCATTTCCAATAATTGCTCGTTTCCCTTCATTATCAAAAGGAGGTTATCCATATGTCAAAAGGAAAATCATTATTTCTTGGCCTGGTTTTTGGAAGTGTAATTGGTGCTTCAACTACTTTATTAACAACACCATCTTCTGGACAAGATGTACGTAAAAGAGCCAAAGAACAAAGCCTTAAGCTTAAGCAAACCATTGAAGAACTTAAAAATGAAGGTCTGGACTTAAAGAATCAATTAACCAAAACGACTAAAGAAGGTGCAGTCCTTCTAAAAGAGTTATCCCAGGATGTAAAAGAATCCATCGAAAATTGGAAAGAAACTATTGAGCCACATCAGGAGAATATTCAAGAGCATTTAAAAAATGTCGAGGAAAGCCTGAAAGAGTTAGAAGACAAAATGAACACAACTAAAAAAGATGCCTAATATAAAAAAGTGTATGTCTTAAATAAAGACATACACTTTTTTATTAAGGAGTCACAGGAACTTTATTATCCACTAAAAAAAAGAAGGCCGCCCCTGGTAGGGACGGCCCCTTTAGTCAATCCTTATTCGAATGAAGTCCACTCGCTAACCTTTTCCTGGTTATTGTCTACCCAATTACGGGCAGCTTCTTGTGGATCTGCACCTTCGTTAATTTCAAGCATAACAGAGTTCATTTCATCCTCAGACCAATGGAAATTATCAAGGATTTGGTAAGCTCTTGGAGAATCCTCTTCAAGTCCTTGTCGAACCATTGTTTCAATATTTTCTGCGTCACCAAAGCTTCCCTCTGGATCTTCTAGATATTTAAGGTCATATTTTTCGAATTTCCAGTGTGGAGACCAGCCAGTCACAACAATTGGCTCTTCGTCATCAATCGCTTCACCTAATGCTGTAGCCATTGCACCACTAGAAGATGTTTGAACCTCCCAGCCATCTAGACCGTAGTCTTCGATTGATTGTTGTGCAGCTTTTACTACACCAGCACCTTCTTCAATACCAGTAATTTTGCTGTCAAGATCACCAGCATAATTTTCCAAATCGCTTATTGTTTTGGCATCCATGTATTCAGGTACAACTAGTCCAATTTTAGCACCTTCAAGGTTAGGACCTAGTTCTACCATGTCACCGCCAAATTCTTCATATAAATCTCCATGAGTGGATGGTAACCATGCCGCTACCATTCCATCTGCATCTCCTTGAGCAACTGTTTGCCACATAAGGGCGTTATCAATTGGTGTTGCTGTTACATTATAACCTTCATCCTTAAGAACTTCAGAAATTACATGAGTAGAAGCAACTTCAGTATCCCACTCAACATAAACCAATTCAAGATCCTCCTGGCCTAATTCTGGTCCTTCAGCGCTTGTATCTTCTTCTGTGTTGCTAGTGTCGTCAGTATTTTCTTCACTGTCGTCACCACCACATGCTGCTAGAAATAGTGCCAACACTAATGCAGCAGCTACACCTAGATGTTTCCATTTAAATTTCAACATAGTGTATTAACTCCCCTTTTAAAAATATTTTATATAGTAAACTCTTCATAATGAAAAGTTACTAAAGAATTTGATTATTCACCCTTTTGCTTGTTTAAATACTGGGTGAAACGGTCAATAATGATAGCAAGAATGACAATTCCGATTCCTGCTACGAAACCTGAACCAACGTCAGCACGTTGCAAGGCACGCATGACTTCTCTTCCAAGTCCTGGTGCACCAATCATGGATGCTATAACAACCATGGAAAGAGTAAGCATAACGGTCTGGTTAATACCAGCCATTATCGTCTTTTTAGCCATTGGAAGTTCAACTTTAATCAGCTTTTGCATTGGTGTACTTCCAAAGGCTTCTGATGCTTCAATCAGCTCATTTGGAACTTGACGGATACCTAAGTTTGTTAAACGAATAGTTGGTGGTGTTGCGAAAATTAACGCTGCGAACACACCAGGAGGCATTCCAATACTAAAGAATGCTACAGTTGGAATTAAATAAACAAATGCTGGCATCGTCTGCATAAAGTCTAATATTGGAGTTAAAATCGATTGTAATGTTTTACTCTTAGACATTAGTATTCCAATTGGTACACCAATAATAATGGCAATAATACTTGCTGCTATAACAAGGACAAAGGTATACATTAATTGCTCCCATTGACCTTGGTTTTGAATAAACCATAAACCAATAATAGAAAAAATAGCAAGTCCAAACTTTTTACCGCTGACAAAAAACGCCAATACAGCCACGATTAAAATCACAATCCATGGTGGAATAGCGGCTAAGTAATCTCCACTTAAATCATCAAGAAATGGACCAAAATCATCTTTTATCGGATCAAATATAAAACTAAATGTTTCTTCAATCCAGTCCGTAATCGTATCAACAATTTCGGCGACAGGTAACGTCGGTATATTATCCAACATCTATATTCACCTCACTACCGGCCAATGCTGCAATTACAGCACCACGAACAATAACGCCACGCAGTTTACCGTCTTCAACTACCGCAACAGGTACTGCAGTGTCTTGAATAATATCAAAAATCTCAGTCATTGACGTATCCAAGTTTACAGTTGGCACATCATTTTTCAAAATCTGTGATAAATCTTTTACATCATTTTTACGTGCATCAGATGCATCGTCAGCTGTTACATATCCTTTAAGGTTACGTTGTTTATCTGTAACGTAAATGCTGGATAAACCTTCTTCTCTCATACGTTCCAGAGCAACGCGAGGACCATGTTTCTCGATACTAACCGTTTCTGGACGTTTCATAATATTTTCTGCTGTTAATACTTTTGAACGATCCACGTCCTCTACGAACTTCTCTACATAATCATTAGCTGGGTTAACCAGAATTTCTTCCGGTGTACCAATTTGAACAATAGAACCATCTTTCATTAATGCAATACGGTCACCAATACGCAATGCTTCATCTAAATCATGGGTAATGAAAATAATGGTTTTCTGCATTCTTTCTTGCAAATCCAGAAGTTCATCCTGCATTCCTTTACGAATTAATGGGTCCAAAGCAGAAAAGGCTTCGTCCATAAGTAAAACCTCTGGATCGTTCGCTAATGCACGTGCTAAACCAACACGTTGTTGCATACCACCTGATAATTGGGAAGGATACTGCTCAATATAACCACCTAGTCCAACAAGCTCAAGTGCTTGTATTGCCTTTTCCTTACTTTTTTCTTTATCCATCCCTTGTATTTCTAATCCATAAACAGTATTTTCAAGGACTGTTCGATATGGGAACAATCCAAAGTTTTGGAATACCATACTCATTTTTTCACGACGAACTTTTCGCAGACCTTCTTTATCCATTGTAGCAAGGTCCTGATCATCAATAAGTACGCTTCCTTCTGTAGGTTCGATTAAACGGTTAAGTAATCGAACTAAAGTGGATTTACCACTACCGGAAAGTCCCATAATAACGAATACTTCACCTTCTTCAACATCAAAGGTAGCACGGTTTACACCTACAGTATTTCCGGTTTTTTCAAGTATGTCTTCTTTGGAATATCCCTCTTCTAAGAGCCCAATGGCTTCTTGGGGTTTTCTACCAAATATCTTTGATAAATTTTCAACCTTTATAATCGGCACACTTTTCACCTCTCTACAAATTTCCTAGTGCCAAAAGCATATTATTTTCGTCATCCAACCAATCACCTATATAACTATACCTATAAATTCTGCAAAGTTCAAACAATAAAAACCATTAATTTCGAATGTAATTTTCGTACAGTTCAAACTGTACGAACTTATTGCGACATTATCTTCAAAATTCTTTAAATTACTAGAAATTACTCCCTTCTTTATCATTTTTAATTTTCACTCATTTTTAGTAATGTGATATTAACGATACCGTTTTAAGGAGGCCTTTTTTTACATGCAGAAGGCAAACGAAGCCATTAAACTTGATCAGGTACACAACCAAGTAATATCCGAATTTTCAAAGACACTTGAAATGTTTGATTTATCACCATCTGAGGCAAGACTATTTGTTACATTGTATATTAATCAAAAACCTATGACTTTAGATCAAATGAGCCAGGCTCTCGGAAAAAGCAAAACGTCAATGAGTACGGGAATTCGAAGTTTATTAGACGCAAATTTAGTAGAGAGAGTTTGGATAAAAGGTGTAAGAAAAGATTTATATCAAGCAAATGAACGTTTATATCGTATGTTTATGAGTGCCTTCATATATAGGTGGTTAGATGCTGCCAATCGTCAGGAGCAGTCTCTCAAAGAGATTGATAAAATGCTAGCTGATCATGAAAACATTTCGGATAACGATTACCTTAAAACCCTTCGGAAAAGGATTAACGATATGATTGAATTTCTTCATTTAATTGAAGAAACGTTTCAGGATATGGAACCCAATACGCAAAATAGTTAAATCATTGGGTTTACACCTTTACTACTTATATTAAATAAAAGAAACCCGGAATATTCCGGGTTTCTTACTTTTATGAACGAATTTCCTGAAATAAAAAGATAAAATAGGATATAGCAAAGCAAATAATCCCTGCTGATAAAATCCCAATAACTTGTGGCCAAATGATAGTGAAGCTTTGGGCTAAATCCAAGGGAGCCGAAACGCTTCCAGCAAGCTGTTCCATCGAAATTGGGCCTAAGGTTCGAAAGTTGGGAATAAGTAGAATAGTTGTGATTTCTGAGAATAAATAGTTAGGCGAAAATCTCATGAGACTTGTTAACAATTGCTGACTTTCTGCCTGGACACTCGTTGTACTGGCGGCTTGAAATAACTGATTAGGAACAGAAGCATTCACAATGAGATTTACGATTATAGAGTAAAAAATACTAAAAAATAACCAAATAGCTATACCTGCTAAGGCAGATGTTGCTGCTTGCTTAAATCGTATCGAAAACAGAATCGAAAGGGAAAGCCAAAAGCCAACATAGATAATGATCATAACTAAGTAGGTTACTATTCGAATGATCTCACCAAATGTCGGAGGGATTCCCATAGAAATAATCCCAATTCCTACTACTAAAAAACCAAGGGAGAAAATAAATCCTGCAATCACAGCAAGCGACCCTAAAAATTTTGATAGAATGATGTAATCTCTTGGAATTGGCTGCGACATAATACGCAGTAAAGTATTTTTATTTCGTTCACTGTTAATTGCATCAAAACCAAGACTAATTCCCAGCAACGGCCCCAGAAAACTGATAAAAGTCACAAAGGAAGGTAAGGTACCATTTTCTCCTGTTATCGTAAACACTCTTAAGTATAAAAATAAGCTCTGATTATTTTCTAAATTAGACGCTACATCTCGAATCGAGGAGAATGCTGTATATAAAGATGCTACACAAGTCAGTAAGATAATGACCATTAGAATATTGAAACGATAGCTTTTAATATGGTCTGTTATTTCCTTACGTGTCAGTATCCAAAGTGAGCTATTGACAAACTGCTGAGCTTTTTTATACCACCTTTCTTTATTTTTAATGGCTTCAATCACCCATTTCACCTCCCTGGAAATAGCGTTGATAGATATCATCTAATCCATAAGACAGTCTTTGGAGGGTCAGTAAATCATATTGATTAGAGACGAAAAAACGGGCCAGCTCTCCACCGTCCTCTCTATTTACTTTCACATGGTATGCTTCCCCATCCCAATCAATAGAGTCAACATAAGATTCCATACTTAGTCTTTCAACAAGTTGATGATTATCGTTTTTCACAATCACTTTATATAAAATCGATGTTTCATCTAATAATTTTCTTTGTAATTCTTCAATATCTCCATAAGCTAGCAATTCACCTTTTACAAAAATTCCAACTCGATCACATATCTGTTGTACCTGATGCAATTGGTGAGAGGATAGTAATATAGTTAAACCATGCTCTTCGCTAAGATTTTTTATCAGATCCAGCAGCTCATGAATACCTTTTGGATCAATTCCCAGAGTAGGTTCATCCATAATAACCACCTCTGGATTCTTCATTAAGATATCAGCAAGCCCCAGTCTTTGTTTCATTCCCCGAGAATATTCCCCTACCTTTTTTGCTGACGCATGATTCATACGAACTTGTTCAAGCCAATGCATCGCTCTCTTTTCAGCTTCTGCATTTGTTAAACCATTGAGTTTCCCTGTTAAAATTAAATTTTCAATCCCGGTCATATCCTCATAAAATCCAACATTATCCGGTAGAAATCCTACCCTTTGTTTCACTTCAATAGGTTTATTCGTGGCATGAATTCCGTCAACATAGACTTCACCTTCTGTTGGTTCTGTTAAACCTAATATCATGTAAATCGTTGTAGATTTTCCTGCTCCATTTGGTCCTAATAATCCAAAAACCTCCCCCTTATTAATGGATAAATTCAAATGGTTTACAGCTTTATTTTCCTTATATTGCTTGGTGATATTTTTTAATTGAATCATTTTCTCTTCCATATTTATCTCCTCCCATATTTTCTTACGAGGAAGATAATACCCACAACGACAGCAACAATAATTGCAAGGCCAACAAATCCCCATACCATAGAAGTTTTGACACTCATACGTACTTTGGCGTTGGCGGTTGCTTCAGGTGTTGAGGCCTTCGCTTCAACTATATAGTCTCCAGCTATCGCTTTATCACTTGCGTTTACAGTTGCTTTAACTTGAACAGATTTTCCAGCCGGAATTTCATTAATTGTTCCAGGTTCAAATTTGACATCCCATTCTGAAGGAGTATTTACACTTGATAATTCCACGTTTTCCAGACGGCTCGTTCCCGTGTTTTTGACCTGTAATGTAATGACGTCTTTTCCACCTGCCTGGATATCTGAACTTAGTCTTCCATCAGGTGTTGTTAACTCTAAGCCATAGCTGCCTGTAATCACCGATTCAAGAGTAAGCTTCGCATTGGCATCACCGGCTTGAGCAGTAATGGGAATTTCATAAGTTCCCTTACCTGACTGCTTAGAAGGAACTACTTCAACTGTTAGGTTTGACGTTTGATTGGATTTTACCGTTACACTTGTTACATCTTTACCATCTTCTTTAAAGTTCACTTGCCAGCCGTTTGGCGCATCTGCCTGTAATGAATAATGCTGCTCACTCGCTGTACGATTTACTAATTTTACATCATATGTAAAGGTTGACTCTGCATCCCCCTCCATATTGGTTTGCTCTGAGTTCAATTCCGTTTTGAAAACACCCTTTTCCGTTACGTTAACTGTAATTGGTAAGGTAGTGACAGCTCCTGTATCGGAAGTTGCCGTTATATCAAAATTATACTCTCCTTTTTCGATTCTTAAGGGAACTTCTACATCAAGCTGAAAGTTTTTCGAAGAATTCGGCTTAACGGATAAATGATCAACACCATAGCCATCTGATGTCATAGTTGAGCTCCATTCTTTAGGTAAATCCTTAATGGCAAACTCTAAATTTTTCACTTGATTTGAATCATTGATAATTTCAATATCATAGTTTGCAGTTTCGCCAGGGGTTAAGGATAATCCCGTTAGTGGCGTATATAAAATTACTCCCTCAGCAGCACTCGTCTTTTGAGGCATAAATAGTGACAACAAAAGTGTTAAAACAGTCAGCATCAGAAATAATTTTTGTTTAAGCATCAATCTATTCCTCCCTGTTCATTTTTTTATTAATACGTCACGGTCTTTAAATTGGATTTACTGATTTTTTATTTTTGGTAACCTATCCACACACTTTAAAGTGGTAAAGGGTTTGGAAAGGGTTGACAAAAGGTAAAAAACCAATTATTAAATAATTAGGGATACACCATTATGATGTTTAGGAAGTGAAAGCATGTTGGAGAAAAAAAAGACGGATGAGGAGCTCATGAATGGTATACAAAAGGGATCATGGGATGCTTTTAAAATTTTGTATGAACGGCATTTCCAGTTTATTTATAAAGTGGTTTATGCCATCTTGAAAAATCACGAGGATACGGCTGATTTATGCCACGATTTATTCCTTGAATACTATCGTAAAGCACATACCTATCGTCCAAATCGAGGAAGTGTTAAGTCCTGGTTAGCCGTTCGGGCTAAAAGCAGGGCCATCGATTATATCCGTAAGAAAAATAAAATCATCCTTAAGGATCAGCTCAGCTATCAAGACGAAGCAATCGAAAAAAATACGGAAGATATTGCACTGGCAAAGTTTGATAAAAAACAATTAAATGAGGCTCTTCAACACCTTCCTTCAGCTCAACGACAAGCTGTTTATTTAAATTATATTGAATCCCTGTCTCACAGAGAAACAGCAGAAAGACTAAATCGCCCATTAGGCACGGTAAAATCCTTAATCCGTTATGGCCTTCGAAATTTAAAAAAATATTATTTAGCACCGCAGGATTTACAAAGAGGTGATCACCGTGATGCGTAACCATTTGACTGAAGAAACCATCATTGATTATATTGAGCATGAACTTTCCCGGGAAAAAGCAGAAGAAGTCCAAAATCATTTAAACGTCTGTTCTCAATGTAAAGAACTGCATCACTTCTGGACCCACACTTTAAATGAAGAAGTTGACATACCTGAAACACAGCAAAAACATATCTGGAAACAATTATCCGCTAATGTTCAACATAATCGAAAGCGGTATTTCAAAACGTGGTATAAAGGAATAATGGTTGCCTCAATTGCTGCTCTTCTGTTTATGACAGGTTTTTTCACTGGAGGTAGGATAACCAATCATGAAACGGCTCCGAATACAACGAAAAATGCCCAATCTGAAAGCTTTGTAATCGATACGGATACAGAAATTTATGATTTAGTCCATACATCTAGCGGTGATAATAAAGGTTATGCATGGTATAATCCTGTTCGCAAAGAAATGATTCTCTACATAGATGAAGATTTACAAGAACGAATGAGAGCGGACATCGAAACATCTCATTCTACGATTTCAAAGGGACCAATCAATTTAAATAACGAACATAAATATTTTTATATTAAAGATCATCAATTACAGGAATTTTACCGATTGATTTTAACGAATCAGTTTAATCAAAATCCCATTAGCAGCTACGAATTCCGAGCTGTACAATTAAATAATCGGGAAATATGGAAGTGAAGAAAAGGAAGCATCAAATAGGGTTTAAACACCATTTGATGCTTTTTTGAATTCAAAAATATTTTGAAAAATAAACTTTATTAATCTTCATTTTACTGGCATAATAGAAATTAAGCGATATTACTAGAGGGAGTGATAGCATGAGTAGCGAACGTTATTCCATAGAAGAAGCGATTATTTATAGTCATAAAATGACCCAGCTGAGTAAAGCATTATGGAAGGCTATAGAAAAGGACTGGCAGGAATGGGTAAAACCCTTTGGCTTAAATATAAATGAACATCATATTTTATTAATTGCCTATCATTTAAAAGGATCAAGTATATCAGAGATTTCTAAATTTGGCGTTATGCATGTATCAACAGCCTTCAATTTTTCAAAGAACTTAGAGGAAAGAGGCTTATTAACCTTTTCCAAAAAAGAAAACGATAAGCGAAACACTTATGTGGAATTAACAGAAAAGGGAAATGAACTTCTGGAGGAAATCCTGGAGTCCCATAACGTTGATAATAATAGAGTTGTAAACGGTTCCTTGAAATTGAAGGAACTCTATGGTAAGTTCCCTGAATTTCAGGACATGATTGCTGTTATTCGTGATATCTATGGGGATGATTATATGGACATCTTTAATCGCTCTATTCAAAATGTGGTAAAAGAAACTGTAACAGATCCTAATGTTTCCGGTAAATAGTTATTGACCATGTCTTGAATCTATTCACTTTTTCCCTTACAAAACATAGGATATTCTGGATTAGATTAAGCCTCCTTACATACTGTTGTATTAACTTTGTTAAATCCTTCTACTTTTTTTATAAAAAGTATTGATTTTCGTACTAAAAGCGAGTATTATTCCTTGAGGACAACAAACTTATAGAAATAAATACAGCATGTAGTAAGGGGGGACCTGCAATGAATAATTGTTGGAAAACCGTTAATGTTACAAGAGAGTTTGGTCAGAGCAGATTGTATTTAATGTCTAGTTTTCTAGCTTTCTTTACATTCATTTTACTATTTCTACCTTATTCCATTTATCATCAGAATATCGTTATTAAAGATCATGGGTTCATTCCTTTGCTCATTATTTTAATGACATTACCAACTGTTCATCAAATGGCCCATGTAATTCCCTTAATTCTCTGCTATAAGAGAACAAAGATTAATTGGGATTTGGCCTTTAAATGTATCCCAATATTAAGAGTCAGACCACGGTCCTCCTTATCTAAGAAGCCATCAATATTTATGTGGTTTGGACCCACACTTTTTCTGACCGTTCCAGGATTAATTACTGGTGCTGTTCTTGGCAACTATTATCCTTATATTCTTTTATTTGTTGCTCTAAATATTGGAATGTCCTTTAAAGACTTCTTTTATATTAAACAGTTTTTAAAAGCACCAAAAAAATGTAAAATAGAAGACGCAAAAGATGGGTATGATATACTGATTCAAAAAAAGCACCCTTGAGAAGGGTGCTTTCCTATTTCCTTATCATTATATCTGTTCAATTATCATATTTTTTGATAAAGTGATTTATAGGTGCATAAGGGAGGGAAAAATATGCTGTTATTTTATGTACCATTTGCTATATTTACATTATATATTTTCAATTCACTAACTCATTCATTATGTTTAAAAACAGAAATGTCTACAGATAAATCACAAAAAGTATTCAAAACCATTAACATTTCCATCACCATCTTACTCATTTCCTCCTATATAGAAGTCCTATATTTAGGTTAGAAAAGCGGAGGCGACTGGTCAGGTCTGGCGGTATAAGCCAAAGACATGGAGTGGACATGTTTTTCGCCACGGAATGGCTTTGGCTTATGTCCGCCCAGGCCTAGGAGCCGAAGCCGGACAACGAAAAGCGGAGGCGACTGGTTAGGTCTGGCGGTATAAACCGAAGACATGGAGTGGACATGTTTTTCGCCACGGAATGGCTTTGGCTTATGTCCGCTCAGACCTAGGAGCCGAAGCCGGACAACGAAAAGCGGAGGACGAGCTAAAGTAAGGTGGTTTACAAGTTTTTAAATTAGTAATCAGAACATATAAAAGGGAAGCCAAAAATGGGCTTCCCTTTTTTTAATTTGTATTAATACCAAGCTGCACCTACAATAATTAAGAGAATAAACAATACAACGATTAGCGCAAAACCTCCGCCGTATCCATATCCGTAACCCATACGAGCACCTCCTTAAATATTTACACTACTAACTTATGTATTTTTAGAAAAAGTGAGTAGGCGCATCCCCCATACAATAAAATATTTTTGTTAGAACAAACGAACGGAATTAAAAAATCCCTTATAATGATAAAATCTACAGGGGAAATTAACTATGTATTCCATTTAAAATATGTTATATTGATGAGAGACCATTTATAAATGAACAAGGATTAGGAGTGTTAACATGAAAAAACTTGCCATTGGATCCATTTTGGCTATTTTTGTACTAGCCCTCGCAGCATGCTCTCAAGATAATGGAGAAGTTGTAGTGGAGACGGAAGCTGGAAACATTACAAAAGATGAATTTTATGAAGAATTAAAATCAACTGCTGGTGAAAATGTACTAAATAATATGGTGGTTACCCAGGTTCTTGAGGATAAATACGATGCCCCTAAAGAAGAAATTGATTCACAAATTAAAGAGTACAAAGATCAGATGGGTGATCAGTTTGAAATGTTTCTACAGCAAAACAACTTTAAAGATGAAAAAGCATTTCGTGAGCAACTAAAATTCAACATGCTTTATGAACAAGCTTTAACAGACGGTATTGAAATTTCGGACGAAGCTATTCAAAAACGTTATAACCGTATGCAATACGAAGTAGAAGTAAGTCATATCTTAGTGAATGAAAAGAAAAAAGCTCAAGAAATGATTGACCAATTAGCTGAAGGTGCAGACTTTGCTAAACTTGCAAAAGAAAATTCACAAGATCCAGGCTCCGCTTCTGAAGGTGGCTCACTCGGTTTCATTAAGATTACCGACAACTATGTAGCTCCTTTTAAAGATGCAGCATTCAATCTTGAACCAGGGGAGCTAAGTGAACCTGTTCAATCTTCAAATGGCTGGCACGTGATTAAAGTGACAGATAAGCGCGATGTAGAAAAAGAGCTTGAACCCCTTGAAGATATGAAGGAAGAAATTCGCCGTACTTTAGCCATGGAACAAGTGCAAGGTGATCAGCAAAAGGCTCAGGAAAAAGTACAAAAATTGATTGATGATGCAAATATTGACGTGAAAATTGATGAATATAAAGACATGTTTAAAAACAATAGTAGTACTGGTAATAATGAAAACAGCGGAAATAGCGGAGACAGTGGAAGTAATGAAAACAATGGGAACAATGAATAAATAGAAGAAGCATACCAAACCTAAAACTCGTATTCCGTATAAACGGAATACGAGTTTTCATATTTACTCTTTCAGTATCTAATGTAAATTCCAATCCTCACTAAAGCTCTGTATAAAAAAAGAGCCTTGGCAAAACCAATTTAATGGTTTCGCAAGGCTTTATCAACTAATAGATTGTTCTCTTTCCCTTTCTTCATCAGAAGGATTCGTTTGCCTTCTGCGATTCCTTTCATCCTGGATTCGATCCATATATACCTGACCTTCTTTTTTAATAAACTCATGCTCCAATTTCATTTCGGAACGAATAGCCCTAAAAGACATATAACCGCTAAAAATGATAAGGCCAATTAAAACAGCAATCCACCAAGGAAATGGACCAATCATCATGTCAGGATCCTCCTCCCTCCCTAGTCTATCTTTTGTACAAACCTATGCAGTTACACAAAAAAATAGAACTAATCATTTCCTTCAAGGAGAGGTCGATAAAAGCTACGGTTATCCAACGCAAAAATTCGTTCCGTAAATTCACCCGGTTTTGTTTTACGCAGCGTCCGGTTCATCATATTCATCTTTGCATCAATTAAATCTATTAAATGAAGAATCTCTGCTTCTCTAATTAGGGGAGGCTTGGGACTTCCCCATTCTCCCTTACTATGATGGCTCAGAATCATATGCTTTAATAACAGCACTTCTTCCCCATCTATACTTAATTCCTCTGCAGCTTTTCCAATTTCCTCAGCCATAATGGAAATATGACCTAAGAGCTTTCCTTCTGTTGTATAGTTAGGAGCCACAGAGCCAGACAATTCGGTGATCTTTCCCAAATCATGAAGGATTATCCCTGCATATAATAAATCTATATTGATATCATCATATTGCTTTTTAAGTCCTTTAGCAATGTTCAACATAGAACAAATGTGATGAGCAAGACCTGAAACATATTCATGGTGATTCTTTACAGCCGCTGGAAATAGAAAAAGATTCTTTTCATATTTTTTTATAAAATATCTTACTATTCTTTGAATATTTGGATTTTCCATTTCAAAAATAGCCTCAGTCAGGCGCTCTTCTAATTGACTCACCTCAACAGGCGCTTTTGCCAGAAAATCCTGAAGTCTTACACCGTCAGTGGGCTGCGAAGGTCGAATCTGCTGGATTTTAAGCTGAGGCTTCCCGCGAAACTGGCTTATGTCACCTGAAACCTTCACTATCTGCTCTTGTTTGAACGTTTTTTCATCTTCATCTGTAGCTTCCCAAAGCTTAGCTTCAATTTCTCCTGAGCTATCCTGTAAGATCAACGTTAAAAAAGGCTTGCCATTACTAGCTACACCTTTCGTGGCTGATTTTATTAGTAAAAATCCTTCAAAAGGCTGACCAACTTCGACATAGCCAATTTCTTTTAACAATTCAATCCCTCTCCCATTTTTCATCAGAGTGTATAGTAAAAATTCCTTTATTTTTCACCTTGTTCATTCGAATCTTTTGGTACATATTTAAAGATTTCACCAGATTCGACAACGCGTATGAATTTCATCAACCAGGAATAATAATTCTTGGCATATTCGAGCTTTTCAATGTCATATTCTATTGTTTGCTTCAGTGTTACATCATCCGTTTGCTCTTTTAATTTTTCTAATTCATGGATGGTTTCCTCTGCTTCCTCAATATTAGTCTCTGTATGGTGTCGCCAACGATTTCCGAAAAGAGAAGTGAAGGATTTATACCAATCCTCCTCCGATTTATATAAGTCTTTTCGCATTCCCTTCTTAAAGGAAGGCTCAACCATCTTCATTTCTGATAATGATCTTACACCTGTAGACATGCTAGTTTTACTCATTTTTAAAGCATCACGCATATTATCCAGCGTCATAGGTTCATTAGAAAAATATAGAGTGCCGTATAAACGACCCACTGAAGCAGTTATTCCATATAAACTCATATTTTTTGCAATTACCTGTATGAATTTTTCCAGTGTTTCTTCATGTTTCTCCCAATCTTCTTTATTTGTTTCATGTTTTTCCAACTCGAAACCCTCCAAGCCTTCAGCCAAGCCGATTTTCTGAAAACATTTTACCATGATTCTACTTGTTGTGCGAACTTATAGCAGTGAAATTTTTTGCGTTTGTAAACTTACTGCTATCTTTTCCTGATTGTAAAAATCATTCTCATTCCATGTAAAATAAATAACCTGCTGTCTATGACTGATTTCTTTAATTATCGCTAACATTTCTTCCTTTCTCGAACGATCATAATGAACAAATGCATCATCAATCAGAAAAGGAACACCATATTGGTTGTTCATTACCTCACTAAGTGCTAAACGTAAAGAAACATAAGCTTGAGCGGTTGTTCCAGATGACAATTCGGAAACCTCATATTGTATATGTTCAGCGGATTCCACTCTAAAGGTTTCTTCGTCTGAAGGTGGAAGAATTTGAAGGTATTGACCCTCTGTAAGTCTTTGAAAATACAATGTGGCCCGTTCCATAACCTGGGGCAAATATTCATTCTGGTAAATTTGCTTGGTTTTCTTCAAAAAGTGATCTGCAGTTTTATAAATCATCCATTGCTTAACCTGTTCTCGCAATTCATTTTTTTGAAAGGCAAATTGGTGACGTAAGGAAGAAAGTTGCTCATTTTCTTCTAATTGGTTAAGCTCTGCGTTCAAATCAGCGACTCTTTGTCTATGTTCTTCAATGTTTTCTTCTAAAGGTTTTATTTTTTGTTCGTGTGTATGTTTTTCCTGTTTAATCTCAGACCAATGGAAAGATTGTCGAACAATCCCATCTGCTTCCGATTGGAAAACGATTCTTATATGATAAAACCATTCTTCCTGTTTTATACGCAATTGCGTCTTTTCTTCAAACCTTTTCCCTTTTTCAATAAACGTTTCTTCGTCATTTACACCAGCTTTCGCATAAAGCAGTTTCTGTTCTTTCACAAATGGGTCCAGTTGATCATTTAGTTCCTGTAATTCATTTTGAGCCTGTTGAATTTCTTCTTTTAAACGGACGAATTTGTTCCTTTTTTTATATTCATTCTCCTTTAGTTCCTCTAATTCCTGCCATATATGGTCATGTTTTGTCAATTTTAAGTTGCATTGGTTTGCGATAGTCTCAACACGGGTTTGTAATTTCTCCTTTTGTTCCGCTAACTCACTTATATCAGCCTCTAGTTTTTCTCTTTCCGTTTCCTCCCCCTGAAGTTTCGTCACTTTGAAATATAATGACGGCCAATAAGGAACTTCAACAGATTCTAAAAATGGATATCTATCGCGTTCTTCCTGAATTTGCTCTCTTAATCGTATTAGCTTTTGGTTAATAAGCTCCTGATCCTGTTTACACCGGTCCAGTTCCTTTCTATTGTCTTCAAGTCTTGCCTTCCATTCCTGCCATTTGTTTAAAATGTGTTCATGTTGGTGTATTCGCTTTTCTATTTCCTGGATTTGATGATCAGATAAAGATTGATATTTATCGGTTTGTACATTTCCCTGAATTGTACTTATGCGGTTTTTAAGTGACTTTATACTTACCCCTATTCCGAGACGGCTCATCATTCCCAGGAAAAGTAAAACCGTACCCCATATATAACCCGTGATGTTTTCTGTAAAATAAGCAATCATTCCGGCACTCAAGAGCGATAAGATTCCCGCAAGTACGGAAAGAAAGCCAACACGTTGAAACCTTCTGATGGTTTTTTGTAATGCCTTTTGTTCGTTCTGGTACATGCTTTGCTGATCTCTTATCCACTGTTCCTTCCATTCAGCTTCCCGGTGCTGATGAATCTGATTCTTTAAATTCTTATATTCATCATCCGGTAATAATTGACTGTGATAGTCATCTGCTTTAGCCTGCAGGTTTTTTTGTTCATCCTCCAATCTTTTCTCTTGCTGCTTTTGCTTATCCTCATTCTCCATATTCTGTTCATATTCTCTGGCCAATCCCCCCCATTTATCTTCTGTAAAAGCCGATAATGGGTAATCTGATAAAGTAATCTCTCCTGGCTGATTACCCAATTGAGAAAGCTGATGTTTAAGAGACTGATTGGAGGCTTGTAATGCTGATTGTTTTTCCTTGCTTATCCTCTCTATATATTGATACTCATTCCATAGCTCATCAAGCTCTGATAAAGCTTGAAAGGCATGCTCATGTATCAACTGATGATTCATTGTTTCAATGGTTTTCTCCTTTGATTCTATACGCTTCTTTAAAGCATGGATGTCACTTTGTAATGGAAGTATCCATTCTTTTAATTGACGATGCCGTTCCAGGCCCATATGTGGAAAAGTACCCATATCTTTATACTTTTGCAATTTCTGATCAAGTTGTTGATACTGCTGAATCGCCTCTTGCACACGCAAATGCTTATCGACCCATTCAAGCTTTTTCCTTCTATCCTCCAGCTCTATTTCTTTAATCATCTTTTCCTTTTCAAGTTTTTTGATTTCCTCTTGTAATTCATTGTAACGGCCTTCTTTTTCAACTCGTTCCATCATTTTACCTTTTAAATCTTTTATTTCTCTTAGCTGTTCATTAATAATTGGCTTCTTTCCCCGTTTTTTAAATAACTGCTCCATATGTTTGGTTAAATCTTTTTCGAGCTCAGTCATTTTGTCTGAACCTGATAATCCTATCCCAAATAAAACTCTTCCTAAATCCTCACTTTTGACAAATTGCAATTTTTGCAAGTCCTGATCATTAAAGGAAAAAATCTGTTCAAAGGTATGCCGGTTCATTCCATTTAGAATACTTGTCTTTAGAAACTCTTCCTTTTTCTGACTTCCATCTTCTAACAAGCAGACAGCCTGGTTTTTACGTTTATCCATCATTCGTTCCACAATGACTGTTCCGTGTTCCTTCGTATTGATAAACAGCCGACCACCAAATGTACTTCCCAGCTTTGGAATATAGCTTTTACGTCTCGATAATGGTAAATCAAACAGCACATATAAGATAAATTGCTTTAAGGACGTTTTTCCTGATTCATTGGGGCCTTGTACAACGGTCAGACGTTCATTAAAATCAAACCATTGATCATGCCACTTTCCAAAACCATAAATATGGACTTTTTCAACCCACATCATCATCACTCTTTCATTAATTCTTCTAATAAAAGCTCTTCTGCTTCATCCTTGATTTCGGATAGTTCATCATCTGACAGCGGCTCTAACAGCTTTCGGAATTCACGGTGATCCGTTAATTCTGTTAATGATTCTATCCAGGACCTGTCATGCTCAAATACACGTACCAGCTCTCCTATAAAATGATTGCTTCTTTTAAGCTCCTCCTTAGTCCAGGATTGCATCTTTTCTACCTTGATTTTCTCAATCCACATCCAATCCTGTTCAAACTCTTCCATTTCATTTAAAAGATCCTGAAGTTCCTGAGTAACTTGCTTGTCTATATGAGGAATGGAGGTTTGGTTAATTTTGATAGAGAAGCGGATGAGGGCACTGCCGATTGTGCTTCGTACCGTTTCCTTTTGGTGTTGCAGCCGCACTTCCACCTCATCAATGCTCGTACAATCTGTTAAGTCCAGTTCCAGAGACTCAAACCGAAACGCCTGAGTCGGAACAAACAATTTTTCACAGTAATTGTCTTTTACATCAATCACATAGACGCCCTTTTCACCAGGTTCATTAATGTGTCTTCCTTGAATATTTCCAGGATATACTACAGGTGGGGACGTCATTAGCTCTTCTCGTTTATGAATATGCCCTAAAGCCCAGTAATCCATATGAGAATCACGAAAATCTGTTAAGCGAAAAGGAGCATAAACATCATGCTCCTGGTTCGTAGAAAGGCTTCCGTGCAGTATCCCAATATGATAGATCGGTTCATTGGTGGTTACATATTCATTAACCTTCTCCTCATAGACCGCCCTATTTTCATAGCTAAATCCGTAAATATTAGCGACATGCATTCCTTCTTGATAAAAAGGAATGGAGGTTACTTGTTCACTTTGAAAAAAGTGAACATTTTCCGGATAATCCATATGAAAAAACGTGCCACCCAGATGATCATGGTTTCCAAAACTAATAAAAACGTCAATATTGTGCTGATGTAATTTCTCTAATCCTTGTCTTACCTTCATCTGAGCTTTTAAACTTCTTGCTTCCTCATCAAATAAATCTCCAACCATAAGAACAAAATCTACCTGATAGGTTATGGCGGTTTCAATAAGCCGATCAAATGCCTGAAACGTACTATTCACCATCTGTTGAAACAATCGTTTCGGAACATTTGCCATTCCCTTAAATGGGCTGTCCAAATGCAAATCCGCTGTATGTAAAAAACGAAGGGGTTTCCGCATCGAATGATACTCCTTCCTAATCATCTAAGTTAATCTATATTTTACCAAAAAACACAGGCGAATGCACGTTCGCACAGCACACAAAAAATATGTATTGCAACCAGGCAATACACAGGCATATTAAACATTAATTCCTAAAATTAATGACCAGAGAATAAAGGTACCAAAAGAAAAAATAACCGACAAAATCGCAGGTTCCAATGCAGTTTTTTTAACGAGGGCTATGATGGATATGATTAATCCATATACCGGGCTTATTAGCCAGACTGCGGGATGTAAAAACGCACTTTCCAAACCGATAAACCCAAAAATATAAGTGAAGAATAACGTAAACCATAAAAGGTGTAATATCATCGCAAATGTAACAGCTTTATTTAAAATCGAAGTCATGATTGCTCCTCCTGGATTCTCTCTATTTTGCCAATTACGTACATTTTAGCAGAAAATCATATGGAATGAACGAAAATCTTTAAAAGAAAAAAAGAGCTCCTTATGCTACCTAAGGAACTCTTATTAGTATTATTCTTTCTTCGATAATTGCAAAGCTTTTCGAATATCTTTTATGGAAGTTGATGCCCCATACATCAAGACGCCACCTTTATATACTTTCGCGGCAATATTAGCCAATATAAATATTGTAAGGATTAATATTCCCATCGATAAAGCAATTTCCCAAAATGGAGTATTTAGCATACCTACGCGAACAAACATAATAATCGGCGTAAAGAATGGAATATAAGAAGTAATCGTTACAAACGATGCAGTCGGATCATTTAAACCATACATTGCTATCATAAAGGCAGCAATGATTAGAAGCGTCATAGGTGTTATCATTTGATTGACCTCTTCTGTTCGACTAACAAGGGAACCTAGCATTGCAGCAAGCATTGCGTAGAGCAGGTATCCTAAAAGGAAGAAAACAACTGCATATACAATCGTACTAACTGGAGTTTCCCCTAATCCAAGATATTCAAAAATGCCCCCTACCAGTTCACTTTGGTTCGTCTTCAAAGACGCGTACCCAATTAAAATAATTAAGCCAAACTGTGTCAATCCTAAGAGGGCGATTCCTGCAATTTTGGCAAACATTTGAGTTATAGGTGATACGCTTGAAACAATAATTTCCATCACTCTTGAGGACTTTTCCACTGCCACTTCACTGGCAATCATATTTCCATACATCAGAACAGCAAAGTAGATAAGAAAAATCATAAAATAAACAAGACCTCTTGCCTGGTTTAATTCTTCTGTTGATCTCGCTTCCGCTTGTAAGGATTCCGTTTCAATCGATACAGGAGCAAAAATTTGCTGAACCGTTGCCTGATCAATTCCTGCCTGTTGTGTAATCATTTCGGTTTTAACCTGACTTAAACTTTGCTGCAATACATCAACAACATGGTTTGTTTCAGCTATACTCATTGCATAAAAATGAGCAGCAGGCAGCCCCTGATCATTAAGAGTTAACTGGGCATACCCTAAAAACTCATCGTCTTTCACGGCCTCTTTTGCTTCTTCTTCAGTCCCCGCAAATTCGGTTACTTCAATATTTTCATCCATATTTGTCAGCGATGTTTCAAGCTTGCTGTAGGTCTGATCTGTATCATCAATCACCGCTATTGTCTCTGTATGATTTGCGCCTTCTCCATCATCAAACCAATCCAAGATATTTTGGAAATTAGCCAATCCAAAAATAAGCACTAGTGTAATTAAAGTTGTAATGATAAAGGACTTGCTTTTTAAATGGCTCGTATAAGTAAAACCTAGAATCGTCCAAAACTTACTCATAGGATGCACCTACTTTCTCGATAAAAATATCATTTAAAGAAGGCTCCTCTATGTCAAATGTTCGTACGAATCCTTTATCCTGGATGGCTTCAAATATATATTGAGAAATACCTTCATTTTCTACCTGAACCTCACAGCCTTCTGGTAAAGACCGGTACCGTAATACACCTGAAATATCCTGAATGAAGGAAACATCAAAATCCGCCCGAACCCGAACGTTTTTCTTACCAAAATCCCGTTTAATTTGACGTAAGCCCCCATGAACTACTGGACTGCCCTTATGCATAATACAAAGATGTTCACATAGCTCTTCTACATGTTCCATTCGGTGGGACGAAAAAACAATAGATGTACCTTGTTCTTTTAAATCAAAAACAGCCTTTTTTAACATCTCAACATTAACTGGATCAAGTCCTGAGAAAGGTTCATCCAATATAAGCAGCTTGGGCTTATGAATGACAGCACTTATAAATTGGATTTTTTGTTGATTACCTTTAGACAATTCTTCGACCTTTTTTCCTTTGTATTCAGGGACTTTGAAACGTTCAAGCCAGTAATCTAGCTGTTCCAGTGCCTCTGATTTATCCATACCACGGAGGCGACCTAAATAGACCAGCTGATTTTCCACCTTCTGTTTTGGATATAAGCCTCTTTCTTCAGGTAAATATCCAATTAGATGACTTTTATTATAATGAATTGGCTCCTCATCCCATTTAATCGAACCGTCTGTTTGCTGTAATAATCCTAAAATCATACGAAAAGTAGTGGTTTTCCCCGCACCATTCGCACCTAAAAAACCAAAAATTTGACTCTCTGGTATTTCAAGCGATAACTGATCCACCGCCGTAAAAGAACCAAATTTTTTGGTTACTCCCTTTAACACTAACGTCATGACTTTCTTCTCTCCTTCCATTCCACTACTATAGATTACGACAACATTATAGGGAAAGTTTCACGTATTTACAATGTAATTTCCAATGTGAGAAGGATTTTTACATTTTTTTAAGAATATGTATTACTGAATAGTCATTCATGATTTAGACAGATGATGAGGAGGGATAAACAATGGGAACATATTATTTAACGGTTTATGACAAGGACGGAACCAATTTGTTGGATGATACATTAGAAGCAAAGAATGACCAGGAGGCCAAAAAGATTGGTCAGCAATTATTAGAAGAGAAAGGTTATGAAGAGCACACACACCGATGTGTTTCACCAAATGGTCATCTCGTTTTATTTCATCGTTAAAACTCCTCCGCTAGTGGTCGGTGGGGCTTGATGTGTCCATTCATTTACTATACCATAAAAAACTCATGGCAGCCGTTAAAGACTGCCATGAGAACCTGTTATATTATTGTTGATCATTTTGACCATATAGTTCTTCCAATGGTTTCGTAATGATTTGACTGATATCATTAATGACATTGTTTAGATGCTGTTCTTTTTCCATTAGTGAAGAAATTTTGGAATCCTGTTGAACAAGTTCAACGGTTTTTCTTGCTTTTTCTACTTCCTCATCAGATATATCCTCACCCTGCATTTGTTTCTGCTGGAGTTCCATTTGTGTATTTCTAAAATCTTCGAACATTCTTTTCGAAGATTCATCACTCATCACAGCTTCATAGGCTTCTTTAAGTCCTTGATATTCATCACTAGCCCTTAACGCTTTTTCTAAATCATAAGCTACATCATACAAATTCGACATGATTAACCTCCTAAATATTTATACTGTTTAACCTTACCAGACATTTACTTCCATGTATAGGATGGACTAGGTAAGAATGAGTACAATAATAGCTTGGATAAGGCCAATGAACCCACCTAATAAGGCTCCTAAATAAGTAATCATTTTTAATTCACGCCGGGAAATCCCCAGTACCATGGTCTCGAGCCTTTGAACTTCAAAGTTTTCAACTTGATCTTTTACTAGTTCCTCAAGATTTAACCTGTTCATAAGTAATTGTATATTTTTCACCAAATAAGCCTGCAACATCGTTACAAAATGTGGAATCAGCTGGTCATTAATTACAGATTGATATTGTATAAACAAAGTTTTCACAGGTGTCTGTAATAAATGATGGTACGGAATGATGTTTGCAATCTTACTAGCGACACGAGTCTTAATTCGATTAGATAAAAGCATTGATTCTATTTCGTGAATTTCTCTATCCTGTAGTTTTTCCCATTCTTGTTCTATTAACCCCTTTACCATAAATCTGGCATCGTCTGATTGTAAATATTGAGAAATAGCAGGTTGAATTCGGTCTGCTAAACCATCTCCTCCCAGAAAAGACGAAATCATATTTCCAAAAAATCCAGAGCCTCCTAGATACCCTTCCGCCAAACTTCCAATCTTTTGCTTACCTGCTTCACTTCTGACATACTGATCTGCTTTTCCTAATATGTACGAAGTGAATTCAGGAATATATTCTTGACTTTTTTCCGCAACCTCACTTGGGAGTAAAGATCGTAACGTATGACGCTTATTTGTCAGAAGCCACTGGTTTATTTGCTTTTCAATAAATGCAGCTGAAATTTTTTTTAATTCTTTTTCTGAAAGATGGATATTGAGCTGAATAAGAAGATCCTGTACGGTCATATTTCGTTTCGCAAACCGTTCTACTTCCTTTTTAAGCCAGGTAACAACTTGATTGTAAAAATACTGATTTTGGAATTTCTTTTTCATCCCCTCAGGAGTTAAAAGATGTTTTACGACTGTGTTGCCCATTTGTCGAGCTAATTCTGATTGTCGCTTCGGAATTAGACCAGGCGTAAAAGGTATCTTAATATTGCCGATATATTTAGGCGCATATGGCCTAAATAGCATTTTTATGGCTAAAGAATTGGTCATTCCTCCAATTGCAGCACCAATAATAATCATAAATAAAAAGGTAAAAAATATATCCATGTATCAATCTCTCTCCTACTTTTTAAATCCTGCTATAAGTATAATACACTTCTTTATCATGTATAAACATCATACATAAGAAGCATTCATATTCATCGAAGTGTAATGTATAAAAGTACCTGTTATATCGTTCCCGCGGAATACAAAGATTAAAACCAGAGGTAAAATTCCATTTAGTACAAAGAAAGGAGAATGATCATGCCCGGTCCATCTCGAAAAGGGAAGTTTAAGGATAGCCGTGCAAAATATGATGTAGACGTTAATCGGATGATTAATGAAGGAATGGCAGGCGGTGATGTAAATCAAACGCAAAACCGAATACAAATTGAACAGGCCAGAAAATTACCGGAAAATGATCATGATTTTCCTGATACTAGACCGGCTGATAATGAATAATCATTCGTATAGAAAACAAAATTGGGAAGAGTACTCACTTTGCTTTGGAGCTTGATGTGGCCATTCACAGAGCTCCAATTTTATTTTCTGTACCACAAAAAAGAGGCCGGAACTTGTTTAAATTAAGTTCCGACCTCTAACTTCTGACCTCTTTTACCGATAATTCCACTTCCGAATCACATGATAAACAATGGTAAACATGAACACACAAATGTTTTTCCTTTGAATCTAAAACACCATCAACCATTTTGGCATCTTCTTCTTCCCAATAAGGACTGTAATCATCATAATAATCAACCACTCGACCTCGATCCATCATCGGTCCTTGACATACCTCACAGGTTTTTTCCAATTTTGTGAGACCGTTACACACTGGACAAACATACATGATGCCTCACCCCATTTTTTTAATTACGTCAGAGGCCAAAAGTTGGTTGTTGCAATCTTTAATTTTTATGTAAGGAGGAGAGATCAAGAGATCCCTCCTCTTTATTCCAACTTTATTTATTGTTGTCCAGATTGGCCACCCATTTGTTGTTGAGCAAAAGTTACAAGACGCTTAGTGATTTCACCACCAACAGAACCGTTTGCGCGAGAGGTAGTATCAGCACCAAGATTAACACCAAATTCTTGAGCAATCTCTGTTTTCATTTGGTTAATTGCCTGATCAGCTCCAGGTACAACTAATTGGTTGCTGTTGTTGCTGTTGTTGTTTGCCATTGTTTATCACCTCCTGTGTTAATTATTGTGGACAGGAGGTAGTAAACATATGAGTAATTTTGATTGGTAAATTTTTTACTTATTGACGGTTGATTTCCAGATCTCGTAGCTTAGGAAGGACCTTCTGTTCTTTTGGCTAGCTGTGGCTCTTAGATTCAAGCAGACATAGGCAGAATCCACTACGTGGTAAAAGGCCCACCACTACGTGTATTCTGCTTATGCTATAGTAACTAACCAGTCGCCTTCGCTTTTCTTCTAAGCATTAGGTTTTGTCATTTTTTTGGGATCTACATATTCATCAAATTGTTCTTCGGTTAGCTGTTCTAATTCCAGCGCAGATTCTTTGAGGGTTAAGTTTTTCTCAAAGGCGTTTTTAGCAATTTTAGCAGCATTTTCATAACCAATATGTGGATTTAATGCTGTAACAAGCATGAGAGAGTCGTTTACGTATTCTTTGATTTTTTCCTCATTTGGCTCTAAACCTACTACACAACGGTCATTAAAGGAAACCATACTGTCAGCTAATAATTGACTGGATTGCAGGAAATTATATGCAATAACAGGCTTGAAGACGTTTAATTCGAAATTTCCTTGACTGGCTGCCATCCCAATCGCAGCATCATTCCCCATCACCTGAGTTGCGACCATGGTTACAGCTTCACTCTGAGTTGGGTTGACTTTTCCTGGCATAATAGAGCTTCCTGGTTCATTCGCTGGTATTGTAATTTCACCAATACCACAACGAGGACCACTGGCTAACCAGCGAACATCATTGGCTATTTTCATAAGATCAGCCGCTAAGGCCTTTAATGCTCCATGTGCATAAACTAATTCATCATGACTTGTTAAGGCATGAAATTTGTTTGGTGCAGAAATAAACGTTTTATTCGTATATTGATTGATAAACTTACATACTTTTTCAGAAAAGTCAGGATGAGCATTTAAACCGGTTCCAACCGCTGTACCTCCAATGGCCAGCTCATAAACATGTGTTAAGCTATTCTTAATCATACTCTCTGTTTTTTCGAGCATACGATACCAACCACTAATTTCCTGGCCAAGCGTCAAAGGAGTAGCATCCTGCAAGTGGGTACGTCCAATTTTAACAAGGTCTTCATATTTCCTGGATTTTTCTTCAAGCGTTACTTTCAGCTTCTCTAATGCTGGTAGTACTAAATCCTCCAATTTCAATACAGTAGCTATGTGCATAGCCGTTGGAAAGGTGTCGTTGGAGCTTTGTGATTTATTGACATCATCATTTGGATGAAGCCGTACCTCACTGCCCTGTTCTTCGAGCCATTGATTGCCTACATAAGCAATCACTTCATTTGTATTCATATTTGACTGAGTACCACTACCTGTTTGCCAAACAACTAATGGAAAATGTTCATCCAATTTACCCTCAATAACCTGATTTGCCGCATATGTAATGGCGTCAGCCTTTTCTTTTTCCAATAAACCAAGCTCTTCATTTGCTTTAGCTGCACTCTTTTTTAAAATCGCGAAAGCACTTACAATTTCCCGTGGCATCTTTTCACCGCCAATAGGAAAGTTCTGTTTACTTCTTTGGGTTTGAGCTCCCCAATATTTGTCCGCAGGGACTTTCATTTCACCTATAGTGTCTTTTTCAATGCGATAGTCCATCTTCTTTTCCTCCTTATACCCCTTTATAGACTACTTACTCTTTTACCTTACCAAATGTTTTGAAAATTGCCTACTTGTAGACATAAAAATGTTAGATAAACCTCTTCTTTTTTGCCTTACGTCCTTTATAATATACATATAAAAAGAAAAACTCCGTAAAAAGGTTTGCTTTTCTCTTTTAAACAAAACGCTGGAAACTAGATAGAAAGGCGGGTCGTACATGCCAAATATATGGACCCACATTATGTTTTGTGAGGATGTAATGGTTTCATTAAATGACCCAGTCCACCTTCAGGACGCACAAGGGTTTTTAAACTTAGGTGCCCAAGGTCCAGATCCATTTTTCTATCACAATTTTTGGCCCTGGAAACAGGATGAGCACATAAATGACATTGGGAAACGACTTCATACTGAAAAATGTGGTCCCTTTTTAATGGATATGATTCAGTCAGGTATAGTGAAATCAAAACCAACTAAAGCTTATATTTTAGGATTTGTAACACACCATATATTAGACAGAAATGCACACCCCTATATACACTACCGGGCAGGATACCAAAAGAATAAGCATCAGGAGCTTGAAGTGCTTATCGATACCTTAATGATGAAGAAGTTTCGTAATCTTGATACATGGAAGGTCCCGGTATATAAAGAAATAGATGTTGGTTCAACACTTGATCATGAAATTAGTGAGCTTTTAAGTACTACAATACTTCATCACTTCCATGAGCATGCGCAAAAGCTTCCCGAGGATTTTGTTCAGCTTTCTTATCGGGATATGAAACGGGCACTCAAAATTTTATTTGATCCATATAGCTGGAAAAACCACCTCCTGGGTTCGATGATTTCTCCTTTTTCACATCAGCCTATAAAAAATGACAAAGATTATCTCAATGAAAACCATTCAACCTGGCATCATCCTGCTACAAATGAACCACATCATGAAAGCTTTATTGACTTATATAACCAAGGAAAAAAAGAAAGCCTGGAAACCTTATATGCCATTATAAAGTACTGGGAGGATCCAAATTCTCACAATGAGCAGATAATAACAGATCTTATTGATAATATTTCGTATGATACGGGAAAGCCGTTAGCCGAAAACCTTGAAAATCGATACAGTAGTCCGATTGTGTAATAAGAAAGAGGCTGGGAAAAGTTTTTTATCAAAGAACAACTTGAACGAAAACAAACGATGATGTTGCATAAATTTGCTCTGTAAATATCCTTAGTTAAAGTCGTTCATTGTTTTTCTTTGCAGTTAATCGTCCTTGTTACGTCCCAGACTCTTTCCTATTATTTTGATGCTTCCAGGGCTTCCTGTTCCCCTTTTTCGATATTTACCATTTGCAATAGTATAATCCCTACAATAAAGAAGGTTAATAAAGCTAGAATACCAAGACGACTTGATCCAGTTATCTGTCCAACCAAGCCAAATACGAAGGGCCCAACAATAGCAGCAAATTTGGAAGAAATCCCATAAAATCCATAAAACTCGGCTTCCTTTTGACGGGGAACCATTCGGCCAAATATAGAGCGACTAAGGGCCTGTGAGCCCCCTTGAACAAATCCTACACAAACAGCAAGCAAATAAAAGTGCAGAGCCGAAGACATGAAGTATCCTAATATGACAATAGCTACATATACAAGCAAGGCTAAAGTTAACGCTTTTTTGGGATGAATTTTTCCAGCTAACCAGCCAAATAAAAAGGTACAGGGGATGCCCACAAACTGGGTAATTAATAAAGCAACAATTAAATCATTGGAAGCAATGCCTATTTCCCGTCCATAAACGGTTGCCATTCGAATAATTGTGGATATACCATCATTAAATAACCAAAAAGCAATTAAGAAGAGAAATAATTGCTTAAAATTTCGTAATGAACGAAACGTAGTCCCTACACGTTGAAACCCGATAACAAGGTAGGATTGGTCTTTTTTTTGTTTAGACCGCTTCTCCTCCTTTACATTTTTAAAAAGCGGAAGTGAAAAGAGGAACCACCAGATTCCCACAGATGCTAAAGCGGTTTTGGTTGCTGTTGCGACATTTGGAAAGCCAAACATTTCGTACTGTAAAATCATCAAAATATTAATGAAAAGAAGTACGCCTCCACCTATGTAACCAAAAGCAAAGCCTGACGTAGATACTTTATCCATTTCCCCTTTATCAGCAATTTCAGGTAAAAAAGCGTCATAAAATACATTCCCTCCGGAAAAACCTACCGATCCAATCACCATTAAAATCGATGCAAATAAATATTGCCCTTCACCCACAAATGCAAAAAGAATGCTTGCGATAATCCCCATATACGCAAAGAAGCGTAAAAATTTCTTTTTTGCTTGTGAATAGTCACTAATAGCTCCTAAAACAGGTGAGAGTACAGCAACTATAAAAACAGCAATAGATTGGGTATAACCCCAGTAGCTCGTCGCCATCTGGTCTGTTAAATTTGAGGCGTAATAGTCAGAATAAAATACCGGTAATACAGCGGCCATCATGGTTGTAGCAAAGGCAGAATTAGCCCAGTCATAAAGCATCCAGCTTTTAATAGCCTTCTTCTTCATATTAGAACACCCCCATCACTTTCCTTAAGCATAGCAAAAAATTTCATATAATCGTTTAAAAATTTGATTATTTACAAACATTTTAAAAAATGATATACGTTTTCTTGACTTCATGCACGAAGAAAACCCAAATCCTCAGGGATTTGGGTTTAGGAAAATCCATTACTGGTTTGTTTTCTCTTTTTCTTCAGTGTATAATCCAAAGAATTCTTCCAGGGTTGTTTGCTGCTCATGAATTTCCTTGGCCATTTCCTTACCTACATAACGAATATGCCAAGGCTCGTAACTGTATCCTGTAATATCAGCGTCGCCTTTCGGATAACGAATGATAAACCCATATTCGTGAGCATGATCCGCAAGCCAATCTCCTTCAGGTGTATCACGAAAATCTTCTACTAAGTTAAAGGAAACACCAGCAGAAGAAACATCCATCGTTAGACCCGTTTGATGTTCACTATGTCCTGGTTTTGCGGAGTATTTATTTGCATGCTCCAGCCCCTTTGTCTCCACATTGTAATTATAAATCGTTTCCTGTCTTTGATAGGAGCGATACCCTGAAACAGCCACTAAATCAACTCCTGCCTTTTCTGCACCTTTAAATAGTTCCTCTAAAGGGCCTGCAGCCACTTCTCTTATTTGTCTCTTTTCTCTCCATTTATCAAAGGAAAAAGGCACGTTCGGTTCGACAAGATTTGGTGGTTCAAATCCATCAGGCAATTTTCGTTGTTTATTAACAACTAAATCAATTGCTGTAGGATCTGATATCGTTACAATCCCATTTTGATCTGGTTCTTCATCTTTCTTTGCAGTTGATTCTTCTTTAGCACTTTCTTTATTCTCATTTTTAGAATCGTTCTCTTTCTCTGACTCTGCTATATTTTCCTCTTCTTTATTTCCTTCTTGATTATCTGCTTTCTGCTCATTTTTTTTATCCTTTACCTGCTCAGAATTTGAGGCTTTATCATTCTCATCACCTTGACTAGCCTGTTTACTCTGACAAGCAGTAAGTACCATAATAACCATCATAAGAACAGCTAATATAGGCTTTATTTTCATCATATTCCCCTCTAATCATGTTGTATTACTATTATAAATATAACATGTAAAATAGGGTTTAAGATAGCGCTGATTTTCTAGTTTAATCGTTTTGGTGGTCTTCCAAAGCAGACATAGCCTGACTTGTTTGTTCAACTGCTTGCAGTAATTTCTCCTGTCTTTTCAGATGCTCCTGCACTGTTGTTTGCATTTGTTCCATCGTTGCCGTTGATTCTTCCATTAGGGATGCAAGTTCATTAACGGATTGATCAATACCATCTGAAGAATCTTGAATAATTTTCGCCTCTTGTCCAAATTCACGTAATTGATTAATAAAAATATTAATGTTTTTACCTATTTCATTTAAAGAATGGGTGACCTCCCGTGTTATAGACAAACTCTCCATTAATGTTTCATCATTAATCTTTACATGATGATTGGTTTCATTTGCATCCTCTTCAATAACTTTTAAGGTTTCATCAATTTGTCTGGCTGTCGAATTTGAGACCTCGGCAAGCTTTCGAATCTCATCGGCTACAACCGCAAATCCATTTCCGGAATCTCCTGCCCGTGCTGCTTCAATACTTGCATTAAGCGCTAATAGATTTGTTTGTTCAGCTATATCCTGTATTTGATTTGTAAAACCTGTAGCTTCTTTAATTTTTCCAGTCAAAACGTCCATATTTTCCTGCATGTTCTGAAAGGATTGTTGAAAACCTTCCATCGTATTGGCAAGCTCTCTTAATGATTTTTCACCTGTATTTGAGGAAGACCATACTTCCTGACCAGCCTGACCTAAGTCCTCGAATGACTTCATCATTTGCGAAATTTTATCATTAGATTCTCTAGTTAACGAAGTGATAGTTGAAATTGACTCAACTTGAGATTCGGATGCGCCTCCAATTTCCTTGAAGGACTGGTCCATTTCGCGCATAGCCTGTGATTGTTCATAACTGCTTTCATTAATATGCTGAATCGATTGATGTACAGTCTGAGCTGTTTTTTGAATCTGGTTATTTTGCTGTTTACGATCAGCTAATAATTGATTGGATTGATCCAAAGATTCCTGAACTCCCTTCAGCAATTCCTTTGCAATTTTTACTTGTATATATAATAAAGAAAAAACTAATATATAAAATACTAAAGTCATAACAATAGCGCGGCTGGAAAATCCAATAATCTCGCCCTTCATCACAATAAAATATACCAAAATGCCAAGTCCCAGTATGGCGCCAGTAGTTAGAACTCTAAGTGATAATGAAATCGTAGCAACAGCCAGTAAAAAGAAAACAAATAACATATTCGTCACGTAATCTGAGCTATGAATGATGACAAGTGAAACGATCGTAATTCCTGTAATGGCTAAATAAGGAATCATATGAGTCATAAAGTCCTTGATATGCATAGGTACAATAAGCGCAACGATTAGTCCACCAATACCACCAATCCCAATCATATTTACCAATGGGGCACCCACTGCAATTTCAGCCCCAAGGCCCAGTATAACCCCGAATGTTAGTACCTGTAACAAAATACGATTTTGTTTCCGTTGAAAGTAGGTTTGATTAAAAGTATTCGCTTTCATTTTGACCCTCCATCCCGATTACTCTTACTATCTAATTCGCCAACATTTGACATATCCCTCTAAAAAAAATCCTTTGTCATTTAAAATGACAAAGGATGATAACAATCGCAATTCCTGAACAGCTTTTATTCTTTTATATAAGGTTGATACGTCTTACTTAACTTATGAAATTCTGCGCGATTGTCTGTATCAATGGCTGAATTAATTTGTTTTTCAATTCTTGCTTTATTGTGACTAAACATCATTTCATCTAAAAATAATCTTGAAGCTAATTTAATTTCATAGGAAATTTCTTTTTTAGCTTTAAACGGTTGAGGCGAACAGCTTTCATACTTTACTAAAATGTACGATTGCTTCTGTTTTTTCACGGAACATCCCCCCTTGTTCCCTTTTTACTATTATCTAAGAAAATCAGAATTTTTGCAATAATCTCAAATGAATTTTTATTCCCAAAATCTCATTTTCATAACAAGTATAATCATGATAAAGAATATAACGATTGGTTTATTCATTAAAGTATGTTAAAAGTTCTTTTCCCTTTTAAACGGATGTCATAAACCTTAAAAAATTAATGATGTTGTCAGGAAAAATGTTACATGAAACCAATACATCGAAAATCCAAGGTTTATCCCCAAGCCATTCGAACAAAATATTATGGAAGAATGATTAAAACCCCATTTCACTCTAGACCTGAATAACATGGTTTGTTACGCTATATATTACGAAATGCACCCTTATCGGAGGAAACGTCCATGCAGGAATACTATGATTTAAAACGGGGAGAGAAAGGTGCTTGGCTAAGTATTGGAGCTTATTTATTTTTAGCCAGTCTTAAACTCATCATTTCTTTCATCGCAGGTTCCCAGGCTTTAAGAGCTGATGGTTTAAATAATGCAACAGATGTAGTGGCATCGATAGCTGTCTTAATCGGCCTAAAAATTTCTCGTAAACCCCCAGATCAGGATCATCACTACGGGCATTTTCGAGCAGAATCCATTGCCTCTTTAGTTGCTGCATTTATTATGATTACAGTTGGAATTGAAGTAGTGATTAACGCATTTACAAAGCTTGCCCAAAACAACTTAGAAGCCCCGAATATGCTTGCCGGTTACACAGCTATCTTTAGTGCGATTGTTATGTTTGGTGTTTATCGATACAATTTATTTTTAGCCAAAAAAATTAAAAGCAGCTCTTTATACGCTCAATCTCAGGACAACCTATCTGACGCGCTTGTTAGTATAGGTGCCTTTGGAGGTATCATTGGAAGTCATTTCGGATTACCTTGGCTGGACCTTGTTGCAGGAATTATAGTAGGGTTTATTATTTGTAAAACTGCTTTTGATATCTTTAAAGATGCATCGCTCACACTAACGGATGGCTTTGACAGTAAAGAGATTAAACAGATAAAAAAGGGAATGGAAAGGGTAGACGGAGTTAAAGAAGTAAAAGATATAAAAGCAAGATTACACGGAAATCAAATCCTTGTCGATGCAACGATATTAGTCAATCCAAATCTAACAGTAAAAGAAAGTCATCAAATCACAGATAATGTAGAAAATTACCTAACCGAAATATTCGGTATCCAACATACACATATACACATAGAACCTTATAAAGAATAATAAGAAAAGCG
>NZ_FOHJ01000002.1:0-251365 GCF_900111405.1 Salinibacillus kushneri | reverse complement strand
CTTATGTCCACCCAGACCTAGGAGCCGCAGCTGGACATAGAAAAGCGGAGGCGACTGATTAGGTCCGACAGCATAAGCAGAATGTACGGAGTGGCATGGGTTTTGCCACGCAGTGCATTCTGCTTATGTCTGCTTGGACCTAGGAGCTAGAGCTAGACACTAGAAAAGCGGAGGCCACTGGTCAACAAAAAAGCCCCAATGAGTGACGTCTTTGTTACTCATTGGGGGTCAACCAGCTATAGGTTTATACTAGAAAGCCCTTTCTTATTAATATTTGGCCATCCATAAGCTGTTTCTTCATAAGTACCCTCGCCAATAGTAATTTCCTCTGCCTCAATAGGCTGTGCACCTAAGTATTGATAAAAGTGACTGGAAGGGTTAAGCGTTAAAACCCAAACCAAAATAGATTGATAACCTAATCGTTGAGCCTCTTCCATAAAGGCATTTAGAAGTGTTTTACCAATTCCAAGCCCCTGATACTCTTCTAAAAGATAAATCGCATATATTTCGCCGTCATAGTCAAACTTTTTTGATCTCTCTTCTCCACCTGATACAAAACCAACAACTTGATTATCATCATTTTCAGCCACATATAAAATTTGATTGTGAAAATGTTTTTTTAAAATCGTTTCCCAAAAAACCTTTCTATGTTCATAAGAGGCTTCCTGGGCTAAATCTTCTTCACGGACGAGGTTTCGATATGTACTTCTCCAACTATCAACATGGACCTTTGCAATAAATGAAGCATCGCTTAAAACAGCTTTACGTACAGAAAACATCTCTCTATCCCCCCATTTCAATAACAATATTCCCATCTGTATGTATAAATGGCTTATAGGAAACTGCCAGTTAAAGCATCTATCCGGCTGCAGATAAAGCTGCACCCGGATAAAGTTTTAGTAGCATTGAAAGGATTCAATACTGTTTGTATCAAATCCAGTGTAAGCCCACTGATTTCGACGCGGGAACCACCTATAACCAGCTACAGACCTTCTACCAATATAAGTTGGGTAAAACCAGAACCTTCTTCTATTAGTTAGACGTACATCTGTCAATCTTCTAAGACAGCCTTGAAAGGAGCCAGGATCTACTGCCTGAACGGAAGGGCCACCCCCAAACTGTCCTTGAGAACCTGGACCAAACTGCCCGGGAAGACCTCCTGCCTGACCTGGAAGATAAGGTGGCATCTGGGTTTGGCCTGATCCCTGGCCAAAAGGAGGACCTTCACCTTGGCCTGGCCCCTGTCCAAAAGGCGGACCTTCACCTGGTCCCTGAAAAGACCCTTGACCTGGCCATTGACCAAATGGCGATCCTTGACTTGGAGATTGCTGTTGAACCATGCCAAAAAAATCACCAAACTGATTAGACCCATCCTCATTTTGTCTATACATAATATCCATTCCCCCTCTATAGTGAAGTGTCCCTATAAACTATGAAAAGAAACAGAATAATGTGATTAGAAAAGCGGAAGGGTCTTGCTAAGCCCCGACAGCATAAGCAGAATACACGGAGTGATACGTCTTGATCACGTAGTGGATTAACCTTATGTCTGGCTGAATTTGGGAGCCGACGTTGGAAAGCCTACATTGTCAACAAATACACAGTTAAAATCGCCCCTAAAACAGCAAAAATCACATTCACTTCAAAAAAAGCAATCACAATCGCAATGACTCCTCCGATGAGGCCAATTATGGGCTGGTCTGGAATAACAGTCATAATTCCAGGAAAAATTAAAGCTCCTAAAGCAGCATAGGGTATAGCATCCAGCCAGCGATTAACCCAATCTGGATATGAGGCTTGATCGACTAAAAAGACAGGAATGATGCGAGGTACGATGGTTACAATCGACATTCCAATAATAATGGCCCAAATCAATTATCTTCATCTCCTTTAAGTAAAAAGATTCCCAGAAAGCCGCCCATAATAGTAGAAATTACAATGGCCCAGCCATCAGCCAGACTCAGATTGATTAGAGCATAATTGATAATCATACTAATGATTGCAATAAGTCCAACTCTCCATTCTTTTTTTACAGAAGGAACAAGAAGACCAATAAACATCGCATATAACGCAATATTCATACTTTGGCTAAGCTGTTCTGGAATAAGCTCTCCTAACAATCCTCCTACCAATGAACCACCAACCCAAGCTAAATAGGCCAGAAGCATTAGTGTTGCAAAAAACACTTTACCATAAGGCTTTTTGGCTTCTTCGCCATGTAAGGATGAAACAGCGAAGGTTTCATCGGTTAAGCCAAGCGATAAAGGAACCTTCCAGCTTAAAGGAATCGGACGAGCCTTGTTCATAAATGATAGACTCATCACAAAATGTCTAAAGTTTAAAATAAACGTTGCCACTACAATTTCAACTAACCCATTTCCTGCTCCAATCATTTTTGCCCCCATAAATTGCGAGGCTCCAGCAAAAACCAGTACACTCATAGCTGTCAATTGAAAAAGACTCAATGTTTGAGCAGCTAGCACTCCATAAGCAATGGCAATGGGGATATATCCCAGACAAATTGGAAAGCCTTTGACGAGACCGGCTTTAACTGCATTACTAAGCTCTGAAGATACCTTTGAAGCATTATCTGCTGAGTTTGCTTGCATATGTAAAATTCCCCCAACCACAACAATTATTAGAAAATTTCTACCATTATAAATGATTTTTTACCTATTGAGAAGTCTATTTAAAAATTTTAATGAATTATCTCAGTAGTGGATCATTTCCTTGATACTTTGGAAAAATATCTGGAAATAGAAGTGATCCAAGCTTTTCCAAGCCCTCTAATAAACGGGGAGATGGCCTGCAAAACAAGGACTCATCTAATACGAAAATCTGATTATCCTTGATTACCTTCATTTGTTCCCATTGTGGGCGTCTACGAACTAAATCCGGATTCATTTTTTCTGTTTTCACACCCACCCAAACCATGCAAATAATATCAGGGTTGCGCTCTTTCACATCATTCCAGGTGGTTTGTACACTTGCTTGGTTTTCTGTAGCAAAAATATTATAGGTGCCGGCTAATTCACTAATTTCTGTGAGCCAATTTGTCTTTCCTGGAGTAAAAATTGGCTTGGGCCACCATTCCCAATAAATGCTTTTTTTCTCTTTCATTCTATCCGAACGTGCACGGTATTCACTAATAATATTTTTATAAGATTGATAGACTTCCTTTGCTTTTTGTGATACACCTAAATGCTGACCCACAAATAATAGATTTTCCCCAATCTCTTCTAAAGAATTTGGATTTAACACAATATGCGGGATGTTTCGTCTCTCAAGCTCTTCAACATTCTTTTCCATTCCTGGTACACTAAGTGATGCAAGCACTAAATCAGGGTCTAATGATTCTACTTTGTCCATATCAATATCCAAATCAGGTCCTAAACTTGGTAAGGTCTTAACAAATTCCGGCCAATCCGAATAGTCATCCACGCCCACTAAAAACTCCGTAAGGCCTAAATACTCAATCATTTCTGTATTACTAGGACAAATAGAAACCAAACGCATAATCATCCTCCTACTCCCAGACCGTCATTCGCTCTTGTAAATTTGATGTGTGTAATTCCATTTCAATTCCATCAGGATCCAGGAAATTAATGGTCCAGCCTTTACCACGCTTAATTGGTCCTCTTACTATTGTTACGTCATGATTCTCTAATTGATGAACCGCCTCGAAAAAATCCTCTTTAGCAATAGAAAATGCAAAATGATTTACACCGAATGATTGGGTGTCAACAGATGAAAAGTTCTTCTTTTCCAGAAGACAAATCCATGCCTCTCCCCATTCTAAATAAGCATCCTTTCTCCCTTTATGTACCAGGCTCATACGCAGAACCCTTTGGTAAAATTCCAGTGATCTTTCCAAATCAGAAATATTAAGTGTAATGTGATTAAACCCTTTTACGTTCATCATAGCAATCCCCCTTATATCACCCCGATAAAGTCACATGAAACAAGACCGTACAAATCACAATCAACCATGCAGGTACTTTCCCAAGATTATAATAAAGCAAAGATGTTAACACAACGGCAATGTCCTTCGTTTGATCCACCGCACTCGTCCAAATAGGATCATATAGTAAAGCAGCCGTTTTACATATTCATCCTAAAAATAGGCTAGTTGAGCATCCGGAAAGATTTTCCACATATCACTTCATGTACAATCCTAATCCTTCTCTACTATTGATTCAAGCTTTTCATGTCTTAATCGTACCTAAGATTATGTGAAACAATCCATTTATTTTCTTCCTTCATTTTAATGAAACAAGTCCATAGAAAGAATAGATTTCAGACTGTAAACGGAGGTGTGGGTGTAAAATCTCATTCCCAAGACTGTGTTCATCTCTTCCCGTTTCCTATATGATAAAATAACCCAGCACTTCAATGACTAATATATAACAACATTTATAAAACACTTAACACCAGAGAATGGAGGGAAGATATATGACAAGATTCAGAGATTACCATCCAAATATAAAGGTTCGAATTATCCAGATATTTTTTACTGACATCGTATCCGGAGCTATTTTTCCCTTTATGGCTATTTATTTTGCCGAACACTTTGGCGCGAAGCTAACTGGAATTTTACTCTTAATCAATGTACTAATTGGACTCCTTGTGGGACTATATGGTGGGTACTATTCAGATCGAATGGGCAGAAAAAAATTAATGGTTGTTGCAGGAATCATACGTATGTTTGCTTTTATTATCATGGCGGTTGCCAATTCCCCTGCCCTTGTTTCACCTGAAATCACTTACTTGATGACCCTCATTATTATGGCTTCATTTGGTTTAGATGGACCAGCAGCTGATGCGATGATTATTGACATCACAAAACCTGACCAGCGTAAAGGTGTCTATTCATTACTGTACTGGAGTTTTAATCTCGCATTTGCTATTGGTGGAATTATTGGAGCTCTTATGTTTAATTATTACTTATTTGAACTGTTAATCATTCTTTCGGTTACTGGGCTTCTATCAAATATCCTGGTTATCTTTTTTATCGAAGAAACGATGGAAAGCCAAGTACACACAAAACAGAAACAGGTATTAAGAAATATTGCTAAAAGCTATAAAGAGGTAGCTTTTGATAAAGTTTTTCTATATTTCGTTTTGGCCGGCCTATTCATTCAGTCGATTGAAAACCAAATGGAAAACTATATTGGGGTTCGACTCAACGAGGAAATGCCTGAACAATCGTTACTTTTCATAGATGTTACCGGAGTAGAAATGGTAGGATTTCTGAAATCTGAAAATACCATTATAGTTGTTTTGCTTACTGTTTTTATTACGAAGTGGGTTACTAAATTAAAAGAAGACAGGGCTTTTTTAGGCTCCATTATTATTTTTACAGCAGGTTATGCAGGAATAAGCTATTTTAATAATATATGGTTACTATTCATCTTTATGATTATAGCTACAGTTGGCGAATTAATGCGCGTACCTATCCAATCGGATTACATGGCCAGCATCCCGAGTGATGAAAAGCGAAGTTCTTATATGGCTGTATATGGCATGGTTTTTAATGGATCTATGATGCTTAGTTCTGTATTTGTTTCGCTTGGTGCTATATTTAATAAAGAGGTTATGTCAATTCTCATATTAGCTTGCGGCTTCTTAGGTATGATGATGATTCGTAAAATTTTACCTGATCTAAAACATCGAAGAGAGCTTGCTAAACAAAATTAGACCAAGGTTATTCCCTGGTCTAATTTTGTTTATTTTTCTTCTTATGCTGTTTTCTTCTTACATCATAAGGAAATACTTCATCTGATGTTTCTGTCTGCATTGTCCTCGAATTTATTCGTTTGGTCGTTCGGTAACTTTCATCATTATAAGAAGGCTCGTCGAATACACGATTTTGCATATAGAAGTGAAATAAACTTTCCGTTACAGTGATAAATAAGGCACTAAATAGCGCCATATTTCCCGCTTCCCATGTTGGAATATCCATAATGATACCGTAGAAAAATAATACCAAAAACGAGAGCGCGAAATCTGATAAGGTTGCTGTCAAATTTCCAAATCTTCTTAATATTAATACGTCACCCAGTAGATATCCCAATCCGACAAGTGCTATACTTATTCCCAATAGGCTAAGCACGCCTGGATTTTGGAATACAGAGTAGAGGGATAAAACAACCGTACAAATAACGACAAATTTGATTCCTATACTTAAGAAATGTCTCACGTTGCCACCTCCATTCATACTATTTTCTACAATGGAGGGATTTATACAAAGCTTAAATAATAATTAACAGGAACCTATTAAAAGAGGTATTTTTTCCTGCTTATTAATCGTCAATAGCCTTAAAGCAGGGAGAATACCTCATTTTGATGATTTAATAGCAGGGATTGGGATACGGGTATTCAAACAAATGGTTGAAGATTAGCATTGCTGGCGTTTTCAGTTATTAGAGGTCTTTTGACATGTCAAACCACGGTTTTCCATTTCCTTTTGTAGAATTTTAATAAAATCCTGATCCAGTTTTAAACGTAACGCATTTTTATGCGCCTCCTCCAGCGCATAGTTAGATAGTTGTTTAAACATACTTCCACCTCTTTATTGAATGATACTTCATTCATTAAACCTCCTACTATTTTACCTATTTATGTAAATGAATGGAAAATTACTAAAAGTATTCTACTGATAGAAGCTATCTTACAATATCTTATCTTACTGTAACGACCTGTAAATTTCAAATGTTTTCTTCTACATTTTTAGAAATTTTTTGACAAAATAAAATAACAAAAGCTGGACGTATCTTTTATCTACATACACTCATTTCATCTTTTTTTCCATGGAAAAAGGCATCACCAAAAAGTGGTGCCTTCTCAGAATTAATTATTTTGTTGGTTTTCAAAGTAGGCATCTAAGATTCTTTTTCCAATTTTATAATTAATGGTATCTCCTGACTCTAAGCCGACACGGGGTACGACAACTGCGAAGGATACTTCCGGATCATCATAGGGTGCGTAACCAACCAGAGTTAGATTTTCTGTATCGGCAATCAACTTCCCGTTTTCATAGATAGGCTGTTCTGCAGTACCTGTCTTTCCCGCAGCCACATAAGGTAAATTAGAGAACGTACCGGCTGCTGTACCATTACTTCCATTAAATACGCGATAAAAACCATTTTGTACCGCTTGAATATATTCCTCATCCATTTCAAGCTTGTTAATCACTTCTGGACCTATGGTTTTATAAATACGTCCTGGTTGATCTTTTGTTCCCGGGTAACGAATTTCGTTCACCAAATGCGGTTTTATCCGATATCCATCATTTGCGATTGTAGATACATATTGTGCCAGTTGAAGCGTTGTAAACGGTTCATATTGTCCAATAGCGTAGTCCATCAAAAGACCTGCACTTTCCTTATCCCCTTCCAACCCTGTAGCTTCATAGGGAAGATCAATACCCGTCTCTACACCTAAACCAAATTGTTTAAAATAATTCCGCATTTCCGTAAAGGCCTCTGGATTAAAATCAACAGATTGATTTTCAACATAAGTATAGTCACCACCCATACGCATTGCTACAAAAAACATGAAAACGTTGGATGATTTCTCCAGAGCCGTTAAATAATTTACAGGTCCCAATGTCCCGTAAGAGCTTTTGGTTTCTGTATTTGCAATCTTAATCGGCCGATCATTAAATACTGTATTTTTCGTAATGACTCCAGATTGAAAGCCGGATAAAACCGTTGCTCCTTTAATAGCTGATCCTGGTAAATGAGCATCATACACGGTACGATACGATTCATCTGCAAAATAATTAGCTTCGTTTTCTGGTCGATGGTAACGTATACCTGTCATAGAGAGAATTTCTCCAGTTTTCGGTTTCATCATAACTACAAGTGCGTTATTTAAATACTGATTTTTATACGGATATTTATCAATAATTTTTTCTAATTCTTCCTGAACAATTTGATCAACCTTTTTTTGCAGCTCCATATCAACAGACAACACTAAATCCTTACCTTGTTTTCCTTCTTGAATTAATTCCGATCTAATGACATTATTATTTTTATCGGTAATATGCCGATACTGTTCTTTTTGTCCAGCCAATACTTCTTCATACTGTTGTTCAAGAAAGCTCTGACCCACCCGTTCGTTTCGGTTATAGTTTCTGGTTAAATAGTAATCCACATTATCTTTAAGGATACCGTCCTCATGATCAGTAATGCCTCCAATAAAGTTAGCGAACGTTTCTCCTTGTGGTAATTTACGGTCCCAATCAGTTGTGACATTTATTCCTTGCATTTCATTCGAGTGCTCGGCTACGGTAGCATACTCCTCTTGAGTAACTCCTTTATTTTTAACAATGTGCGGTGTAAGCTCCATGGCCTCATCAAGTTTTCGTTTAATAGCAACAACTTGCAATTCCTCTTTTGACAAATGATCCAAATTGTATTTGGTTAATCGGTCTAAAACGCTCTGGTATTGCTCTTCATCGTTCATACGCTTCTTTTCACTTTCGGACAACCGGGCATAGGCCTCTTCACGTCGTGTCAAAATCCAATAATCTTTCATATCTCGTTGTGTAATATCACTGTTATCCACTTGAATATAGTTTGAAAGCTTTTGTGCAATGTCTAATTTATCTTTAGGCTGGACATTTTTTGGAGGAGTATAGGTAATCGCATATGTCGATTTATTATCAACAATGAGATTTCCATCGCGATCATACATTTTCCCTCTGGGAACAGGAATGTTTGTAATTGTATTCTCTGTCTCATCAAGTACTTGCTGAGCTTCTCCCCCGGTTAAAATTTGCACAACCCCTAATTGTAAAACTAAAAAAGAAAAAATAACAAAAATGGCAAAAAACAGGATATTCAAACGAAAGGGCAGTTGTGATTTCCTTTTCACTGCTTCCCCTCCCCCAAATGACTTAATTCTTTTCTTCATTTTACCATTTCTATTATGTTTAAACTAGAAAAAATTGGATACTATAAAATAAACAAAAGAACCCTACTTGTATCAGGGTTCTTTTAACTGTAGTTTGATTCTTTTGTTTTCACATCTTCAATCCATTTAGTTGACCAATTTTGAATAGCCGTAATCACGGGTTTTAATTCTATCCCTTTCTCTGTTAATGAGTACTCCACGCGTACAGGGACTTCCGCATAAATCTTCCGAACTACAACACCCTCTTCTTCAAGTTCCTTCAGTCGCTCAGAAAGCAGTCTTCCGCTGACTGGAAGTGATGATTCTATTTCAGAAAATCGTTGTGAACCAAACAGAAGTTGATATATAATTAAACCTGTCCAACGTTTATTTAACAATTTCATTGCCTTTTCAAATTTAGGGCAAAGTTGATGCTGGTTCATCTCCACCACCCTTTTTCTCTTATTATAACCTTTCCATAAAATCTATGAAACCGTTATCTTTAATAAGTCCTATTATAACTGAACTTATCAAGGGAGTCACAGGCATAAAAAAAGAGGTTAAGACATAACAAAGACAATCAACTCCAGAGAAAACAATAAACCATTTTAGCAGGGAAAATCTAAGTAGACTCCTCCAAAAGGTATGCACATGATATTATTGTGCTATGTAAAGTCATCTAAGCCTTCCTTATCCTAGGGAGGAAACACTGATGAGCTCCCCCACAGTAGGGCAGCACAAAGTAGCACACCTCAGCCACCCAAGGAAAGTGGAGTATCTTTCGGGAACGGGTTTAGCTAGTTAGCATCTATCATTTCAATTTCGTTTGAGTTGTTCTTTGATAAAAACTTTTGTCCCGGCCTCATGTTTTCTATTCACCATAGAACCTTTGTGCTCCATGGTTAACAGGTCCTACATACTGGTTTAATTTAAAGGAGTTACGGATAGCTGATGTAATAAACCTCTTAGCCTCATAAACAGCGTCTTTAACGTCTACACCTTTTGCAAGTTGAGCCGTAATAGCAGCTGAATATGTACAGCCTGCTCCATGTGTATATGGCGTATCAATACGCTCACTTTCCAATATATCGTACTTATTCCCATCAAAAAATACATCGACGGCATTTTCATGATCGAGTTTATTTCCACCTTTAATGAGAACATTTTGGGCACCTAGTTCATGAATTTTAACTGCTGCTTCTTTCATTTGCTCAATAGTTGTTAAGGCCCCCATTCCACTTAACTGACCTGCTTCCCACAAGTTAGGGGTTACAATTTTAGCAACAGGTGTTAAAACATCTCGAAGAGCTTCAGCCAATTCTGGATAAATAACCTCATCTGCACCTTTACATACCATAACAGGATCGATAACCGCTTGATTTAAGTTGTAATCTTTTATGGCTTTTGCGGCTGTTTCAATAATTTCGACAGTCGGTAACATTCCCGTCTTCATTACATCAACACCAATACCCTCTAAAATCGTGGATAATTGAGCTCGTACTGTATCTGCATCTATTGGATAGGTATCATGAGACCAATTATTATGTGGATTCATGGCAACAACCACAGTTAACGCAGACATCCCATAAATCCCATGCTCCTGAAAAGTTTTAAGATCTGCTTGTATACCTGCTCCTCCGCTACTATCTGAACCTGCTATTGTTAGTGCTTTTGGTAATGTCATGTAAATCCCCCCAGTTATCGTAAATTTCTATTAGATTAGGTTTGGTAATTAAATATTATACATGTTTTTATTCCATTGTAAAAATGAAACACTGGAATCAAAGGAAATAGACAAATATATATTTTCATCAGTTTTTTTAAAATAGGGATGACCACTATTTAGTCTTATTTTCGGATAAAAGTCGTATAAGAATGAACTTTACGTGCTCAAGCATTTTTTTAAAAAGTATTGATTAATCTTGATGTGAGTTGTTCAGTCATTCTTTCAACAACATTTACGGAGATAATGGACTCTTCATAAGCTATTTTTAGCCTTAGGGGTTGAATCATCTCACCTATGGGTACACATTTTATTGATGTAGAGTAGATGTTTTGTAATTCAAGTGTGGCTGCATTTGGTAATACGGTAAAACCAATATTAGAGGTAATATAACTCAACATGACACTTAAATCATCAACTAATTGCAATTGTTCAATTTGCAGGGTTTTTAATAGTTGTCTGTAGGTGTCCCGATTATTTGCTAATCCTGGATTATCGAATAAAAGAAAGGGCTTGCTTAAATAACGAAGACGCGTCAAATCACCTTGCAAAAAACTGTAAATTTCCTGTGAACATAATAGAATCATTTCATCCTCTAAAAGATATTCTTCATGTGGTGTTATCTCTTCTTCATTTTCGTAATATATGGCCACATCAATCCGCCCATAACGCAGTAAGCACTTTAAACTATTGGTTGTACGTGTAATTAATTGATATTTTTGATGAGGAAATTCATGGGATAGTATTTTTATGATAGCATCCGAAAACACAGGTGCCAGCCAGGGGTTAATTCCAATCGTTATATAGAGTTTATCATCGTTGGTCTCCTTTAGCCATTGCTCAAAACCATAGTCTTTATAGGATGTAATGACTTTCTGCGCATTTTGCATATCCTGTAACAGTTTAATAGCATAAGGCAGGAAATAATGCCCTTCATGCGTCAAAACAACACCATCCCAGCTTCTTTCTAACAAGGGAAAACCAAGCTTTTCTTCCAGTCTACGAATTCTGGTACTTAAAGTGGGCTGTGTAAGATGAAGCAAAACTGCAGCCTTTGATATGCTTTCTTCTTGTACGACGGTTAAGAAAGATCTCAATTCTTCTATTTCCATGTTGTTTTACATCCTTTGATTGTTTTTTATTTTCATTATATTACAGTAAATTCTGACATTAAGCAACACTTCTTAAGATATCACCGCTCCTATAAAAAATTTTTATAACCTCAGTAACCACCGATATTTCCCGATTTTATGAAGATATAAAAAATAATTATTACTTCTTCCACTCAACTAAATGCTATTCTGAAGGGGAATTAATTTTTAGAATAGTCTGATATATCTAGGAGGGGATAAACCATGTCAAAAACCGTTTCAAAAACAAATTTTGTATACGAGGTAAAAAAAGAAGTAGTGAAATGGAGAAGATATCTTCATGAAAATCCTGAATTGTCCTTTGAAGAATTTAATACATCCCAATTTGTCTATGATACACTCGCTTCTTTTGGGGATTTGGAACTGGAGAGGCCAACAAAAACGAGTGTAGTAGCTACTTTAAAGGGAAACAAACCGGGAAAGGTGTTAGGCTTACGAGCCGATATGGATGCACTGCCCATCGAGGAAACATCAGATGTCCCTTTTAAATCAAAAAAACCTGGAGTGATGCACGCTTGTGGCCATGATGCACACACTGCCATATTACTGGGAGCAGCCAAGATTTTAACGCAACGAAAAGACGAAATTAGTGGAGAAGTTAAATTTGTTTTTCAGCATGCAGAAGAACTACTTCCCGGTGGAGCAAAAGAATTAGTAGAAAAAGGTGTAATCGATCATATCGACTACATGGTGGGATTACATGTTATGTCCACACTTGAATCAGGAAAAATAGGCATCGTTTATGGGCCCTTTACTTCCAACACAGATGAATTTGAATTGAAAGTGATTGGGAAAGGTGGACATTCCTCTCAACCAGACTTATCCATTGATCCCGTTGCTATTAGTGCTCAAATCATTACTAACCTTCAGCATATAGTTGCCAGAAATTTGGAACCAGCAGAGAAATTAGTAATCTCAACCACGATGATTAACGGGGGAACAGCCTCCAATATCATTCCTGAAACAGTAAGTCTTGTTGGATCCGTTCGTTCTTATTCCCAAGATGTTCGCGAAAATGCTGCCCATTTAATTGAACGTATTGTGAAGGGAATCACAGAAGCACACGGTGCAGACTATAATTTTACGTATCACTATGGGTACAGTTCTGTCATTAATGATCAGCAAGTGACCAAATGTGTAGAGGAAACCGTTGCCGAAAAATTTGGTGAGAATTATATCGAATATGGAGAACCCTTTATGGGTGGTGAAGACTTTTCAGCTTATTTAACAAAAGCTCCTGGCTGCTTTGTTGCTATTGGAGCAAAAAATGAACAACAAGGGTTTGATTATCCACACCATCATCCAAAATTCGGTATTGATGAGAATTCATTAGAAGATGGTCTGCGTTTACTGATTAATCTGCCAAACAAAATTTTAAGTCAATAATGAAAACAAAACTAAGATAGAAGGTGAATATATTAATGGAACCAGTTATAGCTACAATGATTATGTTAGGCATTATTGCCATAGGAGAAGTGTTTTCATTACTATCACGTGCAAAAATTCCTATGCTGCTTGTTGCGATTATAGGGGTATATATTTTAATACAAGGAGGGATTATCCCCGGAGATATTGTTGATGCTTCCACTTTTACTATTGTAGGGGCAGTCTTACAGCCACCTTTACTTGTGCATATGGGAACCATTATTCCAATGAGTGTACTAAAAAGTCAGTATAAAGCAGTTTTAATAACATTAATCGGTCTTCTATTTTCTGTTTTATTTGTACTTGTCGCTGGTACTATCGTGTTTAATTATGGAACCGCAATTTCTGGTGCTGGCCCACTAACAGGTGGAATTATTGCGACCTTAATTACTTCAGAAGCACTAAGAGAGATTGGTTTTACAGCATTAGCTAGTATACCTGTCATAGTTCTTGTTCTGCAAGGTGTACTGGGAATGCCGCTTACTTCCTTTTTTCTGCGTAAACATGGACAAACTTTACAAAAAAATATCAGAACTAAACTTAACACAGCCGCCACAGCCGAAACAGTCTCTGAAGTAAAAACACCTGAAGATATTCTTTCTGACAAGAATCAAGACACAAAAAAAGCACTGATACCAGAAAAATATTTAGATAGTCATTTTATTTTATTGTTTTTAATCTTTGTTGGCGGTGCCATCTCGGTAGCTTTAGATAACTTAACAGGTATAAATTATAGTTTATTCGGCTTAGGTATTGGTATTATCGGAGCTATCGCTGGATTTTATCCACAGAATGCTTTGGAAAAAGCGAATGGCTTTGGGATTGCAATGCTTGGAATCATTATCATTGTAATTGGTTCCTTTGTTACTACACCATGGTCAGACATCGTTAGTGTCCTTCCTGCAGCAGCCTTTATGATTGTAGTTGGAACAATCGGTTTATTAATTGGGGGCTATATCGGTTCTAAAATCTTTAAGTGGGACCCATACCTGGGCATGGCTCTAACATTAACTGCATTATACGGCTTCCCGGGTGATTACTTGATTACACAAGAAGTTAGTCGTAGTATTGGCCGCGACAAGGAGGAACAAGAAGAAATCTTTAATCAGACCTTAGCTCCAATGCTCATTGGTGGTTTCACCTCAGTTACCGTTGGGTCTGTCGTTATTGCCAGTATTTTAGTACAAACCTTATAAATGTATATGAAAAAAATAGCTACAGAAATATTCTTGCGTTTCTGTAGCTATTTTTCCATTTCCATTGGTTATCTCATCAAAAACAGAAAGGTGATAATAGATTAGGAATAATATTTCCGCTTTCTCCATTCTTTGGGTTTTGCTACCATACTTAATAAAAAGTATCCCACCATCGTATACAGTATAATCGCAATGATAGCTGCTAAATCAAGATAAAACATAGCTGATAACATCGTATCTGGGAAATATCTAGAAAAAGGGAATACTAATGGATCACTTAATGAATAAACCCATTGTACAAAAACTCCCTCTGAAGCCGTAACCATTTTAAAAACAATTCTTAATCCCAGTAAAACCTGCATAATGGAAATTGCAAATTGTAGTAGAATGGTCAAGAGTCTTCTAACCGCCATATCATTCCCCCGTCTTTTAGTTCAAAAGATAAGTTCCTTTCTCTATATGGTATGAATGAATAAACTTGGTTTAAAACCAAAATCCTTAATGTTTTTGTTAAATAAAATTTTTAAAAACGGGAAGATTAGAAATAAAATAGTAAAGGAGGAAACATTATGAATACTAACCTATCAGCTCATGAACTGCATGATTTACATGAATTAACCATGAGCTGTGTAAATTCCATTACCAATATGGGAGCCTTTATAAATCAGGCAACGGATCCGCAACTAAAAGCTTTAATACAAAAGCATTATCCTTATCACATTAAGGATTACAACACCAAAGTAGAACTTCTTCAAAAAGGCGGAGTTGCATCTCAGCATTTGCCTGTACCCGAAATGGACAGTACCATTATGAATCAGGACTTGGAACAAGTAAGTAATCAGGTTCAGCCTGTAACACCAAGAACAGATGCTCAGCAATTTAATGATCGTGAAATTGGCACGGCTTATTTACTTACACTAAAGAGAGCTGGCCGAGAATATGCATGGGCAGCAATGGAATGCACTAATCCGGAGGTACGATCCTTTTTTGAAAATGCCTTTCAAATGAGCTCTCACCATGCATATGAAGTGTGGCAATATATGGCCCAAAACAACTATTATCCAGCAGAACCAGCTCAGGAACAAAGCCTTACCATGTACAGCCAAACCTACAACCCTGTCCCAGAACCACCAAACCAAATTCAATAAAGAAAAAGCCAGGCGACTGGATTAGGTCTTCCGGATAAGCCAAAGACATGGAGTGGTAAAGGGTTAACCATGAATGGCTTTGGCTTATATCCGTCCAGACCTAGGAGCCGCAGCTGGACAATCGAAAAGCGTAGGCAACTGGTTAAGTCCTACAGCATAAGTAAAACCATTCTCGTAACCATTTTTTTGATACGGAATGGTTTTTTTATGTATCCATACCTTGCATAGAGGATATATTTCATATTCCAGTCTAAATGACACAAATTTTATTTTCTTAATACTAACCGCTCTCAGTCATTTCCACCGTGAAGGCCAAAAGTTCAGACTTTGATAAACGTATCCAATACACACTGCGTTTTGATGAGCTCTTCCTTTTCTTCTTTTCTCATTTGTTTAATTTGATATTCTCTTTTCATGGCAACAGACTTCTGGTGATGGGTTTCTACGTATACAAGCTGAAAAGGTCCTCTGCCTTTTGTATATTTCGCTCCCTTTCCTTCGTTATGCATTTTCATACGATAATTCAATCGATTGGTATAGCCTGTGTAAAGCGAGTTATCCCCACATCTAAGTATATAAGTATAATGCATATCAATCGCTCCTCACCCTAACGCTAATCTTAAACCATATGTTTATCGATTTTAACCTTTTGAATTTTATTTTCTTCCATCTCTACTATTTCAAATTCAAGATGTTGAAATTCCAAGCTCTCCCCTTCAGATGGAATGTGTCCAAATTCCTTATATAAAAATCCCGCAAGAATATCTTCATCTTCCGGAATTCGAGTCTGAAATACATCATTTAATCTGGAGATCACTAATTTCCCGCTGCAAATGATATGTGAATCGGTTAACTCATCAATTAATATTTCCTCATCATTATCCGTTTCATCTTCAATTTCCTGCCTCAGCATTGCTTCAATAATATCCTCATGGGTTATAATTCCAGTAGTACCTCCATACTCATCTATAACTATTGCTAAATGCCGCTTTTCCTTTAGCATCATTTTAAACACTCTTTCGATGGATGTTGTTTCCGCTACAAATAAGGGCTTATTATCCGTAAAGTCTTTTAAAGTTTTACCTTCAGAAAGAGACCAGCTTAAAAATTGCTTAGAATGGAAAACTCCTACAATATTATCCATCGTATCCCTGTATACTGGATATCTTGTGTAATTATGGTTTAATAATATGTCTTGTGTTTCTTCATAGGTGCTATCTGATGGAATCCCCACAATTTCCATCCGCGGTGTTTTTAGTGCATCACGGACATCTTTACTATAAAAATCAATTACACCTTTAAGACGATAAGACTCTTCGTTCTCCAAGGTCCCTTCATCCGAAGCAATATCCATCATCGTTTTAAATTCTTCCTTTGAAAAGCTGGTTTCCTGTTTTTCTCCTTTAGACAATACACGAATCAATAATCCTGTCAATTTGGATAATACAAATGTAAGAGGCTTTAAAACCGTTAACAAAAAAGAAATGATAGGAGTAACGATATAGGATATTTTATCCGAAAACGTAGCAGCAATGGATTTAGGTAATACTTCAGCAAAAATAATAATGACTACAGTTAAGATAGCCGTAGCAAGTCCTACATTCATTCCAATATCCAATGCCAACATTGTAACAAGAGTTGGAAGGGCTATGTTAGCCATATTATTTCCAATTAATATCCCCGTTAGCAACTCATCTGGTTGAGAAATGAGTCTATAGAGTTTTTGGGATTTCGCGTCATCGTTTTCAGCGCGGGATTTCACTTTCATTTTGTTGACTGCCGTTAATGCCGTTTCGCTTCCAGAAAGAAATAATGAAGTGCAAATCAAGAGAATGATGGCGATAATCATAATTAGGCCTCCGTGTTCCCAAAACTAATGGCTATGATTTATTATTTCATAAAAAAATTGTATTATGATGGCAAAAAATGAAAAAGAGATTGAATTTAATCAATCTCTTGTAAATGATTTATTCTTTTAAGTATTTTATAAGCAGACGAGGAACCATTTTGAACCATTTTACTTTTTACTTTCTCTTGTGTAGATTTGTCCAACCGCTGAAATGTAATCAAACCTTTTGTTTCATCGGAAGTCAAGATCCTTCGATACATTTTCGAAACCCTTTTTTCTTCCTCATCCATTTAAGGCATTAATCTCCTCTCATTTTATGTTTACCTTTATACTATGAGTTTACCATGAAAAATGTGTATAAATCGAATAAAAATTATGACTTTTTTCTACAGTAGCTAAGAAAAGAGAGGAATAGTCATGAGGACTAAGATGAACCAAAACCCTATACAAAGACGGGCGCCCGAGTTGAATCAGCGCCCGTATATGCGTTATTTACTTATAAACATCTGTGTCCAGTAATGACCATTCTCAATATAACCTACACCAATGTGAGTAAATTTTTCACTTAAAATATTTTTACGATGCCCTTCACTATTCATCCAGGATTCAACAACTTGTTCAGGGCTTTGCTGACCTTTTGCGATGTTTTCACCTGCTGTCTGATAATCAATACCAAAGTCTCTCATCATGTCAAAAGAAGAACCATACGTTGGACTTGTATGAGAGAAATAACCTTTTGCCTGCATATTAGCTGATTTTTTCCGTGCCACCTGACTTAAAGATGCATCTGATTTTAATGCCGGTAAACCCTGATTTTGTCTCTCCTGATTGGTGAGCTCAATTACTCTTGATTCGAATTCTTTTATATTACCGGCTTGCTGGGTCTGATTGTTATTTTGTTGATTATTTTGATTTTGCTGTTGATTATTTTGATTTTGTTGTGGTATAGTTTTTTCTTGTTGTTGTGCTCGCTGATTAGCATCCTGCTGCCCATTTTGTTGTGCTTGCTGTTGCCTTTGCTGTCGTTGTCCTTCTTTATGCTGCTGTCTCTTCTCAACACGCTTAAATTCATACTTAGCATCCTGTATGCGGATAGGCATTGTATGAGGATAATCCTTACTGGAAGAATCAGTAGCAATACTTGAGATGTTATCGTTATTGTTTCCATTATTTGTAGCATTGTCCTCTGTGTTACAAGCAGCTAATAAAAGAAACAGAATGCTTATAAAGCTTATATACAATCTTTTTTTCATGATTAATCTTTAAACTCCTTTTGTTATTTGTTTTTTATTATGATTTACAAGCATTTCAAAATTATAGATGGAAAGGAATAACAAATTTCAAAATCTTTACAAGTATGTGTAAAACTCATGATTTTAAGAGGATTAGGTCAATATAGAAATAGAAAAAAGTTTAGGGAGAGTTTATCTTATGCAAAATACATTAACATCACGAAAAGCCTGGTTTGGTAACATCAAAGGAGATCTTGTTTCTGGTATTGTTGTTGCTCTTGCTTTAATTCCTGAAGCCATTGCTTTTGCAATTATCGCTGGTGTAGACCCTATGGTGGGCTTATACGCCTCGTTTCTTATATCTGTAGTTATTGCTTTTGCCGGTGGGCGTCCAGGAATGATTTCTGGGGCTACAGGTGCCATGGCTCTTGTTATGGTTGATTTAGTAGCCGAATGGGGAGTTGATTATCTTCTGGCAGCAACGATTTTAACTGGTGTTCTGCAAATTATATTTGGAATCACGAAATTAGCCCGACTAATGAAGTTTATCCCCAGATCTGTTATGGTCGGATTTGTCAATGCTCTGGCTATTTTGATTTTTACCGCACAATTAGAGCACTTTGAAGGTGCCAATTGGGTAATGTATGCGATGGTTATAGGAGCTCTAGCTATTATTTATTTATTTCCATTGTTCACAAAGGCAGTTCCCTCTCCTTTAATTGCAATCGTCGTTATTACAATTATTGCTTTAATGACCAATGTGAATGTCTTAACAGTTGGTGATATGGGGCAAATTACACAAGCATTTCCATCATTCTTATTTCCAAATGTTCCTTTTAGCTTCGATACATTAATGATTATATTTCCCTACTCCCTTGCCTTAGCAATTGTAGGGCTTGTCGAGTCCCTTTTAACAGCAAGTATTGTTGATGAGTATACCGGAACAGCTAGTAATAAAAATAGAGAAGCAGGTGGACAGGGAATTGCAAATATCATAACAGGTTTCTTTGGTGGTATGGCTGGATGTGCTATGATTGGACAATCCGTTATTAATGTCAGTTCAGGTGGCAGAGGAAGGCTTTCATCTTTAACTGCGGGTCTTGTCTTAATTTCACTTATTGTTTTTATGGGGGATATCGTATCGCAAATTCCTGTTGCAGCTCTAGTAGGAGTCATGGTTATGGTTTCCATCGGTACATTCGATTGGGGCTCTATACGAACCTTAAAAATCGTTCCATTAACCGATAACCTTGTAATGATTGTTACAGTCTTAACAGTTGTTTTCACTCATAATTTAGCTATTGGTGTACTAACTGGAGTATTGTTAAGTGCAATTTTCTTTGTAGCTAAGATTTCCAAGGTAAAGGTTACAAAGGAGTTCAAATATAATCGTATGCATTATACCTTCCAGGGGGAAATCTTTTTCGCATCGGTTACTGAGCTGATGGATGAGTTTGACTACAATACTGAAAATGCAAAAGAAGCCGTATTCGATTTAACCAAAGCTCGATTATGGGATGATTCAGCTATTGCAGCACTTGATAAAATTGTATCGAACCTGGAACAAAAACGAATCAATGTATATGTAGTTGGACTAAACCAGTTAAGTTCTGAGCTAAGAGCTAAATTAAGCCGTAAATTAAGCGCCCATTAGAAAGGATGAACGACTGTGTATAAAAAAATATTATTGGCAACTGACGGTTCTGAACATTCGTTACGAACTACGAACCACGCTATCAGCTTAGCAACCATTACAGCTGATTCCTATATAGAGGTTGTATATGTAAAGGAAAGTACACAAGTTAAATCTGATACTCTTCACAATTGGAATAAAGTAGGGGTAATGAATGTACAAGAGGATAAAGTAATGGGGATTGAAGAGGATTTACAAAAAGCAGGTATTTCCTATAAAACGACTGTCCTTAACGGTGAACCTGGACCAACCATTGTCGATTACGCCAATGAAAAGGAATTTGACATCGTCATTGTGGGCAGTCGCGGATTAAATGCCTTTCAGGAAATGGTATTAGGAAGTGTAAGTCATAAGGTCGCCAAAAGAGCGAATTGTCCAGTTCTAATTGTAAAGTAATACATGAAGGGGCTAATCTCTACTGAATTAGCCCCTTTATCTTTGTGTCAACCTTATTTTCACATAAATGATTTATAGGATTTCCTTCGTATTCGAATTTTACGAAACACAAATCCGATTATTCCAATCATCACAATTCCTGTTAGTATACTGGAAAGGTAGAAGCCTAAATTTAATTGTGAATTACTATTCTTTGCTGCTTCCATTTGGCTACTGCCATCATCATGATGTATCTTCATTAAATGGTAAGAATTGATACGTTCCCCATTCTGTTTGTAAATTTCCAGTTTTCCCTGTTTGGTTAATTGCTTTGTTATTGATATTTGATCTTTTACATGGGTATATTTTAGGTCTTCCGGAATTTTATACGCTTGATTTTGAATTTCAACAACTTCACCACCTTGAAGAGATGAGGTTTCAAAATGGTCAAAACCGTAGTTTAATAGATTCGCCGTATCCTGATATGCTTTATTTTGGGTTTGTCCGTTCATGGTAATTACAATCAGATTTAGATTTCCACGATTGGCTAAAGTGGCTAATGTATGGCCGGACTGATCTACATATCCTGTTTTTCCGCCAATAACATTGTCAAAAGGAAATTCCCCTTTTAGCATTTTATGATGGGAAATAAGTGTTGTATCCCAGGACTTTCCGTGCCATTTCATCTCAACCGTTCCAAATATATTACGGAACTCCTCGTTTTGCACTGCATAGCTTGTTATATGAGCCAGGTCTTTTGCTGTTGTTGTATGATCTGGATTAAAAAGACCATGTGGATTTTCGAAATGAGTTTGTTCAACTCCGATTTCATGCTTTAAGTATTCATTGATATCTTTAGCAAATTGTTCAACACTTCCACTTAAGTACTCAGCAATTGCATTCCCGGCATCATTTCCAGAATTAATTAAGAGCCCCTGAATAAGCTTCTTTAACGTCACCTTTTCACCTGATTCTAAAAAAACCGTTGTCCCTACTGTATCAACCGCATTTTCACTAACTGTTACAGTATCATCTAAATCACCATTTTCAATAGCATAAATTGCAGTGGCAATTTTCGTTAAACTAGCTGGATACATAGAAGTTGTACTATTCTTTTCATAAAGAACACTTCCATTATCTGCATCAATCATAATTGCAGATTGACTGGCTAATTGGGGTGCTTTGGGATTCGTTTCAGCAAAAACGGTTGGAATAAAAAGTGTATTCATAGTTAACAATAATGTGGCAATGAAGAGATATTTTGCCATTGTAACACCTACTTCGATGTATTTAAAAAATAACAGGTTCCATTATACCAGTCTTATAGATGATGTCACTAGAGGTAATAAAATTGTTAGTTGATTGTAACAACTGTTAAATAAAAATGGTTTATTTAAGGGAAATAAGATTATTGAGGTTTTTTACGGAAAACGAATGTTATTTACTCGTATGAAAATACTATTAAAAGAAAAAATATTCATAGAAGATAAAAAATGAGTAAAAAGGAACAGATTTAATGACTGGAGGATAAAAGAATATGGAAGGGAAGTAAGTAAAACTTACAGCAGCAGAAATTACTGAGTTGTGGAAAGGGTACATGAACGATCAGGCCATTACTTGCAGCCTTCACTATTTTTTAAATACGCTTAAGGATGAAGAAATTAAGCCTCTTGTACAGCATGCTTTAGAATTGGCAGAGGGAAATCTTCATGCCATAACAGAAATTTTCAACAAAGATAACTATCCGATTCCTTATGGCTTTAACCTTGAAGAGGACGTTAATGTAAATGCACCTGAATTATTTAGCGATTCATATATACTAAATTACTTGCATCTGTCCGTTCAAATTGCCCTGCAAAACTATAGCCTCAGCCTTTCCCAATCGGTAAGAAAAGATGTTTACAGTTATTTTAACGAGTGTATTACCCAATTGACAGAGCTTTTAAGAGAAACCAAGGAGCTTTTATTATCCAAAGGTCTATATCAAAGAAGCCCCTATTTGCCTATACCAGAACATAACGATTTTGTGAAAAAGCAAAGCTTTATGACTGGTTATTTTGGGGAAAGAAGGCCCTTGTTAGGACTGGAAATCTCAAACTTGTATGCAAATTTTCAGCGAAATGCATTGGGTGTAGCTACGATGATCGGTTTTAGTCAGGTAGCATCCCGTAAAGATGTCAGACAGTTTCTCATTCGAGGAAAAGATATTGCCCAAAAGCACTGTGAAATATTTGGATCCATTTTAAGAGAAGATAATTTGGATGTTCCTTCAACCTGGGATACAGAAGTAACGGATTCTACTACGTATACCTATTCGGATAAGTTAATGATGTATTACTCTACAACGCTTATTGCTCTTAGTGTAGGATATTACGGCGCAAGCATGTCTATGAGTCCCAGAAGAGATATTGGAATTATGTATGGAAGACTTTCGCAGGAAATCTTAAAATATGCAGAGGATGGTGCGAATATCATGATAAAACATGGATGGATGGAGGAACCACCAAGAGCTTTAGATAGGGATGAGCTAGCGAAAAAGAATAAAGACTGAATTTTCCCGTTAAAACACACATATAAAAAAGAGAACTGTCCCCAAAAAGGCAGTTCTCTAAATATATCTTTTCTTCACCTTATCCCCCTCACAACTAAACACTGTCACCCGATCTTCCACTATCGTTTCCATATGAACGGTACGTCCCCAAAGATTATAAATATAAGGAAGGGTCTTTTCTAAATAGTTAATATCCAACTCAATCCCCTCGTAGTGATGGAGCAGGTAAAGCTCACCGTTACGTAAATAATCCCCATTTTCAACCGTAATATAAGGAAAGCCTCCATTTACACGCATGGTAATCAGTTGATCTCTTACTTCTGTCCAATCCTTATCAACAACTTTATAATCTCTCCCTTGTTTTTGGAATAGATAAAGATCCTCTTCCTGCACGATTTCCTTTGTCAAATAGTTACGGATAAATGAAATATCAGACTCAATTTCTCGAACCTCAAAAAGCTTTTCTCGACCTGTACCAGGTTGAACTCCACTCTGTTTCATTTCTTCTGTTGGATTGTTGTAACGATCTTCAATATCTTCAAATATTTTAATGCCTAAACGATAAGGGTTAATGGAGGTATTGGACGGTGCAGTAACTCCCGAATGCAATTTAGCAAACTCCACCGTTTCATCACTGGTAAGGTTTAATTCGCGTAAGATACGAGAGTGCCAATAGGAAGCCCAGCCTTCATTCATGATTTTCGTTTCCAGCTGGGGCCAAAAATAACGCATTTCCTCGCGCATCATCGTTAAAATATCACGCTGCCAGTCATATAGCTCCCGGCTATGATTTTCAATAAATAAGAGAAGATCCTTTTCCGGCTGCTCAGGAATTTTCTTGCGTTGTACTTTCGCCTCTTCTTCAACTACTTGTTCATTTGGATCTATCCCAAATAAATCATGGTAGTCATTATCCAGTCTCTGATTTGGCTGAAAAATCGGCTCTGACTTTTTTTCCGCTTCATATTCTTTTCTAAGTAAAGATGGATCAATATGCTCATTTATCGCTAAAATAGCATCTAAAAAGGATTCAACTTCCTTTTTTCCGTATTGTTTTTCATATGCCTGTATGCGATCAGCTGTAGCTGCCATACTTTCTACCATATCTTCTCCTGTATTCTGATAGCGTAAATTATTCTTAAAAAAGTCACTGTGACCTAAAACATGGGCGACAATCAGCTTGTTTTGAATTAAACTATTCGAATTTAATAAAAAGGCGTAGCATGGATTTGAATTAATGACCAACTCATAAATTTTACTTAAACCAAGTTCCTCCTGAAGCTTCATTTTATGGAATTGCTTACCAAAGCTCCAATGTGAAAATCGAGTCGGCATCCCATAAGCACCAAAGGTGTAAATAATATCAGTAGGGCAAATTTCATAACGCATTGGATAAAAATTCAGACCAAATCCTTCTGCTATTTCTGTAATTTCATCGATTGCACGCTCTAAATTGGTATATTCCGTTTTCAACATGAAACCTCTCCCTTAATCGATGATTGCTATAGTATATGAAAAAGGGTGTCTTAGTTTTCGAATTATTTTATAATCTTGGCGAAATTTAAGTAGAAATAAACGAAGGGCCCTCTAGAGAGCCCTTCGTTTTCTTTATTACTGTTCATTATCTGTAGGGAAAATACGCTGGAACATATCTCCCATTTCTTTAAATAATCCCTCAATTGGGTCCCCATTTTCTATTTGATCTGCGTAATCTCCAGCCTGGTTAAAAAATTCCGGGTTTGCGGATACAAAAACATCGTCGATATCTTCATCTGTTGCTTTTACAACTTTGGATACACGTTGTTTTAATTTATCAGACGCTTCGTCATTCTGGTTCCCTTTCAGAGCTATTGCTACATACGCATTTTCATTTCCTGCAAAAACGTAAGCCTGGTCTACTTCGTTAATTTCATCGGTAATTCGGTCTGCTGCACGGTTAGCTACTTCATATTGGTTATTGTTGTTATTAGTGTTTTGTCCAGTATCATTATTACCATTTCGATTGATATTGTCCTGGTTTCCATTGTTAATATTTAGATTGTCACCATTGTTGTATTGGGGACGCTCTCTGTTTGGAGCAATATCTGTCGTATTGTTATATCGAACTGGCTGAACTCCGTTATTTCCATTATTTCCAAGCCCAGTTTCGTCACCACCCTGACATCCCGTAATGGTAACAGCTGTAAGCAACGTTGCACCCATTAGCTTTAGTTTATTCACTGGAATGGCCTCCTTTTTTGGATGGTTCACTTTTATTATTTGCCCGCTTGTTTGCTTTATGCGGTTAAGGATTTTCCAAAGGGCAAATTGGTTTTATATCCAAAAAAGGCCATGTAAATCAAAAGGCTTCTTGCGTCATACTATAAATGAACCCTTTTTTATGGGGGAATTGGCGATGAATATGGTGGATTATGATAAAGCAATGTATTTTACGTTATGGGGTCAATGGGATGATCTTCTCGTCTTAATGGTAAGAACAGAGGACGATTTTTTATCAAAAAAAATCGAGACCTTTTTACATGCTTATCACTATGGATATGATGAACCAACCATTGTAGGATCCCATCAAAACCTGATTCATTATTTAGAACATGCAATAACACAGGATACACCTGTTTATTATGTTTAAAGAGAAGGGAGCATCCCTTCTCTTTCTAATTCAAATATTTCACTCCAAAAAAACAGTTTTGGTTCGTTTAATTGTTTTTTCGGTTACAAATAAATGGATTGCAATTTCTTTATTATTTTTTCTCTCTCATCATGTCCTTTAGTACATCGATTTTCCGTTCAGTACCTGATTACGATTGTGGATAATCCTGTGTAAGTGGATGAAGATGAAGCTCATCAATCATCATATGTTTAGGAGCACTTGCCATATACAGAACCGCTCGTGCAACATCCTGTACCTTTAGCCAATCTTCTTTTGATGGATCTCCCTGTTTGCTTTCTGCAAAAAATGTATCAACCATACCAGGATTTACCGTACCAACACGAATACCATGTTTCCGTACTTCTTGTGAAACAGAACCCATAAATCCTTGAACAGCATATTTTGTAGCCGTGTATAAGGAGCCACTTGGTATGGTGTACCTTGCAACATCTGAAGAAATTGTTATGATGGTACCAAACTGTTGTTTTTTCATTGCTGGTAATACAGCTTTTGTACAGAGAAATACACCTTGTACATTGATGTCAAAAGTCTTTCGCCATTCCTCCAAGGTTACGTTTTCTACTTGCTTAAACAAACCAACTCCAGCATTGTTAACTAATATATCAACCTTTCCATAAGCGTTTTTCGTTGCCTCAACTACGTGTTCAACTTCATTTTCCTTTGCTACATCGGCTTTAAAGGAAAGGATATCTTCAATGCCCTGGTTTACTAATTCTTGTTTTGTTTTATGAATTTGCTCTGAACTCCCCAAAATAGATAGCTTAACTCCTTGTTCAGCTAACTGTCTTACAATTTCCTTCCCCATTCCTCTTGATGCACCTGTCACAATCGCAACATGACCTTTCATCTTTTTTTACACACTCCTATTGTTCCATCACTTATCTCATTCTAAGTTTTAATAGTTTACCCAAATCTTTATCCGTTTCATTCCCAAAGTTGTTTAGCTCAAATTCTTCAAGTTTTGAAAATGCATCAAAAAATATCAGTTTTCCTTTTTGAAATATCATAATCTTCTCACATATACGGTTCAGAATATCCCAATCATGACTCACCATCACAAGTGTCTTGCCACCCTGTTGAAGTAACTTTAACCATTGGATTAAATCCTCCTTTGCAGCTAAATCAACACCTGCTGTTGGTTCATCTAACAATATGAGTTCGGGATTATGTAATAAACCTATAGATACATTTACCTTACGCTTCCATCCACCTGATAATGCTTTAACTTTTTTATCCTGTACCCCAAATAAATCAAGAGCTGACATCACCTTATTCACATACTCCTTTGCAACCTTTTGTTTTGAAGCCTTTTGCCAAAACAAAATTTGATCCTGAACCGTTAAATCTTCATATAAGGCGATATCTTGAGGTATGTAGCCTATATTACTTCTAAGTTCTTTAAGTTTTTCTTTATAGGAAGCTCCCTGGTAATAAATCTTACCTCTGTCTGGTTTTAGAATGGAAGCTAGGATTTTTAAAAATGTAGATTTCCCAGCCCCATTCGGTCCAATAATGCCAATGGAATCTCCTTTATGAATGGTGGCTGAAACGCTGTTTAATATCTGATTCTTCTTTATATATTTATTAATTTGATCGACTTGAATCACATTTCATCCGCACCTTTACATGTTATATAGTCAGTCACCTTCGCTTTTCTTTTTGGCTCTGTTAAACATAGGTGTTCCGCTCCAGTATACTCACTTTCCGTGGGCAGTCCGGGGTCTCCGTGAATTTCACCTGCTTGTATAGCATGCGATCAATGAATTCACTTTTTAAAAACAACAATCATTTAAAAAAACAGCCTTTTAAAAAATAAGCTGGTAAAGCCATGTATGAGGGAAAATGACTTGCCACTTACTTTGATTGTCTGAAGTGAATGTGAGAAATGAAAAAAATAAGGACAGTAATGAATAAACTATTGATACGAGTAAAAATAAATAAGGGCTTTTAAAGATTCGAGTAAAGCTAAACGTTATCATCAAGATAACAGCAAATACAATAACAGACGGATAAATTATGGATGAATAGGAAAAACCAAACTCCTGTAAGGGTCTGCTTGATAGATAACAAATCATTAAAAGCAACAAAAGTGCAAAACCACTCGTTAATAAATAAAAACGTATGTAAAAAGGAATAAGACTACCTTGATGTAATCGAAGTCTTTCGATAATCCCCTGGGACTTCCATTTGTAAAGGGAAAGTAATAAAACGACAAAAATCATCCATGCATACCACAGCCAAAATCCTATTAAAGCAGCATAGCCTTTTGATTGAAAACTATTTTCGTTCTCAGGAAGAACTTCTGCCTCTTCATAGGGTACGAAATTCATTTGAAATAAAGGCTCAGGCTCCCAGTATTGTTCAGCGTGCTGATAAACCTTTCTCCAATCTTCCCTCGTTGTCAATCCTCTATATTGCGTTACATCATTTGCCGCCTTACTGCTTAAAGCAAAACGCATAATTTCCGATGCCACTTTTTCTTTAACAAAGGAATCAAAAAAAGATTTATCGGACCGAACCCATGTAATTTGTTCATTCATTTTTCCAGCCTGAATATGGTTTAGAAAGTCATCGTGTAAAAGAAAGGCTGCCTCCACCTCATTTGTTTGTACCGCCCGGTAAGCTTCTCTCTTCGTTAAATGAGTCAATTCAATCCGCGGATGATTCTCAATTTGCTGAGCAATTGTGTTCATTTCATTCGTTTCTTCCTCGACCACCCAGGCAATTGGAATCTCACTTTCATCTAAGGTGTCTGTTACAAATGGTACTACCATAAACCATAATAAGAAGGGAAAACTAATCATAAAAAGAGATCGCCATTTATTTTGATGTATTAATTTATTTAAAAGAAAAAGATACATACCCATCCTTACGCTCCCTTCTTACGATTTTAGTCAAAAGAACAGCAGCTAAAATAAGGACTAAAGCTGTTAAGAAAATCCAGTGCCTAAAAGGATTTTCATCATCAGAAATGATTGTCACAAATGCCTGATACATATGGTGAAAAGGGGAAAAGAACAGAACATGTTTAATCCACACAGGAAGGTAAAGCACTGGAATCCATACCCCGCTAATGAACAGTCCCAATAATGTCAGTAATAAATAGATATTCGTTCGCGTTGTCTGATTCGGCAAGAACCATTCCAGAATACACAACACTATTGCTAAAATGAGACAAATGAAAAACCAGGTAATAAAATGATATCCATGAAGTAGCCATTCAGAATCAACCACGACATAAATGAGTAAGTTTAAAAAACCTGCATTTACATATAAAAATACTGTATAAAACATTAATTCGCTCCACACGATGGTAAAAGATGGTATATTAAACGTACGCAAACGTTCTTCAATCCCTGCCTCTTCTTCTCGATGGGTAAATATTTGAAGTAATAATGCTGACATTAGTAAACTTGTTAATAAGTAAGCGATGACTCCATGGTATTCCCACCCAGCTTTTGCCCCTGATTCTACCTGCTCCATTTCAAATAAATCATTTCGATTCAGAGCAAACAACGTATAATTCACAATCATTTGCTGAAGTACTCTCTGTGGATTTTCATCGGAAGGTAAATGTTTTATGTATAAATCATATAACGTATTAATTCCACTCTGTGCAGCAGATATATACTTAGCACCGCTATTTAACAGCATCTTAACCATATTAGAAGAAAAAAGATTTTCATTATTTGTTCTGACTGTGATCGGTGTATTTTCCCCACTCCTTAAATCAGAAGTAAAACCTTCCGGAATATAAATGACAGCCGTTAGACGACTATTATCCAATTCCTCTATGGCCTGCTCTTTTTGTAATGCAAACATATGTAATACATTTGATAAACTATCTTCATTTTGAAGCTGATTAGCTAAAGTCTTTGTTTCAAACGTCTGATCTTCATCCACTATACCTACATTTATCTTTTCTGTACTATTATCCATGGATTGGGCAATCAAATATAGAAAGCAGCCAATAAATAAAAAAGGAAAAAACAGGATGGCAAAAAAAAGAGCAGGCTGTTTCATGATCCTTTTCCATTTATATCGAAATAATGTCCAGATCAAGACAACCCGCTCCTTTACATATTCATTATTAGTATTTTAAAAGCATTTCTTAAAAATTACCAGGCATCATACCACCAAATCCACCGCCCATAGTGGACTGATAGTACTCCATTGCATTTTTTTGAATTTCCATACCGATTTCCTGCCATTCAGCATCAGATAATTCAAGGGCATTAACGGAGTTATTTTCATCAACTGTAGGGAATTCTAAATCATCGGTAAAGGAATATTCGGTTTCTCCATTGATGGTTAATCCACCTGTTAAATTTCCGGTAGCAGGATCATCCATAGAGAAATCGATTCCTAATTCAAAATCCCTTTGACCACCGTCTTCTTCATTTGTATGACTTGTATTCACATGACCACTAATTTTTGGAATTTGCTGCGTTTGTGGTTCGTTGATGACTAAGTTAAATTGATTATCCCAGGTATTTTCTTCGATAACAGAGTCCGCTTCAACAGAAAAATCAATATTTTGAACAGAATCGGAAATCATGACATTTAATACATGATGAACACCATAAGCATCCCCATCTGGTTTTCCGTCTTCTGTATATTGAATAACAAACTCTCCGTCTTCTGTAGATGGCACACCTTCGACACCAAATTTAAATTCATATTGATTATTATCCTTTACAATCGTGTCCATATTGACAGTAAATGTATCTCCCTCAGCTGTTTCAATAGTAAGAATGCGGTATGAAACAGTATCTCCTGACATATACGCTTCATAATCCATTCCATTAGGCAGGTTTAAATCATCAAGGCTCTCAATCAAAGTATCCAATTCTTCCTGCTGTCGTTCTGTTGTACCAAATTGATAATTTAGACGTTCATCATCTTTCATTTTCGTAAACACGTCATTTAAGATTTGGCGTACTTCATCCTCAGTAAAATGGACGGCTAACTTTGTATAAGAAGACCCCTGGTATTCTTCGTTTTCAGTCACGTTAACCTGTTCCTCGGAAATGTGGTCAGTAACAATCCCTAAATATTCCTTTGCCATTTCCTTCATTTCTTCAGGTGTCATTGAATGTTGGGCCATTTCAGCAAAATTAGGCATTTCATCATAAGGAATGTCCTTTACACCTTTAGCTTCAAGTTCATCTCCTAATGTTTTATTATTAACAGTGAAATACTGATCATATAAGTCCGGAACTTGTAGTGACGTCTGTTCTTCATTTTGATAAAAATTTCCATTTAGCAAACTTGTATTTTGCAGGGATAGATCCAGACCAGCATAGGTTTCTTTCGTATCTGGATTTACTTTTACATTCGTTGAAAGCTCTGCAGAACTTACCATACTTTGAATCATGGAAAATGATGGATTTGCCATTGTTAATTGAGCAGGTAAATCGACACTAGCTGTAAATGCCGATGAAGACTCATAAGCTTCCTTAAGTAATCTTTCATTTAATTCCTGTGAATCCCCATAATACTCGTCATAATAGTCCCAAACCTCATTAAAGGTTTGATTCTCTGCATTTGCATACTGTACTAGTGGATTTTGTGAAACTTTATTAAATGCAAAAGCCACAATTGCACCAATTGCAACAACGAGAATAATAGAGGTAATTAGAATAACCCTCTTTTTACTTGTTTGTTGTTGTTCCATCCCGCACTCCCCTTTTTTAAGAATTCCTTATCATTATATAATGCAAATAATATAAGGGGAAGATAAAATTGGAAAAAATTTAAATAAAAAAACATCTCTACAAATCATAGTAGAGATGTTTAAACAAACATAAAAGGACTTTCTGCCTAAAAACGTTATCTTAAGCCAGGAGGAAACCATCCTTTATAATCGTGTTTATTATCATTTTTTGGTTGCCCTCAATCTTTTATCTTATCTTTTTTATCGAATTCAGGATGTTTCTCTTTATGACGAGTCGGGACTTTTTTATCATTTTTTTTCAGACCAGGTGGTAAGAATTTCTTTTTTTGCTCTTGATCATTTTGATCAGCTTCTTTTGACTTCTTCTCTTCTTTAGAACGATTCTTTGACCATTTGTTCTTACGGTCCTTTGAATCATTCCTTTCTTCTTTAGCTTTATTGGAGGATTTTTTATTTATTTCTTCTTTAGCATTGCTGGAGGATTTCTTATCTATTTCTTCTTTGGCTTTATCAAAGGATTTATCCTCCATTTTCTTTTTTAAACCAGGAGGAAGAAAATCTTTATCATCAATAAATTTTTCTATTAATTTTTGATGAATTTTTTCTTTTTGTGACTTACCGTTATCACGACCATCATGATCATCATTTTCATTATTATCATCATTTTCAGATTGATTTGCCTGTTCTTTCTGAGTAGGCTCATTAGAATCGGAGGATTCACTTGATTCAGCCTGCTGATTTTCGCTTTCCACTGTATTAGGTTTTTCCTTTTGCTCTTCCTTAGCGACTTCCTGAGCATATAAGTAGTTCATGGAAACCTGCTCTTCTTGTGCTCTTTGGTGGATTTCTTCTGGAACTTCAAACGTATTCACTGTAATCTCATCATCGTTTTGGTCATTTATATATGACTGAATCATATTTGAGATGTCCTGATTTTTATGCTTTATGTCTTCTAAATAGCTCACACCAATAAAAATGTCTTGTGTTGGACTCAAATATCCCAGTGTCTGCGTCTGGTTAATAATCATTAAGGTGACCATCTCTACAGATTGACCCTTCCAGTCTTCTAATTGTTTTTTAACCTGTTGGGCCTCTTGATTGATAGGAGTCAAATCGGTTACCTTTAAATTTTCATTTACAGCTAACTCAATGCTTGGATTAATATCCAAATTCACGTATGCATAGGCTTCCTGGGGCTGATTCATCATCATAGCGGGTACAAAGATAAGGAAAAATATAATAGCAACCGCCGAAACCCGGCGGAAATTTATAAGTGAGTGAATCGACTCCAAAAAGGATAGAGGTTTATCTTTAATCTCAACTTCCTCTCCTACCTCGTAACTACCCTTCATACGCATTTTATGAAAGGAACCATCGGCCGCCATAATAATCACATTTCGCCGATTCCTTTGAACAACTAGACCCTTCTTCACAGATCCACCCCCTTTAAATAATCCTTTAGATAGATGTAGTCGCCAGACAGAATAATAAACATAGCAAGAATATATTTACGATTTCTTTCAAGCGTTTTCCGACTCACCTCAACATAATTAATAAGGTCCTTCATTGGTAATCTTTTTTTTTCGATAACATAACTGCGTAAAGGTTCTTCATAAAATATAATTTTAGCTATTTGAATCGCTGACTGTCTTGCATCTGCATGTTTAGGTGATTGCTTAGTTAATTCTTTAAAAGAAATCTTATACTCCTGCAGTTCTTTTTGGAAATCAAGAATTTCTTCACGTCTTTGCCATGTTTCTGATTGTTGCTGATATTCATTCCTGGCAACCTGAACTTCTAACTGATTTTCCATTTTCTCTTCATCATCATTATCCTGATCAATAGATAGATCTGTCTGCTGCCGCCCTTCACTGCGTAAATAATCTATCACTTTTCGTTTTACAACAATCTTAGCAAACGAAAGAAATGAGCTTCCTTTATCCGTAGAATAGGTTTGTATCGCCTGATCAAAAGCAATCAAACCTATACTAAACTCATCGTCTGACTTTGGATCTATATACTTTTTACAAACTTGGGAAACCGTTTTGGCGATAAAAGGTTGATACTTTTTTAGCAGTTCATTTCGTGTTTGTTCGTTTCCTTGCTGAGCTGATAGTACTTGGTCTTCTAAGGAGATATTTTTCTTGCTGAATATACGTTCTATCAACCCTTACCACCTCCACACATAATATATTATTCGTTCAGAATACATCTTAAATGACCGTTCTTTTTCGTTTATCGAATGAAATTGGCTTCATCTTTCTGATAGAAATCCTCGATGGGAATAGCCAGTCCTACTTTGCCATCATTTGCTTTGTTTGTCGTAGCATATATCACACCGATGACTTGCCCGTCTCTATTGATAACAGGACTTCCACTATTGCCATTATAAATTGGAGCTTGTAGCATCAGCGCATCACCCTCGATGCTTGATGATTCTGTCAATCCGAGTATCTTCCCTTCATTCGCAATCCCATTAAAGTTAAGGGGGTTTCCAATAAAATAAATATGATCTTGTGGTGCCCATGAAGCAGAAGGTGCTAAGTCTAAAAATGGGAGATTCTCACCTTCCACTTTTAATAGGGCAAGGTCTATTTCTGGATAGGATGCCACTATGTCTGCTTCATATAAGCCTGCTTCTGGAAATCCAACATTTAAGTGAGGTCCTTCATCAATAACATGATAGTTCGTTAAAATATAACCATTTGATGAAATTGAAAAACCAGTACCTTTCCCTTCACCTGTTTCCACAACAACTACAGATTCCTGGTACGTATCTATTTCATCCATTGTTGATAATTTAGCAGATGTTTGAAGAAAGTCAACAATTGAGAAAGAAAAAGTTCTTGGCAAAAACTGCAATGCGCTTACGAGCATAAAGACAGAAATCATCCAAAACGCCCATTTTGGAAACGAACGTTTTGGCTTTTTTTCCTGTTCTTCATTTCGCTTTCTATTTATGCGCTCTTCCTGTAAAATTTCGTAAACTTCCTCTGGGTCCAGGTCTTCGTATAAATCTGTTTCATCTATAGTTTCTGGCTTTTTTTTCTCATCATCCATGTAAATGCCCCTTTGCACAACGCTTTGGCTTAAAATATGGATGGTACGGTTTGATTTCCATGTTGTTTTTGATACATTTCATAATATTTTCCTCGTGCTTGAATCAATTCTTCGTGTTTACCTGTTTCTATTATTTTACCACGTTCCAAAGCAAAAATTTGATCAGCATGCTGAATGGTTGATAAACGGTGGGCAATAATTAACGTTGTACGCCCTTTTTGAACAACTTTCATCGCTTCCTGAATTAATTTTTCTGTTTCTGTATCAATATTGGCTGTTGCTTCATCCAGAATTAAAATAGCTGGATCAAAGGCTAATGCACGTGCAAATGATAAAAGCTGTCTTTGTCCTGTAGAAAATTCACTGCCACTTTCACGAACAGGTTCATCGTATTTTTTTGGAAGCTTTTCAATAAATGTATCAGCACCAACGGCTTTTAATGCTTCAATAGCTCTATGCCTGCTAATAGACGGATCATTCAATGTTACGTTGGAAAGGATGGTTCCCGTAAAAATAAATGGATCCTGAAGGACAATACCTATTGAACGACGCACCTGTTGACGAGAATACTTCTTCGTATCCATCCCATCAATTTCAATTCTACCATGCTGCGGGTCATAAAACCGAAATAATAAATTCATGATTGAACTCTTTCCTGATCCTGTATGACCAACAAAAGCAGCTGTTTCTCCAGGATTTATATGGAAATCGATATTTTTTAGAACATATTCATCCTTTTTATATGCAAAGGTAACATTTCGAAATCTAACATCACCATCATAGGCGGGCATTTTTTCATCTCCTACCTTTTCGCCTGGCATATCCATCAATTCGAACACTCTTGCACCAGCCACACGTGAATGCTCTAATTGCGGCAGTTGACTTACAATTTGATTTACCGGCTCAAACAAGCGGGTAATGTAATCGACAAATGCATATAACACACCAGCTGAGATCATTGACGTACCTGAAATGGTATGCCCTCCAAAATACCATATAATACTCATAAAGGCGATGCCTCGTAAAATTTTCACTAAGTTAAAAGAAGTAAGCGCCGTTAAAGTATTCATTTTAATCTGGTAACGATAATTTCGTTCATTTAACGTTTCAAATTCGTCCTTAGCCGTCTTCGTACGACGGAAGGCCTGAATCACAGGCATTCCTTGAATTAATTCATTAATATTTGCATTGATTTCACTTACAGTTGATCGTATGATTCGATTATATTTACTAGCATAAATCTTAAATAGACGCATCCAGATATAAATCAATGGAATAAGAATTAAACAAATCAGCGCCAGTCTTACATCAAGAAGGAATAATGCTACATAAATCCCGGCCATGTAAACAAAACCATCAACAAACGTCTCCAGAACTTTCATATAAAGCTCTTTAATAGCTTCTGTATCATTGGTTACTCTTGCTACGGTTTTTCCCGCCGGTCTATTCACATAATAATCCATTTGCAGTTCTTGTATGTGACCAAAAACATCATTACGCATCCGCTGAATAATCTTATTCGCTGAGATTTGTAATAAATACGTTTTAAAGTATTGGAAAAAGGCTGCAAAAATTAGCAATCCCATATATAAGCTAAGCCATTTTATAACAGGCTCCATATTAGGATTTGTAATACCGACAATATGTTCATCAATGACGATTTTCGCAATAAATGGACCTGACAACTCCAGCCCAACTGAGATGATTAAACAAACAATCCCAATCATAATGGTTTTCCTACTCGTCATCGCATATTGATATAATCGCTTTTCCGTAGAACCTTTCATATATTACACCTCCACCATCTGTTGAATCGTATATTGTCTTTTATACCAGCCATTTTGACGGATAAGGTCATTATGGGTTCCTCTTTCTATAATCCTTCCATTATCAAGAACGATAATTTCATCCGCATATTGTACGGCTGATAAACGGTGGGCAGATATAATCGTTGTTTTGGCTTCACGTTCTTCTTTTAGATGTGAAATGATGTTCGCTTCCGTTTTGCCATCTACTGCTGAAAGTGTATCATCAAGAATTAATATTTCTGGATCCATAAGTAATGCTCTTGCTAATGACACACGCTGCTTTTGACCGCCTGATAGGGTGACACCACTTTCCCCAACGAGTGTATCCAATCCTTCAGGGAACTGGTCAATATCCTCTTTTAAGTCTACTGATTCCAGCATTTGATAGATTTCTTCATCAGTTTTCCATCCACTCCCAAATAATAGATTCTCTCTAATCGTTTTTGAGAACAAAACATGGTCTTGTGGTACATAGCCTATCCATTCTCTTGTCTGATCCAGCTTAAAGTCCTGGATAGGAATTTGATTGATTAGCACCCAGCCTTCTGGTGGTACATATTGACGCAACAGCTGCTTCATTAATGTTGTCTTACCTGAACCTGTTTTTCCTACGATACCAATGGTTTGCCCTCTCTTAACAGACAAATCAATGTCTTTTATTTGATAACCTTCAGTTTCCGGATACTGAAAGGAAACGTTTTTAAATTCGATTTTCTCAGGAATTTTGATTACTTTTGGATGAGGAGGATCATGTACATCAGGTTCTTGCGCCAAAATATGTTCCACACGATCAATCGATGCATTCCCTCTTTGCATTACATTAATTAAATCACCAACGGCAATCATCGGCCAGATCAACATCCCTAAGTAGACGTTAAAACTGACTAAATCCCCAAAGGATATTTGCTGATTAAAAACCAAAGTTGCCCCATAACCAATTCCGATAATGTATGCCAGACCCACCAGTACATTTATGGTTGGTTCAAAAAAAGCATCCACTTTAGCTACCTCTGCATTTTTTTGAAAAACATCCTCTGTCATCTCACCAAACCGGGCTTCATCCTGCCTTTCCTGAACAAAAGCCCTTGTGACACGAACGCCCTTCACAGATTCTAAGGTATAATTGTTCAAATCACTAAAGGAACGCTGTGCCTGCATAAAGCGGGTATGAATTTTCTTTCCATATTTATTGATGATGTAAGCCATAATAGGCAGTGGGATAAGTGCCGCCAAAGTAAGCTTGGCACTTATCGTAAAAAACATCATCACAATTATAAAACTCATAAAAACGGTTGAATCCACTAAGGTTAAAATTCCATAACCTGCTGTCATCATAATAGCCTTCAAATCATTAGTTGATCGAGCCATTAAATCACCGGTACGATAGCTGCCATAAAATCTTGGTGTCATTCTCAGAAAATGATTCATTAAATTGGAACGAAGTCTTCTTTCCAGCAATATAGATCGCCCGAATAAAGTATAATCCCAAAAGAATGAAAGGAGATAACTTAATAAAATAACCCCTATTAACCAGACCAATAACTCAACTAAACGCTCATTTGTCAAAGTCTGATACTGTATTTCATCAATGGCTATACCGATGATTTTGGGCGGTAAAAGCTCAAGCAGGTTCACAAATAGTAACGCAATAATAGCGATTGTATATCTTAACCATTGCTCTTTAAAATACCAGGATAATTTCTTAAAAACACTAAACATATTTCTCCATCCCTTCTCTATTCTTATCCAGATTTATTTGGGCCAGCTACCCGCTTTCTATCCTCTTTTTTTCCTTCCCTAATAATTGAAAGGACAATTGGAACAGCAGTCTTCCCTTATCACGTTTCATAAATAGCTGCAAACGAAACTTAAACAATTTCTCCACTTCCTTCCTGGATTAAAAAAACACCAATCGCCTGAATAAGAAAGCGATTTATTTTCATATTTCTTCTTTAAATGAAAAAATGCGCATACGCCCGTGACGTATGCGCAAGACAAACATTCAGTCCTCTTTTCGGCCAAATATTTGCAAGTACTTTAACCAACTAAAAAGTAAGGTAGCATAAAAAAATCACGGAGCCACCGTGACCTGTTTACATTTACAATCAATGTACAAACAAAAAAGACAAAAAAATCCTATCTCTTTATATACGGTAATAAAGAGGTCACGGTGTTATCATTATATTTAGTTAATAGTGAAAGAACATCATATAAATACTGTTGCCACATTTCCATATATTGTGTTTCCCTAATCATCTTTCGTGACCTCCTTTTTTTAAAATTTTAATTGCTCATAAATTATATAGTTTTCAAAAAGTTAAGTCAACAGTAAAAAAGAAAGAATTTTCCACTTAAGAAAAAATCAGGCATAAAGACGGAGTCAAGTGGTTTGAAATTCTAAATTTAAAAAGGCAATGCACAGATGAAGAGTATTCCCTTATCATTTCCTGTACCAAAAAATACACCTTTCAAACAAAAGTTCGAAAGGTGTTACAAATCCTTTAACGTTTTTCAAATGTAAATTCAGGTTCATCTTCTTTCAGATCAATAGTCAAATCATGCTCGTCTAAAAGCCATTTATCCTTATTATTTATATAAAAGGTAATTCCCTGAACTTCATCCTGAATGGCAATTGTTCCATCCATACCTTCAGACACTCCTAAAAAATAGCTTGGGAAGATAGTTGGAATTCCTCCATAAAGCTTGACAAAAAATTGTACATAATCCCCTTTTGCCAAATCCATTTCATCTATGTACCAATTGGCAGCCTCTTTTGTTACATTCAAATTCATGTCGACACCTCTTTTTATTCTAAATATATCATGATTTACCTGATTATACCTAATTTTACGTATATCATTATCATGTTCAACCTATTGCCAGAAATTCCATATGAGAATTAGTGATTACACCCATTGGATTATTTTATTTTAACATTCTGTCCAAATAGAATCACGACGACAAGAATAGCGACAATTACACCGACAAAAATAAACGAAAATGTTCTTGATACATTCGCCCGTTGCACCTCACGCCATCTAAGAGGCCGAATTCCACTTATAGAAAAGATGGTGATGGCTGATAAAAGAATACAAGTAGTATTTACTGTAATAAGTAATAATGAACCGAAAGTATCATCCCAATAGGCTTGACCTATGGATAAGCCTATTGCGATGGTAGGTGGTAACAAAGCAACCGCTACCATCACACCAACAAGATTTCCAGATAATCGGTTTAAAGTTGATAAGGCTCCTGCTGCACCTGAAGCAAGAGCAAGAAAAAAGTCTGAGAGGGTCACTTCTGTTCTAGCGACATATTCATTGTTCTCCGTCCCCATCCCAAATAAAAAACTAAAACCAATCGATATGCCCACAACAATGACAAAACCAAATAAAAAGGTTATCAATGATTGGACAACTCGCTGATAATCACCTAATATAGCAGAAAAAGCAACCGAAATAATCGGACCAATCATCGGGGCTATTACCATAGCCCCGATTACAACGGCCTCACTATCTTTGATAAATCCTACTGTGGCTACAATAGCAGATAGGATAATAAGCAACGTATAATTTAGGGTAATATTGCTATTTTTTTCGATTGTTTGAATAAGCTCCTGTCTACTGGCCCTTACTAACTTAGACTCTTCCTGTTCAGACTCACTACCTTCGTTGTCCACATTTTGCAGTGTTTGTTTAGAAATGTAGGTTTGTACGGGAATGAGTACGGTTTCAAATCCTTCGACAACATTCGTTTCATGCTCGAGATAGTTTAAAATTTCTTCAACACTGCTACTTTCCACAACCATCCGAACCAATAACATGTTCTCACCTTCACGAAAGGTCATATAGGAAAGGTGAGGAAATTCCTGAAGTGCACGGTTTGTTTCTTCAAAATGCCGTTTGGGAATGTAAGCTTCTATAAGCTGCATTTTCATAACGTACAGGCTTCCTTTATACTAAAGTTACAACTTATTATTCCCATATCGTTAATGTGATAAAATAAGTTTACTACCATGTTCATTAAAGGTATATTCAGATGTAACCAAAAGCGTCTTCCTTGCTTGATTCATGTATAGAAACAATGAGTATAAAAGGAGAGTTACAATGCTTTTAGAAAAAATGCTTGGCCATTAATTAAAAATTTGCAGGAGCAATATATCCCTTACGAAACATGTGGACTTTCTGATAAAAAAGTAGTGATATTGAGCCGTTTGGATAGTCGTCTTGTTGAATTTCTTCCAAAAGCCTTAAATATCAAAATGGGGATGTAAAGTGAGTAAAGAAGGCTGGAGCCAACCTCCACTATTTCCCGGGAAATTTCTACATAAAACGTCATAAAAGAAAAGACATCAATCTCCATTTGGAGTTGATGTCTTTTCTTTTTAATATGGAAATTCATCCGGATGTTTTCCAGTACGCTTATCCTGATTTAAAGCGTCTATTTTCTTCATGTCCTCTGCTGTAAGTGCAAAATCAAAGATATCTGCATTCTCTTTTTGACGATGAGGTTTTGTAGACTTTGGAATAATGACAATCTCATGCTGGTATTCCCAGCGTAAAATGACTTGTGCCGCCGTTTTTCCATATTTCTCAGCAATCTCATTTAATACAGGGTCATCTAAATATCGACTTCTGCCTAGTGGCCCCCATGCTTCAAGCTGAATTTCATTTTCCTTACAAAAGTCTAACAAATCCTTTTGATAGAGCTGTGGATGAAATTCTACCTGGTCTACCATTGGTTTTATTTTAGCTTCCTTCATAAGTTCTTCCAGATGATGAATTTGGAAGTTACTAACACCAATCGCACGTACTTTTCCCTGCTCGTATACCTCTTCAAGAGCACGCCAAGTATCCTTGAATTTACCTGGAACAGGCCAATGAATTAAATAAAGATCAATATAGCCTAATCCAAGTTTTTGTAAACTGTCATCAAATGCTTTTAGAGTCTCTTCATAACCCTGTTCCGTATTCCATACTTTACTGGTTACAAAGATATCTTCACGGTTTAATCCACTCTCACGTATCGCTTGCCCAACTTCTTTTTCGTTTTCATAAAAAGCTGCTGTGTCAATGCTTCTGTATCCAAGATCAAGAGCAGCTTTTACTGTATCCACCGCTTCTGTTCCTTTTTCTACTTTATAAACCCCTAAACCTACCCAGGGAATTTTGACTCCATTATGTAATGTAACGGTACTGGTTAAACTCATGACGTCATCTCCTTTCTTACCTTCTATGTTGATGATAATTTTTTCGATAAGGAAACGCAAATGTAATGAATTAATTCTGTTTTATCCACTGTCCAAAGGTTTCTTATTTTCAATATAGTTAGGTAATCGCATTTCTATAAATAGTAACGAGATAAGTCTTAATATCACCGGGTAAAGCGCGATAACCCCAAGAAGGTCGCCTATATAGCCTAATAATTCCGTTGCAAGCATCCCAATCGATAAAAGAAGCATAAGAATTGCAGATATATTGCCTGACACCCCATTTACAGGAATCCAGACATTTCTGATGAGAGTAGATTCCTGCTCTAAATCCTGAAAACATTGATAATGAAAAGCCTTGAGCCGAAACCACTTGGATGCAGTAATAAGTTCATCGCGATCACGAATTCTTCTTGCGCAATAGTGACAATGAATTTTGGACATCGTTTCTCCTCCCTACTAATCCTTTATATGCTTTATCAACTGAATAACCTGATCCTTGGTTTCTTCACTTTTATAGGCCTCCATCTTTTCCATAATCGTCTTTCGTTCTGCCCATAATTGATTAAGCTCATTTAAAAAGCGTTCCTCCTGTAATTCTTCTTCCTCAATAACACGGGCAAATCCCTGTTTTTTAAAAGAGTTCGCATTCAAAATCTGATCTCCTCTACTAGCTTGTTTAGACAATGGGATAAGAAGCATCGGTTTATGCAAGGCTAAAAATTCATATATAGAATTCGAGCCTGCACGGGATACAACTAAATCAGCAGCAGCAATCAAATCTTTTAATTCATCCTGAACATATTCAAACTGAACATAACCAAAACGGTTAATCGAGGAATCTACTTTTCCCTTCCCACAAATATGAATAATTTGAAACGCATCCAATAATTGATCAAGGTGCTTCCGAATGATGTCATTCATTTTTTGAGACCCTGAACTTCCTCCCATGATGAGAACAACAGGTTTATCCTTTACAAACTCACATTGCTTTAATCCTTTCATCTTATCACCTTGAAATAACTCTTCCCGAATAATCGCACCTACCCATTCTGCCTTTTTAACAGGTAGATATTCCATTGTTTCCGGAAATGTAGCAAGAACTTTTTTGGCAAACGGAAAAGCCATTTTATTTGCCAACCCTGGGGTATAATCTGATTCATGAATAATGGCTGGTACTCCCTTTAACTTAGCTGCGGTAACAACCGGAACGGAAACAAACCCACCTTTCGAAAATACTGCATGAGGCTTCACTTTCGATAAAATTCTTAATGACTGAAAGGTTCCTTTTAGTACCCGAAACGGATCCTTAAAGTTTTCTTTGTCAAAGTAACGGCGCAGTTTTCCAGTTGAAATGCTGTGATAGGTAATCTCTTCTATTCCACTTACAAGTTCCCGCTCAATTCCCTGATGTGAGCCAATGTAATGAACATCCCATCCTTCGTGTAAAAATTCAGGAATAAGCGCCAAATTGACGACTACGTGACCCGCTGTACCGCCACCTGTAAAAACAATTGATTTATTCTTTCTCTTCATGAATGGTGTCGTCCTTTCTATATGTACAATTAACTAACATTTAAATCATTATTATAACCTATTCTATCGTAAAAGATATATCAGCAAAAAGAAAGTCCCATATAAATGAAATCCCCCCCTTAACAATCCATTTTCATTTTAATACCACCTGCGACTTCTTGGATGTGGGAGGATATGTTGAAGACATGGAGTGGTTCGGTATTGCCACGGATTGGCTTTGGTTTATGTCCACCACGACCTGGGAGCAGTAGCTGGACATAGAAAAGTAAAGCAGATTGTGTTCAGACACGACTACGCAAAAAACCCATTCCAAATACATACTACTGTCATGGAATGGGTTTCTTAAAATTAAAGTTTACTCGGTACGAAAGAGATATATGATTTTTGTTTGTTACTAAAGTCATTTGGTCAACTTTCATATGAATTTTGTCTTATAAGGAAGAAAACCAGTCAAAAGATTGAGGAATTTCGTCTTTTATATATCCATTCAGTCTCTAGATGAAAAAAGGGACACTGATTGTGTCCCTCGTGTCTTCTTATAAGAATAGTCCAGCAATTGTTGCAGAAAGGATGGAAGCTAAAGTAGCCCCGATTAACAGCTTCATTCCATATTTGGAAACCGTTTTTCCTTTTTCTGCGTCAATTCCTTGTACTGTACCTGCAATGATACCAATGGATGAGAAGTTGGCAAAACTAGTTAAGAATACAGAAACAATCCCGACTGTCTTTTCGCTCATACCATTCATAATTTCAGTAAATTGAGTCATGGCAACGAATTCGTTGGTCACAATCTTTGTTCCCATAATACTTCCAGCTTCTACAACCTCACTTGGTGAAATACCCATTAGGAATCCAAGTGGTGCCAAAATATAACCTAAGATTTGTTGTATGGTTACACCTGCGAATACCATTTGAATAATTCCATTTACAAGGTCAAGTGCAGCAATAAAAGCAATAAGCATGGCTGCGACAATAAGTGCAATTTTACCACCATCTAATGCACCATTTCCCATAGCCTCAAAGAAGCTTTTAGCCTCTGATACATCTTTAATATCAACTTCATCTTCTTCATCTTTTACTTTTACTGGAGCAATAATCGATGACACAATAAGTGCACTAAACATGTTTAATGGAAGAGCAACTAGTACATACTCTGGTGGAAGCATTTGCATATAGGCTCCTACGATGGAAGCAGACACAGACCCCATTGCGGATGCACTTACAATATATAAACGATTACTATTTAAATGATGGAACTGGGATTTGATGGCTATTAACGCCTCAGATTGACCAAAAAAGATACTATTTACCGCGTTAAAGGACTCAACTTTCGGCAAACCGGTAATTTTGGAAATTCCCCAGCCAAGATATTTAATAATAAATGGAAGAATCTTTAAATGAGTTAGCACAGCTAATAAAGTAGAGAAAAAGACGATAATAAGCAGAACATTAAAGAAGAATACATCTTCATATCCTCCTAACCCTCCAGCCACAAATCCAACGCCTTCCATACCAAACTCAATTAATTTATTAAATCCGTTTGATATAGCTATTATAATATCCTGTCCAATTTCTGTTTTAAATAAGAAGACTGTAATAATTAGTTGAGACAGAATCATTACCAATATCCCTTTAAAATTTACACTCGTCCTCTCATTAGACATTAAATAGGCAATTCCAAGAACGATGATAATGGCCAAAATACCTAGTAAAATTCCTACAATATCCAAAATATAAACCTCCTCATACCTGCTACTGATAGTGTTTGTATACTGTAAGACTTTCATGCAGAACCGCTGTATTCTTCCACACCCTTATCGCTTTGTTAATTATTGGATTGAAAGCGATTCACCGAAAATCATCACGCATTTCATTATAAAGGTCTTCAGATTATCTTTCTAGTCTTTTTTGTAAGAATTTGATGAAATTTTTTGGAAAAACAACAATTTACTTGTTTTTTAACGAGTGGGAACTTAATCTCACACATCTAAGCAAGCCAAACAAAAAAGTCCCAGTTTTTATTAAAAAACAAGGACTTTTTGCTTTTATTATCGCTATTTTTTTATAAACATTTTCGTCCAATAATGCCCATAGCTCCCACCCTTGGCATAACCTACACCGATATGCGTTACATTTGAATCAAGGATGTTTTTTCGATGGCCCGGACTATTCATCCAGGAGCGAACGACTTCTTGAGGAGTTCGCTGACCAGCTGCAATATTTTCAGCTGCCCTTGAATAGCTGATTCCAAAATTCTGCATCATCGTAAATGGAGATCCATAGGTTGGAGAGGTATGAGAAAAATACCCTTTGTCCCTCATATCTTCTGACTTATAACGTGCTACTCTGGCTAATTCCCAATCAAACTTTAAAGGACTCAAACCATTCTGCGAACGATAATTATTCGTTATACGAGCTACTTCTTCTTCTACGGACTGTGTACCTTCCCTTAGTGGTATAGTGACTTTATCACCTGGATAAATCAAATCGGGATTACTAAATTGGGGATTGGCATTAATGATTTCTGATAACCCAACCTCATACTTGACAGAAATTTTCCATAATGTATCCCCAGATTGGACTGTATATGTATCTGTTTGGGCTGAGACACTCACGTTTTGCACAGTGAATAAGAGTAGCATGATGCCAAATGCGACAACCATTTTTTTCATTGTTCAACACTCCTTTCTTAAAAATCAACCTTAGTTTATGCCGATTTTTGTAAATTAAACAAAATGATGGATAAAAATTACCATAAATAAAACCCAAATAATATTTGATTTGGGTTCTATATGGCTAACTTTATGACCGATTAAGGACTTTAAAACGCTCCTGAACCGCCACCACCGCCGCCTACACCAGTTCCAGTCCCGGCATTTACACTTCCGGTACTGGCAGCCACTGTATGTTCTGCGTGGCTAAAACTTTCCTGAATTGAAGTCGATATCAACAGAAAGCTCATCATATCTAAGGCGGGAGTAGAGTATTTTGCAGGTATTTTTTCAATGATTCGTTTATTTTTCTCATTCATCTTTTTATCATTTAAGCCTATGGCATAAATAATTGACCGCATTTGATCATCTTCAGGCCATTGTCTCCATTGATTTTCATTAATCTGAGGATATTGATTCTCGAACTCCTTCCATTTTTCACGAATGGCGATTCCTTTTGCCGTTTTTGGCGAATAAAACAAGATAAACATTTCAAGGCCAAAAAAGAGTGCAATGATAATTAAAGTCCACATATACAATTCATGGATAGCTATAAGGACAGCAAATGGAATAAGCAAAAGGCCCATTAAACCTACTGTCCATTTAAACTTCGTCTTTTTTTCAACTAAATCATGCATTTTAACTTCTTTAGCTACCATTCCTGCCCAGGTTTTCATATCCTCATGAAAGGTTTTATGATTCGTTTTTTCTTCTGTATAAGCTTCTAAGTCATTTATTTGGAAGGTATGGTTAGATCCAATTTTCTCAAACATCCACTCAAGTAGAAAGGCTTCATGTTCATAATCTGTGTCACGGTGAATTACCGTAAATGTATTCTCCTCTTCATGCTTAACGTATCCCTTACGAACTAGGTCCAGTAAAGCACCTGTCACAAGATAGGCATTTTCCGGTACAGATTGCATATAAAGCATAGTGGCAGGAGTGCTCATCACTTCTTTAGGGAGAAAGAACTCAGCAGAAAACATCCGCTCAGCTTCCAGCTTTTTTTCCTGGTTACTGCGCCAGGATGACCAGATTAACCCTAATAGCAGAACACCTATAAAACCTACTATATAAGGAGACAAGTCTGATAAAAATTCCTTTCTATTTTCAAAAGCTGCCATTTCATCTTCCAATTTTTTCTTATCCAATAAAATTTCCTCTCGCATCGGCTTATCTTCCGTAAGAGATGCAGATGAAAAAAGTTCCTGAGGATAAGCAACACGAATATCACCTTTTTCCTCATGATCTACTTTTCCCATATCAAAATGAACTACACCTTCATCAAGCACATTAGCTGACTGCTGTGCTTCATCATATCCATAGGCTATGACATCTTCTGTAGCCTGTGGGGGATGAACTAAAACATTAAATTGCTCGTAAGAAGACTCGTTACTTTTATCAAAAAACGGCCAGTAAAACTGCGCGACATCATTGTAGACCTCTATTCCATCTTCAATCGTATAAGACAAATCAATGGTAATCGTTTCATCTGAGCCCTTACGATATATTTTGTAGTCTGACTCTTCCTGTTCTACATTTAATGATGTGTTGTTTTAAAAGCCTTAAAGTTCTCTATGGAAGTCCCTTTTTTAGGGATAATACTTCGGGTAATTCCATTAAACTCATCATCAAACTGATACGTATGAGATTCCTTAACCTTCACATCACCATTTTCCTGTAAATAAGCACAATTTGTGTTTTTTCAATGGTAAAATCAACGGCAAGGACCTCTAGAGGGAAAAAAAGGATAAAGGCAAAAACAATTAATAGAGATGCAAGTTTCTTCATGTATAGTTCTCCTTTCCTATCTCCATATACGATAAAAGAACGAAATCGTTTCAATTGTTTTTTTACTATTCCAATTTTTTGTTACAATAATCTTGTACAATAAGGCTTTCTTGGGTGGTGGCTCACTCCCTTTTATGAAAGGGGGTGATGCATATGACAGTATTCGAATCGCTGATGCTAATGATTTCCTTTGGAACATTGGTCGCGACAATACTGTTTAACGAAAAAAAGTAACCACCCTATAAGCCTGGCAAGCAAGTTAGGGTAGTTACTATTTTAACGCTCTAACGTGTGAGTCGCCCCCATTTAGGGCTATTGTACAGGCCGTTGGTGTTAAACCAACGGTCTTTTATAATATATGTGTATGTCTCCTTTAATTATACATGATTTACGTGAAACTGAGAAGTGCAAAACGCTACAATCCTAGGTTTTCTAACTGATTTAATAAACTTGTCATATTACGAATCGTCTCTGCCATTTGAGAACTTTCCAGCTTTTCAATGGCCACCTCTCCATTATTCGTGACCTGCTGAATGGTTTGATCTATTTTTTGACTATGCTCAACAAGTTGCTGATGTATATCCTCTGCAACAGCAGGTGGTTCCATTCGGATAAATTCATTCACTTGAGTCTCGATATGATTTAAACGCTCATTCAATTGTTGTTCTACCTCCGGATTAGCAGCTGCCTCTTCCATAAGCTGTGGAAGATCAGAACTAAAATCACTCAACGTATTGATATACTCTGTTGCTTCATTGGCGTAATCTAAGGAGTCATTTACTTCATTAAATAAATTACAGCCTGTCAAAGCAGTGATGCTAAAGAAAATGGCGGTTACCAACAATCTTTTTTTCATCTTGAGACTCCTTTCATTCTATTTTCTCCATGTTAACATAACATTCATGAAGTAGGTTGTATTAAAGCTTACTGTTGATTTTCTACCAAGTTATATTTTGATCGGGGTTGCGTGAGGAGCGTATACGGGAGACCCCAGCAGCCTTATGTCGAGATAACTTCCGGACCGCCCATGGAACACGGGAACGGAAATCCCACACCTATGTTAACAGTGCCATAAAGTAAGGGATGAGAAACGTCTCATCCCTTACTTTACATCGGATTCCTCTTTTTTGAAAAACTCCTTCATCGCATGAAATACATCCGCTCTACGTTTTAAAACATAATGCTTAAATTTCGGATCTTCAAATTTGTGGTAAACAGACATTAACGTGGAATGCCGATTGTACTGATTGACCTCTCCATAACAGAACATACTCGATTTTTCCATTAGTTGTTCAACCAATCGAACGCAATTTCGATTATCAGAAGTTAAATTGTCACCATCCGAAAAATGAATAGGATAAATATTATAACGTGATGGATTATATTTATCATCGATAACTTCTAAGGCCTTCCTATAAGCTGATGAACATATTGTTCCTCCGCTTTCACCTTTTGAAAAAAACTCATCCTCTGTTACAACTTTTGCCTCTGTATGGTGGGCAATAAATTCAATATCCACCGTATCATAATTCTTTCGTAAAAAACGTGTAGTCCAAAAGAAAAAACTTCGCGCCATGTACTTTTCCCACATCCCCATACTTCCGGAAGTATCCATAAGGGCCAAAATAACAGCTTTGGAATCTGGCTTTTCAATATCCTCCCAGGTTTTATAACGAACGTCATCTGGATAAATTGGATAAAAGGAAGCCTCACCCTCCTGAGCATTTCGTTTTAACGTTTCTTTAAGCGTTCGTTTCTTATCAATATTTCCAGTTAAACCTGTTTTACGAAGGTCCCGAAATTCCGTATCTGTGGTAACAATATCATCCTTCTCTTTTTCTTCCAAATTGGGAAGCTCTAAATGCTGGAAAAACGCTTCTTCCAATTCTTCAAAAGAGACTTCTGTTTCATAATAGTCTTGACCAGGCTGATCACCTGCTTCCTGCCCGTTACCCACCTGTCCTTGCTCGGGCCTACCATCTTTTGCAACAACATCTCCAACTTTGCTATCACCTTGACCCTGACCCGCATGTTTATTTTTGTCAAAATTATATTTAATTTTATATTCATTTAATGATCGTACAGGGATTTTCACTACATCTTTCCCTTCCGACATAATGACACTTTCTTCTGTCACCAAATCCGGCAATCGTTTTTTAATGGCTTCCCTTACTTTCTCCTGATGCCTCTGTTGATCATCATATCCTTTTTTATGGAGAGACCAATCTTCTTCTGATATCACAAAGCTTTTTTTATCATCCATCATGAATTTCCCCCCATAAGATTTATTAATGATATCTTATGCAGAGATTGGACTTCTTTTCACTAAAAATTGAATTTTTTGAAAATATGATGCATTTAGCATAATTGAAATGCGAATCTGATTTTCTATTTTAGATGAAAAGAAATATAAAGGCTGTTTTCGCATAACTCACTAAACTTTTTATCCGAAACAAATAAAAAAGCAGCCCAATTTTGTATGGTAATTGGACTGCTAAAACTCTGCTGAAAAATATTTATAATCTTAAAACGGACAACTTCCTAAAATGCTTAATCGACTTCTATTACCCTTCTAGTAAAAGGCTATATGGATCTTCCAGCATTTCTTTGATACGTACCAGGAACTGTACTGCTTCACGCCCATCGACGATACGGTGGTCGTAGGACAGAGCCAGGTACATCATAGGACGGACTTCGATGCTGTCATCTGGCATAACCATAGCACGTTTTTGGATCTTATGCATGCCCAGAATACCAACCTGTGGAGAATTCAAGATTGGTGTTGATAATAAGGAACCAAATGTACCACCGTTTGTAATGGTAAAGGTGCCACCCTGCAATTCTTCCATTCCTAATTTTTTATCTCTGGCTTTTATCGCTAAATCCGCAACCTGCTTTTCAATACCAGCAAAGTCTAAACGATCCGCATCTCTTACAACGGGAACGACAAGGCCTTCTTCTGTGGATACTGCCATACCGATATCATAGAAGTTCTTCTTCACAATTTCGTCTCCTTGAATTTCAGCGTTAAGAAGAGGAAATTCCTTCAAAGCACCCACAACAGCTTTCGTAAAGAAGGACATAAATCCTAATTTCACACCATGCTTTTCCTGGAAATCTTCTTTACGCTCTTTACGTAGATTCATAACGGCGGTCATATCCACTTCATTAAACGTAGTAAGCATAGCTGCTGTATGTTGAACATCTACTAACCGCTTCGCAATCGTTTGACGGCGACGGGACATACGAACACGCTCAACAGGCTTATTAAATTCGGTCTTTTCTGCCTCTTTGGAAGCTTTACCTGAATCTTTTTCTTTTTTACTGCTTTCTACTTTTTCTTTTGCTGCCTGTTCTACATCTTCTATACGGATGCGTCCTAGTGGATCCTTAGGATACAGTTCCTTTAAATCAATTCCAAGCTCACGGGCACGCTTCCTTGTTGCTGGTGCTGCAACTGGTGCTTTGTTTGGATCCTGTTGTTCGTCTTTGGCAGCTGGTTCTTCTTTAGTAGCAGGAGCTGGCTCTTCCTTCTTCTCTTCTTTAGGAGCTTCTGCTTCTTTTTCTTCAGGCTTCGTTTCCCCTGATTTCTCTTCTGATGCTCCAACACTGGCTGTTCCTGTTTCATCCACCTTTGCAATAACATCGCCGATTTCGACATCTTCCCCTTCACCGGCAACGATTTCTGTTAACACACCACCAAATTCCGTGTTAACTTCTACATTGACTTTGTCAGTCTCAAGTTCAACAACTGCGTCGCCCTTTTCGACTTTGTCACCTTCTTTTACAAGCCACTCAGAAATCGTACCTTCTGTGATGGATTCAGCTAGTTCAGGAATTGTAATTTCTTTCACTGGGAATCTCCTCCTTTAGAAAGCTTTAGCGTCTGGTTAATAATCTTGTTTTGTTCTGATTTATGAATATTTGGTTCACCAACGGAAGGTGATGAACGTCTAGGGCGACCAATATACTTCACCATTTGACTGTCCTTCGCCAGAGTCTGTAACTCTTCTTTCACGAAGTCCCAGCTTCCGGCATTTCTTGGTTCCTCTTGAACCCAGACGATTTCTTCAATATTTTTATAACGAGCCATCATGTCTTTGATTTGCTTCGCAGGGAATGGATAGATTTGTTCTACTCGCAATACATGAAGCCAATCAAAATCTTCCCCTTTATGTTCTTCAAGTGCTTCATCCAAATCAACCATAATTTTTCCGCTGCCTAAGACAAGGCGTTTCACCTTCGTTTTCTTCTTACCCAGATTTTCCTGCTCAACAACCGGCTTGAATTTACCTTCAGTAAACTCACTAGGAGCTGCAGCGACTCTTGGATTTCTTAAAAGACTCTTAGGTGACATTACCACAAGTGGTCGAGCTGAGTCTTTTCCTCCTATAGCCGCCTGCCTGCGTAGCAAATGGAAAAATTGAGCTGATGAGGTTACATTCGCTACCGTAAAGTTATTTTCAGCAGAAAGCTGTAAGAAGCGCTCTAAACGTGCACTGGAATGTTCTGGGCCCTGCCCTTCATATCCATGCGGAAGAAGAAGAACCATATTTGATTTTTGTCCCCACTTAGCACGTCCTGCTGCAATAAATTGATCGAGAATAACCTGAGCTGTATTGGCAAAGTCTCCAAATTGCGCTTCCCAAAATACTAATGTTTCCGGGGATTGCACACTATACCCATACTCAAATCCAAGTACTCCTATTTCCGAAAGTGGGCTGTTATAAACATCAAAGGATGCGTTTACCCCATCTAACTCATGAAATGGACTATAGGTTTTTTCTGTTTCTACATCATGTAAAACAGCATGCCTGTGAGCAAATGTTCCTCGCTCAGTATCCTGACCTGTGATACGTATTGGGGTTCCCTCTTTCAAAATGGTGGCAAACGCTAATGCTTCCCCTAGAGCCCAATCCACTTTCCCTTCTTCAAAACCTTTTGCTCGTTTTTTCAGAATACGCTCTAACTTTTTAAATACCGTAAAGTCTTCTGGGCGTTTAAGCATATTTTCATTTAGCTCTTTTAAGGTTTCCAATGGTACGGCTGTTTCGATCTCATCCAACCCATTTGCCAGAGCCTCGGGTACTTCTGCCTCTTCAGGCTCCTCCTGTTCATCTTCTTTCATGTTGTCGTAAATCGATTTGAATTTTTTCGAGACGTCTTTTTTCAACTGTGTAAATTCATCATCCGTAATAACGCCTTCTTCATTAAGCGTATTCGCATATTCATGAAGAACCGACTCATGCTGATCTATATCTTTATATAGGAAAGGCTGAGTAGACCTTGGTTCATCCATTTCGTTATGTCCATAGCGGCGATAGCCTACCAGGTCAATTAAAATATCTTTTTGAAATTTTTTACGATATTCATATACGAGATTTACAGCTGTTAAACACGCTTCAGGATCGTCCGCATTCACATGAACAACCGGAATTTCAAAACCTTTGGCTAAGTCACTGGCATACGTTGTGGAGCGTCCATCCGTGTTATTAGTAGTAAAGCCAACGAGGTTGTTAGCGATAATATGGATGGTTCCACCTGTGTGATAGCCCTCTAAGCGTGAAAGGTTCAATGTTTCTGCTACGACACCCTCACCAATAAAGGCGGCATCACCATGGATAGAAATTGTAAACGCCTTATTAGGATCAGGTTTTGCGTAACCCTTGTGAGAACGGTCATCCTGTGCCGCTCGTGTATACCCTTCCACAATTGGGTTAACAAACTCCAAATGAGATGGATTATGGGCTAATGTGACACGAGTACTCTTCTCACCTTCTCTTTTAATATCACGATCAGCACCAAAATGATATTTCACATCTCCTGTCCATCCGTAATTAATACCAGTTGAACCTTCAGATGGTATTAACTCTTTATCAGGCGAGTGATGAAATTCAGAAAAAATTAAATCGTATGGTTTTCCAAGAACATGAGCTAATACATTTAAACGACCACGGTGGGCCATTCCCATGAGAACATGCTCAACGGAATCATTTTTCGCATCATGGACTAAACGATTAAGCATTGGAACCATGACGTCTAAACCTTCTATAGAAAAGCGCTTTTGCCCTACAAAAGTTTTCCCTAAAAATTGCTCGAAGCCTTCTACTTCAGCTAAGCTTTTAAGCAATTCCTTTTTTTCTTCAGAACTAAGAGAGACTTTAAATTCTTCAGATTCAACACTTTGCTGAAGCCACTCCCGTTCATCATTATCATGTACATGGTAAAATTCAAACGAAATCTTACCAGAGTAACGCGATCTAAGCGTATTAACAACGTCCAATGCGTTCTTCACATTGGCTGGAGCGTTTTTCCATATCCATTTTGATGGGATTGAACGTAAATCTTCATCGGACAATCCATACGTTTTTGGATCAACAAGTGGAGAATAGCGATCTTTTTTCCTCCCGACCGGATAAATATTCGCTTCTAAATGTCCATGCCGACGAATCGACTCTACTAGCTTCATAGTCGTAGAGATTTTTTGCACATCACCATCTGTTAAACCTTGTGATCCTGGTTGTGTAGTTCCACCAGATGATATCCATTCTGGTGCTCCATATTCACGAAAGATATCCTTTAACGATGGATCTACCAGTTCAGGGTCTTCCAAAAATAGTTCATATTGTTCCTCGACGTAACCCATGTTTGGGCCGTGAAACTGATCCCAAATACTTTCTGACCCTTTGTTTGACACTTTTCACTACCCCCATTAGATTTTCGTAAACGTATACATTACTCTTTTTATTATAGGTTTACACCGCTATTTACTCAACTAATTCATTTATGTTCTATGAAGAAATTTCTATAGCTGGGTGTAAGGTTCCTACAGATGTACCATACTCATTTAGTATATAAAAAAAATCCTGTACAGAAAAGTCTGTGAGTAAAGAAATTTCATGTTTTTCGAAAGTTTATGTACTGAATGAGCATTTTTATAGTCCAAGACAACATTTATTGGTGTAAAGCATGGTGAATGGTTTGATCTAACATTTTCATTACATGCTCATCATCATGAGAATAATAAATGGTTGTCCCTTCTCTACGAAACTTGACTAAACGTAAGCTTTTTAAATAACGAAGCTGGTGGGAAACATTCGATTGCTTCAACTGCAGCGTTTCGGCTATTTGATTCACTGAATATTCTTTTTGAAAAAGCAGATACAAAATCCGCAGTCTTGTGGGATCAGACAGTGCCTTAAACGTTTGGGAGACAATGTAGAGTGTATCCCCGTCCAGCTCCTGATAATCTTTATTTTTCTCATTTTCCATAATTTATCTCCTCTTTAATTACAATTGTCTTCTTTTTGGCGGAATTTGGATCCGTCTCCTTCTATTTGAATCGTCGTGTGGTGTAATTCAAATTTATTATGCAAAAGATCTGATGCTTTTTCTAATATTGAATCCCGATCTATTCCCTTTTCTACGATTAAATGACAGGTTAACGTAGGAAAGTCTGATGTAATCGTCCAAACATGCAAATCATGAACTTCTTTAACACCTGAGATATTACACAAGGTATTTTCCACTAAATCCATCTCGATATGGGATGGTTTCCCTTCCATCAAGACGTGAATCGAATCCTTCGTTACTCTCCATCCACTAATTAAAACCAGGATAGAGACAATGACACTAGCTACCGGATCTGCTATATTCCAATCAAAAAATATGATGAAAAGACCGGCAACCATTGCGCCAACTGAACCCAATAAGTCACCTAATACATGCAAAAATGCACTCCGTAAATTTAAATTCTCCTCCGTATCGCCCTTCATAAGGATCCATGCAACGAAAATATTTACAACAAATCCAATGGAAGCAATAATCAGCATTCCTGCACCTACATTAGGTGGCTCTAAAAACCGGTGGTAAGCCTCCCAAAAAATATAAAGGGAAATGGCAAGTAAAGCTATTCCATTAAAAAAGGCAGCCAAAATTTCAAACCGTTTATACCCATATGTTTTACTCTTATTGGCAGCTTTTTCCCCTATCTTAAAAGCTAAAAGGCTTAATCCGAGTGATGCAGCATCACTTAACATATGCCCGGCATCTGAAATAAGCGCTAAGCTGTTAGTAAGAAAACCACCTATAACTTCTACAACCATAAAAGTAGTTATCAAGCAAAAGCTTATAAGTAAAGCTTTTTTATTAGCATTATGATGATGATGTTCATGATCATGATTGTGTCCCATAATAACCGTTCACCTCTTAATATGATTATATGTTCATATTAACATACTTTATGGATATTCATAAAGAAGAAAAAAGCAACAGATCCGGTCTAATTGCATAAATAAGCCTAACGGATAAGGTGTATATTCTTTTCTTTCCTGTTGGACAAATAATAAATTACAATAGAATCCTGTCTTTTGATGAAATCATTCGGTCACTATCCCTTTGAATGCTGTCTGCATGTCTAAGATTTCTGTTTGTAGTGCGAGAAGGAATCCGCATCCTTTTGTTTTTTTCCGTTTTCATTTCCACTCCTTCAGGAATTTATTCAGATTCGTTTATAATTCCGTCTATTTGCCCCGAAATCCTGGCCAATCACACCTTTATTCTGTCACCCCAACCGATTTCTTTCACTTCCCATAGTTATTCGGTCAAAAACCCCCTTAATCACATCTGCCGAATTAATTATTAAGTTTTTTTCCTCTTATTTACATCCAGATATAAAGCGACAGATAGACATAAAAAAAGCGAAATGCATTCTTCTTCTTTTTCTAGAATGCACTCCGCTTACTATTTACTATATAAACCTTCCTTACTTTTGTGACTATAAAATTTTACTTAAGAAGGACTGAGTACGAGGATTTTGCGGGGTATCAAAAATAGCATCCGGATTTCCCTCTTCCTGGATAATTCCTTCATCCATAAAGATAACCCGATCTCCAACCTCTCGGGCAAAGCCCATCTCATGGGTTACAACCACCATAGTCATTCCTTCTTGTGCCAAATCTTTCATAACCTGAAGCACATCTCCTACCAATTCAGGGTCCAATGCAGAGGTTGGTTCGTCAAAGAGCATGACCTTTGGCTCCATGGCTAGAGCACGGGCAATCGCGACGCGCTGCTTTTGTCCCCCGGAAAGGCTATCCGGATAATCCTGTGCTTTATCTGAAAGTCCAACTTTTTCAAGCAGGGATAAACCAATTTCTTCAGCTTCTTTTACTGATAGCCCCTTTACTTTAATAGGAGCAAGTGTGACATTTTCTAAAACCGTCTTATGCGGGAAAAGGTTAAAGTGTTGAAACACCATTCCCACTTTTGTACGCAGGGCATTAATATCGGTATCCTCAGCTGTTAATTCTTCTCCATCAATCGTTACAGTTCCTGACGTAATATCTTCTAATAAATTCAAACAACGCAAAAAGGTACTTTTACCAGATCCGGAAGGGCCAATCACACAGACCACTTCCCTCTCTTCAACTTGGGCATCGATTCCCTTTAACACTTCTAAGTCACCGAACGATTTATGCAAATCTTTTACTGTTATCATTTAAACATCCATCTTCCTTTCTATTCTTCTTAAGTAAAGAGCAGCAGGAATGGTTATAATGAGATAGAATAAACATACCATCACCAGCGTTTCAAACTGCTCAAAAGTGGCGTTATAATATTGTCTGGCCTGGTAAATTAAATCACTCACCGCAATAACGGAGAAGACTGACGTATCCTTCAAGCTAATGACAAATTGATTTCCCAAAGGCGGAATCATACGTTTAAAGGCTTGTGGCCAGACAATATAGCGCATAGTTTGTCTTTCTGTTAACCCCAGGGACCTTCCTGCCTCAGTCTGTCCACTATCAATGGAGTATACCGCCCCGCGGACAATTTCTCCAATATAAGCACCTGCGTTTAATGCAATGGCAATAACTCCTGTAGTAAAAGAATTCAGTTGCAACTCTGACAAACCAAAATAAATAAACAATGCCTGTGCCATAATTGGTGTTCCACGTATAATTTCTATATAAACCGTCCAAAAACCTCGAATAACTTTAATTTTGGAAAGTTTCCCCAGACCAGCCAAAGCCCCTAAAATCATACCTAAAAATAAGCCAATCAGGGTAATAGCTACTGTTACTTGTAACCCTTCCCAAAGAAAGGGTAAGGATTTTACATATGGTGAATTCATAATAGCATCTATCATTCTAAAAATCTCCCCTTAATTTAAAATAGCGTAACAAGCTTAGCTTGTTACGCTTGATTTCGTCGTGTTTACAATGTTGTGTTTGATTTTTATTCTTGTGGCGGTTCTGTACCAAACCACTTTTCATAGATTTCTGCATACGTACCATTTTCTTTAAGTGTCGCTAATGCATCATTTACAGGCTCTACAAGCTCAGATCCTTTTGGAAATGCAATTCCATATGGCTGACCTTCTAAAATATCACCAACCGTTTTCAATTTATCGGGAGCATTTTCTTTAATATAATATTGAACGTTTGGCAGGTCATATAATACTGCATCAAGTCGTCCAGCAATTAGATCCTGATAAGCTGTTACAATTTCAGGAAAGGAATTTACATCTGCATTTGTGTTTTCTTTCAGATACTCTTCACTCGTAGATCCTTGACGAGAACCTACTGCATGACCGTCAATATCCTCAATAGATCCAATATCTGAATCTTGTGGAACAGCCAAAATCAATCCAGAATCATAATACTTATCTGAGAAATCGATTTCTTCTTTACGATCATCTGTAATAGAAATACCGGCAACACCAATGTCATGCTTGCCTGTACGCATGGAACCAAGTAAACCGTCAAATTCCATCGTATTAAATTCAACCTCAAATCCAGCTTCTTCAGCAATGGCTCTAAGTAATTCAATATCAAAGCCTTCCATATCTCCTGTTTCCGGATTCTTATATTCAAATGGCTGGAAGTTGGCGTCTGTCGCAACCTGATAAGTTTCTACATCATTTGAACCGCTATCTGCGTCACCATCCCCACTATCGCTGCTTGATGACTCACTTGTTCCACAACCAACTAACATTGCAATGGATAGTAGTACAATAAAAATTCCAAATATTTTTTTCTTCATGAAAAAATTCTACCCCCTAATGTTTTGTAGACAATCTTAATTATCCCAAACGAATGAAAATAGTTAAATTTTCAAAAAAATCTGAATGTAATGATTTAGGCTTGTTTATACTCATAAAGAAAAAATAGGACAGAATTATATAGAATAACTCCCTTAAAAACCCGTATACTCCGTTAAAGTCAAAATTCGCTCACCTTTTTGGTAATATATTCCTATGTGCTCGTTTGATGTATGAAGAATTCGTCACATTTCAAAAAAACCGTTCCGATAATTATCTCATCGGAACGGTTTTACTCATTCGGATAGTGTAAGGTAATCACTTTACTACACAATTTTCAGTCCATTGTTTAACGATTGAGTAAGCTTCCCACATAACGCAATAATTCATTAGCAGACGTTGAATCGTATCCATACTCATCTATGAGGGTGGCAATAACTTCATTAATTTTCTTCAGCTGTTGTTCATCAGGGGTTTTGGTTGATGTCGTGATTTTTACAACATCTTTTAAATCAGCAAACAATTTTTTCTGAATGGCTTCACGAAGGCGTTCGTGGGATTGATAGTCAAACCTTTTACCTTTTCTGGCATAGGCAGAAATGCGGATTAAAATCTCTTCACGGAATCCTCTCTTCGCATTTTCCGAAATCCCAATCTGCTCTTCAATGGAACGCATAAGCTTTTCATCAGGCGGCATTTCTTCACCGGTTAGAGGATCCTTAATTTTTGTTTTATTGCAATAGGCCTCCACATTGTCCAAATAATTATCCATTAATGTCTTAGCTGATTCTTCATAAGAATAGACGAACGCTTTCTGTACTTCATTTTTCGCAATCTCATCATACTCTTTACGGGCAACGGAAATGAAAGATAAATAGCGCTCCCGATCCTCTTTCGTAATCGAAGGATGATCGTCCAGCCCCTCTTTTAGAGCTCGAAGTACATCTAGTGCATTAATCGAATTCGTATCTTTTTTAATAATGGCTGAAGAAATACGATTCATGATAAAACGGGGATCAATACCGTCCATGCCCTCATCCGGAAACTCCTTCTTAAACTCATCAATATCAACTTCACTAAAGCCCTCTACATTCTGCCCATCATACAGATACAGCTTCTTTAATAAATCTATATCCTGTCGCTTCGATTCTTTCAATCTGGTTAAAATGGTAAAAACGGCTGTAATCTTTAATGTATGTGGTGCAATGTGGACGTCCCTCATATCACTTTCTCTGACCATTTTCTGATAAATGCGCTCTTCATCACTAACTTTTAAGTTATAAGGAACCGGCATAACAATCATACGGGAATGAAGGGCCTCATTCTTTTTATTGCCAATAAATGAACGGTATTCTGCTTCATTTGTGTGAGCAATAATTAACTCATCAGCACTTATTAAGGCAAAGCGGCCGGCTTTAAAATTCCCTTCCTGCGTTAACGATAAAAGATGCCATAAGAACTTCTCATCACACTTTAAAATTTCCTGAAATTCCATTAAACCCCGATTGGCCACATTTAATTCTCCATCGAAACGGTATGCACGTGGGTCTGATTCGGAGCCATATTCCGCAATCGTGGAAAAGTCAATAGATCCGGTCAGATCTGCAATGTCCTGTGATTTTGGATCAGACGGGCTAAAGGTACCAATTCCCCGACGTTTGTTTTCTGATAGAAAGACGCGCTCCACCATGACGTCTTCTATGCGACCACCATATTCTTTTTCAAGGCGCATCATATTTAGCGGGGACAAATTACCTTCAATGCGTATTCCATATTCCTGATAGAAGTCGTCTCGTAAATGCTGGGGGACGAGATGAAGCGGATCTTCATACATCGGGCAGCCTTTAATCGCATACACCGCCCCATAATCAGTATAGGAAAATCGCTCAAGTCCACGTTTTAGTAAAGAAACAATCGTTGATTTTCCACCGCTTACAGGCCCCATTAAAAGTAGGATTCGTTTCCTGACATCCAGTCGTTCTGCAGCCGGATGAAAATACTCTTCAACTAACTTCTCCAATGCTTCCTCAAGGCCAAACAGCTCATGACTGAAAAACGTATATTCTTTATGCCCATCCTTTTCCTCTACGCCTGCTTCTTTAATCATTTGATAAATTCTTGAATGTGCAGACTGCGCTAAATAAGGCCTTTCTTTTAAAAGCTCTAAATACTCTTTAAACGTGCCTTCCCATCGAAGCTCTTCTTCTTCCCTTCGATGTTCCTCAATCTTGTTTAAGATGCTCATGCATCGCCCTCCTATTAGGTGAATTGAAATATATGATGATTTGTACGATTTTGTACAATATATGTCGAGGACGAGCTAATGATGAATTATTAAGGAGAAAAGAGTAAAAAGTGGGGGGAAGATATTAAGTGCGAGAATGCCTGTGCGTAAAATTCAGATAGCTATCAAATTATCCTTTCGCCTGGCACCATCCACTAAGCAAAAAATCCCCATCCATCCGTATATTAGAAAAATACCAATAAAAAAAGAGCCAACCCTATGGGTCAGCTCTTGTTATTGGTTTAGTTTATTGTTGACCGTTTTTCACCCATGTTGCTACATCTACAAGGCGCTTAGCCTGATGTTTAACAGCTGCTTCTACATCTTCAACGATATTTCCATCTTGTCCTTGTGAAGCACTCGTACCATATGGGTTGCCACCACCAGCAAAGATAGATTGGTCAGAATATCCTGGAGGTACAATAATTGCTCCCCAGTGTGCCATGGATGTGTAAAGGGAAAGAATAGTTGCCTCTTGACCCCCATGTGGGTTTTGTGCGGAAGTCATTCCACTAACTACTTTATTTACAGTTTTACCATTTGCCCAAAGACCACCTTGCTCATCAAGGAATTGTTTCATTTGAGCTGGTAGGTTACCAAAACGAGTAGGCATGCTGAATAATAAAGCATCTGCCCATTCTATATCATCTGAAGTTGCTTCTGGTACGTCTTTTGTAGCTTCAAGATGCTCTTTCCATGCTGGGTTAGAGGCAATAGCTTCCTCAGGTGCAAGTTCAGGTACTCTTACAACTTTCACATTTGCACCAGCTTCCTTTCCCGCTTCTTCAGCCCATTTTGCTAATTCGTAGTTTGTTCCAGTTGAACTGTAATAAATAACTGCTAAATTTACATCTGCCATTTGACTCGACTCCTTTTCCTTTGATTTATTAAATAGTTTGCTAAAAATACCCATAAACTAAACACCTTTCATACCTTTTAATCTAATTTATTCCGGAATCACCCCCTTAAATTAGATTAAAATCACATAATTCATGAATTTTCACCATAATGTTTTTGATACCATTCAGTTGATTTTTCTACTTCACCTCTAGTTAATTGGTGACCGTAATTATCCCAATGTAATTCCACACCAGCCCCTGCATTTTCTAATAAAGTATGAAGCTCATTTGACTCCTCTGGTGAACAAATTGGGTCATTACTACCCGCAGCAATGAAGATAGGAACACCAGATAAATCAGGAAGTCCAATCCCTCTTCTAGGTATCATTGGATGATGAAGCATGGCACCCTTTAGTGAATTTTGATAATGGAATAAAAGACTGCAGGCAATATTAGCGCCATTGGAATAGCCTATCGCTACAATGTTATTTCGATCAAAACCATATTGATCTGCCGCTTCATCCAAAAATTCATGCAATTCTTTCGTACGATTGATAAGATCTTCTTCGTCAAATACCCCTTCAGCTAATCGACGGAAAAAACGGGGCATTCCATTTTCGGAAACATTTCCACGAACACTCAATACAGACGCTTCTCCGTCTATCATACCGGCTAGTGGAAGTAAGTCCTGTTCTGTTCCACCAGTTCCGTGTAATAATAAAAAGGTTGGTTTGTCAGAATTAGACCCTTTATTAAAAATGTGTTTCAACAGATTTCCTCCTCTTTTATTAATCAAGTTCTCGAACTTCTACAGGTAATAGAATGTCTTCAATACGCTTTCGATGTGGTTCATACCATTCAGGCAAACGTAAAGTCTCACCCAGCCTGTCCTTTTCTTCGTCAATCGCGAACCCTGGAGGATCGGTTGCAATTTCAAACAAAATTTGTCCAAACTCCCGGAAGTATACCGAATTAAAATAATTGCGATCCTGAACAGGTGTAACCTGGTAGCCATTTTCCTGCAAAAGATGCTGCCATTCGATTTGATCATCATCATCTTCTGCGCGAAAAGCGATGTGATGAACCGTTCCCGAGCCTTGAAGCCCTCTAACTACAGCACTTTGTTTAATATCAATCACATTACCAATGTCACCAGTGGCTTGGAGGCGAATGATGTCTTCTTCTTCCCCAACCTTTTCCAAACCCATTAAGCTGGTTAGCAGTTCGGCAGTTTTTCCCGGCTGTCTGGAATAAAGCGTTGCACCGCCAAAGCCTTTAATGGCTACATCAGGTGTAACTTCCCCAAAACTCCAATTGTTTAAAGCCCCTTCCTCACGTTCAACAAGTTCTAAACGCAAGCCGTGGATATCTTCAAATTCCAAAGAATTCTCTCCAAATCGGTTTGTTTTCTTTGTTTTAATATCAAATTTAGCTAACCGGTTTTCCCAGAAAGAAAGGGAACCAGCAGGAACCACAAAAGAAGTAACCCCTACCTGTCCACTGCCTACCCTGCCTTTATGAGCTCCTGGAACTGGAAAAAACGTCATAATTGTTCCAGGTGATCCGTCTTCATCGCCAAAGTAAAAGTGGTACGTACCCGGATCATCGAAATTAATCGTCTTTTTCACAAACCGCAAACCTAAAATTCCAGCATAAAAATCCATGTTTTCCTGGGGATCACTGACAATCGCCGTAATATGATGAATCCCCTTGGTAACCTTTGACATAAAACCCGCTCCTCATTTCAAGTAAATTCCGTTCTAGTTTATCCTAATTCAAAAATCTATTTACAATTTCTTGTAAAGTCCATTCCTCATTTTCAAATGTTATCAATTCATTTATCTTGAATTCGAACTAAATTATAAAACGAACAAAAACAACTGTCAAGGGATACAGAAAAGCGGAGGCGACTGGTTAGGCCCAACAGCATAAGCAGAATTCACGGAGTGGCGCGGGTTTCGCTACGGAGTGGATTTTGCTTATGTCTGCTTGGGCCTAGGAGCCGCAGCTGGACATAGAAAAGCGGAGGCGACTGATCAGGCCCAACAGCATAAGAAGAATTCACGGAGATAATCGAATCTACGAATAATTGGACAATTAAAGCATCTTCTTTCATTTTTTATCAATTTCCAAATTCCCGCCGGTTCCCCCACGTACCTAAAAAAATTGAGCTGCGCTACAGCAGCTCAATTTTGACCATTCTTATAAGGATGTAACAACGCGTATATCGCCTTTAGACAAGGAAGGTCAATGTTATATTGTTCACCCAACGTTAAAAGATACCCATGCATACTGTCCAATTCCAAAGGCAGTCCTTTTTTCAGGTCCTTATGCATGGAGGAAGTGAGATCAGGAGATACGCTTTTCAGCCTTTCCATTACGGTATCCACCATATCACCGGATATTTCTACTTGTCTTGCCTGAGAAATTTTGTATACTTCAGTAATAAGATTTCGTAAAAAGGCTTGTGTTACCTCATCTTCCAGTGCCACTCCAATAGGTGCCCGAACGGCTGATGTTATGCCGCTCAGAGAAGTTATAAAAATAAATTTTTTCCATATTTCTGCAAGAATCTCTTCCGTAAGGGTAACAGCTATTTTAGCATCCTTCATCATCTTTTCAATGTTTTCTAAAAAGGAAGAATCCTGTGTTGTTAAGGGACCAAAGATAATATCCTGCATTGGACTTTTTTGAATGATATCCCCTTTTTCGTTCAAGGTAGATTCGATATAGCATAGTCCCCCTAAGACATTTTCCTTTCCAAACTTTTCAATAAACAAATCTAAGTGCTCCACTCCATTTAACAGAGGTAATAATTTAGCTCCTTGCTGTACTAACTCTTCTAACTGAGGCATAGCACCTTCCAGATGATAATTTTTTAAAGCTACAATAACAAGATCCGGCTGTTCCACCTCTTTAGGCTCCACTATAAGGTTTGGTTCGAAGGAAAAATTCCCATGGATGCTTTCAATGTTCAAGCCCCTTTGTTTGAGCTGTTCATACCTTCTCTTTCTGACTAAAAAATAAACAGATTCACCATTTTGGGCGAGTTTTCCACCATAGTAACCACCTACTGCTCCTGCTCCCATCACAACAACATTCATCATTAACACCTCCAAAAAAATGTATAAAAGGAACATAAAAGTAAAATCTATGTGTAATGTATAAACTTGTTGTAGTTTAATAAAAAACAAGAAAAACATGAAATATCTATGAAGATTAAGAAAGGATATTCAAACAGACGCAATATTTGGTATAATAAGAAATAGCTTACATTACATAAAGAATGGTTTACGTTTGACAAAAGGAGGATTTTTCATGAAGATAATACTTATCTTAGGGGTATCCATCGCATTCCTTACATCAATCTTTTCAGCTGGTTATAATACCAAAAAATAAAAAGATAGAGAAGTCGCCATCCACCCAATTGTTGGAGATGGCGGCTTTTTTAGTTCATATGAGGAAAACCTTGCTGACGTAAAGCTTCAAAAATAATAATCGCTGCTGTATTCGAAAGGTTGAGGGAACGAATTTGGTTGTTCATATGAATTCGCAGGCAGTGATCCTCTTTTCCTTCCAGCAAATCTTTCGGAATCCCGGAAGTTTCACGGCCAAATACAAAAAAGATATCTTCATCCGGGTTACTATAATCATAATCAGTATAGTACTTAGTTCCAAAATTTTCAATATAGTAATAGGTTCCATCCGGGTATTTATGATACAGTTCATCGATGGAATCATAGTATTTAATGTCTACATTATACCAATAATCCAGCCCGGCACGACGAACCATTTTATCATCCGTTGAAAAACCTAAAGGACGAATAAGATGTAATGTGGTATTCGTACCTAAGCAAGTTCGCGAAATATTTCCTGTATTCGCTGGGATTTCTGGCTGATATAAAACGACATGTATTCCCAACATTATCACCTCTATTACTGCTTCATACATTAGATATTATATCACATGTTATTCGCCTATACGGAAAAACTTATACTGACAATTCGGGGTCCAAGCATGCGAGTCTTCATAGCTCCAATATCGATTGCGACTATTTACAGTATGAGCATTGACAAGAGGTTCCCCGTTACCATCCTTGGCTACCACAATCGTAGTATGATTCCAATTGCCATCTCCTTCAAAATCATAACAAATAACATCTCCTAATAAGAGTTCATTAGCATTCTCTACCTCTTTTGCAGTTAAGCCCTGATTTGAACCACTTAAATACCAGCGAAAGGCATGGGCTACAGACCAGCTGTAACTCCAATTATCTCCAGAATACCACCAGCCCTTTGAGCGATTGGATGCCCCCCACATAGGTGCTCCACCAGCCCGCAGGCATTGGGAAATATAATTGGTACAATCGACCTCAAATTTTTTGTATTCAGGATTATAATCATTCCACCAGCGCTCGGCATATCTTACCGCCGCCCTGCGATCATAGGAAAAAGCTCTTTGTTCTAATCTTGTATCTGATTCAAATGCAGGTGTAATGTGTTCCGTTTGATTACCTGATGGTGGAGGGATCATTTCATGGCGGGATAAGGTTTCATCTTGGAAATTCAGTCTAACTGGAATGAGTTCTTCTTCTAGATAGGTCTTACCCGTTTGCTTTAATAAGTAAGATAGATGAAGATAATAATGAATCTCTTTTTTGTGGTTTCGGTTCATTTGATGATAAGGCTTCCCCGCTCCTGTAACCTGTAAAACCTGAACACCTCTATTTTCATAGGCATCCTTTTTTTGCTTCCACCATTTGAAATCAGTGTATTGCCGAATAATATTTTCCCATTCTTTCTGAAGAAAAGAATTTTTCACCGTTTACGCCTCCCTTCCGTTCTAATGTATGAAAGGGAGATAAAAAGCATGTAAAATAGACAATATTATTGAGAAGCTAGTGGAGTCTTTTCAAGTTTAAGCAAAAATGCCTTTTTATCAATGCCACCAGCATAGCCTGTCATATTCCCGTTACTCCCTACAACACGATGACATGGAAGCAAAATAGGTAATGGATTTCGATTTACAGCCCCTCCTACTGCTCGTTGTGCACTAGGCGCGCCTATGATATGGGCAATATCTTTATATGTTCGTGTTTCTCCATAAGGAATATCTTTCAGAGCTGACCATACCTGTTTTTGAAAGGGTGTACCGTATAATTCATAAGAAAATTCAAATTGTGTGCGCTCACCCGAAAAATACTTTTCAAATTGTTGCATTACCTCCAGTAATTTTGTTGGATGATGTTGGATGTTTGCCTTTTTGAAGTGTTTTTGGAGCCAATTATGAAACGAGTCACCCAGTTGACTAAGCTTACCATATTGTAATGCACATAACGCTTCGTCCTTCATGATGAATGTAATTGGACCTAAATCGGTATCCATTTCGTCATAATACAACCATGAATTTTTCACCCTAAAAACACCTTCTTTTAAATTTTTATGTACAGGCTGTTTGGATGTTTACGGAAAACTGTTAAAATGATTCGAAATTCGCCAAAGGACTTCTCTGCTTAAACTCGCCAGTACATTTACTTAATAGTTTATCGAACATTTTGTGATTAGACTATAAAATCGAAAAAAGAGTCACATTTTCCTCAATGCGACTCTTCGACAAGCATTAACTTAGTGGTGCAGTAAAGAACTCTAACCCTTTCTCCATTTCAGCTAATACCGATTCATCTGTCTCCTTCTCTTTTGCTTCTAAAATGGCCGTTTTTCCGCTTTCTGATCCAATTTTCCCTAAAGCCCACGCTGCTGTTCCTCTTATTACGAGCCGTGGGTCATGCTTCATTACATCAATGAGTTCATCAACTGCAGTTTCGTCCTTATAATTCGCTAAAGCGATAATGGCGTTACGTTGAATCGGCTTCTTACCTCTCCAGGAGCCTGCCATCGGACCAAATGTTTCCTTAAATTCACGATTCGAAATACGTAATAACGGCTTAAGACGGGGTTTTACCACTTCTGGGTCCGGCTCCATTTCTTCGTGTAAATGAAAGTTTTTCCCTTTATTTCTCGGGCAAACTACCTGACAGGTATCACAGCCGTATAGACGGTTTCCGATTTTTTTACGATAATCATCAGGTAGAAAGTCCTTCGTCTGTGTTAAAAAGGCAATACATTTTTGAGCATTTAATTGCCCGCCCTGAATTAAAGCTCCTGTGGGACAGGTATCTACACAAAGATTACAATTGCCACAGTCTTCTTCTAATGGCTGATCGGGCTCAAATGGTATGTTCGTAATCATCTCGCCTAAATACACATAAGAGCCAAATTCAGGAGTGATAAGAACAGTGTTTTTCCCTGTGAAACCAATTCCTGCTCTTACTGCTACTTCTTTATCAGATAATTCCCCTGTATCTACCATAATCTTATATTGGGTATCAGGATGTTTTTCCTTTAAATATTCTCCGAGCTGTTCTAGCTTTTCTCGTAAAATATGATGATAGTCTGTTCCCCACGAGGCCCGGCAAAATTGTCCTCGTCTGTCACCCTTTGTACTTCGTGGGGCATTTTCCAGCTTTGATGGATAAGCTAAAGCAATGGAAATAATGGACTGAGCCTCTGGCATTAATTTCCGAGGGGTGGTTCTCTCCTCAATTGTTCCCTTTTCAAAGCCTGACTGATATTGATTTTCCTGCTGCACTTTCAGACGTTCCTTAAGTGTGGTAAACACGTCCACCGAAGCAAAGCCGATTTTATCAATACCAATACCCTTGCTCTGCTTCATAACATCCTGTTTTAACTCATCATACAAACCATTTCCCCTCCTTTCACTTTAGCACTTTAAAGCGTGTGGGGACAGTCCCTAATCCCCGACTTTAGCTGTTCGTAAGCGATTGAGTGTGGCTGCTATTTCATATCTTCTGGGTCTGGCTAATTCACCCGGATGCTCGTGTGGTCTTGGCGTGAAGGAAGCAAGACCATTTGTATCAATTTGGATTTCAATTTCATCTAACAGCTCATTGAGGGACCTTTTCTGTTTCAGCCAGCCTTTTTGTTCTAAATGATGCAAAATTTGAGCAATCATGCGTGTTTGGGACACATCCACAAGCTGCTCGACCTGTTGAAGATCGATGTCAACACGTCCCATTAGAATTTTATCAAGCTCCTTTGCCTGAACCTTAGACTTCTTACCTTTACGACTATCTAAGCTATTCGGTAAAAAACGTCGATTGGAAATGGTTCCAAAGGACTTATCAATATGCTTACGCTGGCTCGGAAACTGACTGGCAATCTCCTTCGCTTTTTCCGTAACATTATGTGGTATATATTCATCCAGCATAATCACCTGATCTGCAGCATCAAAATAGTCACCGGAACCACCCATAACTAAAACGGTTGATACTTGAAGCTCATTACGCAGTTGACTGATTTTATCAATAAACGGAGTAATCGGTTCTTTTTCCTTAACAACAAGCTCCTGCATTCGCTGATCACGAATCATAAAGTTGGTGGCACTTGTATCCTCGTCAATTAACAAGGTTGATGCACCAACCTCAAGAGCTTCCATTACATTCGTTGCCTGTGAAGTACTTCCACTGGCATTTTCCGTACTAAATTGAGCTGTATCCTCACCATGAGGCAAATTATTAATAAACGGAGAAATATTGACATGGGTGACCTTCCTGCCATCCTCTGCTCTTACTTTAACGGCGTTTAGATCAGTAAGGACATATTCACGCCCATCTCCCTTAATATGATGGTAAACACCACGCTCAATAGCCGTAAGCAATGTACTTTTTCCGTGGTAACCTCCCCCTACAATGACTGTAATTCCCTGTTTTAGTGCCATCCCCGTAAGAGGCTCGTCACGGTGTGGAAGATCAATGGACACACGATTTTCCTCTGGACTCTGAAAAGGAACCGCCTTTTTTAACGGACGATTACTGATTCCACTTTCACGCGGTAATATTGCTCCATCAGCAATAAAAGCAATCCAATTGTTCTCCTTCATTGCTTTACGAATAGCTTCCTGCTGGTCTGCTAATTGGACAAATGCTTCGATTTCGTCGTTTTTAATCGAAAAAATGGACTGCTTCATAATATCCGGGATTATTTGAAAGAAGAGCTTTTCTGCTTCACGACCATTGATTCGGCGACCATTTGCCGGAAGTCCAACAGATAAGCAAATCGTCGTTTGAGAACCATCTGTTGTAACCGCTGTTCGGTCTAAAATTTCTTGTCCAGGTGCATCAATACTAAGTAGACCGCTCTTTCCTGATCCACGCACTGTGGCCTGATTATTTCGAATAGCTTGGGCTACAGAGCGGGCAATGACATCTTCTGTGTATATTTTTCGCTGTTTCCCCTGTATCCACTCTTTTCTAACAGGAAAAGCTTTATTCGGAACAATGATTCTGACTTTGGAAGGGGAGGCAAACGGATCTCCCTGAACGTAATCAATCGCTAATTTATATTGTTGAAATTGAAATATCCCTTGCAGAGATTTATATCCTTTATATCCTTTTCCATCAATATTTCGCAACGTAGAGCGCAGCTTTTGCATAACCAAAACACCTCATCTATTATTCGCTCTTGATTGATTCCTCAACAATCCAAGGATACAAGTCAGTAGCAGGAAATTCAAGTGTTAACGCGGCTTGATTGTGAGACATGGATTGACTGAAAAATTCAGCTCAATAAACCAAAAATAACTTGCGCCTGACAGAATAAAGCTTTCATTAAATCGAATCATAAGCTAAACCGAAAGAATGATCGCGTTTATCGAGGAATATCGACATCATAACGCTCCGTAAAGATTCAATAAATACATAAAAAACGCAATGCTTCGTGGCGAGCCAAACGAAACACTGCGTTGGTAACAGTTATTATATAATTGCTGGAGCGGGTGATGGGAATCGAACCCACGACATCAGCTTGGAAGGCTGAGGTTTTACCACTAAACTACACCCGCATTTTTTGTCGAATTTCTTTGTTTTGAATTGATATTTGCTATTATAACAACTAATGGACAATGGTTCAACAGTTTTTAAAAATTTATTCTGATTTTATGTATTTTATGCTAAACAAGTCCATAATTTTTAAATTTTTAGATGTAAAAGTGGCAACTGGTAGATTTAGTGTATAAGCTAAATACACGGAATAGCACCCTTTAGGGAGTAACATTTTGCTTAAGTTGACTTGAACCTATAGCTACTTTTTGTACACGACTCTGCCAATCCCCATCCTGGATAATCGCAACCCGATCACACATTTGCTGCATTTCAGCCAGTAGATGACTCGATACCTTCACAGCTATCCCTTGTTCGGTTAACCTTTTTAAATAGCTACGGAATTCATAAATTCCCTGTGGATCTAATCCATTTGTAAGCTCATCGAATATAAGCAGTGAAGGCTGATGTAGGATAGCCTGCGCTACCCCAAGCCGCTGCCTCATCCTTAGAGAATAGGTTTTAACTTTTCTATGAATGTTTTTCTCCTTATCTACTAATTTCACAACTTCATCGATTCATTCTTTCATAATCTTTTCTGTAGACATTCTGGCAAAATGAACGAGATTTTGATTGCTAGCCAGTTAGAAACTTATACATTTCCGAGTTTTCCACTATGGCGCCCAATGGTTGTCTTTCCCAGCACCATTTGGACCTAGCAATCCAAAAACTTCGCCTGGCTGAATGGAAAAGGACAAATCATCAACAACATCTTTGTTCCCAAGCTTTTTCGTCACATTTCTTAGTTCAAGCGCTGGTTTAGTTTCCATTTTTACCTCCCAATATGAAATATTTGCTTTTTACCATTGTTATCTTACCATAAATGTATTAAGGAGAATTATGGTGTAATGTCTATTTATAAAAATTCAACGCTCTTCTTCTTAATTCCACAGCCTTACTTCACCAATAGTTAGATTAGTAATCCAATTTTCTCCCTTTAACTCCAAAATTTCCTTGGTGGGACCTGTGATAACTATGCCATATATGTGGACTCCTTCATTATTTAAATAATGAATCCGTTCGTCTAAGCGAAGATCGTTAAGTCGAGCTACTTGCTTAACCATTCCTTTATGGTCAGCCATTAGCTCCAGTGTGTGCATGAAATTTTCATTTCGAAGCTCTGCACTGCCATATTCTTCTACAGGAGGTAAAGAGCCTGATTCTGAAGTAACACGACTAAAAAAGCCCGTATCTTCTGTTTTTCTTGACATAACATTTAAATCTTCTGGATGCCAGATGGGCTGACTAGGAAATCCAATGGCTTCTGTAGCACCTGGTCCTTTTTGTTCCGCTTCCTCTTTTTCTATTCCGGTTTCAACCGCAAACCATACTGGCTCTATTGTTTGATAATTTTCAAGCAGGGATAAAAGATCTTCTGTTGAGTAAGGCTGATCTAATGATACAAATGCTTCTACTACCGTCCCTTCAGGTAAATGCTCAAGTCGACTCCATTCTTGTTTATCCTCCAAGGCCACGTCTTTAACAGGATAATAAAACATAGGATTTTGATTGATGTCTTTTTCAACAATCGGCTCAAACAAAGGTATACCATACAAAAAATTCATTTCAAAGCTACCAACCTTTTCGTACTCATTCCCTATTCTTTTTTTGAGGTCTCTTTTGTTATTTAAAAAGAAATAACCCACACTTGATCCCCCGCTCCTCGCATCAATATTCGGTTGTGTAACAGCCAGGGTGGATTTGATCACATCGTTATAGACCTCAATTCGATCTGGGTCACCCCACGAGTACAAAATCACATTTATTATACTACTAATAAAAGCGATTAAAATGAGAATTCCAATAGCTGTACCTGCATTGGTTATTCTTGCTTTCCATTTCCCTTTTCGAAGGATTTTTTGATAATTTTGCGAATTGGAAAGTGTTTTTTCTTTTTTCTCACCCAATTCTTCATCTAAATAAGATTGATAGACTTCCATCTTTTTTAACTCTTTTTCAACGTCCTGACTTTCCTCTTCCGATAGCTTTCCTTCTGAATAAGCTTAAAATCTTCACTCATGAGGTGCTTCATTCCTTTCCTTTTGTTGACGAAGTGTTTGACGACCTCGAAATAACAAAATTTTAAAGTGAGACAGTGAAACTTCCATGATTGATGCTGATTCTTTATAAGATAAATCATGAAAATCAGCCAATAGAATTGCATGCTTCTGTTTTGCTGGTAAGGTCTTCAGCATTTCCTTCAGCTCCAGGATTTGATTCTTCATTACGGCCTCTTTTTCAGTCGAAGCATTTCCTCGTATTTGTTGAAAAAAGGTCTGGTATTTTACAATTTGGGCGTTTATTTTTCCTCATATGATCGATAAACACATGGTAGGCTACCTTAAACAACCAGGGTTTCATTTTCTGATCATTAAGCTCTTCAATATGTAAATAAGCACGGAAAAACGTCTCCTGCACCAAATCCTCCGCTAAATAACGATCATGCGTAAGAGAAAGCAAATAGCGTGAAATTTCCTGGATGTATGATTGGTAGATATCATCAAGATTGTAACGCGACATTTACTTCCTCCTCCTTCCCCCCTGACTACGAATAAGAATGGTATTTTGTTACAAAAGAATTTTGTCTATATATGTAGATCAATTTGCAGTTTATGAGGTATTTTCGATTCTGTTGTTTTTACCATGATTTCTTTCGCTATCTGCAGAGATTCGGTCTAGCTATTTCACATTCCTGTCCGATTACAATATAATTATTTCACTTTTCTCATTAAATCGATCAAAGCACCACCATCATGTTGATCCTTTCATTAATTCTGGTAATTCCTACCATAATCAAGTCTGTTACACCTTTAATCCTGTCGCCTCTTATCATATATAAACTAATCCATTCACACCACCGAATTTATACGCTCCCTATACAATAAAAAAGCCAGGCCCCGAACAGGCTGGGCCCAGCCTAATAATTCCTAATCACTTAAAAGCTTTCCGTCATAAGCATTCTGATAAATTTTCCGAATTAAGTCCAAATCCAATTTTTTCGGACTTCTATTTAACAATCGTTTTTGCTCAACACCATTTTGAGCTAACCGCTCAATATCATCCTCTTTAATGGAGTACTCCTGTAATTTTGTAGGAAGACCGACATCTTTGACGAGATCCTGAAGGCTTTGTACCACATCAATGGCAAGCTGTCGGTCACTTTTCCCTTCTGTTGGGAGATTGAAGATTTCTGCCACCTTTACCATTTTGTTTAAGGAGGCTGGCCAGATGTAGTCATACACATAAGGTAACAGAACAGCATTAGACTCCCCATGCGGGATTTTAAACAGTCCCCCAAGAGGATAGGCTAGCCCATGTACACCGGCAACTCCGGCATTGTAAAAGCTTAAACCAGCTATTAAACTGCCAAGTGACATTTGCTCTCTGGCATATTCATCCTTTCCGTTCCAAACCGCTGTACGCAGATTACCAATAATTCGTTTCATAGCATCAATCGCCAATGTATCCGTTAATGGTGTTGCATTCACAGAAGTATACGCTTCCAAAGCATGAGTAAAGGCATCTACTCCACTTGCCGCTGTTACTTTAGATGGCAATGTATACGTCAATACAGGGTCAACAATCGCATAATCCGCTAATAAATTTTCATGGGTTATGACATCCTTCGTATCCTCTAAGGAAAATACAGCAATGTCAGTAACTTCTGCACCTGTGCCGGAAGTGGTCGGAATTAATACTTTCGGTAGCCCTTTTGCTTCAGGCTTTTTTGTACCGGATAAGTTTAAAAAATCCTCAACTATACCTTCATTTTCAGCTAATACAGATGCAGCTTTTGCTAAATCCAAAGCACTTCCGCCACCAACACCAATAACCAAGTCCGCTTGTTTACTTCTTACCTCATCAACCACTTCATTTCCTACTTTTAGTGGAGGTTCGGGTACTACATTCGTAATAATATCGACATCAGCCTTTTCCTGATCTAACAATTGGAGTACAGGGTTGATGACCTCCAGTTTTTTGAGCATGGGATCTGTAATCAAAACAACCTTTTTAACCTGTTCTTCATTTAAGATATCTCTTAATCTCTCAATTGACCCTTTTCCATGAAAAATATTTTTTGGTGAAACGAATTGATCCATAGTAATCACACTCCTCTATTATTTATTTCAAGGCTATTTTCAAATCGTTTGTTGCTCTGCCTGCCGCAGGTGAAATACACTAGGCTTTCCCCATCCTTGTATAGCTCGCCATCAACGAATTAACTTATAAAAAAACAACAATCTTTAAAAAACAGCCTAATTCAATGTTAAATCCTCTGATTCTACCGTTTTCTTTTGTATACTACTCGAGAACATCAAGGTATGAACAACCATTACAACCATACTAATGAAAACACCAAGTCCAGCAGCCGCGAAAGGATTGCTAACGTCAAATCCAAATGGTAAATAAATAATCCAGTAGGAAATAGTCCCAGCTAATAACGCTGAAATTGCTCCTTGTCTAGTAGAGCGCTTCCATAATGCTCCAACAACTAATGGACCGGCTGTTGCTGACACAATTCCTCCTATCCCAATCCACATAAAGATTGATAAAAACTGTGGTGGTGACCAGGCCAACAGGATTCCAACTGCAATAACCAGAATCGTTGAATATCTACTAATGAGTAGCTCCAGCTTTTCGGATTTATTTTTACTAATATTCATTCTTGGAACAATGGTTTTCCTAAAGATATCATTAGCTAGTAGCTGAGTCAGGGATACAATCAGACCGTCTGAAGTAGACATTACAGCTGAAAGAACAGCAACGGCTAAAAACGCTGCGATTACGGGAGGGAATATTTCTTGAAATAAAACAGGAATGATTTGATCCGGGCGTATATCTGCGGCTGGGTCCACAACTGCAATCCCTAACATTCCGCCAAGCCCCATTAAAGGTAGTATGGTAGCAAAAAATGTACAATACATAATCAGTTTTTTCATATCTTTATTGGATTTTACAGCTAAGAATTTATTGCCAAGGTGTGGTAAAATTCCAAAAGGTAAGTGAGCGATAAATAATAAAGCAATGAGCCAAAATGAACCATACGTATCATTACCAGGTATAAACAATGTATCAAACGCACCTTCAGGCTTTCTTTCCTTTATCAGGTTTATCATATCTCCAAAACCGCCATCTACTCCTACACTTCCTACAAAACATGCAACGACAGTAATTGCCGTAATGAACATTAAAAATCCTTGAATGGCATCTGTCATGATATCTGAATGGGAACCACCTAAGAATACATAAATAGCTAAAACAATTCCGGTAATAATAAGACCGACTCCATAATCAATCCCCATCATCGTTTGAAACATCGTTGCGGCCGCGACTAGCTGAGAAACAACATAGAAAATTAATAGAATCGAAATAATCGTAAGAGTAATCCGAAGAAATTCACTATTATACCGGTCTCCAATAAAATCCGGAATGGTTCTCGTCCCAAATTTATCACCATACATTTTAATCGTTTTGGCAACAAACAACATACCAATAACTGTTGCAACCGGATACAATAATGGATACCATAAACTAGGTGCCCCTAAATCAAAAGCTAACCCAGGCATTCCCATAAAGGTAGAACCACTTGAAATACCTGCGCTAATGACTAATGCAATAACAATTGGGCCATAACTGGAACGGGCCGTTGCGAAATCATCAGAGGATTTTGTTTTCTTACCACCCATAACGCCCATGGTAATCATCATACCAATAAACAAAACCATAAATATCCATGAAAACATAACAACAGCATCCATTTTATCCCCCCTTATTTATCCAGCAGTTTCGTTTTAAACAATACAATCGCCATACCTATCCATGTAGTTAGTAAAATTCCTATCATCCAGTACAAAAATGTCATACATTCACCTCCTTCAGATAGTTGGCAATTTCCTTATATTTTTCTAAAACATCCTCACTCCCAGTCGATGGTTCAAGCAAAAATGTTTTCTCCCTGCCCTTAACTTTCCTGGAATAAACGAGATACGGAATATACAATGTAAAGGTATTCTTAAGATGGATTTCAGGATAAGACCAGACTTTCCGTTTGTGTATATAATTGTTTTTTAAATATTCCATACCTGTTTGCGTTAATTCCTGATAGGTGTAATGGATGGGAAGGATAAGATGATGATTTTGCTCATCAAAGGGAAGCAGATTATCCTTTTTCATTTGAAAAAAGCTGGTCTCCATTTTGGTTAAATTCGTAATAAGAGATTTCTTTTCCATACGTTTTTTAAGGAAAGGGAGTGGTTTAAAACCAATCTCCCAATTTGTTACTTCATAGGGATAAAAGACAACCTTAGCATCTGGATGGGCTTCTATTTGTTCTTTATAGGCAAGTGTATACATGTTCCTTCTCCTTAAAAATCGTAATTCATACTGATGAATTTCATATGAACCATTTCCTTCATTGCATATTTGATTCCCTCATAGCCATATCCTGACGATTTCAATCCCCCATACGGCATATGATCAAACCTTAGTGTAGGAAGATCATTAATTAGTACTTGACCTACGATTAGCCCATGAGCAAATGTAAAGGCTTGTGGCAGATGATAGGTGAAAACACCTGCGTTTAAACCATAGTTAGTATCATTCATAGCTTCTAAGGCTTCTTCAGCATTTTTGACTGAATTAACAATAACCACAGGTCCAAATACCTCATTACAGGAAACTCTAGCTTCATTTGATACATTGGCTAAAATCGTTGGCTCAATACCGTTTTCCTGTTTCAATCCACCTGTAACAAGTCTGCTCCCGGAATCGACAGCTTCCTGAATCCAGGTTAAAACTCTATCCTGGGATTTTTCGTCTATAACTCCTGACAAATCTGTATTTGGATCATTCGGATCACCATATTTCAATGACTCAGTAAATTCCTTAAAATAAGCTAAGAATTCATCAAATACATCCTGATGAACATAAACTCGTTGTGTACTGATACAAACTTGCCCATTGTATGAAAAGGCACCTGTGACAGCACTTTTAGCGATATCCTTCAGTTTATTTTTAACACTTTCATCTACATAAAGTGCTGAGTTATTTCCAAGTTCCAAGGTTACTTTCTTCAGACCCACCTGGGATTTAATTAATTTTCCAACCTCCGGGCTGCCCGTGAAGGTAATCTTTTCGACATCGGGATGTTCAATTAAGACTTTTCCTAAACGAGGCCCATCCCCGGTTATGACCTGGTAAGCATCTTCAGGCAGTCCAGCTTCCTTGAATACTTCCGCTAGTTTAATAGAGGATAGAGGAGTCTTTTCTGCCGGTTTAACGATGATACTATTTCCTACTGCTAATGCCGGGCCGACTTTATGAGCTACGAGATTAAGCGGAAAATTAAATGGTGTAATCGCGCCAACAACACCGATTGGCTGGAAAATGGTATATGCATCTCTGCCCCCACCGTTAGTAGCGGCATCCAAACGTATGGATTCTCCCTCCAGTTTTCGTGCTTCAATGGCTGCAAATTTTAACGTTTGAACGGTACGCCCTACTTCCCCTAATGCAAAACGAACAGGTTTTCCGGATTCAAGTGTAATGGTTTTTGCAAAATCTTCCTTATTTTCGTCTACCATTTGCGCAGCCTTTTCCAGAATAAGCGAGCGTTTTTCAGAGGTTAATGCCTTCATTTTTTGAAAAGCTCTTTTCCCATTCTGGATGGCCTTTTCCATTTGCTCATTACTGCATTCCGGAATATCCATGATTTTTTCTCTGGTATGAGGGTTCATTAATGCATACGTATTCATTGAATCTTTTTCTAATTGATTCAAATATTGACTAGTATCAAACATGATAATTCCTCCCCTTTATGCAAATAAATTTTTGTTTACGTATTCATTTTACTAAATAAGCTTTGTTGTTGATCGGTTATACAATTTAGTTTTTACTGTCTCCTGAACAAACTCACTCGTATTATATGCTTCTCGAAGATTAATTAAGTCAATTAATTTTTCAATGGCTATTTGCCCGAGATTCGTCTCATCTATAATCCCGACAGTAGTGAGCTGAAAGGAATGATGTCTACTTAATTCTACATTATCAACTCCAATCACACTGATATCCTCTGGAACGCGATAGCCCTTTTGGATAAGAAAATCAATCACATAAATCGCAATGGAATCCGTTCCAGCAAAAATGGCAGTAGGGCGATGTTTTCGGGACATAATGTGACTCGTTTTTTCAAAGATGTCCTGCTTGCTTGTATCCGTAATAAAGATATGATTATCATTAACATCCATTCCATACTCATTAGATACCTGTTTAAAGCCATCATATCTGCCTTTAAATGTTGACATGGTCAACGGACCGCCAAGCCAAACGATATTTTTATGGTTAAGATTAATTAAGTGTTGTGTAGCAAGTCTTCCAGCCTGAAAATTATCCATTTCCACATAGTTTCCCTTTTCTCTATGCTTACGGTTAAACATCATAAATGGAATATCAAGCTTTTGTAATTCTTTATAAACTGGATCCTCATAAAGTATGGAAGATAAAATAATGCCATCAACTTGATGATTTAATACATCTTCATAAATAGACATGTTATCCCCGAAATTTTCAAAATGAACGTTAATATTAAATCCCTTTGCTTTTGCGTAATTCACTATAGATGTTGTCGTTTCCACAAAGAAAGGATTATGTAATGGTCCCGATAACAGCGCTATTGATCTCGTTTTCTTATTCACTAACGAACGAGCTATTGAATTAGGTCTATAGTTCAATTCCTCCATAGCCCTTTTCACTTTGTTTAACGTTTTCTGATTTACTTTTTCAGGACTATTCAACACCCTTGATACGGTTGTTTGAGAAACTCCTGCATAGGATGCAACATCTTTTGAAGAAGTCATTTTCTGTTCACCAAATTTTCAATGATTTATTGTTTATTTTAAAATGAAAACGCATTCATTGTCAACAATATTCTGAAAAAACGAATCAGAACTATTCCTTCACTTTTAACGTATAAAAACCAAAAAACTTGGAATGAAAGGTTGACATTCGATTTAAGTCTGCTATGATAGATAAAAATTATTTAATACGTTTAAACGTTAATACGGTGAAGAAGACAGATTTGTAGTGAATTATACTTCAGAGAGCTGGTGGGTGGTGCGAACCAGTGGTAATCACTATGGATAGCCCTTCTGAGTTGGCAGACTGAACAGATAGTAGGCTTGCCCGGTACATGCACGTTATGCATGAGGACCAATGAAGGCTCCTTCCACAGCGCATGGAAGGTAGTGAACAAGGGTGGTACCGCGGATGTTTAACCTTTCGCCCCTTCCATAAGGGGTGAAAGGTTTTTTTATGCCAACATTAATCCATTTAAGGAGTGAAAGCTGATGTTACAAGATCAAACCTTTTTACGAATTCCTGGGCCAACACCGATTCCTCCTAGTGTACAACATGCCATGTCCCAGCCAATGATTGGGCATCGTGGCAGTGAAGCAAAAGAATTAATCCAGAGAATTCGTCCAAGACTAAAAACCATTTTTGGAACTGAACAAGACGTGCTAATGATTGCTGGGAGTGGGACAGCCGGCTTGGAAGCAGCTGTTGTAAATAGTGCTATGCCTGATGATGAAGTCCTCGTGATTGTTACAGGTGCATTCGGTGACCGTTTCAAGAAAATTTGTCAGTCCTATCAGTTGAATACTCACGTTATTGACGTTCCCTGGGGAGAAGCCGTGAATCCTGACAAAGTGGCTGCATATCTTAACCAACATCCGAATATAAAAGTGGTATTTTCAACCTTTTGCGAGACCTCAACAGGCGTATTAAATCCTATTCAGGACATCGCTAAAGTTGTACATCAGACCTCAGATGCACTACTAGTCGTTGATGGTGTGTCGTGTATTGGCGGGGTCGAATGCAAAATGGATGAATGGGGTGTGGACGTACTCGTAACCGGTTCTCAAAAAGCCTTAATGCTTCCAGCAGGTCTTACCTTTGTAGCAGCTAGTGATCGTGCTTTAAATAAAATGAAGGAAAATCCACAACCTCGTTTTTATTTGAATTTGAATACCTATCATGACAAGTTAACCGATTATTCAACACCTTACACACCAGCTTTGTCATTATTATTTGGCTTAGAACAGGTCCTCACCCTAATAGAAGAAGAAGGGTTTGACAAGGTTGTAGAACGCCATGAAATGATGAAAAACATGACAAGAGCTGCCTGCAGAGCACTTCATCTTCCTTTACTAACAACAGATCAGGACGCCTCACCTACTGTCACCGCTGTACAGCCTAATGATGTTGATCCGGAAAACCTTCGCAGTATTGTCAAACAGGAATTTGGATTGTCGCTGGCTGGTGGCCAACAGCATCTTAAAGGGAAAATATTCCGAATCGGCCATATGGGGTACTCATCCCCTGCTGATGTGTTACAAACCATAAGTTTACTTGAAATCGGCTTACATAAAGCCGGAAAACAAGTGGAATTTGGTACAGGTGTAGCAGCCGCTCAAGCGATTTATACACAACTACAAAAATAGGAGGTAAAACCAAATGACTTTTCACATTTTAGTTAGTGATCCATTAAGTGAAGAGGGGATTGCCCCCCTCAAACAGGAAAAAAATATGGTAATCGATGTGAATACCAGTCTCTCTCATGAAAAGCTGTTAGAAATGATTGGGAACTATGACGCACTCCTTGTACGCAGCCAAACCAAAGTAACCAAAGACATTATAGAAAGAGCAAAACACCTTAAAGTCATTGGCAGGGCAGGTGTTGGCGTCGATAATATTGATTTAGATGCTGCAACGGAACACGGGGTAATTGTCGTAAACGCCCCGGATGGGAATACCAATTCAGCCGCCGAGCATACCATGGCCATGCTCATGTCACTGGCACGGAAAATTCCACAGGCCTATCATTCGCTAAACCAGCATGAATGGAATCGAAAAGCCTATGTGGGTGTAGAAGTAAAAGGAAAAACGCTCGGTATTGTTGGACTCGGCCGTATTGGTGCAGAAGTAGCCTATCGCGCCAAGGGACAGCGTTTAAATGTCATTGCTTATGACCCCTACCTAACCGAGGAAAAAGCAGAAAAAATGGGCATTCAGTATGGAACATTTGAAGAAGTCATCCAACAGGCAGACTTCATAACCGTTCACACGCCATTACTTCCAGCGACAAAGCATATCATTAACAAGGATGCCTTTGATCAAATGAAGCCAGGTGTACGAATTATCAACTGTGCCCGCGGAGGAATTATTGATGAGGATGCACTCTATGAGGCTATATTAGAGAAAAAAGTCGCCGGGGCCGCTCTCGATGTTTTTGAAGAAGAGCCACTGCAAAACTATCAATTAGTGAATCTGCCTGAAGTAGTGGCTACCCCGCATTTAGGTGCTAGTACGATAGAAGCCCAGGAAAATGTAGCCATCGATGTAAGCCATGATGTCATCCAAATATTAAATGAGGGTGTGGCAAAAAATCCTGTCAACTTGCCATCCCTCCCTGCGGATGTCATGAAGCGGATTGAACCCTATTTTAACTTATCCGAAAAACTAGGGACCTTTAGCGCTCACCTTGCCCAGGAAGCTGTTGAAGAAGTAAGCATTTACTATTCAGGAGATTTAGCTGATCTGGATGTAACGCCACTAACCCGTAATACGGTAAAAGGAATTTTAAAGCGTTACTTAGGCGAGCATGTCAATGATGTTAATGCACCTTATTTTGCCGATAAAAAAGGAATTACCATCAATGAACAGAAAACCACATCTACCAAAGGATTCACCAACCTATTAACCGTGGAAGTCGGTACTCAATCAGGAACATCCAAAGTGGCCGGTACATTACTCAATGGCCTTGGAACACGGATTGTAAAAGTCGATGCCTACAGTGTTGACGTTATACCAACTGGCCACCTATTACTCATCCGTCACACTGACCAGCCAGGTGCCATCGGACGTGTGGGAAGCCTCCTCGCCCAATTTGACGTCAACATTGCAACCATGCAGGTGGGGCGTTCGGATGTCGGTGGAGATGCGATTATGATGCTTACCGTTGATCGTCAAATAGATAATAATATACTTGATGAATTAAAAGCAGTGTCTGATATTCATCAGGTGAAGACGATAGACTTGTAGACATGTCTTGTGCAGCGTGATTCTGTGGTAAGATGGCCTTATTTAATAAAACTAAGGCATAAATAGTAAAAATTAAAATTCACAAAACAACAGCCAGATATATATAAGAGATTAATGAATATCGTTTACAATGAAAAGATACCTTAACGGACTAATCTATTAAAAGATGGATAAATTCAGTAAATATTAGCTCAATAACTTTTAAAATCGGCTTAATTATTTTTAAAACTGGCTTAATTATTTTTAAAATAGGTTAGATAATGTATTATTCAAGAGTAAAACATCATAAATGAATGTACATTCTTTATAATTAAGGCTCTGTTAAACATGGGTGTTATTTCCACTCCAGTGCGCTCGATTTCCGCGGGCGGTCCGGGAGCCTCCTCGGCATCGGCCCAGGGCCCCGTATACCGCTCTTGCCACAGGAGTATTGTGCACTTCAGCTCCAATCAACTTGGCAGAAAACCTTCAATAAGCTTTAACATAGCCGTAATTAAAATGCCTTATCTAACTTTTTTTGCTTATTTACTATTTCGAAGAGGTGATGTAATGGGATATGTATATACAGGACTTATTATGGCTATTTTTGTAATATTTTTGGTGACAATTATTTTAGCAACTATCCCGGAAAATCGTAAAAGTAGAATAAGATTTGGTTGGATATCTACAATAGCTGGTATCCTGCTCTTTTTTCCATCCGTTATACTGTTTGGCGGCTTTTTCGGAATCGGCGGAGCATTTTTAGGGGCGGCTGTTGGCTGTTGTTTAATGTTAGTTGGACCTGTCATCTGGATTGTTGGTTTGTTGACCAAAAAAGATAAAAATCCTGAAGATGATGCAAGCTTAATAGGTTCCTATAAAAAGAAAAAAGCCGAAAATTAAAATGAAAGTGCAGGGCATGATTACTAATTGAAAATCGTGTCATAAATACAAAGGAGGTCTTACACATGGACTTTCTATTCCTCATTGTTGCCATTTGTCTATTATTATTCGCCATGAGTAAAATGTCCATGATTACATATTCTAAAAGAAATTCTGTCTTAAAAGAAGCTAAACAAAATGCACTCTCACTATCTTTACGAGATGATAGGTATAGAATATTTGGAAACATAGCGCAGTTGCACAGGCAATGATGCTCCTAATGGAAAAAGTGACCCCATTCCTACGCCTACGCTTATTATTTCGTATGGCATGAACAACAGGAAGTGTCCAGGAAATTAGTCCAAGCACGACACTCCCGAGATTAAGTAAACTAATCCTATCTAACTCCTTTGTTGAAATTTTTTATAAAACCCCGTCTTCCATAAAGGTGATTTTGCCTTGTTCAGCATCTAATTCTATGTTTATCCCTATAGGAAAAACATGTGATGGAAAGGTATGTCCGATATCAACATTTGTCAGGATAGGGATGTTGGTATCCCCTATAACCTCAAGCAACAGTTCATTTAAAGTGAAAGGGGCGTTTAAATCATCAAACTGTTCATGCTTCCCCACAATTAAACCGCTAATCTTATCAAAGATACCAGAAACTTTTAACATACTAAAAAGTCGTTCCTCTAGTGCCATGTCCTTATATGAATCTTCTATAAATAAAATTGATCCCGTCAGGTCAGGAAAGTATTGGGAATTTAGGAATCCAGACATGGTATTCAAATTTCCACCAACTAATTTACCTGATGCTTTACCTTTTCTCAAACAAGTCCAGCCTCTGTTTTCATACATCTTTTTAGCTCTCGTTTGGGTGTTCCAATCAAGCATTTCATCTGTCCACTCATTTGGAATTTCAAGCGTATATGGTGCAGATTTTTGTTTTGTGACTATATTTTTGAAATACTCCACTCCTTTTGGAAGCATGTCAGGGTATTCACCGAAGGACGGGATAATGGCTGGTCCATAAAAGGTGACAAGTCCAATTTTTGTATAAATACCCAAGAGAAGGGATGTTACATCACTATAGCCCATAATAATTTTGGGATGATCCTTTAGATATTCATAATCCATGTAGGGTAATAAGGAATTTGAATTTGTTCCACCTATCGTACTTATAATCGCTTTCACTTCAGGATTATGAATGAGTTCATTGAATTCATTCACTCTATCTTTTATCGTTCCAGAACGATACGCCTGACTCTTATTTGAACAACTGCCTTCAACAATTTCATAGCCAAGTTTTTGAAGGAATCTCAATCCTCTTTCATACCTCTGTTTAAATTTTACAGGTGCTGGTGTGGATGGTGTAATAATTCCAATTGTGTCTCCTTCTTTTAATACCTCTGGTTTTATCATAGATCAAACACCCTCTATATGTATCTTTTTCAGCAATTGAGTTTGTATGCTTATTCAGATGGTAAATTACGTTAATCTACAGTTATCTTAGCACACAATTTTCTAAATGTTGTTTAACTTTATATATTAAAATGTACGGTTATAAGAAGAAAAAAAGCACGTGAATACATTATGAGTCCACGTGCATGGTTTGTCATTAAAGCGTGTAACGACAACTAATATGATTCCTTGACACCAATCAATCTAAGGAATAAGTCTCTCTCTTCCGTTTACTAAACACCTGAATCTCCTGATACCCAACCGAACGTGCCAATTCAAGGGACTGATCAAACGCATAGCCTACATGTTTCGGTGCATGGGCATCAGAACATGTCACAATGCCAACGCCAGCATCATAGCATTTTTTGAGCAGTATTGGGTCTGGATAAATTTCACCAACAGGCTTGCGAAAACCTGCTGTACTGATTTCTATACAAGTGCCCGATTTGGCTAAAGCTTCAACGGCCCGGTCATATTGTTTTTCCACAAAATTTTGATTGTCAGGCTTATAGGAGAAAATTTTTATTAAATCAATGTGCCCGACAAAATCAAACAGTCTGGATTCAGCTAAAGTAACAATCTGGTCAAAATACTGTTCATAGGCTTCATAAATGTCCCGCTTTTCGTATTCATCACGATAAATGGCTAAATCAATTCCCCAATCACCAATCCAATGAACCGATCCAATCACATAATCAAAGGGATGAGCCTTGATAAACTGCTCCATTTCCTTTTCCTTACCTGGGGTGTAATCCATTTCAATCCCCATTTTCACTTTAAGGCCTTCCGCTCTTGCCTGATCAAAAAACGCCTGGTAGTCTTTGAAGTTTAACCCACGTCGATTATCAATCCACGGGTTTGAGATAATATCCTTAGTCTCGTTAAAGAAATAGGCATGCTCTGAAATGCCCAATTCCTCAATACCTTTCTCTTTTGCTTGTTGTAAATATTCCTTCAAATACTCTGTTGTGAATTCCCCAGTTTCAGCCATATGTACATGATAATCGGTCAGCATGTTATCCTCTCCATTTTAAATTTTTCATATATTGTATCATGGATAACCTTTTATTCTCAGTATTTATTCGCTGCAATCACCAATCAGAAAAATGTTAGTATTCACAAGGAGAAAAAATGCACGAAGAATCTTCCGTCTTATCATCAAACATCTCCCTTTTTCCCCTGTTTCCATACAGTTTTAAATCATTTTCCCATATCATTCTTTAATAAATTTCTTGAAATATAGTAATAAAATGATTAAGAGTACCGGGTTTAAAACTGCTGAATAGCCCAAATGCCACCATCCATAATAAAAATAACCCCATGGTTCCGGCAATAAGGTAATAAACTCATATATCAACAGGGTAATTTCCCAATAAAAGAAGTACCGTATTTGCTTCAATAATGGACTATGAAGTGGATACCAACTTAAAAACATCGTATTAATAGGTGGAAGTAACACTAAATGGGCGGGTAAGGAATTCCAGTCAACTGCTTTTTCAAAATACCAGTAAGCATGATATTTTATGTCTATGTAAATATCGAAACTACTTTGAAACGCAATTGTAAAAGTCCATATGTGTGCAATTTGTTTAGCAGCTAATGATTTATTGGTTTTGAATGCAACAACATTAAAAAGAATAATTGACATGTAAAGTCCAAACATAATAAAATTCCTTTTTTTTATTAGCACAAACCATATATTGTAAAATAATACCATTAACTAGTAAAACCTTCTAATTTTGCTCATCCAATAGTGAACTGAAGCAAAAGAGAATAAGGAATACATTTATTACTACAATAACGAACGAATGTAAGAAAAAATGACTGGTTTAAGTTCAATACAATATTGAACTCAAAACCAGCCAACCCGTTGATAATGAAAACTCTAATTTTTGGGTCACCATCTTTCTCCCATCATATTTTATTTAATCCATATCCACTAAAATATATCTCTTTATCTTTTCCCTTGCACCACATTCTCCTCTATATAAGGCTCAAGCTTTTGTCGAACAGAATCTGGTATAGAGGTAGTCTTTTGCTTGTTAAAATCAAAATAAACCATAATCGCTGTACCTTCAGCAATCAGTCCTCTTTCATTTACAAATTTGTGTCGTAAATGAAAGCTGGAGTTTCCCATTTTACTTACATACGTACGAATCGTCATGACCTCATCAAAATACGCCTGCTGTTTAAAATCACAGGAAGTAGATGCAAGAATAAATGGCCATGACTCCATATCTAGAAGCTCTCCTAAATCTTTAAACATTTCAATGCGCGCCTCTTCTAAATAAATAAAATAACTGATATTACTCACATGGCCTAAGGCATCTGTTTCGCTTGCTCTTACCTTTACTTTACATTCATGTTTCAAACGAACACCTCTCTTCTTATTCAACCCATTCATAGGCTTTTTCTATACAGAATCTTCAATCCCCTGACAAATCATATCAATAAATATACTTGCTACTTCAGAATCAGTAAAAACACCATCAGACTGAAACCATTGATAACTCCAATTACACGCCCCTAATATACCAAGAGTAACAATATCCGCTTGAATATCACGTCGAAATTCCTTAGCTTTTATTCCATCACGTATCACCTTTTCCATAGCGGTTCGTACCTGATTTCGTTTTGTTCGCACTTCACTCATATGCTCCTCATTTAAATGACGATATTCACGATGAAATACACGCGCACTGTTACCTAAAGGCGTAATATTGGTTATCAGTACCCTTACCAGACCTTCAAGCTTTTCTTTATAGGTAAGTGTCGTGTCATCCATCACCTGCTGCTGTTGTTGTAATAACGTGTCAATATATTTGCGATGAATCGTCATCAGGACCTGTTCCTTGCTTTTAAAATAGTAGTAAAACGTCCCCTTAGTAACACCTATCTGGTCTACAACATCTTGAATGGAAGTTTCGATAAAGCCGTTTTTCTCAAAGCACTCTATACAAGATTTAATAATTTGATCTTTCATTTGCAACCCTCCAGGCTTCTTTAAAAGAATCTACTAAAAATAGAGGGTTACGCCATTTCTTCTCTTACTTTTCGTCGCAAAATTTTACCAACATTGGTTTTGGGCAATTCCTCTCTAAAATCAACCATACGGGGGATTTTATATGCCGCTAAATGTTCCCGGCAATACGCAATGATTTCTTCTTCCGTAGTACTTTGTCCCTCATTTAAGACGAGAACGGCTTTTACGGTTTCCCCACGATATTCATCTGGTACCCCTACAACTACAGCCTCCTGAACAGCAGGATGTTCATATAGAACTTCTTCAACATCGCGAGGATAAACATTATAGCCACTCGCAATAATCATATCTTTTTTCCGATCCACAATGTAAGCGTATCCATCTTCATCCATACGTGCAAGATCACCTGTGTAAAGCCAGCCGTCACGTAAGGTATCCGCTGTCTCTTCAGGCATATTCCAATATCCCTTCATTACCTGAGGCCCCTTGATAATTAACTCACCGGTTTCTCCATAAGGAACTTCAGTTGTACCATCGCTAAGATCCACTACTTTATAATCCGTTGAAGGAACACCAATACCTATACTTCCAGGCTTCCGTTTTGAGAACATTGGGTTACAGTGAGTGGTTGGAGAAGCCTCAGTCAACCCATATCCTTCTAAGATTTTGGCTCCTGTTTTAGCTTCAAACGAACGCATTAATTCGCCCGGCATTGGAGCACTTCCGCTATTACAAATTTTGATACTGTCAAGTCCATATTCTTCTGCTTTCGGATGACTGTTAAGGGCTACATACATGGTTGGTACACCTGGAAAAGATGTTGGTTTGAGGTTTTTGATTGTTTGCAGAACTTCTTCTATTTCAAACTTAGGAAGTATAATATTCATAGCAGCTGTATAGACGGAGAGATTCATACCAGATGTCATACCAAACACATGAAAGAGAGGAATAACGGTTAGGGAACGTTCATTTCCAATTTCGATTTCATCTTTAAAAAATTCATAGGCCTGAATAGTGTTTGTGACAATGTTTCGGTGGGTGAGCATGGCTCCTTTTGATCTACCTGTTGTGCCTCCTGTATATTGTAAAACAGCAATGTCCTCTTCTGGATCAATACCAACTGGATTCGGAGGGTTGGAGGCCTGCTTTATATAATCGGTAAATTCAACCGCTAAGTCATCTTCTGTAGTTTCATCACCCAGACTTACCTGAATAACCTTCTCAACATCTGTTTGATCAATGATCTGATTCAATACTGGAAGAAGCGGCTTATAAATCACTATAGTTTTTGCACCCGAATCGTTTAAAATATACTCAAGCTCACCACCAACTAGCATTGGGTTTACTTGAGTAACCGTTCCTCCCGCTTGAAGGATGCCATAGTAGCTTATGACATACTGCGGACAATTGGGAAGCATCAAGGCAACACGATCACCCTTTGAAACACCATCCTCTTGAAGCCTGGAAGCAAAAGCCTCTGCCTGCTTGCCAAGTTCTTTATAGGTCATCTCCCTTCCATAAAAATGAATGGCCTTATGGTCACCAAACTTTTTGATTGTCTGCTGCAGCATATCTGTTGTAGCAAGCTCTGGAATCTCAATCTCACTTTTAAGATGATCCGGATAATGCTTTTTCCATACCTTTTCCATATTCATTCCTCCTCAGATATTTTATGTAGCACTCATTCCACCATCAATAGAAATCGTTTCACCTGTGATATAACTGGATGCTTGTGAAGCTAAAAACAATGCAATCCCTTGAATTTCTTCCTCCTTGCCCAGACGGCGTAATGGTGTTAATTCAGATACTACTCCGCCTCCTTTTTCTAACACTCCCTTGGACATTTTCGTTGGAATAAATCCTGGTGCAATGCAATTGACATGAACGTTATAGGGTCCCCATTTGGCTGCTAAATCCTTTGTCATTGTAATAATGGCACCCTTACTAGCGTTATAGCCAACAGCATCCATGACACGTGGATCAACACCTCTTAAACCAGCGATTGATGATAGATTAATAATTTTTCCACTCTCCTGCTCGACCATATACTTTCCTACAGCCTGAGACATGAGGAAAGTACCGGTTACATTGACATTCATCACCTTATACCAGGCATCAAGCGGCATTTCTAAAACGGGTGCCCCCCAGGATGCCCCACTATTATTAACAAGAATATCAATTTTCCCAAATTTCTCTATCGTTTGGCCCACTACATTCTGCACTTGGTCCGGCTCTTTCACATCACACGGAAGAGCTAAAACTTCCCCACCTATTTTTTCAATCTCTTTAGCTGTCACTTCACAATTCTCAACCTTACGCGAGCAAATTACAACTTTTGCTCCAGCATCTGCGTATGCCAGAGCAATTTGTCTTCCAAGACCACGGCCACCCCCCGTTACGATTGCTACTTTCCCATCCAGTTGGAACAAATCCTGAATTAAACTCAAATGATCTCCTCCCCACCTATTGTTAACGCTTTCATAAAATCATTAAAACCATTTGTTGCAAGGTACAAATACTGACTAGTTAGTATGATACTATCATTGTACCACATGATTATGAAAATTTGTATAATTTTCAGCCTATCTCTTTCCCTTAAAAGAGGAAAATAGCCACTTTCTTTTAAGAGAATTATATTTTCATGCTTTCATCCTGCACCGTTTTCTCAACAAGACCACCTTTTCCTTCATGTTAGTAAAAGTATATGACCGTTTATGTAAAAAAAATGACGCGACTCTTAATCGCGTCATTTTATATTTCATAAGCTCTTATTCTTATTCTTTATAATAATTAGGCAACTGCGACTTCATCTTTCTGTTTTTTACGACTTTTGAATGTAAGATTATGTTTGTTTAAGAAAGGCATTACCCAACGGTCTAAACCAAAGCGACCTGCATTGTATCCTGCAACAACGATAAATAAGGTTAATAGTACCATTTGAGCATTTGTACTTACTGTTCCACTAAATAAAAATGCGAAGTTCATGGTCATTCCCATTAATCCTGCAAAGTTTGTAAAGATTCCTAAGATAAGCGAAAGACCTACTAAACATTCTCCCCACATGACTAAAAACGAGAACAACTCAGCATTAGGTAACGCGAAGCTTTCCAGAAATGCTGCCCACCAGCCTTGTACAGCAGGATGATCACCACTAGCACTTGCAATGGCCCCTTGAATAAATCCACTTGCATCAAAGCCTCCACCTGTCAATTTACCAAATCCTGATGTAATCCACTGATATCCAATATATATTCTTAGAAACGCTAGTACACCTGCAACATATTTATTATGACGTAGAATATGATTAAACATATAAATCCACCCCTTTAAAATTTTGTTCAACTTTTCACATTTGATTTTATATGTGTTGAATAAGTGTAACAGCTTTGGCCCCCATGGCTGACCATTTTTTGCTGTTTCCTTATTACACTTATATCTTATCATGAAACTTATATTTGAAAACCACTTTGTTCAATAGTTCACATATACGTAACAAAGATTTGTATAATTTGTGAATTACTGAACAATAACTTGAAATGATGAAACACTCCCCACTTCTTCAACCAAAACCACAATAAGTTTAATGGACTGTGTTCATTGTTGAATTTATTCTGTCTATTTTGCCGATAATTCTGTATCCATATCGAATGATTCTGTTACAAAGGTTAATATACATTCCAGGAATTTTAACTCATGTTGAGGATAACGGATAATCCTTTCTGGTTATGTTGTATTCATTTTGCCTTTGTTGTGGATTCTGTTTCCATTCCGTGATATTCACGTCTGTTTTTATAATTATGAAGTCTAACTTACGAAGATTTCTGTCTGCCTGGTCTGATTCTGTCAATTGATGGGATCATTCAGTCTGTTAAAATAGTATTCCTTTCCGAGATTTCCGTCTCCTAGCCTTCCCGCATCCAGTGCACTTACACAAAAGAGTCCAGATCACTCATCGTAATCTGGACTCTCAACTCTTACTTACATTTCAAGACCTGGTTTCTATAGGCTATTATTCCTTTACCTTCCCAGCCCCGAAATCCTTAAACACAAAATATTTAATCATAAAGAAGCTTGCCAAGAATGAAAAAAACATCGCTAAGCCTTTGGCAATATTATACCGTAACCAGTTTGGCACACCAATAAATGCTAATAATACATTGCCAGCAAAAAAGACAAGATTATTAACACCTAAACTCACAATAGCCTGTCCAATAAAGGTAAGTCGCTGCCAATGGCTTCCTTCTGCTGAGCGTTTAAAGGTAATACTGGCATTCCAAAAGTAACTATTACCAATAGCAAGTGTATAGGCAATCGTATTATATAAGAGCAGCAATCCTTGATCTTCGGTATGAAAAAAAATTAGTAATACATTTAGTACCCCAATATCTATCGCCGCATTGGCGATTCCAATTACACTGAATTGCATGAATTGGAATGGACCTTTTTTCTTCTTATCATTTCCCATGGAATCCCTCTATTAGATGTTCAAGTTTAAGATTGCTCTTGTTTTAATTCTTCATCTACCCTTGCGACTTCTTTATAATAATCTAAAACTTGCTGTGCTGCACCTTTCCATCCTAGCTCTTTAATTTCTTCATGTGCGGCATCAGCTAAACGTTTACGTAATGTTTCATCTCTAAAACGTAAGACTGTATCTTTAAAGTCCGTTGATTTATCGGGCTCATAAAGTAAACCTGTTTTTTCGTCTTCAATTTGTTCACACGTTGGTCCGCTCTTAGCAGCTACTAAAGGAAGACCAGATGCCATAGCCTCCATAATAACCAGGCCAAGGGTTTCTGTCGTTGAAGGAAATACAAACACATCCGATGAAGCAAAGGCTTTTGCCAGCTCTTCACCATGTAAAAATCCTGTGAAAACGGTATGAGTCCCTTCAAAATGTTTTTCAAGGGCAGAACGGTGTGGACCATCACCCACAACAGCCAGAACAAAATCGTCTGATTCATCCAGTACCGATTTAATCTTTTCAATTTCCTTTTCAGCGGCAAGCCGGCCAACATATAGTAATAATATTTTATCCTTTTGACCATTTGTTAAACGTTCACGCATGTCGTCATCATACCGTTTAGGCTGAAACATCTCGGTATCAACGCCACGCTTCCAGACATGGACATTGTAGAAATCAAGATCAACCAGTTCATCCTGTACGGTTTTAGATGTACAAAGATTTAAATCAGCTTTATTATGAAGTTTTCGGAAATACCACCAAATAAGTCCTTTAAAAGGAGATAATTTATAATAATCCAGATACTGAGCTACATTCGTATGATAGGAAGCAATCATGGGATAACCAAGCTGCTTAGCGTAACGTACACCTGAAAAACCAACTAACGCTGGATTGACCACGTGTACAACATCAGGCTCATAATCTGCCAGAATTTTTTTCACCTTACGTGTTGGCAGTGAAAACTTCTTCGACCGATAAAAAGGAAGGGTCCGAGCTGGAATCCCTTCAACTTTTGCCCCTTCAAATTCATACACGCCAAGGTCAGGTGCAATAATTCGTACATCATGCCCTTCTTGCAAAAAGTAACGGATACAGGCGGTTAGTCTTGTTACAATTCCATCTGTAGAAGGGAGAAATGTTTCCGTTACAATGGCAATTTTCATGGAATACACTTCCTTATTGCATTATTTCCAGGAAACTTGAGGAAGCACATTTTCTTTAATCACGCGGTCTTTGTGATCAACAACAGCTTTCAAGATGTTCCGAACAACCTCTTCTGTTAGTAAATGTGGTTCCAGCCCAAGATCCTTAAGCTTCGTGTTTTCAGCATGGAAGAAATGGTCTTCTAATTCCACACGAGGGTTTTCAAGGTGAGCAATATCTGTGTCAAAGCCTTCCTCTTTCGCTACCTTTTGTACTAGTTTGGCAAGATCTAGTACAGAAAATTCCTCTGTAAACTGGTTAAATACACGGAATTCGCCTTTATCAGCCGGATTATTTGCTGCAATTTCAATACAACGAACTGTATCTTTTATGTTTAAGAATCCACGGGTTTGACCACCTTGCCCGTAAACGGTTAAGTCATGACCAATTGTGGACTGGATAATAAAACGATTCAAGGCTGTACCAAATACACCATCATAGTCCAGACGGTTCGTTAGCACTGGATCCATTTTGGTTTCTTCTGTTTCAAGCCCGTAAACAATTCCCTGATTCAAGTCAGTTGCACGAATGCCCCAGATTTTGCAGGCAAACATAATATTGTGGCTATCATGAACCTTAGACAGATGATAGAAGGAACCCGGTTGTTTAGGATATGGTAAAACATCCTTACGGCCCTTATGTTCAATTTCAAGGAAGCCTTCCTCAATTGGAATATTTGGTGTCCCATATTCACCCATAGTACCTAATTTAATAAGATGACAATCCGGTACAATTTCGCGAATACCATATAATACATTTAATGTACCTACGACATTGTTTGTCTGCGTAAATACGGCATGCTCACGGTCAATCATGGAATAAGGTGCAGAGCGTTGTTCAGCAAAATGCACGAACGCGTCCGGCTTTTCCTGCTTGAGTACTTCTCTTAGGAAATCATAGTGGTTAAGGTCTCCATTATATGTACGGATTTCTTTTCCAGTTAACTCCTTCCACTTCTCTACTCGTTCTTCTAAGGAAGCGATTGGTGTAATGGAATTTGAATGAAGTTCATCGTCCATTTTTCTTCTAATAGTGTTGTCAATGATGGATACATCATGACCTTGTTTGGATAAGTAAAGGGCTGTTGGCCATCCGCAGAAGCCATCCCCACCTGCAACAATAATGTTCACAATTATTCCCCTCCATTTTGGTTATAACTATATTTTATGGATAGATGTTGTACGTCTTTTTGTAAAGATTGACATACTAGGTGCAAAACACACACTGGTAATTAAAAACTATCATGATATGACTAATTTGACAAATGAAGATCCAGTATTTAGATAAATTTTAACATATTTCTAGTTCGTAAAATAGAATTAAGGGTTCATATGCTTATTTAAAAATTCATTTAATTTCGCTACATATTCTTCTTTATGAATAACAAATGCTTCTCCATGGCTTGAACCATTAAATGTTATCAGTTCCGCTTCACTACTGGTATTTTCATATAGCTCTTTGGACATTTCAGTAGGGACAAACGCATCGTCATTTCCATGAACATAAAGAATAGGTACATCCGCTTTTTTTACTTGTTTGAGTGCGGATGCCTCTTTCAAGGAATAATCGGCCCTTATTTTTGTTACAAGGCTTGTACTTGGTAAAACCGGAAAAGCCGGTACGTTAAACATACGTTTCATCTGATAATCAAATAAATCATAGACGCTCGTATAAGGACTATCCGCAACAATTGCCTTTACATTGTCCGGAAGCTCCTCACCACTTGCCATTAATACCGTAGCAGCTCCCATTGATACCCCATGTAAAACGATTTCAGTTTCAGGGCCTAACTCATCTACAACTCTATTTACCCAATCGACATAGTCCAGTCGATCGTGCCAGCCAAAACCGATATAATCTCCTTCACTCTTCCCATGACCACGCATATCTACTGTAAACATATTATACCCTAACTCTTCATAGTAATACTGACCAAACAGCCCCATTTGACTGCCGTTTCCTAAATAACCATGGGCAAACACGACTGTTTTATTCGTAGGCTCTTCTGCTTCAAGAAAATAGCCTTGCAGGGTTAACCCATCAAAGGATTCCATTTTCCATGTATCAAAATCCTGATTTGCCACCCAGTTACGCCAGTCCCCTTCAAGCATAACTTCCATCGCTTCCCCTGACACTTCTAAATCATCATTTCCATTTAAAAAGTCCTTAGGAAAATCGCGATCAATAGCAAGATTATAGAAGTAAATACTACCGATAATATCTATTAATAATAGGATGATCAATAAGCCAATGCCTATTTTTATCCAAGGCTTCTTTTTCACGTTTTTTCTCCTTTCCCCTCACCTTCTTCCTATATATTATACATGATTCAGCTCTACTATAGGTCTACTCTTAGCTAGTATTTACTGGTAATTAATTAATACACGCCGGCATAAAATAAGCATATAGACTTACGTATTTTCCCTATACTTTCAAAATAAAAGGACTTTTTATTCATACAGAAAAATGGTTTAATAAAAACAAGAATCGTTTTAAGTGTTCTACTAATCTATTACATAGTTGCAGGTGACTTCAATTGAGTAAATACAGTATTAAACAAATTCCATTTTACGTCTGGCTAATCAGTGGTCTTATTTTTATATTGGCGATTGGGATTGAGCATTTATCTTCAAATATAAATACTGGGCTATTCTGGTTACTGAACTTAATTTCTGTATCCTTATTTTCCTATCACTTAGGTTTATTTGGCGGTGTTCTCTCACTCTTAATCATTTTATCCATACGAATTAGTGTTGATTTTCAAACCTTTTCATCGCTTTCATCACAAGAGCTATTAAGAATTTTGTTTATTAATTTTATCGGATTTGTTACGTCCATTTCTATTGGTTACCTGGCAGGAAAAATGAAGCTAAATGAAAAAAATATTCGTGAAATCTTCAATAATAATGATATTACCTTATGGACAAGGAACGTCAAAACAGGCCACGTAACTGTTTCTGAAGGAAATGCTAAAATATACGGTGTATCAAGGAAGGAATTTGAACAAAATCCCCAGATTTGGTTTCAATCCATTCATCCTGAAGATCAGGATATATTAAAAGGGGCCATTGAAAAGCAGAAAAGGGGAAAGAAAACGAAAGTCGTATACCGAATTATTCGTCCTGATCGACAAATTCGCTGGATAGAAGACCGCGGGACTCCCGTTTACAATTAATATGGAGAAGTTACAAGAGTAGACGGAGTGGTTTTTGACGTTACAAGCGAAAAAGAAACTGAAGAAAGAATGAACAAGATGGCTTATAACGACTCCCTGACTGGTCTGCCTAACCGCAATTGGTTTCAAAGCTACCTTGAAGCAACACTCATTTCAGCTCAGAAAACCAATACATCAATCGGTATCATGTTTATCGATTTCGATAACTTCAAACGAGTCAATGATACACTTGGACATCGAGTAGGAGATGGTTTATTAATTCAAATGGCAGAGCGCCTGCAAACCTGTATTCGACAAGGTGATATTGTTTCAAGACAGGGTGGGGATGAATTTTTAGTTCTTATTGAAGATTCAAGTGAGGATGAGATAGAAGAAATTGCTGAGAGAATCATAAAAAATATGAACCATCCTTATATGGTGAAAGGAAATGAAATATTTTCAACACCCAGTATAGGCATTAGTATGTATCCCATTATAGAGGATAATGCGGAATCGTTAATTGAAAAAGCTGACTTTGCGATGTACCTGTCAAAGGAAAGCGGAAAAAATAATTATCAGTTTTATAATGACGAGTTAAACCAGAAAATGAAACGAAAAATCATGCTCGAAACCCGTCTTCACAAGGCGATTGACAATGGGGAACTGGCCATTCATTTACAGCCGCAAATCAATTTATCGATAAGCTGTCTTGCCGGCGCAGAGGCATTATTACGCTGGGAATGTGATTTAGACGCATTTCACCTAAAGAATTTATTCCAATTGCAGAGGAAACAGGATTAATTATTCCAATTGGGGAATGGGTTTTACGTGAGGCATGCAAGCATTCTAAGAAATTCCGCGATCATAACTTAATGCCCTTTCCTATATCCGTTAATATTTCAACAAAACAGCTGATGAATCCAAATTTTATAAGTCGTTTAAAACAAATGATTTCCGAAGAGCAAATGAATCCGCCCTGCTTACCCTGGAAATTACCGAATCAGCATTATTATTCTATGAGGAGGCCAAGGAAAATATTGAAGAGCTAAGGAACTTAGGGATTGGTATTTCCATCGATGATTTTGGTGTTGGTTACTCTTCTTTAAGCATGATTAAGGATATCAGGATGGATGAGTTAAAAATTGATCAGACCTTTTTAAATGATGCCTTAGAAAACCGCCGTGTCTATTCGTTGCTGAAAACGATTATTAAAATTGGAAAAATCCTGAATGCAAAAGTGGTTGTCGAAGGGGTGGAAACAGCCGGTCAGCTGGAAATTTTAATTAAAAAAGGCGTATATGGACAAGGCTTCTTTTACAGCCATGCTTTACCTGCTGAAGAATTTGAAGAGTGGTATTTAAAATACTATACAAAAACCACTTAGGGAAGGAACATCCCCATATAACCAATGGTGTTCCCTCCCTAAGTTCCTATTAAATTGCTCCAGCAGATTTTATATAGTCTATTAAGCTGTTGCCCAGCGTCCCATTATATCAATGGCTGATTTTTCAGGGAAAATTTCTTTATAAATCTTAAAGTATAAGCATTCTTGTTTACTTCTAAGTTCAACAGGTGCTTCCTGATTAAGGTCATGGAATTCTTTATCTGACATTACTTGATTGGCATGCTCTTCTAAAATATCTAAAGCACCGCTTCCCGCAGAAAACTCTTCTTTTTTGCGCCAGAGTATGGAATGAGGCAGTAATCCACTAAACGCTTTTCGTAAAATCCATTTTTCCATATGCTCATCAGTATGAAGCTTCGATTCTGCCGGTATGGCTAAGGCATTTTTAATGAGTCCTAAATCCAGGAACGGTACCCGAAGCTCTAAAGAATGAGCCATACTCATACGATCGGCACGCTGTAAATTAATATTGTGAAGGGAACGAATAATACGGATAATTTCGTTATTAAGACCCTTATCATCCTGATAATTTTTCAAATACTCATAGCCAGCAAATAATTCATCGGCTCCTTCACCAGACAAAATAACCTTCACGTGCTCTGATGCGAGTTTCGACACAAAATAGTTGGGCAAGGCACTGCGAACGAGAGATGGTTCAAAGGACTCAAGGTGATAAATCACTTTAGGTAAGACATCAAGTAATTCCTCTTTTGAGTACACATACTCATAATGATCCGTTCCAATTGCCTCTGCTACTTCGCGGGCACGTTTCAGATCCTCACTGTCCTCAGAGCCGACACAAAAGGATTTTACCGGCTGTTCCCCTTTATTCAGTTTCGTAGCAAGTGCGGAGATTAAACTGCTGTCTAAGCCTCCACTTAGAAGTACCCCTACTTCTACGTCTGCCAATAGACGCTTTTGAACGGCATTAGTCAGTTGATTTTTAATTTTCTCAGTGATTTCATTTTGAGCTTGAGCAGAAAACATATCCGTTTGTTTTGGTTCTTCAATCTCCCGATAACAAACAAATCCAGTTTCCGGTGTATAATAATGTCCTGCTGGAAATTCATGAACCTCATTCGTTACAAGGTACAACGTTTTTAATTCTGATGAAAACACATAATGTCCTTTAGTATCCTTTCCATAATAAAGGGGCTTAATCCCAAGTGTGTCCCGGGCAGCCAAAAAGGTGTTTTGCTCTTCATCAGCAATGAAAAAAGCAAACATCCCATCAAGCTGTTGAACCCCTTTTGTTCCTTCCACTTCATACATCTTAAGTACAACTTCACTGTCTGACTCTGTTAAAAAGTGTACCTGATCCTTTAGCTCTTCCTTTAGTTGAAGATAATTATAAATCTCTCCATTACAAACAATCCATTTTGATTGTTTCTTATTTTTAATTGGTTGAATGCCATCCTCCAATCCTATAATAGAAAGACGCTGATGACCTAAATGAAAATGCTCAAGTCTAACATCACTCCCCTCATCCGGCCCTCGATGCTGCATACTGTTTAACACATCTTTCATTAACGTATCATTCAAATTCCCTGTCATTGCAAAAATTCCACACATGTTTTCAATACTCCTTAGAAGTTATTTAGTATGTATTTTAGTTTTTGATTCTTTATTCACTTTAGGGAAAAGACATCAATCAGGCAACGTTCATTTCAAAACAAAATCACCTGAATTTTTCGATAAGTGGTCATTAATTGGTTTAGTCTGGCATTTTTGTAGGTTTCAGGACAAAAGAAGGTCTATCGCTGCATTTTTTAGGAAGGTTTTTGATTTGAATTCTGTCAATTGGGGATTTTATTCGGTCAGTTTGAATGAGGATTCGGTTAAAGAGCCGGTGAATTCCGTTTGGCTATTTGGACCGTTTGGACTTTCGGTCAGCCTAACGCAGAATTCGACCGGCTGCTGGTTTAATTCTATCACTTTTATTATTTTTTCAGTCTGAGCAGTATAATCCTGTCAATGAACACAATAATTCAGTCAAAGACCATCATTATTCTGTCACATAAGAACCTATTTCAGTCAGGATCCAAAAATTTAGCTTGCAGCTCAGCTTTAATTTGGAAAAAGAAAGGACAAGTGCACGATAGAATTGTCCTTAGTTCAACCATGATTCATTATTCATCAAAACATATCCGATAACTTGAATTCCTCTTCCCTTCAATATACGTGCGCTTAAATTTTTTTCGATCCTATCCTCTGCAACAATAATAACGTCCTTTTCAGGTATCTCATGATAATGGCGTTTCAAATAGGATAAGGGCATACAGAATGCCTGATTAATCGAATTTCGGGAAGACGACTGAAAATCACGCGTATCCACTATAGCAACGTCTTCTTTTGTAAGCGATTGAAGATCTATTTCTCTAACCCCTTGTACGGGGATATGTCTGCGATAGAAAAACCATGATAGGATAATGATTATAATGGCAATAGTCATGCTTCTCTCCTCGTAGTAGTAATCTGCACGAAACATCGTATACCCCTGTTGGTATAATGTCAAACAACAAGTATTACTAGCAAAAACAAAAAAGCAAAACCTACTACTCCTGTAAGGCAGGCTAATGGCGATATCGTCTCTCATTTCATACTTCACCTGTGCATAAAATAGGATGTATAAAGGATTTCGAAGGGAATGAGGAATACAATGAAGGATATAACAGCCATTTTGATCCAATATTCTAATCAGGGAATTTTAAACAAAGCCATAACCTCTCTTAACAAAATCCAAACAAGATTAGCTTCAATCATTGTCTTCCATGCTGCCACAATGCCAGATAATACTGTGAATATAAACCAATCCCATGTAACAGACAAAATAGACTTTATCGGAATCCAAGATGATGATTTGGGGGAACGTCTTAATGAAACCATTGAGCAAGTGAATACACCTTATATTTTACTTCTCCAGAATACTGATTATCTTTCTCCCACAATCGATACAGCCACTTTAAACCTTTCTGATCAAAAAGAAGTGTTAGGTACCCCCGTCTATAATCGTAATAGGACCATCCACCAGCCAATACTTATTTCTACCTCTTTCCTTAAACAATATAAATTTCTCCCTGCAAACCATTTACCCTTTAAGGAGGCCCTTTTTCCTGCCTGGCTTGCAACAATTGCTTCACCCAGAAAGTTAATTAAACAAAACCTCATCAGACATGCAAGAAAAAGACGTACTGCCACGACAAGGGAAAAGGGAAAAATTATGCAAAAATACGGAGAAAGAACATCAGCAGCTCACACCCCCTCACTATCAGTCATCATATCTAATTACAATATGGAAAAGTATGTGGAAGCTTCCTTTGTTTCATGCCTTTTACAAAGGGAAGCATTTAATCAGATTGTGGTGATTGATGATGGTTCTACCGATAATTCCTATAATAAACTCCTCAAATGGCAATCTGTTAAAAATGTTGAGATATTTCAAAAGGAAAACGGGGGAAAGGCCCGGGCTTTAAACCACGTATTATCCTCTATTACATCTGATTTTGTATTAGAGCTTGACGCAGATGATTGGCTTGACCCTGATGCTGTTTATGTTATTAAGAAGTACCTATCTAAAATGCCCGATGAAGCATCCGTTCTATATGGTAACCTTAGAAAATGGAAGCAGGTAAAAGGAGATGTACTGTTTAAAGAGATTGCTAAAGGCGTTCCGGTTCGTAGCAAAAAGGATTTATTATCCTACCGATTCCCTCTAGGGCCCAGGATATACCGCAGCTCCATCTTAAAGGATGCAGGAGGATTTCCCGTTCTTGACTTTGAAGATGGAAGACTGTATGAAGACGTGAGCGTATTAAATCAGTTACTATCAATATCACCCATAACGTATCAAAATTTTACCGTGTATAATGTTCGGGAACATAAGGAAAGTATTACAAATCAATTTCATCCAAGATGGAACGATTTTCTGAAACATTTAACCAGAGAACAAGGATAAATTCTTATCCGTTGTTCTCTAAAAAGTCAAGTACAATATCAATCACATAGTCCTGTTTTTCTTTGGACAATGTCGGATAAATGGGAAGAGCTACTATTCGCTTAGCTACCCGTTCTGCAACCGGAAAATCCCCTTCCTTATAGCCCAGGTCACGGAAAGCTTCCTGAAGGTGTAGCGGCACCGGATAATAAATGGCAGAAGCTATGTCATGATTTTTTAATTCTGATATAAGCTCCTCCCTGCCGTCTAATTCAATACAATATTGGTGAAAAGTATGCTCCCGACTTTTGACCATTGGAGGGATTGTTATTTTATCCTGGAAATTTTCTGTATACCGATCAGCTATCTCCTTCCGCTTTGTTAAAAAGGTATCTAAATAGCTCACCTTTACTAGTAAGATGGCTGCTTGTAATTCATCCAGTCTACTGTTCATACCAACTTCGTAATGATAATATTTTTGTTCACTGCCATGATTGCGAATACGTTTGATCCTTTCATAAAGATCTTTTTGATGTGTTACAACAAGACCTGCATCCCCAAATGCACCCAGATTTTTGGTAGGGAAAAATGAAAAGCAGCCTACATCTCCAATCGTTCCTGCTTTTTTTCCATTATACTCCGCCCCGATAGCCTGACAGGCGTCTTCTATTACTTGTAAATCATATTTATGGGCAATATCCATAATTTCATGCATATTCGCAACCTGACCATACAAGTGGACGACAACGATTGCTTTTGTCTTATTCGTAATGGCCTCTTCTATTTTAGCGGGATGAATGTTGTAAGTGGATGGTTCAATATCAGCGAAAACAGGTGTGGCTCCCTCCTGAGCAATAACTTCTGCCGTCGCAAAAAATGTAAAAGGGGTGGTTATAACTTCATCCCCAGGTCCAATATCTAACGCCTTTAGAGCTAATTGTAATGAATCTGTTCCACTGGCTGTCCCCAAACTATAAGTGACATTAAGATAGTTTGCTGTTCGTCTTTCAAACTCTCTCACTTTATCTCCAAGTATATATTGACCACTATCTAATACCTCTATAACCTTATCTATTACGGATGTTCTGATTAATTTCCATTCCTCCTGTAAATCAAGCAAAGGAACCCTATCAAATTTATACTCCGGCATAAAAAACCTCCCTTTCACTTCTCAATCCCTACCTTCCAATCCCTTCATACTGGATACCTAAGTTTGTAATCTCCTCTTTCGACCATTTATTTCTTCCATCAAATACAAGCTGACAATTTGTAAAGCCTTCCAAATCCAAATCCTCATACTCCTTATGAAAAGCCTGGAGAATAATCACATCTATTTCCGAGGTAAACTTATTTTGTAATCCTAAGGGTAGTGCCTCATATTGGATAATTTCACTATTGGTAAAATGAGGATCATTAATAAAAACATTTGCCTGTTTTTCTCTAAGATGATCAATTAATAATAACGTTGTAGACTTAGTCGGTTCTTTTACATTTCCCCTGTATGATAACCCTAGGATCAGGACATTTTTATTTTCCAGACTACCTAAACGATCTTCAATTTTACGAATAGCATAGGTAGCCATGCTGTCATTAATGTTTCTTGATAAAGTCGTCAGTCCCTTATTCAATCCTCTATTTATGAAAAAATAGGGATAGATAGGAATACAATGTCCTCCCACACCTATACCAGGTGCATGTATATTGGAATAAGGCTGACTATTACTTGCTGAGATAACTTCAGACATAGGAACACCTTTTTCCTCAGCAAACTTGGCAAGTTCATTGGCTAATGCAATGTTTACATCACGATATACGCATTCTGCCACTTTTGAGAATTCTGCTGCTTCTATAGAACTGACCTCAATTAATTCACAATGAAGAGCTTTCTTATAAAAACTTGAGGCGATTTCCAGACTTTTCTCATTCAAGCCTCCCACAACTTTTGGATAGTTCGACAAGTCTTCTATTATTCGATTTGAATAGACTCTTTCAGGGCTGTAGGCAAGGTGAAAGTCTTCACCCATTTTAAGTCCTGATTTATGCTCAATATGCTTACCAAATCGATTTTTCGTATCTCCAGGCGGTAAAGTGGTTTCAAATATAACAAGTGAATCTTTTTGTATTCCTTCTGCAATATCGCCAACAGCATCATCAATATATTGGTAGTCTATTTCATTATTTTCATCAACTAAGACAGGAACAATGACAATGATAATGTTAGCCTTAGAAACTGCTTCTTTATTTGAATCGGTAGCCATGAGCTTATGGTTCTCATAGGCATCTTTTACTAACTCACTTAACCCAGGTTCATTACTTATGTGAGACTTGCCCTTATTGACCAGACTTACTACGTCAGGATTTTTGTCTGCACCATAAACCTTGTATCCTTTATGGGCAAAGACTGCCGCTAACGTAAGTCCAATTTTGCCAAGACCGATAACGGCAACTTCCGGCAAAGACTGGCTTTTTTTTATCATCATCTATCAACTCCTACGACTTTTCTAAAAATCTATTATTATGGTATGTGATTATAAATAGCACGTTTGGACTGATTCCTTTCATCCTGGATAAAGATTATAAAAATCTATATCCAGGAACTATAACTGTTTATAGATATGAATATACTGATCCGCTACAACTGGTGCATGATGATAGGCTTCTACATAGCTTCTTCCCTGTTTTCCGATATCACTCCAAGTTTGAGGATTATCAAGCAATTTTTTTAATACATCAGTTACGTTCGTTGGTTTGGCATTCACAATAGGTAATTCAGGGGGATACTTGGATAAGAGATCATCTCTTATAAAACAAATGACCGGTTTTCCAAAAGCCATCGCCTCCGTACTAATAAAACCACTTGCTCCGATTCTTAGCTGATCAATTACAATATCCGCTTTAGACAGAAGACCTCTAGTTTGCTCATACGTTTTATTTTCAATTAATTGAAACCGAAATTTATATCCTATTCGTTTCAATTCCCGTACTGCTTGTAAGATAAAGTTCGTTCCTTTTAAATCACGATTAGTCGGAGCATGGATGATGAGAGGAATTGGTCTTCCAGTTGGGTATTTAGGTGTAAATCTGGTGACATCAATGGTATGAGGAATAATGTGGGTGTTCTTATAGGTGTTTACTATATACTCGTGTAATTCGGGATCCTGTACAATCGCATGATCAATATAACGGGATAAAAGCTCCACGTTATGGTTGATTTTTTCTTCCGTCCATTCTGGTTTTACACGTACATACGGATTATTTTTTTGGGCTATAGACTGCAAACGGATATCTGATCCATGATGATGGACAACCATTTTCTTTCCTGCCTTTTTCAATATCTCTAAATCTCTTTTATCAGGATAAAACGTTTCGCCAAAATGAAAATGAAAAATATCATAGTGTTGAATAGCTTCCTGTAAGAATCGATCTAAAACTGCTTTTGCTTCCTGACTGTTTTTTCGATTTAGATTTAAACACAGATCCGGCTTAAACTTAAACTTGTTATCATAGAAGTGACAGGATGTTGCTTCGATACCTTTCATTCGTAACGCTTTACATAATTCAATCATGGGTGATCCATAAGGAATGTGGAGAACTTTCAAAACTACCCGCTCCTTCTTATATGGTTTCTTAGCATTTTCCATTTTATATAACTGAACATAAATGGTTATAGATACCAAGCAGCCGCTTCTCCATATGTTCCCAGCTATAAGCTGACTCCATTTGTTTCCTGGCGTTTATCCCCATTTTCTTTAGATCATCCCTTCTGGAATAAAGCCAGAGAATGGCTTCAGCATAATCATGAGCACTTGCTTGAGGTTTATCGACCATATATCCACATTTATACCTTTCAATAAATTGTTTCATATCATCACATTGGTTTATGAGAACAGGCACACCATTATTTAAATAACTAAAAAATTTATTCGGCATGGCAAACCGATGATTCAACGAACGGGATGAATCTAAATCAATCCAGCCCAAATCAACATCCTCCATAGCAAAAGGAATTTCATCATATTTCAGCCACCCGGTAAACAGTACTTTATCCTTTAAGTGAAGGGGGATAAACGGTGTTTGTTCCTCCCTTTTCCATCCACCAATAATTTTCACCTTAAGATTGATCTGCTCATTCGCTGCTTCTACTAGTTTAAATAACTTCTTAGCATTTCCCCTTTTCTTTCCCAGGACTCCTTCAAATGCGAGGACGAAATCACCTGTTTTCTTCAGATTATTTAGTTTTTTGTGAGCTAATGGAGGAGAATTATAAATTATTTCTATTGGAAGTGAAGGATTAATGGTTTGATACCATTTTTGAATGGATTCTGATACAGTTATGACATGATCAATCTCTTTGAACATCATCTTAAGCAGCTGTTCCTTCAAAAGTTTTTTGCTTTTTGATTCTTTACTTAGCGGATCGGGCTCTAGTTCGTGACTATCATATATCAATTTGCAATGGTTTCCTTTTGCTGCTAATGTCCGCTTAATTTCCACTCCTGAATAAACGGAAAAAAACTCATGAGCATGATAAATATCAGCCTCCTGCTCGATTCCAAGTTGAATTAAAGCATCAGTCCAACCATTAGGAACAGTTGCTGCGAGAGTTTGATGAAGACGTTTCAGATGCTTCTCATAATCTATTTGTTCGTACGTAATGATATTAACTCCCTCATATTCAAAAGTTTGTGATTGAAAAATGTCTTCAAAAGGACGACCATCAATAGCAAAAAGATTGCCATTTCTTCGAGGAACAATCATTGTAACGTCATACCCGTGTCTCACCAGACTCTTAGCCTCTTTTTTAAAGATCCGTGCATCCAAAAAAGGATGCTCAGTGACTAAAAAGCACACCTTTTGCCCCATCTTTTACTTCCCCCTTTTTCATTCCTTACATCTAAGATAAGAGATAAGAAGTCTGATTGGATTCCAGGGATTGATATAGATTGATGAGTCGATTTTCCATATAACCCCAATTATAAATCTCTTTCACCGCTTTCTTAGCATTTTTCTTCATCTCTTTAAGCCTTACAGGATTCTGATAAAGATAAACAATGGCTTTTACATAATCCGCATACGAAGGATTCAATCGATTAATCACGATTCCACAATGATAGGTATTGATCAATCTCTCTATATCATTGCACATCCCAACGACAACAGGGATTCCATTATTCAAATAACTGAATAGTTTAAATGGCATAGCAAATGCATGATTAAGAGAGTTTGAAGCGTCTAAATCTATTAATCCAACATCAACATCAGACATATGGGAAGACAAGGATGAATATGGGACCCAACCAGCCTGTATGATACGATTTTGTAAATGATCAGGTACAGAAATCTTCTCTCCATATCGTGGCCCGCCAATCAGTTTACATTGAAAATCTATGACTTTACTGCATGAATCTGTAATCGCATAGATATTCTGTAGATTCCTATCAGTTAGATTGCCTTCATGACCCACAACAAAGCTGTTAGAATTTCCCGCTTTCAAAGAATCATTAGCTGTAGGATAGGGAGTGTTATAAATCGCTTCAACATTCAGTAAAGGATCAATCGATAAATACCATGCCTTTATGGAATCTGAAACGGTTATAATCGCATCTGCCTCTTTTATCCCCTCAAGCAATATCCTTTTCCATTGACGCCTCTCTCTGTCTTTTGAGGTGTATGAAAATGGATCCGGGGTTATTTGCCTGCTGTCGTAAATTAATTTTACATTCCTGCTTTTTAATGCCCGTTTGACTTCTTTACCGAAATAGAGTGAACTCAATTCGTGTATGTGGTAAATATCAGCTTTTTCCTTAACCCCCAATCGAAACAATGGATGCGCCTTGGGGTTGATTGATTTGCTGTTGTTTTCATAGGTTACAACCTTGATGCCTTCAAATTGAAATATTTTATCCCGAAACTGTTTAGTAAATGGAGTACCATCTATATCATACAAATACCTATTTTTTCGAGGTGCTATAATCGTAACCTCATATCCATTTTTCACTAGACTTTTTGCCTCTAGTTCAAATACTCGGGAATCCAAAAAAGGTAAATAACTTAAAAGCATGCACACTTTTTTCCCCACGCTCGCCCCTCCTCTTCCTAAATCAGAACAAAGTATGAACATTAAAATTCTATGATTCATAGAATTAAATAAATATGTTTCTCTAGGATTTATATGCAACAATCATTTTCGCTCGTTACTGCATTCACCTTATTTTTTATCTTTTCAACACATGAACTATACAAAAAGGGGAGATGAAGAATGGAATTAAATCTGAAGGAAAAAAACGTACTGGTCACAGGTGGAACCAGAGGAATTGGTAAAGCAATTGCCCATGCTTTTCTCCAAGAGGGAGCTTCTGTAGGTATTACGGCAAGAAATCAGGAGGAACTGACCAAAGCACAGAATGAATTAGGCGTTCAAACTTATCGAAAGGACCTGACCATTCCCGAACAAAGAGAAGAATTGATGGAAGCGTTTATTAAAAACTTCAGTTCAATAGATGTACTTGTTAATAATGCAGGCGCCAGTTATGGACAAGATGTATTACAGACACCCATAAGCAGCTTTGAACAAGCAATGGAGACCAATTACATCTCAGCTGTCCATCTAAGTCAATTAGCCGGTACAATGATGAAAAGACAACAGGATGGTGTCATTATCAACATTGCTTCCATTTTTGGTAAAGAAGCAGGAGGTGCTCCTGCCTACAATGCTTCAAAGGCAGCATTAATAAGTCATACGAAATCACTAAGTTCAGAATTGATAAAAGATCATATTCGTGTGGTTGGAATTGCTCCAGGGGCTACTTATCACCCCAATCAAATCTGGCAAAATCGGTTAAAAGAAGACCCAAAATACCTAAAAAAATATGCTGAAAATAAAATTCCTGCAGGACGTCTTGGAACAACAGATGAAATCGCAAATGTTGCTGTTTTTCTAGCATCTGAAAAGGCCTCATGGATAGTAGGGACAACTATTACCGTTGATGGGGGACAATCACGCCTGAATTTTTAAAATTTATATTACATTTAAAAGGAAGTGTTATTTTTGAATCAGCGATCACTTGATAACCGTAATGTTCTCGTTGTTGGAGGAGCGGGTTTTATTGGCAGTCATATCGTCGATAAATTTCTTGACGAAGAGGTCGTAAACCAGGTTATTATAATTGACAATCTTTTTACTGGAAAAAAGGAGAATGTAGAAGAAGCTATCGATAACGGAGCTGTTTTATATATTGATGATGCAGAAAATCAGGAGATTCTTCATTACATCATCAAGGAACATGACATTGATGTTGTAATGAATTGTGCAACGAAAGCATTAAACTATTCTTTTATCAATCCTGCACATGCATTCATGACCAATGTAACGGTGTTAAAAAATTTATTAGAGCTTCAGAGAAAAAAGGAATTTAAAACATTGTGTCACCTTTCATCTTCAGAAGCCTACGGATCAGCGCAGTATAAACCTATCGATGAACATCATCCACTCGCACCTGTTACGACCTATGCTGCTGGTAAAGCATCAGCAGATTTAATGCTTCAATCCTATGTACAAATGTTTGGCTTAGATGCATTTATCCTTCGTCCTTTCAACAATTATGGACCTAGACAGAATTTTGAAGGACAACTGGCTGGAGTCGTCCCAAGTACAATTAAAAAAATAATTAATGGAGATACACCGGAAATTCATGGAACAGGTCAACAGACAAGAGACTTCATTTACGTAGAGGATAACGTCAATCTTATCATGAAGGCATTTCCGATGGTTTCCCCAGGGTCTGTTGTAAATATCACAACAGACCAGCAGCTGTCCATTCAGCGTGTGGTTGAAACCATAGCTGACGTAATGGGGTACAAGAAGACGATAAGGAAGGTTCCTGGGCGCAGAGCAGATGTATCAAGTCATAGAGGATCAGCTAAGAAGTTAGAATCCATTATAGGTACATTTGAGGGCACCCCCTTTAAAAACGGAATTATAGCAACTGTTGAATGGGTAAAAAAAAGAATCACCTAAAATGTAAAAAATATTCCCTGTTGACCTGATAGGGTGTGATAAACATTCTGAAGACGCTTCTCCATCTTCTCCCAGCAATAGACTTCTTCCATGACTTTTCGGCCATTTAAACCCATATCCTTTAACAGGGATTTGTTTTGGGACAAATAAAGGATGGCCTCGGCATAATCTTTTGCTGTGGCATCCTTTTTATCGATGACCAATCCACATCTATGAGACCGTATAAAAACCTCCATTTCATGACACCGATTAACGACGACAGGAACTCCGTTATTCAAATAACTAAAAAATTTATTCGGCATAGCATAAGAACGATTTAGGGATTCTTTTATATCTTTATAGTCAATCCAGCCGATATCCACATCTTTCATATATTTCGAAATCAAATCATAATCCACCCAGCCTGTTTGTTTAATGTTATCACTTAAATGATCAGGAAATTTAAAGGAATCACCAAACCTTGTTCCGCCTATAATTTTAAATTGAAAATCTATGTGCTGAGAGCAAATTTCCGTTATCTCTATGATTTTATCTCTATTCCCTCTTTTGTTATCAATATTTCCTTCATAACAGGCAATCACTCGATTCCGATTCCTTTTGGGTGAATAATCCCGGGAAAGTGGAGGGGAGTTATAAATAACCTCTACAGGTAAAGCAGGCTTTTGGGAAATAAACCATGACTTTATAGAATGAGAAATGGTAATCACATAATCCACACTTTTCAGCATAACAAGAAGCTTTTCTTTCAAGTTCGCTTTTACATGATTGGAATTTTTTGTATCGAGGGGATCAGGTGTTAATTCATGACTATCATAAATGAGTTTCACATCTTTTTTTCTTTCTTTTAATATCCTTTTTACACCCACACCTGCAAAGAGCGATAAGTATTCATGCACATGATAAATATCTGCTTCCTGCTCAACTCCTAAAGTCGTCAGGGGGTTGGAAAAGCCTTGTTCCCATTGTGATTCAGGTGATAATACCTTGCTTAATAAAGGTCTGCTTTCCTCAAAGCTATACGTTACAAAGGTAATACCTTTATAAGTGAATGTTTTTTGCAGAAATTTATCTTTGATTGGGGTTCCATCTATGTCAAAAAGATATCCTTTCCTTCTCGGCACAACAATGGTCACATCATAGCCCATGTTCTTCAAACTCAAGGCTTCCCGCTTAAAGATTCTAGCATCTAAAAATGGATGTTCAGCGACCAGCATACATACCTTTTTGGCCATCATTCCTGCTCCTTCCTTATTCGTAATCCAATACCTTTTTCATTATATTAATGTTGATTATAAATCATGTTTCCTGATTAATCCTCATTATCAGGAGGAATGAAAAATAATGTCCAAAAAGGGAAATAAAAAAATAGAAAGGGGAATATAATGAAAATCTTAACAGTTGTAGGAGCACGTCCTCAATTTATTAAATCAAGTATGCTATCTAAAGCAGTCCAACCGGTTCAGGACATCACAGAGATAATCGTTCATACAGGTCAGCATTATGATGAAAAGATGTCCAACGTTTTTTTCAATCAATTAAAGCTGCCAAAACCAGACTATTATTTAGGGGTCGGTTCTTCGTCACACGGTAAGCAAACTGCTCAAATGCTTGAAGAATTAGAAACCATTATACAATCCGTTAAACCTGATGTTGTACTGGTTTATGGAGATACGAATACTACACTTGCGGGCAGTTTAGCAGCAGCAAAACTGCATATTCCCATCGCCCATGTAGAGGCAGGACTTCGAAGCTATAACAAAGAAATGCCGGAGGAGATTAACCGGCAAGTAACAGACCATCTGTCCAGCTGGCTCTTTTGCCCTACTGCTTCCGCTGTCGAAAACTTAGATAAAGAAGGAATCACAGAAGGTGTCTATATCACTGGAGATATTATGTATGATGCTGTTCTATATTTTAAAGATATTGCCTTTCAGCACTCTTCTATATTAGAAACCTTACATCTATCAAAAAAGGACTATTATTTGGTAACCATTCATCGTGCTGAAAATACGGATAATCCCGAGCGTTTGAAATCCATCCTTAAGACCTTGCAGCAATTAGAAAAAAACGTCATTTTCCCACTTCATCCACGGACAAAAAAGAAAATAGAACAGTTTAATTTAACAAATCTACTCTCCTATCCGATCAAGACTGTAGACCCTTTCGATTACTTTGATATGTTAACAATTACTTCACAAGCAAGAATGGTTTTAACTGATTCAGGCGGTTTGCAAAAGGAAGCTTATATGCTTCAGGTTCCTTGTATTACTCTAAGAGATGAAACCGAATGGACAGAAACCCTGCAATTCGGATGGAATCAATTAGCTGGCACTGACCAAAATAAAATCCTGAATCTTATCAATACCTTCCAGGTTCCAAACCAGTATCCACAAATATTTGGGTCCGGAAAAACAGCTGAGGAAATTTTAACGATATTAACAAAGAAGTAAATCAAGAAAAAAGCCAAAAGAGGAAAACACATCTTCACCTCTTTTGGCTTTTGTTCATTTTGCCCGTATTCCTTTTAAGTAATCCTTCCATCTTAATAAGATTGTCTTCATCTTTTGATCATTTTCAATGGAATATAAGGCAGACAGTAAATGAATATGTGTAATATGATACCCCCATTTTGCTACATTTGGATACCCTCCATCCGTAGTATAATGTGTTAAATCATAAGCCGTTCGGTTGCCTAAATCATATAAAGGAAGCATTCTTTTTAGCGTCACAATTCCCTGGTTATATAACCGTTGACATAATCGATTACCAGTTGCCTTGTATACATCATACAATCCAATCAGAGAATACATAAAACCATTCAAGATATAAGATGGAGGATTCGTTGGACATTCCTCATAAAAGGAAAATTTGTTTTCAAACTTCGCTAATACCCCTTGAGGTGCAGGGGTTCTAAATAGCTTCGTTGCCCGCAAAGCACAACTATTGTATTGCTCATCCTTTGTTAGATATGAGGCACGCGCCAAAACAGACATGGCCATTCCTAAACCAATAGAGGAATACCATGGTCTCTTTACTTCTAAATTCCTGCTGGGAAAATACGGAAGGTCAAAGGAATAGGCCCATCCTCCTCGAACATCCTGTTTGTCCAGAAACCATTTGGCTACATTTAAAAATTTATTTTTGCTTTGTGCATCATTATTTTTTAAATATAAACTATAATGCTGAAGACCATATTGAGCTATGGTTGAAGGATTATAGTATTCCCCAAACGAGTATACGGTCTTTGGAATACCAGAATAATCATAACGTACATTCCAGTTTTCCACGCTGTTTTTATCAAAGTGTAAATAATTCCCATGTGACTGATAACTTGATATTTCACTGAATCTTGCCTTTGTTACGTGAAGGTGTAGTTGCTGGTCTTTTTCCCTCCACTCTTTCTCAGCCTCATACCCTTGCTCAAGTAAAGAAATAGGGATGTAAAACTCATTTCCAATCTGTTTCCCCACTCCTTCTAAATGATCATGCATCACTACTTTAATATCCTTTATCTTGTTCGAGTCCAATTTCCTCACCTTCTTCAAGTAACATATACTTATAATTAAGAATGAATATCCTTAGAAGGAACTCCAGCAATCACTTTGTAATCGCCAACATCTTTTGTTACAACGGATCCCGCTCCTACAATTGTTTCCTGACCAATGATTATCCCCGGTAACAAAGAAGCATTATTGCCAATCTTAGCTCCTTTTTTAATGAATGGTCCTTCTAACTCATAGGGTTTTGCCCCCATATATTTATCATTGGACATGGATACACATGGACCAATAAACACATCATCCTCCAGGGTTGTGTCCCCGGTAATATAGGCTAACGTTTGAATGGTACAGGCTCTTCCAATAGTAGAATTCAGTTCAACTACAGCTGATCGGCCAACTACAGAAGTATTGCCAATCCTAACATTTTCACGAATACTCGCTTGATCACCAACAAAAACGTTTTGAGAAATCTGGGTTCCAGCATAAATCGATACTAAATGTCCTATACGCGTCCCTGATTCAATGATCAATTTGTCTTTCTTTTGCTCGGTTTTTCTCATTCGTGCACTGACATTTGGTTTGATTCCAAGTACACAATTGCTACCTATAGTGACGTTGTCTCCAATTTCAGTACCTTCTAATATCACGGTATTATGACCAATTACCACATTTTCACCGATTGTTACATTCTTTTCAAACACTGTGTTCTGCCCTACTTTGACACTTTCAGGAATGGTAGACAAACTATTTAGCTCCTTTCTTACGTTCTTCTTACGATATATTCTATTTTTTTAACGAGTTGTCGTGCTCGCACTTGAATAGAATGATGATTTCGTACAAATTGATATCCTTGTTCTGCAATTTTGATTCGTTCTTCCTCATTTTTAAGAAAATAGGCAGCCTTCTCTTTAAAATTATGCTTATGAATCGGCACAAAATGAACGTCTGGAACGAACCCAAGATCCTCTAATTCTTTAAAGGTCGGAGCCAGAAGAAGAGTCTTAGAGGCGAGTGCTTCAAAATATTTTAAGACTGGATAGTAATATACAGATGGTGAAGTAAACATAATCTTTGCACGATTTAATTCTTTGGCATACTGTTTCCCAATCATATACTGTTTCTCCTCTTCCTCCCTATATCTACGGTACCCAGGATGGCGGTGGTGGATAAAGCCCGGTTGCCCCTCATAGGCTTCCACAATTATTTGCCTTAGTGGGTAATCGTTATTAACTGCTCCTGTCATTAACAAAGGGATGTCTTTTTCTATTCCATAATCCCGAAACAGTTCAATATTGACACCGTGAGGAAACCACTTCATTTTCTTTCGATACTCTGGATAGGTTTCAATAAATTTATCTCGAACAACTGGGAACAAATAGGAAATTTGATTTTTATCCACATAATTTTTTCGAAGCTTTGTAAAACGATGTACATCATTAACAAATAACCCCGTAGGAATCTCAATATGTGCAAGCCCTCTAATTACTGGAGACATTCGTCTATCTATATCATTTAATATGAGAATAAAATCAGGGGCCATTTCTATTTTTTTGAGAATAGAGCGTATATGGCCTGATTTTCTCCATATCTTGATATTTACTATTTTCGAAAGCTCCTCTTCTAAATAGGAAAAGTTCTTATAAAGTAATCCGGATGTATCCTCTGCAATAAATAGGATATTTACCAATCGTTATGCTCCTCCCTCCCTATTAAAATCTATTAATTACAGGACTAGAGCCAATTTTAAATCTTTCATTATGGCAGTCTACCTCAATTCCTCGCTTATGCATAAGATATCATGTGCAATCATTTATAGAAGGAGAATTATTTATGAAAGTCGGTGTAATAGGAACAGGAAATATGGGGGAAAATCATGTTAAAACGTATTTATCTATGAGAGATCATTGCAAACTCGTTGGAATTTACGATCGTGACGAAGAAAAAACCCAAAGGATTGCTAAAAAGTATAAAGTAAAGAAATTTCAATCATTACCTAATCTCCTTGAATCTGTTGATGCAGTTAGTATCGCAGTACCGACTGAACTTCATTACGACATTGGCTTACTTTGTGTGAAACATCATGTCCACATGCTCATGGAAAAACCGATCACAGACACATTAGAAAACGCAGAACATTTAATCTCCGAAGCCTCACAAGCTGGTGTCAAACTACAGGTCGGACACATTGAACTTTTTAACCCACTTATTCAAATTCTTTCGCAGGAACTGAAAAATGAAAAAATAATTGGTGTAGACTTTCATAGAATGAGTCCGTATGATGAGAAAATAAAAGATGTCGATGTGGTAAAAGATTTAATGATTCATGATTTATATCTGGTACGTGAACTTCTTCAAGATGAAATGATAGACTTTTATACGTTGGGAAAAATCATCGAAAACACACCGAAGTACGCAACCGTTATCGCTAAATCCTCAAAAGGTGTCATTGCCCAATTAACGGCAAGCTTCAAATCCCAGAGAAAAATTAGGAGGATAAGTATTCTAACAGAAAATGCTTTAATTGAAGCGGATATCTTAGCTGGCAGGATTATACTATCCAATCATTATATTACCAAAACGATTGCCTTTGATAACGAAATTCAGCCATTGAAGCTTCAGTTAATTGACTTTATTGACTGTATTAAATCGGATAAAAATCCTTCTGTTTCAGGAGTAGATGGTTTGATAGCCTTACAAATAAGTCAAGAAATAAGCGAGGCCATTTATCAGCATTAATCCACGACTAGACACATCAATACCATTCAAAAATGATTGTATGTTACAAACTGGTAAATCATGACCAGTAGCCCTTATTTACAGGGATGTGAAAATTTCATAAATGATAGATAGAACAAAAGAGGGAGGCGCCAGTTTAGCAACATACGAAAATAAAGGAAGTCTCTCTGGTTGCTTTTCACTGGCGCTGAACTTGGTCATTCCGAAAATTTTATCGACAAAGCTTCCATATTATCACTCCCTACCATAAAAAGGCGACTCTATAAAGAGTCGCCTTTTTAGATCTATTTTTTCGTAAAAGATTTAATCTACTTCCTATTTATGCCGCTGCGGAAGTGAAGGTAATATAGTTAACGGCATCTAAGGACAGATAGATCTTATTATTTTGTCCATAACCACTCATTACATCAATAACCAGAATTAATTCACTGGTTACTGTTGCTAAGACTCCCTCAATTAAATTACTATCTGTCGCTACTTCTACTCTTGAACCTAAACGTGTCGCTAATTCCCCTGCAAAGGTATCTTGAAACATCCTACACACCCTCCTTTTATAATTCACTTACATATTCAATTTGATTAATTGGAACCAGCACTGTATCACCAGCACTATCAATAAGAGCAATATAATCATCTTCTACAGCAATCAAAGTTCCGGATACTGGACCAAAGGTTGTCGTAACCTCAACCGATTCATTAGTTAAATCTACTAGCACGTCTCTTATGGTTGCAGGAGTGTCTGCACCAGCATCATCGTCTCCATTAGCACCATCATTACCACCCAAGCTAACGTCCAAATCAAAATTAAAGTCTACTAAGTCAGATAAATTATTTTCAGTGGTTCCATTAGTATTATTTACGGGTAGATTTTGTAACATCATCTGATTAAACATCCGTAAGAGAGTTCTTTGTCTATCCGTTAAAGCCATTTATATCCTCCCTTTCTATAATAGATTTCACTTCACTATATGCAATATCCCCCTTCCTGTAAGGGCTATCGTATATAAACTATGTATAATTCCACTAGTATGATAGGAACAGTAGAATCAGAGCATCAGTCTATCAACGGGATTTACAGATTAAAAAGAAAGGAAAGGACAAGGATAGGATAAAAAAAGTCCATCATTTTAGAGAAATGATGGACGATGAACCTGTATGGCCTAAAGAAAACATTCTCTTCTACATACTGATAAAACGATGATTATTACGGTTGGACATCATTTTGATTGGCACTTATATTATTAATCGCTCTCTCCATTCGGTGCTGACTTTCTTCTACACGCATTTGGGCATCAAATAATGGCTCACCTGAACCCCCATTACCATTTATCGCCTTCCCTCGTGCTTCCTGTATTTGATCTTGTACCTTGCGTAATTGTTTTTGAATTCTTTTCATTTCTTCAGGATTGGCATCATTTACTGCTTGTTGAGCAGCGTTTTCCAATTGCTCAGACATTTCATGCAGCTTTTGAATTTCGTGGTCGTTTTGAATAGGCATTACACTTTCCTCCCTATATTTTGTCTAAGCTTAGTTTTTACGCAATAGCTTTAGCCTACTCATGTTAAACGACCTTTTTATAAGATTTGCTTTTGTATAATGTAAGGTGAGGTAAAGAGGAAAGTATACTCACTTTCAGTTGGGTTGCCAAAGGATTTAGGATAATACATAGGAGATTTAGATCTATATAGAAGGGAATATTTAATAACGAGGAACGGAAAGAAGTTTTTGAAACTTAAAAAATCCTGAGAGTGGAAGGGGCTGGGACAAAAGCGTTTTATCAAAAAATCCGAACGAAATAGAAATGATGGTTGGTGCACGCTCCGGAAATATATTTCGATAAAATCGTTCACTGTTTTCTTTTTGAATTGATTGTTTTTTGTTATGTCCCAGCCCAATTGACCACTACATTTCCTTTTCCCAGGCTCCTTTGATTTCGATACCTGTAGCTTTGGCTGATGACTCTAGGTCTTTCATTTCCTGGTTGGATAACTCAACATCAGCGGCTGCCACAGCTCCATCAACATGTCTGGATTTCGTAACACCTATAATCGGCACCGTTCCTTTTGCCATCGCCCATGCAACAGCAATTTGTGTAGGTTCTACACCGTGAGCTTCCCCGATTCTATTCATATCCTCTAATAAAGGAGTCAACTTTTCTAGGACTTCAACATTAAACGCCTCTCCTCTTCGTGTTCCAGGTGTAAATGGATTCTGCGGTGTATACTTTCCGGTCAATGCCCCTTGCTCCAACACCATGTATGAAAAGAAGACCACACCATTTTCATTGCACCAGTCAATAATACCCGCATCTTCTGAGGCACGATAAAGCAAACTATAATGGTTTTGTACAGCAGAAAGCTTTAAGCCTTCTTTTTCGAGAATCGAAGCAGCGAGCTTCGTTTCTTCTAAGTTGTGGTTGGAAACGCCAGCATGCTTGACCTTTCCCTTTTTCATCAAAGGAATTAGCTCATTGGTCCATTTTTCTACATCATTGGGATTATGTATCCAATAAATGTCCGCATAATTTACACCAAGCCGATTAAAGCTTTCGGTAATGGACTTTTCCATATCTTCCTGGGCGCCTGGAGTGAATTTTGTTGAGATTAACACATTGTCCGATTCCTTAATAAACTGCCCCAAAATGGTTTCAGAAGCACCCATGCCATAAACAGCAGCTGTATCCCACAAATGAAATCCAGCTTTCATCGCTGCTTCATACACAGGCTTTAAATCTTCATCGGTCAATTGATTACCAAAAACATCTTCTCCACTATTTGCACCACTTCCCCAGGACCAGGTTCCTAACGCGATAGGAGGTATCTGATCGTTTCTTAATTGAACATATTTCATAAAGAATTCCACCTTTCCTATGTTATTACAGCTCCTACTAAATTCGACAAAATTCGGGTGGTGACAGGCACTAAAAATGCCCCATCAGTCTCTCGCCTTCTATCTTATCTTTTTCCATTTGTTCTATTAGTTTATCTAAACTGTCAAAATTTAATTCCTCTCGCATAAAACGTAAAAAGGAGATGGATACAGTCTGGTTATACAAATCACCAGAAAAATTCAGAAGGTGAGCTTCAATCAGATACCCTTCTCCATTAACTGTTGGGCGATATCCCGTACTTATAAGGGTATCCCAATAGTCTATTATCCCTTCTTTCTTATGTATGCCAACCATCCCTAAATAAACACCTGGTTTAGGCTCTACATAATTTTCCATTTCACCAAGATTAATGGTAGGAAACCCTAGCTTGCGCCCCATTTTTTCACCATGAATCACCGTTCCTGTAATCGTAAATGGACGTCCTAGTAAAGCATGTACAGGTTCCATGAGACCTTTTTTAATATAACCCCGAATGGTTTGACTGCTGATTTTGGTGCCGTTTACTTTTACTTGAGGAACAGTCGTTATCTCAATATTCCGCTTTGCACATAAATCCAGAAACTTTTCCATATGAAAAGATTCGTCAAAACCAAAACGAAAACCTTCACCGAAAATCAATCGCTTTATGTTTAACCGAGCAAGATAGTTAAAAACCCATTCCTCTAAAGGATACTTCACATCCCCCTGTGTGTGGTTTATTTGATAATACTTTTCTACACCAAATTGTTCCAGTAAATGAAGTCGATCTCTATCTGGTGTCATTCTTTTTTCAAAATCCGGGTTCTGATTTCGAATCCAAAGGGGATGATCAGAAAGGCTCATCACAGCCAGGGTTTCATCAGCCGTCTTCTGCTTCTTTGATGTTTGCAGGATATGCTGATGTCCCTTATGAACACCATCAAACTGACCAAGTACAAGTGTTAAGGGGGTTGAATCATGTGGCCGTGTTTCTGTTAGATCAATTATTTCCATTTGCAGCGCTCTCCTTTATTACGTTCATCATACGTTTAGCTGGGTAAAAATGACTATGTAAGATTATATTCCCATACTGAAAATCAGAAATAGACCTTAAAGAAATTTTATCCCTTAATGGCATTCAAATCAAAATAATTGCTTTACAAAGGGAGGCAAAAACAAAAACCACATTTCCCCGTGTTAAACCCCCATAAAAAAACAGGGGGAATATCCCCTGTTTTATAGAGTCCAGGACCAGTCCTGAATTTGTAATAGCATTAATAGTGCAGCTGCTAGTGCAATATTTTTCATAAATTGAGTCTGTTCCCCCATTTTTTGCATGGGATCCTCAAATACCCAATAATTGTGGAACGTGGTTGCTGCTATGATTAGAAAAATAACAAGCAGTAATACACCAATTCCAACAAACATACCAGTTAAAATCGTTAATCCGCCAATAATCAAAATAAGACCAGAAAGTGATGCACATGCACCAGGCAGAGGGAGATTTTTTTGTTCGCAAGCCTGTTTCATGCCTTGATAATTTTTAAGATGATTAAATCCTGTCATAAGAAAATAAATCCCCAAAATCAAACGTCCAATCAGCCAAAATAATCCCATTTTATTTTACTCCTTTCTTGATGTTTATTTGAAAATACTATAGTTTTACTTAAAGTATTGAGAATCGCATCATATCGTAGTACATGAATCAGATTATTGTCAAGAAGGCTTTTTGCCCATGCGAAAGGATTCAGGATGAAAGTCTTCTCCTCTTTCATTTGATCATTTACACCAGGGACTTTTTACACACTTTTCAAAAAATCATTGACATATAATTGTCCTTTCTCGTATGATTATTTTAAAATTATTTAACAATAAAATATTTTGAAATTGTACTTCTTATCAAGAGAGGTGGAGGGATACGGCCCTTTGAAGCCTCGGCAGCGGGTTTCAGTAAAAGCTGAAACACTGTGCCAAATCCGACAAGCCATACAATTGGCTTGAAAGATAAGAAGAGCGCGGTTGTTTTTACATATTGACTCTAACCCCTCTTCTTATCGAAGAGGGGTTTTCTTTATCTACATGGAAACGATGATGAACAGCTATCGGGGAGGGTCACGCATGATTGAGCTTAAGAATGTATCAAAAGTATTTGAATCAGGTGAAAAGCAGGTTACCGCGGTTCAGGACGTCAATTTAACCGTGGAAAAAGGAGATATATACGGAGTAATCGGCTTTAGCGGGGCTGGAAAAAGTACGTTATTACGCTGCGTTAACCTCTTAGAAAAGCCAACCACTGGTAAGGTAGTCGTAAATGGAAGAGACTTAACCGCCATATCCAGTACTAAGTTGCGCGAAGCACGCAAAAAAATCAGTATGGTCTTTCAACACTTTAACCTGTTGGAGTCAAAGAAAGTCTACGATAATATTGCGTTTCCATTACGACTGGCAGGAGAAGATAAACCAACAATCAAAAACCGGGTAGATCAGCTGCTTGAATTTGTTGGACTTAGTGAACAGGCAGAAAAATATCCTGACCAATTATCCGGCGGGCAAAAACAGCGAGTAGGAATCGCGCGGGCTTTGGCTACTTCACCTGACATTTTATTATGTGATGAAGCAACGTCTGCACTTGATCCACAGACAACAGCTTCTATTCTGGAGCTCTTAAAACGGATTAATCGTGAATACAAAATTACCATTTTAATTATTACACATGAAATGCAGGTGATACGCGATGTCTGTCAAAAAGTCGCTGTGATGGAGAATGGAAAAATTATAGAGCAGGGAAGTATTTTTGACGTATTTTCTAATCCACAAACCAAAACGGCACAAAACTTTGTCAGCTCCGTGATGAATGACCGAATTCCAAAATCCATTCTACATTTATTAGAAAATGATTCTAGACATATCTACCGAGTAACGTTTGTCGGTGATTCCACCGGGTATCCATTGTTATCCCAGGTCGCCAAACGATTCCATGTTGAAGTGAATGTACTTCACGGACAGATTACTGAACTTCAGGATATCCCGTTCGGTAACCTCATCATTGAACTACAGGGAAAAGAAGATGAAATCAGGCGGGCTCAGCTATATATCAATCAGTCCGTCCAGCTTCAGGAGGTGCTAGCAGATGCAAATTAATTGGGATACATTTTGGTTAGAAATCTTACAGGCAACCGCCGATACATTTATTATGGTCGGCGCAGCCTTACTTTTTGCCGGAATTATCGGGCTTCCTTTAGGTATTGCTGTCGTTGTGACAAGACCAGGACACCTGTTAGAAAACAAATATATCTTTAACATTCTAAATCCTATTATTAATATCTTTCGTTCAGTCCCTTTTATTATTTTGCTCGTTGCCATTATTCCATTTACGAGATTTGTTGTAGGAACATCTATCGGAACAACAGCGGCCATAGTTCCATTAATTATTTATGCCGCTCCTTACATTGGGCGCCTGGTGGAAAATAGCTTGCTGGAGATTGATCCAGGTGTGATTGAGGCTGCTGAATCAATGGGCGCAACACCGAATCAAATCATTTTTCGCGTACTCGTCCCTGAAGCTCTTAGTTCACTTGTCTTAAATTTCACGATTGCAACGATTGGTCTGGTCGGAGCCTCCGCCATGGCTGGAGTCGTTGGCGGCGGTGGATTAGGTGATTTGGCCATTGCCTATGGTTATCAGCGATTTGAAACAGAAGTGATGATTGTGACGGTTGTTTTACTGGTTATAATCGTTCAATCCATCCAATCCATTGGTAACCGTCTATCCCATATTATTAGAAGAAGATAAAGGAGCGATTAACCATGAAAAAGTTTTTATCATTAATCCTAGTATTTTTATCTGTTTTAATTGTCATTTCCGGCTGTGGAAATTCATCAAGTGCCAGTAATTCCAAAGAAGAAGTCGTAAAAGTCGGTATGAACGCTTCCGGTGTTCCTATTTGGGAATATGTGAAGGAAAAAGCTGCTGGGGAAGGAATTAAGGTAGAACTGGTTGAGTTTTCTGATTATGTCCGCCCTAATTTAGCCTTATCAAATGGCGAAATTGACATGAACGCTTTCCAAACGGTTTCTTACTTTGATTCCTTTATAGAAGAGCGTAATCTAGATCTTGAACCAATTGCGACCACGCTCATTGCACCAATGGGACTCTATTCCGATAAATACGAAAATCCAGCAGATATCCCGGACGGAGCCACCATCGCATTACCGCAGGAAGCAACGAACATGGGGCGCGCATTGCTTTTACTGCAATCAGCTGGTCTCATCACGTTACCGGAAGACTTTGATGGAAATGGCGATTTAAAATCGATTCAAAGCAATCCTAAAGAATTAAAATTTGAGCCTGTTGTCGCAGCCCAGACTCCACGTGTATTGCCGGATGTTGACGCATCTGTAATTAATAACGGTGTTGCCGTTGAGGCAGGCTTCACTCCCGTTGAAGACGCTATTTTCATAGAAGATGATACTGCAACGCCATATATTAATATTTTGGCTGTTCAAACTGAAGATGCCGACGATCCAACCCTGCAAAAACTTGCGGAAATTTACCAAAGCGAAGATGTTGCAGAACATATTAAGGAAGTTTTTGATAACTCTCTTATTCCTACCTTTGTTCCTCTAAAGGAAATTGGATGGTAGGCTTCAACTAAAAATAAAGGAGTGAGAGCATGGCAACCAAAGTCACAAAAAACAAATTAAATGAAGATATTATTTCTCAAATCAATCAACTGACTAATCATTATATATCCATTAGTCATCGAATTCACGCCAACCCTGAAATCGGAAACGAAGAGAAGTTTGCTTCAGGGCTGTTAAGCCGTACTCTTGAGAAAAATCATTTTACAGTTGAACGTGAAGTAGCAGGACATGAAACCGCCTTTATTGCTAAATACGATTCCGGTCACAAAGGTCCAACAATTGGATTTTTAGCGGAGTATGATGCCCTCCCTGGTCTCGGTCACGCCTGTGGACATAATATTATTGGCACGGCCAGTGTTGCCGCTGCTATTGCGTTATCCCAAGTGATTGAACAAACGGGTGGAGGTGTAGTAGTACTTGGTACACCTGCCGAAGAAGGCGGACCTAATGGAAGTGCGAAAGGAAGCTTTGTAAAGCACGGTTTACTCGAAGGCATTGATGCGTGTATGATGGTACACCCCTTTGCTAAATCTGCTGTCACAGGACCGTCTTTAGCCGTTGACCCATTAGATTTTGAATTTCACGGAAAATCAGCCCATGCCGCCTCCTCTCCTGAGGAAGGGATTAACGCTCTGGATGGAGTCATTCAACTATTTAACGGCATTAATGCATTACGCCAGCATGTTACAGATGACGTTAGAATTCACGGAATTATTACCGATGGAGGAAAAGCTCCAAATATTGTGCCGGACTATGCAAAGGCAAGGTTCTTTATCCGGGCGAACACCCGACAAACCTGTGCTCGGGTTACTCAGAAGGTTAAACGAATTGCTGAAGGTGCCGCTCTATCTACAGGGACTGAGGTAAATGTGATTCAGTTTCAAAACGAAGTCGATCACTTTGTCCTGAATAGACGATTTGATCAAGTATATGTTGATAAAATTCACGAGCTGGGTGAAACAATTGATACGGAAAACAGCAAAGGGCTTGGTTCTACTGATGCCGGAAATATCAGTAATGTTGTCCCAACGATTCATCCTTATATTAAAATTGGCCCTGATACATTAGTAAACCATACTCCTGAATTTCGTAAGGCAGCGAACTCTGAGGAAGGCGACCGTGCCTTGATAGCTGGTGCCAAAGCTCTTGCTCTTACAGGATTTGAACTTTTAACTAATGAAGAAACTCTTAAGGAAATAAAAGATGAATTTCATCACCGAATCGAAGCGCAAAAAAGTTAAAGAAAATGAATTCATAAATGGTTGCTACCGCTTTAAACTGGTTACACTTAGGTGGTAGCAGCCATTTTTATGTATAGCAGGAATTTTGATTACTCCCCTATTTTTAATCTTGTCCTGAATCTTACATTTCCCCCAGACGAATGCCAGACGTTTTAATCATACAGATAGCATAAGAATTGTTCGTTTAACACCCCATCCCTATGCTACAATAACGATAAACTTATGAATGAGGTGTTTATTTTGAAAATTGAGGTATGGTCAGATTTTGTTTGTCCGTTTTGTTATATCGGAAAGCGACGTTTAGAAATGGCGCTCGACCAATTTCCACATAGTGATGAAATCGAAGTAGAGTTCAGAAGTTTTGAACTGGATCCCAATGCACCAAAATATGCAGAAGAAGGCATTTATGATTCCTTAGCTCTCAAGTTTGGATCCAGTATCGAGCAAGTAAAAGAGATGAATAAAGGAATCATTCAGCAAGCTGCTGATATCGGGCTTACCTATAACTATGATAATATGAAGCCAACCAATACGTTTGATGCGCATCGCCTGGCAAAGTACGCCAAGACGCAAGGCAAGGAAAAAGAGCTCATAGAAAATTTCCTGCACGGCTATTTTACGGAAAACAAAAATGTAGGTGACATCGACACAATCGCTGACATTGCAGAAGATTCAGGGATAGACCGGGATCAGGCATTAGAAGTATTAAATGATGAAACGGCCTATGCAGGTGATGTAAGAGAAGATGAACAAATGGCACAACAGATGGGAGCGAGTGGTGTTCCATTCTTTGTCATCAACCGAAAATACTCGCTTTCCGGTGCACAGCCATTAGATACCTTTAAAGAAGCGCTGGAAAAGGTATGGAAAGAATAGTCAGGAACACGTTCATGGTTCCAGGAACAAAAGCCGAAAGTCCCCCTTTAGCGACGTACGGACTGGACTAAAGCTGCAGGTGATAAAGCAAACACGACGAACCGATTCGTGTCGATGTTGATTCATCCTACGGGATTTAGGTAGTAGCACTAGTCGTTGGAGCCGGAACTGGACGTGGCCCATCCTGAATTTTTATCCACTTGAGCTTTCTTTTTATCATTCTCCTTATTGTAAAAAACAGGATTAGCCTCCTGTTTTTTACTTTGGATCTTCATTTACCAACACTGAAGGGAAAATAGGTTAATCCCCTCTGCACCAGTATTCACAACTCATCCATTACCTTACTCGTACTAGACACACTTCTAATATTTTTGATAAGCTATTAAAGTTACACATCCATGGAAACAAAATATAATGAATTAAGGTGATCGATTCGTGAATCAATTAAAAGCTAAATTATGGACAAAGGATTTTATCATTGTCTCATCAGCCAACTTTTTCTTATACTTAGTCTTTTATTTATTATTGGTAACAATGGCTGTCTACGCAGTAGAGGAATTTGCCGCTTCTGAAAGCCAGGGTGGACTAGTCACTGGGGTTTTTATTATTGGAACACTAATCGGGCGGCTGTTTCTTGGACGTATGATTTCGAAAATTGGTAACAAAAGAATGTTATATTCTGGGCTAATCTTTTTTATTTTGACTTCCTTATTATATTTCATAGATACAGGCATTACTTTTCTGCTTATTACCCGTTTATTACATGGAATTGCATTAGGGATGGCGAGTACAGCAACAGGAACGATTGTCGCTGGTGTTATCCCTGAAGAGCGAAAAGGGGAAGGAATCGGGTATTACAGTATGAGCATTACATTGGCCACGGCTATTGGTCCGTTTATTGGTCTTTTTATGAGTGAGCACACGACTTATCAAGTCATCTTTAGTTTTTGCCTCGTGTTAGGAATCATTAGCTTACTCATAGCATTCTTTTTAAACGTACCAGAAGGGAAAAAGAAAGCACAACCGAATAACTCAAATAAATGGAGCCTTTCCAGCTTTATTGAACCAAAAGCATTACCTATTGCACTCGTTGTGCTAATCATATCGCTAGGTTACTCTAGTGTTCTATCATTTATTAATTTCTATGCGATTGAAATTGATCTGGTCGAAATAGCCAGTTTATTCTTTGTTGTTTATGCAGTAGCGATCTTGGTATCGCGCCCCTTTACTGGACGCTTAATGGACTTAAAAGGGGCCAATTCTGTAATGTATCCGGCTTTTATTCTTTTTGGATGCGGATTACTTCTATTAAGTACAGCTGAAAATAGTATCGTCCTATTACTAGCAGGGGTTCTGATTGGTCTTGGATTTGGGAATATGCAATCCATCACGCAGGCTATCGCCGTTCAAGTTACCCCTTCTCATCGGGTAGGGCTGGCAACATCCACCTACTATATATCTCTAGATGCAGGACTTGGATTTGGACCGTATTTGCTTGGAATGATTATCCCATTCACCGGATATCGTCACTTATACATCATTATGGGCTTGCTTGTGCTTGCCACTATTGTACTCTACTTTTTCATGCATGGGAAAAAGGAAAAATCCGTTTGGGAAAGTATGGATTCTACGGTGTCATCAAGTTAATATAAGATTTTGAAGTTAATGTAAGGGAAAATAGAATGAACAATCTTATAACCTGATAAATCATGTCACTAGAAAATAGAAAATGCCCAGAGTTTAAAAATCTGGGCATTTTCAGTATCTTCTACAGCTATTAATCTCTCCCTATTCAATTTAGAAAAAACGGGTCTTCCCTCGTCTTTATGGAAAGAAATAAACCTTTTCGGTCAGATTATCCACTATACCAGTGGTTTGAAGGGAGAGAATCGTACCTTTAGGTTTTGATTTTTGCTATAATGGCCACTATATAACCTGAAATTTTAATGACTAGGAGAATGGAATATGGAAAATAACGTTTTTGAACAGATGGCAAAAAGATATGATACAGAAGAAAGAATGGAATTAGCTAAAGTGATCGTTAACGAAGTAAGACCAGCATTACGAAATAGTAAATCCAAATCTTTATTAGACTATGGGAGTGGTACCGGTCTCATTAGTTTAGAATTATCCGATTTAGTAGATTCTATTTTGTTGGTAGATTCATCAAAACAAATGTTGGATGTTGCAAAAGCTAAAATTTCCCGCAAAGGAATGACCAACTTAAACGTGCTTTGTTCAGATTTTACTCAAGAAACTCCTGAACGTAAGGCAGACATCGTTTTAATGTCACTAGTCCTTCTTCATATTCCAGATACTAAAAAAATTTTACAAGAATTGTTCAACATTTTAAATAGTGGTGGCAAGCTAATTATTATTGATTTTGACAAAAACGATAAAATAAACCATCCGAAAGTTCATAACGGTTTTTCGCATGAAGAACTGAGAAAAGGATTATCCGAAATTGGATTTAAATCCATTGAAATTAAGACCTTCTATCATGGGAAACGTATTTTTATGAATCAAGATGCCTCAATGTTTATATCCAGTAGTCTAAAGTGATTAATTTCCTGCTAAAGTACACATCTATGAAATAAGCTTCAGACCAACTGCTGAAGAAAGAATCATAGCAATAAATAATAGTCGTTTCCATTCTCTCGGTTCTCCGTAAAGGATCATTCCCATTACAGTTGACCCTACAGTCCCGATTCCAGTCCATACACCATAAACGGTAGCCATTGATAGTGTTTGCATAGCATAGGCTAAAAGTGTCAAACTCAAACCAAAGGTAACTATGAGAACAATTAATGCATCCCACTTTTTCATAGCTAATCGTTTTAAATTCAAAACGCCAGTAACTTCACAAATTCCCGCTATAACAATTGCTAACCATGCCATTATGCTGCCCCCTTTGTATCTGAAGGCTCATTTGAGACTTGCTTTAATCCAATAACACCTATTAGAAGTATACCGATTAATACTACTTTTAATAGATTAAAAGGCTCCCCGAACACCATTATCTCCACTAAAACCGTACCAGCTGTTCCAAGACCGGCAAAAACCGTGTAAAGAGTTCCAACATGAAGGTACTTTGCAGAGATCGGTAAGAGGATAAAAGTAATGATTATTGCGATTATAGTTAAACTCCATTCGAAAAGGTTGTCTGCATGCTTAAGGCCCGCCACCCAGAACACTTCAAACAGAGCTGAGAATAATACATATAGCCAATATTTGTTCATCTTGATCACTCCTTCTCAACTGCTGCAATCCCCTGCCAATAAATCGGGAATGATACATTTACCCGTTCAAAGAATTTATTTTTTCCGGTAAACAGGAGTTCAATAATCACTCCATCTACTAAGGTTATATAAGCCAAAGCCGCTTGGTGAATATTCACACCAATAAATTCACCCTTATTCTTGTGAAATGTCATGAGCTTCCCTAAAGCCCTTTGCATACCATCAATAAATGAATTAACGATTTCCGAAACCTTATCCCGTAAATTCCACGGCGGAAAAAAACACATTCTTAATAAAAGCTTGGTCGTATCGGATTGATTGAACCCCTCTTCTATAAAAGCAAAAAAATCCTGTAATTTCGTTTTAATTGGCTTTTGTTTAGAGGATTGGAAATATATCAGAATTTTTCTTCGTTCATATTGAAAAACATATCTGACAACCGTAAGAAACAAATCATCCTTTCCCTTGTAATGAGAATAAATGGATGCCTTTTTAATTCCTACTTCTTTGGCAATTTCATTTAGTGAAGATCCCTCATAACCATGCTTTGCGAAATGAGACAGAGCAATATTACGTATTTTTATAGCACTCATCATTCCACCTACCTATCGTTCGGTTGCTTTATTAATTCTCTCATTTTTACGACTAATTTTCAATATCCAGTAAAAATTTTCATCAGATGGGTAATCCCCTAATAAACCCATTAAAGGATTGATTCTTTATCGCAAAAAGGAAAAGGCCTTAATATACAAACACCTGTATATTAAGGCCTTTTCCTTACATTCACGTCTTTAAGAAAGGATCATATCCATTCAAATCCTAAAGCAATGCTTAATCTACTGCGCAGTATACCCACCATCCAAAGTAACGGCCTGACCAGTCACGCCTTTTGCCTTATCACTTGCCAAAAAGAATGTATAATCCACAACTTCCCTCACATCAAGTAAACGTTTTTGTGGTATTAAAGGAAACAATACTTCCTCCAGCACCTTTTCTAATGGAACATTTCGATTTTTAGCAATCTCTTCAAATTGTCCACGAACTAATGGTGTATCTACATATCCAGGACACAATGCATTTACGGTAATACCATGCTCTGCTGTTTCTAATGCAGTAACCTTTGTTAAACCAATAACACCATGTTTAGCACTATTATAAGCAGCTTTCCCAGATAGAAGAAATGTTTATGATTCGACCCCACCCTTCTTTTTTCATTGTTGGTAAAACATACTTTGACGCTACAAATGGTGCCACAAGCATTACTTGAATCATTTCTTCAAATTTATCAGCAGGAAAATCTTCTACTGAGGCAACGTGTTGTAAACCAGCATTATTAATTAAAACATCAATTTTTCCATATTGTTCTATCGTCTTATCTATCGCTATTTTTAATTCATCTTCTTTGGATACATCACATTGGAGTCCAATACAATCATAATCATTTATTACTTCTAAAGCTTTATTTAGCCTGTTTTCATTTATATCGATAAAAGCAACTTTGGCACCCTCACGTAAAAAGTCAACTCCGATTTCATAACCAATTCCACTGGCTGCACCTGTAATTAATACAACTTTATCAGAAACCACACTAAATTCCTCCCTATTAAAATGATGGTATTTTTGGAATGAAAAAGATGGAGGTTATATCCTCCATCTTTTTCGCGAATCCCTACACCCAGCGAGATGTAATCACTTTTTGACGTGTATAAAATGCAAGACCATCTTTTCCATTTGCATGCAAGTCGCCATAAAATGAATCTTTCCAGCCAGAGAATGGAAAGAAAGCCATGGGTGCAGGAACACCAATATTAACACCGAGCATACCCGCATCAATATTTTCACGAAATTGACGTACGGCTCCTCCGTCTCTAGTGAATATGCAGGATCCATTGGCGAAACGTGATTGATTAGTTACTGTTATGGCTTCATTTAAGTTCTTAACGCGTACAATTGATAATACTGGGGCAAAAATTTCATCCTGCCAAATTTTCATATCTGTAGTAACATTGTCAAAAATTGTTGGTCCTACAAAATATCCTTTACTTTGTGCACTTTGATCGTTCCGTCCATCCCTAGCGAGTTTAGCACCCTCTTGTTCACCCGTTTCAATATAATTTAGTGTACGCTCCTTGTGCTGTTCACGAATAACGGGACCAAGGAATACATCATTATCTAAACCGTTTCCAATTTTCACATCATTAGCCTTTTGAATCAGCTGTTCAACGAATGAATCTGCAATAGACTCTTCAACTGCTACTACAGATGCAGCCATACAACGTTCACCCGCTGAACCAAATGCTGCATTTAATATTTGGGTTGTGGAATGATCAAGGTTCGCATCTTTTAGAACAATCGAGTGATTTTTTGCACCAGCTAGTGCCTGAACGCGTTTTAAATTTTCTGTTCCTCGTTTATAAACATATTCAGCTACAGGTTGTGAACCAACAAATGAAATACCTTCGACACCGTTATCGTCAAGAAGTCCATTAACCACATCGTGAGCACCATGGACGATGTTAAACACACCTTTGGGAAGTCCTGCTTCTTCCAATAATTCAGCCAAATAATTAGCAAGTAATGGGGTTCGTTCAGATGGCTTCAATATAAAAGTATTTCCAGTTACAATAGCCATCGGAAACATCCAGCAGGGTACCATCATGGGAAAGTTAAATGGTGTTATGCCTCCAATAACACCTATTGGATAGCGATAAACTCCCGATTCAAGGCCTGAAGATATAGAGGACAACTGTTCACCCATCATTAGTGATGGAGCACCAGCAGCAAATTCCACATTTTCAATTCCCCTTTGGACTTCCCCTTGTGCTTCTTTGAATGGTTTCCCATTTTCGATGGTTATTAATTCTGCTAATCTATCCCCATTTTCGACTAATAATTGCTGATATTTAAACAATATTCGAGCTCGTTTTGGAACAGGTACCTCTTTCCAGGTTTCAAAAGCTTCTTGAGCGATTTCCACAGCATAATCCACGTCTTCTTTTGCTGAAATAGGTACATAAGCAATTATTTCTTCCGTAGCTGGATTAAATAAGGCTTCTTTTTTGTCTGATTTAGATTCTATCCAAGAACCACCAATATAATTTTTTAGAGTCTCCACTTTTGTTTGTGTCATGTTAATACCTCCTATAAAGATAAAATGTTGAGATGTAAAGAATCTTTATACCTTATCTGTTCTATTGGTTACCTAAAAGATGGAATACAATAGAACAGCTAAGAACATCACTGCAGTTGGTAAGACAACACTTAGCCAAAATATAGGTTTATAAGATCTCTTATGCGTTTCACCACAAATGACCCTAATGGTTGTAACTACATATCCGTTATGCGGTAATGAATCAATACCACCTGATGCCAGGGCTGATACACGATGCATTGCTCCGGGATCAAGACCTTGAGTCATATAAATTGGAGCCAAAACAGGCAGGGCAATTCCCAGTCCACCTGATGCTGAACCAGTAATACCGCATATAAGTGTAACCCCAACGGCTAATCCCATTAATGGTGGACCTGGCATATTAACAAGTCCATCAACTAAACTTTGAAAGGCAGCAACCTGAGCTGCAACACTACCGAAGCCAACAACAGCACATGTATTGGCAAGAGCCACTAAAGCATTCTGAGCTCCAGTTGCAAGAGATTCCCAAAACTCTTTCAGGAATCGCATCATAGTAGTACATACTAAAATAATCCCTAATGTTAATGCTACGAGTAATGCTGCTGTAGGATTCATATATATGGAAAGAATATTTAACAACCCAATGACGACGATGAGCGGTAAAATGGAAACAATAGTATTGGGCAAATCACGATTACGCCTCGTATCTTCGTGATCCTCTACTTCCTCAGCAAGTCCAGCCGCTGTTTCTGTTTTAGCCGCTTTATAAGGAAGCGAAAATTCTTCACCATTTTGGACTGCCTTTTTCACTAATCGTCCAATCCAGATGGCGCCAACAATCATGATAATCAATGCACATATAACGCCGATAAAGCCACCACCTGTTGGCTTTGTCCCAAAATGTTCGGTTGGGATGATATTCTGTATTTCCGGTGAACCTGGTGCAGTCATAGTAAACGAAATAGAACCAAAAACTAAAGCAGCTGGAATAAACCGGTGAGGCAAATTCGCAGCCCTAAATAAAGAAACCGCTATGGGATAAACAGCAAAACCTACAACAAACAAGTTTACACCGCCATATGTCATGATAGCTGCAGCCGCAACAACAGCAAAGACAGCACGTTTTGCCCCCAGTTTATTTTTTATCCAAAGAGCAATACTTTCTGCTGATTTTGTTTCTTGCATTACTTTTCCAAAAATAGCTCCTAACAGGAATACGAGAAACCATGAAGCGAAGTAATCAGTAAAACCATTCATATAGTTATCCATCATTGCTGTTTGCAGGTTCAAACCACCTGTAAGCGCTACCAAAACAGAGCATAGAATAGCTGCAATAATAATATTAATACCTTTCATCGTCAGGTATATAAGCAAGGCCAGTGAAGCGATTAATCCAATGATACCGATAATCCCCATCATTACTTCTCCTCTCTTTTATTACATTAGTTAATCTTACTTTCAGATTGAAACTGATAGTCAAAACAAATGGAATAGAGTTCTTCAATTTCCTGTTGGTTTGGAACTCTCGGATTATTTGCCGGACTGCCGCTTGTGATTGCATCTTGTGCCATTTTACTAGTGACAGATTCAAATTGTTGTCTATCGATTCCCCATCCATTTAAATTTGGTATATTCAGTCTTTGACAGATATCTTTAACTGATGAAACTGCCAGGCTTGCAAGCTTATGATTGGAATAATTATCTGTATTAGAATCAAAAATTTTACCTAAATCTGCTAATCGATCAATGGCTGATTCCTGACTAAATTCCAATACTGCTGGCAATAACATGGCGTTTGATATTCCATGTGGTACGTGAAATAAAGCACCGATTGGCCTGGACATGCCATGCACTAAACATACTGATGAGTTAGAAAAAGCTAAACCGGCCTGCAAAGAGCCTAGTGCCATTTTTTCACGTGCATCAACATTTTCGCTGTTCTTGTATGCTTCTTCAATATTATGAACAATCAATTGCATGGCTGAAAGTGCCATAGTATCTGTCATTGGATGTGAACGCTTGGAAATATAAGCTTCAATTGCATGACTTAGTGCATCGATTCCTGTTGCAGCTGTTACATTCTTGGGTGCTGATAAAGTAAGTAACGGATCGACAATAGCTATTTCTGGCAGGAATGCTGGCTGCTTAATCATCATTTTGACATCATTTTTGGTATTTGTTATGACCGTAGCATCGGTTGCCTCAGAACCAGTACCTGCTGTTGTAGGAATTGCAATATGGGGAATGGGATCTATCACAGCAAGCTTTTTATCCCCCATATATTCCCCGATATAACCACCATTTGTTACTAATACAGCTATTGACTTTGCTGTATCAATACAACTTCCACCACCAAGTGAAATTACAAAATCACATTTTTCATCTTTAAATTGTGTTAATGCCTCATCAACATAGACATCCGTAGGCTCAGAAGCTATTCCTAAATAAACTGTACTCTCCAAACCTTGTTTGAATAAATAATCACGGCATTCACTTACATAACCAAGTTGTTCCATAATTTTGTCACTAATAATTAATGCCTTTTTTCCTAAGGATACTCCTTCCTTTCCTACCTTTTTGAACGCATTACGTCCATAGTGAATAGTTTGTGGTGAACGAAAAACGGCTTCATTTTCCAAAACGTATTCCTCCTTTTTCGTTTACCATAATTTATGCAAATATTATGCCAATTTAATATACACCCATTAGTCAATATTTTCTGAATAATGGGTGTATATTCATTCCTACAAAAAGGATTTATTGTGTAGTGAAATAACTACACTATTTTCACAGAAGATGATGCTTTTTAAGTTTTTGATATAATGTTGTCCGATGAATCCCCAGCTCTTTGGCTGTTTTAGATTTGTTTCCATTATTCCGGTTTAATACCGTTAAGATGGTTTCTTTTTCTTTCTCTTTCTCTGATTCTTTTATATAATCAAGAACATTAGGTTTTTCGCTTTTTAAATGGCTAGAATGACCTTTTCGATCTACCATATACTTCGGTAAATGATTGATTTTTATGGTATCTCCTTCTACAAGAACAACGAGTTTTTCAATGACATTAACGAGTTCTCGTATATTTCCCTGCCAGCCATAGTGAAGAAAGACAGCCATCGCTTCTGAAGTAATGGTTTTCGTTGGAATATGATATTTACTACAGGTTTTGTTCAAGTAATATGATACAAGTGCTGGAATATCTTCAGCTCGTTCACGTAAAGGCAGTACTGGAAGTTCAATAACATTGATTCGATAATACAAATCCTCTCGGAATTCTCCTGTATCAACCATCTTTTTTAAATTTTGGTTTGTTGCTGCAATAATCCGGGTATTAAGTTTATATTTCTTTGTTCCTCCTACACGTTCAAACTCTCTTTCCTGAAGAATTCTTAAAAGTTTTGTTTGCATAGGAAGCGGCATTTCAGCAATTTCATCTAAGAAGAGAGTACCATTTTGGGCCAATTCAAATTTTCCTGGTTTCCCTCCCTTTTTAGCCCCGGTAAAAGCTCCTTCCTCATAACCGAATAATTCCGTTTCAAATAAATGTTCTGGTATTGCTCCACAGTTTACACTAACAAACTTCCCACCTGCATATGGGCTTAAATGATGAATGCCTTGTGCGTACATTTCTTTTCCCGTACCACTTTCACCTGTTATGAGAACAGTCACATTTGTTTTTGCAACTTTCCTGGCCATTCTTTTCAGCTTTGAAGTACACTCACTATCACCAATAATCTGATCCAGTGTCATGATATGATTTTCTCCATCATTTCTAAATGGAATCTGTGCTTCTTTTTTATTTCTACTTGCTTCTTTTTGTAATCGCTCATATATTTTGTATAATTCAGTGATACCCTCGAAAATAATCATTCCGATGGCACCGACAACACGGTCTTCCTTCCAAATGGGGATTCGATGTACAATCATTGGTTGACCTTGTATATGCTGGATTGCTCCACGCTCTGGCATTCCAGTACGAATCGTATTATGTAAATTTGTATTATCAATCACTTCCTCTACATTGCGTCCGATTGCATCTTTTTTATCAATACCAATAAATTGGCAATAGGCATCGTTGAAAGCTATGATGATACCTCGATTGTCAACAACCGCTATCCCTTCATAAGCACTTTCTAAAATAACATTTAATATTTCAGCCGTATTTTCTTCTTGTTGAAACTTGAAAATATAAGATGATAGAGCTTTTAGCATTTTATCCCGTGTAAGTATTCCAATAAGTTTATTGTTATTCTTCACTACTAAAAAATATGGATCCGGCAATGTACAGACACCCAAAATGGAATCGTTTACATAAAGGGTCGTAAAATTTTTATTTAAATGAGAATCTCCAAGAAGCCTTTGTTTCCTATCATTGTGGATTAAACAATCTAAGAGTACCTGGACAGTAAGAATACCAACTGGGTTCATTTCTTTATTTACTACTGGAATATATTCAAGATTCTTCTTCTGCAGTAATTCAGCTGCTTCTATTAATGAAATATCACGTTGAACAGTAGACGGATTTGTCGCCATCCAATTTTTAACTTGAAAATATCCATCTTTATCGAGCAAATTTTCATGACTTTGAATGAACTCGTGCATCATCCTTCTCAAGCCCCTTTTATAAATTAAGATTTCAATGAAATGTAGAATAAATGGCGAAATGCAGCCATTTAAAACGATTCATCTCGCAAGGCTGGTGGTATTCAAGAACTTTTCTCAGGAAGTGAAACCATTACTTATACAGATGTTAACACAATATTCAGAATAATGTGTTAAAAGTTCAAACAAAAAGGATTACATCCAAATATAAGCTTCCAATGACGAGCTCCATTTTTATCATTTCCTATACCATAAAAAAAACCGGCCAACCATTGGGCTGACCAGTTTACCAGCTTGCTTTTTTTACACCTGGAATTTGTCCTTTATAAGCTAATTCACGAAAACAAATACGGCATAATTTAAATTTACGCAGTACAGAGTGAGGACGTCCGCATCGCTCACAACGTGTATACTCCTGGACTTTGAACTTAGATGGTTTCCTTTGCTTCATTACCATGGATTTTTTAGCCAAGTTTATTCCTCCTTCCATTAAATTTTATCTATAAAAGAAATGAATCTTTAATTTTAATCAAAGGATTATATTAACACAATCTTTGGCATAATCCAATGGTAAATGAAGGTAAACCAGATAGACAACCGAAGAACTGTAAAAGGATTGAATAGGAAGTTGAATCTGTCCTTCTACTGTAAAAATTTTGATAAGATTTGATTAAACTTCTCACTATGCTCCCAAAACATCATATGACCACCAAGAACTTCAAGCTTTGATTCCGGTGCGACCCTGTTCATGGTGGCTTTGGCTTGATCTGCCCAGTGTTCAGCTACTACGGTTAAAGTTGGCACAGCTTGACTGGCTTTTCTTGCCTCTTCACGATAATCAGAGAACATGCCAGATGCGAACAAATTCGCTGCTATGTAGTACGGCGTTTTTAACGACTCGTCTACAAGCCAAGCCAATTCCTCTTCGGTCAATTCCCTCTGCACCATTACCTGAGTAATATAGTCCATTATAAACGTCCGCTGTCCTTGAGGATTTCGAAGTGATGATGTATAAATGCTCGCAATATCATCAAGTGTCCCTTCTATCCAATCTTCTTCATTAGTAGAAAGAGACTTAGGCGGCATATCAATCAGCACCATTGATTTAACCGAATCAAAACCGAACTGCTTTCCATATTCCCAAACCGTAAAGCAGCCAAAGGACCAGCCGACAAGGGTCGCATCCTTGACATCAAGCTCTTCCAGCACTTTACCCAAATCTGTACCATGCGTAATATAATCATTACCATGGACAGAAATAGTTGACCGGCCATGACTTCTTGGATCTACGACAAGTACTCTATTGGTCTTTGAAAAATATTCAACCTGATGTGAAAATACCTCTCCTGTAAACGTAAAGCCAGGAACAAAAACAATAGGTTCGCCCTTCCCCACATCCTGAACGCAAAGTTCCACGCCAGAGTCTACTTCAATATATTTTGAAGTTGTCAAAGACATTTTCATCCGCTCCTTTTTATATTTTTAACCATGAAGAAACTTACGAGAGTTATATACATGTTCAACACTTGTCAATGGAAATCCTTTTATAATGATTATCAGTTAAAGGTCAAAAATATCGAATATGAAAAGACATCATAAAGAGGAAATTTATCATTTCTCGGTAGAAGTACAATATCAAAAAGAAAGCAGTGACTTATCAGAAGCTAAAATTTTAGATGGGCAAGCTAATTTAAATGAGGAACATAAATAGAAGAGATGGTCATTCACAATGAAAGGGGCTTATGAAAAGCTTTGATCATTACAGTTAAACCCAAAAAGTCTATGTTTGTATGGACGTAACCCGAACAAAAGCAATATAAAGGATCATCAGCTTGATGGTTTTTATAGCCAATTAGAGTAAAAGCCCAATAATCCTGTTTATCCAATGGAAATCCCCCAAAAAGGGGGACTCATCTTAATGTTTATTAAATAATAGGGGCAAAGAAATTTACCCTTCAGAGAAATTCTGGGGTTAAGCTTGTATTTGTGCCTTACTTGGTTTCTTCGCAATCAGCGCACAAATTAAACCAATAACAGGAAAAATAAGGGTAGCGAGAATCACATAGGTATAGCTGTGAAATAAATCATATCCTACCCCAAACGGAAGTGGTCCTAATGAGGAACCAATAACAGTCATGGTTACCCCGACTCCGCTAATACTTCCAATATATTTACGTCCGAAAAAATTTGGCCAAATAACCTTAATACTGATCCGCTCAAGTCCATTGGCAATCCCCCAGATTACTCCGAAAAGAATTGCTAAAAAGAAATTCGTCGTAAAAAGCAGCATTGTTAATAAAATGATTTCGACGATAAAGATCACTGCAAGCAAGTAATTGGTAGGAATCCGGTCGGTTATGATTCCTGATACAAACGACATCGGAATGCCGACTGCTGCCATCAAACTAAGAACCGTCGCTGCCAGAGCAGGTGATAAATCGTTGGAACCAAAAATCGAAATAATATGAAACGTGATGCCGGTATTCACCATCGCAGGGATTCCAATGCAAATCAGAATCGCCCAAAAGGTTCTCGTCTGTCTCGCTTCTTTTAACGTCCAATCCTCTGTGTCTGCATTAATATTTGTTGTACCCATGATTGGTTTTGCATGTTTTGCTTCTTTTCCAGCAAAACCATCTGGTTCTAAACCAACATCCTCGGGTGTGTTACGCACACCAAATAAAGCAAACGGTACAAAAACAACAAGAAGTAAAATCGACCAGAACTGCCAGGCAAAACGCCAATCCCAGGTATCAATCAACCACGTATTAATGACCGGAAAAACCATGGCACTGATAAAACTACCCAGCGTCATGATACTAAAAGCAAAGCCTCTCTTCTGAATAAACCACTGCGCAACCAATGTATTTGGTATCAGTGTCATACTTCCCTGACCAAGTAAACGAATTAGGAAAAAACCAATGGCAAGCATCCACAGACTCGAGACCATACTGTTCCAAAATAGCGCGATTGCAAAAAGAGAACCAATCGTCACCATCATAATACGCGGACCAAATCGGTCAATAAACTTACCCACAAACATCATAATGAGACCTGCCACTAAGGTCGCAGCCGAATACATTCCGGAAACCTCTGAACGAGACCAGCCAAAATCCAATATGTATTGATCAATAAAGGCCGAATTTGAATACGTCTGCCCAGGACCGGAAAAAAAGATGCCTAATGCTCCTATAAATACAATAAACCAACCATAATAAATTTTTTCAAATACCCTCGACTTCACTACACCGCACCTCTTTGTTGTGAATTAAAATATGAGAACAATAAATATAATCTTAACATAATAGTTCGATATTGTTGTAGAGTGGTATAGTGAAGGTTAGTTTTCACGTACCGAATACTTACATGTTGAATGGGTATCCTTAAACCATGATAAGACTATTAAAACGATTCCTATTCATTTAGTCTTCTACACCCTTGCTTCTCCTTTAACTGTTCGAGCAATTTCTCCACTGTCCCTACTCATGGGTACTGTGTTCCCTACAATAAACATAGCTTTTGCAAACCTTGTCAAAACTTACAAAATGATATTTACAGCAATTACATTCATTCCTTTAATAAATAAATGCAAAATAATTTATACAAGAATCCTGTCTTTTTATTAATTTAATCATTCGATATTTTTTGTGTTAAGAATGTCGAGTATTTTTAAAGTTACTTTGCTATTATGTAGACATGAAAAGGAGGGATATATTGCTAAAAGAATTAAACCTAGTGATTGACTATATTGAAAATCATTTAACTGATGACCTATCTCTTGAAAAAATTTCTAAATATGCTGGGGTTTCCGACTACCACTTTAGAAAGATATTCTTTTATCTTTCAGGGTTGACACTAAGTGAATATATAAAAAACAGAAAATTGTCGGAAGCAAATAAGGATTTATTGCATGGAGAAAAAGTAACGGATATTGCATTTAAATATGGTTATCAGTCAGTGGAAGGCTTTTCTAGAGCATTTAAAAACTGGAGTGGTTTTTTACCCTCAGATGTAGCAAAAAAAGAGTTAAACAAATTGTTTCCCAAACTTTCATTTGTAATAACGGTTAAAGGAGGAAATATTATGGAATATAGAATTGAGGAAAAACCTGCGTTTAATTTAGTCGGTGTAAGTAAACGTGTTCCTATGCAATTTGAAGGTGTTAATCATGAGATTGTAAAGCTTGCAGAAAGCATAACAGACGAACAAAAGGAAGAAATGCATTCTCTTCAAAATATAGACCCTTATGAAATTATTAATGCTTCTTATGATGCTGACGCTAAATTCTTAAAAGAAGAAGGGGATTTAACTCACTTGATAGGTGTATTAACGACTAAAAATGAAGTAAGTAATCAATTCGTAAAAGTGCCTGTCGATGCCTATACTTGGGCAATATTTCCAAATGAAGGACCATTTCCATCTACGTTACAAGAAACCATGGCAAAAACATATTCAGAATGGCTTCCTTCTTTCGATTATGAAGTAATCAATGCCCCCTCTTTTTCTTTTACTAAAATGGATAAACATAAAAAGGATTACGCTTATAGTGAAGTTTGGATTCCTGTTAGGAAGAAATAAAAACAGAAATCATTGAGGTCGACGCAAAATTATATTTGAAATGGACGATGAATAGCGTTAGATAAAGACGTAAAGACACAAAACCGATTACCTATGATGAGCAACGCTGATAAGTCTGCGTTGCTCTTTTTGAATTATTGTACCCATTAATCGAATAATGGAAGTATGTTATCAACAAATAAGAAGACCAACTTAATTTAGTCATTCTTTAGCATTTCCATATATGTCCTTTTCAACTGGAGCCTGATCGTTTAAGTACCAAGTTTCACAATCGCTGTTTATTAGCCATTTTCCTTTTTCGTTTTCGATGTTTTCATTTCCGCCACATGAATAATATAATACTTGTATCCTATTTTTATCCAAGTGCTACATCTAGAATCATCATTATAGTAAAACCAATCATTAAACACATGGAAGCAAGATCTTTATTTCCTTCCTCTTGAGATCCAGGAATACCTCTTCGACAATCACAAATATCATGGCTCCAGCGGCAAAACTTAGAGCGTAGGGTAAAATGGGTTCAATAAAGGAAACTGCCAGTACTCCAATAATCGCCGAAATAGGTTCAACCATACCTGAAAATTGACCATATTGGAAACTCTTCTTCCTGGACATGCCATCTCTAAAAGTGGCATGGAAACGGCAACACCTTCTGGAAAATTCTGAATCCCAATTCCTATCGCTAGTGCAATAGCCCCAGTAATGGTTGCTGAAGGCGAACTGGTAGCTACAGCTCCAAATGCAACACCTACTGCTAACCCCTCTGGTATATTATGTAATGTTATTGCGAGAACAAGTAATGTGCTTCTTTTTCTTTTTTTAGCGTGAATTCCTTCAACTTGATCTATAGGTGAGTTAGGGTGTAGATGTGGAAGTAACTTATCAACTGTCCAGAGAAAGATTCCGCCTAACATAAAGCCTATTGCAGCAGGAACCCAATCAGGTATTTCTCCACCTTCTGCCATTTCCAAAGCAGGGGCTAATAAGGACCAAAAGCTCGCAGCAATCATTACCCCACCTGCAAAACCTAACATTCCATCTAATAATTTCTGATTAAACGACTTAGTAGTAAATACTATTCCGGCTCCTAATGCTGTCATTCCCCATGTAAATAAACTTGCCAATGCTGCCTGTACTACTGGGTCTAATCCTTGAAAAAATTCCATCATTTATAAACATTCCTAACAATAGTATATATCCTATTAAAATATTCAAAATACCTAAAAAGTTTCTTTAGGTAAACATTTTAAATTCCTATAACAATTAAGTCAAAACACCTGTTTAAGTTACGGAATGATCCGTGTAAACACCAGATTTCATCACTTTTCAAGGCCTTCATATCGCTTTTAAAGTTTTCTTTCATGTTTCCCGCTAATTGTTTATTTGAAGAGGGATAGTAAATAAAAGCCATACAATTCTACGTAATACCTCCATATAATATAATCTCCATTCCTTATCATTAATTCCCAGATATCTATTGACAATCATTTCGAGATGAAAAATAATGGTACAACTTTCCTATTCCTAATATATAATTATGAATAGATTATCATCTGCATCTCTTTTATCCTGCTCTTTTCCATAGCAAAGAAGGCAGCCCCTAGATACAAATGGGCTGCCATAATTTGTACACATCCTTTCGCTTCCACAGGTTTGCCATTTCAAAAACACGATTATTTTGTCTCATACCTTTTTCTGTTTATTTATCCAAATAATACTAATGATAGATTATTAGCAACCTATTAAAATAATAAATAGGCTGTTATGCTATTTTGAATTTTTCGTTCTTTTATATAGGTAACATTACTTATAAATAATAAACGGTTTTAAAAACCATTACGGAGTGTATCGAATTCACACTAGCTGTGGAGAACTTATGAATGACTAGATTAGCTGTTCATGTTTTGATATTTATTAATCAATTTATCTAATTCTTGACTCAGCCATAGCGTTTCCTGGTCTTGAAAACCTTTAGTTAATCCCGCCTCAATAAGTTCTTTTCGTTTCCAATAAATTTTTTTCTTCAACTGATTCTCTTTCTGGTCATACATAGTGTTTTCATTCCTTTGCACGCATTCGTCGTCAGGTAAAATATGAATGGTCACAAAGATGCATGCACCCTCCCCTCTTTTTTAATGGGACAAATATAATGGTAATGTTTTCACAATAAAATTCAACAGATGCTATGTGGCAAGTAGCCACACAAGGCATACTTAATATTTGCTAAACTATTAAGGATATGTGTACTAGTGAAGTGAGATTGGAGGATAGAGATGAAAAGGGAATGGTTAATCCAATTTCGCAAATCAAATAAAATGACTCAGGAACAGGTAGCTTCCTTTGCATTTATTGACAGGGGTTACTATTCGCAGATAGAAAATGGAAAACGTGATCCTGGAATTACCGTAGCAATTAATATCTCAAAAGCGTTAGGCTTTGACCCGTTCATGTTCTTTCAAGAGCAACTATGTGATCATCCTATTAAAGAAACTTCTTCCAATGTAATATCAGAATTCTTTAGAAAAGAAGATAGCGGTCAAGTTTTATATCTATTTAATAGCTTTGAAAACTATATTCAACAAGCGGTTACCTTTTTATTAGCAGGATTGGAAAAAGAATGTTACAGTATCATAATTGATGAAGATAAGAACATTAACCTGATTCGTAAAAGTCTTGAAACGATTTTCTCTAAACATGATTTATTTAACCATATATACTTGATTGAAAAGAGTTACCTTGCAAATCAGGAACCTGAAGATGTGAAACAGTACTTGTATTCTCTACTTGAAAACACACCCTCAGCAGGAATATGGCTGCATGATGAACAAAATTCTTCTATAAATTGGTTTCACAATGCAGAGAAAGACTGGAAGATAATAAAAGAAAGAATAGATTGCAATCATATCCTATTCGTTCGTTCATATAATGCGACGGTGACTTCCGCAGGTGATTACATCAAAATGATGCGAATATATCCATATTTAATGACCGATCAGGAAATAGTCGAATCACCTCTCTATCAAATCGGGCTTCCATCATCTGATTCATCCGCTTACCCATCCTTATTTCTACAGAAAAAACAACAGGAGTAACAGAGCATTAAAGAAAAGGGTGAAACAATTGACAAATAAGCTATTTCTAACAAAGGATTTACAGGTCAACAATAATGCACATATTTTATATATCTTTGAAGATAATCAATGCTACTTAGAAAACCTAATAGCCTATATACATGCAGGAATTGAGAGAAATCATCACCTTATCGTTATCGAGGAAGCCGCATTATTTCCAGAAATTAAAAAAAGGCTTCAACATGACAACGGACAAAAATATGTACATTTAATAGATAATCAGCAATTTTATCGCTCTTATGGCGATTTCCACATTCACCATATTGTTGAACATTTTTATGATATACTGAAACCTTTTTTGGAAAAAGACATCAATATTCGTACTTGGGCACATGTTAACTGGAAGGAGCAAAATGATATAGTAAATAAATTGGATGAATTTGAATGTCTCGCTGATAAAAGTGTAAATCATATGAGACTGATGTCTGTTTGTGCTTATAATGCTTATGATGTCTCAGCAAATCTACAAACAATATTAATGAGAAGTCATGAATATCTGATGACTGATCAGGAGCTTGTTCCATCGTCTCTATACTCACTAGGGAGAAAGAATGAACGTTAAGGGGGTTAGGACAGTGTAGCCCCCTATCTCCCGTGGTATTTCTTAACCTTCCTTCCCGCTTTATACCTGTCCCATTAACCCATATTGCTGTATAATATTCCTTAAAATAGAAACAGAAAGGAAATGACAGTATGGGGCCATTACTAACCAGAATTAAAGATAGTCTACCTTCATTATCTGAAGCTGAAAAGAAAATGGGTTTATATGTACTGAAACAGCCAGAGCTTATCCCCAACATGACAACCAAAGAACTTTCTCAAAAATCAGGTACCAGTGAATCCAGTGTGGTTCGATTCTGCAAATCAATCGGCATTGGAAGCTTTAAGTCATTTAAATTAGAGCTTGTCAAGGAATTGGCGATGAACGAGGAGAAACTGACGGATTTTAATTTTCTACAGGATAAAAGTGAGCCCTATGATATTTTTCAAAAAGTAACTCATGTCAATACCTCTGCCATTGAAGCTATTCCTACATCATTAGATCGAAAGGAATTTCAAAAAGCCGTTCATACGGTCAATCATGCAGAAAGGCTCATTTTCTACGGGGTTGGAGGCTCAGCCACAGCTGCTGTAGATGGTTATTATAAATTCACTAAATTAGGTTATGCATGTACCGCCCATCAGGATTTCCATTTTTTATTATCATCCATTCCCTATTTAAAGAAAAACGACGTTATTATGGCCATAAGTATGTCCGGAAAGACAAAAGATGTATTGGAATTATCCAGATTTGCACAAAAAGAGGGTGCATCCGTTATTGCGATTACGAACCTGGATAAATCGCCCCTGTATAAAGAAGCAGATATCCGCCTTTGTACTCCAATAGTTGAACATGATTATCGAATTGGGAGCATCCCTTCCAGAATGACGCAACTGACCATTATTGACGCCTTATATCTCAGTGTCTTTAAAACCAAAGGTGAAGATGTGCTCCCTCAATATCACGAAGCAAGAAATGAAGTTATACGACTTCGAAGATAGTCCAATATCCGTACAAGTATAATTTTTTGATCATCATGAAATTTAGTTTCATACATTTATATAATTTAATTGGCATATAATTTCAATAACCATAAAATGTATGTATGAAAACGGTTTCTTGAAAGGGTGAAATCATGCTAAATAAATTAACGACAGAAACAAGAAACCCCAATAGTCAAGACTTAGACACCAAATCAATCAAGGAAATCCTGCAAATCATGAACCAAGAAGATTATCAGGTCCCATCAGCAATTGAGAAGGAGATTCCTCAAATTGAAAAGGCTGTTAACTTGGTTATTCAGTCGTTTAATCAAGAAGGACGATTAATCTATTTGGGTGCTGGAACGAGTGGTCGTTTAGGAATATTAGACGCTTCAGAATGCCCGCCCACTTTTGGGGTATCTCCTGAAATGGTACAAGGTCTAATTGCAGGTGGCTCAAAAGCGATTACAGATGCAATTGAAGGTGCAGAGGACAATAAAACCTTAGGAGGTGACGACCTTAGAAACCTTTCATTAATGGAAAAAGACACCGTTGTAGGTATCGCTGCCAGTGGTAGAACTCCTTATGTAATGGGAGGTTTAGAATATGCCAAACGTATAGGCGCAAGCACTGTCAGTATCAGTAACAATAAGAATTCGAAAATAGGAGAAGCTGCTGATGTAGCCATTGAAGTGTTAACAGGTCCGGAAGTTGTAACCGGCTCCACACGACTAAAAGCTGGTACTGCTCAAAAACTTGTTTTAAACATGATTACAACAACGGCAATGATTGGAATTGGCAAGGTTTATCAAAACTTAATGGTCGATGTACAGCCAACCAATCAAAAGTTAGTGGAAAGATCGAAGCGAATCATTATGGAAGCTACTAACGTTGATTATGAAACTGCAGAAGGACATTTCGAAAAAGCCCATCACCAGGTGAAAGCGGCTATTGTTATGATTCTATTAAACTGCACTTACGAACAGGCAGCAGAAAAATTAGAAGAGTCAAAAGGCTTTGTCCGGTATACGAAATAAATCAATTAGGGGGGGAACCTAATGAAAAAAGAAGAACAATTAGCGAGAGAGATTCTTAAACAAGTTGGGGGAGAAGAAAACATCCGTTCTTTTACCCACTGCATGACCCGTGTAAGACTTAATTTAAAAGATGATGCAAAAGCCAATGTAAAAGATTTGAAACAAATAGATGGGGTTATGGGAGTCGTCGAGGATGATACCCTGCAAATTGTGGTTGGTCCAGGTACTGTAAACAAAGTGTCAGATCACATCACAAATATTACAGGGATTCAAATGGGAGAAGAGCTTGATGTAAATGAAGATGATCTTGCCGATAAGACAAAGGCGAACATTAAGAAGAAAAATAATACACCATTTAAGAATCTGCTCCGTAAAATTGGCGGTATTTTCATTCCACTGATACCTGGTATTGTCGGTTCAGGTATTATCAATGGTACAGCTGGATTTTTAAACAATGCCGGTGTGGATACATCCTTAACCTGGATGCAGCTTCTAATCGTTTTAGGGGGAAGTATTTTCTCCTATTTAGCTATTATCGTAGGCTGGAATACTGCAAAAGAATTTGGCGGGACACCCGTATTAGGTGCCATTGCTGGAATTATCACGATGAATCCAGCCTTAGCTGATATTACCCTCTTTGGAAACGATTTAGCTCCGGGATATGGAGGATTAATTGGTGCCATGTTCGCAGCCTGGTTAATGGTATTTTTCGAGAAGCAATTCCGAAAGATTATCCCAAATGTTGTCGATATCATCTTTACGCCATTATTAACGATCTTAGTGGTTGGTTTGCTAACATTAGTTGTGGTTCAACCAGTCGCCGGTATTCTATCTACTGGTATTACTTCTGGGATTAATGCTGTATTAAGCCTTGGTGGTGCTTTAGGAAGTGCAGTAGCCGGAGCTTTACTAGGGGGATTTTTCCTACCATTAGTTATGTTTGGTCTTCACCATGGATTAACCCCAATCCATATGGAATTAATTAATTCCTTTGGTTCAACGGCATTACTTCCAATTTTGGCGATGGCTGGAGCCAGTCAGGTTGGAGCAGCGATTGCAATATATGTAAAAACGAGAAATAAACGACTGCGTAATGTGATTAAAGGTGGTCTTCCAACAGGATTTCTCGGAATCGGTGAACCATTAATTTATGGGGTCACTCTTCCGTTAGGACGTCCATTTATTACCGCTTGTTTAGGTGCTGCTGTTGGAGGAGCGTATCAGGCAGTAGTAGGTACAGCATCTTCTGGTATCGGGGTATCTGGTATCCCACTTATTCCACTCATAGTTGATAATAAGTTTCTATTTTATTTCATCGGTCTACTAATCACTTATACCGCCGGCTTTATCATGACGTACTTCTTCGGATTTAAAGAAGAGATGGCGGATAACCTAGACTAAATACAAAGGGAGAATGGATTTCTCCCTTTTTCAAATAGAAAGGTGTGAATTATATTGCTCGGTGTCTCCATCTATTTGTCGAATCATTCCGTAACGGAACAGGAATCTTATATTCAATCCATGAGTAAACTCGGGTTTACTAGTATTTTTACTTCCCTGCACATCCCGGAGGACAACCCTGAAACCTATAAAAAAGGATTAGTTGACTTAGGCAAGCTCGCCAAGACCTACGATATGGAACTGTTTGCAGATATTTCGCCCAAATCACTGGACTACCTAGGCTTTCCCTGGGACAACGCTCACCATTTAAAGGAATGGGGACTTACAGGACTGCGCGTTGATTACGGAATTTCTGATGAAACCATTGCTGCATTATCCAATAAAATGAAGGTTGCATTGAATGCCAGTACAATCACACATGAAAATATGGAAGCTTTACGAAAAAATGGAACTGATTTTTCTAGGATTGAAGCCTGGCACAATTACTATCCTCGCCCGGAAACCGGTTTAAGTATCAAAGATTTCAATGAAAAAAATAAGTTTTTAAAGGCTGAGGGATTGACCGTAATGGCTTTTATTCCAGGCGATGGGGAACAAAGAGGCCCTGTTTATCAGGGGCTTCCAACCATTGAAGCTCATCGGAACCGTTCCAGCTTTTCTTCCTTTATGGAATTCCATCATAATCAATGGGTAGATAAGATTTTAATTGGGGATCCGTCGATTAATGAGGATTCGAAGAGACAATTTGCAGATTATCGCAATCAAGTAGTTCGACTTAGAGCAAAACCCTATACAACCCAGGAAGATATAAAAAATCAATTACAAGAAAAGCAAACCAATCGCCTGGATCCAGCAAGAGATGTCATTCGATCTGCAGAATCCAGACAATACGGACTGATTGGACATTTTCCGGTCCAAGCTAATCATACAGGGGAACGTACAGAAGGATCCATTACGATTGATAATGAAAAATACGGACGCTATCAAGGAGAAATTCAAATTACCAAACGCAATCTTCCGGCTGACGAAAAGGTTAATGTGATTGGCCGGGTTATCCCTGAAGATCGATATTTACTTCCATATATCAAAGGTGGAGTTGCGTTTAAAATGGAATGGACCGAATAATTGAGCCGGAGGACAGATCTATAGATTTGTCCTCCACTTTTATGCTTGTTTCATCGGATATTTTTCGTCTGATGTAGAGTACCAAATGGATGCCCAGGTGATGCTTAAATGGACTACAATTCAAAGCCTCACTCCCGTATTCGTGATATTATGCTATATTCCAGCAGCTATCATCAATTTTATTTGGTTAACCTCCCCATCTAACCTGGAGCACAATCCTGTCTACTCGTGCCTGAAAATGATACGATGGGATTATGATGAACTTAGGCTTAGGAGGTTTTTTTATGAAACTAGTAGGCGTGTCAGGTTCCTTAGTTGGTTCCAAAATTTTAGAAGCTGTTTACCACTTTTTGAATACAGCAAAGGCAATAGATCCTACTATCAAAACGGAACTAATTGATTTAAAAGAAGAAGACGTTGAATTATTCCATGGTCCTTCTCTTTCTTTCTACAACCAGAATACATGGGATGTCGTAAATAAAATCACAACAGCAGATTTTCTTTTGTTTTCTACCCCTATTTACCAGGCCTCCATTTCAGGATCTTTTAAGAATTTATTAGACTATATGCCGCAAAACGCCTTTAAAGGAAAAGTAACCGGATTTATTACTGTAGGCGGCTCTGGAAAACACGCTTTAGTAGGGGATTACCAGTTAAAACCGATTCTTTCTTATTTAAAAGGAATAATTCCTAACAACAATGTGTTTATCCACAACACCTCCTTTGCAGAAGAAGGAGATTTGGAGGATGAGAAGGTGATTCGTCGCTTAGAGAAGCTGGCGAAGGAAATGATATCTCTCCAAAAAGGATTAAACGTAAATGACTGACATAAAGCAGTAATGTCCATCCTCCGTACCAAAAGAGGATGGCAAAAGTTTTTATCAAAGAAAAAATACAAACCCAATAAAAAATGAGACAGATGAACCTGTCGTCTTTTTTCCTTAGTCGGCAAACCCTTGCTTCGCAAGGGTTTAATTATCGTATCTATTGATTTCCTTTCTTTAATAGAATCGTTACTTAAATATCATTCAGGTAATGCTCCTTTTAGATTATCCGGTAAGGTAAAGTTTGCGTTAACAAAAGTACCTGGTTCGCATTTAATCGATAAAATATATAGAACAGTATTATAAAGATTATCATGATATGCATAAAAGGAACCATTACTTTCATGTAAAAAGGATTGTCTCAAAATCAAGACAATCCTCATTTCTACATGACAATATGTTCGTTCTACTCCCCCCTTTAAAACCTTCCAGACCTGAATATAGAATACAAGAGCCAAAGAAACATTAAGGTAGCAACCACAAATCCTATTTCAACTGCGGGGAAGTTCCATACTAATGACGATTCTCCACCCAAAGCTGAACCTATAATCAACCCTACCATTATGATGCTAAAGGCAAGGAGGACGATACTGAAGGACAGCCGATTACTAATCCGGTCCAATTTATTCAAAAATAATTCAAGATTTGGCATTGATAATTCCAAAGGGACCTTGCCCTTTTTAATCATCGATGTCAGCTCACGAACATTTTTCGGTATATCGATGAATATTTCCCTAAACTCATTCCACTGGTTAAACAAATTCTCAGCAAGCGTTTTGGGGTGGTATCGTTCCTTTAATAATTGTTTTCCAAATGGCTCAGCAATTTGGATAATGCTAATCTCTGGATCTAATTTTTCTACCATTCCTTCCAGAGTAAGAAGTGTTTTTCCTAGCAATGTGAGATCAGAGGGCAGCTTAATATGATGCCGATTAGCTACCTCAAATAAATCATTGACTGCCTCACCTAAACTTATTTGACTAAGGGATACATCATAATACTTTTCCCGAAGCTCATCGACATCCGCCCGTAGCATCAGCATATCCACATCATCGGGAACGAGTCCCATATTGGTGATTGCTCTAATAACCCCATCTGTATTTTGACGCATCATCGAAATTACAAGCGAAGCAAAATTATCCTTCATCCCTTTTGTGATACGACCAGCCAGTCCAAAATCCATAAAAACAATTACTTCTCCTGGTAGTATCGAGATGTTACCAGGATGGGGGTCCCCATGAAAAAATCCCTCTATTAAGATTTGATGAAAAACTGCATTCGTAATTCGCTCACCCAAAAGCTTAGTGTCATACCCTTTTTCCTTAAGAGCATCCAAATCATTCAGCTTTGTACCTTCAACAAATTCCATTGTAAGAACTTTTTTGGTTGTAAAATTCCAGTAAACCTCAGGGATTTGGATCATTGGAGTTTCCTGGAATTGTTTTGCTATTTTATCGGCATTGTGACCTTCCTTGGCATAATCCAATTCATCTAAAATAGCCTTCGAAAACTCCTCAACCATCTCTCTTACCTGATATTGAGCAGCCCACTCAAGTCTTAATTCCGCTAGTACCGCTAATTGCAGAAGAATTTCCAAATCCGTCTTAATCATATCCTCAATATCTGGACGCTGAACCTTTACAGCTACTTTTTCACCAGTCTTTAAAACAGCATAATGAACCTGACCAATCGATGCTGCGGCAAGGGGAGTTTCTTCAAATTTAGTAAAGATTGATTCTATTTCGTCTCCCAATTCACGCTCTATAATTGATTTTACTTGCTGATATGGAAAAGGGGGCACTTCATCCTGAAGCTTTTCCATTTCTTGAATAATATCCTCTGGTATTAAATCCGGTCGTGTGCTGGCAATTTGTCCAAGTTTGATAAAAGTGGGTCCTAATTCTTCTAAGAATAACCGAACCCGCTCTCCTCTCGTTTTGATATGTACTTCTTTTTCCTTATCGTGAATGAATAAACGCTTGGGTAAGGATAGGATAGTATCCATCCCCAGTTCTCTGACAAGGAAGCCAAAGCCATTGCGGGAGAAGGCTGTAGCAATTTCTCTGTATCGCTGCAAATGCCGTACTCTCTTTTCAAAAATAAGCACCCCCTCCTTTCTAATCATTAAAATATTTATTGATTATTGTTTTGATTCTCCAATTGTTCCAAACGCTTTTCCAACTCGCTGATATCTTCCTTAGTTGCAACATTTAAATCATTTAGTACCTTATTTAATTTCTGTTGGATTTTTCCCTCTAACTCCTGCTGGGTCTCCTGGCCTCTCTCCCATATCTCATTATAGAATTCCTTTGATTCCTGTTGGCTTAACTCACCTTTTTTCACCAGTTCATCTAAAACCTTTTGTGCCTGTTCCTTACTTGTTAAAGCTAAACCAATTCCTAACGACAAACCTTTTTTAAGAGTATTCTTCATTATAGATTCCTCCTTTTTTTAATGAATATATACTTCACGAGCAACAACTACTTTTCCAAATTATCTATCTATTTAAATTATAACAAGAAAGGGGAAACCATGACATTAATGTTCACAAAAATATAACAGTATAAACAGAATCGGTGCTTGTCACTCCATTTAATTATTTTTTCACGATAAGGATTCTTTTATTTTCTATACTGGAAAAAATGCCTATGAAATTTTTTAATCCTATTCTCCAAATTTTGTCACCTCTTTTTAAAAGATTAAGCTGATCATTATCAAATTAATCCTGCTATACATGATTTCCATATGGATTTTCTTTTTTTAATCCTATTTATCTTTTAATGGACCATGATATTCCATTTTTATCCACCTTTCCCATAATAAGTCCAGACCCATAGGAATGGATTCTTTAGGAAATTCTGTATTTTTCCAGTAATCAAAAAGGACATGTATATCGACTATACATGCCCTAAGTTATTGTGATATTTGTTTTTGTTTAGATAGAATCTATAGCATCCTTTACCGGTGTTGTACCCGTTACAAGTTGAAACTCCTTGCCAACAGTTGAATCATTTTCTAAAGCAGCAACGATGACTCGTGCTACATCCTCTCTAGGTACTTCCCCTCTATCCACTTCGACAGCAGCTTTTACTTGTCCTTTACCTTCGTCATTAGTCAGTGCGCCAGGATGTATAATCGTATAATCCAGATCTGTCCGCTTCAACCATTCGTCTGCATAGTGCTTCGCCGCAACATATGGGGCAAAGGAGGAAGGAGCACCCTGGATCGCTTCCCGTGTTGTATCAAACGAACTAATCATAATGAAACGCTTTACTCCAGCAGCTTTAGCTGCTTCAATCGTTTTTACTGCGCCATCTAAATCAATCATAATGGTTTTGTCTTTCCCAGTATGTGGACCGGATCCTGCTGTAAATACAATTGCATCTACTCCCTCAGCAGCATTAGCAATCGTATCAATACCTCCTTCGAGATCGACTATCGCAGTTTCTGCACCTAAATCTTCAAAAAAGGAAGCCTGCTCCTGCTTACGAATCATTGCCTTAGCTTCCAGATTATCAGTATCCTGAATAAATGAAACGAGGTGCTTTCCAATTTGTCCATTTGCTCCTACAACAAGAACCTTCATTGCTACCATCCTTTCTTTATTCTTACCTACATCTATCGTATACATATTGTAGCAGGATGTCCAATTATGGGCATTACATGCAGTTGCTTCCCTTTTCTACTTAACCATAAGATGTTAATCTATGGTATAAATCTAATAAAATCAGATTTACCAATGAGGATAAAGGAATATTTGGTTATCATTTAAGAAAATGGAGGGGTGTGACAATGAGGGAAGACAAGGAAACACCTGAAAGAAGAAGAGAAAGCCTAAGACAAGAAGAATTAATGAGAAACCCAACTGGAAATATGAATGATGGATTTAATAGGACTGAAACTGGAAATCTTGCAGACTTAGTTGGTCGTTTAGGTTGGAAGGGGACTGGAATACTTATCTTTGTTATTATAATAGGTTTTATAATCGTATCTATCTTCTTAAACTGAGAAGACTATTTATTGATCTTTTATTATGCACTTCTACAACTACACAGTTGTAGAATATGATACCTACATAGACAGGTTGATTGACTTGTGAAATTTTCATTTTGATAAGTAGCTTCAGGCCTCTGTCCTACTCACATCCAATAACCTTTCCGGGTGGGTATATATATTCATTTTATTTCCTCTGGCAAATCCGATGGCGGTAATATTAAGGTCATGGGCCAGATTAAGAGCCAAATCAGTTGGAGCAGATTTTGAAATGAGAATCCCAACGCCAATTTTTGATATTTTTAATAATACTTCTGATGAAATACGTCCACTGAACACGATAAGTTTGTCGGATAGGGGGATTTTATTTTCCAATACATGTCCATATATTTTATCCAATGCATTATGCCGTCCAATATCTGTTCGAATCGCCACCATCTCATCCAATGTACATAGGGCTGCATTATGAACACCACCTGTTAGATGAAAATGTTCGGATTGTTTCTGCATCTCTTTCATTAGTGACAAACTCTGATCAACTGTAATCATCATGCGACTTAAGACCGTTTTGGCTGTTTTTACATCACTTTTAAAGTAGAACTGACGACTTTTACCGCAGCAGGAACCAATAAAGCGCTTGGAATGACTTGTTGTATCCTCGGGTAATGATTTATGCAAATCAACATAGATAAAACCGGCATCCTCATCAATGTCTATGGATTTAATCTCATCGTAAAACAATATGATACCTTCTGAAGCTAAAAACCCAATAACAAGATCATGCAAGTCACCTGGTGTACAAACCATGGTCGCAAATTCTTCCCCATTGACAACAACCGTTATCGGTAATTCCGTTGCCACAATTTCCTCTCTTTCCGACAGACCTTCACCATCATATTCGATAATTCGCCAATGATTAATGGTTTCATTAGACATTGGTCTCCACCCTTTTTTGTATTGTATCATTCCATTCTCATTACTTTACCCAATCATCCACCTCATTATACACGTGTGATGGGGGGATGAGATAAGTATTTCTTCCTTCATTAAAAGTCATCCCCCATCATTATTTAAATCATAATATGCTCTCATACTACCAGTCGTTAATGTGGATCCATTTCTAATTCTTCTATCCGTTTTTCTACATATTGGGTATCCTTATGTGCGTAATAGGTTTCTGCTTTTTCCACAATAACCGACGTGTTGTATTCTGGAATTCCGGCATATTTTTCATAAACCCCTTTTGGAATGAAAGCATTTCCTTCTGGCCAGTGGACTTCAATATTCCCTTGTTTCATCGGTTCAAACTTTGCCCGGCCATTAAATGTACCATGCTGATTATAAACCACAATCGCATCGCCTTCCTGAATATCATGTTTTTTCGCATCCTCTTCATTCATAAGAACATCATCACGACTTGCATTATTAAAAGGATCTGATTCACTGTAAATCATGGAATTAAATTGTTTTCCGCGTCGTGTGGTTACATGAAAGTGGCCTTCAGGTTTTCGAAGCTCTGGAACTTCCACAGTAATCAGATTTCCTTTCCCATCAGGGGTCGGACATTCTCCCCCTTCACATAACCAGGCCCCACCCCATTGAAAAACATCTCCTTCCTCCCTTAGGTTCTGGATTCCATCATAATTAGGGGCTGCCTTTGCGATTTCATCACGAATTTGCTGGGCGGTTTCAAAGTTTATAAGATGTTTTTGATCTGGTTTCACTCTCTTGGCAAGATCCACATAAATCTCCCATTCCGCCCGTGCCTCTTCTATTCTAGGACCTTTAATTTCCGGTGATAGATATACCATTCTTTCCGTTGAGGTAGACGTACCTCCTCCAGGCTGTTCATATCTGGTCATAGCTGGCAGGACAATTACCGCTTCTTTAGCATCAACCAAGGTCGACGTATTAAAAATAATATCCTGATGGACCCGGATATCGATATTTTCCAGACACTGTTTAACAAAGTCAGGATTTGGCATGGTCTCTAAGAAATTACCGCCGGACATGTAATAGAGCTGCAGTTTTCGCTCATGGTCCTCAGGAAGAAGAGCGTTTTCAAGAGATACTCCTACAATGTCCCCTTGCCACTCTGGGATAGGAAAACCCCAGACATCTTTTATGCGCTTCCTGTTTTCTTCCTTCATGCCTCCACCTGGCAGCACAAATGGGTCGGCTCCCATTTCTCCAGATCCCTGCACACCTGAATGTCCTCGAATAGGCATAACACCACAATTCTCTCTGCCAATAAAACCACGCAGCATTGCCAGATTCGCTACTTGAGAAACGTTATCTGTACCAAAACGATGCTGAGTAAGCCCCATGGACCAGACAAAGACACCTGATTGTGATTGAGCCAGTATTTCTGCTAATTCTCTTATTCTATCTTTCGATAATCCGGAAGACTTCTCTAAAATGTCCCAATCATAGTAGGTCACCTTTTGCTTTAACTCCTTAAATCCATTAACGTGCTGCTGAACAAACTCATGGTCAATGGCAGATCCAGGTTCCTGTTCCTCCATTTCAAACCAGTGCTTCATGATGCCATGCATAAAGGCAATGTCCCCACCAATATTTACCTGGTATACATCATCCGCAATCTTCGTTCCAAATAAAGCGGAATCCGGAATCGATGGTACCCAATATTGATCCATAGAAGGTTCGTAATACGGATTAATGATAATTATCTTCGTCCCTTTTCGCTTGGCGGCATACATGTATTTGGTTGATACCGGCTGATTATTAGCTGCAACTGATCCCCAGAAAATAAGGACATCTGATCCAATCCAGTCTTTGTAGTTACAGCTTGAAGCCCCAATACCAAGCGAACGGCTTAGTGCTGTTTTGGATGGTGAATGACAGATACGAGAGGCATTATCAATATTATTCGTCCCTAAAAAGCGGGCCACTTTTCCAGCTGTATAATACGTTTCATTGGTAATGCCTCTTGATGTTAAATAAAAGCCGTATTGTTTTGGATCCATTCCTTTCATCTTTTCCGCCACCATATCAAGTGCTTCATCCCAGGACAAGCGTCTAAACCTTCTTTCACCGGGCTTACGAATAAGCGGATAAGGGATACGACCTAATTTTCTTAATTCAGTACTGCTCATTTTCCTTAAATCATCAATATCCGCATGAAGGACATCCTCCTTCATCGCGTGCATAGTATTTAATCGGAGTACATTTAATCTTGTTGTACATAAATGAGGCCCTTTAAGTGTTTGATCCTGAAAGCCCAACACACCTAATGCGCAGCCATCACAAACGCCCTTTCTTAAAATACGTGTCGCGTAGGGTAGATTATCTTTATTTTCCCAGGCAACCTTCATCATATCCCGAATATGATGCGGCTTAATTTTTCCTAAACCAAATGGAACCTTACTTACCCACAAGCTTGGGTCAGGTTTTTTCGGCAATTTCACAGGACCGGAGTGCTTTGTAGTTCCCAAAGAATATCCCTCCGTTTAAAAATGATTTTAGTATATCCTATTAACGTAGTACGAACTTTAAAACTTTTGTTATGGAAGAAAAACGTCGTAACGCATCTTTTATATAAAAATGATCGTTACGACTTGTTGAGATAGGCTTATTGATATGTCTCCATAACTTTATTTTAGTTTAACTCGGCACCCGCCATATTTGGATCAGGCTTTTCCTGTTTATTTCGTAGCCTGTTGATATCTGCCCGAATCCAAAGAGATAATCCAAATGCAGCTACAAACAAAATACCAAATATATACAATGTAGCATTATAACTGTTTGTTAGATCATAGACAGCTGAGAGAAGTATTGGTCCAACTACCCCTGCCAATGCCCAGGCTGTTAAAATGTAGCCGTGGATGGCGCCAAGTTGTTTCGTTCCAAAGATATCTCCAATATAAGCTGGAATGGTAGCAAATCCACCACCATAACAGGTTAGAATAGCAAACACTAAAATTTGGAACAAAAGGGCGCTGTAAGCAATAGGCAGTGTGAAGAAAGCGATGATTTGTATCACAAAGAATGCTGTATAAACATTTGGTCGCCCCATATAATCTGACAAAGATGCCCAGCCAATTCTCCCTAATCCATTAAACAAGCCATTCAGTCCAACCATGGCGGCTGCCGCAATAGGTGTCATACCTGCAATTTCCTGTGCCATTGGCGAGGCGACAGAAATGATAGCGATTCCACAAGTGACATTAATAAAAAGCATGAACCAGAGCATGTAAAAGCGGCGTGTTTTAACAGCTTGATTGGCGGTAAGCTGTGCAAGATCTGGTTTAATTTGCTTACCTCCACTCTGCTCTTCGGAATCAAATCCTTTTGGAACCCAGTCCTCAGGTGGTGGAGCTAAGTATTGAGATGAGGCGGTCATGACGATAAAATAAATGGCTCCAAGAATATAAAAGGTGGTCGAAATGCCGACAGACTCAATTAAGGCTGCAGCGGCTGGTCCACTAATTAAGGATGCAAAGCCAAATCCCATAATGGCAAGTCCCGTTGCTAGCCCACGTCTATCCGGGAACCATTTAACCAAAGTAGAAACCGGTGCGATATACCCAATCCCTAAACCAATACCACCGATAATCCCATAGAACAGATATAATAGATACAAAGATTCAAAGTAAGTGGCTAAACCTGAACCTGCTACTCCAACACCAAAGAACAGTGCCGCGAGCATGCCTGACTTTCTTGGACCTTGTTTTTCTACAAACCTTCCCATAAAAGCTGCAGATAGACCAAGAATAAAGATCGCAATACTAAACGCCATGGAAATTTCCGTAGTCTCCCAGCCAAATGAATTCGCCATTGGGTTGGTGAACACGCTCCATGCGTACGCAGATCCGATGGAAATATGAATACCAACAGCAGATGCCGCAATTAGCCAGCGATTTTTGACCTTATCCATACGTTTCCCCCTCACTTCATGATGATTAGAGCTCGTAAAAAGGCCACAGTTTGTCTACTGGCGCTGCCTCTTTCATATTCATAAGAGGGACTGCAAACCATATAAGATTATCAAACAGGACCTTTTGTGGATACCATATTTTTATGCGTACTTTTTTATGAATATTTTATGAAAATTTATAAAGTGAGGTCTTTCAGGTTCCGGATATGAATCGTTTGGAAATCTTATGAAGGATTTTGCCGGCCTTTTGATTAATAATTCAAAATGAAACGAATTAAACCCTATTTTCCGGAATTGATTATGAGTTGCCATAATTGAGCATTTATAATATTTTTTCTGCCTATTGATTAGCTATTTACTCCTGTTTTGGAATTTTTTAATCCCCTTTTCAAAACTTTTAATCCCCTTTTTAAAAAGATTAAGCGGACATTTATACAATTCATCCTGTTATACACTTTTCCAAAGAAAAATTTCTTTTTTAATCTGATTTAACCTTAAATAAGCGACAATCTTCATTTTAAATCCACATGCCTAATCATTCATGCAAAGGTATAATCCCCAACAAACAAAAAACCTCACAAACGTTAATAAGTGGACATTTGTAAGGCTTATTGATCGGCTCAATTCATATAGCGATATTCCATCAGACTCTTCAAAATCGAAATTTCCTGTAATAACTCCTCTCCGGTATTCGTTTCTAATACCTTTTTTCTTTCTACTTCTTTATCCACCAGTCTTCTTACCGATAATACGTCCGTGCCATCTTGCAGCACAGCTTCTTTTGAATGGAAATGTTTGTGGGCAACGAGCTGCATCCCGTAGGAATTATACAATAATGTATATCCGGCAATTCCTGTTGTCGATTGATAAGCTTTTGAAAAGCCTCCATCAATGACAATCATCTTTCCGTTCGCTTTAATCGGATTTTCTCCGTCAATCTCTTTTACAGGGGTATGGCCATTGATGATATGCCCCTGCTCAGGATTAAGACCGAACTCAACTAAAATTTTACGGCACATTTCCTCATTTTCACGTAAATAATAGTATGGATTCTTTCGCTCTTTATGCGTTGCTTTGTCTTGAATAAAATATCTCTCAAAAGTGGTCATTTCCCTTTTCCCAAAGAGGGAGGAATATTCTCCTGTCCATAAATACCAGACCATATCCGTTGCAAGGTCATCGGTCACTTCAGGGTGGGCAAAAGCCTCGCGTAAATAGTGTTCAAAGATATCCAGCAATTCCCGCCCTGCGTAAGTTTGATTTTCAATACGCATGTTCTCCATATTTCCTTTTTGATCAACAGGGATACAGCCATGTATTAGCAAGTTCCCATTATACTTCAAATAAAGATTCCCTTTTTTCATGAGAAAATTCATATGTCTCGCTAACTTTTCCGAATGCTGGACAGAAAATAAGAGTCGATCCATCACCTGCTTCTCTTCCTCTAATAATTGGTCAGGCTGTTCGGGATTAACCGTAGCAAAGCAGGTATTTTCCAGCGGGTACGTATGCCCATGAATCGTGATTTCGTTTTGGTCATAATCGATTTTTTCCAGCAACAGTCTTTCGGACATATTAAAATACGGACGTCTTTTGATAATCGGCATTTCCAGTTTGAACTGAATCATCGCTATGGCTTGATGAATTTTCGTAATTTGCAGCTGCTCGGATTCAGATAGCCTTTTGTCGGATTGCCGCTTTGGTCTAAAAGCAGGATTATCGTCATAGTATTTTTCCGCAAGATTGAGAAGGGGTCTAAGATTGATGCCATACACATCTTCTATAATATCCAAATTATCATAGCGTGCACAGATCCGAATAATATTCGCCAGACAAACCTCGGATCCCGCAAAAGCACCTAGCCAGAGGACATCGTGATTGCCCCATTGAATATCAACAGAATGATAGTTAATCAGTGTATCCATAATTTTGTCAGGCTCCGGTCCCCGGTCATAAATGTCCCCCACGACATGAAGATGGTCAACAACTAATTGCTGTGTTGTGTAAGCAAGACCGGTTATGAGCTTATCAGCCTGAGCCAGGGAAATAATCTCCTGAATAATTTTAGTATAATACCGTTTCTTATTGGTAAATTCATCTGTCTTGTATAAAAGCTCTTCAATTATATAAACAAACTGCTGAGGCAATGCCTTTCGCACTTTTGACCGGGTATATTTCGATGAGGCATAGGCAATCAATTCAATCAAATGCTTAATGGTTTCCGTATACCATTCGTTTAATTCCTGTTTATTATCAAAATTATTTTTCATTAACTGTAATTTCTCTTCAGGATAATAGACTAAAGTCGCCATTTCATTGATTTCTTCCTCAGCTAATCGATCATTAAAAAGGCCTCTGATTTTCTCTTTTACTTTGCCTGAACCATTTCTTAACACATGCTGAAAGGCCTGATACTCCCCGTGTAAATCACTAACAAAGTGTTCGGTTCCCTTTGGCAGATTAAGGATGGCTTCAAGATTGATAATTTCCGTAACGACTTTCTCTTCACTATCATATCTTTGCGCTAATAAATCTAAAAATTTTTTGTCCAATAATCGCATCCCCTTTTTCCCTTTGTCATAGGCGGAACAGAGGGGCAACTCCCCTGTCCTATCTATTTATCTGCATGGAAATGCCAATCCCTCCACCGACACATAAGGAAGCGACTCCCCTATGAACATCCTGTTTTTGCATTTCGTATAAGAGTGTAACCAGAATTCTTGCCCCGCTTGCCCCGATTGGATGACCCAAAGCAATGGCGCCACCGTTTACATTGACCTTTTCCCTATTAAGCCCTAAGTCTCTTGTAACGGCAATGCTCTGAGAGGCAAAGGCTTCATTTAACTCAAACAAATCTATTTCCGTTGCATCCACACCTGTTTTATCAAAAAGTTTTTGTAAGGAGTAGTAAGGGGCATACCCCATAATCGAAGGGTCTATCCCTATTTCCGCATATCCATTGATCATCCCTAAGTAAGGAATCTTTCTTTCATCAGCCATTGATTTTTTCATCAAAATCAGACTGGCAGCTCCATCATTAATTCCTGAAGAATTCCCAGCTGTCACTGTACCATCTTCTACAAAAGCAGGTTTTAGTTTGGCTAAGCTTTCTAAACTTGCATCAGGACGGATATGTTCATCATCAGAAACAAGTTTTTCCCCTTTTCTCGTTTTCACTTTTACCGGAACGATTTCCTCTTTGAATCTACCATTATTCTGTGCAAAAGCTGCCTTTTTCTGTGACTCAAGGGCAAATTGATCCTGTTCCTCACGGGAGACACAATATTCTTCGGCAACTTTTTCAGCTGTTACGCCCATATGGACGTTTTCAAAAGCATCGGTCAGGCCATCCTTCACCATACTATCAACCATATGAGTATCCCCCATTTTTTGGCCAAAGCGATGATTCGGCGATAGATATGGAGCCTGGGACATATTTTCCGTTCCACCTACAGCGACGACATCAGCTTCCCCTAATTGGATGGCTTGAGCACCTAGGATAACGGATTTTAATCCTGAACCGCATACTTCATTAATGGTCATCGCCGGCACTTCATAAGGAATACCGGAATGAATAGCGATTTGTCGCGCCGAGTTTTGCCCAACACCCGCCTGTAATACATGGCCGAAAATCACACGATTTACCTCATCAGGTGAGAGGTTTGCTCGTTGCATGGCCTCCTGAAGTGCTGTTTTTCCAAGAGTGATCGCCGATATATTTTTCAAACTGCCCCCGAATGTTCCGATTGGCGTACGGGCAGCACCAACAATAACAACTTCTTCCATTTTATGCTCAGTCCTTTACTTTTGATATAATAGAAAAGATTAAATCTATTTCAATATAAACAGAGAAAAAATCTCAAAAATATGAAATTACCTTGTGTTTTTCATTTACTATCGTCTAAACAAGTATTATAGTTTTATTTGTAGTCGTTTACATGATTATATCATGGATGATACGAAGTTACATGTAACAAAATTTTAAATTTCAGCTACATTCTCTTACTTAAATTAATAAAAATAAAAAAGGTGGGACTAGATTTGCAAATAGGAATTGATAAAATAGGATTTTATACACCCCAAATGTATATAGATATGAACGAGCTGGCTGAAGCTAGAGACGTTGATCCAGCCAAATTTACAATTGGAATTGGACAGGAAAGAATGGCAGTTCCCCCCATTACTCAAGATGCCGTCACTTTAGCGGCCAACGCAGCATTAGAAATTTTAACAGACGAGGATAAACAACAGATTGATTATGTTATTTTTGCCACTGAATCTGGTATCGACCAATCAAAGGCTGCTGCAATTTATGTACATCGCCTATTAGGTCTAAACCCGAACGCCCGCTCAGTAGAAGTGAAAGAAGCCTGCTTCGGAGCGACTGCCGGTATCCAAATGGCAAAAGGTCATATTGCTTTACATCCTGAAAGCAAGGTACTGGTACTTGGTTCCGATATTTCCCGCTATGGTCTGAATACTGGTGGTGAAGTAACTCAGGGTGCTGGTGCTGTGGCGATGATCATCAGTGCAAACCCGCGCATTATGACTATCGATGAGCCAAGTGTATACCACACAGAAGACATCATGGATTTCTGGCGTCCGAATTATTCTGATGTTGCTTTTGTAGACGGGAAGTTTTCCAATGAGAAATATATCTCCTTTTTCCAGAATGTATGGGGGCAATATCAAACAAAAACAGAAATGGGATTAGCTGATTTCGATGCAATCTGCTTCCACATGCCTTATACAAAAATGGGCCTTAAGGCTTTAAAATCGATTTTTGACGAAGAAACCAACTCCGATCAGGACAGATTAATGGACCGTTATGAAATCAGCAAAACGTATAATAAACTGGTTGGCAATATATATACAGGAGCTTTATATTTAAGTCTTATCTCCTTGCTAGAATTAAACACGGACATCGAACCGGGTGCCAGAATTGGACTATATAGCTATGGATCAGGGGCCGTTGGTGAATTCTTCTCGGGGATTTTACAACCAGGCTACAAAGAGGTATTAAAAACAGCCCAACATCAGAAATTACTTGAAGAACGTAAAGCATTAAGTGTTGCAGAATATGAGGATATTTTCCAAGAAGGCTTGCCAACAGACGGTTCAAGCGTAACGTTACCAGTTGAAGAGGATCCTGCTGTTATTTGTCTCGGTGGTATTGAAAATCATAGTCGTCACTATGTGAATAAAAATAGGTGAAACCTCATTAACTAAAGCAGTATAGGAAAAGAAAATTGCTCATTTTACTGTATAATGTACAATCAGCATCATTTTTACGAAGAAATTGAACTGGCGCTTAGATACATAATTCGTATCTAAGCGTTTTTTCATGCAATAAAAAATTTTAAATTCAAGGCAATCTTCATTGCTGAGTATATTTAATCACAATGCCTAAGAACCCACAAAGTCCAAATCTAAGACTCAGAGTAGCTTTTGGATTTTCTTTTTGACAGTGATAGATGGACTTTTATGGACTTACTCTATTTAATTAACTCCATTGTACATTTTCAAATGAGATTACTTGATAAATAAACTCATCTGATGTTTACATGATAAATTTTATTAGACTTCATCCTTTTTATCCAGTTATTACTTGTCAACTAAATAAATTGTGTTAATAGTTGGTTAAACCTGTCACGTTTTTCCCAGAAAGGGCCATGACCACTATATTGAAACGGGACTAGCTGTGAATTTCTTATTTTTTGGTTTACCTCGTGAGCCTGTGCAAATGGAATAAGTAGGGGCATTCACTTTTGGAAGATCCACATCTAGCGTCTCATCTCCTAATGTAATAATAATAGCTGCTGTTGACCAACTTGCTGCCTGTAATCCCATTTGCAAAAACCAGTCCGAAAATGGTTTCGTAATATACTGAAAGAAAAAGGTATCGGTTACTCCCTGCATCATCTTCGGGCGGTCCTTTAGAGTTTCCGTAAGAAGTTAATTAGCCGTTTCTTTCGTAAATCCAGTTGGGACAGCCGCATCAATTAATACAAGGTTTGAGACTCCAATACCATTGTGACGAGACATATATCGAATCGCGATAGCCCCGCCGGTAGAGTGACCAACCAGAGTAAAATTGTTCAATTGAAGTGTACTAACTACTGCTCGGATATCATCGGCAAGTCTGTTAAAAGTATAGCCACTTATTGGTTTATCCGCATTTCCAAACCCTCTCCAGTCGATTGCAATTACAGCGATAACCCATAGCAGGTAGAACGTTAAACTGATAGTCAAACTGTTTATGGTTTAACGGCCAGCCATGTAAAAATACAATCGACTTTTTAGCCTCTGGGCGTATAACTTCACACCAGGCTCTACAGGAACAAAGTATCCCATAAATGATTCCCCCGTAGTTTTATTGGTTTTAACAATAAGATATTCATTTTTAAACCATAGGTGAGTACCTATGCTAGGTAGGGGAAACATAAAGGTTTATTGAAGTATCCCAAGACAAAATTCGCCGATATATACAAATAAATTATATGTAATTGATGAAAAACTTCTCATAAGATATTAAATTTGCTATTTTACTACTCTTCCAACTTAAAAAATTCCTGCCTGTTTCTGAAATACAAACCAATATATAATATATAACATTGTTTAATTCTTTTTCCCAAAACCTACAACTGAAAATAGTAGACCTACAAATACGAATAAGTATTCAAGGCCACCTAAATCTGAGTTATCATCAACAGCAATAATTCCACCAACTAAAATGAAACTTAATCCAAGTAGCATAAATTTTAGCCCTGATGTATCTTTTCCACTGACGATCAAAGAAATTAAGTAACCGACTAAAATGAATAGTAATAGTAAAGTAATAATTGCATTCATTGTTTCCACTCCCAATGTAATCTAAGTAAGTATTTTAAGTAAGTATTTTCTATAATTTTGCTTATTCCATTCTAATTCAACGAATGATCTTGTCAATAAAAGATATGAATATGATAATCAAAATAAAGGATGAGGAAAGGCGAATCCAAAAAAACTCATTTTTTCATAGATATCTGGTTCCTTTTTAAACATCCAACGCATTCCAAACAAATAGCTTTCTTTTGGATTTATAATTGACCAAATTAACATCGCTACAAATGGTACACCTAATACAATATTGAAGAACCACTCGACAAATGGCTGTGGCGATAAATCTGGAATTGCCTTTTCGCTATACATTTTTTATACCACCAATTTAAAAATCCCTGTAAAATCACACAAAATATTAAAATTGGTTTATTCACCATTCGCTCCCTCGCCCCCAAATTCCCACCGAGACGAAATATCCTGACATTATCCGATAAACCTGCCTCATAGGAAGGACATCTTACTTTTTTAACTCCTGTTAAGAGTCCATTTTAATAGCCAATTTACCAAACAATTCAGGTTCTTTCTTTCTAACTTTATTTAAATTTGAATGGATTGCTTTTTTTACCTTATACCGCTCATCATTTAGAAGTGTTATTATTATTCCTTCTGCACGAACGATATACTTCATTCCCTCAGCAGACGAGAAAATCTTGGCTAAATTCCACCTTGCATTTTCATCATTTATCACTATCCACTTATTTAATCTACCTAATACTTTATCTGGGTAATATCGAAGTAGACCATCCCCAATTGCAAATTGCCCCAGGTTTTTCTTCACATAAGGATCTCTGTCAGTTAACAATAACTCTACAATATCTAATAACGGTTCACCGAATTCCTCTTTTCTTCGTTTTCCGCATACATTGCAGCTAGAACAGCTGCCCTCCTGACATTTCCCGAATGATCATTTGTCCAATTCCTTATATCCTTATAAAATTGATCAAAATGATTAGTAAGTACATGACCACAAGCACCAGCAGCCCATTCTCTAACTTCCCAATTTTCATCATTGGCAAGTGTCCTAAGTATGTTGGAAGTCTGGGAAGGATCTTCATGATAAACCGTAGAAAGTAATGATGTTGCAATTTCCCTACCTGTAACATCTTTAACCATTGCAAGTTGTATTGCAATATCCTTTAACCGTATTTGGTCTTTCACATTAGAAATAACATAATTAATCGCTTTCCTTTTCACAGGCGTTTTTGGGGTATTACGAGATCCCGTTCCCAATTTTTTTAGAGTTTCGATTGCTTTTATGAAATGATGATTTAAAAGATCGTTTAAAAATGTTTCTAAAACCTCATTACTATTATTCATACAATGTTCACCCCACAATGATATCGGATATACATTTACTTCAACAAAAAAGAGCATTAACCTTTTTTGGTTAACGCCCCTGTTTGTAACATTATCTTTTTGTGAACACTCTTATGAATCATTAACTGCAGCCCACTCCCAACTATTCCTCGACTCCTTCAAATAAACAAGTGAAAGAATATAAAACTTTCATTTATTGTCAATCATAAGCCGATAATGGCTGCTACATCAATTTTTCTTCTGCTTAATCTTGCCGATTCCCAGTTCTTTTCCTTCTTTATAAATTGACTTAATGAAGCTAATACACATAAAGAACATGATGACAGAGAACGGTAACGCAGCTATTATCATGGTATTTTGTAAAGCTTGGAGTCCTCCCGTGTAGAGAAGAGCTAGTGCGGTAGCAGAAAGAAGCACACCCCATGTCAATTTTACCGTTTTCCCTGGATCACCTGTACCGCCGGTTGTCATTAATCCCAACACAAATGTTCCAGAATCGGCGGATGTGATAAAGAATGTACTAATGAGCAAAATGGCTACAATAGATGCAACTAACCCTAATGGGAATTCCGAAAACACACCGAATAGTGACTCTTCAGTTGCTAGTTTCGATATCTCGGCTACACCTGTGTGCTCAAGATGAATCGCTGTTCCACCAAATGTAGCAAACCATAGGAAACCCACAATGGATGGAACGATTAAAACCGTAAAGACAAATTCCCGTATGGAACGTCCTTTTGAAACACGAGCAATAAAAATCCCCACAAAAGGAGACCATGCAATCCACCAAGCCCAGTAGAAAATCGTCCATGATTTAATCCACTCACGCGTTTCTTCATTCAATGGCGCTATACGAAAACTCATCTGCGGTAAGTGTTGTATATAAGAGCCAATGGAGTTTGTAAAAAGATTTAAGATAAATAAGGTTGGCCCCAAAATGAAAATGAGAAGAAATAGAAGACCTGCTAATCCCATGTTAGCATTACTCAAAATTTTGATACCTTTCCCTAATCCCGTCCAGGCAGAGATCATAAAAAGAACCGTTACAATAACGATAATAATTAATTGTATGAAAAAGTTACTCGGAATATCGAACAAAAAAGCCAATCCACCATTGATTTGAACCGCACCAAAACCAAGAGTAGTTGCAACCCCAATAACAGTCGCGATAACAGCGAAAATATCGATTACTTTTCCTGACGTTCCTCTTGCTGCATCGCCAATAACAGGTTCCAAAGTTGCACTAATAAGACCTGGCTTGTCATGTCTGTAATTGAAATAGGCTAAAACCAGAGCTACTATTCCATAAATCGCCCAGGCGTGAATTCCCCAGTGGAAATAGGTGAAACGCAGCGCGTCCTTTATAGCTTGATCAGTTCCAGTTTCCAAGGTCGGTGAACTAACGGCGTAGTGACTGATTGGCTCAGCCGTTCCCCAGAACACAAGACCAATTCCCATCCCTGCACTGAAAAGCATCGCAATCCAGCTCGGTCTGGAAAACTCGGGTTTTTCCCCTTGCTTTCCTAATTTAATTTTACCAAGTGGCGTGACTAAGAATACCAAGGCAACTAGGACAAAAATTGTAACAATAATTAGGTAGTACCAGCCTAGCTTACTCGCTATAAAAGCTTGCACATTCGTGGTGATGTTCTCTAAAGCCTTAGGCCACACAACTCCGAGAATCACCAGTACCAGCATAATCCCTGCCGATATTTTAAATACAGTCGAGAATTTAGTAAGCATAACATAAAGACCCCTTTCTGCAACCAGGGTTAACCCGAGAGTTCATTATGATGTTATTATTTTTTAGAACGCTCGAATTTATACGTTAAGATCGGGAGGATGAAGTATGTGGCGCTCTTGCCTTGATGGGAGTGGACTTTTGGTAGGTGTGAGCGGCTTTTCTTTCAATTAAAATTATAAAACCTGCTCCTTAAATTTTGAGAGCAGGCATGGACAATTAACCTTGATCTTTTTTCAACCTTCCTAATTCCGTGTACAATCATAAATCCATCCATGGCTTACAAGAGGTTTATGACTATCACAGCTGCCTGGCTAGGAAACCATAAATCTAACCAAATCTCCATAAATTATAGTTTCTTATATTTATCTACGACCGCCTTCTCCGATACTTGCAGATTACTGCTATACTCTATATATTCAACCTCACACCCAGGACCAATCTCTACTGTATTTCCACGGACAACTTTCGCCTTAGTATATTCTAGTTTAACCACATCACCTTCAATGAGATTTGCATGTAATTCTTTACTCAACGTTTTAATCAACTTATCCAAATGAAGAATGGGATACCGGTTTCTTTTTACCGTGATCATTTCCCCGCCAATTTCTTTCACGGATGATTTCCCATGTAAGGTTATCGCAACTTGATCTGCATTTAGCAACCCATCAATTGTAAAGGCTCCATTGAACTCTGCTTTCTCCACTTCACAATCACCAGCTATCTTAAGAATTCCTTCAAGGAAAATGTCGTCACCTTTTAAAAATTGCTTCAATCGTGTATGCCCTTTGATTTCCATGCTCCGAAAAAGTGTATTTCCTTCTATCGTTGAATCCCCATGTATATTGATCTCATCAGAAGAGAAATTCCCCTGTATATTTGTACTTCCGTTGATGACAGTGTACTGAGACGTGATATCCCCATCTATTTTTGCAGAACCATTACACTCAAAATCTTTACATTCTACATCTCCATTTATTGTTCCATTGCCGTTGATTGCAACCTTTATGAAGGAACCACCTCTTGTTTCACTATTTCCAGATAGAACTAAATCTCCTTTTGTTTCTCGAGTCATCATAAATCCCTCCAATCGTTAAATTTGATTTACATGAAAAATATTTTTTGAATTCTTTTCCTTATTTGTAAAGGTAGACCTGTATTCTACTTTTTCAATATGACAACCTGGACCGATTTCAACGTCATTACCTCTAACTATTTTTGCTGTGGTGTGCTCTAGATAAATGCTATCTCCTTCTATCACCTCTGCTTCAAGGGTATAAGATTTCTTCAGGATGCTTTTGCTTTTGATCATAATCTTCTCACCACCAATTTCACCGACACTACTAGGAGCAACTTGTAAATTAACCAATAAATCACCAACATTTAATAACCCAGTGATCGTAAAGCCCCCTTTAAGGTCCATTTTTTCAAGCTCTACATTCCCAGAACAATGAACAAATCCTCTCATATCAAGAGTATTTGCTTTCACCGACTGCTTAACATTTAACTCACCAGTACCTTTTATTGTATGACTGTTTAATTCTTCATCAACATTCAGCTTCCCAGTCACTTGCACTTGTTCCTTTGTCGCATTTCCTTTCACACGACATTCTCCAATAATTTTTGTGTGTTGAGAATAAACATCTCCGGAAATTTCCACTTGTCCTGTAACTTTAATCTTATCGTAATCTCCACCTGGATAGCTTCCGTTTCCTAAAACTTTTAACCGTATGTCTTTTTCCTTTGTCATTTAAAAACCCCCTGTTACTAAGGAATTCAGTAGTTTATCCAATTCTGTTTCAATGTCCAATAACACAGCCACTTTCGTTTTCTCATCAACATATAAGTCATCTGGATTGGTAACAAGTAACACGGTTACAACTCCCATTTTTCTTAACACCACTAATGAAGCACGCTTTTCCTCTAGCTTAGGAAAATGGTCATGTAATGTTTGAATGATTTGCTTTCCTTCTTCCCATCCAACCTCTCCTGTCTCCAAAGATTTATCAAAAAGATACAAATATAGTGATGTTTGGAAGGTAATCGTATCCAGTTCACCGAATTGCTCTTCAAAAATAGTAACAGCATTGCTCGAAACAATGTTTCGTTCTATGAAGTCCTTCTTTGATATTTTTATGTCCTTCTTTTTTGGAGATAAAGCATTTGCTAATTCATCCAGTGATAAATGATCTTTTAATTCTTTAATTCTGTTAATTCTTTCAATCATTTTCTCCTTTGGAAAAAACGTTTCTTGTCCAGTAAACGTTGATTTTCTAATAAACCAATCGTCCGGGATTAACTTTTTCCTCTTCCAACGGTAGAGCTGTCCGTAAGTTATGTCCGTTTGCTCTAACAAGTCTTTTTTCGAGATTAATCCTTCATCCATTGTCTTCACTCCTTAAACATAACGTAACATAACACTGTTACATTGTAAAGCTGCTAAATTCCTCTTTAAAAAGAATAACTCCCTGCTTACTTATTAAATACCTGAGAGGATTTGGCTGGTTAGGTTAAATAGTAACTTGATTAGGTTTTGATAAAGATTGAAAACTTCAAATAAAAAGGAAGAACCTACTTTTACTAGAGCTTTGTGTTTTTCGCCGTTTTCATTGATTGTCACATTTCACTTTAATACCAATATAAACTGGCATTCCCCAAATAATAAGGGCTAATAAATCTGCCTAAACTTATCAAAAAATAAGTTATTGAAGGGGCTGAAAGATGTAAACTTTTAGGTCAGTCTAATGTGTATTCCTTTGTTGAAAATACTAACTCGGGGGGCCTTTTTCCTTATTACATAATAAAATAATATTATTAAATACTATTTAATATTGGAAAAGTTTTTTGATTACAGCAGTAATGATTACAAAAACGAAGACGGTCTTAGCTGTATTAGTAAACCTGTTAAGGAGGAAACCATGTCTTATCCATCTTTTGACGAAATCCTGAATTTACAGTACAAATTAACCGATTTCAGATTACAATATTGGGTTGAACATGACTTATTTACATGGCAGTGGTGGTTATTAGCCATTATGCTTATTTTACCCTGGTTTCTATGGTACAAAATCATTCCAAAGGAAAGAAAGGCAGAAGTTTTGTCATACGGGCTTTTACTGGGACTTCTGACAAGTCAAATGGATGAAGTTGGTATTACAAGTGGTGCCTGGGCTTATCCTTATCAATTAACACAATTAAACAGAGGACTAAACCCTTATAACTTCGCCCTTATTCCCGTCTTCTATATGATTGTTTATTACTATTACCCTAAGTGGAAACACTTTATTATTGGAAATGTTGTTATCGCTATACTTGCAACTTTTGTAGTCGAACCTATCTTAATTAGTATGGGCATTTATAAACTTTTACATTGGAAATTAATATACTCGTTTCCAATATATATATTACTTCCCATAGTATTTCGAATTTTTCATTATTATTTAATTGAACAACACAAAATGGAAACCAAAAAATCAACAAAACCAACGTGAAGAGTTACCCACAAAAAGAAAGGACTATTGGATTGGTTTACTGCTCTCTTAAATCCTTTAACATTTCCTTAGCCGTATTTAAGTCCATCTTTTTACTCTGTCTAAGTTTCTCACTAACGACTTCAATTTCTGTCCCTGTTGCACCAGCACTAATGGCTAACGATTTCGCGTGTAGTTTCATATGTCCTTTTTGAATACCTTCTGTAACAAGAGCTTTTATTGCAGAAAGATTTTGTCCAAGTCCAGCTGATACAATAATGGACTCTAATCCCTTCGCGTTTTCATAGCCCATTAATCTTTTAGTAAACTGAGCAGCAGGATGAATGCTTATTTGACCACCGACAGCCCCAACAGGAAGAGGAAGGGTTAAACGACCAATTAATTCACCATTTTCTCCCTTTTCCCAGGTTGACAGGGAACGATATTGTCCAGATCGTGCTGCATACGCATGAGCCCCTGCTTCAATGGCACGCCAATCATTACCAGATGCAATGACAACTGCATCAACTCCATTCATAATACCTTTATTGTGCGTAACTGCACGGTAAGGATCAGCATATGCAAATTGGGTGGCTTCAATGATTCGGTCCCGAACTTCTTCTCCTGAAAACTCTCCTTTTTCCAAAAGGGAGAGGGGAATACGGCATTCTGCAGTAGCGAGACAATCCGTTGCATAGTTCGACAAGATGCCCATTAATGCTTTTCCATTTGTAATCTCTTCTAAATACGGTTTGATTGCCTCAACCATAGTGTCAATGATATTTGCCCCCATCGCTTCCAATGTTTCAATATGAAGATGAACCACCAGAAAAGAAGGAATATTGTTCTGTTCATCTGCAGGTAAGACACGAACAAGTAAGTCCTTTGCTCCACCCCCACGTTTTACAATGGAAGACTTGGATTCATTAGCGATTTGTAAAATATTTGCTTTGTGTTCCATTATAATGTTTTCTGCATCTTCTAAGTTAGGAATATCCTTTAAGGCAACTTGTCCAATCATCCTGCGTTCTTCTATGGATGTATGGAATCCTCCTGCTTTGTTGATGATTTTAGCTGCTGAACTTGCAGCTGCAACCACAGATGGCTCCTCAATCGCCATAGGGACAGCATATTCCTTGCCATTAATGAGAAAATTAAGGGCAGCACCAAGAGGAAGCTCATACTTCCCAATCTGGTTTTCAATCATATTGTCTGCCACATCTTCAGGTATAGATAAACCATCTCTTAAAAGAGCAGCATCATCCTCATGAATGACCCCAGCTAATACTAATGCCCCAATTCTCTCAGAACGATTTTTTTGATAAAACTTATGTAAATATTTATTCTCCATACTTCCCCTCCTATAGGTATAAATTCCTCATCCTACATTATCTTTTTATAGTGAATTTCTGTTTAGTTGCTTTTATTCGTATATGGGAAGAAAAAACAGAAATAAAGAGTTGGCTAAATTCCTAGTTAGCGCTATCATTTTCTTCTGACTTCTATATGTATTTTAGCATATGAACATCCCGAAGAATAACTTTCAGGAAAAAACGACAGGTGCCAGGCACCTGTCGTTTATTTTGAATCTTGTTTATCAGTTGGTTCTTCCTTTTCATCCTTTGTATCTACAGCTTCACCTTTTTCAGGATACGTATAATCATTTGGATTTACAGGTTCCCATTCTTTATTCGGGGTATAGAAACGAAGTAAGTCACCGTTTAATACTTTATCCGAAAGTTCCAGCTCATGCATAACGGTTTCTCTCTTCTTCAACATTTCTTCAGTTGGTTCCGAAATCTTTTCCTTCGTTTCATTATCATAATAGGTTCCATTAACGTAGCTGTATTTATCTGTTATAAAGTCACCATTTCGAAATGGTACAAACTCTTTATGATCTTTAGAGAATAAATCTGTTCCAAATGTAATATAATCCTGTGCCTTAATACCTAAAAGGTGTAACAATGTTGGCATAACATCTGTCTGGCCGGAATATTCATGATTCACACCTTGGCCATCTACTCCAGGAATTTTAATCATATATGGAACACGTTGTAATTCAGCATTCTTTAATGGAGTAATTTCTTCACCTATTATTTCCTTCATTGCCCGATTATGATTTTCTGAAATACCGTAGTGGTCCCCATAAATCATAATAACTGAGTCTTCATACAAGCCAGCTTCTTTTAAATCATCAAAGAACTGTTTCAATGCTTCATCTAGATAACGAGCTGTCTGGAAGTATCGGTCAACCGAACCATCTCCTGTTTCAGCAGGCGCAATTGTTGTATCCTCTTCATTAATCAAATATGGATGATGATGAGTTAATGTAATCATATGCGCATAAAATGGCTGTTCCAAGTTTTCAAGATATGGCATCGATTGCTCAAAGAATGGTTTATCCTTCAAACCATAGTTAATGACATTCTCAGGGCTCATATCATAGTAACTATCATAATAGAATTTATTAACACCTAATTCTTTATAAATTTTGTCCCGATTCCAGAACGATTTACCATCCCCATGGAAAACAGCACTAGTGTATCCCTCTTGCTGATCCATAATTGCCGGTAAAGCCTGATACGTATTATTTGCCTTCGTTGAAAATGCAGAGCCATTTGGGAGTCCATATAAGGAGTTATCCATTATTAGCTCTCCATCAGCTGTTTTTCCTTGCCCCGTTTGATGGAAGAAGTTATCAAAGTAAGTAAAGTCCTTACTCTTATCATGAACAAGCGAATTTAAAAATGGTGTTACTTCTTCCCCATGTAACTTATAGTCAATAAGAAAGGATTGGAAAGATTCTAAATGGATTTTAATAACGTTTTTTCCTTTTGCCACTCCAAAAAGCTCTTCATTCGGCTGTGCATATTTAGCCTTTGTATAGTTTTGGACCTCTGTAATATCATTACTATCAGCTAAAACACGCTGTGCTGAATTTTCAACATTTTGAGCAGCATCATATACCATAAAATTATACATGCCCAGATATTTCACAAGGTAGTTTCTGTCAAAGGTACGTTCCAATAGCTGCGGGCGATCTGCTTCTGCCAGACTAAGATTAACGCCAAATACGATAACACCCGTGATTAATATAGCCATTGCTTTACGGACTTGCAAACGTTCCATTGACCAGTTAGATTTCACTCCGCGGTAGAGGAAAAATAATAGTGCAATATCTACTAAATAAAGAAAATCATATGGTGCCATCAAGTCTTTAATGCTACCGCCAAGACTACCAAAGTTGTCTGTTTGCATTAATGTAGCAATCGTAATAAAGTCGCTATTGAATCGATAATAAACAACGTTAGCATATAAAATAAAGCTCATTAGCGTATAAATAATAAGGATTCGTCTTCCAACTTTATTGCCTTTTGAGAATAATGCCAGTCCTAAAACAATTAATCCAGAACTTAGAGGATTAAAGAATAATAGGAACTCCTGCATGGGTCCACTTACACCAAGATTAAATTCTGATTTATAAATTACATACGTTTTTAGCCAAAAAAGAAGTACAGCAATTGAGAAGAAACCCATCTTCGTGGATAATATCTTCTTCATTTTTTTCACCTCATAGGATGTTTTATTAATTGTTTCATAGATTAAAATTTTATATCTTGAACAGCTTAATGTCAACTTTATTCTTCAAAAAATTTATAGATTCCACATGGTATTTATTCCCTCTTTCATTACACCTTTTCTAGAATGCTGAATATAAGAGGAAACAATCCAGTCAAGATAAAAATTCTAATGTAAGAACAGATGTTATTTCCAACTTTATGATTAAGCTTGTCTTTAAATGATACTTCTTAATGGAAAATAAGAGGTAGTACTTCTTCGATTTTAATTTTGTCCCTTTTTAGGTGATACAAGTGTTGGATCATTATATCATAATCATCTTCTTTTACATCAGGATAATCATGTATTTTATCCTGTATATATCTTAATTCTAAAGGTAATTCCTTCTTTATCCATAATGTTTCTCCTCTAAGGTAAAAACAATAATTTTTCTATTATTATAACTAAGGAATGTAAAAACCTATCAATTTATAAACCTAGTATCATCATATTCACTTAAGAAACCCTTAACCCCTTTTTGGGGATAACAATCTGTGTTTCTGTCCATTGCGCAAAATTTCTTCTAACATAAATTAAAGTAAAAAATGAAAAGTTAGAGGAGGAAAAAATTATGCCATGCTTACCCGGCTATCGCTACTGTGGCCCTGGATGTATAGGCCCGGGAACACCAGTAAATCAGCTTGATGTTTTCTGTATGCAGCACGATACCTGTTATCGAAGTAATGGCAATAGAAGATTATGTGATGATGTATTCTTAAGACAGCTGCATCCCTATACTTATCGGAGAGATAAATTAGGTAAAGATGCAAGACTCATGTATCAGGCTATATCACTTAAAAAAAAATGGTTTTAATCATAAAACGACTATTCCTTACATTCATCCTTTCGTTCATGCGATTTTTTCCCTGACTTTTGATATTATTCCTTCTACTACTCCCATTACTTTTATATATACGTAATTCAATATCCTGAACGTTTTTATCCTTTTCTCCCATATTCTCATTAAACTAGCGAATCATAGCGAAAATGTCTTATAAAATTACTTACTTAAGGGATGCTTTTAATCAGCATCCCTTTTGACTTACGCCAATCATATAAGTGTTTATATAGGAATTGGCTTTAATTTCGTCCTCCCCTGGTATTAGATTTCCCTTTTCCTCTTTTTTGTTCATCAGGTATTCTGTCCTTATCCTTTCTTTGTTTCTTCGGTGCATGAGAGTCTTTAACCATGTTTTGCCCTCCGTTACTTAATGATGTATGGAGTCTTGCTGCTATTTTAGCAACATTAACCAGTCTTAGCCTGACCGTAATAAATTGAATTATTCAAATACCTTATTTGGTTTTTCACATTAAAAAAACCCTCATATGCGTAAAATAACAACACATGAGGGCTTAACGGTTTCCTGTAGGACGGATCCTAAAATATTTTATGAAATTATTCAGATTCGCTCTCTGCTTGACTCTCTTCTGTCTTGTCTTTGGTTTTTGTATCTCCAAACAAACCTTCTGGAATCATTTCAAAGCCATCTATAACCGTATTTTCTTCTACTTCAATCATTAAGTAAAGCTTACCGTTCATCTCGACCTGGCGAACATATCTTAGGTCTTGTGGACTAACGGAAATATCAGCCGCTTTCGTTTTGACTTTAATGGACTTTGACGAATATTTCGGAATGATGTTACTTGCTTTTACCTCATATTTTTCATCATCCATGACACTCTTAAACGCTGTTTCCACTTTTTCCTGATTAACATCTTCAACTCCACTGCTCTTTAAGACTTTTTCTACATCTTTGTAATCTAGCTTTGGTGTATCTTCTTCCTCTTCATTCTCTTCTATGACACGTTGAACTTCATCATAAACATTCGACAGTGTAGACGTATTCATTTGATTACCTACTACGTTTTTTACAACTTCCTCAAAAACAAATTTTTCCTCTTCTGCTGTTATAATTTCTTCTGCATTTATTACTTCTTCAATGAAGTGATAATTCAATTCATTCCCTTTTCCAGCCGAATAAAGGATATGGTTAACATCTGAAGCGTTGTCCGTAATGGAAGGGAACAGAAACCCTGATAGGGGAGCTTTCAAATCAATTATGGGATCTACAGCAATATTGTACTTAAATTCCTTTTCCACATAGTCAAACAGTAATTCTTTTTTCGGATCCTGGGTTTTGTTCATACTGCATAAGATAAAAGGATGGGAATAGACCGTATCCCGCTCGCTTTCCTCAGACTCTTCACTTCGTTTTTTCATCGGTTTCTGATATTCTCCTCGAATAAAGGTCACGACAATATCCATTTCATACTGCTTATCCTTAAGCATTTTTTCTACGATTTGAACCATGTGACTTGTCCATTCATCGGTATCATGGCTTAATAATCCCTGATGAAGAATAAGCTGACTGCTATTTTCCACATTACGCTGAAACTTTAATTCAAATAATTTCTCATCCAATTGACCGGAAAGAACTTTTTTGAAATTGTTCATAAACAGCTCTTTCTGTTCCTCTTCCAGCATTTCAAAGGGTAAGCTTTGATAATGATAAATTTCGCTGGATTCCTTCATTATGTACACATTAAAAATCTCACTAATTTGTAACAGATCATTATTTACTTTAAATTGTTTTCGAATATTGGCGATATCTTTCTTGTTCAATTTTGTTCCACTCCTTGGTGCCTGTCACCACCCGAATTTTGTCGAAAATAGGCTGATAACTTTATCTTGCATACAGGACTCCTATTTTACACCCCTTCTTCTTTCGTGTACATCCTAGTTTAAATATCTTACTAAATTCCGTATAGTAACAATGAATTTTAGGAGTGCAAATTATTTTTTCCCTACTTGAATTCTTTTCTTTAATTGATTAGAGTGCACCACCCCCAATATTACCATATATCGCCCCGCTCATCTTTTCTTCGTTCCATTTCTTCCTTCCATTCATTTACGCGCTTCTTAATTTCATCAGCAATAGCATCAATCTCATCAATTTTTTCTGACCTTAACTCCTGAAGCTCATCAATACGAATGTTATAGTTTTCCGATAGTAGATTTTTCAGCTCTTCTGTTACTTCATCAGTGATTAATTCTTCTTCCCTTAAGATGGAAATAGCTTGATCATATCGCTCATCTTCCTTTTTAACTAATGTTTTAATTTTGTCGTGTTCAACATCGTATTTATCATATTCATCTAAAATCTCCCAAGGGCCTGGTGCCTTTGTATGAGCCCATGCCAAATCCACCCGGGACGGCAGCCACTCATAATCAATGGTATCTTTTAATTCGTCTGCATCATCGGCTGAATAAAATTCACCATTACCTGCTTCAGAAACATTGGCTAATTGTTCTTCTGCATCCTCATCCACATTAAACCCAATAATATTGACTTGACGATGGTTATTATCATCTACAAAAGATTCTGCTGATTTCACAGGGTTCCCATCACAGGTCTCTACTCCATCACTCACAATATATAAAGTGATTTCACCATCCAGTTCCTTACTCATTTCTGCTGCTTTATCTATAGCTCCAGCTAAAGGTGTCCATCCTTTACTTTCAAATTCATTTAGCGATGCTTCAAAGTCTTTCTTATCATATGGACCCATAGGATAGATTTCTTCTATTCCTTTACAGGACAATTTTTTATCGGATTCAGCCTCAGAACCTTTATGTCCATAAACAATTAAAGAGACATCTTCTTTCTGACCTATCACATCGGCAAATTCCTGAACGGCCTCTTTAGCAATATCCATCTTCACTTTTCCATCAACCGTTAACAGCATACTAGAGCTGGCATCAAGTAAAAGCATAGCCTTCCCTGAACCAGACTCCCCTTCCACCTCACCTTCTACTTGTTTTGCATCAGGTAAATCCGGTTCAGGAAAATTCGGTTGAAAGGCCTCAGCAGTTTCTATGGCCGTGGTGTAATTTGGCGTACCAAGCAAGTGCACTATAGCTTGTTCTAATTCTACTGGATCTGTCGTTTCATTCGTTATGGTTTGTAAATGCTCGGTTAGTTCTTGTTTATTTTCATTTATGAAGTCCTCGTTATCCATATCAAGCTCCTGCTCTAAGGATATGTCATCGATCAAAATGCCCCCCGTTTGATTCTTCATGCCATCTCTGGAAGAATCCACTGCGGAGAAATTAGCTACAGTGAGTTTTTCTTCATTTTCATCTTCCACAGCCTCTTCCTGACTCTGTTGTTCCTCGTCATCTTTTGGAGTATTATCGTTGCTGCAGGCTGACAAACTAAAAAGCATACAAAATAATAGCACAGTAAACTTTTTCAACTCCCACACACTCCCCTAATGGGAAGGTGCCTGTCACTACCCGAAAAATGTCGAAACGCAAAAACACCTCACAAATGCTGATCCAACAACATTTGTGAGGTGTTTTTTCTGCTTTTCATTTTCCATTTTCACAACTGGAATACCCAGTTTTACTTAGTTCTTGTTTACAGATGCGTCATAAATGGAATCAACTGCTTCTTTTAATGTTGTATTAAATTCCTCATCAGTCTGATTCACATTTAAGTCGGCACTTAAAGCTCTGGAGAAGCTTGCAATTAGTCCTTCGTTATCTTTTAGTTTTTCGTTTGCTTCTTCTCTGGAATAACCACCAGATAATGCAACTACGCGGACTACTTGTGGATGCTCGATAAGCTCTTTATAGTGATTAGCATTTGTTGGAATGGAAAGCTTCAACATCACTAGTTCATTCTCGTTTAATTGATCAAGGTGTTTTTTAATTTCCTGCTTTAATATTTCTTCAGATTGTGCTTTATCGGAACTATTGATATCTACTTCCGGCTCAATGATTGGAACAAGCCCTGCATTAATAATCTTTTTACCGATTTCGAATTGCTGATCCACTACTTCTTTAATTCCTGCTTCGTTTGCTTCTTTAATAACAGAACGCATTTTTGTTCCGAAAATACCACGCTGGTTAGCTCTTTCCAATGTTTCGTCAAGATCATGGATTGGTTTCATCTTCTGAACACCATTGGATAAATCAGCTAATCCTTTGTCTACTTTAAGGAATGGTACAATCCCTTTTTCCTCTGCTAAATAAGCTGCAGTATATTTACCTTCGATTTCACGGTCCATGGTTTGCTCAAATAATATGGCACCAAGAATTTTCTCTGAATCAAAGGCTGGAGCAGTAATGATTCGAGTTCTCATTTCATGTACAAGATCAAACATTTCTGCTTCAGTTGAATATTGATCTTCTGTTACACCATATCCTGCAAGGGCTTTTGGTGTACTACCGCCACTCTGGTCAAGGGCTGCAATAAAACCTTTTCCGTTTTTAATCTGTTCTAGGTGTTGTTTCTGCATTTAGCTCACTCCTATATAAAAAATCAGTTCATTATATATTACTGATGAACAGTACTTATCTATTGTAACACTTTTTGGCAAGGGGTGCTCGTCACATATCTAAAAAATTTGTTTCACAAAATTTTCAAAACATAAAGAGTAGAAAGAATGATTATTGCGATAGAGTAAGCAGCATCTTTTAATGAGGGCCCCCACTTTTTAAAAATTTGCCGGCAATAGTAATAGTCTCCAGTTCTTTTCCTCATCATTAAAATTTTTCACGATAACTCCCTTTCCTATTCTTCATGTTAGGAGCTTATAATCATACTTTACCAGAATGTAACGATATAACAAAAATTCAGTACTTTGAAGGTCTTTATACTTTTTAATCGAAACTATAGAAAAAGGGTAGTTTTTCAAAATAAGTTTTAACTAAAAGAATTCTTATGATTGGGTGTCTTTTTCCGGTGGGATTATATTGTAGAAGAAAAGATTATTATTTTACCAATTATAGCTTGAGGAGATGAATAATGATGGATTTAGGATTAGCCAATAAAGTCGCGCTTGTAACTGGTGGGAGTAAAGGCATTGGTAAAGCAATCGCCAAAGCTTTGGCAGATGAAAATGTCAAGGTAGCAATTGCTGCTCGTAGTCAGGAAGAACTGGAACAGACAAAGCACGAAATTGAACAAAATGGGAGTACTGCCCTTTCTATTGTGATGGATATTACAAATGATGACGATGTTAAACAGGGAATTACATCTGTGATTAACCATTTTGGTCAACTAGATATCCTGGTCAATAATGCAGGGATTACTCCGGGTTTTTTCGACTTTGAGGATATTGAAATCGATGATTGGAAAAAGATTTTCGATATCAACGTTTTCGGTATGGTCCGAACAACAAAGACAGCACTTCCTTATTTGAAAGAGTCAGATGCTGGCCGGATTATAAATATTAGCTCTGAGTCAGGAGTTCAGCCTGATGGATTTATGCCCGATTATAATGCTACAAAAGCGGCCATTATTAACATGACGAAAAGCTGGTCTAAGGCATTTGCGAAAGATGGTATTCTTGTTAATACCGTTTCACCAGCGTTCATCCTCACCCCACTATTAGATCAAGCCATGAAACAGGATGCTGATAAACAAGGGATTTCCAAAGAAGAAGCCATTCAACAGTTTCTAAAAGAAAATCGTTCTCATATTGAGGTGAAAAGACCTGGAAATCCTGAAGAAGTAGCTAGTTCTGTAGTATTTCTTGCTTCCAATCAGGCATCTTTTATAAACGGAACCAATTTACGTGTGGATGGTGGATCTGTTGCCAGTCAATAGTTGATCTACCTGAGACTAATCTCTATGTTTTCTTTTTTCACCCAATACAAATCGAAATCCAAATTTTAAAGGAGTGACACGATGAATACTCAAATTCCAGAAGCCAAATTAAATGACGGCAATCTTATCCCTGTTATTGGATTTGGTACTTATAAACTGATTGGGAATGAAGGTGCAATCGCCATTGAAAATGCAATCAACAATGGTTACCGATTAATTGATTCCGCTTATAATTATGAAAATGAAGGAACTGTTGGTGCAGCTATTCGCCGGACTTCGGTTCCCAGGGAAGAATTACGTATTACTTCAAAGCTGCCAGGGCGTTATCACACATACCAGGATGCTTTACATACGATCCAGGAATCCCTCTACCGTGCCAACCTTGATTATTATGACGTATATTTAATTCATTGGCCAAACCCAAAACAGGATCAATATGTAGAGGCCTGGCAAGCATTAATCGACGCTAGAAAGTGGGGATTAATTAGATCCATTGGCGTTTCTAATTTCTTACCCGAACACCTTAACCGATTAGAAGAAGAAACTGGAGTAATGCCAAGTATCAATCAAGTTGAACTACATCCATTTTTTAACCAGGAATCTCAGAGAAAGTGGCATGAAAAACACCATATTATAACGGAATCCTGGAGCCCGTTATTCCGTACCAGTAATGTTTTCAAAAACGAAACAATTAAGGATATTGCCCTTAAACATAATAAGACGATTTCCCAAATTGTTTTGCGTTGGCACTATCAGTTAGGTGCCGTTCCTATTCCGAAATCATCATCTCCAGTTCGTCAGCTTGAAAACATATCTATTTTCGACTTTTCCTTAGATGACAAAGATATGACGACATTAGCCAATTTAACAAGACCAGATGGCCGAATAAACGATCAAGATCCTGCCGTCTATGAGGAATTCTAGTTATTTATTCAATGAATACCCCGGCTACCTTCCATCCTATATCAATCACGGAAGGTAGCTTTTTTATGGTGATGACTTAGCCACCTATCACATTATCTTCAATGTGTAATGAAACTTCTTTAACCGTTAAGCCGTTCGACAAACTCATATAATTTATCCAAAGACATGAGGTTGTGATTACACGTCTTACTATCCTGACAAATATAATTTCCCCTTTTAATAAAGTTTCCTTGAACATTTCCTTTCTTTTTAACTAAAAACATGCCAACGTCTTCATAGCTATTACAAATGGAACAAATTCCTTTTTGGTTAGAAGTTGTAAAGGAGCCCTGTAATCCAATTAATTTTTTATCACGTCGGATGACAATATATTTTTTATTTGCACTATAATCCACCCAGCTAAAATAAGATATTTCCCGCAAATCGATATCCTCTAACGCAGGAATCTTTAACTTCTTAACCTTAGGAAATAATTTCTTAATCCCTTGTTCAGTGACATTAAAAGGGATGACATACGGCTTTAATTGATCTATAAATCTCTCTGCTTTTTCTTTATCATCAATCGATGTAATGGGCTGGAACAATTGTTTTTGTTCTTCATTCATGTTAGGAAATAGAGCTGAAACCCTCTCTATAGCCATTGACTTTATCGTATTTAGTACACTCTCATCTTTAGCCGTTGAATGACCATTTACCAGGTTTTGCACTTGCCCTTTAATATAATTAAACTGATATACTCGAATAAAAGCGTTCATTTTTATCACTCCAAATTTTCCAACTAACACTTACCACCATTCGTTTACAAAATATGCTTCCTGTTTAAAATGTAAAAAACAATTCCCTATTATTCTCTACATACTAAAAACACTGAATATCCTCATATGAGGATATTCAGTGCTTCCTGAGGGTTATCTATTTCACTTTGAATATACAATTTTCTTTATCGTCTCTGATGATAAAAAATATTCCTCAACGAACTCGTCTATTGATACGCCCTTTTTAAAAGAACGTCTGATGGCAGCATTTCTTTCGGCAATCGACTTTCTTGCACCAGAACATGCTCCCCACTTTTGATAGAACTCTTTTGGTTTCGGAATATAAAGGTTTTCTCCTTGAACATATTTCTGAATCTCTTTTAAAAGTTCTTCCGGCAAAACCTCTTTAGCTTTTACATGACTCATCCTAGCCCGCTCCTTATTTTTTATTTTGTTTTTAAAAATAAGGTGCAAAGCCTAATATTAGAATGTCATGTCAAGCGAATGTATAATGGATTCCTCATGCAAAGATTCGCCTATCCAATACTAGGCTTTGCATGAGAAGATACAATATCAGGCACGTTCGATGCCATTTCTATCACCCTTAAAATCATACTTAATCCTATTGTATATTTTTTTCATTCCTATTGCATCCGATCATGATAAAATACCCAAAACCCTTCCAACTTCTATTTTGACTTCAGGATTTTATAGGCGCCACTAAAGGTTGCAAAGAGTAAAGCAGTAATCGGGAATATAATCCAATTAATCCCCCACATTTCAAAAAGGAAACCCGTGATAAGAAAGATACATAAAGCCAAAGGCCATATAATGGAATTTGCAGCAGCAATCACTCTGTTTTGCTCCTTTTCACGCATCGAATATTTCTCAATTTTTACCAGCTTTTTATATCCATCCTTCACCATACCGCTATAGACGATCATATAAACACCAACAGCTACCATTAATAGTAAGAAGACTACCCCATAATCGACACGAAAAGCTGATAAAATAATAAGTGTTAAGGGAGATAAAATGATAAGAGTAACACCTGTGACAATAGATCTTACAAAGGACGAATGAAAAGCCTCATTTTTCTGTTGAATTTTGTGCTGTACAACAGAATCAATTTCTACTCCGTATTCAATATGTTTATACTTTTCAATCTTCAACCCCGCGTAAATAAATAGAATAACGGCTACAGTAATAAACAGAAAGAATGGAATAAGACCGGCGATATTTCCAAATTCTGTAGAGGGGAATGTCACGATGCCCATATCAATTAACTGATAGCTTAAAACAAGTATTGCTGATGCTATAATGGATAAAAAGACACCAAAACCAATCATTTTGGCTGATTTTTTGTTCTCGTCTAAAAAGTCATTGATTTCCTCCTCTGTCATAGACGGTAGTGACTTTTCATCACTTTTCTTTTTAATGTCATATGCCTCCATTAATTCATCAATATTACCAAACTCTGAAATAACAATTCCAATAGCCTCATTTTCGGTTTTTCCACTATTTTTTAGTTCATAGTACTTATCCTCCATATTGGATAAAATCTCTTCTTTCAGCTTTAACATTTCATGAGTATTAGGCAAATTTTTAAACATATTTTCCAAATAATTAATAATGGTTTCCATTCGATTAAACCTCCTTAATGAATCGGTTAATAACTTCTTTCGTTACTTCCCACTCTTGACACTTCTCGTAATAATACTTGATCCCAGCATCGGTGATTCTGTAATACGTACGCCTTTTTCCAAATGTTTGTTCCTGATAATAAGACTTAATATACCTCTTTTTCTCAAGACGATTAAAAGCTGAATAAAGGGTTGTTTCTTTTATAATGTATTTTTCATCTGATAATTGTTTAATTTTTTTTGATATTTCATAGCCGTAGGAATCATTATCTAACAATAGATAAAGAATGATTGTATCATTATAACCACGAATGACATCACTACTAATCAAATAAAATTCTCCTTCCTGTAGTCGATATTTACTACATCTGTCGTACTTTATCTGTCGTAGTAATTTAACTATACCACAAATTACCACGACAGGTAAAGTAATTTTCACTAAAAAGGGCCTGCCCCTTTAAAGGGGACAGGCACCTCTATGAAAAAAAGGACAGGGAATAAATCCTGTCCTATGTTAACAAATCGTGAGGGACATCAGTGGTTTTTCCTCTGTCCCATCATTGTGTTTTACGGCAAAAGAAAGCTGTCTCTCCGCTCCATTATAAGTTAACGGTTCTCATGCCTTCTTCTGTATAACGTTTACCGGCTGCTGCACCCAGCGGTAGTACTTTGTTTATTCTATTAATTTCGTCATCCGTTAATTTTACTTGAAGGGAACCGACATTTTCTTCTAAGTATTTTACTCTTTTGGTACCAGGAATCGGTACGATATCTTCTCCTTGCGCTAATAACCAAGCAAGGGCTAGCTGAGAGGGCTGGCATCCTTTTTCATGTGCGATTTCTTTAATTTTGCTTACAAGATCAAGGTTCTTTTGAAAGTTTTCACCTTGGAAACGCGGTGAATAACGTCTATAATCATCTTCTGCCAAGTCTTCAAATTTCTGAATTTGTCCTGTTAAAAATCCTCTTCCAAGTGGACTATACGGAACAAAACCAATTCCTAGTTCGCGACAAGTAGGTAAAACTTCTTCTTCTACATCACGACTCCACAATGAATATTCCGTTTGCAAAGCAGAAATCGGGTGAACAGCATGTGCTTTTCGGATTGTATCTGGTGCCGCCTCAGACATACCAAGGAAACGCACTTTTCCTTCCTTGACTAAGTCTGACATGGCACCAATGGTTTCTTCAATTGGAACATTTGGGTCGACTCGATGCTGATAATATAAATCAACATGATCAACACCCAACCGTTTCAAACTTGCATCACAAGCCTTCTTCACATAATCAGGATGACCATTTACTCCTAAACTGGTTCCATCCTCAGCTCTTACATTCCCAAATTTTGTTGCAAGCACTACTTGATTACGACGATCTTTTATCGCTTGCCCAACTAATTCTTCATTTTCACCTACACCATACATATCTGCTGTGTCGAGAAAGTTTATTCCTAAATCAAGTGCATAATGGATAGTTTCAATCGATTTTTCGTCATCTCTACCACTGTAAAAATCAGACATTCCCATACAACCTAATCCTAATGCCGTAACTTCTAATCCCTGGTTTCCAAGCTTTCTTTTTTCCATAAACGTCACTCCCTTTCCTAGTTTAAGCGTGTTTTTTAAACCTTTTATCCTCATCTTTCTCTCCAAGTTTATTTTGATACTGAACGTTGAATTTATGTCCATCATAACAGGAAAATAATGGGCATACAATCATTCAAGGTTTCCCCATTCAGTTTTCCCATGCTCCTATATTTTTTCATTTTATATCTTAAAAGTGGGGACTTTCTACCTTGTTTTCTATTGGAAAGTGTTATCGATAAAAGAAGTATGATAATATATTAGCAATACATAAAGTTAAAGGTGATTCTATTGTTCTTCTTATCCTCTACTATTTATAATCTTTTCCTATCAAATTCCGTTTGGATTAGTGAGGTCATCGTTTATGCTGTGGTTCTATGCCTCATCTTTTTGTTACGTTGGATTGTGAATGTAGCGATAAGAAAGTTTAATAATCATGAAGCCCTTCGTTCCATTGTTAATTGGGTAACCATTTACGGTGCTTTGGTATATACCTTGCTCTATTTTTTAGATGCCGACTGGATGACCCGTGAAATCACATCTGTAGGCAAGGTGGAAATTTCTTTTTTTCTTGTCATTGTAGCTATCCTCATCATTTCATTTGCTCACCGCGCATCAAAAGTTATGACAAAATATCTATTACCAAGAGCTTATTCCAGATATCAATAGATCAGGGTATACAATACACCTTTAATCGGATTATCCATTACTGCATTATGATTGTTGCCTTTGTTGTGAGCTTGGCGACCGTCGGGATTGATTTAAGTGCGCTAACTGTATTTGCTGGTGTCGTAGGAGTAGGTATTGGGTTTGGCATGCAAAATATTGCTTCGAATTTTATTTCTGGTATCATTTTGCTTTTTGAGCGACCTATAAAAGTGGGCGATCGTGTAATTGTCAACGACATTTTAGGGTATGTAGAAAAAATTAATATGCGGGCAACCATCATTCGAACGATTGATAATGAACATATCATCGTTCCTAATTCCTATTTTTTAGAGGAACACGTTGTAAATCGTTCCTATAGTGACCCAAACTTAAGACTCCGTATTCCCATCGGTGTTGCATATGGAAGTGATGTGGAAAAGGTACGGGACTTACTTTTACAAGTAGCTCAAGAAGAAGCAGCTGCCTATGAAAATATTTTATCCGATCCAGAGCCCTTTGTTTATTTTTCTGGATTTGGTGATTCCTCCTTAGACTTTGAGTTGTTTATATGGATTGCAAATCCTGATCAGCTCATTATTACTAAAAGTAATATAAATTTTCGTATTAATAATATTCTAAAAGAAAATAATATCGAAATTCCATTTCCTCAAAGAGATTTACACATCAGAAGCATTACAGGTAATGATCAAAATTAGGGGAAAACACCATACTTTTTTGGCAAAGTAAAAGTAATGGACTAGATGTTCATTTCCTATCGATATTCATTCAATATAAACAAAATCACACGCATCTGGAAGCAGCTCCTCCTAAAGGGAAAGCAGATATCCCGGCTTTTGCCGCTTTGATTTAAAAAACGAAGCGAAGCTCTTTATGAACTTCGCTTTTGTCACTCCCATTTTATTTTTTTAACCGATAGCCTACTCCCCATATCGTTTCAATATACTTAGGATTTGAAGGATCTTCCTCTATTTTTTCTCTTATTTTTCTAATATGGACGGTTACGGTTGTAATATCTCCCAGTGAGTCGATTCCCCAAATTCGCTCAAATAACTCCTCTTTCGTAAACACCCGGTCTGGATTTGCAGCGAACAATACTAGTAAATCAAATTCCTTAGCCCGTAACACTCTTTCCTTTCCATTGACATAAAGCCTTCGTGAACTCAGGTCGATGTGCAGTCCTTTAAAACGAATTTCATCTGGTTCACTATTCTTATTGACCAGCCGTTCATACCTGGACAAGTGAGCTTTCACCCTCGCCACAAGTTCACTCGGGTTAAAAGGCTTCTGGATATAATCATCAGCACCACGATCAAACCCTCGTATTTTATCAATGTCTTCTTTTCGCGCTGTTACCATTAAAATCGGAATATCTAGCCTATCCCTCAGTTGTCTGCAAATATTAAATCCATCAACACCAGGCAGCATTAAGTCCAGGATAATAAGGTCATAACCGTTCTCTTCAGCTAACTTTAATCCTTCTTCACCCGTCGTTGTAATGTCACAAGAATAACCATTAACGTCTAAATAATCTCTTTCCAGTTCAGCAATATTCATTTCGTCCTCAACAATTAAAATCTTTTTCATGATGACACCTTCTTTAGTGTAAAGTAGATGCTTGTACCTTGTCCTTGTTCGCTTTCAGCCCAAACTTTTCCGCAATGCTCTTCAATGATTTTTTTTACGATGGCCAGTCCAAGACCACTGCCACCTGTTGAAGAATTTCTTGATGCGTCTGTCCGGTAAAAGCTTTCGAAAATGTGGGGAATATCTTCTTGAGGGATTCCGCTTCCATTATCTTTTATTTCAACCTTCACCTGCTGAGCCTCAGATTTTAAACGGACTCTAATTTTCTTATGCTCTCTTTTCATATATTTCAAGCTATTTTGAACGATATTGGTTACGACTCGCCTTAACTGCTCACGATCTGCTTCTACTATATAGGAATCCTTTGGATCGGCTTGCAAGGCAGCCGTTCCCTCTTCCTTTTCTAATTCAAAATCCAATTCATCAATAAAATCAGCGAAAAAGGAATACAAATCTACTTTTTCAAACGTAAACGGTATTTGTTCGATATCCAATTTGGAATATCGAAATAAATTATCGATAAGGCTTTCCATGTCATTGGCCGTTTTATAAATGATGTCCATATACCGTTCCAGTTTATCTGGAGTATTCGCCACTCCATCCTGAATTCCCTTTACATAACCTTTTATCGATGTTAAAGGTGTTGATAAATCATGAGAAATACTCGCCATTAGCTCCTGGCGATTGCGTTCATACCTTGCCTGATCCGCCTTTGCCTGTTTCAAGCTAATCCTCATTTCTTCAAACGTATTAGAAAGCGCACCAAGCTCATCTTTCCTGTCCGTTGCAACGCTATACTCTAAATTCCCTTCACTAATTTTTCTTGCCGAATGGGATAGTTCTTTGATTGGTTTAATGATGCTTCTGGAGACGTAATACGTTAATAATCCATTTGTCAGAACGACAATGAGTACAATCGAAATAAAACGCAGACTAAAAAATAGTTGTAGATCCGCTCCTTGTGGGTCACCATTAAACATGACAAACATAACGTAACCTAATATCATTTCAACTAATAAAAATCCTACAATCGGAAGCACAATCATCCCTATATTAGACAATAGTAATCGCTTCTTAATGGACATGAGGTTCACCTGCTTCTTCCATCTACTTTAAACAAATTTAATTTAATGTAATCTAATCTTTATGAAAAGTTTAGCACATCCCTTATCTGTTTTTCAGGTTCTTCTGGTCCATAATCGGTACCACAACAGCACAAATCATAGCTGTGAAGTAAGAAAGATATTTAATCCCCATTGGTTCATTAAATATCATCATTCCCAATATTCCGATAAAGCTTGATAATGCAATACCAAGAACAAATCCTCCGATTAAACCGACAAGTATTCCTAAAAAGATTCTCATATTAAGCCTCTCCCTTCTGATTTCTATTGTTGTCGAATGTGAATTTCCATATTTTCCGAACCGTTTTGTATGACAACACGAATAATAGAACACCGAAAACGGGATGCATAGCACCTAGCCATGGTAATGCAGTAGTAATATTTGCGGTGAAATACATAAGGAATATCAGCGTTAACATTCCTAACAATTGCCAGTATGCAAAGCGTGGTAATGCACCAATAAATGCAAAAATAAACATGAAAATCGGAATATTAAATCCAAATAAGTGGACGAATATCATATGCTTCATCCAATTTACCGGACTTATAAAAATCGCCATGCCTGCCAAAAAAATCTGAATAACAACACTTAATGCAAAAAGAATCGCTAATATAAGGTAAACGATTCTTCCTATACGAACTCTTAGATTTATGGTCTCCAAAATATTTTCCTCCTTTGTTTGAACTCTGTATCTAGCATACAAAGGAATTCTAAAATCACCCTTAGGTAATTCTTAAATAAGTCTTAAATATAATGAGAAGGAAGAGGTTTGATATGGAGAATACCAAATGGCGATAGATGAATCAGCATGTCAGGAAGCAAATAGAGGTATGGGAGCACCATATATCAAAATGAATATATGATAAAATGAAAATAAAGAATAATCTATTATGTAACGAATGAGTATTTAGTTTATAAAGCACGATTCGGCTTCAAATCTGAATATTATGGTGATAACTATGGATCAAATGGTGAATTTTGGCGGGTTTTTAGTAGCAGCTATTTTGCTGAATTTAACACCTGGTACAGATACCATGTATATCGTAAGCAGAAGTATCTCACAAGGTAAATTAGCCGGGCTTTTTTCAGCTCTTGGCATTACTGCTGGTGTTGTAGTACATACATTATTAGCTGCTTTTGGACTATCACTTATTTTAGTTCAATCAGCTTTTTTATTTAATGCAATCAAAATTTTAGGAGCCTTGTATCTAGCTTATTTAGGTTTTCAAATGATCATTGCCAAAAAGACAGCAAATGAACTGAAATCATTGCCAAAAACAAATAATAAAAAAATATTTTTACAAGGTATGATAACGAATGTTACGAATCCGAAAGTAGCTTTGTTTTTCTTAGCTTTTCTTCCTCAATTCATTCACACTGATGCTACTGCAAGTCCGATACCTTTTATACTCCTAGGTCTTACTTTTACATTAACCGGAGGAACATGGTCTCTGTTCACAGCCTATTTTTCTTCTTTGATGACTAAAAAACTGAGAGAGAACTCAAAGATTGAATTGCTTTTAAGTAAAATGACCGGAGTAGTTTTTATTATGATGGGAGTAAAATTACTTAATACAAAAGTTTCACAATAATAATTAAATGTATGTAGGGTTTAATTAAAGGGCGTCTTTCCTTCAATACCAGGATACGTAAGTTTCTATGTTGCATCATTAAACCATTCAGAGTTGTCAACAAAAAAAGGACCATACCGAATAGTTTTGACTATTCGGTATGGTCCTTTGTATTTATCGTATAGGTAAGCCAGCCTCTTCAGACGTTAATAATTATTTACCAATGAATTGTTGTGTCCAGTGGTTTCCTTGTTCTACGTATCCAACACCAATATGGGTAAAGTTTTCATTTAAAATATTGGCACGGTGTCCTTCACTGTTCATCCATCCATTCACAACTTCTTCAGGTGTACGCTGACCTTTGGCAATATTCTCGCCTGCCGTACGGTACGTTATTCCATAGCTTTTCATCATATTAAAAGGTGAACCATAATTTGGACTGTTGTGAGAAAAATAATTGTTTTCAGCCATATCTCGTGATTTTTCTCTTGCTACTTTGCTTAATTCCTTATCAATTTTTAATGGAGCTAAACCTTGCTTCTCCCTTTCTTGGTTCGTTAGGTCTACTACTTCCTGTTCAAATTGACTAAGGTTCGATTCTTGTGATTGACTATTTTCTGTTTCTTTAGCTTGTTCTTGAGCCTGTTCTCTTTCCTGTTCGGGCGCTTTTTCCTGTGCTTGCTCCTGCTTCTGTTCTTTAGATGGATCCTTAGCAGATGGCTCTTTTACCGGTTGTTCTTTTTGAGCAGGCTTTTCCCCTTGATCTTGCTTCTGATTGAATTCTTTCCAATTCATATTATAGTTTTCCATTAATTGATTCATAAGTTTATTGATGTTCATTTGTGACTCTTTCATTAAACTACCATTTTCTCCATTTACAAAATAGGAGATATTATGGTTAAACGAATGATTTTGTTCGGCATCAGCTTTATCAAAAGCGGATCCAAAGATAACAGCTGATGATAAGGCAGTGAGCATTGCGATTTTCTTAAACATTGAAAATTCCTCTCCTTTGTTGCCAAATTAACTTACATCAAAATTTTAGCATGATTTTTTTGTAATAATTGAGGGGGGATTTTCCATTTCTATGATTGTTCCTTTTTTATAAACTTCTTCACTATTAAAATTTCCCTTAACTATCTAAATGAATAGAAAAATACTAGATTTATATTATTTGGAAATAAATTCAATAAAATGAAAAAGTTGCAATAAAAATGGTGTTGACAGCATTTATAAACGAGCGTTTTTGTAACAAACTAATTTCAATTGTAATAGATGTAATCGAAATGTCACTTGTTTGCGCTTTGCTTGTTCAGCTACCGAAGTAGACTAATGAAATAAGTGTCCTTTTCCTTTGACTTTTTCAAGAAGTCTCACTAAAATAATAGTAAATAACTGTATTTTTAAAATGTAAGGAGGATTATTAAAAAATGACACACTCTATGAGACTTCGTTTCCCTACTTTGAACCAGTAATTGAATATGGTCAAAGACTCTGTTTGTATATACAGAGTAAATGGGATAAGTCTGTCCTTTTTTAATAGTCCTCATTTTATATAATGGTATCAGTTGAAGAAAGGGGATTTTCTGCCTTTCTTTATTTATATGTAATCTTTATGAGAGACTTATTTGGCGATAGATAACTTCATAACCCACTCGATTAGAAGAGCCCTTTACTCTAAATCACAGACAGACCGTCTGTGATTTTTATTTTTATGTAAATAGATGGAGGGATTTTAAATGCAGATGATCCTTTTTTATTGATACGAGCTTTGGCTTTGATGGTTTGTCTGGGCGATTGTTATCAACACCGCTCTTATCATGATGTAAATGTTGTTTGTGAATAGGAAAAGAGATAGGAGGAGAAAACCATGCAATTTTTATTATTTTATTGATACGAGCTTGGTCCAGAAGCTCGTATCGATTCTCGCTATCGATACGAAATGATAAAAATTTCGGGAGGTAGCAAAGATGGAACAAATTTGTTTTGAATTTGAAAATGTTGAAGTGACATATTTAGATAAGGAAATTTTAAAGATTGACCGATTAGCGATCCATCAATTCGACCGTATCGGAATTGTTGGTAAAAACGGGGCAGGAAAAAGTACCATTTTGAAATTATTAGCAGGTAATGTTCAACCAACAAAAGGGAAAGTGCTTCGTCATGTTGAGTTCGGATATTTTGAGCAAATTGAAGCACCACCAGCCCTTGAAGCCGATCCAGTATTACTTGGAAAATTAGATATACCAGAAGATTCAATTCAGTTAAGTGGTGGGGAACAAACCAGGTTGAAGCTTGCTCAGTTGTTTACCCATTATTACGAAGCATTGCTAATAGATGAGCCGACAACGCACTTGGATCAAGATGGGATATCTTTTTTCTTAGATGAACTTCGGTATTATTATGGAGCGCTTGTATTAATTAGTCATGACCGTGTTGTACTAGACGAACTGGTCACGACGATTTGGGAAATGGATGAGGGTAAGGTACGTGTTTATTCAGGAAATTATAGTGAATATGCAGTTCAAAAGAAGTTAGAACGTGAACAACAACAGAAGGCCCATGAACAGTTCATTAAAGAAAAGAGCCGGCTCGAAAAAGCTGCACAAGAAAAAATGAAAAAAGCTCAGAAGGTTGCTCAGGCAAAACGAATGTCAAAAAGGGAAGCGAATGCCCTACCGAATAAATCGTTAATGACAAAGTCCAAAGGTACCAGCCAAAAAGCCATGCAACATGCAGCAAAAGCTATTGAGAGTCGAATGGAAAAACTTCAGGAAGTTGAAGCTGTTAAAGAAGATAAACCTATTATCTTCCATCCATCTAAAACGGTAGAATTGCATAATAAGTTCCCCATTATGGCAGACCGATTTACTCTTAAAGTTGAGAACAAAGTATTATTAGAAGATGTTCGTTTCCAGCTGCCACTTGGTCAAAAAATTGCGATTTCAGGCAGCAATGGCAGTGGAAAAAGTACATTGCTACACCATATAGCGAATCTTGATTCTAATTTAATCATTTCTCCAAAAGCAAAAATGGGTTACTTCAAGCAAATGAGTTATCAATTCACGAGTAATGAAACGGTGTTGCAATTTGTGAAAAATCGATCAGAATATGATGAAACATTTTTACGGCGTATTTTACATTCCATGCAGTTTGTTGGTACAGATATACAAAAAAACGTGAAATCCTTAAGTGGTGGAGAAGTTATTCGACTCCAACTTTGTCAGCTGTTCTTAGGGGAATATAATATTTTATTGTTAGATGAACCGACCAATTTTTTAGACATCCATGCTATTGAAGCATTAGAAACTTTTTTTGCAGGTTATGAAGGCACAATCCTTTTTGTATCACATGATAAACAATTCATAAAAAATGTAGCAGACTTTCAATTGAATATACATGAGAAAAAGTTGATACAACATTCAATTGATTGAGAAAAACTGCCAAGAGGTGGGGGTGAGCCCCAAAATGTAGAGTGTTAATTTTGCATCTGATTGGCTGGTTTGAGTTCGATATTGTACTGGACTTAAACCAGCTCGTTTGATTTTATTGAAAATCCTGAACTTCCGCAGCTTCCTCCCCCCAACTTCCTCGTATAAAAAACTGAAGGCCTACCAGACAAATTCCGGAAAAAGCCTTCAGCTTTGAAACATCCTTTTCTTTGAGGGAAAACCTTGTAAAGTAATGATAGTCTGATACTCTGCTTAGCCATGTTAATTTTTACTATCACGTTTTCGAAAACCTACAAAGCTAATCATCATTAATCCTAACGCAATAATACTTAATAAGAACAATGGCATAAATGTTACATCCTCTATAGGTACTTGTGGAACATGACCAAATGGAGATAGTTTCCCTACCAAATCGGGAATTTGCATTAAGTTCCCTAAATATAGGACGAAGAATGAATAAATAAAATAAATCCAAATCAAAGAGGTCAGCATTGGTAATAATCCAATAAGGAATGCAGCGATACCAATCATAACCAGCATTGCTGGGTAAAATACAAGAGCTGCACTATAGACCATTCCTAATTCCAGACCCGTATCCATAACAGTTGTTGCTGCAGACCACAGGCCAAGGGCACTAAGGGAAATCATCACAAAACCATTCACAACCGCCATGATTAAATAGGATCCTATAAGCTTTGTCCTCGATACAGCCCTACTTAATAAATGCTCCAAACGCTCCTTTTTCTCTTCACCACGAAGTTTATTCATAGCCATAACAGGAGGTATCGTTGCTATAAGAGAAATGACGATCATCAATGTTGGAATAAATTGTTCGACAATAGAAGCTCCTTCAGCTTGTTGTAGCATTTGTTGATACATTTCATTTCCTTCAAAAAACGATTCTAAATCGCCAAATATAGATCCATAGGAAGCCCCTAGCACAAACAATCCAATTGCCCATGCTATAAACCCGGTTCGCTGCAGTCGAAACGCTAAACCAATTGGACTTTGCAAAAGACGCGAGGCATATCTTCTCCCTGGTTTGGATGCTATGAATCCTTGTTCTAAATCACGAATATTATTTAGGTAATTTGCAACTACAAATAATAGGATAGAAACAGCCAGCATTAACAATATAGAGCCCCAATTATTAGATGAATATACTTCTGCTTTCGATACCCATCCTAATGGAGAAATCCATGATAATGCTTCGTTACTTATATCAGTAATAGCCCGAAAAAGGTAAGCAAGAAGCAGGATAGCAACCGACCATCCGATCGTACCTCGGGAACTTTCTGAAAGCTGGGCGAAAATCGCTGTCACTCCTGTAAAAACGAATCCCGTCCCGCCTAAAGCAGCACCATAAAGCAAGGACCCTTCTAAATCCATACTTTCAATTCCAAGTCCATACAATCCAAAGCCTATAACCAACGCTAAACCAATAAACGTCCCACTTGATACAATTAATGAAGCATTTAAGTAAGAAAGGCGGCCTGATGGTAAAGAACGAATCATTTCAATGCGACCATCCTCTTCATCTGCTCTTGTATGACGTGTCACAAGTAAAACAGCCATTATACCGACAATTACTGCAGTCATTACTATCATTTGATGGGCTGTCATGGCACCAATCGTATAATTATCCAAATCACCGGTCCCTAACATCGCTGTCATTGCGGGATTTGCCATAGTTTCAGTAATGGCATCTCTTTCCTGCTGCGTTTTATATAAATTATCAAAAGCAGGAGGTACGACTAATGTGAACATTGCCAATCCCATTATCCATAATGGGATTTTTACTCTATCAAGACGGAGAATAAATCGAGATAGTTTACCTGTGTTAGCAAAGCTATGTTGATCCATTAACGGACACCTCCTGTTTCTTTCCCTTCTGATTTATCTTTGCTTTCATAATGACGCATAAATAAATCTTCTAGGGTTGGCGGTGCACTCTCCAACTTTTCAATTCCAAACTGACTAATATGCCTGATAACATCGTCCAGTTGTTCCGTATCTACTTGAAAGGTTAAACCTTGATCTGTTTCTTCTATTTTATGGATTCCCTGCAATTCATTTAACGATGAAATGGATTGTTTTGTCTCTACAAGAATATGTGTACGGGTTAGATGACGGAGTTCGCTTAATGATCCAGTTTCTATGATTTTGCCTTGTCGAATGATTCCCACTCTATCACACAATTTTTCTACTTCTGAAAGGATATGACTTGAAAGCAGTACACTTTTTCCTCTGTTTTTAACATCCATTACACACTCCTGAAAAACCTTTTCCATCAACGGATCAAGTCCAGAGGTTGGTTCATCTAGAATATACAAGTCTGCATCTGATGAAAAGGCTGCAATTAATGCAACCTTTTGTCGGTTACCCTTAGAATATGTTCGGCATTTCTTTGTGGGATCTAAATCAAATTTTTTGATCAATTCTTCTCTTCTGCTTTTATTATTGCCCCCTCGTAATTTTACAAATAAATCAATTACTTCCCCACCTGTTAAGTTAGGCCATAAATTGACATCACCCGGTACATAGGCCAATCTCTTATGAATTTCAACTGCCTCATTCCAAGCATCCTTACCAAATAACTTAACTTCCCCTTCTGTTGCCTTTAAAATACCCAGTAATACTCGTATTGTCGTTGATTTACCGGCTCCATTAGGTCCAATAAATCCGAAAACCTCCCCACTACCAACTTCGAAATTAACACCATCTAAAGCTGTAAACTTCCCAAACTTCTTCGTTAAATTGCTAACTTCCAATACGCTCATGTTTAATCCTCCCTATTTGTAAAAACTATACTTCAGTATTTTTGAATAACTCTCCCATTCATTAAGATACTCCTCTCCAACTCCTTCAAAGGTGGTTAGTTGATTGACTGCTTTCTCCCCAAATCCGAACATCGTCCAATTAAGAATCTCGATCGCTTTTTGAATATCGATGTCCTCACGAAATTTGGAGTAGTCGATATTCTCATATATTTTTGTAACCCCCTCTTCAAAGATGGAATCAACTCTTTGCTTAATGTCGTCCTTCACTTCATCAGATTCCTCAAGGCGTAAGGAGCTAAGAAAATCAAATACATGAGGGAATCTTCTGTGGATTTGCAATTTTTTTAAGCCTAATTTCTCGATTCTTTTAAAAATATCCCTTTCATTCAAATCGATTTGTTCATAAATTTCCTCGATTATTTGAACACCGTATTCGATTAAATATAAATAAAGATCTTTCTTGCTATTAAAATAGTTAAATAACGAACCTTTAGAGATTTCGGCCTCTTTTACCATTTCATTTGTTGATGCTTTTTCAAAACCACTTTGAACAAATTCTTTTATTGCGGCGTTAATAATACGCTCTTGTTTCTCTGATTTTAGGCTGTTAAATATAGAATTAATGATAATGATCCCCTTTCTGCATAACCTAAATGACATATTGGTCAACAAAAATTAAGGAGAAAGCAGTGACAAGTTCTCGGCCCGACTTGGTCATTCTGCTTAAGTGTTGACCACATCGGTCAACGAATCTCAAAAAATTTTTTATACCCATTAAAAAGGACCATCACAAACAAGAATGGTCTTAGGATAACCCATAGACCTTTCTCTCGAGTATTATGTAACGCTTACGAGGTTAGCTGTCGGATTAGGGACTGAGAGTATCCCCTCTTACTAAGTAAGATTCACCCCAAGATAGACAAGTATCTATCGAAAACGGTTCCCCCGCTCAACTTAGTTTCAGCGAATAAAAGGTGTTCGGCAATATTTTTTTGTTGATTTAACTAAAAAATACTCCCATTATTCTCTATTGTCAATAACTTTTTTCACTTGAAAAAGCAAAATGTTCTTACCTATCATCAACTAAAAGCTGATACACGACTAAGGACCATTCTGGATGTGATCTCCTTCCCATTTGGCCGCTAATTCTTTTATACGTAAGAATAGAACTTTTAAGAGAGCAAAGAAATCCTTGTGGAATAAAGGAAGGAGAAGAACCCTTCTTCTCCTTCCCTCGCTATTGTTGAAGATTCTTGGAATTTGTCAAATTAGTTTGGTCTAGATGATCATCGTCTCCTATTTTCCGAGTGCCAAATCCAGCTGTGTATGGTGCAAGTAATCCATATAATGCAGAGAATATAAAGCCCCCAAGGTTAAAAATCGCCCAAGGTAAGAATTCAAAATTAGTCACACCTAAGGTAGTTGCCATAAATACACCAGAAACAGTCCATGGCATCAATACCTCTGTGATTGTTATGGAATCCTCCATATTTCTCGAAAGATTGACTGGGTGAAGCTTCTTTTCTTTATACACCTTTCCATAAATATCTTGAATTAAGAAAAACGATACAAGAGCATTTGATGTACAATTAATAACTGCGAACCCGGTTACAAGAGCGGAGAATGTTGTACTACCAATTGTTTTCAAGTGTTTGATAATACCTTCGAGGATAATGGATAAGGCTTGAGATACTTCTAATGCTGATGCGAAGAAAAAGGCAACAAAAACAAAGAAAGTTGCATTATACATTGAGTAGAGACCGCCTCTATTTAGTAATGATTGCATATCTTCACTAATTACATAGGCATCTCCACCTAGAATATCAACATTAAAGCCTGAAACAGCTGAAGTAAATTGATTGGATATAGATGCGTCTTGTGTGATCGACGCGAGGATTAAAGCTGTTATCGCTGAGGTGAATAATACAATTAGTGGTGGTTTTTTCATTAGAGAACCGGCAATTACTACAATGGCTGGTATCAACAAGAGTGCATTTAAGTTAAACAGCTGATCAAGACCAGAAATCATTTCCTGGATATTTGCCAGCTGTGTTGAATAAGTTTCAATTCCTAAGCCAACAATCGTAAAAACGATGATAGCAACTATGGACGATGGGATTGCCGTATATAACATATGCTTAATATGCTCATATAGATTAGAACCTGCAACAAGTGAACTCATGTTTGTTGTATCGGATAGTGGAGATAATTTATCACCAAAATAAGCTCCCGACCACCACAGCACCTGCTGTAATAGCTAAGGATAAATCCATGGTTTCAGCAATACTCATAATGGCTACACCAATTGTCCCAGCGGACCCCCAGGACGTCCCAACACAGGTAGAAACAATCGCTGTAACTAAGAAGGCTAATAAGTATAAATAACTAGGGTTGATAATATTAAGACCATAATATACAAACAAAGGAATCGTACCTGAAATCATCCAGGTTCCTATTAAAATTCCAATACAAAATAAAATGGCTGGAAGTGCCCTTTTTATTTTATCCCCCATGACAACAATAATTTTGTCCCATTGATGGCCGTTCAACACAGCAAAAATGGCAAATACAATTCCTGCAAATAGTAACATTAATTCTGCTGGATACTTTAACATTCCAATTCCACCAATAAAAATGACTAAAGAAATAACAATTGGAATGAATGCGATCCCTAATGAAGGACGTTTAATCGTAGTCTCGCTCATTATCCAACTCTCCTTTACACTTTTTATAGTTGTTGAAACGCGCGTTCTAAATCACTAATTTGAAGCTCAGAACCTTCTAGTCCTACTGACAGTCTAATTAAGCCTGGTGATATGCCTTGTTCTTTCAACATTTCCTCATTGTCCTCTTTGACTGGCGAATTCACGAGGCTTTCATAGCCCCCCAACTAACACCAATTTTAAATAACGTTAAACCATCAATAAAATTACACACATGGGCAAAATCTGCCTGTTTAAGTTCAAAACTCAGCAGCCCTGTAAACCCCTTCATTTGTTTATTTAAAAATGACTTGTTCAGTTCCATACTAGGGTGGTGAATATTTGCCACATCTTCTTTTGTCTTTAAATAATCAACGATTTTTATTGTATTTTCCTGATGCTGTTTTAACCGTATTGGTAAAGTACGCAAACCTCTAATAACCAAATAAGCGTCGTTCGGTCCCAAAACAGAACCATTGAGTTGATAACCATAAGTAAAGATTTGATCAACTAATTCATAACTACCTATTACCGCTCCTCCAACGACATCACTATGACCACCAATATATTTCGTCAATGAATGAATTGATAAATCAAATCCTAATGTTAATGGTTTTTGAAAAATTGGTGTCGACCATGTATTATCAATAGCCGTAATAATCCCATTATCTTTAGCCTTTCTCGCCACAGCTTGAAGATCGACAACATTCATTAGCATAGTACCTGGACTTTCCACATAAATCATCTTCGTATTTTCTTGAATCATAGTATCCAAGTTAGTTAATTCATGATCAACACAACTGTAGGTGATATTAAATTTCTTAAACTGATCCATCAATTGCGTAGTAGGTCCATAGATGTTATTGATAAATAAAACGTGATCTCCACTTTCGAGCAGTGAAAAAAACACAGCACTAATGGCTCCCATTCCTGATCCGAAGCATTTACACTTATCCCCCCTTTCAAGTGCAGCTAACTTTTTTTCCAGAACTTCAACTGTTGGATTGACCCCTCTAGAATAAACGTAATGTTCCCTCTCCAACTTTTGAGCCTCCGTAAATTCTTTAAAGCTTTCAAAAGCAAAAAGACTAGTTTGGTAGATTGGTGGGGAGACAGACCCATTATTTTTGGAAGGATTTTCACCAAAATGGGTACATATTTTTTCATCGGTGTTAAACATAAGTTAGTCAACCTTCTTTCCTGAGATGATTAGGTATTCCAGTCTTTCATACCTTTAAAAAAATACTATCACACCTCCAACCTGTATGAAAGGTTAAAATATTCAGAATTTATTGGTTGTAATCATTAAAATGGATTAACACCAAATGTTATTATAAACTTAAACCAATACCATTCAGAGGTGACGGATATTCATGAAGACTGTAAAAAAGAAGAGACTATCTGAATTAGTTGCAGACGAAATTAAAGCCTATATAAAAAAAGAAAATCTCAAAGAAGGGGATCGTTTACCTTCTATCTCTACCTTAATTAACATATTAGGTATTGGACGATCGTCCCTTCGTGAAGGGCTACAGTTATTAGAAGCACAAGGAACTATAGAAATTTTGAATTCAAAGCCCTTTCAAATCCAGACATCCTTCGATATTGAAAATGAGAGACAATTTTTATTAGAAGCATTGGAAGTACGAACAGCACTGGAAGGAAAAGCAGTAGACCTTGCTGCCCAAAAAGCAACTAACGCTGATATAGAGAAAATGGAATATCATTTAAAGACTTATGTACAGTGCATCGAAAATAATGAAAGAGAAAAAGCTAACATCTCTGATTCCTTATTTCACCAATCCATTTACGAAGCTGCTCGTAATGATTTATTAAAAAGTATTATTGACTCTGTTTGGGATACATTTCATGAATTCTGGAACGAACCATTTGGGATTGAGGACATCTTTGATAAGAGCTATCCATACCACGAAGAAATGCTACAAGCTATCAAAGACCAAAATCCAAAAAACGCATCAATAGCCTTTCAAAAGATTATGGACTTTGTAAAGACTACTATTGAGAAGATATAAGGGGGAAGCGAAGCAGGGAGACGATTCTTACTTCCTCATCATTAGATATAAAGTTGGATGAGACGCCTGGCAATCTTACAGGTTTAAAGAATTTTTTCTGGACTCCAACATATATTTAAACCCTAAAAGGAGGGTAACCTGCAGATGATTAACTATCATGATATTCTACAGGCTCGTGAAAACATTGCTAATTTTATGAACGAGACTCCTGTATTACATTCTTCTAAGCTAAGTGAAATATGTGGAAATGAGATGTATTTTAAAGCAGAACATTTACAGAAAACAGGTTCCTTTAAAATTCGTGGAGCAGCCAATAAAGTGAAGAAGACTGTCAGAGACGGGGTGACATTTGTTACTGCAGCCTCCAGTGGAAATCACGGACAGGCAGTAGCCTATATTGCGAATCAGTTGGGGATACAAGCTACCATTGTCATACCAGTTGATGCAAACGAAAGTAAGAAAAATGCTATTAAATCATACAGAGGAAATATTGAAAAGTGTGGAACCACGTCAGCAGAGCGTCTGCCAAAAGCCAGGGAATTAGCAATCGAACATAATGGTACCTTTATCCCACCGTACGATGACCCATTTATTATGGCAGGACAAGGTACAATTGGTTTAGAAATATTGGAGCAATTGGAGGACGTTGACATAATTGTTGTTCCAATCGGCGGCGGTGGATTAATATCAGGTATTTTAACAGCAATTAAACAAACCAAGCCAAAAGTGAAAATTATCGGGGTTGAACCAGCGACCGCCAACGATACGTTTCTGTCTTTAAAAAATAAAAAGATAACAGCAATACGAGCGACAACTACGATTGCTGATGGACTAAGAACCAGTCAGCCTGGGGATATGACATTTCCTATTGTACAAAAATACTTGGATGACCTTGTATTAGTTTCGGATGAAGAGATCAAAGTGGCACAATCTTTTGTGCTAGAACGAATGAAACAGCTCATTGAACCCTCCAGCGCAGTGACTGTAGCGGCTGCAATGAATGGAAAATTGGGTATCAAGGATAAAAAGGTGGTCTGCGTGCTGTCAGGTGGGAATGTGGATATCAGGAATTTGGGATCCACTACAATACAAAGGGTTTAATAGAAAGTTTGTTATTGGTATTATTTTGGTACCAGTAGTCGGATCGAATTGGAGTATAGAAGGTAACAAACCTGAATCATTAGAGGAAATCTATACTTTTTATTGAGTTACATTTATTTGTTTATTTCTTTCTTCCAGCCATTCCTAATCAGGATTTTAGCCCCTTAATGGGTATATTTGAAGATATCTTTCATAAACACAGTAGTTTTAGCTGCTAAATCATGCCGCAATTTAGAAGCGGTCTCTAGTGAGTTTCCTCCTATTGCGAAACTACAGCATAGACTTATGCAATACATCATGAATTTATCAGAAAACGGAGCAACTGTTGAACGTAGCATATTACCATGAGATCGTGAAGGTGTATGAATACCATCTTGGAGAAAGGTGTCACGAATTCCTTAATGATGCTTTTTGCAATTTCTTAACCAGTCATTGATATTCTGAAAACTTTTTTAGTTATATATAATTGTTTTCTCTGTAAAAAATGAGCATTATACAAAATATTCTCCATTTAGATGTTAGGTATTACTTATCTTTTGCAAGTTCCTTTCTATTTGGAGCTAATGGTGGTTGTTCTAACCAGTTATTTTTGGTCATTAAATTAAACCACTCTTTTGTAACCATCAGGTTTTTTAGTATTATTTTTTCATAGGTTGTTACGATGTCTATCCGCATGGCAGATGCAAGACCAGCGCCATGGTATGATTGGGAAGATTGTAATAAGAATCCAATATGATACAACATTAACTTATCGGAAAAAGGAGAATCTGTTGACGTTGTAACCTCTGATTCCCATGACATCGGAACAGGTAGATTATCACCTTTTAGTATTTTACTAAGTGATTGAATTTGCTGATTAGAAGTGTTCTGTGTACTCTCTAAAAATTTTCTAACCTCTTTTGATTGTGTTACTTGACTAAATCCAATCGAAAGTGATTTTTCCAATATTTTCTTTTTGATATTAAGGGATAGGGCAATAATTTCTATTGATGCCAAAGGTCGCTTGTCTCCAAAAAAACCATTTATAAATTGTTGTCCTGAAACAAATTCAGGATTCTCTTCAGGGTAAAAGTATGGGTCTCTTTGAAAATGCCCTTTTTCAAGTAGTAATTCAGTAGTTCGATGATACATAGTCATCCCGTCATTAGTACATGAATCATAAAAGTGCCGTAAGTCCTTTCTGACAGAAGAACTAAGGGATGTTGAATGCCCAAGTAAACCATGTAGTGTCATAATATGTAAATAATGCAAACAGAAGATATCAGAAAATAATCTTTTAGTCCCTTTGTTAAGATCTGATTCAGTAAAGCCAATCGGTACTGGGAATCCCTGGTTTTCAATGAATTGCCTTATTTGACTTTTTTGTTTATCAAATGTCTTTATCGCGTCTTCAAACAGCAGTTTTATCTTCTCATCTTCTATAATGGATAACATATATTTATTTACAATGTCTACGGCTGTACCATTTACATATTCGCCCCACAATGTTCCTATTTCAGCAGATGTGAGTTTTAAATCTTCTTTATCCATATAATCACCTCAACCTAATGTTTCCCAAAGGTATTAGGTTTTATTATGACTATTAATAAACTAAAGTATTTAGTAAGGACATTTACCTCTATTTATCTGTTTAATGGGTTTAGACTTATCAACTCTCATTATTTTTGATTTGTTTGAATGCTAGTTCAATAAGGTTTTATCTAATTCTTGTTCAACAGATCTCCTATAAATAATGAACTAATAAATGATTTGATACATAGAATCAAGGTTGAATCATAAATTTAGATTTGTTTTTTATTGTATAGGGCTCTGTTTCTCTATTTAAATTTAAAAACAAAAAACACTCACAAACATTGATGTATCAACATTTGTGAGTGTTTTATTATTTTTAAAATTAACTCGTTTTTATCTAAAGATACCGGTGGTCCGGTATAATCGTCATACCCACAATGGGCAACATGATTAAGTATTTTATTAAATATTTCCCTTCTTTCGTCGAAGTCCTCCTTCACTTTTACTTTATTGATTTTTTTGACTATCTGCAAATCTTCCATTTCAATTTTATACTTAACCGTCAGTTTTGAATTTCCATTTTCTAATTCTTCCACAATGACCTTATCAATGAAGCGGGAGACAATATCTCTTTGTAATTCTTTATCTAACATTTTCACAAAGTCCATCGTAAGTTCAAACTTATCTCCCTTTACTAACATTTTCTTAAATGCTTCAAGAGATTCGATATTGTACATATCATCTTCGTCAAAGTTTTCTATTTCAATTTGTAATTCTTCACTTTTCTCTTTAAGTTCAATCATGTTTTCCTCATAAATTTCTTCTAAGCGTTTATCATCACTTTCAATTACTTTCTTCACAAGTCGATTAATCTGTTCTTGGATTTTGTTTTTCTGTCTTTCTAAATTTAATTTTTCACTTAGTTTCTTTTTACTACTGCTAGTATATTCCTCAAACTGCTTATTGAATAACTTCAGTAGCATATCTTGATTAATAATATGATTCATGCTATCAATTAAGAGCGGGTCTATCTTATCAACACGAATCCCCTTTGCTTGGCAGAAAGCCCTGCTATGTCTTTGTTTACCACTACATATGTAGTATTCATACTTATTTCCACTACCGTTTAACTTCGCATTAGCAAAGTAGTGATTACCACAATTTCCACAAGTTAGAATCCCACTAAGAAGATGCTTACTCCCTTTATGCTTATTTCTAAAAGGGTTATTATTAGATTTTTCTTTCATTAACTTTTGAACTTCGTTGAATATTTTCTTACTAATTATTGGTGTGTGACTATCTTCATTAACAATCCATTGGTCTTCACCATTCCATTTCTTTCTGTCTTCCCCAATATTTTTTCTTCTATTGTAATGGAGGTCTCCTGTGTAAATAGGATTTACTAGAATAGAACGAATTGTAGACTTGCTATATTTCTCTCTTCCGAGTGCTCGTTCCCTTATTAAGTGTTGAGTAATAGTATCTATGCCTTTTCCCTCTAAGTACATATTAAAAATAGTTTCTACTACATCTGCCTCTTCATTATTGATTTCGTATTTCTTTGTCTTTGGGTTAATATTATATCCAAGTGGAGCAATACCACCTAAAAAGCGACCCTTAGACCTTGCAATACCAATCATATTATCACGAACAGTTTCGGCAATTTGCATTCTCTGTAACTCTGCAATTGCACCTAAAATGTTAATCATAAAAGTTCCCATATAATTATCTGTTCGAAGAAATTCTTCTGTGGCACTTGCAAATTCTACATTATGCTCTTCCATTATATCTATATGGACAAGTAGATCTTTTAAATTTCTAGCAAAACGACTAAGACTGTAAACAACTATTACATCATAATCGTTATCTTTATGTTTTATTTCGTTAAACATTTGCTGAAAAGCAGGACGCTTGGAAGTACCACCAGAATAGTCAAGATCTTCATAAACTTCGACTAGTTCGTAGCCTTTTTGTTCACAATAGTTCTTAATATGGCTCAACTGTGTTTCTTGTGATTCTTTCAAGTTGACCTTTGCCTTCGGTCCCATATCAGATACCCTAATATAACCTACTGCTTTTTTCATATTAATAACCTCCCTCAGAAATAGAAATAAATTTTTGCAAATTGTCTGCGTACCGATCAAAGAATTCAGGGTGCGCAACATTATCCTTTTTCTGATAAGGCATTAATAGTTCTATATGTCTTTCTCTACATAACTGCGCTAATTCCCCTAATTTAAGAGGATTATACCAATGTGCAAAAAGATCTAAAATAAATACTTTATCAATTTTTTCATAACTTATGACCTTCAGCATTTCTTCAAAATCTTCACCAACTGAACCTACATCTGAAAAGAATAGATTAATGCTGTAATCAGAACCATAAATATATTGGAACTCCTTATTGTCCTCAAAGTTAGCGACTCTCTCCAAAGTATATTTGTAAAGCATGTACTTTGTTGATTTTTTTTTAACTACGTTATCAGATAGAACACAGTAAGCAATAGCATTCCATTTAGCCATTTAACGCACCTCCTTATGGAAGTGTGCAAATTCACTAAGAATTTTATTTGCCTCTTCAATGTCTATTTCTGTTTCTATCTTCATTCTATCTAATAGATTAGAATATTCCTTAACTAATTTTAGACGTTCAAACTGAAACTGAGCAAGGCGTACAAGAACTCTAACTTTCTTAATATCAACCTCTAATTCCACAGACTTATTTCGTTCTTTTTCCATAAAAAAAATCTCCTCCTAAAAATAGATTGTTCTAAATGGAATATTAACGCGTAATAAATAAACACTTAAACAAAGTGTATTAGTTTATTAATATCCATTTACCTTGAAACAATCTATAATTAGAAAGAGATACGTGTATGTATCAAATATATATTGCAAAAACAAAAATATAAGAATCTAAAAGTATATAACCTATAAACTGTATAATATATTGTAAAGTAATATTACTACGAATTACCAGTAAAGTAAAGGGCCGATTTTAATCTTTTAATTTCCTTACTTTATTTAGTCTACTTCCATTATCATAAGGCTGAGAGTAGTAAACATTGCCACAATTCAAACACTGAACATCGCAGACACGATCGTAGTTAATTTTATCCTTTAAATCTTCAGGGTATTCCTCTACCCTGATAACATCTAGAATCCCACCACATTCACAAATCATCTTATCACGCCCTTAATATTCTTCTGCAAGCATTACAGTTATAGTCTTGCTGTCATCTATAATAAAAACCGTTCCTTTAAACGTATTGTTTACATTCGTAAGAGTTAGTTGTTTTCTGAAATGAGGTTCTTCTTGTGAATGATTTATATAAGTGTTTTTTCCATTAGAAGAGATAGATATATCAAATGTTTGTAAATAATCTACTTTAGTAACTCTCTTCATATCCATTATGGAATCTAACATCCCTTTTATAATTTCAGGCATTATTTGACTTTGTACCGGCTTAGTTGTAAAGACTGGTTTTGGTTCGAACATTATATTCTCCCTTTTAACTTTCCTTTTAGTATAGCATTATTTGATATATATAAGATAGCACATGTCAAAATCCTATTAAATAAAGAAAAGACATACTTTTTAAGGTATGCCCTACTCATTTAATTCTCATATACAGGTATCCCAATATCAACGATAAAAATATACTTACCAATAAGGCCCTTTCTATCCAAGGAGTGCTTTCCACATTAAGTCTACCATTCTTTGCATGAATATAACCTTGAAGCACCCAAAACCATGTATAGCCGCCACTCATAAGCAAAAGTGTGAAAAATATAATTGGAATAATATTATTAATTTGAGGTATTGCCACACAGATTAACAAGATATATGAGATGAATTTACCTCCAAATACTTTAAAAGCAAAATCTGTAGGAATGCCATGTTCTAATTCTGCGCTCTTATTATAATAATTGAAATACAGTATGGTATTAAAAACTATTCCCCCTATAAGCATTACAGTCCATGAGATTAAAAAAAAGTTTATAGTTGGAATTCTGTAGTATATCCACATCCACGGTAAACAAATAATTGTAAAAATAGTAGAGAAATACACCATTATGAATATAAGGGCAATTCTATGCCATTGTTTCTGAACTATAAATCCCAAATTTGTTCAACCCTTTCGCATTATAATCAATAAAAACACTTAATATAGATGCGTCTATTCGATTTTATTTGGCTCAATATGCGACAGCATTATTGCAGGAAGTACTACAACCAACGATCATTTAGAAAACATCATCTTATTGAAACTTTTTATTTATGAAAAAAAACTAATAAAAAAGCCTGATAATTAGTGAGTTTCTTAACCTTATTTAACAATAACTCCCTTTCAATATCCTGTGTACCAAAACCACTCTCACTAATTTCTGATAATATCTTGTATAAGATTTCCTTGCATGACAAGTCAGGATATACTGCACTCTTGTTCAAAGTGTCCTTAATAAAAGAAATTTCTTTTTTCGTAAAGATAGATAATAATTCATTTCTAGTTGATATAATCTTTTTACTTATTCTTTTAGATTTCTGGGTATAATAATCTATTTCTTTTTCAGTAAAATTCTTGTGATCCAAAAATAATCCTCCTTTACCGAAGTTTAAAATCAATTGTTCTACTATATTATGTCAGTCAGGTATCCTATAGGAAGATCGACATCACTATGGATATCTTGTTGAATAATGCTGTATTCCAATCCATACTTTTTGCATATCTTAGAGAATCTTTTAAAGTCTTCCCAATTCCCTAATTCTTTGTAATCGTAAAGTAAGACTCTATCAACTGTTTTTGGATCTATAAATTGAATATATAGTTCTAATAAATCAATGTTCACTAACAAATACATCTTGAGTTCTCTATTTAGAAAATTTGCGTGATTCTTTAGCCTCTCTTCAATATCTACGTAATGTTCTTTATTAAATGTAATACCAAAGTAATATCCCAATTTCATCACCCCTAATAGTATTTGATGATAACTATAGCGCGAATCTAATCATCATCAAGCGTTTTGTATCAATGAAAAAAAATTCTCCGTTATGAATTAACAAAAAACAGCGATATTGCGATCAATAACAGATAATAAATAAACACCTTTAACTATAATTTTGGTCTGGGATTCTGAAAATGGCTTAATTATAAATATGGCGGATTCTGCTAAAAAACGGGAGAATCGTTAATAATTAAGGATTATAATTAAATGTCGTTAAATATCTAATTTCTTCTTTTTATTAATACAAGATTATTATTTTTAATTAAAATTCTCTATATTAGGATTTTTTTCATCTTCAAGGTGGTATTTTCTTTATTACCGCGTTATTTGAGATTTCATGCCACAAATATTAATATTCATTAATAAATAAAAATAATAATTATAACTGTTATATTGATTATAAAGACTATAATCAATATAACAGTTATTAATTCTTGATAAACATTATAATTAGTAACAATGATTATCAATCAATGTTATTGAATAACTGTAAATGACTAAAGAAAACTACAAAGTTATAAATTACGATAAACAACCTTCATAAGCCATGAAATCGCTAAATTCGGCTGCATAAATTTGATATATAATAAACATAAGGAAAATTTTGTAGAGAAAGGATTTGGTTTTATGGCAGACACACGTAAATCAACAAATTATAATAAGGAAAAATTAGAAGATGGATTAGGTTTAAAGAGATTGTCCAACACTACTATCTATCTAAAAGATAATGAATTTGTTCTTTCACCATCCGTACAAAATCAACACAAATGGTTTGATATTCGAAAAGTTAATTTAGACCGTTTTAATGAAAAACCTTATAAAGGGCATCTACTTATTCGGTATTTTGATAAATTTCTATTAACTGATCTAGACAGATTCATACAGAAAATGACGCCTACAGAAAAATACATAGAAAATCAAAATATAGGAATACATTGGAAGTTTAATGTTGAAGAGCAACAAGAGGGATATACGTTAATCAATCGTCAAGATAGAACTCTTACCTATAACATAACCGAATACTCCATTGAAGAAATTAGAAAGTTAATCTGATTACAATAAAAGAGGTGAAATAATGTCCATAAATATTATTAATCAAGATTTCGGAGAAAAGTTTTATAAATTGCTAGAATCAACTCAAAGTGAAATTAACATAATTTCTCCTTTTATTGGTCTTAAAACTGCATTCAGTTTAAATGAATGGCTTGAACAGAACCCGAACATAAAATGCAATATAATAACTCGCTTTAATAGAGAGGAGTTTATCAGGGGTGCTAGCAGTATTGAAGGCTTAGAACATCTTATAAATGCTGGAGCAAATTTATATGCTTTACAAGACTTACATACAAAGTTATACATCTTTGACAAAAACTCAGTTATTATGGGCTCTGCAAACTTCACTTTTAATGGTTTCTATAAAAATCATGAATTTGGATTGTATATGGAAAATGAACCTGATTTCACTAGGGAATGTCAGGATTATTTTGATCAAATTATATTTATGATAACTTCAGATGGTGATTGGAAAGTCACCCTAGAACGAATAATAAAAGAAAGGCAACTAGTAAATAAGAACATTAAAAACCGGAAAGGAAAGAAAGGATTAAATGAGTATAACCAAGCCAAATGGGGAGCAAAAATAGACCAAGAAAATCAACAAGAGAAAACACTCAAACTAAGAGAACATGACTTTTTGGAAAATGCTATAAAAGAAACAGTTCATAGCACCATTAGTACTGGTATATGGTTAAAGTTTGAAGGAACTAGTGAAAACAGGATATCAAACAACGAAGTTTACTTAAAAAGAAAAAGAATAAATAATGAATATATAAATAGAACTTTTTTCCCTGTTAGACCCACCGGCATTAAAAAAGGGGATTTATTATTTTTAACAGTTGTTAGTAAAGACAAAGATGATAATGAGGTTCCAATAATAGTCGGATATGCTACAACTAACGGATATAACAAAGATTATAAAATTGATACTCAAGACCCTAAATATATTAATTGGAATAATCGATTCCCATACTACGTTGAATTCAATAATGGTAGATTCTTAAATGACAGTATTAAACATGGCATTTCTTTAATTGAACTGTACCGCGAATTAAAACATGATGTTTATCCATCGACTGTTAATAAACCTGAAACTAAAATCGAAAGCATTAAAAAGAGGCATTATCAAAAGCCACATCTCCAAATTACGGAATATGCTAAAGATTATCTTTATAGCAAACTAAATAGTTTGTTCGAAAGATATGGTTATGAAGATATTTAGTATATGAAAAAAAAGCGTTCCAAAAATCTGAACGCTTGAATTAAAATTCTGTTTTTTTCAATGCATCTTTTAGTTCTCGAATTGAAGGTGTTACATATATTCTTGTTGTATCAATACTACTATGCCCCGCAAGTTCTGCTATAGATTGAATATCCACCCCATGCTCCGCTAACTGTTTACAATACGTATGCCTAAGTGAGTGTGGGGTAATCTCTATTCTTAATAGATCACTATACTTTTTTAATATATACTGTATGGCCCTTGTAGTTATGTAGTTGCTTTTACTACTCACTAGTAAATATTCAGTTTCCTGATTTCGTACCTTTAGCCAGTCAACTATTACTTGCTTAGTGTTATCGGTCAAGGGTACAATCCTATGTTTATCACCTTTACCGTTTACATTAACAATATTTCTATGAAAATCAATGTCTGAAATTCTAGTATGACACATCTCTTCAACACGCAATCCTAAATTCACCCCTAAATATACTATCGCTTGATGAAGCATTCCCTTTTTATAATTTTGTTGCTTTGTAAGTTCGATCATGTGTAGTAATTTACCAACTTCTTTTCTAGTTAACCAACGTATGTTATTCTGTTTTTGAACCTTTTTGATTTTTATATTATTTGAAAGGTTAACATTGGTTGAACCACTAGTTACCAGAAATTCTGACCATTTCATTAAAGCAACTAACCTTCTATTGATTGTACTAGGAGCAATAGTTGAATCAGATTTAAGTTGACGTTCATAGTCTTTTAAATCAGTCGAGGTGAGAATTGAAATTAAGTGAGGCGGTTCATATCTTTTCTTAATCCATTTAAAAAAGTGGTTTAAATCCTGAGTGTAACTTCTTATTGTGTTTAGACTTTTATCATTTTCAAGTAGAAATGTTTTAAAACTTTCAATTGATTGTGAAAGAGTAGTTGAAACAATGTTCATTCTGATAATCCTCCCTACTATGTTATACGACAAAAACAGTATTTCTTTTATTGGTGTTATGCGACAAGAAAACATAAGGTACATAAGTAATAATGTCGCATAAACCATATTATCTGATAAAAACTATTTGTTCGTATTATAGCGCGTTTAGAAAAGTTAAGCAGCACATATAATAGATTCTTACATTAAATATTAATTCCTAAGAAAAAACAGAATAGTAATCAAATTTTATATCAGGAACATCTTTTTCCAAATCATACTTTGCTACTAATCTATTATAATTGTTCTGCCTTCTTCAATTCGTATTCAGGCAGGAATTCCCTTAGATCGGAATGCTGAAGAATACAAAGTACATTTTTTGCAAGACACAATATGTCCTCATAAATAAAGGAAGGAATTATCAAGCAAAGACTGTGTCAACTTTTTTTCAAGAGGTAAAAATGGCAAAAAAAAGAGAATGCACTATTAAAGATGCAATCTCTGAGTTATCTCCCTATATCAAATTTAAAGAATTCATATTAAAGAACTCTTTTTGGTTTCCTATATATATAATAGGAAAATAATTCGTAAAAGGAATCTCTTAAATAGATCTATACATTAGTAACATCCCCTTCAAAAGTTTCAAAGTGTTTTATAAGTTTTAATACATTCTTCTTTAAACGCTTATCAACTATTCCTTCTTTTACAATTCTCTTGTATGTTCTTATTTTTTCAATATTATCAAAGCCAACTTTATTTAGTTCATAAAAGTCAGTTGGAACTTCTTCACTAATTGCACAATACCCCTTATCCAAATAAAGATTTACAAGTATTATGTTAAATTGTCTTTCTATAAAGTATCTCATAATGTCTTCATCCAAAAGTGTTAAAGCATCATGTATGATTACATTCTTAATACCTTGTGATTCCAATTGGTTTAAGTACTTTCTTAAGGTATGTCTGCGATTGCTGTACTCTAACCTACTTCTAACAAATATTCCCTTAATCATTGCAGCATTACACTTTAAAGAATATTCGTTATCCAGCATTTCTTTCTTATCATTTGATTTTACATGCATAAAATAACCAGCATTTCTTAATTCCATACCTTATCTACCCCCTTCAGAAAAGACAACATACTTCTTAAGGACATCAATTCCTTGTTCATAATCTTTATCTGTAGTAAAGGTAGATGGTATATCTTTTACTAATTGTTTAACGATCCATTGATACTGGAATTCTACACAAATATCCATAGTCCGTTGGAAATTTATTAGAAATTCAACAGTTTTGTTTTCATTTGGAATAAAATCCAAGTAAATCTTTCCTCTGTAATTTGGGTTGTGATGTAAAACCATAAAAAAATCTCCTCCATTAATTAGAATTGTTTTAATGGAATATAAAATACAAGTATAAATAAACACCCACCGTCAGTGTTGTTTAATGTATTAAATATCCATTTACCTTGAAACAATCTAAAAATAGAAGAGATACGTGTATGTATCCATATATATTGCATATAAAAAATCAAAAGTAAGAATCTAAAAGTATATAATCTATAACACATTTAATATAATCTTTGAATTAATAGTATCAACAATTACTAGAAATGTAAAGGACCTATTTCAATCTTTTAGTTTTCTTACCTTATTTAATCTACTTCCAATATCGTAGGGCTGAGAGTAGTAACCAATGCCAAATTCAAGACACTGAACATCAAAACACGATTTTGATAAGCCAAGAAATTGCTAAATTCGGCTGTATAAATTTGATATATAATAAACCTAAGAAAAATTATGGAGGAGATAAAATCATTATTTGTTTTTCGTGATATATTCCTGTTCTGTCATAATTTCTATAATGTCTTTTGGTTCAATTTTTACTTTTGGATGTACATATGAGTAAAGTTCGTACACGCCGTATCTTAGAATGTTAATGGATTTTTGGATCACCCATTTTTTTACTTTTGCTTCTATTACTTCATTAGGTAAGTATTCTAAATTATCCTTTGTAATTCCATAATCACTATCCTCATATTCAGCCTCGAATGTAAAATATCTATAGTAATTCAGAGGTTGCTTGAATTTAATGATATAGTGTTTATTGCTTTTATCTTTAACCCAATCTAGTTCAATCTTATCGTCTTTTAAGAATCTTGCTAAATCAAACAATATCTCTGGTCTATCCCTTGTATATCCACCGTATGTAAGTATATTTTCATGACTTAAAAATCCATTAATTTGAAAATCACCATAAAATTTATGTATCACTCGATTTTTATATTCATCTTCGTCTGTTAGACTAAATCCCTCTGCTTTCTTACTTATATCCACTTTATTACCCTTAAATAAAATGTACTTTTCTTCTAGATTAATTTGAATACCTTTATTTTCTAAATAATCCTGTAATGGAGTTTCTTGCGACACAGCGTCTTGTAAGTTAATTATACCTTTCTCATTAATAGAATGACAATTATCAATACTGGTGGTACTATGCAAACTAACCAATTCTATATCCTTTCCTAACAGTTTTTCATCCTTTATATCAAATACTTTCAAAAATTCTATTACATCTGTACTTTCCAAAAAAACAAATTCTGAAATTACTTCTTCAGTTAGGTCTAAGAAATCTACTAGTGATTTAATATTGCTATTATAATCAGTCATATCAAATATCAAACTTTAACACCTCCAACTAAATAATAAAAATTTATCATCAAAAATACCCAGATACTACGTACCTTTAATTCTTATATTCCATGTTGTATCCTTCAAGATAGTCAGATTTAATTTTCAAATCCATGTTCTGTGTTCGCGTAAAAAACTTAAGCCATCTTCTCAAAGATAAAAATCGGTATTCTGACCTTGTATTTTTCAACATCTTGATCCATGAGTCATCTTTTCGTTATGTATAGTATTAGTTTAATATTGTTTAAGAGACTAACTTATCTCCTGTTCTATAACTATCAATAAATTTAAAATATGGAAGGGTAATTCCTAAGATAGAAACTATACAAATAATAGAACCAATTAATAAATATAATGGGCGTACTCCCCATATCTCACTTATAAATCCCCCAACAAGTACACCTAAAGGCATAACACCCCTAATAACTAAAAGTCGAACAGAGAATACTTTGCCCATAAGATGATTGGGTACGGTTTGTTGACAGATGGTTGTATTATGCACGCTAAATACCGCCATAACTATTCCCCCTATTATTTCAGTAGTAATACCAAATATAATACTTGTATTAAAACATAGAGCAATAAAGGTCGTCCCTCCAATGAACAGTGCCCCCAGCATTAGAATTCTACGACTTTTATAAACTATTTTTCCAACCAATATAGTACCAATGATATATCCAATCGGGAAACCAGCCATAAAATATCCATATTCAGCATAACTACCTTGTAACTCCTCAGTAATATAGGGAAGTGTCGTGACCATCGTTACACCAACTCCAAATTGAACAAATGCAAGAAATCCCCCTAACCAAACCACAATTGGTTGTGTAAAAAAGTAGGATATCCCCTCAATAAATTCCGCCAACCATGAATTTCTTACTTTTTTAATACTTCTAGATTCTTGAATAAAAAGTAATGTTAAGCCACTTAGTATAAGTAGAATACTTACTAGAGAAAGTGTTGGTGTGACACCTATGAATTCAATCACAATACCACCTAGTATCGGTGCCATAAAGGTCATCAATCGAACTGTTCCATCAATATAAGCATTCGCTACATGCAGATGCTCTTTTAAAACAATTGCAGGTGTTATTGCCTGATTAGCGGGTACATACAATGGAGTAATTAATCCAATTACTATTTGAACCAGATAAATGTGCCATGATGCAAGTGATCCTGTAACTAATGCAAAAAGTGGAATTAAAAATACAAGTCCCCTAGTCCATTGTGAAAAAATCATGACCCATTTACGACTCCAGCGGTCTATAAATGGCCCAATAAACAATTGAAGAATAAGAGAAGGGATAAAATATAAGATCCACATACTTCCTAATGCTAGGGTTGAGCCTGTTAATTGGTAAATCAATATTGAATTGCAAAAGGTTCCAAAAGCCCCACCCAATTCTGAAATTCCATTCCCTAACCATACAGATACAAATGAACGGTTCTTCAGTATTGATAATTTCATTAATTATTCCCCCTATTGTTGCTTTAGATATATCTCTAACTCTTTAAATAAAAGTTCAATTACATCCCTTTTCAACGAATATTTCGATTCAATTATCTCTACTAATTTTGCTGATCTTAAAATCTTTAGATGATGGTGAATAGTTGATTTGCCAACATTTAATTGTTCAGTTAGTTCTTGTAATGAATGATTTCTTTCAGATAACAATTTCACAATCTTAAGACGAGTGTCATCTCCTAAAGCCTTATGTTTCAGTACTAAAAAATTACTAGGTGTGTACTTGTCGTTAGGAGTTATACTCTCATTTGAAACTGGATAGTAAAAAACCTTTGTACCCTCAATATCAGCCTCAATATTCCATGGTCGATAAATATATTGCGGGATTAATAAAACTGTATGAACACTGGGTTCAGGATTATATGTAACTCCTCCAGTTGCCCACTGAACCAACTCTTCTGGTGTTAGTTTCAATTTCATTGTTTTTTTAGATTCATAATCATTTTTTAGAATTATGAATGTATCTTTTTGATTTTGTTCCAATACTTCCAAATACCATTTACTCATGACATTAATAAGATGTTCTTTTAAATGAGCGACCTCAGTTTTGCTAATAAATTCTATGTATTCAGGAAAAAAAGGATTGTCACCAGTTACCTCAATCAATTTTTGAATTGCACTCTCATCACCTAAAGCAGCCATCTCCCTGTGATTTTGAAAGTCATTCCCCACAAAAGGTAAACAAATGAATTTAAACTCCGAGTCCTTAAGGTTTCTAATATAGGAGATAAACTCAGATAAATCTTTAAATTCTTTTTGATGAAGTAATTGTAGTAACGATTTCCATGTATTGTTTTTTTCAACGAAGTTTAGTTGCTCCAGTAATTCTGCTGATATTAATTGCTTTATGTGATTCCAATATTCTTCAGGTCTTTCTAAAGTTTTTATAAGTTTCGAATTTGTAATGGCTGCTATTCCTAATGCACTTTCCCATAATGTCGAATATGTTAGTTGAACATTATATGTCTCTCTTTTTCTACTAGTTAGTTGTAATACATCCACAATAATCACCTCAAAAGTTTTATTACAGATTAATTCTATACTTTTAGAATAAAACATTCAACTAATATAGAATATTTTATCTTCATGTTAGATTAAAAACTAATAAAAAAATAGCAAACCCTCTAGAATAATTAGGCTTGCTAAAATTACTTTTCATATAAAATTATTATTTAAGAAAGACACGTTTACATCACACCACATAAGGTCATCAAGACTCCATTACTGGTATATGCATTATATTATAGTTCTCTTTGGAAGAATGCCTTAATGAAGACATTGGAGAACTTATTTGGTCATATTATAACGCGTGCAGAAAGTCATGCAGCGCACATTATAAGATTTATACACTTAGCATTTAATAACCCAAGAAGATCAATATATGTGCTAATTATAGTAATTAAACTTTATATTAGAAACATCTTTTTTCCAATTCATACTTTGCAACTAACCTATTATGTAATTGCTCTGCCATTCTCAATTCATGTTCAGGCAGGAATCCCTTAAGAACGGAATACTGAAGACTAGAAAGCGCGGTTTTTTCAAGACACAACATGTCCTCGCATAAGTCATGTTCACTTTTTTCATAATCAGGTTCGGTGTTTTTCCTTTCCAAATGTTTCTCTAATAATTGTGATTTTGCTTCATCAATCATTTCTTCCACTTTGTCAAAAAGTGTTAGGACACATTCGGAAACATCTTCTGCTAGATAATCATCTGTATATGTTTGCCCATCTGTCCGATCAATAAGATATACACCTTTCTCATTCTTATAAACACCAACGTAATCAAACTTATTACCTACTCCTATATTTAACAGATTATCGTATTCTTCTTTAATTAATTCATTCATCACTATCCTCTCCTTTCTTTTTCAAAATTCAATGACTTGAATTTTAACTTCAACTCACACAAAAATAACCCTTATTCTTTAATTGAATTAAAGTTCAGTGTTTTTAACTGTATCTAAATGATAGAGAATGTTTCTTTCATATTTATCAACTTCTGAATGATCTTTTGCCATCTGAATTGTACACATTACGTTAAGGATATTGCCTTGAGTTTCCTCATCAAAGTTATTTTTTTCAATTTCGTTTGAGAGAAAACCAAGCACTATTTTTTTCCTATTGATAAGTGCCTTTTCCCCCTCTAATTCATTAAGTAATAATTCATAAATTCCTATTCCCATTAATCATCCTCTCCTTTCTAGTCATACTTTTGACTTAAAATAGTTATATCACAAAAAGAAAAAGACGGGTTAAGTATGAAATAACATAATTGTAATTTCTCAAAAAAAATTACAATTTATTGTCTTAATAACAACTCAACCTTTAAAGCAGGATAATTATATTCAATGTATAATTGATTAGTGTTGAAAGGAAGTGATTTTGTGGCAGAGATGAAATCGATCGTCGGAAAAATGATAGATTTGTTTATCACACTTCGTTATAAATATATAAAACAGAATAATGATGAACTTGGAAGTTACACAACTTTTAATAGCAGAGAAAATAAAAGACACATTCCATTCGTTAATGACTTTATTCACTCTCATCTACAACATAAAAATACATATGGTATTTTTTGCAATAAATTTACCGCCAAATTTATCACATTTGATGTAGATATTAAAAATTCACTTAAAGCAAAAAAAACAGTTCTTGCTTTACATTCAGTACTATATGAATTTGGTATTCCTGATAATGTAATTTATACAAGCATTAGCGGAAGTAAAGGATATCATGTTGATATATATTTTACTGAGGAAATTGATTATAGGCTAATTAAGAAACTATATAATGCTACTTGTAAAGAAGTAAAGTATCTACTAGATGGGAACTTAGAGAAGAATGAAATCGAACTTCGCCCCTCTTTTAAAAATGGAGTAAAACTCCCACTAGGAATTAATTTTAAAAACAAAGACCCTAACAGTAACATATGTTGGTATGTGGACCCCTATAATAATTTTCAAGCCTACAAGTCACTTGATTTTATATTATCTATTATTAAGATAGATGCACATATAATTGATGACTTGATAAACGATATAGTGATTCAAAGTGGAGTAAACCCTTCTGAATCGTCCCGTAAAAATAAAACTAGAGATATTGATAACTCTGGTTTATCCAGTATTGATTTAACACAAGAAACTCCAAAGACTTTAAAGTCTTTATTTGAAAAAGGATTAACAAAAAAAGGAACAAGAAACGCTTCGCTTTATAAATTAACCATTTATCTTCGCACACTAAGATTAAGTAAGGACGATTGCAAGCGGGAATTAGTAAAATGGATGAACAGACAAGATCCCAAGTTGTATGATACGAAACTTGAAACTTGCTATGCGGAAATAGAAAGGTGTATAGAATCCGTTTATAGTAGGAACATCGTTTGGTCAAACGGACTGAGTGAAATAGAGGTATCTAGGGATGAAGTTCTTTCAATTTATCAATATGACAAGAAACTACATTCTATCATTACAGCGTTATTGTTCCACTCGAAAAGATTTAGTAATATTGATAACCAGTTTTTCATGACATATGAACAAATGGCTATAGCGACTACACGGACATTAAAAACAGTAGTGACACATATTAAAACTCTGGAAAAGAAAAAAATAGTTACAGTCACAAGATCACCAATTAAATACGAAGAAGGTAAATTTATGAGTCATCCCAACACATATGAACTGAACATTAATTGGCTTCATTCCGAGAAAGGTAAATCTACAAAAGTATCAGTCGAGAATTTAAGTGATTATCAAAAGAATTATGCAAAGGCAAAGTTATCTTTGTTTTCAATGGAAGAGATAAGTAACATACTAGAGTTAATTGATCAGGCAAAATAAAATAATAGTAATATAAATAAGTACATTGGGTGTAATTTTTTTCAATTGTATCATCTTATATTGAAAATACTTTATTCACTTCAATCTAATTCAATTCAACGTTAAATAATAACTTTAACCTTCTTTATTCCATCTTTAGCCTTAAAGTTTAAGCAAAAAGAGCATTCAAACGCCAATTTGATGCTCTTTTTTACTTATACCTTTATCTTCTCCTTGTTTGAACAGGCTCTCCCTTATCAATATTGTTTTTTGACCTTCTAATGTATGATTGGAGATTTCTATAAAAACTTGTCCCCATAAAGCCCTCTTCTTGTTCGTGGTCTGCTCTTTCTAGAAAACTATCTAATAAATTCACCTTTTCCTCAAAACTAATTGGATTCTCGCCTAAAGAAAGGATATAATCATAACATTTTTTCGCTGGCTTCCTATCTGCAAGTCCACGACTATACCCTCTAGTGTAACTAGGAGTTAGTGGAGATTTTGATTGTCTTTTTAAAAAATAAAAAGCATTTCTAAACTCCTTTTCTCTGTCTACCAAAATATCACCTTCTCTTATTAATGTTTTCATTTTTAGTTCGAGCATTATAATACTAATCATACAACTAATATTATTTAGCAGGCTCCTATCCAAGGTTGTAAAAAGGGTGTTAAGCCTCTATATATCTATCCTGATATATTTTAGAAAGATCAGTTAAGATATTACCGTTTGCGATTGGAAAAACGTTAAGTACTTTTGCTTCTATAGAATTCTCACAGATTTTCCAACCATCTTCAAACGATTCTATTGGTAATGTTGTATTTAAATTAACACCTACTCTAAAAATATGAGGATGAAAAAATTCTATATATTGTGTTCCTTCTTGATTATGATATATAGCAGGAACTGGTGCAATTAGATTTATATCCAAATAAAAAGTTAATCTTTTTTCCCGTTTGTGTACTGGTTGTTTATATATTTCAACGTATGATAACTGACTTTCATCATCTGTTCTAAAAGCCGCTTGGCTCTTATCACGCATTGCTACAGCAAATAAATCACTTTCATATTTTAATTCAGGTATATCAGTAAAATATGAAAAACGTGTTTCTTTCAACTCTCTTGTGCTTCCTTGAAGATCATAAGGTGAGGTCCATATTGTTTGACTGTTTGTTATCCCTTCATAACCTGAAACTGAAGTATGGTGAAGCAATCTAAGATAACGATGATTTAATATTTTAATATATGGAACTTCTATTTGATTAAGAGCCTTGGAAATTGAAATAGAAGATGCAGCATAATGCAATTTGTTAGTTTTTAAGTTATTAGGAATCTGAAATTTTATTATGGCACCAGTTTCATAGTCAAGGTTGCACCTTACATTTAAATGACATTCCTCATCACTTTGAAATTCCATAACAACATCTAAAGTTTTAGGTCTAAAAAAACGTTCATTTATTTCAATACCATATATATAAATATTCCTGAAAGCATCCCATTCTCGTTTTGAATTTGATAATCGGGCAAGATATACCTTTCCAGCATATTCCTCTTGAAACCCACTCTCAATACTAAACTGACTTGTTCTTACGGAAGGACTAATCCTTCTTTGAGATGTGAGATAGGAGCCACAGCAATTGATAGGGTTTAATCCACTTCCACATATACAGTTAGTTGAAGAATCATTCGGCAGTTCAGAAAATCCACTTGCACTTAAATGGCACTTCTTGTATTTCTTTCCACTTCCACAAGGGCACAAATCATTTCTTCCAATCACAGACATATCTATTCTCCTATTAAAATTTATTAATCGTATTTCCTATACTTCTTGCTGTTAACTTAACTTAAATACTCTTTTTTACACTATACCAAATATATTAATATTTTTTTTGTTCTTGAACATAAAAAACAAGGAAAATCATTCCTTGTTTAAATAAATCGGATTTAATTTTTCAACTAGTTTTAAACACTCGTAAATTGCCTCATTAATCAAAATGTATTCACTTAATATAGGAAATAGATTGTCCGTTAAGACTTCATAGGATTCAAAAGCAATTTCTCTAACGATAGTATCCAAAGTATCCCTTTCCCAAGTGTTTAACCTCTTGTCAATTGCATAAAAGAAGTATTGATACTGGGCATCCTTTTTTGATGCACTCCAGTTTATCCTTCTAAAACGTGCAATCATAAGCATGTAATCTCCATTATTGAATTCAACAATTTCATTTTCCTTTGTTTTCCCAAAATATCCTTTATTGTCCAAGTGTAATTCCTCCATTATCTTTCGATTTTATAATGCATGTGACTCTTCTAGATAATGGAGTAAATACCTTTGAACTTTAGGCTAGGTCTGTAAAAATTGAATAGGATCTTTAGATTGTTTTACTCCTACCATTTTTCACCAGAAATTGTCGCAAAATCTAACACCTATCGAAAACGCATTCACCAATTACGCTGATAACGGAAGACCTTTCAGGAAAAAGATTAACTTTTGTCTTGGTTATTTCGACTTTCTATCATTGTTTTCAATACAGTCACCATAGCACCTGCAACAATCAATAATATTTCTTTCCTATGTTTATTTAGTTTACCGATAACTCCTTCTGCTTTTTCGGTAATCTTTTCACTTCTATCTAATAAATCCCTTAATTCTTCATCTGTATAATTACCAGACTCAAGTTTGTGTTCAATAATCTTTTCAATATTTTTCTTATCTTGCTTTGCTAGTTCATTATAATTTCCCTCCGATTTATCGGTGGACTGTAATATTTCTCGGGCAAGGTCTGGTATTTCCAAAATCTTGTCCACAATATTACCAATTATCAACTTAGTATTATTTCCGACCCTCGTCAATTTGCCACCTTTAGAATCAACAATTTCGTGCTCATTATTGTTATTTTGTTTTTTCGCCATTTGAAAATCACCTCAATATAATAATTATTAGCCATACAAGACTAATTTTCTTAATAACAAAAGTTATACCCTTTTAATTCCTTACTTGTACCAAAATATGAGACTTACTGTCCAGTGCCTACTGTTTTACTTTGTGTTACTGATACCAATTCAACATTAAGGTCATCTAATTGTTTTTTCAAAGTATCATTTATTCCTTCAAGACAAGCGATACATAGAAATTCTTTTGCTCTACTAAATCCAACGTAGCCTATTCTACAAGTATCTTTTTTGTCCATCTTCCTTTTATCCTTATCCTGCTCCAACCATTTCTTTAATTCATTTCGGGTTTTTGCTACCATTAAAACAGCATCAGCCTCTTGCCCCTTTGCTTTATGAATAGTAAGACAATAATCCTCACTATCATCATTATTAATGTAGTTCATTTCAAAGTTAATCTTTTGAATAAAATCTTCTGCGAGTGTTTTGGGATTATGCTCTATCTTAGTGTGGACAGTCTTATAGGGGTCAAATTTAAAAAGAAACTTAATAATATTTATTAGTTTATCACTATTCATAAATGGATTTTCTCTTATACTATTAATGGTCTTTATACAAAGTTGTCTATATGTAAGGTTATCTATTTCCATTTCATTAATAATTGTATTCTTCCCCTTATTTAGAATCTCACATATAAACTTTGAACTCTCTTGTATATAGTTTAAATGAGCGGAATTCTTCTGTTCTTTCCGATTTAAACCAAACTCATTTTCGACTTCTTTATAAGCATCTCCCTCATATGCTATAAAGAATCTACGTTTAGGACGTTTTTCACAATATTGGCTACTATTACATAGAAAGTTGAACTGTTCAATAATTTCTCGTAAATCATTAGCCTCTGTAATGAAAGTTACTTTGTTAAGAGTTTTATTGTTAGCATTAGAGTGTTCTTGAACAATAGAAGAATGAAAATTATTTATAAAGTCTATGATTGTCTTACTTGAGCGATGGTTTCCATCTAGATACTCGGTATTTATCATACTACTATTTATTGCCTTAGAGATTGCTCTCTTATCCATTGTAGGTATTTTACGTCCTTTGTTTTGAAATGACATTATACTTTGCTCTGGGTCTCCTACAAAATACATCTCTGTTAAACCAGCAATTCTCATCTGTTCAAAAATCCTATACTGTCCAGAGTCAGCATCTTGAAATTCATCTACAAATAAAAATTGGATTCTATTAGAAATCAATTTTCTTATCTCTTTATCCTCAATTAAGTTATTAGAAAATGAAACTATTTTATCGTAAGGTACTATCCCCTTACGAACTATATTACTTTTAATTCTATTTTCTTCAATTTTATCTTCTGCAGTTATCTCAATCTCCTTATATATTACTTCTTCTGGTAAATAACCATGTAATTTTCCAAATGGCTTAAGAAAAAATCGAATTAAAAAACTATGAATTGTGCCAACGAAAACATTTGGTGGTACTTCTATTTCTTTAGAGAGCCGCTCCTTGATCTCAAGAGTAGCCGTATTTGTATATGTAATTATAGCAAGGTATTTCTCTTTACTTAATAACGGTATTTTTTCAATGACTCTATTTATAATATGATGAGTTTTTCCAGCACCCGGTCCTGCAAGAACCAAGGTGGGCTTTAATTTTTTGGCCATTTAAATTGCTCCTTATTCAATATAATTCTATTATGAACTAGAGGCAAAAAAGTAATTACCTAATCCACCACTAAAAAATCAAATGCTTCCTTGATGTATTTTGGTACTTGGAATACGTCTTTTTTGGTTCCATTAATTTCTTCACTCAAATTAAAAGCAAATTCCGATTTATAGTCTTCTACCATAGAAAAGAAAGTGTCGGTTTCAATTTTACTATTTCTACATTCCTTCTCATATTCTAGCCCTTTATTTGGCCTTGTTTTTTTAAGTGCCTTAAGTAATATTTCCTTTCCTAGACCACTTTTATTTGCGTCAATAATTTCTTTTTCAAAAGTTTCCTTGTTAACAGAAACTTTTATCGTAGAATAGTTTTTTTCATAATCATTCTTTAAGTTAACTGCTCTATTTTCCGTTTTTTTGCCAACATCACCATCAGTTAATACAGCACATTTAATAAAATACCCATTTTTTATAATTTCCAAGAAGTGCTTAAATGCAACTCCGTTGACGTTTATTATATTACAGCCGATGCTATCAATTGTTCTATTAAATAATAAATTAAATAATGAGGGTACTAAAATTTGTTCCGCAATACCTTCTACTAATATTATTTTACGAGAATAAAACATGCTTGAATTGGTAGCATCTAAATACTTATCAAGATAGCGTCTGTGTTCTTTATCCTTCTTATTTTCTTCAAATCCATCGGTTATGTAATGTTTTTTTATCTCCAATCCATCCTTGTATAAAACAGCCGTGTTATCCAAATTGAGTGAACTTGTAATATGGGTTGAATGTGACGTTATGATAATCTGCAAGTCATCTCTTTTATCATTTATCTGTTCTATATTGTTCGCAAGATGCTTTTGTAAGTGAGGATGCAGATGTGCCTCGGGTTCCTCAATTCCAACAATTCTAAAACAAGTTTCAATATTCTCTTCTGGTGCTAAGCGAGACAATAATAAAGAAATGTATAACAAATTGTTTCTTCCAAGTCCATTCCTATCAATTGTTATTGGGTCTTGTCCGTAAATCAAACTTAGTTTCCTTAAAATATCCCCAGTTTCAAGTGTTGAGAAGTAAAAGTCAATATTATTTTCACCTGTTCCTTGTAAGGAAATTTTATTTAATTGGTCAATTATTGTATCTCTAATATTCTTAAGTTGCTTGTTACCTTTAATCTTTTCATCTAAATTACCTAGTACTGCCTTTATATCCTCATATGAATTCTCTTCTCCTTGACTTAGAATTCGATAAAGTAACTTGTAATCTCCATTAGCAATTAATTCGCGTTTAGCATCACGTAGAGCATCTAAAAGTTCTAACTTCAACATACTTATAAGATAGGGATCAACACGGTTTGTGCGATCATTCCCTCCGTATATAAAGTAATGATAACTCTTAATTGGGAATTCTATATAATCCAATAGGTCTTCCTGTTTAATATCCTTTCTTTCGTTCATTATCAGGTTAATTTTTTCGCGTTGTTTTGTTATCCATCCCTCTCTATCAAAGTTGATAGTAGGTTTAAATACATATGTTAGTTTAGCCTTTTCCATTGTTCTAGTTGAAAACCAATCACCAACTACAGATAATTGTTTATTATCCATTCCCTCAAATGTTAATTGTATTATTACTTCTGGGAAATGAATATCACTAATCGGGATGGACTGATCTAATATATCATTTTTAAATTTTAATCTTGTACTATAATTAATATCTTCTATTTGTAACATACGTTTTCTAAACATAGTAATGTCTTGGCTTAAAATCAGTCCAATAGATTCTAAAAGATTAGTTTTTCCAATATTGTTCTCACCTATTATTGCGGTAAATTTTTTGAGTTTCATTTCAAAACCCTTATTACCAAAATTGCGATAATTCTTTATGGAAATTTTTGAAATATGCATAATAACCTCCAAACCTTTACTAAGGTAGATAAATGGTCTAATTTGAGTAAAACCAATTCATTTCTGTAATATATTTATTATTAGAAGGTAAATCTTCTTCACAGAGATCTAAAAGTTTATTTTTTAATGGATCATTTTTTATCATGTATGAAATCATATATTCCAACTTTTTTATTTCTATAGGTAACCTATTAATTGATAAGTCTTTGTACAGATGGTATAACTCAGTAATTACACCAAAAACAATGCCTAACTTATCATCGTACACAAGTTCCTCTTCATTTTTCACAATATCTCTTTCAAAGTACTGCTCAAAATTGCCTATATCTAAATTAAAATCAACTTGGCTAAATCCCTCAAATGTATAATTTTCATCGTTACGTTCCTTTGATAAATGCATTGGATTATTGTCATAGAATTTTTCATCTGTCATTTTTGTTAATTCTAATTCCTCATGATTTAATGAGGTATAATTAACCCAGATTTCTTTATGTGAATTCACCCTTTCTTTATGAAAAACTAAACTACCTTTATCACTTTTAATGTCAAAATCTAACGTTAAACTATAAGAACTTTTTTCTGAAACATCTTTGTTCGGATTTAAAACATTGTATATATTCTTCACAAAAAAATAGTTTTCTGAATTGACTACATATGATCTTTTTCCACACAATGTATTGATTGCTCTTGCTAAAAATAGTTTAGCATAGTATGCGGTTACATTTATCCAATGGACTGCCCCACTACCATATAAGTTTTTTGCAGCCAAATAATTATAAAATGCTTTATAAAAAGAAAAAATAGATTCATGTAAAAGTGTTGGCCTTAAATCCTCCATATCATTGTAGTCTAAAGAAATATGAATTTTTGATCCTTGTTTATGTGAAATGAAATAGTCAATTTCGTCATTAAAATTATCGTGTATTAACATTGGTAGATGCCATTCCCTCGGTCTAGGAACTGATTGCCTTAAACTTTGATAGTCTGTATCTTTATAAAACTCTAGTAATTTATTTCTATAATCCATAGTATTTTAACACCCCTATAAATTTTTTTGTTATTCATAGATTACCATATTATAGTAGGTAACTGGCACTTTTAATAAGGAGAAGTTATAAAAATGACATATGTATTTTGTTCAACATTATGGCAAATTAGATACAGAAGACTATCTATACTAACGAGTCTATTAGTAAGTCTTTTGGATAATTCAGGCTACTATAGAAGATAATTAAGCCATTATATAACGAGCGGTAATTGATTCCCTATTTTAAGATGATGCTTACATATTCAATTTATATCATGCAGAAACTTGAACACTATTAAATAAGTACATTGTATGTAATTTTTTAAAATTATGTTTACTTATACTTATAATGTGTTATTTATTAATCACTTTCTAAAGCCTAAAAAGAAGCATATATTAAGGTAAGTCTTCTATCTATCAATAAAAGAAAGAATAGAAACAAGGGGGTTATTCCTTGTTTCTATTCTTATAAATTGGATGTAAATGTTCAATTCGTTTTAAACATTCAAATGCAACTTCATCTTCTAAGATATACTCACTCAATATTGCACCTATGTTTGATGTTAAATCTTCAAAAGTTGGATACACATTATTATAAACCATTATGTTAAATACATCTTCTTGGCCATTTTCTTCACTAATAACTTTAAACGTATTATCTAAAATGTACACAAAATACTGATACTGAGCAAAGCCGTTGTACTCTCTCCAATTAATCCTCCTAAAACGGGTAATCATAAACAGAATATCATTGTGGCGAAATTCAACAATATCATATTCCTTAAATTTTCTAGAGTTGTTCATATTTTTCATATGTCTCTCCTCCATTGACATTAGTAAATTTTATTCCATCCGACTATTCCAGATGAAGTATTAGATACCTGTAACTGAAAGACATATAGTTATATATTATCTAATAGCCTAAAGAGGATTTAAAGGGCAATTTAAGCCTGATTTTTAGTTATTATAAAGCCACATAGAACCAGATAAATAGTGTAAGGAGACATGGCTTTAACACGGCCCCTCTATTCTTGTTGTTATAATATTTTTTCTTCTAAAACACTTGTTTAAGGTATTAAGTGCAAGTCACATCATTATGATTTTTATTTATCTGTTTTAAGATATATCTGTATTCCTGCAAATCACAAAAAAATTCACAGTGATTAAACTCAATAAATACAGGGAAATTTTGTATCGATGGTGTGATTGTAACTTTCATATCTTGATCACCATCTAGTGCCAAATCAATGATCTCATCTAGTGTTTTTGCATAGAAATTCATACGTAGGAGTTCATACTCCCTTTGGGTAAGTACGGTTGAATCAACTTCTCCTAAAGCGTCAAAGAATGATATTACAACGAAATCATTATACTTATGAATTTGTAGTACGGTTGCATCATTATATAGCAGATTTATCTTTATTAAATTTTCAACACTCATTTTAACCATTAAAAATCTCCTCCTTTCGACATCTATTAATTTAAACATTAAAGTCCTAATTACTGCTTTTATGACAAAACTCCCTTAAAATATTGGTGTATCATTACAGTTTGAGGTTCTGGATAATTAACTGTATAGAAGCAAGCAATATGAGAGGTTTATATAATAATAGATTTCAAATCATTTATTGAAGTTTTTTTCAATGTATAGGTGAACATGTTAATTATCATAAATAAAACCTTTTACATTCATGTCTATATAAATATCAACGACTCCCAATACTTTTATCAGTTAATAGATATCTATAAAAGAATTGTGACCGCTTGTAAGAGTGACACAGTTTTTGCTTGATAAAATGAAACACTTTTTTCCAGTTTAGACTTCCATTTTTTAAGAAAAAGTGTGTATGATGGTCTTAACGGTAATGTAACCAATGTGTATTTTTTCAATATCTATGCTCACAAAAAAGTGTATGTGGACTAATAATTATACAGTTTAATGAAATTGTGCTTGTTGCACTAACGAGGCAGAAGAGTTGAATAAAGATAATGGTTTCATGTTAAAATTTAACGAATATGATGGGGGGATTTATGATTATGGCTTTTATGAATATAGTTTTTTTATTATCTCTAATTATAGGATTATATTTGTTAACGATTGGAATTTGGGAATTAAGAGAAGGGGCTAACAGAAAAAAGTACATTACATTAACGACTATTGGGCTATTCTTAATATTTGTTTTCCCAAGATTGTTCACTTTATAATGACTTCTTTCACTAACGGGGTGCTTTAACACTATAAGGAATTAAATGAAATTAAATTAAAGAGCCTAAAATATGCAATTTTTCATGCACTACTTGCGTATTTTGGCTCTTTTTATATTCATAAAATATACTGCCGTTTATGACATTTTTTAATTGCCAAATACAAATAATGATTGATCAGTTTTTTCCTGTATAGTTTATAAAAATAGTTCTTTTACCCATACACTCTCATGCCACACTCTTCTTGATCTATGCATGCCCAAACTTTTTTCTTAACTTCTCCACTAAAACCGTCGTCAAGATATACCGTTTTATACTCAATCTCTTCTTCATTCGTGTTTCCGCATACAAAACATTCTTCAGTCATTTCATTCACGCCCCTATTTTATTTATTTAGAGAATACTTTCTATATACATAAATTTTACCATATATCATATTGATTGGTTGCACTTAATTAATACACCTTATGCTACTAAACTGTCACATTATTCAACAAGCACTACTTCGTTAATGTAAATAATTATTATATATACATTTTTCGAGAGTATCGATAATGAAAAGACAAACAGAGGTTGCATTTATCCTTAATACTATCAAACCCATTCTTCCATAAAAAAGGGAAGTCCTTAACTAGAAAAAAGGGCTTCATGTTATCAAGTAATAACTGTGTGACCTGTTTCAAGCGGTCACAACATGGTTACCTATTACAATTATCCTTCCTCTATTTTAGTTCGTAAGATAAATATTTTATGTTTTGATATAATGTACACAGGTTAAAAAACACAATATCTATTGTATTTGTATTAATAAATAACTAGTAGGTGGTAATATGAACTTAATATCATTGATTGATGCTAAGAATAATTTGGAACCAATGACTTATAACGACTACAAGAAATTTAAAGGCATAGAGATTCGAGATTATGAAGTTCAGTGTATAGAAAGCATGATTAGAAATTTTTATGAAAAAGAAATTAATGAGTTAGTAAAATACTTAGATAAATTCACCATCGGATATAAGATAAAACAAATAGGTAAAGAATTTGATTTATTAAGACTTGGTGAAAATTATCATATCAATATTGAATTAAAAAGTCAGTTCACAAGTAGTGAAGAAATAATAAAGCAACTACAAAAAAATGCTTATTATTTAAGTCCTTTAAAAAAGCCCTCATACTTATTTACTTTTATTGAAGATCAAAATAGATTTGTACAATTAAATAATAATACCTTGATCGATATAGAGGTTGATACAGTACTAGATTTATTATTCAATCAAAAAGTAAATTCCAGTGAGGATTTAGATGAATATTTTGATCCATCTAATTATTTAGTTTCGCCTTTTAATTTAACAGAAGAATTTATTAATGGTGAGTATTTTTTAACTGCACAACAAGAAAACATAAAAAAAGAATTAATAGAGACTTTTTTAGATACACCCTGTCGAATCTCTATTAAAGGGGCCCCTGGTACTGGTAAAACTCTTTTAATCTATGATATTGCAAAAGAACAAAGGCTGAGAGGTAAAAAGGTACTTATAATTCATTGCGGAGTGTTAAACAGTGGTCATTTCGAATTAATTAATAAATATAATTGGAGGATATGTGGTATAAAAAATTATAGTTCCAATATAAGTTCGGATTGGGATTTAATAATTATTGATGAATCACAAAGAATCGATTCTATTAAATTTAATCACCTCCTAGAATTCACAGAAAAAATGAATATTACTTGTATATTTTCTCATGATGGTAATCAATGTCTTCACAATAACGAAATAAATAGAAATATCTCGAGTAAAATTATAGACTTATGTAATGTGAAATATAGCCTTAAAGAGAAAGTTAGGACTAATAAAGAAATGGCAACGTTTATTAAATATCTTTTCAATATGAATACAATTGAATCAAATAATAAATATAATTTTAAAGATATTGTTCATATAAAATATTTCAAAGATATGCAAATAGCAAAAGAATACACTGATATTTTAAGAGAAGACGAATGGAATTTTATTAATTTTACTAACAGTCTTCACACTATTGATCCTTTTGATAACTCAATTATTCCACATGTAAGGGATAATGCCCATAAAGTTGTAGGCCAAGAGTTTGACAAAGTAGGCATTATAATTGATCACCATTTTTTCTATGAAAATGGTCGCCTAAGAGGTACAAATAGGTCATACTACCATTCTACCAAAATGTTATTCCAAATATTAACACGGGCTAAAAAGAAGATATATTTAATATTGGTCAATAATGAAGATATGCTAAAAAATTTATATACGATTTTACATGATGATAGTAATAGCCAATTAGTTCTCACCTGAAATCACAATGGGATTTAGTATTGATATATAGGGTACAAATATAAAAGACTAAAAGCCTAATTCCTCACAAACTACTGAGGGACTAGGCCTTTTATCCTTCCAGATATTGAATGTTTATCCAACCATAGGTTACTTGGTAAATTTAGTATCAAATGTTCGATATAAGCAAGGTAGAAGTATACAGAATTTGCTTTTCTCACGGCCGTAATCAAAAAAATAAATACAACTTTGCCAATGCTTCTTTTCTTAGCCTTAAAGAATATTTTCATTTTTTACAGGTTTTTTATAATAAAATCAAACGCATTTCCACAATTCTCCCATGAAGATATGAGCACTTCATTTTGACTAAATGATGATTGATCACTAATATTAGACCATCCAACTAGAACACCATGCAAGTTAGTATAATTATCTTGTACAGATTCAAAGTCTTTCAGATAACCGAATACCTTATAGGCACCATCAACTAGATATGCCCTCTTATCTGAACGTTTAACCTCAATAATGTAATAGTTAGTAATATCATTTTCTTTTATTTCTAAAATTATATCAGGTCTTCTAAATCTATCACTTAATCCGTACTTACTCATTAAGGGACCATACTTACTATTTATCATGAATATTCTAGGAATACTTTGATAATAAATCTTCATTCTTCTTTGCCCTAACTTATACTTACTGACAATAGAAGATTTACCACCTATCAGTCCTATTCTTTCTCCAATCCAACCATTTTCTTCTATAACCTCAAAAAGTTTAAATAGTACGGCGATTTCGTACAATGTGTCTTTGTTAATTGGCTCTAGTGTCTTTCCATTCAGTTCTAACTCCAAATAACTTATAGGACTAGTAATCATTGTTTTATATGTTCTTGCAGCACTTGCTAACTGTGAGTACATATTACCACGAGCCTTTTCGGCAGTTGAAATAATTTTGTTATTAATTTCATGAATTTCACTTATATTTCTTACAAACGGATTTTTCAATAATTTAGTGGCTTTAATACCTATAATTATAACCTCATCTATCCACTTATCTTTTACGCCAAGGGGCACGTATTCCATTGCCCCTTTTTTAAAATCATAATTAGAAATTAAATTACTTATATACAATATTTTGCGCAATAAATAAAGTAAGAGTCTGTTTTCAGGTAAATCAAAAAGAGATGATCTTTGGCTACATACAAAAATTGATGGGTCCCCACCTGCAGAATACCTTTCCTTAAACGTTCTATTCCAATTTATTTTACCTCTAACATTTCCTCTTAGGATATTATGTTCATTAACAGATACCTTTGATAACCGATTAAGAATAGCAGGAGCAGTTTCCTCTATAAACATTTTCACATCTTCAGATAGCAGAAAATATATTGAACTTAGTAGTTGTAAATCTTTCTTTGGAACATTAGTTAAATTACTAAATATATCATCTGCTGAAGCAATCTTTGCATTCTTTTGTATAAACCTCCACAAATGCTTGTGTGTTTGCTTTAATATTTGTTCATGATTTTGTTTTGACCAGCAATCACTTTTATTAGTAATCATGTTTAAAACCCACTTTATTCCGATTCAGTATCATCTGAATCTTCCTCACCATCAAATTCATGTTGCAAAGCAATATCTTCTTCAAAGATATTTTCATCTTGTGATAATCTTCTATCTGCACTTCTGAAAAAGTTATTAGGTAACTCAAAGAAATCACCTACAAAACTCTTAAAAGTATCTTTTTCTTCACTAGTTAGGTAGGAACCAATTTGTTGGTATAACTCAATTATATAATTATGATCCAAGCCTTCATATTGAGGAATGACAGTTCCACAAATTGCTTCGATTTTACTAGAGTTGTTAGTAATCTCTATATAATCTATAAGTTCTAGAATAATTGCAGGCCCTAACGGTCTAGGAGTTACTTCAACTAACTTTTTTAAGAAATCCTTATTTATTTGCGAAATTGCACCATTTGTATCTATCAGATTTGAATAATAAATAAATTTAGGTATAGGGATTTCAATGAAAGCAAATCTACGCATAAATGCATATGAAAAAGTAAAAAGACTATTTTTATCAAATGTGTTCATAGTGCCAATAACTCTCCAATTTTGTCCAATGTAATAAGTACTACTTGATGGATCAAAATATGAGTTTGCCCCATTATAATGTCTTATTTTTACTGAGTTCCCTTCATTTTCAAATGGAAGTTCAACATTTTTGCCAGATAGTACGGTAAATAATTGTCCAAACGCCTTGTCAATATCAGCCCTATTTAATTCATCAATAATTAACCACTTATTTTGCCTTATACTTTTTAAGACTATACCCTCATGAAACCTAAGTTTTCCAGAGTCATTTGGATCCGGCATATAGCCTCCTATTGTATCAAAGGTGCTCCAATCATCCGTTGCTGTACTTAGCACATAGCCATCAGTATAATTGGTTCTTATGCCTTCTTCCGCCGCTCTCTCAGCAATAGTTGTTTTACCCGTTCCCGGTGGTCCGGTTAAGATTATGTTTTTATCTATATTTATGTAATTCTTAAGATGCTCTATAGGACCAATTTCCATCTCAAATGAACCAATTATGCGGTCAATTTCGGGATTATATAAGTTACTATATGTTGTTTGAGTTCCTACTTCATTATCTTCGTCTTCATCTTCATTTCTTTCTTCATCTTGACGTTGTCTTTCTTCAAAAGATTTGTCTTCTTCTACCAAATATGTAATAACATCTTTCACATTAAGCATGAAATTTTCTCCAAAAATATCAGTTAGTCTATCTTCTAAATTTGGGTATTTATCTAAAATTGCTCTAACTAATCCTACTGCTTGTTTTCCATGGATAGCACTTAATGCTTGGTTCGGTTCCCCTTTTGTCATCGGAGAAATTCCCGGTAAATTATAGGTGGTTCTATAAGGAACCAAATCGTCTTTTTTAATATTGTTTTCTAGTAAAATATCAACATTTATCTCTACTTTAAAGTTTCTCCCCTGATAGCCAACATCGTATGGTTCCCTTGCTATATGGCCGATAGCAATCAAACCCGTTTCCCAAGTTACCTCAGGTTTACCTCTATCACCACCAAAAACAATAAAAATAATTTGATCTACTTCTAATTCATCTTTGAATCTATTTAACTGAAGTACTTCTATTGGATTATCTAAATTTGAAATGGATTCTACTGTTGATGGGTTCCCAGTTTTAATGCTATAGAATACAAGTTCCTCAAGTTCTTGATCAGAAAGTTTTTCTTCACCATCTATTTTGGGGAATTCTTCTTCTATCAACGGGGGTGTGGAATATTGTCTTGTTATTTTATGAGAAATGTCATCTTCATTATCAAATAAGGATAAATCTATTTGATTATATTCCTTATTATTTCTTTCATTAGGCATATATTTTTCCTCTCAATCTAATATATTGAATTCACATTGATTATATATGTAAATTCTACCAAATGATTCAGGTGAAAAATAGGTCCTTTTAATCATTATCAAAACTAACTGGATAAAAAAATGTCTGAGCCCTGAAGTTAGGTTCAGACATTTTAATCTATTATTTAAAAAAACCAATCTTTGAATCAATCAACAATGTTCTATCCAGAAAAAGATTTCCTAGTTCACAAGATGTTTCAGGGAGATAAGTACAACTATGACATGCCGCTCCATTTAAATTATTAACACCTTGACCAGAAGATTTCCCAATCTCTGAACATACTGGGTCAGAACTACACCATCTTGCTTTATCTATTGCTTTGTCAACTACAGGGAAAAAGTTTTTTGTTTTTCCCATCCGTACTAAACCACCAAATGTACCATCGATGTCACCTGATGAAGTATAAATTAATATTCCGCATTGTTCGTCATCTATATAAAGGCGTTCACGTATTGAAGCGGAGTTATAACCACAAGTAAGGGCCAACTCGTCAATTATTATATGTGACAAGGTATGCATTAGAATATTTCTGGGACTAAGAATAGACTCATCAATATTTGTTCTACTCCTTTCTACCCTTGTCAGCAACTTATTAAAATACCTTTGAACATCGTGGCTTTCTTCCCAAGATCTAAGTTTTTCTGTGTTTAACGTAAAGAAAATTCCTTCCCCGTAAACCTTATATGCCGGTAGCCATTTATTTTGTATCAACTCCGGGTCTTTAAATAATAACCTTTTTCCATTTTCAATTTTATTTTTACTAGATTCATCATCATTTGTAGAAAGTCTATTAAATCCAGTTAGTGCAATAGTTTCTTTTAACTTTGTCACTCTATTAATTAGTGCAAAGTTTGTTGCAAGACCTTTTGTTTCGCCCTCAATATGTCTCCATTCGTGTCTTACCTTCAAGTTCTCAGTTACTACATCATTAACAAGAGTCTCAAACTCTTTTTTTCGAAGTTCCTTTTCAGTATTCTTAGAATGAATTCTCTCTTGCGCTTGCCCATCATCTAGTTCACCTTCAATGTAAAGAATTGCAAGTTCTATATCTGACTTTTTAAATTCTTGTATTTCTGGAGGACACATTTTTTTAACTATCTCTATTTTCTTATCTATTTCATCAGTAATTTTTAGCCAAGAAGAAGTTATCCCATTTCTTTCAAACATATTAATCAGTCTTTCAACCGCAGGATTTTCCCCTGGCAAGTAAATTGCGCTAATTGTATTTGGATAGTAAACATTTATTGAATTTTTCAAGACTGCAACAGGGTATGAAGTACACTTTTCATTGTCTTTTAAAGAACCATACCATGGTTTATGCCCTTTGCATTGATATAGGTTACCATTTTCATTTAATCTCTTACTTAGTTCACTAATACCTTCTTCTTCATGATTAGAATCGTTTCTTCGTGTCATAATGCCCCTTAGGGACCTTTCTTTGTTGCAACTACACTTTACCTTGAGGGAATCAAGTGTTGCTCCGCCTGTAGAAGTTAAACGCATTAGTCCCTCACATCGAGTATCCTCATCTTTGTGTACCCACTCTCTCCAAGGAAAATCAGAAATATGACCTTGGTTACAAACAGTTACAAATGGCACTTGAATCATTTTTCTCCTATCTTTACAAACTTTGCAATCCAACCAACTTGTTCTGTTTGACATTTCTGATTGTTGTAAAGTTTTACATACAGGACAGTAATGCCAAGTAGGAAATCGTAGTAAAGGAATATAAATATCTGTATTTGTTTGTGTTAAGGCATCTCCTGCGTTTTTATATTTGTAACCTGGCCGATAGTCAGGGGGCATTAATAGTTTATCCACCTTCAGAATTGATCTTAATCTAGGCTCTTGAATCTCAAACTCATCTAATGCATCAATTGGCTTTTCATTCTTGTCATGGTACCACTTATCAAGGGAACCTATCATTGCTGATTCCCCTTCTGGACTAATTACAAGAGAACCGGGACCAAAGGTAGTAACAAGTTGGCCCCTTCTTAAAGGTAGATCTTTCATGAAAATAAACCCTCCCAACTATTTTCATTTTCATTGTTATCTTCCGAGTTATATACAGATACAATTAGCCCTCTACATTCAGAATCAACATTTCTCATTGAATTTATCATGGACTCAGACTTATTTTTTAATGCTTGTGGAATAATTGTACCTGCTGAATACATATAGCCTTCCACCTTAGGGTCTACTCTCCATGCAGTATATTTACCTTTTTCTAACCTTTGTAAAATAGTTAAAAATCTACTTTTCAATTCTTCGACCTGCTCAGGGTCAACCAGTTTGGCACGTTCAATTATACGATTATAAAAAGGAACAACCTTAGAATTCAGGTTCTTTTTAATCTCATTCCAGTCAGGTGTTCTGGCAATATCATCAGTTAGTGCTTGTCGTAGGAATCCTACAATTACTGCATGGAGCCCCCTATCTAAAGAAGAATCAGAAAATGGGGTAACACTTGTTGGTTCTACCTGCGCGTACAATTTTTGATGATATTCTCTAAAATGTTCAAAATGTGACTTATCTCTAGATTTGGTATTAGAATATAAAGTGAATATTATACCAGGTCTTTCCCACCAACGACGCCCTACACGACCACTAACTTGTATATACTGAGCAGTCATTTTAGGTTGACCAACAATGGCCATAACAGAAAGTCGATCGATATCAACACCAACTTCTATAATATTTGATGCTAAGCATAAATCGATTGATGAGTCACGATTGTTTTTATTATTCTCAACATAATTGACTTTCAAATCATCAATAGTCTTTGAGATTTCATGACTTTGTTTTCTAGATGTCAGTTCCAAATACTTATTTATATAGCGTTGGTCTTTTTGCCCTTTTCTCATAGCCATAGAATTCGAATATTGAGGTATGTCCGTTTGAGTTAATGTCAAACCTCCTCCTAATTCCCGCAGAGTATTATAGAATGTAAGTAAGGTCCAATAAGGATCCCTTTCATCTTTCTCAATCTCATTGGAAGACTGAAGAATAGAAGAAAATGCCATAACCTGGGACATCATAATACGGACCGTTTGAGTGTAAACACCGACATATTTACGGCCGGGTTTTGGTATTCCTGTTTCATCATCAACTGCTGGAGTTGCAAAGAAGGAATCTTCATTTTCAATTCCTGGACTAGGAAATAACCTCGAATGTTTTCTTCCGAAAAGGGCTAGAGCCTGTTCCTCAAACTGTTTAATGGTAGCGGTGGCCGCAATAATTTTGGGTTTAATTATTTCTCCATCTACCTCTTTTAAACACAATTCTTCTATTAATACTTCAAATAAACCAGTAAGAGTTCCCAATGGACCAGATATTAAATGTAATTCGTCTTGCACAATTAATGAAGGTGGACTTGAAAATCTTTCACCATTCCAATCGATACCAAATAACGCTCTTGCTTTAGGTTGCCACACCAATTGTACAAATTTATCTACTGTTCCAATCAAAAATGTTGGGCGCTTTTCATAAATTGTTTCATCAACGATGTAGATTGGTAATTCCTCATGAAAGAGACAATTATTATCTGGACAATGAACCACTAGTTTATTATTCTCAATCTTATAACCAAAGTAATGTTTCTTTTTACTATTTTTTTCACCATAAAAGCCTAGATTCGCTCCACACCATGGACAATTGTTTACAATAAATTGTTCAGCACCTTTTACATTTTTTTGTAGTTTACTCAGACTCTGTTTAGCCGATTTATTATTATTTGGTGTTGTTTTTGAACCAACCCATATTCCAATTGAGAATGGTATATTTCCCAACTTATCTTGATTATTTCTTCTTAAGTATTCCAAAGCACAGATAAGCCTAGAAGATCTCTGAAACTGGTCAGCAGTAAGGAGTCTTAGTGTATATCTCATTAGGACATCCACTCCAGCATCCATGGGGTTTTCTAACCTTCTTAAAATCATTTGAAAAGCAGCGACTCCTAAGTATGCTTCTGTCTTACCACCACCTGTAGGAAACCAAATCAAGTCAACTATTTTTCGTGAATCACTATCCTCTTTAACAAAAGACTCAATTGACAATAGAATAAAAGCAATCTGAAATGCCCTCCAGGAATTATCAGCATTCTTCAATTTCATTTCATCTTTTGTATTCTCTTTAAATGACTTATTAAAAATGATTTGATTATTTTCAATAACTCCTGAACGTTTATCTTTTCCATTTACTTGTTGTAAAAGAATAGCAAGGTTTGCTAGACGGAACGCCTCAAGAGTTTGTTTTTCATGAAGCAATTTTAGACCATCTTTCATTCTTTTTAGGCTTTCCTTACATAACCTAATATGCTCTCTTGCCGCAGGGCGTAAAGGTTCAGCAACTGTAACCTTTATTTCATTTTCTTTATCTTGAATCCATTCTTCATATCCCTGGATTAAAGGCTCCAATATTTTATTAGGATGTTCATTAGATGATAATCCTGCCAAATCACTCATTTTAATTGTTAGTTCTATTTTACGATTGCCTTTTTTGACATAAACATTTGGTGTCATACTTAGAGTTTCATACTCAGGCATAAAGGTTGTAGATATTTCCTTAACATTTGTAATATGCTGTTGCCAATGAGCCGCACAACCATGTCCAAATGCATATATACCTTCATTTCGATAGAGTAGTTCAGTTGACGCTTCTTCATCACTTAGATATTCTTTCATTTCGTATTGCTTAGGATATATAGAAAATGAATGATTTTCTGGAGTACTAATACTCATTACTGATTGAAATAATATTAACTGTAATCTATTAAACCCTTTAATATCGGAACGGTTAGTTACACTTACAGTTATAATATACTTGTCCTTAACTTCTCTAATTCGTGCTTGAATTTGAATTTTGTACTGACTAACCTTTTCATTTTTTCTGTTTTTCATGTCAACGGTGTTGTCGATTTGCTTTTTTTCTAATAGGTTATTAATCGGTATCTCCCAAATTCCTTCTACCGTTTCCCTTAACCACCATTGAAAACTATTACTTTCACCCTTAATCCTGACGTTATGGGGTGTGTAACTCCCTCCTTCTATCTTTACCGTTAAAGATGGAAGGTTCTTATCCACACAAAATGTTAAGCCCATTGTAGAAGGCATAAAATCGTTTCTTTGTGGAAATAACTCAACATCACCATCTTCTTCTGTATTCTCAATTCCCGCTGTCAAATCAAACAATTCATCTCTCTTTTTAACCTCATCCTCTTCAACAGACTCTTTATCTATTGGTGTGTCAAGTGCAACATCTTCATCCTTACTAGTACCTAAAGGGAATAATAGGCCACTAACATATCTTTGAGTTGGAGATTCTCTCTGAAGTATTTCTTCTTTTACTCCTCCCACTTCCCAATAATAAGGTTTGCGCATATCATCTTTTGACTCGAATTCCGTAGTACCTATAGGACTAAACTTTGTATAATGATCTCTAATTTGTCCGGGTCCTATAACTTCCTCTTTAACATTATTAAAAACTATTTGGCGATTCTTAAGTGACTTATCCAAAGTTATAGTCATATAAAAAAACTCCTTTTATATTAATCTACTTCTATCGGTTTCATTAGGTTATAGGGTGCTATTAAATACTTAGACTGATCGATTGAAACTATTCTTTCAATATTAAATGAAGCACCTTCAAACTCCTGAGAGGTAAAAGTATAGTAACCTTGTTCTTGAAGATCCTTTACAAAGTCTGTTGATAATTCAGTCATTAATTTGCTTGATATTAGTCTGCCTGCTTTCAAGTGCGCGCGTTTAATCTGTTTCATTTTACTGTGGATTTCATGAATATCTTTTTCATTGTATTTTAATGCTTTAAGCAGTTCCGGAAGTTCAGTTGGACAAATCGAATTATCATTACACCAATTCCTGACTGACACAGGAGATGCTGTTTTTAAATGATATTTTCTACTTAAAATTTGACTTACACGATTTATTCCTTTTTTCTCTACATTATATCGAAGCCTATCTTTCCATTTCTTTTGTAACAATCGATAACTCTCTGCATTTGATTCCAGTATTTGATCTGCCAATTCTGCAATTAATTTTATATCGCTTTCATTTCTAATTACAATGTAGTCATCTTCTTCAACTTCTTTAAAATTAACCTGTTTGATAAGATTGTCTTTTTTTCTTGGAATAAATATACGAACCTTAGAATCTTGAGGTGCAAATAGAAAGCGGTCATTTTCTAAATACACTATGCTTGCTTCAACAGAGTCTGTTATATCACTCTCTCGACTTTTTTGTTGTTCTAATAGTTTGTTAACAGCAATGTTTAAGGATTCCTTTTCTTCAAGGGTTATCTTAACTTTCTTCTGAATCGGTTCTCCAAAGGAAATATGATTAAAGAGAGTACTGTACAACCCTTTCATATCAATACTTTCAAACTCTTCTATTGGTTCCATGGAATTATTAAACATGTCATAAGAAATAAAGGTTATCCTTAATCCCTTAAATGTATTTTTTACATATGCACCAAAGTAATCCGGACTACCGATATATATAACTTCATCAAATAGATTTATTTCTTTTCGAAAACTGTTTTCAGTAAAAAAGTCAATATTATGATTTAGTTTAAGGCCTTTCTTGATTATTGTTCTTTCTTCAATAGATATTGCTCTTTTCGTAACTATTGCTAACTTCAATCTTATATCCGAGTTTTCATTTATATAGTTGCACACGTAATCGGTCATACTATTTTCGATACTTTCTGATACTTCTTTAAATGATTTTGCAATTTTGATTACTGTAGTTGAAAAGAGTTCTGGATAACTATTTTTTACCTGATAGAATTTTTGTAGTAATTCATTCTCCAATTCTTTACTAATTACTTTACTGTAAGGTAGAAAACTTCCAGTGAGTTTAAAAAATATTCTTCTTAGCATATTTAATACTTCGGATAAATGCTCGTCACCATCATATCTAGTCTGAACTTCTTTACGATAACTCTCCAAAATCTCACCAAAAGAAGATAACTTCATGTTCTCAACATGAAAAAATGAAACATTACTCTTTTCCAAATTATATAAGTCCACTAAGTTACTAAAACTCATTTTCCCTACCTCCAAGCAATCATTTCTATACCATTAGGTACTTTTGTATTACCAAACTTTAAATAGTCAACTAACTCTTTTGTGTTTATATTATGATTTTCTTGTAAGGATTTTCTTTTTAATTCTTCCTTAATTTCGTGTATCCTACTTTCATTGTCCGTTCTACTAATAACTATAATTCTAGGGTTTTCATTAAAGTACCTAGACTGTTTCATATAACTATTTACATCCGTATAGATTACGGGTACATCAGTAGTAATTTCAACATCATTTTTTTTCATTTGAGAAGAGAACAACTGTCCATTTGTATAACTGTTATTATCATCGAGATAAAGAAAGTCATTAATTTTACCTCTTGAACCATTGAATATAAATATATCTTCTTGCATCTGCTCTAGAATACGAGAAGTATTACCTACAATATAAAAATAATCACCTGGGTAAAATGAAACCTTATTTAACTGATTTGAAGAATACAATGCACTTAATAAGCCACTTCTTTCTAAACCGAGTTCTTTTTTCTTACTTACTTTTCTTGATCTTTTAACCTCTTCTAATTCCTCATCTAAAAGGATTATTTTGTCTATCCACTGTCTTTCTGGAACACCTCTTATCATTCCACCGTCTTTGATTCTTAAAATCATTTCATTTTCAAAGACTGGACTTGGATCTATAGAAAGAACAGATGCTTTTCTAGAAGATTTTTCATCCTGATAGATAATACGACTACCTTTTTTCAGACTCATAACTTGCTTCCTAATTGATCTCATTTGTTTATTAATAGAAAATTTCTTATCTGCAATGCCCATTGCTACAAACAAAGGAAAATACTGCTCACTAGGAAGTGATAGTAATATAGTAATAGGTTTTCGATATTTAGTTCCATTATCACTTATATAAAACCCTAGTTCAAAAGCAAAATTTATCCAATCCGGCAAGTCATTTATGCCCTTTTCATGAAGAACCTTTAAATTCTTAATAGACATCTTCATACACCTCTTAGTAACTGCAACTTTAAGAAAATTGTATCATACTTTAGGGCCCGTATATGGTAAAAGATTACCATGCCTATTACTTATTCACTGATTTTTTGACAAAAATATGTGTTTTCTGCATAAAAAAAAGCCTAGATTACTAGGCTTCCTTACTTCTAAATTGAAACAGCAGATTTAAGTTCTTCTGTTCTTATTTCATTATTATTTTCGTCTAAAGTAGCAATTAAATTTTCTGCAATTCTTTTAATTACTGGCACACTTACTGCATTTCCTGCTTGTTTGTATATATGAGAGTTTGCCATTCCATCTACTATTTGGTAATCTTCATCAACTGGGAAACCTTGAAATCTTAGTGCCTCTTTAGGAGTTAATTTTCTAAATCCCCAATTATCAATAATCAATGGTACATTGTGACCCCCAGTACCCATATTTGCAGTTAAAGTCGGACATACATTTGATTGGTTTTCCCTTACATATACACGTCTAAGTTGATAAACAGTATCTCTTCTAGTCATAGTCTCTTTTAACATATTATAATACTGACTCTCAACACCATAATAATATTTATCATCTTGTTTCTCATTTCGCTCCAACACATCTTCAATAGTTTTAGTAAGGGTAATTTTTTCAGGCCAAACAAAATTCTCTAAAGCCTCTTCTTCTCTAAATCCAACAATAAAAATACGTTCCCTATTTTGTGGAATATTTCCATATTCCATAGTGTTCATGACTTTACTCTCAAAAAAGTATCCACTTTCTCTTAGCATTTCCTCAATTACTTTGAAAGTATTTCCCTTATCATGTCCTTTAAGGTTTTTTACGTTCTCAAGAAAAATCGCTTTTGGTTTCTTCGCTCTTATGAAACGAATAACATCAAAGAAAAGAGTTCCCCTAGGATCTATGGCATCTGTAAATCCTCCACATTCAGGACAAGTAGCACCATTAATGTACTCGTCATAAGTAACTGAATGTTCATGTTCACAGACGTGGCATTGATATTTCATACCATGTCTATTTCCGGCTACAGAGAAAGCCACACATGGCCATCCAGCAGTCAGAATATCTGTGTCTGGCATATCATTGCCGTCTAGATTTCGAATATCATCTTCCACTAGTTCGTGGTTAAAGTTTTCTCTATAAGTAATGCAAGCATTTTTATCTATTTCGTTTGCCCAGATAACATTTGCACCTGCTTGTTCAAATCCTTTATCGATTCCACCGATTCCAGCAAATAAGGATGCTACTGTATTTTTTTTTCTTTCCATACCACACCTCCGAACATTAGTTCTGTCCTCATATTCTATATTGTATCATAAATTAAGTAAAATTGTTACTTTAAATTCTACACTTGTCATGGGCATGTCATTCTTTTTCATGTAGATTCTATTTTAGCATAACCTGTCGAATTTGGCTGCTGGGTAAACCTAATTATTTTTAATAAATATAAAATACCCTATGGAATTTTTACAATTTTTTGGTATATCTATGGCCATTTCTAGTTTTCTATCATACACTTGTAGTAAAAATATCCTAGGTTGGTGATAAAATGAATAAGTTAAGTGTAAGTGAACAACATGACTACGAAATGGGGATTGATAAGACTCTATACTCTTTTACTAACAAAAAGGATTTTACTGCTTACAATTCCTTTAGTGAAGAAATAATTGAAGAAGTATTTGATTTTGCTTATGGTATGAGTTTTGGCGACCAAGGTAATCACAGAAACCATAGAACTGGTGGAAATCATCGAAGAAGAAAAGGGGAGATTTTTGCTGATACTTTTCAAGGTAAACTAGCAGAATATGCTCTTTATGAGGTGTTTACCGATAACGGGATTGAAACACCTGAACCAGATACAGAAATGTACGGCTTAGGTGAATGGGATTCCAGTGATTTTGAGATAAATGGTTGTAAACTTGCTGTTAAATCAACTAAGTCATTTGGACAACTTCTATTGCTTGAGTCGGACGATTGGAATGCAGATGGGGAGTATATTCCTAATTTAGAAAACGGTAACAGTAGATATACTGCCTTCATTCTTATTCGATTAACACCGTTCGCTTCTGACATTTTAAAACAACATAGGTGGCTTTATACGGATACTATTGATAAAGATGAATTAAAAGAAGCCATTATGAACGAAACATTTTCTTATGATATACCGGGGTGTATATCAAGAAAAATGTTAGTTCAAGCAATTGAAGAAGATTTATTCATTCCTCAAGGTGCATATTTAGGTCAGATTTATGAATCTAATAAAATGGATGCCAATAATTACTATGTGCAAACTGGAGATATGCTTGATATCTGTACGTTAATTGAGCATCTAAAAAAGAAAAGATGAGGAAATCTCCTCATCTTTTCTTTTTACTCCCCTTAAATTCATCTTCAAATTCTTGATATGACCCTATTTTTGAGAAATGAATTTTAAAGCGGTCTTCATTTATCTTAGTAACTACTACACTATCAATCCCTATATCTTCTAACATACTATAGGTTACTAATGTATTTACTGGGACCTGTAATACATGTCTTAACAACCAATGACCTAATAACTTATTTGGGTTAGTCATTAAGGCTTTCCCATTTTCCTGACAAACTTTTGCGTTATATTCAATACCGTCAGGGAGAACTATTGCAAAAGGAGTTCCAGGTTTACCACTTCCTAATTTATATGGAAAGAAACCTTCAAAGTCTTCATGTATCCATTTTGGAATAGGTATATATAATTCGTCATGGTGTCTACTTCTACCACCTGCATTCCATTGATTTAAACCACTTCCAGCATGGACTTCCCCGTCCCTTGTAGAATATAAAGGAAGATATACCTTTTCAAATGTTTCTTCCGGCTCTTTAACTAAATCTAAAGCAGAACCTGTCCTTTCTAATAAGAAAGAATATGGATCTTTGAGAATTTCTACATCAAAAGAATCAATTGGTTTCTTCGTTTTAAACCGTTTAAACAAAGTACTTTTTGCTTTATAAAATTTATATTCAGCAAATTTATCTTGAAAGAAAATTGTATTACCTTTTTCTTTTATACTTTTTATAGAAGACATATCTACAAGATCCATATGCTCCTCGTATAAATTAAAACTTCCTTCTTCACGGGTAACAAGGTGGTATATCATATCATTTAAACCGTGAGATCGCATTGTAAAGTTAATACGCTCATTTCTCATTTTTGAAATGATATCCACTACTTCATCTGAGTTCTTACCTTCATATACAGATAAGTCTTTGTTGAACTCTGCTATTTTTTGATAGGTCTTTCCATTACCATGTAAAAATGTTTTTAATCCAATACCTAACTTATTTTTAGCGGCATCGGCACTAACATCACCCCTAGATAGGTTTTCTGCTTCAAAAACACGGCAAAAGATATTTTCTGCTGCTCTATAATATAAGTAAGGAGTAGGACTATCACTAAACAGGTGAGATAGTGATCCTACTGTTTGCAGTAATTTTATGTACTCTTTTCTTTCACTTTCAGTTTGACTTAAATAGAACAAAATACCTCCCCCATTCTATAAGGCAATTTTAGCAAAGTGTAGTAAAAAATATAAGGACCATTTTAAACAAAAAAAACAAGAACATTGAGTAGTAATTCATGTCCTTGCTTTACCAACAGCAATTATTAAAAAATCGCTTTATCTAATTTCCCACGGCTTTTAAAATATATATTAATGTTTCCAAAAAAGCCAACTGCTTCAATCATTATATGTAATTCCCCCTCATCGAACAATTTTCAAATCTCAATATAGCATAAAAACAGCAGAGTTAAATAACCCTGCTGTTTTTAATCATCGTTTTCTATGATAATACATAATTACTTGTGTGTATAACGTTGATACCGGTGGTCGGGGTCGAACCGACACTCCTTACGGAACACGATTTTGAGTCGTGCGCGTCTGCCAATTCCGCCACACCGGCATGTTTTCTGGAGGCGGCAACCGGATTCGAACCGGTGATAAAGGTTTTGCAGACCTCTGCCTTACCACTTGGCTATGCCGCCGGATTTAATGGAGCGGAAGACGGGATTCGAACCCGCGACCCCCACCTTGGCAAGGTGGTGTTCTACCACTGAACTACTTCCGCATAATGGCTGGGCCAGCTGGATTCGAACCAGCGCATCACGGGATCAAAACCCGATGCCTTACCGCTTGGCTATGGCCCAATGTATACCAAAAGGGCGATTGGTGGGAATCGAACCCACGAGTGCCGGAGCCACAATCCGGTGCGTTAACCACTTCGCCACAACCGCCATATATTTTTCTTTGAAAATGAAAATGGCAGGGGTAGTAGGAATCGAACCCACATCAAAGGTTTTGGAGACCTTCGTTTTACCATTAAACTATACCCCTACAATACTATTTAAATAATGGTGGAGGGGACAGGATTCGAACCTGTGAACCCAAAGGGAGCGGATTTACAGTCCGCCGCGTTTAGCCAGACTTCGCTACCCCTCCAATAAAATGAATGAGAGTAATTCCAGCAAGAATAATTACTATTATATCCTACTGGTTTCAAATCAAAATTATGACTTAAATGGTGGCTCGGGACGGAATCGAACCGCCGACACACGGATTTTCAGTCCGTTGCTCTACCGACTGAGCTACCGAGCCACTATGTAATTTTCATTATGTTATAAGCACCACATAACTACTCTATGTATTTAGTGGCGGTCCGGACGGGACTCGAACCCGCGACCTCCTGCGTGACAGGCAGGCATTCTAACCAGCTGAACTACCGGACCTTTGGTTGCGGGGGCAAG
>NZ_FOHJ01000010.1 GCF_900111405.1 Salinibacillus kushneri | reverse complement strand
CAAAAGATTGCCCCTATCGAACTACTATACACTCTGATCAAGGCTGGGGTTATCAAATGAAGAGGTATGTAAAGAAACTAAAAGATAATGGTATCTTTCAAAGTATGTCCCGAAAAGGAAACTGTCTAGATAATTCACCAATGGAGAATTTCTTTGGGCTAATGAAACAGGAAATGTATTACGGTAAAGTTTATAAATCATTTGAAGAGCTTAAGCAAGCAGTAACTGATTATATTTTTTACTATAACAATGAACGGATAAAAGCAAAATTGACTGGCATGAGCCCGGTGGAATACCGTCTGCATACCAGTCAACTAGCTGCTTAAATATTTTGGTCTAACTTTTAGGGTTCAGCACACACAAAACAATTGTGTCAGTCCTTTTTATGGTTTGGAAAGAAGTTGTAAAACGTAAATTCTTATTCCTTTGTTTCTGCTCTTTCCTTTCTTTTCATCCTTTTCTGCCCTTCCCTACACACCTCTAACAACGGGCAAATTTCGCACTGCGGATTTTGCGCCTTACAATGATACCTGCCGAAGAAGATCATGCGATGATGGGTATCCCCCCACTCGTCTTCAGGAACTTTTTGCATCAACGTTCTTTCAACTTCAAGTACAGAATCCTTCCATCGACAAATCCCTAATCGCTTCGACACTCGTTCTACATGGGTATCAACAGCAATGGCCGGCTTATTAAAAGCAACGGAAATGACAACATTGGCCGTTTTTCTCCCCACACCTGGAAGATTCACTAACTTTTCATGTTCATCAGGTACTTGTCCATCATATTGCTCAATTAAAATTTCACAGAGTTTACGAATATTTTTGGATTTATTACGATATAAACCGATTCTTCGGATATCATTTTGCAATTCTTCCAACGTAACAGCTAAATAATCCTCTGGCGTTTTGTATTTTTTAAACAAATCTTCTGTCACTTTATTAACTAATGCATCTGTACATTGTGCAGATAAGACCACTGCGATTAGCAGCTCGAATGGATTAGAATGCGTCAATTCACATTTAGCCTCTGGAAACATTTCCGCCATCTTATCTAAACAAAAACGAATTTGTTTCTTTGTAAGCATCTCATCCCTCCTCTCCCTATTCACCATCTTCTAGCCAATTATAATAAACGGATGTGTCACGTTTTTTCTTCTTTTGAGTACCTGCTACCTGATTGGAATTTTGACGGAAGGATTGACTCACTTTTCGGGCATCCTCAACGGTTTTCACACCCTTTTTTCTCCATTCAATAAGTATTCGGTCTACATAACGGAAATTTAATTTTCCCATTAATACAGCCTCACGAAGAGCAGCTTTAATAAGAGATGGGGCTAAGTTATCTTCATCCAGCCAATGATTAATAGTCTCAATTTCGATCGGTGATAAGGCCCGCCCAAACTCCTGCTCGAACAAATAAAATAACTTACCTTCGTGTTCACCTTCTTCTTCATTCTGCTGAACAGGTTCATAGATTTTATTCCATACTGGCTCTAAAGAATACCATTCATAAATGACATCATCCTCCTGGTGCTGTTCGATTTTTATCAAATCTTTTTGCATAAGCTTTTTCAGCATCTGGGCAAGTTCCTGTTCATTAATGGTCATATGTTCACTTATCGCCTGAATGGAAGGTAAACGATTTCCCTCTAACTGAAGTCGATATATTTGCAGAATTACGACAAGCTCGCCTTCTGTCATCCCTAATGATGTATAGTTAAGTAAAATACTTTTAGGTAATGTCATTTGGTCAAAAAGCAACTGATAAAAAGATGAATTCTTTTGCATGATTATCCCACCTTACTATTATTATAGCATCTAAGCTTGTCGAATCATGTATGAAACGTTTTGTGGGAAAAATATGTCCAATCATATAAGTACATAAAAAGCTCCCTGTCATAAAGGGAGCCTCTTACCGAATTTTTCCTCTTTTAGGCATCATGGATACAAACGATTTAACAAGCGTGGGAATGGGATGGTTTCACGCACATGTTCGATTCCTGCAATCCATGCTACAGTGCGTTCTAAGCCAAGTCCAAATCCAGAATGAGGTACACTTCCATATTTTCTTAGCTCTAAATACCATTCATAGGCCGGTCCGGTTAGTCCATGTTCCTTATAACGCTGCTCCATCAACTCTAAATCATCAATTCGTTGTGATCCCCCAATAATTTCACCATACCCTTCTGGCGCAATTAAGTCGGCACATAAGACTACATCTGGATTGTCTGAATCAGGTTGCATATAAAATGCTTTTAATTTGGTTGGGTAATGGGTAATGAATACTGGCTTATCAAAGCTCTCTGCAATTGCCGTTTCATGCGGTGCACCAAAGTCATCGCCCCATTCTACATCATCAAATCCCTGCTCCTTCAAAAAGCTTAGTGCATCATCATATGTAATTCTCGGGAAGGGTGCTTTAATATTTTCAAGCTTAGAAATATCACGCTCAAGGGCTTGTAATTCCATCTTACAATTCTTTAATACAGCTTGTACAATATAAGACACATACTGTTCTTGCAGTTCCAGACTTTCTTCATGCTCCATAAAGGCCATTTCAGGCTCAATCATCCAAAATTCAATCAAATGTCTGCGCGTTTTGGATTTCTCAGCACGGAAGGTGGGACCAAAGGAAAATACCTTTCCAAATGCCATAGCTGCTGCTTCCATATAGAGCTGTCCACTTTGTGATAAATACGCATCTTCATCAAAATACTTCGTGTGAAATAATTCTGTTGTACCTTCTGCAGATGCCCCCGTTAAAATGGGTGGATCCACTTTAACAAAACCCTGCTGGTTATAAAACTCATAGGTTGCACGAATAATTTCATTTCTGATTTTCATGATGGCATGTTGTTTTTTAGAACGTAACCATAAATGGCGATGATCCATTAAAAACTCTGTTCCATGATTTTTTGGAGTAATTGGATAATCTACAGCCTCATGTATGAGCTCAATATGGTTCACCTGTATTTCATAGCCAAGCGGAGAACGAGTATCCTCCACAATGATTCCTGTCACATACAATGAGGACTCTTGTGTTAATTGTTTTTTAGCTAAATCAAAAATTTCTTCCTCTACATCAGATTTGACAACGACGCCTTGAATAAAGCCTGTACCATCACGAAGCTGTAAAAAGGCAATTTTACCACTCGATCGTTTGTTAGCCAGCCATGCTCCAATGGTTACTTCTTCTCCTACATGTTTATATACTTGATTAATTGTCGTCTTCATGACGCTTCCTCCTAATTATGCTGTTTGATGTTTTTCAATAAAACGTTTAATACGTTTAGCCGCTTCCTCCAATTGATCTAATGAGGTTGCATAAGATAAGCGAACATTATCGGGTGCACCAAAACCAGAACCGGGTACTAATGCAACTTTTTCTTCTTCAAGCAGGGCCTCAACCCAGTCAAATACCTCATCATATCCACATGCATTAGCAGCTTCTTTAACGTTTGGAAACAGATAAAAAGCACCTCTAGGTTTTACACAGCTTACACCAGGCAATTCTGTTACCCAGTTATAAAGTTTATTCAACCTCTCCGCAAAGGCGTTCTTCATTTTGTTTACCTCTTCTTCAGAAGCTGAATAAGCTTCAAGAGCTGCATATTGTGAGATGGAGGCTGGATTAGATGTTGAATGGGAAGCAAGGTTTGTCATCGCTTTAATTAACGTTTCATTACCTGCTGCGTAACCAATTCTCCATCCAGTCATCGAATGAGATTTTGATACACCATTAATAATGATCGTAGCTTCTTTTAAGGTTTCCGAAAGCTGTGCAATAGAAGTATGCTCTTCATTACCATAAATCAATTTTTCGTATATTTCATCCGAAACAATGGTTATATTATGTTTAAGACAAACTTCACCTATGGCTTTTAATTCATCCTTTGTATAAATGACACCTGTTGGATTACTAGGAGAATTTATAATAAGGGCTTTTGTTTTATCGGTCACAGCTTCTTCTACTTGTTCAGGTGTCAGCTTAAAATCATTCTGCTCTTTGGCTTCAACAATCACAGGTTTTCCTTGTGCAAGCTTTACTTGTTCAGGATAACTAACCCAGAATGGTGCCGGCACAATCACTTCATCACCTGGATTTAATAAGACTTGAAATAAGGTAAATAAAGCGTGTTTGGCGCCAATTGTCACAATGATTTCATTTTCGTTATAGTCAAGATTCTGGTCCCGTTTAAATTTAGCTTGAATGGTGTGTTTTAGTTCTGGAAGTCCACCTGATGGGGTATATTTCGTCTTCCCTTCATCCATGGCCTGTTTGGCTGCAGTTAAAATATGTTCAGGAGTATTAAAATCCGGTTCACCAGCTGCCAGACCAATTACATCGTGACCTTCTTTTTTTAACGCCTTCGCTTTAGCTGTTATCGCCAATGTACTCGATGGTGTTAAACTCTGTACACGATCTGCTAATTCCATTAAGATAATTCCTCCTCTTTATGATTCCTCAGCTTTACTTGCTCATATAAATCCCCATTTTCAAATAAGTACGTTTCAAAAACATATTGATTTTCAGTATTCTCATAAACGATTTCCCAGATGACATGCCCATCTTCTATCCCCGGGGTGATACTTACTAATTTACAATCTTGACATTGTTTTTTCCAGTCTGACGACATTTCTTCTTTACTCATTCCGTCCTTGATATCAACATATGTAGTTTCTACATCATCACCAGTTGGGACAAATGCCATTCCCCTACTCTCTTCATCTGTAGTCCCAATAGCCACATCATAAGTGTTTTCTCCATTATAACGAACCATTTTTTCAATTTGTTTAATCGGTGTTTCCTGAAGTGCAATTTGTCTGGATTGTTTAAAAGTCGTTTCTTTACCCTTCATTGCTGTACTATACACATAGAAAAAAGAACAGGCAATAATTAAGAAAAGGATGAAAACAATAAGGGCAATGAAGCGAACCAGTCTACGTCTGGTAAATAGTGAATACTGCTGTGTCTTCATCATCTTCATCCAAAGCTAATCCAAACATTAAATCCTTTTCTTTGAGGGTTCGATTTAAACAATCCACCATTTTATATAAATTATCTGTTTTCGCAATACGTAAAGTAGACAATGTCTCAAGGTTTGATTCAGCCATAGAGTACCTCCTTAACCATCCAAAAGCCTTATATAGAAATTTTTGTACAGTATATCATCATACGATGAGTCCCAAACTAATGAATGTCTGAAAGCTTACTTCGTTATATATTATAACAATAATTTTCAGTCGCAAAATAGCTAATTAAATATTTCCCAATAAAATTTTCCTAACCCATACCAAAATGATGCAAAGGAATCCATTACCAAAGATGAATGAATCGTGTTAACGAAACCTTCCGTTAACACGAGTCTTTTCTTTTAAAGAAGCACATTGTGCTGAATGTAATTTGCTCCACTGTTTTATTCACGTACAAACTCATAATCAGATGGAGTAAAAATAATTTGTACGGTCCCGACCCTTTTTAGATGATATACGTCAATCCACAATTCCGTCATACGCTCTATTAAACCGGCATGAAGCTTTTTATCCTTTAAATCATAAATAATCGCAATATGCGGATCCAACTGGTCCAAAAGCTCTCCACTCGGGAAGTTTTTCTCAGCATAGTCAGGGATTTTAATAATCTCGGTTTGAATAGGTAATTCCTTAATTATGTCTTCAATGGCCTCATTTCCTTCTGACATAAAAACCATGGAATTCTTACCAAACGTTATATAAAAAGACATATTCTCAGCTTGTTGATTCACTTTCAGCACTTTAAAAATTAAACCTGGGCTCGGTTCGTATGTTTGCCCCTTTTCCCATTTCTCCGTTTGTATATTACTTGTCTGTATATTAACACAGGGCTGATTGGTGGAACTTACAACATTTGTCACATTGTACTTATCAATAATGACATCTGTATTTCCACAGGACGTCTCCCTTTTATTCGTCAAAATTAAGTAATCAATTTGTTGAACCTCAAGCTCATCTAATTGACTAACCAAATCCTCTTCACTTTCTTTAGATCCGGTATTAATTAGAATTTTCTTATCTCTCCCAGTAGTGATAAGAAGGGATTCACCATCAGTAAGATGGAAAAAGGTGAATTTCACTTCATCTTCAGATAAAGTTCTTTCCAAGGCTGTTAAAGTTTGGGATGGCACCCATAAAATTACCACAGCCATAAATAGTGTTAACACGAGTCTTAAAATCTGCATATCCTTTCACATCCCATCATCAGTATCCAAGAATAGAATGTGTAACTTTCCGTTAACTTATGAAAACCATTCACGTGCATGGTCTAATAATGTCTGTGCATCATTATATAAAAAAGACGCTTGTGGAATGGACTCAATAAAGTATTTTCCATATTTAGCTTTCATTAAACGACCATCACAAACAAAAACAATCCCTCTATCCTTACTGGATCGTATTAACCTGCCAAACCCCTGCTTAAAACGAATAACTGCATTTGGTAAGGCAAGCTTCATAAAAGGATTCTCTCCTTCTTCTTTTAAAGCTTCTGCCCTTGCACTGTAAACAGGGTGATTAGGAGGTTCAAATGGCAGTCTAACAATGACAACTGATGATAAATCCTCTCCAGGAATATCAATTCCCTCCCAAAAAGAACTGGTACCAAGTAAAATAGCTTTATCGAAGGATTGGAAGTTTTTTTGAAGTCTGGACCTGCTTCCACTTGATATTCCCTGACTTATAATCATAAAATCATCCTGATCAAAGAAACCCTTTAACAATTCATGAGTTTTCTTTAACATTTGATAGGAAGTAAATAAAACGAGCATACGGCCATTTGTGATTTTTGCCAGTTCATAAATGTTGTAACTAATAGCTGACAAAAAATCCTCTTCTTTGTCCTTATTAATTTGAGGAAGATCATTTGGTATCAATAATTGAACCTGTTCCTTATAGGAAAAAGGAGAAGGGAATTTTTTCGTTACCACATCGTTCCTGTTCAAACCATTCCTTTCCAATATATAGTTAAAGGAATTTTTAATGGTAAGGGTCGCACTTGTTAGTACAACACTTGTCTTTTCCTCATAAAATTTTTCTTTTAATAATGAACCAACATCGATGGGCTCACAATATAAATATACTGCGTTTCTGGCTCCTTTAGCTTCAATTTCAATCCACTTTACCATTGATGTTTCATCGTCATATAAGAATAAATTAAGATTCATGATTAGTGTCTCTATCTGTTCCATTTTTCTTTTCACTTCGTCTTCTTTTTCTTCATCGTTATAAGCTTCATGAGAGACTTGTTTTTGTTTATCAAGTTTTACCAGAATATCCTTTAAACTAAAAACAAACCGTGATGCCAAATCCTTTAAGTAATTGAAAGTATCCTCTTTTAATTCAGTACGTTGAAATAATGATTGAATCCGACCGATGTCATTATATGATGTTTGTTTTCTTTGTTGCTGTACTAAATCAAAGAAGTATCGAAAAAGATAATCAGCATGTTCTTTTGACTCTGTGATAAGCTGTATTGAATCTGAATCTTCCAATATTTCTTCTAATTCATTTAGCAAGTACTGAATAGAGACATAATCCACATGCATACCAAAATGTCTAGATGCTGTACGTTCCAGATGATGTCCTTCATCAATAACGGCATACTGGTACTCAGGAAGAAACTCATAATCATGAACAATATCTGTACATAATAGAGCATGGTTTGTAATGATTAGATGAGCCTTTTGTGCACGTCTTCTTATCCGTTGATAATAAGTACGTGAAAACCATGGAGATTTTGGATCAAGTGTACGTTCTGCCTCTGCGCTTATACGTCGCCAAAATATTTGGCCACTTGAAGGTAAATGCAATTCATCAACATCCCCTGTGTCCGTTTCAGTAATCCAAACTAATAACAGGGCTTTCGTTAAAATTACATCATAATTATCGTCCCAGGGGGATTTTTCTAGTTCCTGTTCAAACTTTTTCAGGCTTAAATAGTGACTCTTTCCTTTTACAATAAGTGCATCAAATGAGACAGGAATAATCTTTTCTAATAAAGGAATTTCCTGCTCCAGCAGCTGAGCCTGGAGATGGGTTGTATATGTACTAATTACAACACGTTCATCATTCTGTAGGGCCATAAACAAACTTGGAAGCAGATAAGCCAGTGTTTTCCCCGTGCCTGTTTCTGCTTCAATTAAGGCATGCTTCTCCCTTTGAAAAGAATCAAACAGCATTTCCGCCATTTCCTTTTGTCCAGGACGTGACTCATATTGGTCCATAGCCTCCTTCAGCTTTCCATCAGAATCAAAAACCTCGTCTAAAAACTCTCCAAATGATGGATTCCACTCATGTTCCTCCCGACCTGGTTTCTTTTGCTTTTTCAGTGCAAGTCCTCTATAAACCTCAATATGATGATTTTCCTCTTCAAGTACATATCTTTTATTCTCTACCCATTTCCTAAATAAAGTATAAAAATCACTATTCAATTTCGCCTCAAGGTTTAAAAGCTTCTCGAGCGTTTCCTCAGGCAGTTTACGGGCTTTATCCAATAGTTTAAGAAGAACTTCAGCTGTTACATAGGCATCAGAAAGGGCACGATGCGGGCGCTGATGCTGTATACCAAAATACTCTGCTAACTGTGATAATTTGTATCCTGTAGCTCTTGGAGCCATGATTCGAGCAAACTCTACAGTATCTATCACTTTCTCATTTATCGGGGAAAATCCCGCATCCATTAAAGCCTCATTTAAAAACCCTAAATCAAATTGGACATGATGGGCCACAAAGTATGCATCTGAACATAACTCAATAATATCAGGAGCAATCTCAGAAAAAGATGGAGCAGTTGTTACTTGATCATCTGTAATCCCTGTTAAATGGGATATAAATAATGGGATTTCCTGATTTGGCTTCACATATGTTCCGTATTGTTGTTTTACGATGCCGTCCGCAACGACAACAATACCTACTTCAATAATCTGATCACCTTTTGTAGGATTTTGACCCGTGGTTTCTAAATCAACTACTGCAAATTTCGTCATGAAGTCACCTTCTTACTTTACATACAGAGCACATTCTACATTCATTACGATTATTTAAAAAAATAACTCCCACAAATGCGGGAGCTTTAATGAATCGTTTAGTAAAAGCTAGTTAATACTTGTTAAAGGTGGTTCTGCATGCCTGATTTCATCAATTTCATTATTTTCGTTCATGATTGCAATCACTGGCTGGTGATTGTCAAGCTCACGATCTGATAGAACAGCATATGAAATAATTATAATGACATCATCCTTTTGAAATTGTCTGGCTGCAGCCCCATTTAAACAAATAACACCACTGCCTCTTTCTCCAGAAATGACGTAGGTTTCGATTCTGGCTCCATTATTGTTATTTACAATTTGAACTTTTTCATGTGGTAAGATCCCTACTTTTTCTAAAATACTTTGATCAATCGTTACACTGCCAACATAATTTAAATTGGCTTCAGTAACCCGTGCACGATGGATCTTCGCATTCATCATGGTGCGAAACATGATTATTTCCCCCTAAAACCTTATTCATTTATTCGGTAAAACTTAAATCACCATTTTCCTCTAAGATTACATTATCAATCAGACGCGCTTGATTAAAATAAACAGCTGCCGCAAGGATAACGCGCTGATTCACAGTGTTTATATCCTCTAATTTTGGATAGGTTAATAAATCAACGTAGTCAATTTTACCATGAGTATACGATTTTATGAACTGGGAAACTTCGTTAACAATAATTTCTTTTCGTTTTTCTCCTGCTCTTATCAAGTCCTGTCCCTTTTGTAATCCTTGATAAATATATTTCGCTTTTTCCCGCTCCTCTTCAGATAGATAGACATTACGACTGCTTTTAGCTAAACCATATTGTTCTCTGACTGTAGGAATTCCCCTTAACTCAATAGGAAAATTAAAATCTTCTACTAATGCATCAACAACAGCAAATTGCTGGGCATCTTTGAGGCCAAAATAAGCACGATCAGGTAACACGATATGAAATAATTTTGTCAATACTGTAACAACACCGTCAAAGTGACCTTCGCGGGATTTGCCGCATAATACATTGGCCCGTCTTGCCATGGTTAAACGTAAAGACATTGGCATTGGGTACATTTCGTCTACAGTCGGAATGAAGACAACATCCACCTTTTCTTCTCTTGCAACCTGCTCGTCATGTTCTTCATCACGAGGATAGCGTTCAAAATCTTCATTTGGACCAAATTGAAGGGGATTCACAAAAATACTCGCAACTAAAATATCATTCTCTTTTCTCGCTGAGCTTAAAAGTTTTCTGTGTCCCTCATGCAAGTATCCCATCGTTGCTACAAAACCAATGGACTTATTCTCTTTCTTACATTGCAATGCAAGCTGTTGCATCTCATTTATCGTACGTATAACTTTCATTTTTCTTTTCCTCCATAAAGAGAGGGTATTTCCTCTTCATCCATCTCATAGACATTTTCTTTTGATGGAAAGACCTCATCTTTCACTTCATTTACATATTGTGTTATGGATGACTGAAACCAATCATTGGCATTTCCATAAGGCTTTACAAATTTAGGTAAACGGTCAACGCCGTATTTAAGGATATCGTGGAAAACAAGGACTTGTCCATCACAAAATTTTCCTGCACCAATCCCTATCGTCGGTATGGATACATGTTCCGTAATTAGTCTGGCTAATGGTTCAGGTACACATTCAAGAACTAAAGCCATGGCACCAGCTTCTTCAACCTTCTTAGCATTTTCAATGAGCTCTTCAGCATCTTTCTTGTTTTTCCCTTGAATTCGGTAGCCGCCTATCACGTTCACAGTCTGTGGGGTAAGGCCTAAATGGCCAACCACAGGGATTCCGGCATGTGTTAATTGTTCAATAGTGTTTAATACTTCTCCGGCACCTTCAATTTTTAAAGCCTGTGCACCTGTTTTCTGAAATAATCTTTGCGCATTCTTCAACGTTTCTTCTTTGGAAATATGATAAGACATAAATGGCATGTCAACGACAACGAACGTATCATCCGCACCACGTTTTACAGCCTTGCCGTGATGAATCATATCCTCCATCGTAACTGGTATTGTAGAATCATAGCCAAGAACGACCATTCCTAATGAATCGCCAACCAATATAGTATCTACTCCAGATTCTTGTGATAATTTAGCTGAAGGATAATCATAGGCTGTAATCATTGTGATTTTTTCCTTGTTTTCCTTCATTTTTTGCAGCTTGGCACGTGTTTTCATTCTTCCTTCCCCCGCTTCCAGTCAATTTCAGCTGAATAAAGAACTCTACGGTTTTGTGTTTGATCCTCAACAATCAGTGCTCCATCATCTTGTATACCTACTAATAAAGCATCCCACTTCTGATTTCTCGTTTTTACGGTAATCGTTTCTCCCATTCGATAAGCGGCTTCTTCCCAATGAGACTTAACAGCAGAAAAGCCTTGCTGAATGTATTGGTCATATATTACTTCTAGTTCTTTTAGTATAGACTGAATTAACGTTTCTCTTTTAAATGTTTCTCCAGTTTCTAATTTTAAAGAAGTAGCGATTTCCGTTAGCGAATCAGGGATATCTGTTTGATTTTGATTAACATTTATCCCCATTCCAATGATTACATATTCAATTAAATCCTGCTCGGCTTGCATTTCAGTTAAAATACCAGCAAGCTTACGGTTATGTAAAAAAATGTCATTCGGCCATTTGATTTTTGCATCTACGTGACAAACAGATTTTAGCATTCTTGTAATCGCGACTGCACTCGCTAATGTTAATTGAGGAGCTCGCTGTGGTTCAATATTTGGCCTTAATATAATGCTCATCCAAATTCCTTTTCCTTTTTGAGAATGCCAGGGGCGATGTAATCTTCCTCTCCCCTTTACTTGTTCATCTGCCACAACAACTGTACCATGAACAGCACCATCCCTAGCCAACTGATGAGCGATGGACTGTGTGGAATCCACCTGATTCCTATAATACATCTTTTGACCTAACCATACCGTACGCAAATCCCATTGAATGGTATTGACACTCATTTCTTCTGGAAAAGATACAATTCGATAGCCCTTTCTGGAAACTGCCTCGATTTCATATCCTTCCTGTTCAAGAGCTTTCATGTGCTTCCAAATCGCAGCACGGGAAATACTAAGTTCGTCGGAGAGTCTTTGGCCAGATATAAAAGAATCCTTTGCATCTGCTAACAGGGTGATTAACTTTTTTCTTGTCGATTCCATTTTTTCACCCATTCCTTTATTTGTTGTTTATCATTTGGTAATGAACCATTTATAACCTGCTTTTCAATTCTTTCGATAAATGTACGTAACCATGGACCAGGTTTCTCGTCAGGAAGAAGTGCTAAAATTTCATGGCCATTTATAGCCAGCTCATCTCTATTTTTTATAGGTAAAAGCTTATAGTCATGTTCTACTTCTCCTATCGATAGACTTGAATGGGCGTCTAATATAAGCACTAAATGAACAAACTCGGGTATCATATCGGGGGTTAATTGATATAAAGTCTCCGGTTTTAAGCCCTGATGTTGATAATAGTGATAAACCCGTGTTAGTTGATGACATCTATTTTTTACCGATTTTGAGAGTTTCCAAAGCTTACACCATTCATCAATAGAGACCTCCTGATGCAGCAAATGCATGCACGTAATGGCCTCTGGTAAGGAATGAAATGGCGTTGATATTCTATTTAAACATGCTTCAATAAGAGAATCATGATCTTTAAAAATCGGTAATGATCGCCCAATTTCTGTCTTAATCAGAATTGACAATGCCTGATGAATGTATGAACCTTTCCAAAGCTTTTCCATTTCTGCAGCTATTCGTTCAACGGCTATATTTCTTAATAAGTGTTGATTACGAATGATAGCCTCCTCTGCAGATAATCCAAGTTGAAATCCAATCTGGCTTACAAATCGCAGGGCTCTCATCATTCTAAGTGGATCTTCACAGAATCTTTCATCCGCATCACGAACGGTTTCTATTCTTTTTTCTCTTATATGTGTTTGACCCAGGTAAGGATCAATACATTTTCCGTTTCTATCCATAGCAATAGCATTCATTGTAAAATCACGTCTCGACAAATCTAACTCAATATCTTTTACAAATTCGACTGTTTCAGGGTGACGAAAATCCTGATAATCACTTTCTGTACGAAATGTGGTTACTTCGAATGATTGGTTATTGTACCTGACTAATATCGTCCCATGTTCAATCCCAATCGGTATCGTCTTTTGAAATAATTCCTGCACTTGCTTGGGTGTTGCACTGGTAGCGATATCCACATCATCGATAGGACGGTTCAGGAGACTATCACGGACAGCTCCTCCGACAAAATAGGCTTGAAACCCTTCTTGTTCAAGTCGTTCTAATATAGGGAGTGCATCTTTAAATGGTGGTTTCATACCTCATCATCTTCCTTCTGTAAACAGGGATACTTTCATGTATCTATTCACTGATTTGCACATATATCCAGCCTGATTGTTTTGTAAAAATTTTACTGAGAAGAATCGATTAATTCATGGTATAGCTGTTCATATTGTTCAACAATACGACGTGAAGAAAACTCACATTGCACCCGCATTAAAGAAGCCTTGGAAAATTGTCTCCATAGGTCTTGGTCAGACAAGAGTTTTACAGCCTTTTGGCTTATCATATCAACGTCTGTTACTTGACATATATAGCCTGTTTCGCTATCTTTAATTACTTCTGGCATGCCGCCTGTGTTGGTCCCAATACAGGGTACACCACTTGCCATTGCTTCCAGTAATACAAGACCAAAGCTTTCCTTTTCAGATAAAAGTAACTTAAGATCTGCAATAGATAATAGCTCTGCTACATTTTCCTGTTTTCCTAAAAAGATGACATCATCTTCAATGCCGAGCTCTTTCACTAACTCACGAACCGTAACATAGTCTGGACCATCTCCTATTAGTAGAAGCTTTGAAGGCATTTCTTTAACGATGTTCGCAAATACCCGGATGACATCAGGAACTCTTTTTACTTTTCTAAAGTTTGATATATGAATGACAACTTTTTCATAGTCTTTAATCCCCAGATCTTCCTTCAGTTTCATATCCGTATTTTCTTTATATTCCCGTTCATCTACGAAATTATAAATGACATTCATGTCCTTCTTTACACTAACGATTTCCTCTGTCTGCTTTTTCAAACTTTCAGATACCGTTGTTACACAGTCTGATTCTTCAATACCATATCGAATAATATTTTTCAGACTTAAATCTACACCCAGTACAGTTATGTCAGTACCATGAAGCGTTGTGACAATCTTCACATCACGTGTGGCCATTTGTTTTGCTAAAATGGCGCACACAGCATGTGGTACCGCATAATGGACATGTAATATATCTAATTGCTCCTGATCAATCACATCAGCCATCTTACTTGACAAGGCTAAATCGTAAGGCGGGTGCTGAAAAATAGGATAATTGTTAATCTCCACTTCATGGAAATAAATGTTTGAATATAATTTTGTTAATCGAAACGGCATGTTTGAAGAGATAAAATGAATTTCATGTCCTTTTTCGGCTAATAACTTTCCTAGCTCAGTCGCAATAACACCTGAGCCTCCAACGGTCGGGTAACACGTAATTCCTATTTTTAATCCCATTTTCCTCACCCTATCTATGCTGTCTTTTCTTCTTTACTTTACAATCTCACGCCACTGAAAATCACCACGATCAAGTCCATGAATAAGAATTTCTGCTGCTGCAATATTGGTTGCCAAAGGTATTTTATAAACATCACAAAGACGAAGCAATGCACTAACATCTGGTTCATGAGGCTGTGCGGTTAATGGATCTCTAAAGAAAATAACAATATCCATCTCCTGTTCAGCAATCATGGCTCCGATTTGCTGATCACCTCCGTGTGGACCTGATCGAAAACGGTGAACAGGCACGCCTACTTTTTCTATAACCTGTTCACCAGTAGTTCCTGTTGCATAAAGTTCATGTTTTTCAAACACAGTCTTATATGCCAATACAAAATTTACAAGCTCATTTTTCTTCTTGTCATGGGCAATCAAAGCAATTTTCAATGGTATTCCCCTCTATTCCAATAAATTTTCTAAACCATAAACGAACATATTGATATTTTGCACTTCATCTACAGCTAGTTTGACACCACTCATAAAGGATTGGCGATGATAGGAATCATGTTTAATGGTTAATCCCTGTCCAGTTCCGCCAAAAATAACTTCCTGGTGAGCAATTAAACCAGGTAATCGTACACTATGTATTCTCATTCCATCCTCATTAGCACCGCGGGCTCCTGGTAATGTTTCTTTTTCTTCCGGATGTCCTTGAATTTTACTTGATCTTACTTCTTCAATCAGCTGAGCCGTTTTCACAGCCGTACCTGATGGCGCATCTAATTTCTGATCATGATGCTTTTCAATGATTTCAACATCAGGGAAATATTTTGCCGCCCACTTAGCAAATTGCATCATTAATACTGCACCAACAGCAAAATTGGGAGCAATGACTGCACCCAGCTCTTTTTGCTCTGTTAATTGTTGTATTTCATCTAATTGTTCACTTGTAAAACCACTTGTTCCCACAACCGGTCTTACCCCATTTTCAAGCGCTAAGCGTGTATGCAAATAGCCAACTTCTGGTGACGTTAAATCAATTAATACATCAGCTTTTAATTCCTGAAAAGCCTGTTGAGGTTCTGCATAAATACGAGCATCTAAATTTGGAAGATTTTCAAGGTCATTAATATTCATGCCATCATGTTTTCGATCAATACAACCCACTAATTCATAATTCTCTGTTCGTTCAATTAATCGTAATGCTTCACTACCCATTTTACCACGTGGTCCTGCTACAATAATGTTAACCATTTTGTTCACCGTCCTGTATGTCTTTTTTCGTCCATCTGTCTTTATCTCTTGTTTCGAATTTACTCATAGCTGTATCAAACGATTTTCCCAAATCAATGTTTAAAGAATTGGCAAAACATGCCATGACAAAGAGTAAATCTCCTAGCTCCTCTTCCACTGTATTTTCTTCTTCAGTTTTCTTTTTAGGCTTTTCACCATAATAATGATTTATTTCTCTTGCCAACTCTCCTGTTTCTTCTGTTAATCTTGCCATCAAACTTAATGGTGAAAAATATCCTTCTTTAAATTGAGATATGTATTGATCGACTCGCTTTTGGATTTCCTTTGTTGTATATTCGATATTAGACATACAATTCCCTCTTTCAAAACTTTGTCACATTCATGGTAGCTAAACTCACCAAATTTGACAAATCTTTTAGCTTATAAGAAGAGCGGAGGCGACTGGTTAGGTCCAACTGTATAAGGAGAATACACGGAGTGGCACGCTTTTCGCCACGGAATGGCTTTGGCTTATGTCCACCCAGGAGCCGGAGTTAGACAACAAAAACCGGAAACCGACTGAACATGGTTTGCTCCAATGGTTATCATTTCCTATAATGAGTGTTGGTGACAATGAAGAAAATGAGGTGACTCCCATGATTAACGGGATTAAGGCAAAAAATATTTTATTCATTTTAATAGGCTCAGCCATTTTTTCCTTCGGTATCGTTCACTTTAACATGCAAAATAATTTAACTGAGGGTGGATTTACTGGTGTTACACTCCTATTATATTATCTCTTTAACTGGGATCCTGCAGTTATGAATATTCTATTAAACATTCCTGTGTTTATCGTTGGCTGGAGACTATTAGGAAGAATTACATTTATTTATACAATAATTGGTACAATTGCTGTATCAATCTTTTTATGGATCTTTCAAATCCATACCTTTACCTTTTCACTTGAAAATGACATGACACTTGCAGCGTTATTTGCGGGAACCTTTATAGGTGTGGGCTTAGGGATTATCTTTCGTTATGGAGGTACTACTGGCGGAGTTGATATTATAGCACGACTCGCTAATAAATATATTGGATGGAGCATGGGAAGAGCTATGTTTCTCTTTGATGCATTTGTTATTTTTTCCTCCATTGTTTTATACCTGGAACCGATTGAGGGTATGTATACGTTGGTGGCGGTTTTTATCAGCGCTTGGGTAATTGACTTTCTTCAGGAAGCTGCATATACAGCTAGAGGAGCAACCATTATCTCTGAAAACAGTCAACAAATTGCTGATAAAGTTTTAAAAGACATGGATCGGGGTGTTACGGTTTTAGAAGGTCGTGGGAGCTATACTGGCTCTAAACGAGACGTTTTATATTGTGTGGTAGCCCGAAATGAAATTGTACGATTAAAAAACATTATAAACGCAATCGACCCACATGCTTTCGTGGCTCTGAGCTCCGTACACGATGTCATGGGAGAAGGATTTACCCTTGACGAAGATAAAAACCCGATTAAATAAAAGTTATTGTTTTCGTTAAACAAGAGCTTATAAACCAAACAAAAGCCCTGGTGCTGATTTTCACAGTACCAGGGCTCTGATTATTCTTCATTCATTCCAACGAAAAGTAATACGAATCGCAAAAGCTCTAACAAGGCTGTTATAGCTGCTGCTACATAAGTTAAAGCAGCTGCATTAAGCACTTTTTTTGTTTCCCGATATTCATTGTTTCTAATGACTCCAGTAGAAACTAATTGGTCCATTGCTCTTGAAGAAGCGTTATACTCTACAGGTAAAGTTACTAGTTGGAATAAAACAGCTGCTGACATAAATACAATACCCGTTAAAAGCAAGTTTGCTGAATACATGATTGCACCAGCAATAATAAGAATATATGACAAGTTCGAGCCTAAATTAGCTACAGGCACTATTGCATGTCTAAAGCGTAAAAACGCATATTCTTCAGCATCTTGAATCGCATGGCCAACTTCATGTGCTGCAATAGCTGAAGCTGCCTGAGATTGCCCATGATAGTTATCTGTTGATAAACGAACCGTTTTAGATCTAGGGTCGTAATGGTCCGACATAACACCTCGAACCTCTTCTATCTTAACATCAAACAATCCATTTTCATCAAGTATTTTCCGTGCTACCTGCGCACCAGTCATCATTGAAGAATTTTGGATTTTGGAATGTTTTTTATATGCTCTCTTCACTTTTGATTGGGCCCATAAAGGTAATATGAGAAGGATAGCAAAGTAAATCAGAAATCCACCCATGCCTGCCATTAACAACTCTCCTCCATTAGAATATTTCTATATGGTCAATTATAGTCAATAAGATTACAAATCGTCAACTTTTTTGATTTTTTTCTCTTTCTTTTCACCCTTATATTTTCTAAAACCTACATAAAATAATGTAAAAACAATCACACCACCAACAGTGAAGATTAACCAGGCAAGGGAAGCATCATCATCCTTTTGCTTATCAACAGGTGTTTCCAATGTTTCAAAAGTTTGGAGCATAACATTCAGCGCATGAAGCATATCCTCTTCATTCTGTATTTGATTTAAGTTTATAAATTGTTCATCAAGCTGGGACCAAACCTTCGTATCCTGCTTAATTTTAATGGCAGGGTAAATTATACTATAAAAGTCCATAACCTGATAAAATTCCGTTTGTAATTCTCTTGATTCACTTTGTAAGCCGTTCGTAATTTGATCTGTCAATTGATTTTCCCATTTAACAACCATTTCACTGTTAGGATTTTTAGCACTTTCCATCATTAAAACAAAAGCTAGTACCTTGTCCATTTTCAGCTCATGATTCTCAATACTGGACTCCAGATGTCTTATCGTGTTTTCTGTTACATCTAAAACGTATGCAAGCTTTTCTTCAGATAGTGATAAATGGCCCGTATTAAGAGCGGTCTTGATCTGATTTAATTGCTCTCTTGCTGCTTCATACTTATTTGCATCAGCAAGCTCATAAACTGTGTAAACTTCTTCCAGTAAATCATAGGCTTGTCCTTCTTGATGATGAGCAAATATAGGTATTGACATCGCTGTTAATAAAATAATTAAAAAAATCAGTACAGGTAACTTCGGTTTTTGATTTTTCACTAACATAATACTTGTCCCCTCTCCTCACACACTTCTAATAAACCCTATGCAAGAAAGAGGAATTTTATAACTTATATCTGACGAATCGTTTTTCTTACATTTATGAAATAAACCAGTCCAATTGAGAAGAGGCTTAACCAGAACGTAAAATATCCAACTTCTTTTATGTGTACCATTAAATCTCCATAAATTGGCATCATTTCAAATACATAATCAATCACATCATTATGTAAAGTCCATATGGCAGCCACCATTAGATGTCTTAATCTAATTTTATAAAACGGGGAATAAAGAATGGCTTGTACAGCCATAGCCCCATGAGACAAAATAAGCATGTAAGCAACAGGGCTTAGCGATTCATTCATTAAAAAAGTTAATAAATTCATAACAACAGCCCAAATACCATACTTCACTAATGTAACAAAGGCTAAAGCTTCTATATAAGGAGCGTTTTTATTGATAATAAAAAACAACAAAACAATAACAAAAAAGAGACTGGCCGTGGGACTGTCTGGTACAAAAATTAAAAATATATCAGGAGTTATAGCTAATTGGCTTCCATACCATATATACCCATAGATTGTCCCCAGCAAATTAATGGTAAATAATAATAGCAAAAACCGTTTGTCCATAAACAACATTTTATACATTGAAACATAACTCCTTATGCATAAAGGAAGCTGACTTTAGAAGTCAGCTTCCTTACTATCGATTTCGTAAGCTTTTATTCTTCGCCTAAGCCAGCAATAAAATCAGCTAGCTTCTGAAGTTCTTCATCAGAACCTTCAAATTGACCTGCTGGCATGGAACCAATTCCATTTTTTGCAATATCCTTAATTTCATCAGCAGAGTGTTCGGTACCAATTAATGAAGGTCCGCTAACACCCTCTAAGTTTTCACCATGACAGGACATACAGCTTTGGTCTGAATAAACTTGATACCCTTCACTTTCCTTATCAATTTCAACGTCCTCAACGATTTTATTTTGCTCTGCACGAGTTTCCCAGTCAACATGACTTGAAGCTTCCCAAGTTAAGAAAAAGACAGCCACAATCGCTATAAGCATTAAACTCGTTGCAACCGGACGTCTTGTCGGTCTGCGTTCAGGACCTCGATCTAAAAATGGAGCAAGGAGTAATCCGCCAAAAGCAAGTCCTGGAATAACAACAGTACCGATGACAACATAATCACCACTAGCAAATGGATATTTTAATAGTTGATATAAAAATAAGAAATACCAGTCAGGTAATGGAATGTATCCTGGTGTAGATGGGTCAGCCATTTTTTCAAGTGGAGCAGGTGCCGCCACTGTCAAACATAAAAACCCAACAAGGAAAACAGCTCCAGCAAGCCATTCCTTCAGTAAAAAGTTAGGCCAAAATGGCTCCGTTCGTCCAGGATATTCGGAATAATCCTTTGGTATATGGCGATCATCATTCTCGCGAACACGTGAATCGCCTACAAACTTCATACCTTTTCCTCTATGCACTGGAAATCCCTCCTTTTCCTTCTATTGATTCTTACAATGGTCCAGAAATACCTTGGCGACGAATCATGATAAAGTGAACAGCCATTAATACAAATAATGCAGCAGGAAGGAAGAATACGTGTATGGCAAAGAACCTGGTAAGCGTTTGCGCTCCTACAATATGAGGGTCTCCTGCCAGTAGTATTTTTAAATCCTCTCCGATAAACGGTACACTTTCTGCAATTTGCAGGGTAACTTCTGTTGCGAATAATGCTTTGTTATCCCAAGGTAATAAATATCCAGTTAAACCAAGGGCTAACATAACAAAGAACAATAGAACACCAACAATCCAGTTTAATTCACGTGGTTTCTTATATGCCCCTTGGAAGAATACACGTAACGTATGTAAAAATAGCATAACGATAACAACACTAGCACCCCAGTGATGCATCCCGCGAACAATTTGTCCATGTGCAACCTCTTGTTGCAGATAAAAAACTGAGTTCCAAGCATTTTCAATATCAGGCACGTAATACATGGTTAAAAACATTCCGGATAATATTTGAATTACCGTTACAAAGAATGTTAAACCACCAAAACAATAAACAAATGCAGAAAAATGATGAGCAGGGTTTACATGCTCTGGAACTTCATGGTCCGCAATATCACGCCAAATAGGTGTTATATCAACACGCTCATCTATCCAGTCATAAATCTTTTGCAGCATGTATTACGCCTCCTCTCTTGGTATGGATTTGCCTAAATAAAGAATTCCGTTTTCAATTTTTTGTTCATAAACGCTTAAAGGTGCGGTTGGTGGAGTATTTGGTACGTTTACACCATCTTTTGTGTAAAGTCCACCGTGACATGGGCAATAGAAATGGTCCGGATGATCTTCATTAGAGTCCCAACCAACAATACATCCTAAATGGGTACACGTAGGATCAAGGGCTATAATACTGCCATCCTCCTGTTTGTAAACCCATGCAACTTTTTCAACGGTTGATTCATACCATGCATCAACTTGTTCAACTTTAAATGTGACTCTTTGGGGTTCGGTCGTAATATCCTCTTCAGCAATTTCTGCTGAAACGAAATCTCCACCTGCTTCAGGTTGCAAAACAGGATCAATAGCAAAACGAACCATTGGAGCCAACATTCCAGCAGCCATAAATCCACCAACACCGGTTAGTGTATAATTTAAAAACTGCCGGCGGGAAACTTGTTTATTCTTGTCTTCACTCATTTAGTTTTTCCCCCCTCTACTCATGTATTTCAAGCATTAAGGTCGTTAAAATTATACATGTTTACTAGGACATTACAATGATAGCGCAATCTGGAAATCTGGTCAATCAAATTCACGATTTTGTACGACTTTGTTCAAAAATGATTAGAAAATTGGGGATTTTTATCGTTTTCATTCTACCCAATAAGTTTGAATTAAATCCGTAACCTGCTCCATCTGATCCACTAAAAGCTTCTGGGTTTCTTCGCTATTCAAATCACCATCCTTCATTACTGGTACCCAGAGCAAGTGCCCTCCTAAACCTTTTTCGAATTTCTTCCATTTGGAATCAAATGTTAAATAAAAAACATACTTAAAGGGCTGCTTGCATATTTCTTCATAAAAAGAATTCAGTCGTTCCATTTCATTTTCCAAATTTGATGATTTTGTATATGTATAAGAGGGTAAACGAAAAATTCTCCCCTTATACTCACGTTCCACGCGGTCCACAAATAAATCCATCACTTCATTTTGATACGTCAAAGAAGTTAGCTCATCATCAGTACTCCCCATCGAAAAGGGAACTAAGGGTATGATGGCTGTATCAATATATTCCTTTGCTTTTACATACTGCTCTATATCCTGCTTCTTCCACTTCATACCACACACCCCTATACATATATTTTCTACTACATTTTACTAAAACTATTCATAAAGATAAACATTTTTTAAGCCTCTGTTAAACATAGGATTCATTTCCTCTCCAGTTAACTATGTCTACCCAGGTCAGGAGCCGCAGCTGGACAAAGAAAAGCGGAGGCGACTGATTAGGACAATATTATTTCTTAGACACCCTTTTTAAATATAAAAATTCCAGACATTAAAAAGACTACCCTTATAGGATAGTCCCCTCAAACATGTGACGTTTCATCTGATAATTGATGAAGCTCTTTAATCAATTGATGAAATCTTTCTTTATCCCCTTCATCTAATGCCTGATCAATTTCCTCCTGAATCTTCTTTAATTGAAATTCATAAATCATTCGATTTAATAAATTTTCTGCTTCTTGCTGGTCTTTTTCTGTAATAAAATAATCATTGGGTAAATAAGGATTTTCTTCAAGTACACCTGCATAACGATAGGACTGATTGGCATTTTGAAAGTTCAGCTGAATATAAATTGTTTCGTGATCATTTAACCGGATATCATGGAATGATTTTTCAGGATCAGATGTCATGACTTGTTCTTTATAAAAACGAAAAGGAGGATCATCGACACATTTGCTTGATATGATAACTCCTTTCGGACATAATCTGGCTTCTTCAACAAAATGAACATTTTTGAGAACGCGCTCGTGATTCATCAAATAATTTAAAATCCAGACACTTTCTCTTCTTTTCAATTGATAGTTATTTAAAAACCAATTAATAAATCTCTTTTTTTGAAGAACAGATACAGTCATGAACGAAACCCCTCCTTCCATTTCGGTCCGTCAGCTTACTGGTTTAAACGGAGCACAAATTCCTCCACATATGTGTCAGACGGTTCAATAGATAAGTATTTTGAAAGCACCTCTTTGGCTTCTTTCATCCTCCCTTCTTCAACTAACATATATCCATATTCCTTCAAGAAGTCTGCATCATTTGTAAATGCATTATATGCTTCCTTATAGTTGTTTAATGCTAAATCATATTCCTCTAATTCATAATATGCCTTGGCTAACTCCCATTGATACAAGGGATCGAGCTCATCTTCCTGTTTTAAATTTTCTAATAAATCTTTAATATTCTCATGATCTTCCTCATTCTTATACAGTTCAACTAATGCAACAACAGCTTCCTTATATCCTGGATCAATGGCAATCGCTTCTTGTAAATCTTCAAAAGCCTCATCCAGCTTTCCCAGTTGATTGGCAATCTGTCCTGAAAAGAATAGGAGCTCTTTATTTAATTCATCCTCTTTTAAGCCTTTTTTAGCCGTTTCATAAGCCTTCTCAAGCAGTCCTTCTTGCTCATAGGCCTTTGCTAATAGAGAATATACAGATTGATAATAAGGGTCAGCCTCTAATACCTTTTCCCACATATTGATGGCGATGTCCATTCTTTCGGATTGATAGGCTGTAAAACCATAGCGGAACAGAATATCCGGCGAGTCTGTCTGATCGCTTGTTTGAAAGTATTCTAAAGCCTTTTCCCAATCTCCAATGAGAGCTAGAGCTTCAGCTAACCGGTGCTCAACATTGACATCATTATAGGTAGTGTCACCTTTCAACGCTTTTTCATAATGAGGAATGGATTTTTTATATTCACCACTTACAAAAAATAATTCTCCTAAAGCAAAATCAATCACTGGTTCATTCGGCAGGATTTGCTTGGCTTCTAAAAGCTTATGTTCAGCTACCTCATACAGTCCTTGTGACTGATATAAATCAGCTAATTCCATTAAAGATGGAATATAGTAGTCATCGTCCTTATCAAATTGATTTAGAATCTCAATTGCTTGATCATCTTGTTCTTTATCAACATAAATTTCCGCTAAATATAGCTTAAGTTCACCCTCTTTTGGGTATTTATCCATCAATTGCAGAAACAGCTTTTCAGCCTGTTCTAAGAGTCCCCATTGATGATAAAGAAGTGCAATATTAAACCTTTCATCATCATTTGCCTCTGACTCATATGATTGCAGTAATTTTAATCCTTTCTCTGTATTTCCCTGTTCTACTTGCTGTCTTGCTTCTTCAATGATATGCATTGTAAAACCTTCTTTCTAAAACCTTTGTTTCAATCGAGGCTGTATTGTATGGTTACAAAATTCACCGAATCCTTTTTGATCATAAATGGTTTGATTTAATTTTACCACGTTCCCCCTAATAACTGAAATATACGGGGCTTGAACTTTACGACAATATTCCCTTTTTTGATTACGGTTAACATATAAATTAAAATCTGTGTCCCTGTATAGGTTAATTTCGCCTTTCTTTCTGGAAATTCCTGTCTGGTTAAGGGTGTCTTTTGATAACGGATTAGTTGATATCATTTCGGGGAGTACTTGAAAGGAAAAGTGATTTAACTCCTGCATCATGAATTTGGAAAGAGGGTGCTCCATACAACCAATTGGAATCCTGACTAACGTCTGCATTTGATTTAACCATCCCCATTGGATATCTTTAAGATCACGGGGATGTTCTGCATACACAAGAATGAAAGGGACATGCTGGAGTCCAAAATACCGAATCATATCGGGGGTTAAATATTTGATGTTAACTTTAGGAACAACCAAATAATCAATCGCAATGCCTGATAATTCGTCGCTATAATTATGAAAATCACGCTTCCAATCCATGTGGGGGCGTAAATCGATTGCAGAAATGACAAGAGAGGTTCCTTGATATAAATATCTTCTGACATGATGATCTTGTAAAGACTTTTGGTTTAATGGAAATTCTATATCCACATAAACTTTACCCGGACTCATTTTGAAAACATTTACTTGTATTTTTCTATTTGGCATCCAATCAAGAGAACGAGCAGGGAGAAAAAGGTTTTTCGTAAACACGATTTTCTTCCTTTTCCATTCACCTTCTTGATGAACCATCATATTTTCAAAATAAAAAGCCTTCACATTTTGCCTCCCTTTTTGTGGTTGATACAAAATATGAAGACTTCTTCATTTTTATACGACATTACGTTACAATGGACGACTTAAATTTTGTAAATCCTCAAAGAAGTTAGGATAGGATATGCTTATACAGTTTGGATTTTCAATTTCAACAGCTTCATTTGTAATGAGAGAAGCAATGGCTTCCATCATCCCAATACGGTGATCTCCATAAGAAGAAACCGTTCCCCCTTGTAATTTTGCTCTTCCCTTAATCTTCATTCCATCCTCTAATTCGATAACGTTTGCTCCCAATGTATTTAAGACCTGTACAATGGTTTTGATACGATCAGTTTCTTTAAATCGTAATTCTTTAGCATCTTTTATGAGCGTTTCTCCCTCTGCCTGTGTGGCTAATAGTGCCAGTAAAGGGATTTCGTCAATGACCCTAGGTATCATATTCCCTGAAATGGTTATTCCCTTCAAATTACTGGACTGAACATGAATGCTTCCTACTGGTTCATCACCTATATACTTTGTTGTTTCAACTTGAATATCTGCTCCCATTTCTTCCAGTACATCAATAATTCCGGTTCTTGTTGGATTTAACCCGACTTCTGCAATCGTGATATCACTATGTTCGGCTAGCAAGGTTCCGGCAATATAGAAACTGGCAGAGGATATATCACCTGGTATCGATAATTCTGTACCTTGTAAGCTCTGATGACCATTAATAGAAATTCGATGATTTAAACGGTCAATTTTTCCTCCAAAAGCTTTAATCATCCGTTCAGTGTGATCCCGAGTTGGAATTGGCTCAATAACAGTTGTTATACCATTAGCAAATAATCCTGCCAGTAGTACGGCTGACTTTACTTGGGCGCTATTTACAGGTAATTCGTATTCGATTGGTGAAAGTGTCCCGCCTCTGATACTCATGGGCAACTGCCTGCCATTACTACGGCCATCTGTTCGAGCTCCCATTTGTTGTATAGGCATGGTTACCCTGTCCATTGGTCGTTTTGATAATGAATCGTCACCAGTTAACACGGAATGAAAAGGCCGTCCGGCTAAGACGCCTAATAACAATCTTGCCGTTGTTCCTGAGTTTCCAAAATGGATAGTATCATGAGGCTCGGTAAAATAATGAGCTCCCTTGCTATCAATAGTAACCGTTTGTCCGTCCTGATGTACGTCGACTCCCATTTGTTGAAATGCTTTTATCGTACGAAGGCAATCTTCCCCGGACAAGAAATCATGAATGACTGTTTTTCCTGTAGAAAGGGCACCAAAAATAACAGCTCTGTGGGACATAGATTTATCACCTGGTACTTTAATGTCCCCTTTTAACGCCATATCTTTCAGATGAATGGTTTTTTTCAACTTCACCACACCTTTTTCTATCGTTATTCTTCAAGTGATACTTCATATCCATTGTTCTCCAATACTTTCATTGCTGTCCACTGCTCTTCTTCTGTCTGTAAGGTTACACGAAGCACTCCGGTCATGTTTTCTCTTATTTCAAGAATATTAATATTAATAATATTAACCTCATTCTCGGCTAATTTTTTCATAACCTTATATAATTCCCCAGGTCTATCATATAAATCAACAAAAATATCGTAAAAGTTTGGCAGTGCACCTTTCTTCTTTTTCGGCAATCCATCCCGGTACGTTTTAGCCAGATCCAGGTATTGATGCACATCTTCATGGTTATTGGAAATAAGCAGTTCTCTTACATTTTTCATCTCGTCAATCCACTCTGATAGAAATTGAACCATCTCACCCTTATTTTGGAATAATATATCTTCCCATAAATCCGGATTACTGGAGGCTATTCTTGTAATGTCTCTAAATCCCCCTGCAGCCAGTTTGGGGATAAAAGGATACTCATCCTGCCAATTTCTCGCCTGATGAACGAGAGAGGAAGCAATTAAATGCGGAAAGTGAGAAACAATGCCAGTCATTTTATCATGCTCTTTCTCACTTAGTTCGATAAAATAACTTTTAGTAGGTTTCAATAAGTCTTTCAGTATCTGAATCTGTTTATCGAGTCCAGATGTAACTGGAGTTAAAATATAATAAGCATTTTCAAATAAATGACTTTTGGCTGCCTCAATACCATGTTTATGAGAGCCTGCCATAGGATGTCCACCTATAAATTTTACAGATGAATTCGTTAATTCTTTAGCTACATCCATAATAGGTTTTTTCACAGATGAAACATCGGTTACGATTTTCTCTGTTTGGAGATCTAAAGCATTAAGACGTTTTATATAGTCCAATGTAATTTGAATATGTGTGCCTAAAATAATGACATCCGCCTGATGAACGCCTTGTTCAAAAGAAGGGGCTTCTTCATCGATAATATGATATTTCAATGCATAACGGGTGGTTTCTGAATTTGAATCAAGTCCGATTATGATGGTTTTCGGCTGATTCATTTTAATATTTTTGGCTAAAGAAGCACCAATTAGTCCCAGTCCTACGATGAAAACTCTACTCATCTTTCCTTGACTCTCCTTATTCTAAACATTTTGATAGCACATTCATAAATTCTTTCATATCTTCTTCTTTACCAATCGTAACGCGAATACTCTGTTCAATACCTAATAATTCACCAGCTCTTACAATAAAGCCTTCATCTAATAATTGATCTGATACGTCCAGTCCGGATTTAGGCAGGTGTATTAGTAAAAAGTTTGTCTCAGATGGGTCATAGGCAAGATAATATTGTCTACAAAAAGCTTCCACTTGCCCTTGAATCTTTCGATTTTGCTGCCGGACCTTTCGAATATAATCCTGATCCTCAAGGGCATTCAACGCTGCATATTGACCAATTGACGTTACGTTGAAGGGGCCTCTAATCGTATTTAAATGACGAATGACTTCTTGGGAACTAATACCATAACCCACACGAAAACCTGCTAATCCGTAAGCCTTTGAAAAGGTTCGTAAAATCATGATATTTTGATAGTTTTCTAGTAACGATAAAGAGTCAGGATAATCATCTGCCATAACATATTCGTAATAAGCTTCATCCAATACAATTAATACATGCTCAGGGCATTGCTTGATAAAAGAGAGTAATTGCTCCTCATTAATATAACAACCAGTCGGATTATTGGGCGTACATAACCACACAATCCTGGTGAAATCATCAATAGCTTCCAACATTTGGTCTAGCTGATGATATCCATTCTTAACAGGTATTTCCCGAACTTCTGCTCCTTCAATAACAGCATGATGTTTATATTGGGGAAATGTAGGATGTGCCATTACTGTATTGGAGCCATTTTCTAAATAAGTACGGCAAAGCATCTGAACAATTTCATCTGATCCTGCGCCAAAAATAAGCTGATCCCTATTTACATCTAAATGGTCAGAAACACGTTCTCTCAGTTCTCTTGCATAACCATCTGGATATAGTTGAAAATCCTGTCCAAACTCACGCAATTTATCGAGCACCAGTGGCGAAGGTCCATACACATTCTCATTTGATGCAAGCTTTACAATTTTAGAAAGACCGCGCTCTTTTTTGACCTCATTAATGGTCTTTCCCGGTTTGTATGGTGTAAGTGATGGAATGATGTCTTTTGTTCTCATGATAGATAGCCTCCTCTACTTAATTAAATCAGGACGCAATTGTTTGGCTTCACCATGATAAATATGATGAATGTCCTGTTGCTTCCGCTCTGTACGAGCTGTAACCATTACTCGAATACATTTTTCTAAGGCATTCGGAACGGGAATTTCTGTGGTACACATTACGGGTACATAAGTCCAGCCATTAATCATTCGCATGCCTTTGGCCGGAAAAGCAGCATTCAGGTCTGGTGTAACAGAAATTAACACTGATACAATATCCTCAGGGTAAATTTCATTTTTTTCAGCAACATCCAATAATAAATCCCTTGTTGCGATATGAATTTCTTCTGCCTCATTTGCAGACACTGTGGCAGCTCCTCTAATTCCCCTGATCATTCAATCACCTCATTTATAAAGGTTTTTAATTCAGAAAGTAAACGGTTTTCATTAATGGTATATAGCTCTGGCATACCAACATCCTTTAACAAAACCATACGTATTTGTCCACTTTGATTTTTCTTATCCACTTTCATCCGTTCGATTAATGATTCAATTTGTAGATCTTTTACCATATGTAATGGATAGGCTAGTTGTTTCAGCCAGTTTTTAAAGCGGTTATTTGAAAATGATAGTGATAAATGACTCTCACTTACCTGAAGGGCAAACAACATGCCAATGGCCACCGCTTCACCATGGGTAATACTCCCGTATCCCGCTTCAGCTTCTATCGCATGCCCTAAAGTATGGCCAAAATTTAAATGGCTTCTTATTCCTTTTTCCTTTTCATCCTGTTCAACAATATGTGCTTTTATCTTGATCCCATTGTAAAGAGCATCTTCTAAAATTTTCTGATTGATGGTTTCTAGCGTTTGAACATGCTCCATCAATTGGTTAAGCATGTTTTTGTCTGCAATTAATCCATGCTTAATCACCTCAGCAAAACCGGATCTTTTCTCAACTAAAGGCAGCGATTTAATCGTAGATAGATCATATATAACCCCTTTTGGTGCATGAAAGGCACCGATTAAATTTTTTCCTAATGAATGGTTTATAGCAACCTTCCCTCCCACACTGCTGTCATGAGCCAAAATCGTCGTCGGGACTTGTATATAGTCAATCCCCCGCATAAATGTAGCTGCAACAAAGCCAGTCAAATCTCCTACTACGCCACCCCCTAATGCTACTATTAGTGACTTTCGATCTAACCCTTTTTTAATAGCATCGGTTTGCAGTTGTTCAAATACATCCAGTTTTTTAGACTCTTCTCCTGCTGGAACAGTAAAAGAATAGACTTGTTTCGCATGCTTCTGCAGATCACTTATTACTTCGTTTAAATACCCAAGTTGTTCGACATGACGATCTGTTACAATTAAAATTTTGTCATAAGAGTTGGGTAAATATTTCGACACTTCAAAGCGTAAATCTGGACCTATATAAACGTTATAGGTCCATTGACTGGAGTTAACTTCTAAGGTTCTCATCTAAAATCCCCTTATTTCATCACGATATTGCTGGACAGCTTCCTTTAATTTTGGAAATTGATCATGTGGAAATTGTTCCAGGAGTGTGCGGGCAACCTCCCAGGCTACTACATGCTCCATGACAACAGAAGCAGCTGGTACCGCACATGAATCAGACCTTTCAATACTCGCCTTAAAAGGTTCCTTTGAATCAATATCAACACTTTGAAGTGGCTTATATAGGGTTGGAATAGGCTTCATGACTCCACGTACAACAATAGGCATTCCGGTAGTCATTCCACCTTCAAATCCCCCTAACCGATTCGTTCGGCGATAATAACCTCTCTCCTCATTCCATAGAATTTCATCATGGACTTCACTGCCATTTTTCCGTGCAGCTTCAAAACCAATCCCGAATTCAACACCTTTAAACGCGTTAATACTGGTAACTCCACCTGCAATACGAGAATCTAATTTTCGGTCATAATGAACATATGAACCCACTCCCGCAGGCATACCTTCTACGACCACTTCACAAACGCCTCCAATGGAATCACCGTCTTTTTTCGCTTGATCAATCGCATCCTTCATGGGCTGTTCGACCTTTTGATCCAGAGTCCGAACAGGGGAATTTTCAGACACTTCTGCTTTCTCCTGGCTGGACATTTCCACATCTTCAGCACGTATGCCTGCAATTTCCTTCACATAGCCAACCACATGTATATCTAGTTCTTTTAAAATCTTTTTCGCTAAGCTTCCTGCTGCCACTCGTGCAGCTGTTTCTCTGGCTGATGAGCGCTCCAATACATTTCTCATATCCCGATGTCCATATTTTAAAGCACCATTTAAGTCCGCATGACCTGGTCGAGGTCTTGTGATTTGTCTTTTCACTTCTTGCGTATCGTCTATTGGATCTTCCCCCATAATATTTTCCCAATGCTTAAAGTCATCATTCTCTATCACAAAGGATATTGGGGAACCTAGTGTATATCCATGACGAACACCGCTTTTAATCTCTACTAAGTCCTTTTCGATTTTCATTCTTCTTCCACGGCCATATCCTTTTTGTCTTCTTAATAAAGATTCACTTATATCACTTGATAAAAGAGGTAAATTTGCCGGAACCCCTTCAACAATTGTTGTCAACTGTTTTCCGTGTGATTCTCCTGCCGTTAAATATCGCAAACTAAACCCTCCAATTATGTATACGTCTGTATTTTTATTACTATATCATACACAAACTGATTTGTGTTTGGTTCCTTAAGATATTTTTTAGAAAAACGATGAAAATTATATATTTTATCGTTTTACAAGTTTTTAACATACCTTGTTTTGTTGCTTATTGAATAAAGTGAGATGAGCTAAGGTAGGAAATATAAGTTTCTAGCTGGAATAGTTTGCGATAAACAAATACACTTTTAAAAAACAATAATCTTTATGAAAAGAGCCAATAAAAAAACACTTGAAGCTAAGTCAAGTGTCTTTCATTTAATTCTGTTTTTTGTAAAAAAAGGTATCAACGGTTTGTAGTTGATATTGTTTAGGATTAAAAATCTGTTCTGTACTGCCCACAAACAGTACCCCGTTATCATCCAATGCATGGCTGAATTTTTGATAGATTTCTCCTTTTGCTTTTTCTGTAAAATATATAAGTACATTACGACAAACGATTAAGTCGAATCCCTCACTATAGGTATCCTTTAATAAATTATGCTTTTTAAACGTAATAACTCTCTTTAATGCGGGATCAATTGTATACACATCATTGCTTTCTGTAAAAAACTTTTGCTTTATATCTGAGGGTACTTCCTTTACTGATTTATTTAAATACACGCCTTTTTTGGCTACATTAAGTGCATTTTCATCGAGGTCCGTAGCTAAAATATCTATATTTGATAATGAAGTGTGCTGACTCAGAATCATAGCAATAGTATAAGGCTCTTCTCCAGTAGAGCAGGCAGCACTCCATATTTTAAGACGTTTTTTTCTGCTTAAAAGGTTGGGGATTATTTTCTGATCTAGAATATCCCACCTCTTTTTATTTCGATAAAATTCAGATACATTAATCGTTATGCGATCGAGAAATTCATTGAAATATTCACGGTTATCAACAATAAGGGTGTAATAGTCTGCAAATGAATGACAGCCGCGTTTTTCTTTTAATGAAGATAGCCTTCGCTTCATCTGCTTCTCTTTATACAATGATAAGTCTATCCCCGTCTTTTTATTTACACACTCCATAAATTGTTCGAAATCCCCCATACTCCTTCTCCTTCTATATATAAAATGAACCTTTTTTGAGCAAGGTTCTCTTATCCGCTATAAATAAAATACATAAAACAGGGCTCCCTGAAAATGAAAGAAGGCCAGTGTGCGCTACTGGCCTGTTCAAACTAGTAAATCCACTTTTGATTATCTTTGGTAAACGATAAAATCTCATCATTCTCGAAAAACAGCTGAATTTCACGTTCTGCACTCTCCGGTGAGTCAGAACCATGAATGATATTTTTTCCAACGGTTAATCCGTAGTCACCACGAATCGTACCTGGCGCTGCCTCTTGTGGATTGGTTTTCCCCATCATCTGTCGGGCGGTTGCAATCACATTCTCACCTTCCCAAACCATAGCAAAAACAGGGCCTGAGGTGATAAAGTCAACAAGTTCCCCAAAGAATGGCTTATCCTTATGTTCACCGTAATGTTTTTCTGCCTTTTCATTAGAAATGTTCATTAATTTTGCACCCGATAGTTGAAATCCTTTTTTTTCAAACCTTGTTACGATTTCTCCAATAAGATTTCGTTGTACCCCATCTGGTTTAATCATTAGAAAAGTTTTTTCCATTATTACACCTCTTTTTATAATAGATAGTGAAAACGCTTCAAGCCGTTAAAATTTTATCAAATTTTATGTTTTTTGACAATTCTTCTTTAATAGCTTCTTCGGCCAATATATTTCGCAATATCTGTTAATGCTTTTTTCGCCTTGGACGACGGAAATATTTCCAGCTGTTCATAAGCCTTTTGTAGATATAACTCACTTACCTGAAATGACTTTTTAATGGCATCAGATTGTTTAATTTCCTGTACAATGTTTGCAAGATCTTCGTGTTCCTGCTGCTCTCGGAATCGCTCAAAGCTTTTGGCCAGTCTTTGTTTAAAAGAAGGTTCTTTTAATTTATATAATACTGGCAACGTTATATTTCCTTGAAATAAGTCACTTCCAGCAGGCTTCCCTAATTTTTCGGGTGTGGCAGTAAAATCTAAAATATCATCAATAATTTGATAAGACATTCCTATGTAATAACCATATTTCGCTAAAGCCTTCTCATACTGTGCTGGAGCATTTGCAACAATGGCGCCTAAATGACAGCTGCTTGCAATCAGCAGTGCGGTTTTGCGCTTAATACGCCTTAAATAATTTCTGAAATTCTGATTAAGATTATATTGATCCTTCAACTGCTCAATCTCACCTTGAGCCAGTTCAACGATAGTCTTTGAAAGTTTTTGATGAGCCCGAGTATTTTGTATGTATGAAAGAATTTCAAGAGCCCGGGCAAACATATAATCTCCTGTATACATCGATACACGGCTATCCCATTTTGCATTAATGGTTTCATGGCCTCTTCGCAATTCAGCATTATCAATGACATCATCATGTACAAGGGAGGCCATGTGCATTAGTTCAAATGAGGAAGCAACATGTTTTATTTTATCAAAATCATAATGACCGAATTTAGCGGACAGCAAAACAAAAACAGGACGAATTCGTTTTCCGCCTGCTTTTAATAACTGTGTAGATGCTGCACGTAAAACGGGGTGGTCTGCTTTTACTGTATTTAATAACTCCGATTCGATTTTATCTAAATCATCATCTAAAAATTTGTAAGATAAAGGTAGTTTCATATGATTCACCTGTAATTATAAATATCAATTCATTTTGTTGGTTTTATTCCTAGATGCATGGCTGCAACTCCGCCAGTATAACTTTTGATTTGGATATGGGTCAAACCTGCTTCTATAAATAATTCTTTTAGTGCCTTTCGATTAGGAAAATCTTTTGCAGATTCATGCAGCCAAGCATATTCATTATAGCTTTTGGCAAAGATCTTTCCAAAAAGCGGCATGATAAACTTAAAATAAAAATAATATAATTGCCTATATACGGGGATGGTTGGTTGTGAGGTCTCTAAACAGACTACTTTTCCTCCTGGTTTAACCACTCGTGTCATCTCTTTAAGTACATGTAAGTAATCAGGTACATTTCGTAACCCAAACCCGATTGTTACATAATCAAAGGAGTGATCTTCAAACGGAAGGTTCATAGCATCTCCATGCTTAAAAGAAATTTGAGGAAGGTTATTTTGATCTAATTTATCTTGAGCAATGGAAAGCATATTTTGGCTAAAATCGATACCTATCACTTGTCCTGCTTTTCCGACTATATCTCCAAGGGCAAAAGTCCAGTCTCCAGTACCGCAGCATACATCCAGTGCTTTATCCCCTGGTTTTACATCCATTCTTTTCATTACGTCTTTACGCCAGGCTTTGTGTCTTTGAAAAGAAATGACAGAGTTCATCACATCATATTTATCATAAATCTTTTCAAATACGTTGTGGACTTTTTCTGCTTTTGAGCGCTGATCCATATCTCTATCCTTCCCCCAATAGTATTCCTTGTTTCAATGATAATTCTTTAAGTTCTTTCATTAAATAGGATTTTAATGCCTGAACTTCTGAAGGTAAATCATGAATTAAGGCTTCTAATTTAATCATTATTCTTGGAATCATGTTTTCAACCATACGAATGACATCATGCTCCGTGTATCGCTGACTGAGCAGATTCAGGACTACAGACTTCTTTTCCTTTTGATATGTATAAAGCTCCATCATTAATCGCTTCATTAATAGCCAGTTCTGAATGACCTCATTATACTCATTAATATTAAAATATTGACAGACATGAATGATAAGTGCTGATTCGACTTCTTTCAATTCCTCTACTAAATGATTGATGGAGTGACCATCACTGTAATAAATCACCATTTTTCGTTCATTAATGCTACGAATGGCACTTGCCAGGACGGCAATAAATTCTATATTTTCCAAGTTGGATAAAATTTCATAAAACTTGCCACTATATAGGTCACCTACAAGTACATTCATTTGCTTTCGCGGGATTATTTGATTTTGTTCAATTGAGTGAATCGGTACAAAATCGTGTATATCAAGTGCAGTTTGAACAAACATAATAGCTTGAATATACTTCTCTTTTTTATCATCTGTCATATAAACAGAACCACATAAAATTGTATCTAAAAACAAAATTTTATCCTCGGAAAAAACAGCTTTCTGATTTGTGCTTTCAAATGATTTATCTGAAAAATGATTCAATTGCTCTTTTACTCTCTGTATTAATTTGGGATCCAAATCAATCACCTTGACACTTTCTTACAGAACACCTCATGCTGCGTTTTTATTGCCAAACTCTGTCGGATAAGTTTGTCTTTATTCTTCCTCTGTCTTGACCTCGCCATGACTGGTTTGAACAATAGCTTTTCCCCGAACTTTCACCGCAGAAGTGTGTTCGGTAAACTGGGCAATCATCACTTCTCCTTTATCCAACTTTTCAGAGTGATGAAAACGAGTATCTGAACCTCTAGTTAATCCATTTACATTTACTCCATCTTCTAAAGCCTTTATAACAAAAAAATCCGAACTAGAAGAACTTGTACTCATGTTATGCAGTTCCTCCTCATAAACATTTTAAGGTATGTTCATATTTTAACATTATCATTCCCTATAATCTATTGAAAAATGTTAAAAGAGACATAAAAAAAAGAGGGCAAAAACCCTCTTTTTTTCACAGCCCTATGTATAGCTTATTTCACAGCATCCTTAAGGGCTTTCCCTGGTTTGAATGCAGGAACTTTGCTAGCTGGGATTTCAATTTCATCACCAGTTTGTGGATTACGTCCTTTACGAGCAGCACGCTCACGAACTTCAAAGTTACCAAATCCAATTAGTTGGACTTTATCACCATCAGTTAATGAATCAGTAATGGATTCAAATACTGCATCTACTGCTTGTGCTGCATCCTTTTTGGAAAGATCACTTTTTTCAGCAACTGCATTTACGAGTTCTGTTTTGTTCATATCTTTCACCTCCTCCCAAATGCAAACAATCGAATGAATAAAAGGAATTTTAAAATTCCAATTATCCCATTTGTTAACAATTTTCATACATTTTATACATGTAAGTCATTCAAATGTGATGACAAGCCCTATCATAACCGAATTTTCGAGGAATTTCAATACAATAAGGCAAAATTCTTCTAAATGTGATTTATTTTCCTATCAAATCCGGTATGAAAGATTACTTGCATCTTACCATACGTGGCCAGGCCTTTTCAATAGAAAATCCCTTTTCTCATGCGACTTTTAACGTTTTCATGTTTCTATTAAAATTAAAGTTAAATAATGATTCTGGGCAAAATAAAAGCTGTGTTAAATTTTAATGTTGATATTTTAAAAAAAATTTTGGAAAGCCTAAAATATCAGGGTTTCCTTTTGTTTATATTTAGTTTTCAAACGGAATGTTCTTTTCTACTCCGCTCTGTACAAGAACTACGCTCTCTACTTTTTTAGACATTTCTTTATCAATTTGGATTACAAATGTTCTCGGTGTTGCATCAGTAGTGCATTCATCTTGTCGTTCTAAATAAGACATAGGCACTGTCATAGTATTGTTTTCAGAGCTTAATTCAACCTCTCTTATTGTGTAGGGACAACCTCCAGACTCATGAACTCCAATGAAAAAACGTCTTTCTCGGTAAAGTTAACGTTTGGTATTTTATTTTCAAATCCATATAAGTTCCATGTTTGTTCGAATTCTGATTGATTAACCTCTTTTCTTACCAAGTATTGAAACAAAGGTGTTGTTTCTCTTTCAAATGCAATCTCATGAAAATTAGTAGGCAACGTCTTTTCACTTGCTACCAGACCTTCGTAAATTTGTTCATTTTCAGTATTAGACTGTTTTGTATCATTTGTGTCATTACTACAACCAAATAGTAGCAACGACAAAAGCAAAGCAAGAGCAAGTAATGATTTAGAGATTTTCATATGATATTCTTCCCCTTTAAATAGACGGCAATTGTTTATAAAAGAAAGTTTCACAGGTTAAAGGTTACAAGTTTAACTTAGATAAACGTAAACTATCATAAGTATCTGTTATTTCAAATACAAATGATGATAATAAGAACTCTTTGATATTGTGTTTAGTGCCTTCATTTGTAGTATCGGTGAAGATTTTACTGCAAGCCTTGCAACGATAACGTTGGAGACCATTGTATTTTCCAAATCGAACAACGTGTTCCGACGTACAGTGAGGACATTCAAAACCTTCTTTGAAGCGAGTCTCCCGCATCTCCTCGATTAAACGACCACCAACGGAGGATGTAGGTTCAACATAGCGTTTTACCCATTGATACACTTTTTCCTTTTTAATATGCGTTCGTTTATCAATGTCCTTTAACAATTCGCTAAACGTACTGTTCAACCTTAAAACCCCCGAACGTTTGTTCTCATATTAATTATACTAAGATTTCGAGAAGGTATCAAAAATATCAACATTTACCTTTAACAGAGCCAAATAAAAAAAGCGGCACATTCTGCCGCTTTTTTTATAAAATAATTGCTATTAAGCCACCGCTGCCTTCGTTTATAATTCGTTCCAATGTTTCTTTCAATTTATATCGTGCATTTTCCGGCATTAGGGAGAGCTTAGCCTGAATACCCTCTCTAACAATGGAACTTAATGATCTGCCAAATATATCAGATTTCCAGATCGATAATGGATCCTCTTCAAAATCCTGCATTAAGTATCTCACTAATTCTTCACTTTGCTTTTCTGTCCCAATGATTGGAGCAAACTCAGATTCCACATCAACCTTTACCATATGAATGGAAGGTGCAACGGCTTTCAGTCTCACTCCATACCTTGAACCTTGTCGAATGATTTCGGGTTCATCTAAAACCATGTCTTCCAGTGTAGGGGCTGCTATACCATAGCCTGTTTGCTTCACCATGTTTAGGGCTTCAGAAACTTGATCGTACTCGCGTTTTGCAGTAGCAAAATCCTGCATTAATTCCAATAAATGATCTTTTCCTCTAATTTCTACACCAACAATCTCTTTTAATACATGATCATACAATTCATCAGGTGCCTGGAGATCAATTTCAGCGATACCATCTCCCATCTCCATCCCTGCCAATTGAGCTTGATCTACGAAATCATAGTCATAGAAGTGCCCAACAACCCGGTCAACATCACGAAGACGTTTAATATCTTTAACTGTATCCTGAATCGCTTCTTCATAACGCTGTTTTAACCAGTGTTCATCCTTTAGTACCATGACCCAGCTAGGTAAATTTACATTCACTTCTAATACTGGGAATTCATATAAAGCTTCACGTAAAACGTTATAGACATCGTGTTCTCGCATATTTTCTACACTTACAGCAACAACAGGAATATCATAATGTTCCTTCAATTCTTCTCTAAGCAGTTCAGTCTCCTGCGAATGAGGGTTAACACTATTTAGTACCATAATAAACGGTTTTCCTACTTCCTTTAGCTCATTCACAATTTTTTCTTCTGCTTCTACATAATCATCACGTGGAATATCTCCAATCGAGCCATCCGTTGTAACCACAACACCAATTGTGGAATGCTCCTGTATTACCTTTCTTGTTCCAATTTCGGCTGCTTCAGGAAATGGAATTGGCTCTTCGTACCATGGTGTATTAATCATTCTTGGTCCATTCTCATCTTCGAATCCTTTAGCTCCATCAACGGTATATCCTACACAGTCAACAAGACGTACATTCACATCTAATCCTTCCTCAACATTGACTGTTACCGCCTGGTTAGGAATGAATTTGGGTTCTGTTGTCATAATGGTTCGACCAGCTGCACTCTGAGGCAATTCATCCTGTGCTCTTGATTTTTCACCTTCATCCTGTATATTGGGTAAAACAACAAGATCCATAAATTTCTTTATGAAGGTTGATTTACCCGTCCGAACAGCTCCTACAACTCCCAGGTAAATATCTCCGTTTGTGCGTTTCGATATGTCCTTAAAAATATCGACTCTTTCCAAGTGATCCCCTCCCGATACATGAACTTCACTCCTTGAATCATACAAAACACGAATACAATTCTTTAACACTAAAAGTCTATGATGTTGTCCTATCAAAATATGACTAAAACATTTAAGAAAACGTAGTGTAAGGGTATGTAATATAAATAAGATGGATGAAGCCCTCTTCCCTTCCTGCTTCAGCATTTTTATTCGCTTTAAAACAGCAGGCACGATACACTATATTCTTGCTCATAAAAAAAGATACCTATAATAGGCATCTTTTTATGAATTATTATCATTCTTTTCATCGTTTACAGTTGATTGAAATACAGGCTCATCATCCTGAATTGTAAATGGCATGGAGTATGCCGGTACAAAAGGATAATGTTCAGCTAAAAGATAGCGAATATCATCTCCGGTCTTGTAATCATGCTCATATTCTTGTATGACTTGATATAAATCCTTTCGATAATCAATGACTAATTCACCATTCGTATCCATGTAAATGGGCAGGTTTTGACCTGTATATGGACTTTTAACAACTGGCGGCTGTTCCAGACCCAGTTTATCTATATCAATCTTATACAGGCCTGAGGCTACATCTTCACCAAACGGCGGATAAATATGTTCGTTTCGATAGACTTCTAATTTGAAGCTTAGTTCCCTTAATGTTTCTGATAATCGTAAATCCACTAATTTTACCGTCGCCTTCGTTTCCGGATGGATTATCACATATTGATAATGACCACCTTGCTCAAAAGCATTTCCGGGTGTAGAAGATAAATAACCATTTTGCTTCAAGGTCTTAAAATTGATTGGATACTTAATAAATATAGGAGTACCAGCATCACGTGTTTTAATAGGCAACTGTCCATTATGATCATTTTTATAATTCGTTACAGCTTCCTGTACCATTTCCAACTGCATGTCATCAGGTACTTGATTTTTCTTTAGTTCCTCTTCAGGATATAAGCAGCCTGAAAGAAAAACAATTACCACGAAACTTAGAATGGCCAGCCAAATCTTCATCTCAGATTCCTCCGTTTTAATCACTACGCTGTTGGACCACTAAAAACAATATAGAAAATAATTAAGCTTCCGAAAATAAAACATATGTAAGCTAATAGACCAATTATTCCACTAAAGAAACCCTTAAGTTTATTTCTGCTTAAATAGATTAACCCCATTGCGATCAATAATAACGCCATTCCCACAAAAGATATATACATATTTAGCATGCTCCTGCTCATGATTAACGCTCCTTAAGGACTTCAAATTCGTCCATATTATATCACATCCTTTCCTATAAAGATAGAAAAGGAAGGTGATGAGTGATTATTTTAGTTTTATTGGCCATCTTTCATTATCTGATTACAAAGAAAAGCCGAGGTGAAGGGGCTAGACACCTCGGAAAACTAAATATATCCCTTACCTTGCAGCTCTATAAAGATTTATTGCTGCGGTTTATTGTATGCATTGTTCAAATGAACCGTATCATCAAGTGCCCAAGCAGTCTATTTCTTAAGCATCTGTTGAAGTGAGTTCATATCCATCGGTATATTCTGATTGGTAATCATTTCAACGATTTCATCCTCTTTCGTCTTTGGTAAAGGTCTGTTTGCCATTTTTGAAAGCCTGCGTATTAATTGTCTTACGGTCTTTTCATCAGAGAAATTAGCATTTTTTACCGAATCAGCAACTTTAAATACTTCATCTGAAGAAATGTTTGTATGGTCTTCAATTTGATTAAAGAGATTATTTTCAGATTGTTTCCCCACTGCCCTACCTCCTTGTCAATACGTTTCACCATATTATATGCAATGGAAGTAAGGGTGTGAGCTGATTAAAGGGTGTGATTTCGAAATTCATCAGGCAACTCTTCTACTTCGTGTGTTTTACCTCTATTCATTAATTGATCTACAATATCTTTTGGGCGTTCATGGTTAAATAGTAAGTTGTATAAACCTTTAGTAATGGGCATTTCAACGTTTTCCTCAATAGACAATTGATAAGCAGCTTGAGTGGTTCTTACACCCTCAACTACCATTCCCATTTGCTCTAACACATCTTCCAATTTATAACCCTGGCCCAACTTATAACCTGCACGCCAGTTTCGACTATGCGAACTGGTACAAGTAACAATTAAATCTCCTACACCAGTTAAACCAGCAAACGTCAAAGGATTAGCCCCCATTGCTGCCCCTAACCTGGCAATTTCAGCTAAACCTCGTGTTATAAGAGCAGCTTTAGCATTATCACCATAATCCAATCCATCAGATATACCAGCACCTAACGCAATAATATTCTTTAAAGACCCGCCTAGTTCAACGCCAATAATATCTTGATTTGTGTAAACGCGAAATTTATCATTTATAAATAAATCTTGTGCTTTTTGAGCCAACGCAATGTCCACTGATGAAACGGTTACGGTAGTAGGATGTCGTTCTCCTACTTCTTCTGCGTGACTAGGACCAGATAAAACAACTACTTCGCCGTAAAAATCTCTTGGCAGCTCTTCTTCAATCATTTCAGACACACGCTTTAATGAATTAGGCTCAATCCCTTTACTCGCATGAATAAGCGTTACTTTATGATGTAGATGTTCTTTTAATTGACTGCAAACCTCACGAATCGCCTTGGTTGGAACAACAAGTACAATTGTCTCTACATCTGCAATCGCTTCATTAAGCTGATGATACGCTTTGACATTATCCGGAAGGGAGATTCCTTCTAAATACTTTTTATTCTGTCGTGTTGTATTTATAGTATCTGCTTGTTCTTCACGATGTGTCCATAATCTCACATCGTGCTGATTATCCCCTAACACTAGTGCCAAAGCTGTTCCCCAGCTTCCAGCTCCCAATACCGCAACTTTCCCCATTACAGAAGTCCTCCTTTTATTTCCTTTGTCTGGCATAAATTTTAATCGGTGTTCCTTCAAATCCAAAAGCCTCACGAATACGATTTTCTAAAAATCGTTTGTATGAAAAGTGCATAAGCTCTGGATCATTTACAAAGACCACGAAGGTTGGTGGTTTTACGGCTACTTGAGTCGCATATAAAATCTTAAGCTTACGTCCCTTAATAGACGGGGTTGGATTAAGAGCCAGGGAATCCATAATCACTTCATTCAGTAGGTTTGTTTGCACTCTTTTCGCATGATTTTCACTAGCATCAATAATTTTAGGCAATAATGTGTGCATTCGTTTTTTGGTTAAAGCGGAAAGAAAAACAACCGGAGCATAATCCAGATATTGAAATTCCCTTTGAACTTTTTCTTCAAATTCCTTCATCGTTTTATCGCCTTTTTCAACGGTATCCCATTTATTTACGACGATGACTACTGCTTTTCCAGCCTCATGGGCATAGCCTGCAATACGCTTATCCTGTTCAATAATTCCCGTATCGGCATCCAGGATGGACAGTACGACGTCAGACCGTTCAATTGCTTTTAAAGCCCTTAGTACACTATACTTTTCTGTCTTTTCATAAACCTTCCCGCGTTTTCGCATTCCGGCTGTATCAATAATAACAAATTCCTTATCGTCCTTTTCAAAGCTTGTATCAATAGCGTCCCTCGTTGTTCCGGCAACATCACTTACAATAACACGTTCTTCACCTAATATAGAATTCACTAATGAAGATTTACCAACATTAGGTCTGCCAATTAAACTAAAGTGAATGACATCTTCATCAACATCTTCCATTTCCCGTTCCGGAAAATGTTTTACAACCTCATCAAGTAAGTCTCCCAGACCTAAACCGTGTGCTCCAGATATCGGAAATGGTTCACCAAACCCTAATGAATAAAACTCATAAATACGGTCTCTCATTTCAGGATTGTCCATTTTATTAACCGCAAGCACAACAGGTTTATTTGATTTAAAAAGCATACGAGTTACTTCTTCATCAGCAGCGGTTACGCCTTCCTTGCCATCTATCATAAAAATGATAACATCGGATTCTTCAATCGCAATTTCTGCTTGATTTCGCATTTGGACCATTAATGGTTCATCACCCATTTCGATACCGCCAGTGTCAATCAAATTGAATGTTGTATGTAACCACTCGGCCTCTGCATATATACGATCCCGTGTAACTCCAGGAACATCCTCCACAATAGCTATTCTTTCTCCAACCAGTCGATTAAATATAGTTGATTTTCCAACATTTGGTTTTCCTACAATTGCAACTACAGATTTTTGCATGTCTGTTCATCCTTTATATTTTGCATTTAATAAACGAAAAAAACGGACGTTAAACGATTGAAACATCCAAATTCTTCTTCAACAATATACGAAAACACCCTTCTCTTAAAAGAAGGGCAAGTATATAGCCTTTATATTTTAGCAAATGAAGGTTAAATAAACAACTTTTGCCGAGGTGCTGTTTTACGTTTTCATTCTAAATGCTCCATTTTTAATCCCTTGTTCTATTATTTCACTAAAACGTTTCATTTTAAACCACACCATTAATGTCATCACGATTAGCACAACGTCCGTTAAATATTTCAAATCTCCAATAGATTCCAAAAATCCATAGGAAATCCCAACAAAGCTATATAGCATTTGGCCCATAGAAGTACTAATGAGGGCAATACCTATACGATTTAATGGCTGTTTTATAAATATATAGAATAATATGATACTGATGAATACAGAAAGAAAAGAGCTTGAAACAAATAACCACAGAGGATTAAAGTTTTCCCATATTTGCAGACCACCATAGGCAAAGCTTAAGCAAATTGCTATACTAATCGAGATAAATTTTTGACTGGATTTCGAGAGTACTATTAAGCCTAGGATCAGGTTTATCATTAAGGGGACAAAAAGAATAATCCCTTGAAAAGATATATGAGTATTGGACAGCGTAATAAGTAATAAAACAAAACAAGAGTAATAGAATCTTGTGTTTGTATGAAGATTAAAAAAGTAAACGATAATCCACAATAACCATGCTAACCAGTAAAAAATCCATATTTCCATAAAAAAACACCTACCACTTTTAGTATAGGTGCTTTTTTCATTCTATAAACGTTTATTTACAGTCTCTGATTAATCCAGTCTTTTGTTTTTCCAAACAATACGTGTGGACGTCCTTTTAATTCACTTGGTTTTGAAACCCCAAGAGTCATCATTACAATTTTGATTTCATCATGAATAGAATCAATCTTCTTCAGCAGACCTTCAACCTCCTCGTCAACTAAAGTACGAAGCATAGGGCCTGCCATTCCAAACATATTAGCACCTGAAATCATGGCTTTTACGCCATCTAAACCGTGGCGAATTCCGCCCGATGCTATTAAATGTGCACTGGGATAAGCTGCTTGAACTTCTTTCAAAGAGACAAGTGTTGGTATTCCCCAATTATTTAAGGACTGCAGACGGTCTTCTCGTCTGTTATTTTCAATTTTGGAAAAGCTTGTTCCGCCTCTTCCGCCAACATCTATGTACTCTACGCCAATATTTTTCAATTTTAATGCCGTTTCTTTTGATATACCGAATCCAACTTCTTTAATAATGACCGGAATAGACACATTTTTAATGATCTGTTCAATATTTTGTAAACGATCTGAAAAATCCCGGTCCCCTTCAGGCATAATTAACTCCTGCATTACATTTAAATGAATCTGAAGAGCATTAGCCTCTAGCATATCAATGGCTCTTAAAGCTTGATTAACAGTGGCTTCAGTACCAATATTAGCAATTACAGTGCCATTTGGATGCTCACGTCGAACCACTTCATAAGTGTTTTTTTCCTCTTCATCTTTAAGAGCTGACATTTGTGATCCCACAGCAATAGCTAAATCTTTCTCGTGAGCCGCAATGGCCAATTTTTGATTAATTTCAGTGGTTTTAAATCCGCCACCACCGGTCATAGCATTGATAAAAAGCGGCGAACGTAAAGACAGTTCGCCACATTTAGTTTCTAAAGAAAGCTGATCCCAATTTAAAGGAGTTAAGCTTTGATGAATGATGTCCATCTCATCAAAGCTGCTTGGTTCAAATTGAGTTTGTTTTACGACTTCATTGATGTGCGATATTTTTCTTTGTGCTCTACTCATATTAACCACCAATTTTTATTCTTTTAGCTTGCCTAGCTGTTCTCCGATAACATCACCAAGTTGGAAGGTGCCTTGATCCTGTTCTTTTGTATACTGTTCAATTTCTTTTTTATTCTGGTCGTTTTCTACTTCCCGTATACTTAATGATATTTTTTTATCTTTTTCACTTACATCTAATACTTTAACTTTTACACTCTGACCTACTTCTAATACTTCACCAGGTGTTCCAATATGACGATCTGAAATTTGGGAAATGTGAACGAGACCTTCAATACCTGGTAGTACTTCAACAAAAGCTCCAAAGTTCACAAGACGCTTAACGGTGCCCTCAATGACATCACCTGCTTTCACCTTGGATTCAATACCTTCCCAAGGTCCTGGTAATACATCTTTTACAGATAGAGAGATGCGTTCAGAATCACGGTCAACGGATAAAACTTTAACCTTAATCGTTTCTCCTTCTGAAAGAACATCCGAAACTTTGTCAATATGTTCATGAGAAAGTTGGGAAATATGAACTAAGCCGTCAATTCCGCCAATATCTACGAAGGCTCCAAAATCTGTGAGTCTTTGTACGACACCTTCTACAATATCTCCATCATTTATTTTCTCTAAAACATCTTGCTTTTGTTTAGCTTGCTCTTCCTCTTCGACCGCTTTATGGGATAGAATGACACGGTTTTTTTCACGATCAAGTTCGATTACCTTTAACGTTAACGTTTTTCCTTTATAATCCTCAAAGTCTTCAACAAAATAAGTTTCAACATGTGAAGCCGGTATAAAGCCTCTTAGACCTACATCAGCCACAAGTCCACCTTTAACGACTTCCTTAATTTCTGCTTCAAATACTTCTCCGTTTGCCAATTTATCCTCAAGTTGTTCCCAAACCTTTTCAGCATCAACTAAACGTTTTGATAATATAACTTCGCTTTCATCATCGTTTTCTTCAATTTTTTTCACCTTAAGGGTTACCTCATCTCCTTCAGATATAACATCTGTAATTTTCTCTACATGAAGATTCGATAATTCACTAATAGGTAAAATTCCTTCTACTTTATAATCGATATCCACTAGTGCATGTTTTTCCTCTACCTTTACAACTTTACCTGTTACGACATCTCCTTCAGAAAGAGACTTTCCTTGATTTAATTCATCCATAACCTATAGACCTCCTTCAATACGACACCACAACATAAATGTCCTTTTTTCTAAGTTCTAATATTTTATCTATTTTGTCAAGCTAATTGCTGTTGTTTTTATGTACATCCTTTAATTTTTGAATCTCACTCATGATTTGATCAACCACCTCTTGAGCAGAAGCCTTCCCGGAACGTAAATGATCCATTGGAACTGATTCTCCATAAATCACGGTAAGCCTTTTGAATGGTTTATACTCTCCAATGATTGCACATGGAATTATGGTTGCTTTTGATCGCAAAGCAAAAAATCCTGCACCTGCCAGACCTCTCTTTAATTCACCATTACGGCTTCTGGTTCCTTCTGGGAATAAGCCTAAGGTTTCGTTTTCTTTTAATACCTTTAGCCCATCACGTAATGCTTGCCGGTCTTTCATTCCTCTGCGAACAGGAAAGGCATTTAATCTTCGAAGTAAACCACCAATCCATTTATTATTAAACAACTCCCCCTTTGCCATAAAATGAATTCTCCGGGGACTTGTTATTCCTACAACGGGAGGATCAAAATTAGAAATATGATTCGAACAAATAATGACAGGTCCCTCATTTGGAATGTTTTCCTTTCCAATCACCTTTATTCGGTATAAGGTTTTAAAAATAACCGAACAGATAAATTTGCCAAGACTATAAAGCATTTACGATTTCTCCTCAACATTAAATTTTCTCAGATACGATGTCTAATATACGCCGAGCAACCTCTTGAATCGTTAAAGAAGTTGTATCCATTTCCATTGCATCCGCTGCTTTGATAAGCGGTGATACCTCTCTTTGTGAATCGATTTTGTCCCTTCTTTCGATTTCTTCTTTTAATTCATCTAAGTTTGATGAAAAGCCTTTCTCCAGATTTTCTTGATGCCTGCGCTTAGCTCTCTCGCCAACAGATGCAATCAAAAAAATCTTTACTTCAGCATCCGGAATCACATGGGTACCAATATCACGTCCATCCATCACCACGCCTCTATTCTTAGCTAGTTGTTGCTGCCTGCGGACCATTTCTTCACGAATTTTTTGATGCTTAGATACTATGGATACATGATGAGTGACTTCCTGCGTACGAATATCATTAGTAACATCTTGCTCATCCAGATAGACAAATTGTTGTTCGTTTTCGTGTTTAAAATGAATAGTTGTTTGTTTTAATAATTGAATAACCTGTTCTTCATTCTCTAAGTCCAGCTGCTGATTCAATGCTTTTAATGTTAATGCTCTATACATTGCTCCAGTATCAATATATACATACGATAATTGTTTTGCAACTATTTTTGCAACTGTACTCTTCCCCGCTGCTGCTGGACCATCAATCGCAATAGCAATTTCTTTTGTCATAAAAAATCCTCCTTGCCTAAATCCAATCGAACCTTTATGGATTTACTTCATTATCTATTTTTACAAAAGGCTCTGTTAAACATAAGTGTTGATTTTGCTCCAGTACGCTCCCTTTCCGTGAGCTGTCCCAAAGGAGTCTCGTGAACTTCCGGTCCAACCAAATTAGTAGAAAATCAACAATAAGCTTGTAATCTTTAACATAGCCTTACAAAAAGAAAATAGCAGGCTTAGACCTGCTAACGGCTTCTTAGAAATCATATCATACAGTTAAAAATAGGTCTACGAAATCGTTGGGGATAACTTTTGTACCCCTATGTACTCATAAACAGGATTTAAATATGTATTTAAATCTGTCTGAATCACGACCCATTGTGAAAGTATTAACAAGAGAAAAAGAATAATCAATGAGGCTTTTATCAAACGCTCGATTCTAGCCATAGTCATCCACCTTTTTTCTTAACTATCCCCTACTACTCAATGGTTTATGCCGGTTTCGTGGTAGTCTTTTTTTCTCAATCTGTTTTTGGAAACAAAAACGAATGATTTGTTCCCGGTCATGTGTGGAAATATTATCAAACATCAGGGAAGTAACCAGTAAATCCGTTTGCTTTTTCATTTGACGTATGACTTTAGCCGTAGCATGTACATATTGATATTCCATGTTTTTAAATGGTAATACAATCCACAAATCAAGCTGATCCTTCTCCTCAAATTTTACATTGTTCGGTGTTTGAATGGCTAATCCTCCACCACTAATATCGATTGTACTCGTTGTAAACTTAGGAATGCTTTGTTTTTGTGGATGAATGGATACATCAAGTGCAGTCATTACTCGTACATAATCACGCCGTTGTACTAAAGTAAAGGAGTCTTCTTCGGGTATTAACAGGGCTAAAACAGGGATAGAATTCACTTTTTCACGTTTTATAACCTTTGTCTGAAAAGAATAAACCACTTCATCCTTCCCGACAAACTGTGCCGTAAATCGGCTACCTTCCATAAAAAATGATGTTCTGCCGGTCTCATCACTAATGGGATATTGGATTAAACATTCACGCTCATTCATTTCCATAATTTTACTTGTGTAGCTTTTTATCGATTGCCCGTTTTCTTCCAGGAATGACAGGGACAAAATGGTTCCAATTTCCATCATGCTCTCCTCTTCTCTTTCACTATTAATTTTATTATGACAAATATTTATCCAAATGAAAAGGAAAACGGGAAAAACATACCAAATTCCCATTTTCCTTCTTTTCGTTAAGCAGAGGTATCAAATTTTACTTCGGTTGATTTTAAACGTTCCACCCTTTCTTCAAAGCCATCAGAGGCATTGATATAAATTCGATACGTATCTTCACCCATTGTACCTAAGAATTCATATACTAATACTTCTTCACCTAAATCATTGTCAATCACTGCTAATGACTGCTCCTGAATGTCAACATTAGGATTTACTTCTTTTTTGGCTTCTTCCATCGTGATTTCCGGTTCCTTTATATCCCGGGTTTCATGATTTACTAAGTAATCTCTTGCTGAGAGTCCGATAACATCCCCGTTATCAAGAGCAACCTTGACCTGTACGGAATCAGGATATATACGTACATTATCAGCGCTATAAGCAAAGGAATAAACTCCAACATTACTATATTCGGCACTATTATAAGCTTCCATGTTTTCATACCCAAGCTTAGATAAATATTGCTCCGCTTTTTTCATACCATCGTGTAATCCAATGGATTTATTTCCTATGTCCCGATTCAAGATCATGGAGAATACGTAACCGCCTTTTTGCGTAATATCCATATATCCGTGTTTGTTTTCCTGTTCAAATGACGCACTATACACTTTTATATCTGATCCATCACCAGAGGAAGTAATTTTTATATTGCCGTCTTTAAGCTGAAAAAGATCCTTAGCTATAGATTTAACATCATCCTTGTTAATTTTATCGCCTTTTAATTTAATTTCCTCATCTGCATGCTTTGAAACACCATTTAATTGCTCCTGGAAGCTGCTTTCTGAAAAAGTCTCCACATTCTTCTCGACAGTTTTAAATCCATCAATAATCGTATTGTCTGCAGGCTCATCGTTATTTACCAGTGCTAATTGTACATCCATCCATCTCAAATCATTTTCTAAAGCTAAATGCTGAACATTACGAAGTTCACGTTTAATGTCTCCTGACTGTTGATACAACTTTTCTAACATTTTGGTCTCTTCATCTGTTAACGGCTCTTTATCTAATCCTCTTACAGCTGTTCGATAGGAAAAATCTCCAATATTTGAAAGGAATTCTTCCGTTTTATTAAAAGGTAACAAAGTTAATGGCAACTGTCCTACCTCGGAATGGGCATCTGAAGTTATCCGCCATATTTCAGCTAATTGAGGTGATAAACTACGAGGTGAATTCATTGCTAGTACCGTACCTATTTTGTCATGTAATGAATCGACATGATAGGTTAAGTCATGGAATGATCGCTGATAATTATTTTCGGCTTGAATCAGAATTGCGTTTTTCTCTTGATGTTCCTGGTATCCCCAAAACCCTACACCCACAACTGCAATGGATAAAACTGCGATAAATAGCCAACGTAGCATCCTTTCACTCCTTCCTTATTTACAAAAGATATGCTTTCCAATTTTTTTGATTTGCGGCCTGGACCAAATCCAATCTGAAGTGGCCGTTGCAGGATTGAAATAGTATAGAGCTTCTCCAGTTGGATCCATACCGTTGAGGGCGTCAACAACTGCATCTTTTGCTTGATCATTCGGTGTTAGCCAAATTTGCCCATCCGAGACAGCTGTGAAGGCACGCGGTTCAAAAATAACTCCGGATACAGTGTTTGGGAAGGTTGGACTTTCCACTCGATTCAAAATAACTGCTGCAACCGCAACCTGACCCACATAAGATTCTCCTCTGGCCTCACCATATACAGCATTTGCTAATAATTTAATATCATTTTGCGAATATCCCGATGGAACATTTACAGAAGTAGGTTCTGGCGGGGTATCGTCATTACCCTGATTACCTTGATTTTGCTGTTGGTTGTTTTGCTGTTGATTATTTTGCTGTTGATTATTCTTTTGTTGACCAGTTCCCCCAGTATCCTTCTTCTTCGTTTGCTTATCTAGTGGTGTTCCACCATAATAAGTAAACTCTCTTCCGCTTCGTAGTTGTTCGTGAACCCATTGTTTATTAAACTGACTTGCTTTTTCTAACTTTGCTTTGGTTTCTGAACCTACTAACCCGTCCACATTTAAGCTATATTCATATTGGAAGTTTCGTACTGCCCAATACGTCCCCCATCCGAATAATCCATCAATCTTGCCATTATAGAACCCCAAATATTGTAATCTTGACTGAAGTTCAATGACATCATCTCCTGTAGATCCCTTTTGTAAAACACGGGGACTAAATGCCTCAGATTTCTGAACGGTATCAAAATGTGATAGAGGAATCATCATCATAAGTAAAAAAACGATGGAACATAAAAGAAGCTTTTTACCATTCATCTTCATGCCTCCTGAGATTAAAGCATTTCTTTTTGTCCCCTTTATGTTTTGCCTGAGATTTAACTTTTATTCTAAAAAGATGCATGACGAAAAAAGAAGCAGTTCCCCTAATTAGGACTGCTCCTTAAATCGACTCTTTATGATTTTCATATAATAGAACACGACTATTTTCAGTATGATAATTTGCTAATTTGACTCTGCGCATAGCAAACGCCCACAGAAATACCATAAATGGAATCATGACATATACCCAATTACTTTGAATGGTCTGTAACAAAAAATCATACAGCCCATGTAAAATGGATGGCATAAAAAGGGCTACAAGTATCATTCGATAGGACTTATCTGGATTAAACTTATTTTTACCCATGTAATAGCCCATAATGACACCAAATAATGCATGTGATGAAACGGGAAAAATCGCACGGCTTAAGGCATATTCAATACCGTTAGCTAATAAGTATAAAAGGTTTTCTAAACTGGCAAATCCTAAACTAATAGATACACCATAAACAATACCGTCATAAGGATTATCAAAATGTACATGCTGGTAAATCACATAAAGAAAGATAAACCATTTAAAGAATTCCTCTAACATGCCTGTAGTAAAAAAACTTTGGACAAAAGGGTTTTGACCAATTTCTTCCGCAGAGAAAGCGTATTGTATAAACATAATGGGGAAAACAAGTAAAGCCCCGTAAATAAAAGATTTTAAAACCATAGATAAGGGTTCGGAGCCAAATCGGTCTTTTAAATAAAAGAAAACTAATAATGCCAATCCAGGTGCAATACTTGCAGATATTATTCCGACCATTTTGACCCCCCTATCTCACTACATAATCTTATTTTATCCTATCATGAATACAGGGGGTTGAAAATACTATGCTTATACAGAATTTAGAAATAATCAGGAATATTTTCACATTCAGAAGCAAGCAATACAGCTAATTTCATACGTGCTTTTTTACTGTCATAATCACTACCCAGTATGACTCCTTCTTTCACAAGGTGATGTGCACTACCTTCGTAATCATAAGTTGTGTAAACTGCACCTTCTTCAGAACTTGTAGTAATCACAACTTTCATTCCTTGATCAATGCTGGTTATGATTTCATTCATCATTAAAGGAGGAACTTGTCCTCTCCCTACTCCTTCAAGAACGATTCCCTTTGCCCCATTTTCTCTTGCGGCTTTGATAAATATCCCATCTCCATTTATATGGCATTTAATGATATCTACACGTGGAAGAGAGTGTACTAGCGAATAGCTTTCATGCTTAATTGGTTTTTGATATATATATACTTCATCGTTATCGATAATGCCTAAATATCCAAACCCAAATGCATTAAAACCCTGGATATTTGAAGCATGTTCCTTTTTTACATATTTAGCAGCAAAAATTCGTTCATTAAAAACGACCACTGTACCTGCATTTCGTAAATCCTCACTTTGCGCTGTATAGATAGCATGGCGTAAATTAACATATACATCGCTGCCTAGTTCGCCTGGAGAACGTTGAGAACCGGTTACTACAACAGGTCTTTCATCCTGAATAGTAAGGTCCAGAAAATAGGCCGTTTCTTCAAGAGTGTCTGTACCATGTGTAAGGACAATACCGTCTACTTCTTCATCCATGAAGTAATCCGTTATCCTGCTTTTAATATCCATATAATCATCAAATGTCAAATGCATACTGGGCTTTTGCAGCATCGAATCGACTTCAACATCAATATCTTTCGGCAAATCACACAAACCCGCTAATTGCTCACCCGTTAATGCTCCTGAAGTTAATTTGCCTGATTCTTCATTTACTGCGCTTGCAATGGTACCACCAGTTGTAATTAAGACGACTTTACTCATAACATTCTCTCCTAGTACATCTTTTCTTTTACTGCTATAGATTTAGCTATTTGCTCCCCATGAAAACGACCATTTTCAATAAAAATCTCATTATTATTATAGCCTGCAGCAATAACACCTGCTATATATACATTATCAATATTACTTTCCATCGTATTCTCCTGGAAGCTTGGCCGGCCAGTCTGATCATCAATTGTAATTCCCATGGATTTTAAAAATGTATGATCAGGATGGTAACCTGTCATCGCAAATACAAAGTCATTTTTGATAATCTTTTCTTCATCGTTAACGAAGTAATAAACTTCATTTTCTGTAATTTTATTGACATGACTATTAAAAATCATATTCACTTTGCCTTTTTGAACTAACGAATTAAATAAGGGTAATATCCATGGTTTTACACTTCTAGAATATTCCTGGCCGCGATATATAACGGTTACTCTTGCTCCGGCCTTAACTAATTCCAGCGTAGCATCTACTGCTGAATTTTTTCCTCCAATGACAACGACATCCGTATCAAAGTAGGGATGGGCTTCTTTAAAATAATGGGTAACCTTCTCTAATTCTTCCCCTGGAATACCAAGATAGTTAGGATGGTCATAATATCCTGTTGCAACGATCATATACTTAGCCTGATATTCACTCTTTTTACCATCTCGCTTTATCGTATCAATAGAAAAACCCTCATCTATTTTTGTTATGTTTTCGACCTTTTCAAAAGTGTTGATTCTAAGGTTTTCTCGTTCAGCTACGGTACGATAATAGGTTAATGCTTCATTACGAACTGGCTTTTGCTTTTCTGAAATAAAGGGGATATTCCCAATTTCCAATCGATCACTTGAACTAAAAAATGTCTGGTGTGTTGGAAAACGATATAAGGATTGTACAACATTTCCTTTCTCAATAATTAATGGATCCATGCCATGTTTTCGCAAGGATAATGTAGCCGCTAAACCACATGGTCCCGCTCCTATAATGACGATTTTCTCTCTGTTCATTATGATTCCACCTTCTCTTAACCGTAAATAAAAAAACATCTCCTACCATGTATATAATAGGAGATGCACATTTGTTAATCAAATGTTTTCGTTTATATCCATCCACGGAATCGTGCTGCTTCAGCCATTTTTCTAACACCAACCATATAAGCTGCCAGCCTCATATCAATTTTTCGATTCACAGATGTTTCATAAACATTATGGAATGATTTCACAAGTACTTTTCTCAGTTTTTCTTCGACTTCTTCCTCAGTCCAATAATAGCCTTGATTATTTTGTACCCACTCAAAATAACTTACGGTTACTCCACCTGATGATGCTAACACATCAGGCACTAGCAAAATTTCTCTATCCGCTAAAATTCTTGTCCCCTCTAATGAAGTTGGGCCATTTGCTGCTTCCACTACAATTTTTGCTTTGATATCATGGGCATTCTTTCCTGTAATTTGATTCGAAATAGCAGCAGGTACAAGAATGTCACAATCCAATTCAAGCATTTCTTCATTTGAAATCGTATTTTCAAATAAATTGGTAACCGAGCCAAAACTGTCTCTACGATCTAATAAGTAATCTATATCGAGACCATCTGGATCATAAAGCGCACCCTGTGCATCTGAAATGGCTACCACTTTAGCACCTGCATCGTTCATAAATTTGGATAAATAACCTCCCGCATTTCCAAATCCCTGAATAATAACACGGGCTCCATTTAAATCTATACCTTTTAATTTAGCAGCTTCTTCAACGCTTATCGTAACACCTCTTGCTGTTGCTGTGTCTCTTCCATGAGATCCGCCTAAAACAAGAGGCTTTCCTGTGATAAAACCTGGATTATTGAATTCATCAATTCTACTATATTCATCCATCATCCATGCCATAATTTGAGAATTGGTAAATACATCTGGTGCAGGAATATCCTTTGTTGGTCCTACTACTTGACTAATTGCCCGGACATATCCTCTACTTAAACCTTCTAATTCGCGGAAAGACATTTCACGTGGATCACAAACAATTCCACCCTTTCCACCACCATATGGTAAATCCACAATCCCTGCTTTTAAACTCATCCAAATCGATAATGCCTTTACTTCTTTTTCATTAACATCTGGATGGAACCGAACCCCACCTTTTGTTGGTCCCACTGCATCATTATGTTGAGCACGGTAGCCTGTAAAAACTTTAATTTGACCATTATCCATTCGTACGGGAATTCGCACAGTCATAATTCGAACCGGTTCACGTAATAGTTCGTAAGCTTCTTCTGGATACCCTAATTTATCCAGTGCCTTTTTGATAACCGTTTGTGTAGATTGTAGCATATCTAGATTTTCGCTTTTTTCATTTGACGATTCTGCTGGCTTGTCGGCAACCATTTGCTTACCTCCTATGAATAATCGATAACATCATCATACCAATACTTTCAGAAATTAGTATACACATTCATATTTTATATGCAACCGTTACTAGAACATTTTCAAAATTAAAATAGAAATTGTTTTGAAAGCGATTACATTATAGATGAATTTCTTTATGAATTCAATGCTTTTTTTAAAAAGTTTTTTCCTATTCATGTTCTTCATCAGTTGATTAGTTACCCTTATTTTCGAATAAATAAACCTGAAAATATACTCTCTAATCGATTGTTATAAAAAATATTTCTTTATCTCCTGAATAGCATTAAACTCTAATATTGTCTTTCCATATTCCTTTAGTCGGGCAGAGGTAACTGTACTTGGTGATGAAAACTCGGACATAACAGCTATAACATTTTCTTTATTCAGATAATGTATATCCTCATCAAATAACTTTATATAATACTGGTCATTCCAATAATAAACAGAAGCCTTTTGAACGCCTAATTTAGAAAGGTGGCCTGTTACTTGAATAACGGATTCAAAATCCATAAAGCTATACATAAATTCTTTGTTTTGATCAAGGGTCACTTTCATTTCGATATAATCTTCATCAATATATTCTAAATCTTGCGTTACGACAATTAACATTCCTTGTGCGTGTAATAAATGAACATTCACGAGTAAATTCCCGTCTATTTCCATTCCAATTTCATCACTTGCCTCAAACAACATATCTTGAAACATTTTGTGTGTCTTAGGAAAGTTATACCAAAGTTCATCCTTTGTGAAACCACGTTCCATTAAATCATCAAAGGTTAAAAATATTTTAAATCGGTTTGAATCGAGACGTTCAATACGCATACAACCACCTCCATATACGACCATAAATTAAATACTATTTATTTTTAGTTTATGTATTCTCTTCCAGGAAAGTTTCTTTTTATTGCTTTTTGTACTTTAGATTCGTTATTTTGATGAAATGGCACTCTGCTTTAGTACCTAATCTTAATGGTAAAGTAGTCGTACCATAACCTTCACTCACTAAAAATCGCTTGTTTCCAAACTTCTTCCATCCTCCCTTACTTCTTAACCCGAATCCAAATATTCGAATTTGTCCTCCATGTGTATGACCGCTTAAAACTAAATTCACACGTTCTTTTTGTTCCTTGTTTAGTAAATCATAGGACTCTGGTTCATGATTTGCAAGAATTGTGTACGTAAATTCCGGAAGCCAAAACTGATTGAAATATTCGCTTGTTAATATTTCTCTAAAATATAAGGACTGAAGACCGACAAGCTGTATTCTTTCCCCAGAACATAAGATAAACCGTTCTGTTGAATCGGCCAATACACTAACGTTATGCTTGCTCAACAGATCTTTAAGCTTATAAGGGTTTACTTCATAATCATTATTTCCCCATACAAAATATATGGGTGCTTTTAACTTTTTTAGTCTCTTTATATTTTCCTCCACTTGACCTAGCGGAACATCTTTTTCACATAAATCGCCACCAATGATTGTCATGTCCACATCTTCCAGAGTATGTAACGTAGCATGATTAATCAGTCTTTTGTGAACGTCTGATATAAAAAATATGTTTAAGCTTTCAGAAGAAGAAGGAAAATTTTCATCAGCAATCGTTACTATCTCTAATCTATCTTTATGAGCGAGATTGTACATATACCATAATAAAAGAAGGCAAGTAGCAACTAATATAATTAAAATAAACATCTCCAGAGTCCCTTCTGCAAGTAATTCGAGATTTGACAGGATAGGAAAGCCCTTGTCAATCTCTCCGTTCTATTGACAAGGGCTGAACTTTATAAGGTTAAACATTCATTCAAAAGCAAGAATCTTATTTTTATCTGCTGATGCGTAACTTTAACAAGTCACAATCGTTAAAGTCTATACTTCCGGATATTCTGTATCCATTCACACTACCATTAATCTCCGTTTTTTCATAAGATATACGCTATGTGTTTTTTACATCAAGAATTCGAAAACCAGATTTTTCTAAACGTTTTAAAAATCTATCAATATTCTCGTGGTTTTCCAGCTTTAAGACAATTCTTCTGGCAAGTTTATCTGTTTCATCAAACGTAGCTAATGAAATGATGTTTCCGTGATGATTTCTAATTAACTCGGCTAATTTGGCGATTCTACCTTCAGCTTCTATAGAAGCAAAAGCAATTCGAACTCCCTTCTTTTTCATACCGAATGCACTTTCAAACTGTTCCAGGACATCATACCTGGTTACAATTCCCAGAAAGTTTTTATCATCGTCTGTCACCGCTAAAATTGGAAAGCCTTTAAATGTTGTCAACGTACTCTCGAAAACATCCTGTTCTGTGATATGTAAATCCTCATAATCCACAATATCTAATGCTTTCTTAGAATTTAAGAAAGTTTCTTTATTCATTTCATCTCCGTAATGAAAATAACTTTGATAAATCATTTGTTTGCTTATCATTCCAATGAACTTCTCTTCATCAACGACAGGTACACCTTGAATATCTTTTGCTAAAAGAATGTCTAAAATCGTTTTTAAACGATCGCTTTTTTCTGCCACAACACAATGATGTTTAGGAATCATAATTCCCTTGACAAACATAGTGACCACCTCACTAACTATAATCTATAAGAATGATATTCAACAAACGTAAAATAATCCCTTTATTTAAAAATAACATATTTTATTGAATGAGACATGTTATACGGGAATAGAAATAAAGTGACATCATGAAAGGAGGAAACATTTTGCATACGGAATATAAATACTGGTATCCCTACATTAGCCCTTTAGATCCATGCCCACCAATAAAAGTAAAAAGCTATAATACCCCTCCAAATTTATATTTGGGCTTTCAACCTCCATCCTTACCACAATTTCAGCCTAGAGAAGCGCTGTTTCACGGTACACTATGGCCTGCATTATTTAGTCCTTATCCCAACGGAAGGGAGGATGAAGTAACAAATGAATAAAACCATGCCTCCTGAATTTTATAAGCTAATGGAAGACATACAAGCGGTTGATTTTGTATTAGTGGAATTAAGCCTGTATCTGGATACCCATCCTGACGATTACGAAGCTGTTCAGCAATTTAACTATTACGTGAAACAAAGTAAGGAATTAAAGAAACAATACGAAAAGCAATTTGGTCCTTTAAAAGAATATGGTGCCAGCTATTCCACATACCCATGGTCTTGGGATGATGTACCTTGGCCATGGCAAATATGATTTCACGAAGGAGGAATTCTACTCATGTGGTATTACGAAAAGAAGCTCGAATACCCCGTGAAAGTAAGCACTTGTAACCCTACCCTTGCCAAATATCTTATCGAACAATATGGAGGTGCTGATGGGGAATTATCGGCTGCATTAAGATACTTAAATCAGCGTTACAGCATTCCTGATAAAGTTATTGGTTTACTTACTGATATTGGTACTGAGGAATTTGCCCATTTAGAAATGATTGCTACAATGGTATATAAATTAACCAAGGATGCTACACCGGAAATGATGAAAGAGGCAGGTCTCGCCCCGCATTATGCTAACCATGATAATGCTTTGTTTTATCATAATGCAGCAGGTAATCCATGGACCGCCACGTATATTCAGGCAAAAGGAGATCCAATTGCTGACTTATATGAAGATATAGCTGCAGAGGAAAAGGCGAGAGCAACCTATCAGTGGATTATTAACCTATCCGATGATTCCGATTTAAATGATGGATTAAAGTTTTTACGGGAAAGGGAGGTTGTACATTCACAAAGATTTAGAGAAGCCGTAGAAATCTTAAAAGAAGAAAAAGATAAGCAAATCTATTTCTAGGGAGATGAGGCTGGGACAAAAATTTCTTATCAAAGAAATATCCGAACGAAATCAAACTTATGGATAAAGCATAAATCCGCTCTGGAAATATCCTTCCCTTTCCGTGGGTGGCTTGGCGTGATTCCTCGTGTTGCCTTACTGTGGAGTCTCTGTGTATTTCATCTAGTTGTCACGCTATCAATTTATTAACTTTTTGGCTGTGTTAAAGCTTATGGTTGATTATTTACCAAGTTGATTAGATCCTGCGGGAAGAGCGGTATACGGGAGACCCTGCAGACGTTTGCTGAGGAGGCTCCCGGACCGCCCTCGGAAAGTGAGTGCACTGGAGCGGAAATTAACACCTATGTTTAACAGAGCGAGCTTTTATTGACAACAATCTTTTAGAAAACTGTTTTATTCAAAGAAGATCCTTTCTCCCATAGGATGATTAATATCCTGTTCAGGAATGATAGGCTGCTTCAGGTCTTCCCAATAATAATAGACAGGAATCGACAGAACTAACAGTACAAATAAAACAAGTAAAATTCGAAGCATCCATACATTCCTTCGAACAGACTTCTTGTCTTGTGTAGGTTGATTGTCCTGCTGTTGTTTTGCTGGTTTACTAGGTGATCTTCTTTTTTTATGTACAGCGCTTCGTGGGGGTAATTGGTACACATCCACTTCTTTTTCGTTAATTTCCTCTGGTGAAGCTTCATGTGTTTTCCCGGTATTTATTGTCATCCATGACACCCCGTTTGTATTTAATCATAAGCGCAAGAATAAAGTCTACGAAAAAGTGAGCAATAATGGTGATAGCTAAGTTCCCTGTTAATTCATACATGTAACCAATGAAAAAGCTGATTAGTACGATTGAAATCAATAATACAGGCTTATGTAAGTAGCGAAAATGAATCAGGGCAAAAAGGAGACTCGCTATAAAATAACCAAACTCATACTGAATGACTCCCCTAAAAAGCATTTCCTCAGATATAGCAATAAGTAATGTAATATAAAGGATTTGTAAAAAACTTCGATGCTGAAAAATTCGTTCATTTACCCCACCATCATCATAATAGGATTCGGGTAAGAGCTTCATCAGGATAAGGTCAATCGATACAATAATTAATGCTGGTAAGAGTCCATACCAAATGAAGTATGCTGGATTCCACTGGACTTGCTGAAACCATTCATTCATCGAATCAAATAAGAAAAAACTACTCAAGATGGCTAATACTATCATTAGTCCCTGTGAGAAATATAAGTTAAGTAAAAGCTCTTTATCCGTCATTTTTTTGATGATTTCAGCTTGATTCATTTGTTTTTTCACATTATTGCCTCCTGGTGAAAAATCCTCTTTAATTCTACTTCCCAACCCTCTACCTTTTCCTCTATTTGATTCATTGGCGGATTCCATTTTGAGAACGAAAAATCACAATGATCACAGCAATAATAGACTGGACTTTGATAACCTTTCTGAAAGGTTTGATATAAATCCTTCCTTCTACAGCCTGGCGTTTTCACCCATCTTATGAATTCATATAATTTTTTTATTTTTATGGTAGTACGTTCCCTTAAAAGGAAAAGAATCTGTTGAAAAGTATCCTCTAGTAATTTAGAATCCAGGTGAAATTGCTCGTTATGTACCATTTGCTGTTTCTCAAATTGGTATTGCAAAAAATTCCACTGGGTTTCGGTTAACTCATTTTTAAAAATCAATTCTTCTTTTACTTTTTTTAGTGGTAGTGAAGATGTTTTGCACTTATTTATATCCTGAAATATATTCTCTGTTTGTTTTTCAGTTGGCAATTCCTGTTCAATTAAGCGTAAGGGAATCTGCTCATCTCCATCTGTATACAAAACTAAACTTACACTCTCTTTTCCATCTCGCCCCGCTCGGCCTGCCTCCTGTATGAAAGATTCCATTTGAGCAGGTAAATGAAAATGAATAACAAGACGAATATCCTGTTTATCCACTCCCATCCCAAAAGCGCTAGTACAGCAAATAACATCCAATTGATGGTTCATAAATTGCTGCTGAATTAATAGGCGATCATCTGCTTCCATTCCACCATGATAATAAGCGATCCGCAATGAACCTAATTCCTTTTTTAATATCTCACTAACTTTTTCACACCATTTCCGACTTGAAAAATAAATCATTGTAGGTACTGGCTTATGTTGTAATATATCTGTTATTCTATTAACCTTTTCCTGCCAATTACTTACATGCTCTATAGAAAAGGCAATATTAGGCCGGTCCATATAATAAATACGTTTTTTCATATTTGGTTTGTCTAAAAAGTACTGAATATCATCCTGTACTTGTGGAGTGGCTGTTGCACTCAGCGCTAGAACAGTCGGATTACCGAGCTTTTTTATACTATCCTTAAGCTTTAAATAATCTGTTCTAAATTCATGTCCCCATTGTGATATGCAATGGGCTTCATCCACAACAAACAGTGAAATTGTTAAGGTTTTTAAATGCTTAAAAAAGAAAGGATTTTGTAGCATTTCAGGAGAACAATAGATTAACTTATACTCATTTAAATGGGCAAATATGTTATCTCTTTGATTATGGTCTAATAAACTATTGATGGCCGTCACACGTTTAAAGCCTTTTGCTTTTAGCTTTTTCACCTGATCTATCATTAGTGAGACGAGCGGAGAAATAACCACTGTAACCCCTTCAAATGAAAAAGCAGGAAGCTGATAGCACAAAGACTTTCCCGTACCAGTTGGCAAAATCCCTAAAACGTCCTCTCCACAAAATATATCCTGGATAATGTCATATTGACCTTCCCGAAATTCATCAAAGCCAAATTGATGCTGCAATGTGTCTAATAATTCCTTTTGATTCATCTTATTCATAGACCTAATCCCTCTACTGATAATTTTTAGCCATAACCATACGAATCATAAAATAACTAACAGAATCTGGTAAATGGTCTTTTATTACTTTTAACCGTTTGGTATTTAATTCATCTATCGTTCGATTAATCATTTCCTTGTCCTCTTTAGCAACATATGAATCAATAGAGAAGGATGAATCAACATAAGTGATTTCAATCAAATGATCCTGAATAGTATTTATTTTAAGCCTTCTCTTTTTAGCAATATGTTCTATTGAATACCCCTGTTTTAACCAGTAATAGGTTTTAGCAGCTGAATCTGTAAGTGGTAACTGCTTCAATTTTTCAGGTATGAATGCTAATAATGCAGGGAATTCGCTTTGATTCTGACATACCTTATTAACGATGAAATGGATGGATGACTGTATGTACATTTCTACATCCTCTATGGGAAGCTTCCATTTTTCCGCAATTTGTTGTTTGCTTAAACCAATTTTTTTATAACCGGTGAGCCTTGAAACCACTATATCAGCATGAAATGAACGATGGAGCTTTAATAAGCTATATAGCTCTTGGTATAGATTCGTAAAATGACCCTCTAAATCTTTCTTTTTATTCCGGTAAAACTGTCTCACCCAATCTACGGATTCCCATTGATCATGTACAGGAATAAAGTGTGACTCATCTTTTAGCAAATTGGATCCTGTTTGAATCCATAAAAGAAGTCTTAACCAGAATTGCGGGGCAATATGGTGGACATTAAATCCATCCAACCAGTCCAATTCCGGCGATTCTTCCATATCAGTTTGAAGAGATATTCTGCCCGCTTCTGTTATCATTAATTGATCGTCATCCAGCCACGTGATAAGATTCTCTTTTTGCAAAATGGACAGGCTGTTCTGAAATTGTTTTTTCGATAGCGTTTTATAGATGCCAAAAAAGGGGGAGAGACCATACGCTTTTGCATCCTGAATGGTTTGCGATGAGCGTTTTCCTTTTAGTAAATGATAGATAGAAGAAGGACTTCTCTCATTTTGCAATTTTGTAATACATTTTAACAATATGGCTGAATACACTGCCTCCCCTCCTTTCAGCAGGTTATGATAATATTCTGCAAAATTCCTTCCTTCTTGCTAATATACATGATATCAGTTGAAAAGTTAATTTAACAGTTTTAAAATTTAACATGATAAGTAGATGGAATAATCGTTTTTCCTTATAAATTTATTAAGACTAGGTGATAGGGAGGACAGTAAATGCCAAAATACACCATAGTTGATCGGGAAACATGTATCGCATGCGGGGCATGTGGAGCAACTGCGCCAGAAATATATGACTACGATGAAGAGGGACTTTCCTTTTGTCTATTAGATAACAATAAAGGGATTTCAAAGGTTCCAGTAGATTTAATAGAGGATTTGGAGGATGCTCATGATGGCTGTCCAACAGATTCTATTCGTATTGCAGATGAACCATTTAATGGGGATCCGGATAAATTTGAATAAATTAAGCAATTCAGGATTGAATAATGAATTGATCAACTGGCAGGTTTTCACTGGAAAAGTCCTGCCAGTTGATTATTTTTAACGATTATCCTGCCTTAACAATTTTATATATTCAATATCCTCATGGTTCCAGGATGTTCGTATGATAATTTGATAGCCACCGCTAACTGAATAAATAAATTCTTCACAGGTCGCATTTTCAAAGCAACTTACTGATTCTACTTCCCCAGGTTCACCTAATAATGACTTTATTTCATCAATCGTCTCCGATAAAAATAGTTTATCCAGTGTAAGCCTATCTGGTGCATTTTGAAGAAATTGCGGTTTAAATGTAAATTCTTCTACTGTTTGCTGGTCGCTATTCATTTTTAACTGAACTCCATAACCTTCCCCAGAATATTTAAGGCTCCTCTGATTATCGGTATCCTCATATTCAATTGGCGAACCGATAACCTCAATCACTTCCTCATAGGTCATTCCTGTTTTCAAACCTGAAAAAGCTTCAGATGCCAGGTCTTTGGATTTAGGTAAGGATGAAGACTCTCCATTCGCCGTACTTTCACTATTTGCTTCAGGAGTCATCATTGTCGAGTTATTTACGGACCCATCCCCATTTTCAACAGGCGAGTTTTCGTCTCCTCCAGTGATGGAATTCTCTTCATTTTGAACGTATTTACCGGGGTGGTTCTGATTTTGTATAACAGAAATCACTATAATGGCTAAAAGGATTAATGCAGCAGAAGTCAACGCAGGAATCTTCCAAAAATGTTTCTTTGGCGTCTCTTCCTTTTGGTTCTTTAATTGACTCTGTACTTTGCTATATAGTACATCTTCATCCTGGTGATCCTGGATTTTGGGCATTTGCTTTAAAAGGGACTCTATTTCATTGTTGTTTTCATTTTCCTTCATGCTTTATGCCCTCCTCCCGCTTTTTCATCTGTTTTCTCAACCGTTTAATTGCTCTATGTTGCGTGGTTTTAACCTTACTTTCGCTCCAATTTAAAATTTCTGCGGTTTCTTTTATAGATAAAGATTGAATATATCGTAAAATAATTACGGTTTGCTGATCAAAACTACAATTCTTCAAACACTGATACATATTGCGAATATCCTCATTCTCTAGAGCGATTTCATCTGGCATTTTGCCTTTGTCCTGTATAAAATCACTTTTCTCCTCCACTGTAAAAGAGGGAATCATTTTCTTTTGTTTTCGCTTCTGTTTTCTGAAATAATCAATTGCTACATGTCTCGCAATCGAAATAAGCCAGGTCTTCTCAGAGCTGTCTCCTTTAAATTTATGATAAGATTTCAGTACCTTAACATAAACTTCCTGAACAAGATCCTCTGCTAAACTACGATCTTTTACCATATAAAATAAAAACTGAAAGATATCCTGATGATATTTATCATATAAATTATGAAAGACTTCCTTCATCCTTAAAGCCTCCCGCTTCTACCCTTATAGTCGAATGATACCGTGAAACGTTACAAAAACCTTTGAAAAACGTCCATCATATTTTAACATAACCAAAGCTTAAACCAATCAAAAATAAAAAAACCTTTGCCTATTTGAGACAAAGGTTTTCATATGAAACAAGATTTATCAGCACTATTATCAACATTGTGATGTTTTCAGCTAAAAAATGCTTACTTTCTATATATTTTTACAAATTTCTTGGAATAACAAAGATAAAAGTTGTTCCTTCATTTTGTTTACTATGCACATCAATGCTCCCTTTATGAGCCTCTACAATATTTTTTACTATTGCTAACCCTAAGCCTGTGCCATTACTACCTTTTCTTTTCACTCGGGATTTATCACTTTTGTAAAAACGCTCAAATACAAAGGGTAAATCTTCTTCAGGAATGCCACTTCCTGAATCTTTAACACTAAACTTCATATGCTCCCCATTTGAAATCACTTGTAATTCAACATTACCTTCTTTATAGCTGTGGCGAATTGCATTATCAATCAGATTGGTTAATACTTGTTCCATTCGATCCGGGTCAAAACGAACGACAGGCTCTTCTAATTGAAATTGAGGCTTAAGCGTGATTTCTTTCTCATTTGCCATTCCCTTAAACTTATTTAACACTTTATTTAAGAATGGTTCAAGTTCAACCTCTTGAACATTCAATTGTATATGACCTGCTTCCATCCTGGCAATATCAAGTAGTTCATTAACAAGACGGCCCATTCGCATGGATTCATCGTGAATAATTTGCGCCAGTTCATTTTTTTCCTCTTTGGAATCAGCAACTCCATCTACAATCGCCTCACTGTATCCCTGCAGCATCGATATAGGTGTCCTCAATTCGTGGGATACATTAGCGATAAAATCTTTTCTAAGTTTGTCGAGCTTTCGTTCCTCTGTCATGTCACGAATAACAGCAACAGCACCACGAATATAGAGCTGATCATATAAAGGAGACATTATGACAACAAAGGTCCTGCCTTGAAGCTGAATTTCCTGAGTAACCTCTTCCTCAGATGCAATGACCCGTTCCAATGTAGATTTCAATTCTAAAGGAGTGACCTCTTCCTCCTGATTATCGCCTTTTTCAAAGGTGCTCAATGATAAAAATCGATCGGCGGGCGGATTGGTCACAAGCATTTCACCGCTACGATTAAAGGTGATAACCCCGTCAGCCATTGATGAAAGGATACTGGACAATTGTTCTTTCTCCTGATTTAGTGCTTGAATGTGGTATTTTAATTGCCTTCCCATTCGGTTAAAGGCAATGGCTAACTCACCAACTTCATCACGTGTTAATATCGGTACTTTTGTATGGAATTCTCCTTTAGCTAATTCTAATGCTGCCTTACGCATTTTTATAAGAGGTGCGGTTATTCTTGTTGATAAAAAGAATGCAAAAAAGGTTGTTAAAACAATAGCAATACCAGCTGCTATAAATATAAGTGTTGTTGTCTGGGACGTTGTTTCTTTTACAATATCTAAGGATTCGTAAAGAAACACGGCTCCATTTTGGTTTTCTAAAGGTTGTCCCACAATTAAAATTTCCCGGTCTGTATCAGGTAATGTTGTCTTTTGATAAGTAGAATCTTCATGATTTAGAACCTGCTTGAACTCCTCATTGGAATAAAACCAATTAATATCAAGGCTCTCAAGCTCCTGATCCTTACTTGATGATTTCCAATAGTCCTCCCTGTTAAAAACTAAAACGACACGTTTGGATGGATCTGTAATTTGTTCAATGGTTGTCGTCATTAATTGACGGTCATCTTGTCCATTAATCACACTAATGATTTTGTTCGCATCCTGTTCCAATTCTTCTCTAGCCTGTGTTTCATGGAAGTTTTGGAAGAATTGCAGTAAAAAAATAGTTAGGGTGAGGAGAACAAATGAGAAAAATAGTAAAATGGTAAACCATAGTTTAACAACAACACTTCTCCAGAACATTACTCTTGTTCAACCTCGAATTTATATCCAACACCCCAGACCGTAACAATCATTTTCGCAGCATCCTTAGACACTTTATTCAATTTTTCCCTTAGTCTTTTTACATGTGTATCGACTGTTCTTAAATCGCCAAAGAATTCATAGTTCCAAACTTCTTTTAATAAATCTTCACGAGCAAACACTTTATCCGGTGATTTGGCTAAAAAGAATAGCAGCTCATATTCTTTAGGTGTTAAGCTGACTTCTTTATCATCAGCGGTAACCCGATGGGCGTCCTTTTCAATCGTTAGATGTGGAAAAACAAGTACATCACTTGTTTTCGTCTGTGTCTGTACAAACTTTGTCGTTGAAGATCTTCTTAATAATGCCTTTACACGCAGGACGACTTCTCTTGGGCTGAAAGGTTTAACAATATAGTCGTCTGCACCAACTTCCAAGCCATGAACGCGATTTGCTTCTTCTCCTTTAGCGGTGAGCATCATAACAGGCGTGCTTTTCTTTTCACGAATCTGTGTACAAACCTCTTCTCCATCCATACCAGGCATCATTAAGTCAAGTAAAATTAAATCATAATCCTCATCTAACGCCTTCTGCAGAGCTTCCTTTCCATCTTCTGCTTCCTCAATCAGAAAATCTTCCCGTTCTAAGTACATTTTTAATAAACGTCTAATTCTTTCTTCATCATCTACGACCAAAATCTTTGCATTTTGTTCCACACTCAAATCCCCCTTAATACGCAGCTTAAAAATCCTAACTGTTTTCTAAGATGCATAAGAATGCATACCAGAAATAACCAGATTCACAACAACTAAGTTAAACATAATAATCGCAAAACCTATAACGGTTAGCCATGCTGATTTTTCTCCATGCCAACCCCTTGATAAACGCAAATGTAAGAAGGCAGCATAGAAAAACCAGGTAATAAGAGCCCAGACTTCTTTAGGATCCCATCCCCAAAAACGATCCCATGCCTCTTGTGCCCAAATAGATGCAAATATAAGTCCGCCTAAAGTGAAAACAGGAAAACCAATCGTAACAGCGCGATAAGCTACTTCATCTAACAAATCTGGATTAGTGTTCTTTACTAATGGTTGAATGGCTGCACAAATTCTTTTTCGTAATACTAGTCTAATTACACCGTATAAAACAAGACCTCCAAGCAATGACCAAAGAAGTGAGTTCAGCTTGCGCCCTGCTTCAGCACCATTCATCCATCCCGGCGCTTTAAACCAAGCAGACATCTTGTCATCTGTCATCATTTCACCGTCGTTTGGGCCAGCAATAGCTGGCATATGATACTCTACCGTGGTCTCTGTTTCGGAATGTTGGAATTCAACCGTATAATTCATAGAACTAAATGTAGTAGATATCACAACAAATGCAATAACACTTAAAATCGAATACATAATAAATTCAAGCCAGAATGTTTTCTTACTTTTTACTGTCTGGTCTATTTGTCGAATCAAATAAATCAAGCCTGCGCCAAAACTTACTGCCAGAATACCTTCTCCAAGCGAAACGGTCGTTACATGAATATATAACCAATGAGACTTTAATGATGGAACTAAAGGTGATATCTCCTGTGGGAAAACACTGGCATATCCGATTACGACAACAGCTACTGGTAAAATAAATAGTCCTAATAGATTCACCTTGTATATGAAATACAAAATAATGAACGCAAAAACCAGCATCATACCAAAGAATGTCATGTATTCAAACATATTACTGACAGGTGCATGCTGACTTGCTATCCAACGGGTTATAAAATACCCAACTTGGGATAAAAAACCAATAATCGTAATGATAATCCCGATTGTTCCTGCTTTTGATGTTTTATGTGGTTTGTTTTTATCTCTTATAGTAAATGCAAAGAAAAAGATAGCCACCATATAAATAATAAATGAAGCAAATAAAAAGTTACTACTCAGTGAAACATAATCCATAATGAACCTCCTTAGATCAATCTGCTATTTCAATTCCTGTTGATCATCTGGTATTTTGATTTCTGTACCTTCTAAAGAATATTCAAGATCCTTTTTCAAGCCAAACCAGTTTTTATTTGTGTGAGCAGCAATCCAGACACCCTCTTCTTTAGGATGAATCCAAATCCTGCGGTGATACCAGTACATCCCCTGGATAACTCCAAGCATAAAAATAATAGCCCCAACGATGAAAAGAGGAATGGTATGATCCCTTTTTACAGTCAATCCTGTTACATCTCTCATATCTACACCGGTTACACTTATTTTGTATTGGTTATTATTATGAGGATTCAAGTTTGCTCCTATCGTTAAAAAGTTCACTTCATAATCTTCCATATCCGGTCCATAGACAAAGAATATAAATGCAGGTTTTTTTGGATATTTAGATTTTGTATCAGGCACACCATCATCCATAAAAAATTCCGGGTAATATTCGTCGACTTCGACACGATAACCATTTCCCAGATCATACTCTTTTTTAGGGTCGCTCATATCAAAGGTAAATTCCCCTAGAGGTGTTTCATCCTCATCATCACTACGATGAAGCTTAAAAGACATCTTTTGAAACTCATTAAGCTGATAGCTCGCCTGATATAGTGAAATGTCATCAATTTTTAAGGGTTCATTAACACGGATCTCTCCCTCATTTATTTTTGTCAACTCAGGGTCCTGTCCGGCAATGGTTTCTCCTTTTACTTCATAAATTTCAGCCTTCGTTTCGTAATTACTTGGAATCATTTCGCCAGTTTTTTCTATAGCTTCTGCATATCGTTCATCTTTTTCATCATATACATCCATTAAGAAGTCATTATTTTTAATATAGTACTGTCCATCGGTTTGAGGGATAACCTTAGTCTCCCCTTCACGGACCCATACATAATCCTCGATATAAAAGGTGGACATAGATCTGAGTAATGCAGCTATTAATACGATAATTAAACCAATATGATTAACATAAGGACCCCATCTTGAAAAACGGCCCTTTTCACCTAAAATGTGACCATTTTCCTCAGAAATCTTATAACGTTTCTTTTTTAATCGAGAAACAGCCTTATTAATATCTTCGCTTTTGACTGCTTCTGTTTTTCCAAACAAACGTTGTCTGCGAATAAAATTACTATGACGTTTTGGTTTTTGTCTTTTTAAAGCTCGATATAAAGGAACGAATCGGTCTATACTGCAAATCACTAACGATACCCCAATGGAAGCAATAAGAAGGATATACCACCATGAGGAGTATAGATTATGAAATCCCATTTGATAATAGATTTGACCAAAAAGACCATATTGATCTCGATAATGCTGGGCTGGTTCAACATTTTGTGGTATGTACATTTCCTGAGGTAAAAGAGTTCCAATTATTGATGCTATCAAAGTTAGGACAATTAACCAGACCCCTACTTTAACAGAAGAAAAGAAAATCCAGATTTTGTCTACTATGTTTCTGTTTTTGGTTTGGGACCTTCTTGCACTTCCTTCATAACGCATATTTAATAGCTTATTTTTTTCATTGCCATCAATATGCTGATTACGCTCAATCGGTTTTCCGCATGCCTCACATAAGACAGTACCTTCAGGATTAACATGTCCACATTCACATTTAATTTTTTCCATCCATACTCATCCTTTTTATTTCTCACTCTCTGGTACAATCTCATCTAAATACCCTTCAAGCCGGTCTAATGTTAATGGACCTTTAACTTGCCGTTCTACAGTTCCATCCGGATTTATAAAGAACGATGCTGGAAGGTCAAAAACGCCATATGTATCCATTACGGCACCGCTTTTATCATGGACAATAGGAAAAGTAAGGTGATTATTGTCAATCCAGTTTTTAATTCGCAGTTTAGTAGCATCCAGGCTAACAGCTACGATTTCCACCCCTTTTTCCTTATACTCAGGATAAAGACTCTGCATAAAAGGCATTTCTTCCTTACAAGGATCACAATAAGTAGCCCAGAAATTAACCATAACTCCCTTTCCTTCCAGATTCTCTGATAAATTTAACACACCATTTCCATTTACTTGTTCAAGTTCAAAAGGTGGTGCCTGTTCTCCTACTGCAACGACTTCCTCATCATTCATAATATTCGAAACTAGTGCAAAAACAACAGCACCAAGTAAAATGGCCAAAACAATAGATCTAAAAATAAAGCGCTTTTGTTTTTTGTCAGACATGAAACGACCACTCCCTTTGGGTCATTATACGATGAAATGAATACCTTTTTTTTATGAAATTATGAATATTATTTAACATTTTTTTCTGCATATGTTTTGAGTTGCTTCACTTCATGTGGAGTGAGCTCCCTGTAATCACCAGGATTCATACTATGAAGGTTTAAAAAGCCATACCTTTCCCGTTTTAATTTTAACACCGGATATCCAAGCGCTTCCATCATCCTTCTTATTTGTCTGTTTTTCCCTTCATGTAACGTAATTTCTAAAATAGCCCGGTTTTTCTTATGGTCAACCGATAATATACGATGTTTGATAGCTTTTAGGTTCTCACCATTATCCATAATTCCCGTTTTTAATGGCTTTAAATCTTCTGGTGCAGGTATCCCCTCTACTTTTGCAATATATACCTTGTCCAACTGATATTTCGGGTGCATAAGAAGCTGAGCAAAATCACCATCATTCGTTAAAAGCAATAATCCCGAAGTATCATAGTCAAGTCTGCCTATCGGAAAGATTCGTTCTTCAATTTCAGGGAGAAGATCTGTCACTACTTTTCGATTTCGATCATCTTTCACACTGGAAATGACACCTCTTGGCTTGTAGAGAAGTAGATAAACCGGTTCTTCCTTTTCAAGAGGGATGTTATTCACCTCAATTTTATCATCAGGCTTTACTTTTGTCCCTAATTCCGTTACCGTTTTTCCGTTTACTTTAACTTTCCCTTCAACAATTAAATTCTCAGCTTTTCTTCTCGATGTATATCCGCTTTTCGCAATGGCTTTTTGAAGTCTTTCCTGTTCCATTTTTAGGTCACCTGCCCTTGATGTGAGAATGGTTTTTGATACGTGACAAAAGCGTTAACCTCAGTTAACGCTTAAAATCCGAATATATAGCTGCAAATCATAATCGATGCTATTATACCAATAAGATCAGCTAAGAGTCCAACTTTAAGTGCATCACCCATTTTTTTAATACCTACAGCACCAAAGTAGACCGTTAATACATATAAAGTAGTGTCTGTACTCCCTTGCATTGTAGATGCAAGCTTTCCAATAAAGGAATCCGGACCAAACTCCTTAATTAAGTCTGTTGTAACTGCCAGGGCAGCCGTCCCTGAAATCGGACGAACCGCAGCTAAAGGAACAATTTCACTAGGTATTCCAAGTATTTGCAAAATAGGAGAGATTAATGCCACAAATCCTTCCATTGCTCCTGAAGCTCTAAAAATGGAAATCGCTACAATCATTCCTAATAAAAAAGGGAGAAGAGATATAGCCATTCGTACCCCTTCTTTCCCTCCTTCTACAAACGTTTCATAGGTTGGAACCTTCTTTAACGTTCCTGCAACCAATACAATGAGTATAATAAATGGAATAATCCAGGTACTAATTGTCGTAATAATACTCATGATTTATTCCTCCGCACTCTTCGGTAATAAAAGAAACGATCAATACAAAGAGCACCTATTGTTGAAATACTTGTCGCGATAATGGTTGTCCCGACTATTTCTGTAGGATTTGCCGAGTTATACTGCATTCGGATAGCGATTACGGTTGTAGGAATTAATGTAACACTTGACGTATTAAGAGCTAAAAAGGTTACCATAGACCTTGATGCCACAGATGAATGGTGGTTTATTTTTTTCATTTCCTCCATAGCTTTTATCCCTAATGGTGTTGCTGCATTCCCTAATCCGAATAAGTTAGCAGAAAAATTGGATAATATATATCCCATCGCCGGATGGTCTGGCGGTATTTCGGGGAAAATGCGTTTAAAAATCGGCTTGAATAAATTGGCCAGACCTTTTAATAAACCTGCCTTTTCCGCAATTCTCATAATTCCAAGCCAAAATACCAGCACACTTATTAAACCAATAGTAAGCATTACCGCTTCATCCGCACTTTCAAAAATAGCTTCATTTACCTCATCCATTGTTCCATTAAACATTGCGTACACGATACCTGTTGCAGCTAAAAAAACCCATATTAAGTTAACCATTATAAAACCCCATTTAATTGATGAAATAGACCCTTTACCTTATCAAAAAGACTTTCTTCTTTTGGGATAGTAGGCTCTTTAATAATGTTTCGTTCAGCAAGTACTTTATCGTTTAAGGTATATATCTGTTTGCCAATTACGGAATTGTCCGTTAATTGAAAGTTTTCTTTTATGTATGTTTTATTTTCTATTTTTTTCCATTCTGATTCGGATAAGGGTAAAAGAACAGGATTGATAATTTCACCAGACACTGTGTTTCCTCCAGGAAGAGGAATATCAATTTGACCCATATCCCGAATCAGTTGTAAATCAAATGAATCAAATCCCCATTCAAACAGACTGGTGTGGTCATCCCAATCTTTTGGATCATTTAACGTTACTGCGATTAGCTTCATATCATCTTTTTCCGCACTTGTCACAAGCGTTCTACCTGCCTTACTTGTATAGCCTGTTTTCCCCCCCGTACAGTATTGATAATATTTTGTTAACATTTTGTTTTTATTGTGCCAGGGGTATTGTTCCGTTTCCGCTTTATACTCTTTTGAACCTGATATTTTTGCAAACGTCTCATTATGCATCGCGTATCGCATCAATAAGGCCATGTCATACGCTGTGGAATAATGCCCCTCTTCCTCTAAACCATGAGGATTAGTAAAATGTGAATTGGTCATCCCTATCCATTTTGCTTTTTCGTTCATTAAATGGGCAAATCCTTCTGTACTCCCTCCCACATGTTCAGCAATGGCAACCGCAGCATCATTTCCTGATCTGAGCATTAACCCATAAATTAAATCAATAAGCTTTACTTTGTCACCCGCTTCTAAGTAGATGGATGACCCCTCTGTTCTTACCGCCTTTTCACTCACTTTAACCGTATCGTTTAAATGACCATTTTCAATGGCTACGATTGCCGTCATGATTTTAGTTATACTGGCTATACTCTTTTGTTGATGTGGCTTCTTCTCAAAGAGTACTCTTCCAGATTCATACTCCATTAAAACGGCATTCTGTGCTGAAACACCTGGCTCAGCATGTGCAGTAATCGGTAACCAGGACATATATAGAAAGGGAAGGATTAATAAAATAACGACGATTCGTTCTTGGATTGTTTTCAAAGCAAGTCCTCCATTTCGTGGTGTTTGTACTAAAATATGAGGAATCGGACGGGCTTATGACAAAAATAGATTTAAGCCATCAAATGAAGTATATTTCATAAAAATATCCCTATCCATTCTATAGATAGGGAAGCGTTTACTTCGTGTAAGAATGTCCTTATGCAAATGTCCACGTTACATTTTTTGCCTTGTTAAAACGGTTTTGAACGTCACGCCAATTAACCACTCTCCACCAGTTGTCTATATATTTAGCCCGATCGGTTTTATATTGCAGATAGTAAGCGTGCTCCCATACATCTAACACAAGAAGCGGAATAACATCCCAAAGGGCATACATGTTGTGTTTTTCAATAGACTGAATGGCTACTCTACCTGAACGAAGCTCCCAAACCAGCATCGCCCATCCTGTCCCTTGTACTGATTTTGCTGCATTGGTAAACAATTTTTTAAATCGATTAAAATCACCAAATACTTCATTTATATGTTCAGCTAATTCACCAGATGGTTTTCCACCACCTCTCGGGGACATATTGTTCCAAAAAATCGTGTGAAGAAAGTGTCCACTTCCATTAAAGGACTGTTCTCTCATCCAATGTCTTAGCATTTGGCTATTTTGTGATTCACTCCACTTATCAATCATTTGTTCAGCTTTATTGAGGCCGTCTACATAGCTTTGGTGGTGTACATCATGATGGAGTCTCATAATTTCTTCAGATATTACCGGTTCAAGTGCATCGTAATCATAAGGTAAAGGAGGAAGTTTGTGTTCACCTATAGGAACGCCATCTAAAATCTGCTTATTTCCACGCTCTAATAAAATTTCTTCAATCATTTCTCTACCATTATTCTGAATTTGTTCCAGATCTTGCTGAGTAATGCTTTGATTATTTGTTATATACTTTTGTATATGATTTCTCCAATTGGCCAGTTTGCTTTTTACAAGTGGTAAATTTGTATTTCGCTGATTACTTTTTACTTTTTCTTCTATTTCGTCAGCCCAATTTAAAAGAGCGTATAAATATTGTTTCGTTTGTGCATTCATATTCATCACCTCGACATCATCATATGCCTAGGTACTCCAAACGTGAAGAAGCTCCCTCAATTATGAGGAAGCTTCTTTGTTTTATATATCTGTTTCCTAATACTCTAAATCCTCACGAACATATGGAACGTCTGAATACATTCAGCATTGCTTTTGGTGAAAAATTTCCCATCTGTGTTTTAACACCTGGGTTCGCCCACCAGAAATCCTCTTTTGAAACACAGATTAGAGTAATTTACTGATTTAAATACTCCTGTGACTCCTCCTGTATGATCGTTTCCACGGTGTTCCACTGAACTTGATTTAATAATGAAACAAATTGATCCCAATCAGGAACATATAATCTTTTTTGATGTTTATATTGCGGGTATGTTAAAAGTACGGCTAATGCTGCGACATCTTTAAATTCATACCGGTAATTATGAAATGAAATAATAGGATTGTTTTCATATGGTGTAACCTCCGAAAATTTCTGGTCAAAATATTCCAGATAAACCATATGAAATTCTTTCTCAAAGCCATTGTCTATATAAGCAACTTCTGAACGAATAAATCCATCCTCTGGTGATGCAGGAACACTTTTTTCCAACTGACGACCCTTAAAACCTTTTATTTCCAACCCCCATCCCCCTATTGATTTCATTTATTTCTATCATATCATATTTTGTTAGAAAAATCAGATAAATTATAGATCATCATCTTCTTCATTCTTAAATTTCTCAAAAAACAAATCTGCTTCAAGTTCAATATTTTCATCAAGTAATTCCTCAGGTAATGGTGGTAATTCATCTAAAGAGGTTAGACCAAAGAAGGATAAAAATTGGGTTGTTGTAATGAAAAGAATCGGTCTTCCACTTGTTTCTTTTCTACCTGCCTCTTCGATTAATTGTCGTGATATGAGCGTTTGGACAGGTCCATCACTGTTTACTCCTCTGATCTCTTCAATTTCGGTACGTGTAATCGGCTGATTATAAGCGATAATCGCCAATGTTTCAAGAGCTGCCTGAGAAAGACGGGAGGAGGATGGGGTTTGCACAAGTCTCTCAAAATAGGGTGCATGCTCAGGCTTTGTTGTTAAATGAAAATAATCAGCTGATTGCATAATGGTTATTCCCCGTTGTTCATGCTCGTAATCATATTTTAGTTCATCAACAATGACATCAACTGTTGTTTGATCAACATCCAGTACTTTTGCTAATTGCTTTTTACTTAGACCTTCTTCCCCTGAAGCAAATAATAATCCTTCTGTTGCGGCTTTTAACTTCTGTAATTCCATTATGATCCTCCATTTTATCAGCTTATTCGTCTTCTAAATTCTGATAAATGACGATGTCTGAAAAGTTTGATTCCTGTTCACAAATAACCATTCTCTTTTTCATTAATTCCAATAACGCAATAAAAGAAACGACAATATGTGTACGTACAGGGGAAGGAAACAATTCACCAAACAATACCTTCCCATTCGCACGTTTAATATAGTCAAGCATTTGATCCATTCTTTCCTGTATCGGAATATCCTGTTTTTCCACTTTTGTCTCTAAGGGTTCGTTCCACTGCTTTTTCTTAAAAAGCTTTTGTAAAGCCCCTATCATATCAAAAATGGTTACTTCCCCATGATTTTCAATCAGGTTATTATCATCTTTATAATCATCTAAATTAATGGGCGGGCGTGTGTAGATTTGATTGGTATCTAATTCACGTTCTTTAAGATTTTGTGCAGCTTCTTTATATTTCCGATATTCAATTAATCGTTTCATAAGATCTTCTCTTGGATCTTCCTCTTCATACTCATCCTCTTCCAATTCCAGTTCTTGATTAGGAATGAGCATTTTACTCTTAATTTCTATTAAAGTTGCTGCCATCACCAGATATTCGCTGGCGATGTTAAGTTCTAACTGTTGCATAGTATGGATGTAACTCATATATTGCTCAGTAATCTGTGCTACAGGAATATCATAAATATCTATTTCGTATCGATTAATCAAATGCAATAATAAATCTAACGGTCCTTCAAATGTATCTAACTTAACAAAATATGCTTCGCCCATTTTTCATCTGAATTCCTTCCCTGAAAAAATTGGTTTAATTCTATATATCCGCCTATACAACAAATGCTGTGAACACATAAAGTATTAACGTAAGAAACATGGTAAAAGGCTTAAAGCCCTTTTATCATTGTAATCTAAAAAAGGAGGATTTACTATGAGTTCATATGGATATGGCGGCGGTTTCGCGTTAATTGTAGTATTGTTCATTCTTTTAATTATTGTTGGTGCAAGCTGGGGTTTTGGCGGTTATTAATCCCAGGAACCGGCGCTAAGCTCATCTGCTTAGCGCTTATTTTTTATAAAACATATATTTTTCTATTACAAATCTCCATGATAAACTATTTATAAAAGGAAAAAAAGGAGAAATAGCATATGTATGATGATGCATACATAACCTATCTGGCTCACTTTTTAGGAACCAGAGATTACTTTGAATGCCATGAGATTTTGGAAGACCGATGGAAAATGGAGAAGCCACTAGATCGAGACTCTATTTGGGTAGCCTTCATCCAGCTAGCCGTATCGTTATATCATCAACGAAGAGGAAATGATGTGGGAGCTTTACGTTTAATTCAAAAATCAAAACAAAAATTTTATCTACATCATATGATGATTGCAAAATTTGGCCTAAATAAAAAAGAACTACTGCAAACCCTCAATTTATTGGAAGAAAATATTGTAAACAAAAAGCCTTACCAAAGTATATCATTGCCATTTCAAGACCCTCATCTTATCGATTTAGTAAAACGTAAATGCGGCGAATGGAATTGTACCTTTAATTCTAAAAGTGATTTATCCAATCCCTATATTGTTCATAAACATATTTTGCGTCATTCGTTATAACCTAGATTGATCCTTTTGTACAATTTCTTCGCATTTCTTTACAAATGATTCAGTCTTTTCATCCCCACACACTATATATTGATTAGCATATTGAGAGTGTACAGCATCAATCATTTTTTTTCCAATACCTTGATGACGATGAGATGGGTTTACTGAGACATGTTGAATGACTGCTTTTTCCTCATCTTCAATCCGAACTCCAATAGCTCCCAATAAGTCTTCTTCCTTCCATAAGTATAAATGCCAATTTTCATTAGCTTCATATTCCTTAATGGTTTGCTGCAGCTTTTTAACATCCTTTTCTTCTGGCATAAAGGAAAGTAAACCCATAGCTATTTTTTCAAATGCTTTTTTATAACGAATTAACATAATAATCCCTCATTATTAGAAAAAATCAATATCTTTAAAATGACCTTACAACGCTAACTACATAGACTCACTTATCTAAAATTCGCACATATGTTATTTTTTCCAATTTTATCTAATTTTAATCCTTTATTTTCCATCTGTGTTATGGTATTGGATTCTATAAAATTTATAACTTTCCTGCTTATTTTCAGTTACAATTCATTACACGATAAAAAACCAATAAATGATTCCCCAAATCAAACCAAAGCTAACCAGTAAAAGAAATAATCGCATATTTTTCTTTCGCATATTCTTAATCCTCCAAAAAGGATATCACTTCTTTATTATTATAATTGCTTTTTATTCTTGTGCAAATGGTATCAATTAATTAATTTAACCAATTCTTAAAAGATTTCATTAAAACTTCTACACATATATAACCATCAGATTTTTTCTTCTTAAATCGAAACGGAAAAATATTTAGGATGGCGAGCCACAAATTGAACCAAAAAGATAACCGCACCGCCATAGAATCATGTGAATAATGAAATAATATCCAGGCTATTAATCCATTGAATAATGGTCCGGCTACTGATATTAACACTTTTTCTCTGTCTTTAAAATCATTCTCTTTTTCACTTACCGAAACACCACCCATAAATAAAAGAGTATGTATATGTATCCTCATTCTTCCAACTTGCATGTATGCTCTCTCTTTGCCACTTCCAACAAAGAAATGAATGAAATCCGCTTTAAAAACATATGCCATGAATGCATGGCCAAATTCATGAAGTAGAATGGAGAGTGGGACTATAAATAGAATAAATATCATATAGCTTATCATAGCAATCTCCTCTAACGTCGGTAAATGAAACAAATGAGGAGGGAAAGAAAATCTTCCCCTTCTCAGGGATAAATTACTTTACTTTCACTTCTTTCATGACATCTCCATTCTTCATAGCCTTTGCTGTATCAAGTCCTGATGTAACCTGTCCAAAGACTGTGTGTACTCCATCTAAATGGGGCTGTGCTTCATGTACAATAAAAAATTGACTAGAACCGGTATCTTTTCCTGCATGAGCCATAGACAAGCTCCCCGGAACATGTTTATGAGGGTTGCCATCAGTTTCACATTTAATGGTATATCCAGCGTCACCAGTGCCATCTCCCTTAGGACAGCCTCCTTGACTTACAAATCCTGGTATAACTCGGTGGAAGGTTAGACCATTATAAAAACCTTCATTAGCTAGCTTCTCAAAATTCGCTACGGTACCAGGGGCTTCGTTCGGATATAATTCAAACTCTATTTCATTTCCATTATCCATAAGTATATAACCTTGCTTTGTCAAAACAATCATCTCCTTTTCCGGCAATTAAAATAATCATATCATAAAGTCAGTGGAATTGCTTCAGATTCACTAGAGATCCATAACCGGGCGCCTCCGCTTTTCTTTGTCCGGCTGCGGCTCCTAGGCCTGGGCGGACAGATGCCAAAGCCATTCCGTGGCAAAATCCATGCACTCCATGTCTTTGTCTTATCTCGCCAGACCTAATCAGTCGCCTCCGCTTTTCTTTGTCTAGCTACGGCTCCTAGGCCTGGGCGGACATAAGCCAAAGCCATTCCGTGGCAAAATCCATGCCACTCCATGTCTTTGTCTTATCCCGCCAGACCTAATCAGTCGCCTCCGCTTTTCTATTCATAAAAAAGGTCATTCTGGGTTAGGGATTGGTAGGTTTCTCTTTTGACGACTAATTGGCTTTTTCCGTTTTCAACAAATACGACAGCAGGTTTTGTAAAGCGGTTATAGTTATTCGACATCGAGTATCCATAAGCTCCTGTTGAGAAAATGCCTAAAATGTCACCTGCTTCTATTGATTCAGGTACTTGCTCATCCCAAATCAGCATATCGCCTGTTTCACAACATTTTCCTGCAATCGAAACCGTTTTTGTAGATTCTTCATTTGATTTATTCGCTACAACAGCATTATATTTTGCGTTATATAACGCCGGCCGTATATTATCTGTCATACCACCATTTACAGATACATAAGTTCTTACATCCGGAATTTCTTTAATCGATCCAACTGAGTATAACGTCATACCTGCGTCTCCCACGATTGCTCGACCAGGCTCTATCCATATTTCCGGAATAGGGAGTTCATATTGCTTTGCCTGTTCCTTAACCTCATGAACTAATGCCTCTACATATTGTGCAAGGGGCTGGGGTTCATCTTCTTCTGTATATTTAATGCCAAATCCTCCACCTAAATTTAAAACTTCTGGCACATATTGGTGAAGTGTATTCCATTTGTTCATAGTTTGATAGAGTTTTTGCACAGCCATAATAAAGCCTGTGGTTTCAAAAATTTGTGAACCAATGTGGCAATGAATGCCAAGCACATTAATCTCCTTATCATCTAAAAGCTTTAATAGTGCCTGCTCCGCTTGTCCATTTGAGAGGTCAAAACCAAATTTAGAGTCTTCCTGGCCTGTCAGAATATAGTCATGGGTATGAGCTTCAATCCCAGGTGTAACTCTAAGTAAGACGTTTACGGTTTGATTATACTCTTTTACCAGGCCTTCCAATAATTCAATTTCATAAAAGTTATCTACTACAATACAGCCAATATTATGTTTTAATGCCATTTCTAATTCTTCTGTACTTTTATTATTACCATGGAGGTGAATTCGTTCAACAGGAAAACCTGCTTGTAGCGCTGTATATAATTCACCCTGTGAAACGACATCTAAACTTAACCCTTCTTGTTTAGCCACTTGAAGCATAGCAATAGATGAGAAAGCTTTACTGGCATAGGCAACTTGAAAAGGGATTTGCATGTTTTTAAATGTGTTCACAAATGCTCTGGCATTTTCTCTGATTTTATGAACATCATAGACATATAAAGGCGTATCATAAATCCTGGCCAGTTCAACTGTATCCAAACCGCCAAAATGTAAATGATCCGATTTAACATTTTTCATCATTTTCACCCCTGTTTTTTGAAAAAAGAAAGGAGACAGATTAACTGCCTCCGGAGCTTTTTTAGTTCCCGATAAAGTATAGCAATACTTTATCATATCCCTTCTATGGTTTCAATATTAATTCCAGGGTTGCCGGTGATCATTCTTTGGTCGAACAATGCTTGGACGACGGTTTGTAAGTGGGACAGATACTCTAAACAATATCTGGAAAACCCCTTGTGCATCAAACGGGATAAATGGCCACATATATGGCGTATTAAGAGAGTTTCTGCTAGCCAGAAACAAAACATAAGCGGTTGCTCCTATAACTAATCCGTTATTTCCGAATAGAGCAACAGTGATTAATAATATAAGTCTTGTCATTTTATTTGCTACACCTAATTCATAGCTTGGTGTTGCAAAAGCGCCGATTGCACAAATCGATACATATAAAATGACCTCTGGCATAAATAATCCTACATCAATGGCAATTTCACCAATAAGTACAGCAGCAATCAACCCCATAGCTGTAGATAAGGGGGTTGGTGTATGAATGGCGGCCATTCGTAAAAATTCAATCCCTATATCAGCTAATATTAGCTGGATTACAACAGGAATATTCCCTTCTTCTTTCGGACCAATAAATTCTAATCCTGATGGTAATAAAGTAGGATCTAAAACAAATGTAAGCCATAATGGTAACAAAAAAATCGATGCGAATATCCCTAAGAAACGAATCCACCTTACAAATGAACCTGCAGCAGGTGATTCCCGATATTCTTCGGCGTGCTGCACATGGTGAAAATACGTAGTAGGTGTAATAATCATACTAGGTGATGTATCCACCATTACAATAACATGTCCTTCTAATAAGTGAGAAGAAGCAACATCCGGCCGTTCTGTATACCGGACCATTGGAAAGGGATTCAATCCCTGATGCACTAAAAACTCCTCAATGGTTTTGTCAGCCATGGAGATACCGTCAACCTCTATCTTTTCAATTTCATTTTTTATTAAATCAACGAGACCTTGATCTGCAACATCTTTTAAATACATAAATACAATATCTGTTTTAGAACGTTCTCCCACCTTGGTAATTTCAACACGGAGCCGTTCATCTCGAATTCTCCTGCGTGTCAGAGAAGTATTTTCAATGATATTTTCTGTATAACCATCTCTTGAACCTCTTACTACTTTTTCTGTATCAGGTTCTTGTGGGGCGCGCCCTGGATATGAACGAACATCAACAATAAATGCTTGTTTCTCGCCATCTACAAATATTACAATAAGACCAGAAAGAAGTTCATCAACTGCCTCATCCATTGTTTTGACTTCGGTTACCTGCTGATGAACCAACCGGTTATGGATGACTTCTTTTACCTTTGAATAGTTTGATTCAAAATCATTAATTTCCACCAGCTTTTTAATAATTTCAATAATATAGGCTGTATCACACATGCCGGTTAAATAGTAAATGTCAACATCCTTTTTTAATACCTTAATCTGTCTGAACCCAAGGTCAAAGGATGTACCAACACCAACACGTTCCTTCATATATTTTTGATTTTCGGTTAGTTTTTCTGATACAGCAACCTTCTGTGATTTCGACATAAACTATAATCTACCCTTTCCCTTATCCTTTTGGTTTGAAGAATACTGCAACCAAAAATCCAAATAAAATGGCTGAGGCAATACCAGCAGAAGTTAATTGAAATATTCCAATAGAAACGCCAATAAAACCATGATCCTGGGCTTGCTCCATAGCCCCATGCAGTAATGAATGTCCAAAACTCGTTATGGGCACTGTAGCTCCTGCCCCAGCAAATTTAATTAATTTATCATACAAACTGAACCCATCTAAAACCGCACCAGAAACCACAAATATCGAAAGTACATGTGCAGGGGTTAACTTAGCTACGTCTAATAAGATTTGTCCAATAACACATATTCCTCCCCCAACAAGAAAGGCCCATAAATAATCCATTTAACTCAACTCCTCTCTCGTTAACACAACACCATGAGCGATACAAGGAATCGTTTCTTTTTGTTGAATCATTGTGGGACTGTGTAAAGAACCAGTAGCCGCAATAAACACACGGTTTAAATTCCCTTTTCTTAGTTCTGATACAACATGACCATAAGTAACAACGGCAGAGCAGGCTGTCCCACTCCCCCCTGCAAAAACAGGCTGATCACTGTTATAAATCATTAAGCCACAATCATTGTGAACATCATCAATATTAATCCCATCCTCTTTTAACATATCTTTAAGAATAGGACTTCCAATAGAAGATAAATCGCCCGTTAAAATTAAGTCATAATCCTTAGGAGAACGTCCCAGGTCAGCTAAGTGCGTCTTAATCGTGTCATAAGCTGCTGGTGCCATCGCTGAACCCATATCAAAAGGATCACCCATTTGATAATCCATAATTTTACCGATTGTGGCAGATTCAACACGGATATCTGACGGTTTTTTCGAGACTAAAGCACTCCCTCCGCCTGTAATTGTCGTAGTTGTTGTAGCAGGTTTCTGGCCACCATATTCTGTGGGATAGCGAAATTGTCTTTCAGCCGTTGCGTTATGACTACTGGTAGCTGCAACAGCATTATCTACAAAGCCTGCATCCACTAATGCAGAGCCAACAGCCAAGGTTTCCATGGAAGTTGAACAAGCCCCAAACATATTTAAGATAGGTATCGAAAGGGTACGCGCTGCATAGTTTGATGTTACATTTTGATTAAGCAAGTCACCACTTAGCATCAAGTCAATTTGATCCGATTGTAATTTCGCTTTTTGTATACAGGTCTGGATAGATTGCTGGAGGATTTTTCTTTCTGCCTTTTCCCAATTATCCTCATGACAATGTAATTCATCATAGGTTATATCAAAGGTTTCCTTCAGGGGACCCTGAGCTTCCATTGGTCCTCCAATCGTTGCGGTTTCATTAATGTATACCTTATTTTGAAATATCCATGACTGCTTTCCTTGTTTTCCCATGCAAATCCTCCTACTTATTGCGTTATTAAATATCGGATAATACCGACAATATAAGCAGAGACCGTACCATAAACAATAACAGAGCCCGCCAATTTAAACATGTTTCCACCTACCCCTAAGACATAACCCTCACTCTTATGCTCTAAGGCCGCACTGGTTATCGCATTGGCAAAACCAGTAATAGGTACAGCTGAACCAGCCCCGGCAAACTGAGCTAATTTGTCATAAATGCCTAAGCCCGTTAATAGCGCAGATATCAAAATTAAAGTAGCGGCTGTAGGACTTGCTGCATCTTTTTCACTATATCCAAACACATTGATATAAAAGTCTGTTAATGCTTGACCGATTACACAAATTAATCCCCCAATAATAAAAGCTTTTATACAATTGAGAAAAAGGTTTGGTTTTGGCTGGTAGGATTTCACTGTATTCTTATAGTTTTGCTTATCAAATTTATTACTCATATCATCACTCCATTTACTCATTTCACAAAAATAACCCATTGAAATAGGGAACCAACTATTTTACCTAACACTAGAGCCATTAAGAATCCTAGAATATAACCATCCATCCCTATCCTCTTGGCCAAAATCGGAAATACATTCAGCACCTCGGTTAAAGCAGCTGCCAGCATACCAATAAATACGCCATGAAATAATCCCCACACCATTTCCACAAGAATGGGGAGATGAAAAACCAGGGAACTAAAAGTTAATAAAGTACCAAATAACACACCCATAACTACACTTGTTTCATAATACTGAATAAAAGAATGGGTTTTACTTAACTGAATAAGTCTGGGAATAACACCCAAAATGGTTAAAAAGGCTACAAATCCCGCTCCTACTGCAAGCCCTGAAGCAAGCCCAATTATTGCTTCGAGCATTTTAATCATCATCTTTTTTACTCATTTCATTTTCATGCAGAATAACGTAATTATCCAATTCCTGCTGATATTTATGGATTTCAACTTCTAATGGGCTTGGTTCTTCATTTATTCGCTTCTTAAAGACATGGTTAAAAAACAATATCATACCTAACCCCAAACCAATAGAGTATGGGATTTGCAGCCAAAGAGGATATGGATCATTATTTCCAGTCAAAAGAAAATGAAGATGTTGCTGAACCTCCTGCATACTTACATCATAATGAAAGTTCATAATGGTCATACCAGAACCTATAAATAACAATAACCAGATTAAGCCTACAATAAATATCCGAGGGTTCTTAGAAGAAACACCTACATAAGCAATAGTCTGATTAGGTCCAATCGATTGAAAATCCAAATTCGGATGGTGATTCCTTAAAATTCGAATGACTGAATAAATATCCAAAACAACTATGTTTTTATCTTCTTTCTTAACTTGATAGATAAACGTATTTTCGATAAGCTTCCGCCAATTTTCATTAGCTGTTATATATGCGATGTCTTTAAGCAAAAGCTTCTTTTCCTTAGGGATTTTTATCTTATGTCGCAATCGGATGTAGACCTGATCCCCCATACCACAACACTCCTCTCTGGATGAGAAGTTTATGTTTATTATGTGTAAGGAACCGTCGATTCATTCAAAAAGGATGTTCCATAACAACTATAAATTAAAAGCGGAAAGGTGTCGTTTAGTGTTGTGTACAGACTAAACTAATGTTAGAGGAGATAAAAACACAACAAAATTAGTCGAGACTCACGTATCATACGGAGGTGAGGGAAGGCTTGGGGAATCGCTTTTGTTGAAGGTTGACGTGGGCAAGTTCTAAATTTTTTCTGTACCTCAACATATATTTTAGAGCCCAAAAAAAATGCCAGCTATTTAGCTGGCATTTAGGTTTTCATCTGGTCTCTTATATGATCCAATATCTTTTTTTCCAATCTCGAAACTTGTACTTGTGAAATATCCAGTCGATGGGCAACTTCTGACTGGGTTTGATCTTTATAATATCGTAAGTAAATTATTAATCGCTCCCGATCGTCCAAGTTTCTAATAACTTCCTTTAAAGCGATTTTATCAAACCATTTTGCATCTTCATCTGACATTTGATCTAAAAGTGTTATCGGGTCTCCATCATTTTCATAAACCGTCTCATGTATGGAATGAGGAGATTTGGACGCTTCTTGTGCAAATACGATATCTTCTGGTGAAATATCCAGTTCGTCAGCGAGTTCCTGAACGGTAGGCGACCTGCCAAATTCTTTTGATAGTTCATCCCGCTTTTTCCTAATTTTATTTCCTGTTTCTTTTAAAGACCTGCTTACCTTAACGCTCCCATCATCTCTAATGAAACGTTGAATTTCACCAATAATCATAGGAACTGCATAGGTGGAAAATTTTACATCATAAGCAAGATCAAATTTATCAATCGATTTTAACAGACCTATACTTCCAATCTGAAACAAATCATCCGGATCATATCCCCGATTAAGAAACCGCTGAACAACGGACCAAACAAGTCGTGTATTCTTTTCGACCAGAAAATCTCTTGCATCCTGATCCCCTTGTTGACTTTTGTGAATTAACTTTTTTACCTCATCATCAGACAACGGCTTGTCCTTATTGGAATGTTTTAGTTCTACATCCATAGACATATCCCCTTATTTACACAAGGTTTTCGCTTTTTTGAAAATGCTTCTTAAGCTTAACCGTTGTGCCTCTTCCTTTTTCGGATTTAATGTCAACATCATCCATAAAATTTTCCATGATGGTAAAACCCATTCCAGAACGCTCTAATTCTGGTTTAGATGTAAACAAAGGCTGTTTTGCTTCATCTAAATTTTCAATTCCAACACCTTCATCCCGTATGGTAAGTTCTACAAATTGATCATGTAGTGTACAATCTATATACACTTTGCCATCTACATCATTTTCATAGCCATGAATGATGGCATTTGTTACCGCCTCGGATACCACGGTTTTAATCTCTGTTAGTTCATCCATAGTTGGGTCCACTTGTGTAATAAATGAAGCTATTGTAACCCTGGCAAAAGATTCATTCTCACTTAACGCTGAAAATTCGAGGTGCATCTCATTCTTCATGATGCCACCCCCAACTTTTTAAGAGCTGCATCTTCGTTTTCTTCCAGTCGAACAATCTTAAAAAGCCCCGATAATTCAAACAGCCTTCTAACAGATTGTGAAAGGGAACATACAACCATTTCTCCGCCTAATTCCTGAACTTCTTTATATCTGCCAAGCATTACTCCCAAACCTGAACTATCCATAAAACTAAGAGATTCCATGTTTACAATGACATGCTGAATATCAGCCTTTTTCATTTCTGATTGCCACTGGTGTTTTAAGTCTTCAGAGGTATGGTGATCTAATTCACCAGATAATCTGACTAGTAGTACGTGATGTTTACTTTCAAATTGTACTGAAAGACTCAAGATTGAATGCCTCCTTTTTATCATGCTTACTTTCTCCTTGAGTCTTTCTTCTTTACCCTTTGTATTTCCTGCTTCATGACAAAAGAAGTGCAAATTCGTCAAAAATAGTCCCTATTAGTAGGAATTATAAAATTTTTTCATGGATCTTTTTAATAACGTCCAAACGCCTGCTTCCTTAATATCCTGATTAACAATAAGAGGGGTTTCAGACAATACCTTTCCTTTGTTTACCAGCTTAAGCGTGCCAATTTCTTCTCCCTTTTTCATCGGTACAGATAAATTTTCCCTATATTCGATAACTTGCTTTAAATCGTCAACCTCTTCACCTTTTTTCGTTAAGATGGATACTTTATCACCTGTTACTACTTTTATTTTTTCCTGATTAGCCTTAAACATTTTCATTTCATCTACTTGATCAAACCGGTCATAGACAGGTTTTGTATCATATTGCTGAAAAGCATAATCCAGCATGGTGGTTATATCCTGATTTCTCTTTTTCGTAGAATCAGCCCCCATAGCTACAGCGATGACTCTCATATTGTCCCGCTTAGCTGTTGCCGTCAGACAATATTTTGCTTCACTTGTATAACCAGTCTTTAATCCATCTACACCTTTATAGAACTTTACCAGTTTATTTGTGTTTACTAGCCAAAATTCATCTTCCGTTCCCTTGCGTAAATAATCATCATAAATACTTGTATATTCCGTTATTTTTTCATGCTTTAAGAGCTCCTTTGCCATCATAGCCATATCATGTGCTGTACTATAATGCCCTTTTGCAGGTAACCCCGTTGTATTTTTAAATTGGGTGTCATTTAAGCCTAATTCTTTTACTTTTTTGTTCATTTGCTTTACAAACGCCTTTTCTGAACCAGCTATCCGCTCTGCTAAAGCGACTGAGGCATCATTTCCTGAAGCGACTGCAACTCCTTTTAGCAGATTATCAACAGTCATTTCTTCCCCTTCCTCAAGGAAAATTTGAGATCCCCCCATGGAAGCTGCATGCTCGCTTATTCGTACCTTGTCTTTTAGCTTAATTTGGCCACTTTCTAATGCTTCCATAATTAATATCATGGTCATAACCTTTGTCATACTGGCCGGTGGAAGGCGTTCATCAGTATTTTTTTCATATAAAATTTCTCCTGTATCCTTTTCCAATAATATGGCTGATTTGGAATTTTCGGCTAAATCTACATCTGCTTGTTCCGTTTCTTTAGCATATACAGGTAAAACCATCGTTGAAGTAAGTAAACAAAAAATCAATAGCATTGTTGCTAATTTTCTCATAAGTGTCCCTCCATACCTGTTGCATAGGAATTTTTAGGATATGCTTGTTTGGCTGCTTCTTATGAAACTAAGAATATAAACAAGCTCTTCACGATTCCTTTCATATTTTTTCCATGATTGCTTGAAATTATAAGTATAAAAAAAGAAAATTCCTGAATTAAACATCGAATCGAAACCATTACGAAATTTCATCAAAAAAAATGAGCAAATTCCCTATCGGAAAATGCTCGTTTATGATTAAACTCAGATTACTTATAAAGTTTGTTTACTATTTACATATAAAACAGCAGTTCAATTAAGGGAAAGAAAATCTATTTTTATCCCAAAACTGAACTGCTTAAATTATGTGATACTATTCGTTATCCCTTATTATAGTATATCGCGGATTAGTTTAGGTTTTTCCACTTTCTCTTTTTGGATTTGGATATTGGCATATAAGAGTTCCTTTACTTCATCTACATATTCGTTATTTGTATGAATAGTGACTAAGGATTCCCCTGATTGTACGTAATCACCGATTTTTTTATTAAGGATTAATCCAACAGCCAAATCAATTTGTGATTCTTTCGTTGCTCTTCCAGCACCTAAATGCATAGCAGCCTTTCCGATTTCATCCGCTACCATTCCACTGACATAACCACTTTCTTGGGCAGGAAGTTCAATTTTATATTTAGCCTGTGGTAGTTTTGCTGGATCTTCTGCAACTTGATCATCCCCGCCTTGTGATTTTAAGAAGGTACGAAACTTTTCAAGTGCTTTACCATTATTGATATTTTCTCTTAACTTCTCCCTTGCCTCTTCAAGTGAGTCGGCCTGATTTCCAAGAACCACCATTTGACTACCTAAAGTTAAACATAGTTCAGTTAAATCTTCCGGTCCTTCTCCTTTAAGTGTATCAATGGCTTCCTGGACTTCCAGGGCATTCCCGATAGCATAACCCAAAGGCTGATTCATGTCGCTTATTACTGCCATTGTGTTTCGGCCAACTTCATTTCCAATTGAAACCATCGCCTGAGCTAATTCCCTGGAATCCTTCTCATTTTTCATAAAGGCTCCGGCACCTGTTTTCACATCTAAAACAATAGCATCTGCGCCAGCTGCAATTTTCTTACTCATAATGGAACTGGCTATTAACGGAATTGAATTCACGGTTGCCGTAACATCCCGTAGTCCATACAGTTTTTTGTCAGCAGGAGTTAAATTTCCTGATTGACCAATGACAGACACTTTATTTTCATTCACAAGCTTAATGAATTCATCTTTTTCAATCTCAACATGAAAACCAGCAACAGATTCTAATTTATCAATGGTTCCTCCTGTATGGCCTAATCCCCGGCCACTCATTTTCGCCACAGGGACGTCTAAAGATGCAACAAGCGGGGCTAATACCAAAGTAGTGGTATCCCCTACTCCACCAGTGGAATGTTTATCCACTTTTATACCTTCAATAGAAGAAAGATCAATTGTATCGCCCGAGTTCACCATAGCCATGGTTAAATGAGCACGTTCTTCCTTTGTCATATCCTGAAAGAATACAGCCATACATAAAGCACTAGCTTGATAATCTGGAATATTCCCTTTTGTATATTCTTCAACAAAAAAGTCAATTTCCTCTTTTGTTAACGCTTCTCCATCTCGTTTTTTTGTAATCACATCATACATTCTCATAGTAAGACAACCTTTCATAAGGTAGGAATTAGGGTAATGAACGAACTATTTCTTTTACAAAAGCTAAAAAGTCCTGTTTTACTTTTTCCGTAGTTTCGATTACCTCGTGATGGGACAGAGGCTGATCTAAAATTCCGGCAGCCATATTGGAAATGCAGGAAATACCTAAAACCTTTAATCCAGCGTGATTGGCAACAATAACTTCCGGTACTGTCGACATCCCTACTGCATCCCCTCCAAGCGTACGGAGCATACTTATTTCAGCGCCCGTTTCATAGGATGGTCCAGTATTTCCAACATAAACACCCTTTTGTACGTTTAAATGGAGCTTTTCGGCACACTTTTCGGCATGGGTAATTAGTTCACGATTGTAAGCCTGAGACATATCCGGAAAACGCGGACCCATCTCTTCTTCATTCGGACCAATTAGCGGATTATCCCCCATCATATTGATATGATCCTGAATGAGCATTAAATCACCGGGATTAAAAGATTCATTAATGCCGCCTGCAGCATTAGTGACAATTAATTTTTCTACTCCGATTTCCTTCATGACCCTTACAGGAAATGTAACTTGTTCCATACGGTACCCTTCATAATAATGAAAGCGTCCTTGCATGGCTATAACTTGTTTGCCTTCTAACTGTCCTATTACAAGCTGACCTTTGTGACCCGCAACGGTGGATTGAGGAAAATGCGGGATGTCTCCATACGGAATGACAACAGGATTTTCAATTTCATCCGCCAATACACCCAGGCCAGAGCCTAAAATCAGCCCTAAAGCTGGTTTATCTCCTGTTAATTTAGTTGCAATAAATGAAGCAGATTCTTTAATTTGACTCACCTTTATATCCTCCTACTCATCAATATCCTTCAAGAAACTTTCGCCATGTTTAGGCATTTTAATTTGATAGTTTTCGGCAACGGTTGCACCTATATCAGCAAATGTCTTTCTGACAGGAAGTTCTTTACCTTGCTCAATATGATTGTGATAAACAAGGAGTGGTACAACTTCTCGAGTATGGTCTGTACCGTGGTGAACCGGGTCATTACCATGGTCTGCCGTAATAATGAGCAGGTCATCATCTTGTAATTTATTTAAAACCTCTGGAAGTCTTTTATCAAAAGCTTGCAGGGCTTCACCATAGCCTTCCGGGTCACGGCGATGACCGTATTTAGCATCAAAGTCGACTAAATTTAAGAAGTTCAAACCATGAAAATCTTCATCCATGGATTCAACCAATTTATCCATTCCATCCATGTTGTCTTTAGTTCGAATAGCCTTTGTTACACCTTCTCCATCGTAAATATCAGAAATTTTACCTAATGCAATGACGTCATAGTTTTGATCCTTCAACTCATTCATAACAGTTCGGCCAAAAGGTTTTAATGCATAATCGTGGCGGTTGGAAGTTCGTTCAAAGGCACCTGGTTCTCCAACAAATGGACGAGCAATCACGCGGCCAACCATATATTTTTCATCTTTCGTTAATTCACGAGCGATTTCACAGATTTCATATAATTCATCAATGGAAACCACTTTTTCATGAGCAGCAATTTGAAGTACAGAATCCGCAGAAGTATAAACAATAAGCGCTCCTGTCTCCATATGCTGTTCACCAAGTTCTTTAATGATTTCTGTACCTGATGCTGGTTTGTTTCCAATCACCTTGCGTCCGGTTTTTTCTTCTAATTGCTGAATGAGCTCCGCCGGAAAACCATCGGGGAAAGTACGAAATGGTTTATCAATATACAACCCCATAATTTCCCAATGACCAGTCATGGTGTCTTTCCCGTTTGAGGCCTCTTGCATAGTTGTATAGTGCGCACCCGGCTGATTAGTCTTATCTATCCCTTGAATTTCCCGAATGTTACTAAGACCAAGCTTTCTCATATTTGGCATATGGAGTCCATTCATACGTTCAGCAATATGACCTAATGTATCTGCGCCTTTATCATTAAATTGTTCTGCGTCAGGTGCTTCTCCAATTCCTACTGAATCCATAACAATTAAAAACGTTCGTTTAAAAGTTTTCATCAAAAATCCCTCCTATATTAGGACATTCCCTATTTCCTGCTGGTTTATAAATGGGGACGGGTTGTTAGATGTCAGACAACCAAACCGAAAATAAAAGTAGTCATGCTCTTGGATGATAGTTTTTATAAATGTCTTTCAGTCTTGCTTTGGTTACATGGGTATAGATTTGCGTGGTTGAGATATCAGCATGTCCAAGCATTTCCTGAACCGCACGTAAATCAGCACCATTTTCCAATAAATGAGTGGCAAAGGAATGACGCAGTGTATGAGGCGTAATTTCTTTTTGAATTCCTTTATCTCTTGCAATCGCTTTAAGAACTTTCCAAAAGCCCTGCCTTGTCATCGGTTTGCCGCGATGATTTAAAAACAGTGCTTCCTCTTTTCTTCCTTTTAATAAATGGGTACGTGATTGATGAATGTATGTCTCAACTGCCTTTTCCGCATGGGAACCCAGTGGAATGATACGCTCTTTGGATCCTTTCCCAAAACAACGCACAAATCCCATCGTTAAATGCAAATCATTTAAAGTTAGAGACAAAAGCTCTGTAACACGTAAACCAGTAGCATATAACATTTCCAGCATAGCTCGGTTGCGTATGGTTAATGCATCATTGCCTTTTAAATCGAGTAGGCTTTCAACTTCTTTACTGGATAAAATTTTCGGTAATTTTCGTTCCTGCTTCGGCGTTTCTATATGTAAACTGGGATCATGCTCTACATCTGTTTCCCGAATCAAAAATTGATGAAACGCTCTAATGGTTGAAAGAATACGTGCTGTGGTTGAAGCTGTACGGCCTTTACTATGTAAATCACTTAAAAATTGCATAACATGAATACGTTGGATTTCCTTCAAATCTGTTACCTGACACTTCTCATTCAGGAAGGTTACATATTGCTTTAAATCTCTCTCATAGGATTTTAATGTATTTTCCGATAAACCTCTCTCGATTTGTAAATAGTGTAAGAAATCCTTAGATTCATGTCTCATATTCTATTCTCCTAATCGAAAAAAGATAGATAAACGATCCAACCAATGCGTATCCTCCGGTTGAAACACCTCTACTGCATTTCCTCCTGGTTGGTCGTAACGATGAAAGTTCTCATATTCTTCATGCATTAACCTTAAACCATAATAAAAGAAAAATGTACAAAGCACGAAAATCAGGAAAACCTTTAGAAATTCCTTAAAATATTGATACCATCTTGTCATAACTAAATCTCCTTTTTATAGCAACAAGTAAAAAGAAACCTAGTACAAGATATGCCAATATATATATGTTTTATACGAGTTTTCAAAGATTTCCCCTACAATTCTAACCTAACTGAAAAACGAGTATTTGTAAATAGAAGAAATGCTTTTTACCACTGTGTAATTTATAGTCTACCAACAAACGAAAAACCTCTTTCCACTGCAGGAAACAGGTTTACATTTACCTTTTATGATGAAACCGTTGCTTTGGTTTTTGTTTGACAAGTTCGGCAAATTCCATGGAAAGTTAAGCGATGATCTTTCACCTTAAAACCCCAGTCACTTTCTACAATGCGCTCAACATCATCCAGCAAATCATCCTCAATTTCTTCTACTGAACCACATTCAACACAAACGAGATGATGATGAAAATGCTGGGCTCCTTCTTTACGAAGATCGTACCTGGACACTCCATCACCAAAATTAATTTTATCTACTACCTTCAATTCTGATAATAATTCCAATGTTCGATATACAGTAGCCAGACCTATTTCTGGTGCCTTTTCTTTTACGAGGAGGTATACATCTTCAGCACTTAAATGATCCTCTTCATTTTCTAATAAAACAAGTACAGTTGCTTCCCTTTGTGGTGTTAGTTTATAGCTCTGGGAATGTAACTGCTTCTTTATCTTTTCCAGGCGATGTTCCATAGGTATCTCCCTCCCTCGTAATTCCACTTTTATTATAAGCAGACATGTAAAAAGTGTCAAATTAAAATCATTATAATCTGCAAAGAATAATGATTTTAATTTGGAATTATAAAACCCATTGAGACACCATTCTCATCGTATAAGGGGAAATAAATGTTTCGACTAAGGTTCCAATTAAGGCAATGGCTAGTACAATAAGAAGAACAGTACTATATTGTGTGAAAAGATTTCGTATTGATTTCTTGTGCATTCTGGTAGAGAAAAGTCTTCTGATTAAATGGAGTGAAAAAATCATTCCAAAGCTACCTGCTATGATATATGCAGGGATAATGAACAAATTTTGCGGAGCGACTGAAACAGTAGCCATTAGTAGACCATACCATCCCAATTGGTTGACAAGAAATCCTACCGAAAAACCAATAACAATTCCTTTCATAAAGATGAAAATCCAAATAATCGGAATTCCGATAATCGATAATCCAAGGATAAAAATGAGCAAAATGTATTTAAAATGATAAAAGAAGCTGGATTGAAATAAATCCTTTGTTTGAAGAAGACGATCCCCCTGGATGTCCTCAAAAAATTGATGGAGGTAGAAAAATAAATCCTGCTTCTGAATAAAATTCATACTATTCACTAGTATAGCACCAAACACAATGCCGATTAACAACAATATAAATACAAATAAATAGATACTGCTGTATTCGCTTATTTGAATATTTGATCGTATTTGTTTTCTTTTCCCCATGTTTATCCTCCGTTCAATTGATTTAATAACTCTATCTAATCTCTTGCTAGTTCTACTCTATGAAAAGAGGCAAGAAAATAGACCAATTGAATAGAGGATTTTATTTAGTATAATCCGTATTTACTTTTCCGTATTTACCTTTCCATATTTCCCTCCACCGCCTGCTAATAGGGAAAGGTTTCCTTTTCTCATTTCTTTTATCATTTGAACAATGGTTTCAGAACAGACCTCTCGTAATTCTTGATCTGTTGCCTTATGAAGAATATACATTTCCGTTCCAATATTTTTTATCATATTTTCAAGCGTTTTAGGTCCAAGCTTAGGTAAATATTCTAAAGGAACCTGATGAATATAGGGGGGTCTTTCAGGCATATACGTATTTGAGTCAGCCAGCTCTTGAATCCGCTCTGAAACACCTTTAATAACTTTTTTACGGCCACAATGGGGACAAGCTTCGCCAAAAGTGGCTGGATGTAAGCAATTTGCACACACGGTAGAATGGTATTTTCCAAGCAGCGGATTCATCCCATAGTTCGCTTCGATTGTACGGCCACCTTTTGATTGCAAGGCCAGCCGTAATTCATTAAACGTTGGAGCCTCCAACTTTATTTTCTGATACTCTCTTGCTATTTTTCGTAACGAGTGGGCGTCTGAATTGGTTAAAAAGGTATAGCTGTGCAATTCAGAAATTTGATCAGCCATGCTTGTATCAGAGCTTAATCCAAGCTCAACAGCATCAATATACTTTGGATGAAGAATCTCAGTTAGGCTTTTCTCTACCCCTTTTCCATATACACTTTTAAAAGGGGTGAAAATATGGGCAGGAATAAACAGGCCATCAAGCTCGATTACTTTTTCCTGCAGGCCCCGGGCATTTTCATATATCCTTTGCGAACTAAGGGTGCTATTTTTCACCCTATCCTGGTACCACTGTGTAAACGTTAGCATCTTTTCAAGTGTCCCAAAAAAGCAGAGCACATGAATAGGACCTTTACAATTCTCATCATAGATTTCAATCTCAGATCCTAAAATGAGTGTGGCCTGTCCATATTTTATTCCTCCGCCTTCAAGCGGATAGGCTTCACCATTCTCCATAAGCTTTACTAATTCTTCCTGAACTTCAGGAACATGTCCATCGATAATTCCAATCATATTTAAACCCTTGCGTTCTGATGCTTCATATAAAATATTGGTTAATGTTAACGAATTCGAAGCAGTAATCTTAACAGGTTTACCATATATCGTTCGACCAATATGTACATGTAAATCAACAAAATATTCCTGAAATGTCATCGATTATTCCATCCCTTGTGCCGTTAAATAAGTCATTGCATAGGCTGTTTTAGCATCATAAATTCTTTGTTCTTTTACTAGTTTGTTCGCTTCTTCTAATGTACATTCCATTAATTCAACAAATTCATCCTCATCAGGTGATGCAGGGTTTTCTACTTTTTCAAGCTCCTTGGCTACATAAATATGAATTAGCTCATCTGAAAAACCAGGTGAGGTATAAAAGGAAGTAACATGAGTTAACTGTGGTGTCCGATATCCTGTTTCTTCCTCCAGTTCGCGTATAGCTGATTTCTCCGGTTCCTCACCTTTTTCCAATTTTCCAGCTGGAATCTCAACTAGGCTCCGCTCCAAAGGCTTTCGATACTGCTCAACCATTACGATTTTGTTCTCCTTTGTTATCGGAATAACAGCTACTGCACCAGGATGTTTTACAATTTCTCTTTTTGAAGTTTTTCCATTAGGAAGCTCCACATCCTCGTGGAAAACATCAATAATTTTCCCTTCAAAAATGGTTTCTGAACGAATCGTTTTTTCTTCAAATTTTCTCATTTTACCATCTCCTCGTTCTTTTATACCTCTTTACTGTATCATTTCTTCTTATACATCTAAAAGATTTGTCATAGCAGTTTTACTTTTTTAGAATAAATAGAAAGAGGGAAAGGAGGATTTGATGAAAAAACGTCAAATTGGAACTTCGGATTTGTTTGTATCAGAAATTTCACTTGGCTGTATGTCTCTTGGTACAGATGTAAAAAAAGCATCTGAAATTATTGACTACGCCCTTGATGCCGGTATTAATTATTTAGATACTGCTGATTTATATGATCAGGGTATGAATGAATCAATTGTAGGTTCAGCTGTAAAAGGAAGGCGCGACCAGGTCATAATCGGAACAAAAGTAGGAAACCATTTCGAGCCTGGTAAAGAAGGATGGTATTGGGATCCTTCAAAAGCCTACATAAAAGAAGAAGTCAAGGAGAGCTTAAAAAGATTAAAAACAGATTATATTGATTTATATCAGCTGCACGGTGGAACGATTGATGACCCCATCGATGAAACGATTGAGGCTTTTGAAGAGCTCAAAAAAGAAGGACTCATTCGTTATTATGGAATTTCATCTATCCGTCCTAATGTGATACGGGAGTATATGAAAAAATCTAATATTGTAAATGTCATGATGCAATATAGTTTACTCGACCGCCGCCCTGAAGAAAATATATTAGACCTGCTGCATCAAAACCATATCAGCGTAATTGCACGGGGACCTATGGCAAAAGGGATGCTTACACAAAAAGGATTAGAACAGGTCGAAAAGAAGGGACAAAATGGCTATTTGGGTTACAGCTATGAAGAACTAAAAGAAATCGTATCAGGCTTTTTAAACCTATCCAATGAAAATATGACACCAAACGCCCTTGCCCTGTCTTATGTGTTACATCATCCGGCTCTGGCAACTGCTTCATTTGGTGCAAGCTCTGTTGACCAACTAAACACTAATCTGACCTATACCGATCAAAACAAATGGGATGATGCTTTATATAAAAAGCTCCAGGAGTTAACGAAGCCCATCCAATATGATAAACATCGTTAAAGTAGAGGGGTGGCGGCACTGCAACATCTATTAAATGAAGTGACTCTAGAGGTTTTTTAATAAGCACTAGTATTTTCAATACGTTTCCTGCTCCATTCGTAATTTTGAAAATGTAACAAAATAAGGCTGGGACAAACGTGTTTTATTAAAGAAACATCCGAACGAAATAGAAATGATGGTTGGTATATAAACACGCTCCGAAAATATACTTCGCTTAAATCGTTCATTGTTCTTCTTTAGAGTTGATTGTTTTGTTATGTCCCAGCCCCTTTATTTCCTCTTCTTTTATTCTCTTTCTTAGTAACCGGGGACACTATGTATTAGGTTACTCCGAATCATGTTGAGCAGCAGATACGGCTTCCTCCTCTATAGTCTCTTCCCAGCCCTTACATACATCAACCCAATCTTTAGCAAAAGAGTACTCATATAATTCTGAAATGGTGAGCTTAATTGCCGAATTCGTACTGCCACATGCCGGAAATACTGTTGTAAATCGCTTCATCGAGACATCCAGATAAACATCAAGCTCCTGTTTCAATCCAAATGGACAAACACCACCGATCGCATGTCCCGTTTGTTCTAAAACTTCATCTGGACTTAGCATACGGGCTTTATACCCAAAGGTTTGACGGAACTTTTTGTTATCAATTTTTGCATCTCCTGCTGCTACAACAAGAATAGCTTTTTCATCTTTCCCCCGGAAGGATAACGTTTTAGCAATTCGAGCCGGTATAACCCCTATGGTTTCTGCGGCTTCCCCAACCGTTGCACTAGAGGTATCAAATTCCATCACATCCTGCTTACGATCCCATTGGTTAAAATGAGCTTTGACGCTTTCAATAGACATCGATTTCACCCTTTCCTATATTTATATAGCATCATAACACAATATAAATTCGAAGGTTAAATAAATTGTTTTAATTGGGGGAAATTTCGAACATTTACCAAAGGAACATTGCTTTTTACTATAACGTCCCTATATGATTTTTCAGGAATAATCAGTCATCTAAATACGCCACTTCCCTAATGATTTTCACCCGCATAATGGCCTCCAACAAGTCCGCTTCGATGGACAGCAGTCCCGGCCTTCGTATAGGAAACAGCTCTTAATAAAGAAGCACTTCCATATTTATTTCGAATTCCATCCATTGTATACGCCAATGCCCGTTTTTTCTCACGATCCTTATCAAATAGACTCAGTTGAATGTAATCATCTTCCATAATATTGGATAACGCAATGGAAATTTTTCTAACCGTTTTTTGTTCATAAAATTGTTCAAAAAGCTGCATGCATACCGAAAAGATATCGGAAGTAATATTGGTCGGTTCATCCATCGTTCGGGAACGATAAAAGCCTCCCCCTTCATTTTTGCTATACCCGATGCCTAAACTTACCGTTCGTCCAATTTTACGGCTTTCCCGAGCTCGTTTGGCTACCTCTTCACACATCTCTAAGAGGACATAACGCACTTCTTCAGGATTAGTATAGTCGCGCAGTAAAATTTGACTTTTCCCAAAGCTGATCTGGCCATCTAATATCGGAGCTCCTAATTCAGATAAATCTACACCATTGGCATGATAAAACAGCTGATTTCCCATTACCCCAAATGTCTTCTCTAACTTTTCAAGGGGATAATGGGCAAGCTGACATACATTTGTAATCCCCATACGATTTAATCGCTTCTCCAATCTTGAGCCAATTCCCCACATCCGGCTCAATGGTGAAACCGGCCAAAGCCTTGATGGAATATCTTTATAGGTCCACTCGGCAGTTCCTGCTTTTTTCGCATCTAAATCCAGGCATAGCTTTGCCATTAGCATATTAGGTCCAATTCCTACAGCCGATGGAATTTGGAACGTCTCAAGTAATTCATCTTTAATCCGCTCGGCCAATTCCTTTGCACTTCCCCACATTTTTTCTGTCCCCGTCACATCCAGGAAGCTTTCGTCCACACTATAGGTGTGAATGGACTCTTTTGGAACAAAGTGATGGAACAGACGCGTGATTTCCACAGAGATTTCCAAATACATCTTCATTTCTGCGGTCACAACCACAATTCGCGGGTCATCCGGAATTTCAAATAGCCGGTTGCCTGTTCGGATCCCAAAATCTTTTTTTAAAGCAGGAGATGCAGCCAAAATAACACTTCCAGGCCGATTTGTATTTCCAACAACAGCAAGATGACAGGTTAACGGATTAAGTCCACGAGCTACAGCAGCACAGCTTGCATAAAAGCTTTTCATATCGATACATAAAATTTTACGCTCTGGAAAAGCACTATAATCAATGGCTGGATTGCCCATAAAAAACCGCTCCTTCGTAAATCATTATATGTTTATTATGCGAATATACGTTCGGTTTATCAAGTGTAGTTTTTTCCAATTTTATGTAAGCGTTATATCAAGTAGTTGATGAATGAACAAAGTTTGTATTATGATAGATTACAAGTATCATAAATTTGACAAAAAAATGACATAGATAAACGAGGTATATTTATGGAAAACTACTCACCTTACATGACATTTTCGAAAGAGGAATGGGCTAAACTCCGATTTAACACACCGATGACTTTAACCGAATCTGAAATTGAGGAATTACAAGGTGTCAATGAACAGCTATCTATGGAAGAGGTTTCAAACATTTATTTGCCACTAACCCGCTTATTTAATTTATACATAACCGGGTCTCAACAGCTTCATTCCATTACAGACACCTTCTTTGGGAAACAAACGAACAAAGTACCATTTATTATTGGCATTGCAGGAAGTGTTGCAGTTGGAAAAAGCACAACCGCCCGTATTATCAGAGCTTTATTATCCAGATGGCCAAATCATCCAAAAGTGGAAATCATTACAACTGATGGGTATCTTTATCCGAATGCGGTTTTAGAAGAAAGAGGGCTTATGAATCGTAAAGGATTTCCTGAAAGCTATAATACAAGAGCACTGGTTGATTGTTTAATTAAGTTAAAATCTGGAGCTAAACAAGTAAAAGTCCCGATTTATTCACACTTAACCTATGACATTATTCCAGGTCAGTACAATACGATTGAACAACCGGATATTGTGATTGTAGAAGGTATTAATGTTCTGCAGACACCTAAGCCATCCAAACACAGTGTATTCGTTTCGGACTTTTTTGATTTATCCCTTTATGTCGATGCAAGTGAAGCTGATTTATTAAGATGGTATGTAGATCGATTTAAAAAGCTTCGTTCTACAGCCTTTGCGGACCCAAAATCCTATTTTAACCGCTATGCAAACATTTCAGATGAAGAAGCAACCATAACAGCTACCCAAATCTGGAACAACATCAATAGTGTAAACTTACAAAAGAACATCAAACCAACCAAGAATCGGGCGGATATTATTTTAAGAAAAGAAGATAATCATGTCATTAAGACCATTAAACTTAGAAAAATCTAAGACCCATAACAAAATAAAGAACGTAGTCGCATTCTATAACTTGTTAGCTGGTTTCAATAATCGGAATCGATTCATTTGTACGAAAACTATACAGGGAGGCTGCAAATTGTGATACGACTTGCAGCCTCTCTGTAGTTATTTTTTTCGAAATTGTCTTTTTAATAGCTTTTCCGTTACATGAGGAAACAGTTTATGGATTCGGCTTCCCAGCTCCATCCATAAAGGTAAATTAATTTCCCGTACAGGTGTATTCATTTTTTGCACAATTTTTCGGGCTACTTTATCCGCATCTAACATAATGCGATCCACAGACTGAGCGTAGCCCCCATCCGGATCAGCTGTTTCAAAAAAGTTTGTTTTTACAGGCCCTAAGTTGACTGCTGTAACAATAATCCCCTGTTGCTCCATTTCCATACGAAGACCATGTGTAAATCCTAAAACCGCATGCTTCGTGGCCGCGTATCCAGCTGCTTTTGGTGTGGCCATCTTTCCTGCCTGGGAGGCAATGTTAATAATGTGCCCTTCACCAAACTGAACCATATGTGATGCAAAAAATTGTGAGGATTGAATTAAAGCATGCACATTTACCCGGTACATTCCTTCAAAGTCCGCTAATGTCATATTAGATACAGGTTGAAATAAACCAAACCCCGCATTGTTAATGAGCACATGAATTTGCTGAAAGTCCTTAACAATTTGGTTCATCGTGCGTTGCCATTCAACCTCATTACCCACATCACAAACATAGTAACCAGCATCAATGGAAAATTGACGATGAATATCGGCGGCGATTTTATTTAATTTTTCGCGAGAACGGGCTACAAGGATAGGTGTTCCTCCATTTTTAGCCACATACCATGACAACTTGCTGCCAATCCCGCTCGAAGCTCCTGTAATAACTATATTCTTTCCATTCAACATGTTACCTAACTCCTACTGTTTTACTCGCATATAGGTCAATCTATTACCATTACGCTCTACTTTTACCCTGCCAGTGGATTCTAAATAATCTAACTGGGCCATCGTTTCAGATAAAGTTAACTCAAATTGGGATTCAAATTTTCTTGGGAATAGCTTTTGGCAAACTTCAAAAGGAGTTAATGGCCCGTCTGCTAAAAAGGAAAACACTTTTTCTGCCCGTTTTTCCTGTTTATTAATACGTTCCTTTATTAAGTAATCAACTTTATGAAACAAAGGACCATGCCCCGGATAAACCTGGTTTACTTCGTAGGACAGCATTTTTTGCATAGATTCTCGGTATTGTAACATAGGCTTTGGTCTTGGCTGTCCTTTATCCATTGGCGGCTCTAATAAAGGATTGGAGGAGATATGATATAACATGTGATCCCCAGCTAGTAGATCGTGATTATAAGAATGATAAAAGGATAAATGACTTTGCGCATGACCAGGGGTTTCGATTACGGTCCATCCCTCATGACCTGGTAATGTATCATGTTCCTGAAGATAACCTGTTAACGCCCCTTCTCCCGCTAAATGTCGATTTTTTTTCATGGTTTTAAGTACGTCCTGAAAATGTTCAGGTACTCCCCATGCCTGATAATAGTCTTCAAAAAATTGAAAATAACGATCAAAATATTCCTGATCCCTTGTCAACCATTTTTCAACAAGAGGATGGGCATAAATTTGCTGAACATGCTCGAGGCGACTAACCAGTCCAGTATGGTCCGGGTGATGATGAGTTAAAATAATCTGCTCAATATCCTTTACATCATAACCCAATTCTTTCAATTGATAATGTAATGTTTCCCAGGCTTCATCTGTATTTACACCTGCATCGATTAAAGTTAGTACATCACCTTTTAATAGGTACATATGAACATCGCCAACCGGAAATGGTGTTGGTACGGTTATTTGATATACTTTCTCTGTTTTAAGCATTTCGATTTCCTCCAAACAAAACTGAATGAGTATTCATTTACATACATTTTACTCTTCCTGAATCGATTTGTCATACCTTTTAGCTAACATGATTTATTCGTTTGGTTGAAAAAGGCGAACTAAAGCCTGGTGCAATACATTTGGAAGGATTTCAAATGAATAGGTTAGCTCCAGACGCTCGGTCCATTGATGAGCATCCTTGCCTAAAGGCCCAATATTTATAATGGGCATCGTTACTGCATGTAATGCATCATGATCAAATGTATAGCCTTTTTTATCGATAGGCATGTTCTGTTTTAGCAGACCCGTTTTTTGTTCAGATGTCATTGGGCCAATAAAACTTAAATCAGAAAGACCTGGAAAAAATTCAACCAATTCTATATCAATTTCTGCTGTATCCTTAAGTGATTTTTGAACAAAACCTAAAACGTCCTGAACTTGCGGATGATTCTTCGATGAAACAGATGGATAGAAGGGCGGGCTGTAAAACAAGACAATCATAGGTGCTAAATCCTTACACAAATAAGCCAAATCCTGAACCAATAATGTTGAAAAATCCCTATCACCTTCTTCGCGATTAGTAATGAGTAAATTTTGGCGTCTTTGTACCTCCTGTTCTCCATGCCTTTTAGCCGCTTCTTTATATAGATCCTCATACAACATAACTTTGACATCTATTGTGGAATCAAAACTGATTCTGGCCCTCTCCATAAAAGCTTTTACCTTTTTTCGGTGATGCTCTTCAATTCGGATTTTTGCACGGTTGGATGCCTGCACGAGTTTATTTGTGATTTCCTGAATGCTTTGCTTCATAAATAAAATATTATACATGGATATGGCTGATATAGGTGTTTGTACTGAATATTCTTCCTTTAAATCCCGATTCATCAAACTCACAGGCGGTGGAGTCGTTTCCTCTCCTGCCTGTTCAATAAAATCCTCCTGAAGCTCAAGCTCCTGATTTAAGTAACTAATCATTACATTGGCATTCAAACCATTAAAAGGTTCACCAACATGAGTTTCCTTTCCATAACAATAAAAACCAGGCAATACTTTACCGATAGAGCCCATATACATGTAATAATTCTCATCACCAGGATGCTTACGGAAAACAGGTTCACTATTTAAACAAGCTAAGTATGTAAGGTCCTCGTTTTCCTTCCAGCGATTTAATACAGGTAATGAAGCAAGCATTCCCGAAGAATTCACTTCTTCATCTGGAACTACAAGCAAAAGAAGATTGCCTGGAAACTGACCATTCATAGCTCTTTCCAGCATTGATAATTGTAAAGTTAAGCCAGCCTTCATATCCATTGTCCCTCTTCCAAATAACCACTCGCCAGATTGAAGGTCTTTTTGAGCATCATTTGGCAAATGGCCTAGGTTTTTAAGTAATTCAGTTGTTAATTCTTTAGGACGGAATGCAAGATTAATAAATGGTCCATAATCTTCCACATCTACTACGTCAATATGACTGACTAAAACAACGGTTTCTTGTGTGGTTTTATCAGCTTTGACCAGTGCAGATAGCAGTTGTCTGCCATCATCAAGGGGATCTAATGATAAATGCTCAGGATTTTCCTTAAAATAGGAACGTTCAGATAATAGATGCTCGATATACTGTATAATTGCGATTTCCGCATCTGTACCCGTTATACTTGGATAATCCACCAGGGAACAAAGCAACTCAACTAATTCGTCCTTTGTTTGCCATTTATTCATGTCACGCTCTCCCTTCAAAATGATATTGACTTTTTCTTTAAAATCTACCACAATCTAAAAAGAGTTTAAGAAAGGATGAAAATCATGAGAACCAGGATTTTTGCGCATAGGGGCGCTTCTCAATATGCTCCTGAAAATACAATGCCAGCTTTTCAACTCGCCTATGAAATGAATGCAGACGGAATTGAAACCGATGTACAGCTGACAAAGGATGAGATTCCTGTTTTAATTCATGATGAAAATGTGAGAAGGACAACTAATGGAACCGGTTTTGTGCAGGACTATACCTTAAATGAATTAAAACAGTTAGATGCTGGATCTTGGTTTTCATCATCATACACGAATACTTCTATTGTAACATTAGAAAAATTCCTGCAATGGATTTCATCCAAAACTTTAGAGTTAAATATAGAATTTAAAAATAACGTTATCGATTATAAAAACTTGGAAAATATTGTATATCATATGGTAAGAGATTATGGTGTATTAGATCGAACCACTTTCTCAAGTTTTAACCCAAGAAGTATGGAACGTATGAATAAACTGGATCCTAATGTAAACACTGCTTTTCTCACAACAAGTAAAGTACGGCGTTTAACTCAATTTGTTCAATCCATCGGCTGTAATGGTTTACATGTGAAATATCGGGTCCTTTCAACACAATTAGCTGAAGAGAGTGACAAATATGGGATTGATTTGCGGGTGTTTACTATTAATCGTCCAGCACAAATGTCACGCTGTTTTAAATTAAATTGTGCCGGTATATTCACTGACGTACCAGATCTGGCCATGTCCAAAAGAGCAAACTATCCGAACAATCATAATCCTATACGTATCCATCCTTTCCAAAGAAGATGAGCAAGACCTTTTATCATTGTCCATTTTTTCAGTAAAATGAAACCATGTGGGCTTCTCTTTTAAAAAGGGATCCAATCATCTTGATTCAGAAAAAATACAGGAGGTTATTATATGTCTAATAAGCTATTTTCACCATATACCATTAAGGATGTTACATTAAAAAACCGGATTGTAATGTCTCCTATGTGCATGTATTCAGTAGAGTCTGAGGATGGTAAGGTTCAGCCTTTTCATATCACACATTATGAAAGTCGTGCAGTCGGGCAGGCCGGATTAATTATGGTTGAATCAACAGCTGTTACCCCAGAAGGACGTATTTCTACATATGACTTGGGAATTTGGGAAGATGAACATATAACCGGTTTACGTCAAATTACTGAAGCTGTTCATGGTCACGGTGCTAAAGCAGCGATTCAATTAGGACACGCAGGACGCAAAGCTAATCTCCCATCCAAAATCTACTCTGCCTCACCTCTTGCGTTTAGTGATCAATATCAAACCCCGATTGAAATGGATCAAGATAAGATTAATGATACGATTAAAGCCTTTCAGGATGGTGCACAACGGGCGAAAGAAGCCGGCTTCGATATTATTGAAATGCATGGGGCGCATGGCTATTTAATTAATCAATTTTTATCCCCATTAACGAATAAACGAAAAGATGAATACGGAGGTTCTGCAGAGAATCGTTATCGTTTTCTCCGTGAAGTCATTGAAGCTGTAAAAGAAGTGTGGAATGGACCGCTCTTTGTGCGAATTTCGGCTAATGAATATGATGAAAACGGCAACCATCAAGAAGACTTTTTATATTTTGCCAGCGAAATGAAAAAACAGGGCATTGTTCTTATCGATTGCAGTTCTGGTGGCGTGATTCCGGTAAAAGTACCTTCTTATCCTGGTTATCAAGTTACGTATGCTGAACAAATACGTAAGGAGGCTGAAATCGCTACTGGTGCAGTTGGGCTTATTACCAGTGGAATTCAGGCAGAGGAAATACTTCAAAATGGACGTGCAGATCTTGTGTTTCTAGCTCGTGCCTTTTTACGTAATCCATATTGGCCAAAGCAAGCCGCTGATGAATTAGGTGAAACGATTGAAGCCCCTGTACAGTATAAACGGGGTTGGCGTTAAAAGATTTCATAAATTGCCTATGAATGTGTGAAGAAGTCCTAAATGGAGGAGGTTTTTGTATGGATTTATTTTTTCTTGGAACCGGTGCCGGCGTTCCCTCAAAACAGCGAAATGTTACATCGATTGCCTTACAGCTCCTCCAGGAAAGGGGATCCATTTGGCTATTTGATTGTGGGGAATCCACTCAGCATCAAATTTTGCATACCCATATCAAACCGCGTAAAATTGAAAAGATCTTTATTACCCATCTGCATGGAGATCATATTTTTGGTTTGCCTGGACTTCTTGGTAGCCGCTCCTTTCAGGGTGGTGTAGCACCTGTTGAGATTTATGGCCCACCAGGAATTAAAGAATTCGTTACAACCTCTTTAAAGATTAGCCAAACACGTTTGAAATATAAAATACATTTTATTGAAATTGAAGAAGGCGTACTATTTGAGGATGATCAATTTAAAGTTCAAACAACTAAACTTGATCATGGCATTCCTTCCTACGGTTATCGTATTGAAGAAAAGGAAAAAATAGGCGAGCTGATTCCGGGGAAATTAAAGGATGCTGGTATTCGACCAGGCCCCATTTACCAGCAAATCAAAGAAAATCCGACTATTACACTTGAAGATGGCCGTACGATTCATCGTAAGGATTTTGTTGGTGCACCGAAAAAAGGAAAAACGATTTGTATATTTGGGGATACTAGATATTCAAACCAATATGCGACTTTTGCCCAAAATGCGGACATACTTGTTCATGAGGCTACCTTTGGTGCAGCAGATGAAGAGCTTGCATATGAATATTATCATTCTTCAACCAAGCAAGCCGCAACCCTTGCATTAGAAGCAGGGGTTAATCAATTGCTGTTAACTCACATTTCATCACGGTATCTTGAAGAAGACATCCCTCACCTAATAGCAGGGGCAACAGATATTTTTCCGAATACGAGAATTGTTAATGATTTTGACCAGGTGAACGTTTAGGAGGGATACCCAATGGAAATTACGACAATAATCCAAAAGCAAAGGGAAATGTATGAAGGGAGCAAGACCTTTACCTATACTTTTCGAATACATCAGCTTGAAAAGTTAAAGCGTATGCTTGAACGATATGAAAAGGACATGTATCATGCGTTAAAGCAGGATTTAAATAAATCTGAATATGAGGCATTTGTTACAGAAATAGGTTTTCTTTTCACAGAACTCACAGAGACAATGAAGTACTTAGGTGAATGGATGCGACCAAAAAAAGTAAAGACTCCCCTCACTCATAAAGGATCGAAAAGCTTTATTTATAAGGAGCCCTATGGGGTTTCCCTTATTATGGGTCCCTGGAATTATCCAATCAATTTAACTCTTGCACCCTTAATTGGTGCTATTGCTGCAGGAAATTGCGCAGTCATTAAGCCATCTGAGTTTACTCCTAACGTTTCAAGCCTGCTTCGTCATATGATAAAAGAAACCTTTGATGCCAATTTTGTCACGGTTATAGAGGGAAATAAAGAAATTGGTGAGCAGCTTCTTAATGAACGCTTTGATTATATCTTTTTTACTGGCAGCGAACCGATTGGAAAAATGGTCATGGAAAAAGCGAGTAAGCATTTAACCCCTGTAACGTTAGAACTAGGTGGAAAAAGTCCTTGTATCGTTGACCGTGATGCAAAGCTTGATTTAGCTGCAAAACGAATCGTCTGGGGAAAGTTTACGAATGCAGGACAGACATGTGTGGCTCCGGACTATTTATATGTTCATGAAGATATTAAAGATGCGTTTATCGAGAGGTTTAAAAACGCCGTTAAAAAAATGTACGGAGAAAAACCACTTGATAATAAAGACTATACACGTATTGTCAATAAGAGGCATTTTAATCGCTTAAAAGGGCTTTTGGACAATCAGTCTATTGTTTTCGGTGGAGAAGCTGATGAAAGTAAGTTGATGATTAGCCCAACATTGATAGAAAACCAAACATGGGATGATCCTGTTATGCAGGAGGAAATTTTCGGACCTATCCTCCCTATCTTTACATTTAATGATTTGAGTGAAGTAAAGGAAGAAGTTCGTAACGCACCAAGACCTTTGGCCCTGTATTATTTCTCAGAAAACACGAAAAACCAGGAATGGATGATTAAGAACATTACTTATGGTGGTGGGTGCATTAATGATACACTTATGCATCTTGCCAATCCTTATTTACCATTTGGCGGAGTTGGAAGCAGTGGAATGGGCAGTTATCATGGAAAAGCAACCTTTGATACCTTTTCACACCATAAAAGTGTCTTGAAGCAAACCACAGCTTTTGATTTAGCCTTTCGTTATCCTGGTTCAAAGCTGGGAGTAAGAATTTTACGGAATTTGATGAAGAAAAAATCATAATAACTAAATAAAGAAGATGCAAATAGAGAAGACGTTTAAGGAAGATAAATGGCTTCTCTATTTATTTTGGCTATTTTCTGTTTTACTGGATTTTTATATGTGTTTTAGCCGAAATTATCATTCATTTCCAGTATGATCTTCTTGTCGATTAAAATCCGTGATTTCCCATTCTTATACTTCATATGTATTCCCCTTTTCTCTACCAACATGCACAAAAATGAAAGATGCATATAATTTTTCCTTGAAAAAACAATAGAAAACGAATATTATAGTAAACGTTGGTTAAAATTATACGGAAAAAGATTGGTGATACGATGAATAAATACTTTAAACTTGAAAAAAATGATACAAATATTCGAACAGAGGTTACAGCTGGTTTCACTACCTTCCTTACAATGGTCTATATTATCTTTGTGAATCCCGGAATTCTGCAAGCAGCAGGGGTTCCATTTGATCAAGTATTTATGGCCACCATTATTTCTGCTGGATTAGGTACCCTAATCATGGCACTTTTCGCCAATTACCCTATTGCCCTTGCACCAGGAATGGGATTAAATGCTTATTTCGCTACGATTGTTGGAGCTCAAGGCCTATCTTATCAATCGGTATTTGGCACTGTATTTCTAGCTGGAATTTTATTTATACTATTAAGTTTAACGAAAGTAAGAGAAACTCTGATTGAAGCTATTCCAACATCATTAAAATTTGGAATTACCGCGGGAATAGGTTTATTTATTGCATTTCTTGGCTTACGAATGTCCGGGATTGTCGTAGCAAATCCAGAGAATTTAGTTTCTTTAGGAGATTTGATTCAACCTATTACTCTATTGAGTATTGTCGGGCTGTTAGTTACATTAATTTTAATTGCACTTGAAGTAAAGGGCGCACTGTTTTTAGGGATGATTTTCACAGGAATTACCGGATTTTTTACGGGACACTTAGAATTTCAAAATGGTTTCTTTTCCTTACCTCCCACTCCTGTATTTTTTGATTTAGATATAGCCAGTGTCTTTAGTCAGGGATTGTATGCAATCGTCTTTGTTTTTCTTCTTATTACATTGTTCGATACTACCGGAACACTAATTGGTGTGTCGGAACAAGCGGGTCTGATGCAGGATGGCAAACTTCCGAATGCCAAATCTGCTTTCATGGCAGATGCTGTGGCAACTACAGTAGGTTCAACATTTGGAACAAGTCCTTCGACTGCTTATGTTGAATCAGCTTCCGGAGTTGGGGCTGGGGGACGAACGGGATTAACGTCCTTGGTAGTAGCCTTGCTGTTTTTTGCTGCTATGTTTTTCTCCCCTGTTGTTGAAGCTGTGGCAAATCTATCAGCTATCACAGCACCCGTCTTAATCATTGTAGGTTTTTATATGATGCAGGGACTGGCACAAATTGAATGGAAGAATTTCATTGAAGCCTTTCCTACCTTTGCTATTATTTTAACGATGCCTCTTACGTCCAGTATTGCAACAGGAATAGCTGTGGGCTTTATCACGTACCCACTTCTAAAACTTATAAAAGGACAAGGCAAGGAAGTTCATTGGATTCTTTATGTATTTGCTGTCCTATTTATCATCCAATTAACCTTTTTCCCTATGCATTAAACAACAAGTAGCGCTTGGATAATCCAAGCGCTACTTGTTATTTAAGCATGTAATGGTTAAAAAGAGACCTTTATAATATTCATGCACATCCTCTATTGTAAAATCAAACATTTTAATTAAACCTAAAGTATCACGATTTAAATGGCAGCCGTCGCATATTTTTTTCCAAAAAGGAGTAAGGATATCCTGTGCTTTGGCCAGAAATGGCTGTTTAAGCATTACATGCTCAAAAAACAGAATATTTGCCCCCGGCTTACTGACCCTTAATATTTCTTTTAGTGCCTGCTGAGGTTCGGGAATCGTACAAAAGACAAGCGTTGCAACTACCGTATCAAATGTATTGTCAGCAAATGGAAGGCTTTCTGCCCCTACTATATACGTTTGGATATTTGCTTTTGATTTCTTTACTTTTTTGCCAGAACGTTTACTCATAAGAGGGTTTGGTTCGATGGCATCGACTTGATCAGCGTGTTGATAAAAGGGAAAATTCACCCCTGTCCCTGATCCAATTTCCAGTACTCTTCCTTCTGCTTTTGATAATAACTGTCTTCGAATTTTCTTAAACTTATATTTTTCAAGGGGATTCATTACTAAATCGTATAATTTTGGAAACCACTTCCCCATACCAAATCACCTCTACCATAAATTGATTCAACGCTTTGTACTAATTATATCATTTTCTAAAGAAAACATATTATATTAAGATTGTAGTATATGTTTTATTTGACAGACCATGAAAGTAAGAGATATCTTAATTGAAAAGAATAATGCGGTTATTTTAGAAGGGGTGTCATTGTGATACAGTCCAATTCTTTTTCATATGATTCACTTAAAGACTCAGATTACCAGGAGATTCATCAATGCTTTAGTCAAAAAACAACGCTCGATCTGATTCACTGGGCCTATCATACATTTGGAGATGACTTGGTTTATTCCTGTAGCTTTGGAGCAGAATCTATGGTTCTAATTGATTTAATTTATAAGGTAGAACCGAAAGCAAAACTTGTATTTTTAGATACAGACTTTCATTTTCGAGAAACCTATCAATTAATAGAAAAAGTAAAAGAAATATACCCTGAGTTGAATATTGAATTTATTAAACCTGAATTAACACCTACGGAACAGGCTAAAGAATATGGAGATAAATTATGGGAAACAAACCCTGATTTATGTTGCCAAATTCGAAAAATTGATCCTTTAAAAAAGGTATTATCGAATACCAGAGCCTGGATTTCAGGATTAAGAAGGGATCAATCTCCTTTAAGAGCAGGAACCAATTTTGTTAATAAGGATGATAAATTTCAATCCATCAAAATATGTCCGCTTATCTATTGGACGTGGGATGAGATTTGGGATTATATTAAAGCACATCATCTTCCATACAATGAACTACACAATCATCATTTCCCAAGCATCGGCTGCACGTATTGCACTATCCCAACCACAAACCATGCAGACTCCAGAGCAGGCAGATGGGCAGGCCAAACCAAAACCGAATGCGGCCTACATTATTAACAGAAAAGCGAAGGCGACCGATTAGGCCCTACAACATAAGCAAAATCCACGGAGTGACACGCCCTTTTGTCACGTAGTGGATTATGCTTATGTCTGCTTGGGCCTGGGAGCCATAGCTGGACAATAGAAAAGCGAAGGCGACCGATT
>NZ_FOHJ01000013.1 GCF_900111405.1 Salinibacillus kushneri | reverse complement strand
TTTAGTGTATGGCATAATATTTCCGGACCTGTTTTGGCAACCTGGTGGGGAAAGAAGAGTGATGAAGCCAAAAAGTCTGAACAAACTCAATCAGGTATAAGCTATGCGAAATAAACATAGTAAGAAAAAGGGCCTTTCACTTTATGAAGGCCCCTTTTCATGGGATGGTTTTACCACCATCCTCCTCCAAAGCCACCGCCGTAGCCACCACCGAAGCCACCGCCGTAGCCACCGCCGAAGCCACCACCGAAGCCACCGCCGTAGCCACCGCCGAAGCCACCGCCGTAGCCACCACCGTAGCTGGCTCCAACAATAATTAAGAGGATAAATAGAACAACAATTAACGTAAATCCTGTTCCATAGCCACCTTTGCTCATTCCATACACCTCCTTAAAAACGATTACTTTATCCTATGGTTAGAAAAGGATTTATGTATAGATTTTTTGACTAAATATTTAGGAATATGAGGATCCTTTTTAAGTCTTTATTTCATAACCAACTTTAAAAACGATTGCATTTTTTAGAATATTCATAAAAAATACCAAATACTTATAGTACATAAAAGGGGGTGACAAATGGATTAGCCTGGATTTTTGTTTTAATTAACTAAAAATATTATTAAGGAGGGAAATGGATGAGCGATAAGCAGTTAAGCGAGAGGCAAAGGGAGTATTGGAAAAAGAATATACGTTTAATCGTTACATTACTTGTCATTTGGGCCTCTGTTTCGCTGGTTGCTGGAATTATTTTAGCGGAGCCACTAAGCAATATCTATTTCTTTGAATTACCGTTATCTTTTTGGTTTGCCCATCAAGGATCGATTGTTGTGTTCATTTTCTTAATTTTCACCTATGCCATAAGAATGGACCGTCTGGATAAAAAATATGGTGTGGAAGAAGTCATTCTTACAGAAAAGAAGGATTCAAAGGGGGATGAGTCATGACCTTGGATGTAGAAGTCATAACCCTCACCCTGGTTGTTATCACCTTTGGTATTTATATATACATCGGCTGGTGGGCGAAGGTAAAAGATACGAGTAACTTTTTTGTTGCCGGTAAGGAAATTCCTGCTGTAGCAAATGGTGCAGCTATTGCAGCAGATTGGATGTCAGCAGCATCGTTTATATCCATGGCTGGCCTTATTTCCTTCTTAGGGTATGATGGAACCATTTATTTAATGGGCTGGACAGGTGGATATGTTTTACTTGCTTTGTTACTTGCTCCATACTTACGGAAGTTTGGACGTTATACTGTACCTGACTTTATTGGTGATCGCTACTATTCTAATAAAACGAGAGCTGTTGCTGCAATTGCAACAATCTTTATTTCGCTTACGTATGTAGCAGGACAAATGCGAGGTGTCGGAATTGTCTTTAGCCGTTATTTGCAGGTTGACATAACTATTGGCGTTATCATTGGTATGGCGATTGTTGCCTTCTTTGCTGTGCTGGGTGGGATGAAAGGTATTACGTGGACACAGGTTATTCAATACTTTGTGCTGATTATAGCCATTATTATTCCTGCAGCAGCTATATCCTTACAATTAACAGGTATTCCTGTTCCTCAATTAGGGTTTACATTCTCCGATATCGCTGAACGGCTAAGCACATTGCAAGTTGATCTTGGCATGAATGAATATCTGGCTCCATTTCAAAATATGTCTGGTCTAAATGTATTTGCGGTAACACTTGCTCTTATGTTAGGTACGGCGGGTCTTCCCCATGTTATTGTTCGTTTTTACACGGTTAAAGATGTTCGTTCTGCTCGCTGGTCTGCAGGCTGGGCTTTAATCTTTATTGCTTTATTATATACAGTTGCCCCAGCTATTGGTGTGTTCGCTAAATACAATCTGATTAATACATTTAATGATGAGTCAATCACAGACGTTCGAGAAATTAGTTGGGTCAGTAAATGGGAAGAAACCGGTTTGTTAGGGTTGGATGATAAAAATGGTGACGGAATTTTAAACTTTACGGAAGAAAGCTCACCGGGGAATGAGGTGACGATTGACCCAGATATTATCGTATTATCTACCCCAGAAGTAGCTGAACTATCACCATTTATTATTGCACTGGTTGCTGCAGGTGGTTTAGCGGCAGCACTATCAACTGCATCGGGCCTGCTGCTGGCAATGTCGAGTGCGGTTTCACATGATTTGTATTATCGGATCTTTAGACCACAAGCGACTGAAAAACAACGGCTGAAAATTGGACGAATTATGATTTTCCTTGCTGTTATTGTTGCTGGATATTTTGGTATTAATCCACCAGGGTTTGTTGGTGAAGTGGTGGCATTTGCGTTCGGCTTAGGTGCAGCCAGTTTATTCCCGGCGATTTTACTTGGAATATTTGATAAACGAATGAATCGACAGGGGGCTACATGGGGAATTAGCATCGGTTTATCCTTTACTTTAATTATGATTTTGCTTATGCGTTCTGTAGAAGTCTTTGGAACAGAAACACAAATTCTGGATAGCTTCTTAGGTATTGATGCACTTGGTATCGGGGTAGTCGGTGCGATAGTAAACTTTATTATATCGTTCATCATCTCCAGAACAACTCAAGCTCCACCAAAAGAAATTTCAGATATGGTTGAAGAGATTCGGGTACCAAAAGTGTCTGATTCCAGTGAAAAGTAATAGCGTCTATTCCTTTTCCTGATTAGCAGGAGAAGGAATAGATTCTGTCTCTTTTAATCTATCATATAGAAAGGAGAAGAAGGGTGCTTATATTATTTCTATTCATTGTACTTACTCTGTTGTATATTTTTCATCCTCATCTAAATCTTTTAGCAATAAAAAAAGTGCTTGGGATTACCTTGTTTGTGGAATTATTTTATTTGATTGGACATTATATGTCAGGATGGCCATTTCCAACTCCTGCAGTTATTTTACAACTTCTCATTGTTGTAGCCACAGGTGTTGCGACTGGAGTTGTTTTCTCACGAGTCTGGCCCTTACCAGATAAAAAAGGTTTTGAACGAATTGCACGTACACTATTGATTATGGTACCGGCATTAGGTCTTGGAATTGGTATGCAGCTATTACTTCAAGGCCAATATGCCACTCAAGCCCTCTATCTTATTTTTGCCCTATCAACATGGCTAGGTTCAGGTCATTTTATTCGAAAAACAGTCCAATCATAGGCTTATAGAAAAATTAGAAAGGAGAGGTATAGATGCTTACTTCTTTAACTCCGCTGGATTGGAAAAGGAGAGCAGTTAAGTATTATCCGGAAAAAACGGCGGTAATTGACGGCTGCAAGAAATTTACGTATAGGGAATTTGCAGAGCGTACCGATCAATTATCAGTAGCTTTACATCAGGCGGGTATTCAAAAAGGAGATCATGTAGCAGTAATGCTTCCGAACACACATTATATGCTTGAGAGCTTTTATGGAATTAGTCAGCTTGGAGCAACTATGGTTCCTTTAAACTATCGTTTGTCAGGGGAAGATTTGGACTATATCATTCAACACAGTGATGCCAAAATGTTAATTGTAGATGAAGAATTTGCTGGTTCAATTGAAAAGATTGTTCCTCATCTTTTTTTAGAAAACATCATTATTGTGTCTGTAGACGGATTTCAATCCTCACTAAACGGAGTTGACTATGAAGATTTTATTAAGGAAGTACCATCAGGTGCTTCACCACCAGAAGTGGAAATTGATGAAAACGAGCTTTTAACCATCAATTATACAAGCGGAACAACATCTAAGCCTAAAGGAGTTATGCTCACACATCGTGCAAATTATATGAATGCGGCCAATTTTATGTATCACTTAGGAGTACATTATGATGACGTTTACCTGCATACATTACCCATGTTTCATGCAAATGGCTGGGGTGGTGTATGGGCGATAACCGCGGCAGGTGCTACCCATGTTTGTCTGCGCAAGGTTGATCCCCCTTATATTTTGGAACGGTTTGAGAAGGAGAATATTACATTGCTATGTGGCGCTCCGACTGTTATCAATATGCTGGTCAATGAACCGAAAGCCAAAGTGGTGAACATCCCGACCAAACCACGTATGGCTACTGCTGGTGCACCTCCGGCAGCTGCTTTAATCCACAAAGCTCAAGAACTCTTAGGTCTAAATATGATTCACGTTTACGGATTGACAGAAACCTCCCCATTTATCCTCTATTGTGAATGGAAGCAGGAATTTGAGACAAAATCACCTGACGAACAGGCAACGATAAAGGCAAGGCAGGGAATTGAACTTGCCTTTAACGGAGAAACAAAAGTAATACGTCAAAATGGAGAGGAGGTTGAGTGGAATGGTAAGGAACTGGGTGAAATCATAACCCGCGGGAATGTTGTGATGGAAGGCTATTATAAGAATCCTGAAAAAACAAAGGAAGCCTTAAAGAATGGCTGGTTCTATACCGGAGATTTAGCTGTAACCCATCCTGATGGTTATATTGAGATTCGTGACCGGGCAAAGGATATGATTATCTCAGGTGGTGAAAATATTTCCTCTACTGAAGTAGAAGGTATTCTCTACAAGCATCCAGGTGTGAGAGAAGTAGCAGTAATTGCGATCCCGGATGAAAAATGGGGAGAAGTACCAAAGGCAATAATTGTCCTACAACCCGATGCTAATCTTTCAGAAGATGATATAATTGGCTATTGCAGAGATAATATGGCTCATTTTAAAGCTCCAAAAGCAGTGGGATTTGTGGACTCATTACCGAAAACGGCGACGGGAAAGCTGCAAAAATATCGATTGCGTGAAATGCACTGGGAAGGAGATAAAAAGGTCAATTAGGTGACGGATTAATGAATCATCCAAATAACAGGTGTCTTCTCTCTTTTAGGGGAGACACCTGTTAAAATGACTCTGTTTAAACATAGGTTTTGAGTTCCGCTCCGGTGTGTAGTCGCTTGCCGCGGTCCCAACTCGGAATACGCCTTCTGGGTCTCCCGAATACGGCTCTTTCAGCAGGAGTCTCGCGCATTTCTTCTCCAATCCGCTAGGTAGAAAATCAACAATAAGCTTCAACACACTCTTTAAAATAGGAATGCTGTTCTTCACATTTTTTTAAGTATTTTGATAGAATGAGAGTATGCTGAAGGAGGACATCAAAATGTGGCAGCGATTAAAAAATGTATGGAAACCAAAAAGGTGTGCGATATGTAAGAAAAAAGCCGAAAAACCAACGACGTATTATAATGATCAGGGAGAGAGTGTGCCGGTTTGTTTTAAATGTGTCCCTTATGCGGAAAGAAGAGCATTCCGCAAAGGTTAAGCTAATTATGAGTTTAGTTCCTCCAATACTTCTCCGATTTTTTTATCATGGATAACTAAATCGGCATAACGATCAAACTCTGTTTCATCCCGATTAATAATAACCAATTTTGCTCCTCGATCTTTTGCTATTAAAGGAAACTGGTTAGCAGGAGATACGGATAGAGAAGAGCCCAAAACGATAAATAAATCAGCTTTTTCGGATTCTTCAAAAGCCAATTGAAAAGCATCCTGTGGTAAAGACTCACCAAATAGTACAATGGATGGGCGTAAAATTCCACCACATTCATTACAGTAATAGTCTTCTGCAACATATTCTTCGCTACTATATTGTCTTCCGCATGATTGACAATGCAGCTTTTGAAGAGTTCCGTGAAGTTCTGTTACCTGTTTGGAACCAGCCTCCTGGTGAAAGCCGTCTACATTTTGCGTAATAATTGACTTGACTTTCCCCTGTTTTTCCCATTCAGCTAAGATGTAATGTCCTTTGTTGGGCTGATATTGTTTAACACCGAGAACACGATTACGGTAAAACGAAATAAACTCCTCGACATTTTTATTTAAAGCATCGGTACTTGCGATTTGACTTGGGTCCTTTTGCTTCCATAGCCCACTCGAAGAACGAAAGTCAGGTAATCCACTTTCCGTTGACATGCCTGCTCCTGTAAACACAATGGTATAATTTGATGTTTGCAACCATTCCTTTAACATGATTGTGCTCACCACCTTAACGTATCAAAGAGTAGAGATTTTTATATGGATATCCTATTATAAATTTGTTCTTTGTTCAAATATGAATAGTGGAGCTTAAATAGGCTGTAAATCAACATAAAAAAATCGATCTTTCCCTGTATACATATCCTTACGTATGGTCACATCCCTGACAACGTTAAAGTTTACCTTCTGATGAAACAGCGGGCCATCAAAGACAAAGGTATGAAATTCTCCGTTTTCACCACATGGATCAACGGTTTCAGGAATTGCTTTAAGAAACTTATTGTCGAGCAGTCTGCCTGTAAATTGGGGTGAAAGCTGTGTGCTATCTACACAAGTAATGATGGTTTGAAAACCTTCATTTAGAAATTCGTCGAATAACACTTGCGTTTGTTCTCCCCAAATAGGAAAAAGGGGCTGGATAGCTGTATCTTCTAGCATTTTTTCTCTATATCTCTTCACATCTTCAAGATGAATATCTCCAAACATCATATGTGTTATACCATCCTGAATGAGTTGCTGAATCATGTGATCCATAACATTTTCATACATTTGATTTGTACAGTTTGGCGGAATGTAAACTTTGTAAAGAGGGAAGTTTAACGCATAAGCTTGTTCATCTAAGAGAGTCTCCCTGACTCCATGCATGGTTGTTCGGTTATATTCTTCAGTTATTGTTGTTACCAGGCAAACGACATCCCACTCTTTAGATTGTATAAGTCGATTTAAGGCAAGGATCGAGTCCTTACCACCACTAAAGGATACGGCAATTCGTTTTTTCAATGAGTTCACCTCTGAATTTTTGTATGCATTATCGTTCATTACATTTTGAAGGATAAAATAGAGAGGAATAAAAAATTAGGAGTTTGTAGAAAGACTTCACTTAGAGGAAAGTGAGGTCTTTGCTAAATTAACTTCTGTTTTTGCAGAAATTCAACAATCATATCTTTGTTGGATATTAACATTTGACCGTATTGATTAGGAATGACTTTATTTCCTTTACATGTTGGACAAGTTTCCTGGGTAATTTCTTCTTCAAACTTATCACGGGCAATTGCCATTGCCTGATCAAATGTAGGGTACAACAGTTCCAAGTCTTCTAAGATATCCTGAAATCTATCCGAAAACACTTCAATATAACCTTTACCATCACAGTGATGACATGTTTCCTCCAATTTCATAAAAAAGTTCTTTTGTTTTCGCATAGTCTGAATCCTTCACTCCCTCCATTTGAAATTGTTCATAACTGTTTACAAAACAAAAAAACAAAAGCTTAGACTGGGATGATTTTTACTGGAATATTTGTTTTATTATGAAAAGGATTAAAAAATATGAAGTGTAGTTGAATGGGAAGTAAAGATGTTTACGAAGAATTCTGGAAATTTGTTGGTAAAATACATTGTACCAAATATATGGAAAATTGGCAATAAGAGGACATACTTGTTAAAAAAATAGGTGATATTCCTATAATGTTATATAAGCATTGCTCCTAATCGACAATTTTAGGACATCCGTATAGAATATGGATAGATGAATGTGATTAGGAGGTTCTGTTCGTGGAGTTTTTCCTGTCTTTAAAAAATAGTTTTTTATTACCGAAAAAGTCCGCATTATTTCGCTTAAACCGAATATCAATGCGGAATACGATTGTATATATTAGTATTATTCTGTTTTTACTATTTGTACCTGACGTTATTCAAATGATAATACAGTTTGAGCATACAAATATTCCACGGAGTATGTATATTTTACAATTATGCGTTATCTACCCATTTTTAATCATCTTCTTAGCGGTAACGGGTATATCACTGTTAGCCGGTATTTCCTATATCCTAAAAGGGATATTGAGGCGCAAATTAGCTTATCAGCAGCTTTGGAAAATGACTGCTTTTGCATTAACGACTCCATTAATTTTACATGTTCTATTTAAGCATACAATCCATTTTCCTCTAATAACAAATGGTCTGCCATTATTGGTTTTGTATAGCATTATGTATCGGATGATTATCACTTATCCAAAAAAACGCTGGAATTGATTATTATTATTGTGAATATTTAAGAATAATGGTATTTTTATAATTGGTAGACTTCAATATGGGGTTTTTACTATATGATTCGTTATATTAGGGATGTCTAGGGCTAGTTTAGAAAAATAGATTTCCTGATTTAGTATATTCATTTAACGTCAAAGAATGGGGGGAATCAGACATGGCTTTTGTGATAACTGCACCTTGTAAGGATGAAAAGGCTGGGGAATGTGTAGAGGTTTGCCCAGTTGATTGTATAGAAGAAGGAAAAGAAATGTTTCATATTGATCCGGATATTTGCATTGACTGCGGGGCTTGTGAGGCTGTATGCCCTGTCGAAGCTATCTATCATGAGGATGACATGTTAGACGAAGATGTACCATATCTTGAAGCTGCCAAAGAATTTTTTGCAAATAAGTAAGTTATAAGGATAAAACTCCCGTCACCTCTTATACGGGAGTTTTATCTATTTAAAAAGAATGGTCAATCGTAATAGACGACAATCCAAAAAGGGAGTTCTTAGGATGAAACAAATCTATAGTGATATCATTCAGTTTCGTGGTTCCCATTATGAATTTGGTCGTATGCAAGGAGCGCAACTAAAGGATTCCTTAATTGTAAAGAATCGTGAACGTCAATGGAAGGTGAGAAAGCCGCGGTTTTCGGTTGATGAAAAAGAAGCAAAGGACAACATTTGTCGTTTTGCTCCTGGAATATGGGAGGAGATTATCGGTCTGCAGGATGCCTTAGAATGGCCGATGGAGCGAGTATTAATGGAATTTAGCGGTTATCGATTACCTTATGCCCGTTCAGGCTGCTCTATTTTAACGGGAGAAAATTATTTCATTCGTAATTATGATTATCACCCGAAAACCTATGAAGGCCGCTATGCATTATTTCAACCTGGTGATCAAGGATACGCCACAATTGGACCTGAACAAAAAATTACCGGCCGTCCTGATGGTATTAATGAAAAAGGACTTGTATTAGGCTACAATTTTATGCACCGAAAAAAGCCCGGTGAAGGGTTTATTTGCCATATGATTGGCCGTATGATTCTGGAAACCTGTGCAAATGCTGATGAAGCCGTAGATATGTTAAAGGAGATCCCGCATCGACATTCCTTTAGCTTTATTGCTTATGATCAAAGGGGAGAGGCTCTGGTTGTAGAAGCCTCACCACGTGGTACAGAGGTGCGTCAATCCACGGTTTGTACTAATCATTTTGAAATCATGAAGGAGGAAAACCGTCATCATCTGGTTGATTCCTACGAACGGTTAGAAGCGATGGAACGGGGAAAATCATCTATAAAGAAACCTTATGATGCTTTTCGTTTACTTAATGATACAGATAAAGGAGTTTTTTCCAAACAGTATAAAAATTGGGCTGGAACGATTCATACGTCTGCATACTTTCCAAAAGAACGAAAGGCCTGGTTTGCTTTGGGCGGGGACCAGGAGCCGCTAGAAATTAATTTTGGAAAATGGGTGGACGGAGATGATCTTGAGCTTAATCGAATTTACGGAGAGGTTGATACCGACTTGCCTTTTGTTCATATGAATGAAAAGGCAACTTGGTTTAAATAATGGGCTCTGATAAACATAGGTGTTGATTTGCGATCCAGTGCGCCCGCTTTCCGCCGGCGGTCCGGGAGCCTCCTTGACATACGCCTTCGGGGTCTTTCGTATACCGCTCTTCCAGCAGGAGCCTCGCTCACTTTCGCTCCAATCAACTTGGTGAAAATCAACAATGAGCAGCCAAATAATTGAAAAGTGCAGAATCCCTGCACTTTTTAATGGACACTGCCTTTTTTAAAATTACTTCCTGAAACATCGGCTACATTTTCAATTGCGATTAAGGCTTCAGGATCAATTTCATTGGTGATGGAACGAACCGTTGATAATTCAATGCGCGTGACAACTGTATAGATAATTTTTTTGGAATCATTAGTATAGACCCCTTCTCCATGGAAGAAGGTAATTCCTCTTCCTAAGTCCTGTATTAAGGAATTAGCAAGCTTATCAGGGACATCAGATATAATGGTAACTGATTTTAGTTCCTCCATACCTTCAACGACCACATCAATCATTTTAAAAGCAATATAATAGGTAATGATGGAGTACATCGCTGTTTCCCAGCTAAAAACCAGTAAAGCTGCAAGAATGAAAATAAAAAAGTTCATAATCATGACCAGCTGACCTACCGAAACGGGGCGTTCTTTACTAAATAAAATAGCAATAATTTCTGTCCCATCTAATGCCCCGCCTGTACGTATAACAAGACCAACTCCAGTACCAAGAATGACAGCACCTACAATGGTTGCTAAAAATAAATCGTCTGTTACGGGTTCAAAGTGATGCATAATAGCAGTAAAAATGGCGAGCACAATAATGCCATATAACGTGTGCAACGAAAACTTTCTTCCCATACGACGAAAGCCAATTAGTAGAAACGGAATGTTAAACAGGATAATAAAAATACTCATTTGAAGATTCGTAATAGCCCCGGCAATGATGGATAACCCAATCACTCCACCATCTAAAATATCATTAGGAACTAAAAACAATTCAAGACCAATACTTGCAATAATTGCTCCAATAGTAATCATGATAATTTGCAGGAATTCTTTCAAAATCTTTTTTCTTCTGGATGTTTGCAAAGTAATCAGCCTCTCTTTTCTTTGATAGCATAAGAACAAATAGGAGTAATAAGATTTCAGTTGGTATTTTATCCAAGAAACCATAAATCATCAGAAAATCATACCGATATTTAATGAAACTTTTTATAATTGGTAATCGTATAAAATCAGAGCGTATTAAATGAAGTACAGAGGGAGAGAGGGAGGATGATTTAATACCAATTTGCCAAAATTGTGGTTATTGCTGGAGATGGAAGGAAGCCTTTCGAAAGAATTTTACATTAGATATAGCATTGAATTGTCCATCCTGTGGCGAAAAACAATATCCTTCTTCCAAAACGAGGAAAAAAGCATCATTGTTTACGATCCTACTACCTTTTCCATTGCTCTTAAACATCTTTTTACCATTCTCTCCTTTCGTGCTTTTTACACTATTATTTGGAATGCCCGTCATCCTTTTGTTTTATTATCCTTTTTTTATGGAATTAAGGAATGAAGAAAAACCTTTTGGTAGGTGATTTTTGTGATGGAAAATGAATTTGCAGTTGGCTGGGGAACGTTAGCATTAATAAATGCAGGACTTGCACAGGGTAAAAATCGTACAGGATTAAATTGGTTTTTACTCTCCTTGTTCCTCGGTCCTATCGCGACGTTCATTTTATTATTTGTAGAGAAGAGAGAGGATTGAAAGACAATTCCTTTAATAATAGATGAATAGTAGGGAAAACGGTAAATTACACCCCAAAAGTGAGATTTCACTCTGACTTTTGGGGTGTTTTTTAAACCTTATTTCCAAACATCCTCCGCAATTTGGATTACATGACGAAGTTTATTCCACTGCTCCTCTTCTGTTAACAGATTTCCTTCCTCAGTGGAGGCAAATCCGCATTGAGGACTGAGGCATAATTGATTAAGATTCACATAATGACTGGCTTTCTCAATTCTTCGTTTCACGTCGTCTGCATCTTCTAGTTCACCAGATTTAGATGTAATCAGTCCAAGAACAAGCTGCAAATCGTTACGGTGAACATAGCGTAAAGGGTTAAAACCTCCGGAACGTTCGTCATCATATTCTAGAAATAAGCCATCTACATCAAGTCCGCCAAAAATAGTTTCAGAAGCAGCATCGTAGCTGCCGGATGATGCCCAAGTAGATTGGAAATTACCACGACAAATATGCATCGTTATTTGTAAATCATCAGGTCGCTTAGCGATAGAATCATTAATCGCCCTGGCAAAGTACTTTTGTAAATCCTCTGGCTTTTGACCTCGTGAACGAATCATATCCCGCCCTTTTTCACTAAAAAATAGGGACCATGAAGTGTCATCCAGCTGCAGGTATCTACAACCAGCATCATAAAAGGATTGAATAGCCTTCTGATAAGCATTCGTTAAATCGTTTAGCAGGGCTTCATCATCCTTATAATGGTTCGTATCATTCTTACCTCTAAACCAAAGCATATTAGGGCTTGGAATGGTCATTTTGGCCGTATGATCACCTGCAAGGCTATGTAAATACTTATAATGTTCAAGCATAGGATGATTTTTGAAGTCAATAGCCCCAACAATTTTTACTCCATGTGCCTTGGTTTTTGTGCCCTGGAATTGAATACCTTCTCCAGTGTCATAACCTTCCACACCTTCTAAGCCTTCCAGAAAATCAAAGTGCCACCATGCCCGGCGAAATTCACCGTCAGTTACAGCTTGTAAGCCAATATCCTTTTGCTTCTTTACAATACGTTTGATTTCCTGGTCTTCAATTTCTTCGAGGCGTTCGGTACTAATTTCACCGGATTCCTTTTGAATTCTGCCTTGCTTAATCCGCTCGGATCTTAGCAAGCTGCCTACATGATCTGCACGAAATGGAGGCTTTTGCTTCACATTTGATTGTCCTTTTTCTTCCTGACTTTGAACCATTTAAAATCCCTCTTTCTGTAATATAGTAAAAGGCCCTGTTAAACACATAAAAAAAGAGCCTTCAAAAGAAGAAGGCTCGATATGTTTATCAAAAACTTCTTCTTATCTTAAAGGTAAATGCATTACCTTTGCTGGAATTAGCACCGGGCCTGTAAAAGGCTGGTTGCTGAGGTTTCATCGGGCCAGTCCCTCAACCTCTCTGGATAAGAAATGTACGTTATGGAGTTGTTTTAAGAACTTTCTATAAATATATTATAAATCATTACGATTGACAAGACCTGATTTTAAAAAAATTTTGAGAACTTCCAACTAAATCGTTTGAAAATAAACAATAGTAGATAAAAAAGCGCCATTCTTTTTTTCTTGTCAAAAAAAAGTTATCATCTATAAGGAATAGTTTTTACTATTGGAAAGACAAGAAATATCGACATGATTTGTGATAAGTCGTCGTAAGGTTGTAATGAATATGAAAGATGTACCCATCGCAACCTATAATCGAGTGTATAATAAGAGGAGATGAGAACTTTGCAAAATTATAAATATAGATTGGAGTTTAAATATGTCTGACATGAATCAAAAGGAACCGGAAAATATTGAAGTATGGGAGGATCTTGTACATATTAAAGATTTAGGATTGGCTCTGTTAATTTGTGGAATTTTCTCGCTGGGTGGATATTTTATTGCACCAAATAATACTTCAGACCCTTTATTTTATGGACTGGCAGGTGCTGTGATTGGTTTTATAATCAGTAGTATTGTTATAAAACCGAAGCGATCATTTGAAGAGAGTGGGGAAGAGGATAAATAATGGATATTAGTTTAATTTTACAAATGATTCTAGCAGCTGGTATTGCATCTGTACTCTACACATTAATAGGAGTGGCACCTGGTACGGATGAAACAGCTGTATTAGCACCTGTTACACTGGTATTAGTTTTGACAGGTTTTGAACCTATTGTCATTTTAACTTTTTTTATGGCTGCAATTATTGCAAAAAAATTAACCGATTCAATCCCTGTTGCAGTTGCAGGTATACCTGGCGGGGTTATGTCAGCCCCAATGGTCGAGCATGCTTTAGTATTGAAAAAACATGGGATGCCGGATATTAGTATTAGAAAAATGGCTTCCGGTTCTGTTATCGGAACTATTATAGCTATTCCCATTACGTTTATTCTTGCTAATGGGCTTGCCAGGTTTTCAGATATTATTACTCAGTATACAGATCCTATTTTCTTTTTTGGGGCAATCTTTCTAGCCTTAATGGCCAGAAATAAATGGGTTGCGCTCGTATCGATATTTCCGTTAGCTTTGTTAATTCAGGGACTGCGACATCTATATTGGGGAGTCGGAATCGTTCCTGAAGGTGAAACGGTCTTTATTTCATTTTTCTTAGGGATTACGATAGGTCCTGTTATCTTAACATTATTTGAACTGTTAAATCGAGATTTACGTTCCAAACTTAATCGTTATAATACAAAAACCATCTCTGTTAAATCAAACTGGAACATAAAAGGATTTCCAAATCCATTTCGAATCCTTACAAAAAATGAAACCATTACAAGCTCTTTGACATCAGTATTAGGGGTAATTACCTTTTTTTTAAGTCCTGTGGGAATGACCATCCTATTAGGAGAGGTTGTTTCGAGTAAAATTAAGGATCCGGTTAAGAAAGCAGCTCGGGCGATTTCATCCATGGACGCTTTGACGAATGCTGCTTATATTAGTGGAACATTAATCCCATTAATCGCCCTTGGATTGCCATTATCACCAACAGCTCTTGGTCCGGCACATGCACTATTTAATGCACCTCCAGTGTTTACACAGGATCACAATTTACACCATATATTATCCATGTCAGAATTCTTATGGGCAACCATTATCGGCGCTGTTATTGCCATATTGATTACGTATTTTGTTACAGTTAAATATGCCCTGCAAATTTGTCGATTTGTATTTAAACGAATTCCACATGAAGCAATGTTAGGCTTGTTTTTCGGATTAGTCTTACTCCTTGCTTTTATGGATGCAGGCTGGCTTAACATTGCCGGAGTGTTGTTAATTGGATTAGTAGCCGGGGTACTTAACCGCTTAGGCGTAAACTATGGTGTTCAATTTATGACCTTATACGCAGCACCTTTTATCGTAAATAATTTATTTTAAAGGAAAACAGTAGATATGAATAGAAGTGGGGGATGTTTATGCGTTCATCTTCTAAAATAAAGGGAGAGGGAACCGCCCATAGTAAATTAATATTAATTGGAGAACATGCAGTCGTATACGGCGAGCCTGCCATTGCACTACCATTTCCGTTGTTAATGGTAAAATCAACTGTACAATTAGGTGCTGGGGAAATTACCATAACAAGTGATTTTTATAAAGGTCCTTTAAATCGTATTCCCGAAAAATTAGAGGGGATTGCTGTATGTATTCGGGAATCTTTAAAATTCTTAGCTAAACCTGCTAAGGATATACATTTTTCGATAAAATCAATGATTCCTATTGGACGTGGTCTAGGTTCAAGTGCAGCTATTGCTGCTGCAGTTGTACGAAGTCTTTTTTCCTACTATGATCAAAAACTATCACATCAAATGTTAATGTATTTAGTTGATATTGCGGAAAAATATGCCCATGGTAATCCGAGTGGAATTGATATGGAATGTGTCTCAAGAGATATGCCGATTTGGTTTAAGAGAGAAGAAGCGATTCAGCCAATAGAAATGGGTATGCCCTTAAATCTGGTTGTGGCGGATTCCGGTCGAATTGGTGATACTCGCGCAGCTGTATCGGCCGTTCGGGAAAAGTATGAAAAACACTATCAAAAGGCCAAGCAATCCATTAACTATATCGGTGAATTGACACGGAAAACCCAAGCGATTCTAGCTGGTGGAAGCCCAAGAAAACTTGGAGAATTATTAAATAAGGCTCATGAAGAGTTAATGAAGCTTGGGGTAAGTGATAGTGAATTAAATCACTTAGTTTCTTCTGCTAAAAATGCTGGAGCCATTGGTGCGAAATTAACAGGTGGTGGACGTGGAGGCTGTATTTTGGCATTAGCCAAGACAATGGAGGATGCGGAACATATTTCAAATTCCTTAAGAAAAGCTGGCGCTGGTAACACATGGTTTTTCACTTTAGGAATGTCTAAACCGGCATCCATGAATGAAACAAGCAGAGGAGACTTGATATGAAGGCAGTCGCAAAAGCACATACAAATATTGCCCTGATTAAATATTGGGGGAAGCGTAATGATGAATTGATTTTACCAATGAATAATAGTCTTTCCTTAACATTGGATCACTTTTATACAACAACGGAGGTCCAATTTGATGAAAGGTTAGCAAACGATATGTTTATATTTAATGGTGAACAAGCCAGTGAAGCTGAATCCACTAAAATCTCCAGCTACCTGAATATGGTTAGACAATATGCCGGTGTTAAACGGAATGCCTACGTACGTTCCATAAACCATGTTCCTACATCTGCAGGCTTTGCTTCCTCTGCTTCCGGGTTTGCTGCATTAGCAGCGGCTTCCACGAAAGCATTGGGACTTGAGGTGGATAAAAAGACACTATCGATGCTTGCGCGACAAGGCTCAGGATCTGCATGCCGTTCAGTATATGGAGGATTTGTCGAGTGGGAAAAAGGAAATAGCGATGACGGTTCAGATTCCTATGCAAAACCCATTCTACCAGAAGCAGAATGGGATCTACGTGTGTTATCGGTATTGCTGGAATCAAAGGCTAAACCCATATCCAGTCGTAAAGGAATGAAGCGCACTGTTGAAACCTCAGCGTTTTATTCAGGATGGCTAAAAGCGGTAGATCAGGAATTAGCTGAAATGAAAAAGGCTATTCATACGAAAGATTTCGAGCGATTAGGGGAAGTAACGGAAGCTAATGCGTTGAAGATGCATGCCACGATGCTTGGATCTCAACCACCATTTACTTATTGGCAAAGTGGGACTGTATCTGTAATGGAGGAAGTGCAGCAGCTTAGAGAGGCCGGAATACAGGCTTACTTTACGATTGATGCAGGACCGAATGTAAAAATTCTTTGTCTTCCCGAGGATGAACAAATCGTACGAGATGAACTTGAAAAACTTCCAGCTGTTAAAGGTATTTATGGTTGTCGTCCTGGTCCTGGTATTGAATATCAAGACTATCTTTAATCAATAAACAGTCGATGGGAAAGTGTATTTGAAAGAGAGGGAATTTAATTGCCCATTTATGTAAGAGTCCCTGGGAAATTGATGATTGCTGGGGAATATGCCGTATTAGAACCGAACCAGAATGCGATTGTAGCCGCCGTCAATCGGTATGTTTATGCGAAAATTACATCCAGTAAAAATTGTGAATTTACCCTTCCTGATTTAGGGTTTGAATCTGTGTCATGGGAAGTCAATTCACGTTCGATTTCGTTCAGCAATACAGATGAAAAATTGTTATTTGTCCAAAATACCATTAAAGTTGTTCAAGACTATTTAAATGAGTCTTCTGTACAGCTTTCCCCTTTCCATTTAACGGTTACGAGTGAGTTAGATGACCCTTCTGGTAAAAAATATGGACTTGGTTCAAGTGCAGCCGTTGTCGTTTCTGTAGTTTCCGCTATATTAGCTTTAGCAGAGCAACAGAACCAATTGTTTTACGCACCTAAAGAATTGATTTTTAAGCTTGCAGTCATAGCTCATGTGAAAACACAAGGGAGTGGTTCTGGAGCTGATGTAGCTGCTTCAACCTACGGAGGCTGGTTACGATATTCCGCTTTTCAGGCACAATGGCTACTCCAACAAATAGAAACAAGCTCATCCATTACTACCCTTATTGAGCAGTCCTGGCCATATCTTTCTATTCAGCCTGTAATACCTCCTGAAACGCTGCAGCTGTGTGTAGGCTGGACGGGCAAGGCGGTTTCTACGGGGCCAATGATCAGACAACTTAAAGATGGACAACAGGAAAATAACCAGATATACCAAACCTTCCTGAAAGATAGCTATCAGGCAGTAGAAGGGATTGTAAGCAGCTTTGAACATAAGGATGCAGAAGAGTCTCTATTTTATTTAAAGAAAAATCGTTCTGCCCTTGTAAAATTAGGAAAAGAAGTGGGCATGCTAATAGAAACTCCTAATTTAGCAGTATTATCTGATTTAGCTGAACAAATGGGAGGAAGTGGTAAATCCTCTGGTGCAGGTGGTGGAGATTGTGGAATTGCATTTGTTACTTCACAAGAACAGGTTGTAAAGCTGTCTGAAGCCTGGAAAAAGGCAGGTATTGAACCATTAAACCTTGATGTTGACCACAATGGAAGCTCCTGGCATAAGTAAAGATTTATCTCTATTATTGGTGAACCCCACTCTTTGTTTGCAAGGAGGAGTCAACATGGATAACATTGATGTCATTATTACTCGACAGGATAATCCTGAGTCTGATCCATATGAAGAAAGCTTTTCGATTCCCTATCGTTCAAATATGAATATCATTTCGGTTTTGATGGAAATTCGCAAAAATCCTGTCACAAAAGATGGAAAGCAAACAACGCCAGTTCAATGGGATATGAATTGCCTGGAAGAGGTTTGTGGGGCTTGCTCTATGATTATCAATAACAAACCAAGACAAGCCTGTTCAACCTTAGTTGATCAATTGAAGCAGCCTGTAAAACTTGCTCCTATGACGACCTTCCCTGTAATAAGAGATTTATTTATTGATCGGGGAAAAATGTTTGATGCTTTAAAACGAGTAAAAGCATGGATTCCGATTGATGGTACGTATGACATTGGTCCAGGACCGCGTATGGCAGAAAACACAAGACAATGGGCCTATGAACTATCAAAATGTTTTACATGCGGGATTTGTCTTGAGGCGTGTCCAAATGTAAATGAAAATACTGACTTTTTAGGTCCTTTCGTTTTTTCACAAATCCGCCTGAAAAATGTTCACCCAACAGGTGCAATGAATAAAGAAGAGCGGCTGGAGACCTTTATGGGAGAAGGTGGACTTGAGGACTGTGGGAATTCGCAAAATTGTGTTCAATCCTGTCCTAAAGGGATACCGCTTACCACATCCATTGCGGCTATTAATCGGGAAGCAACGGTCCAGTCATTTAAAAGTTTTTTCGGATAAAAATCTTTTTATTAATCCGATTGGTATGGTTGACATTTCATTTATTTTCTATTATGATTTGTCTAACAATTTCATACGGTTTCTTATCTAGAGAGGTGGAGGGAAATGGCCCAAAGAAGCCTCGGCAGCGGTTTCTATTTAGAAAGAACACTGTGCCAATTCCATCAAGTATGCTTACTTGAAAGATAAGAGGACGAGTAGATAAATGGATATAAACTCTCTTCTTATTTGAAGAGAGTTTTTTATATTTACATAATCATTCATCAGGGAGTGGGGAACATGAAATATGGATTCTGGTTACCGATTTTTGGAGGATGGCTGCGAAATGTTGAGGATGAACAAATGCCTCCTACGTTTGACTATGCAAAGGAAGTTATTCAATCCGCTGAAAAGTGGGGTTACGATACAACTTTAATTGCGGAGTTGTATTTGAATGATATTAAAGGTATCAATCAGGATTCCCTGGAAGCCTGGTCAACTGCTGCAGGATTAGCTGCGGTCACAGAAAAAATTGAAATTATGACAGCTGTACGACCAGGATTTCATCATCCTGCAGTTACCGCAAAACAGGCAGCAACAATCGATCATATTAGTAACGGTCGGTTTACGTTAAATATTGTATCAGGCTGGTGGGAAGGTGAGGCAAAACAATATGGCGGAGCCTTCACCAAACATGATGAACGATATGACCGAACAACAGAATTTCTGGATATCCTAAAAGGCATGTGGACCGAAGAGACCTTTAGCTATGACGGGAAGTTTTACAAGATAGAAGATGCTAAACTCGCTCCAAAACCGGTTCAAAAGCCGAATCCTGTTCTTTATGCAGGGGGCGAAAGTGAAAAAGGGAAGCAGGTCATTACATCTGCGTGTGATGCGTATGTGATGCACGGTGGAACAGTGGAAGAAGTAGCTGGTAAGATTCAGGATATGAAAAATCGGAGAATTGAAGCAGGTAAGGAACCATTGCAATCCTTTGGCATGGCAGCCTATGTCATTTGTCGAGATACAGAAGAAGAAGCGTTAGCAGAACTGGAAAGGATTACTACAGTAGATGATATGAGTGGATATGCAGGTTTTGAAGACTTCACATCCAAATCTGAGCTGGAGCAGAAGATTCAATTACAGGATTATTCTGTTTCCAATCGAGGCTTACGTCCTAATCTTGTAGGAACCCCTGAACAGATTGCTTCAAAAATTCTGGAATATGAGCAGGCAGGAGTTGATTTACTCTTATTACAATGTTCTCCCCAATTAGAGGAGTTGGAGCGATTTTCAAAAGTAGTTATGCCAAAAGTAGAAGAACTGCGGACAACAACCGCTAAGTGATCTTAAGGAGGGTTGATGGTGAAATGAGTAAAGTTTATGTCATCCATGAAAATGAAGAGTGGACTGAGTATTTATTTAAGAGATTAGAAGAATTGGATATTCCATATGAGGATTGGTTACTGGATAACGGGTCTATTGATTTAACTAAGGAACCTCCTGAGGGGATTTTTTACAACCGGATGAGTGCTTCCTCACATACAAGGGGACATCGTTATTCACCGGAACTGGCAAATGCTGTAATTGGCTGGCTGGAAGCTCATGGTCGTACCGTAATCAATGGAAGCCGAGCTTTACAATTAGAGCTTAGCAAAGTCCTTCAATATTTAGAACTGGAAAAGCATGGTATTCGAACACCCAAAACAATTGCAGCCGTTGGTAAGGATGAATTGTTGAAACAAGCGCAGTCTTTTGAGGGACAAAAATTTATTACAAAGCATAATCGCGCAGGTAAAGGGCTGGGAGTTCAACTTTTTCAATCGGTGGATGCGTTAAAAGAATATGTAGAAGGTGATGAATTTGAAGAGCCTGTTGATGGGGTTACATTGATTCAGGAATATATCGAATCACCAGAAGCTTTTATTACTCGTTGTGAATTTGTTGGAGGCAAATTTTTATATGCGGTACGTGTTGACACATCGGAAGGGTTTGAGCTTTGCCCGGCTGATGCTTGTTCTATTGATGATTTGTTCTGCCCAGTAGGGGAAGAACCAGCATCCCCAACTAAATTCCAAATTCAAAAAGACTTCCATCATCCTATTTTAGAAAACTATGAACAAGTACTGGCTGCTAATAATATCCAAATAGCAGGTATAGAATTTATAAAAGATCAAGATGGAAATCTTTATACGTATGATATAAATACCAATACCAACTACAATAGTGATGCAGAAGCTTTGGCAGAGAAGTATGGAATGTTAGAAGTAGCCGGATATTTAGGCGAAAGGCTTAATCAAATCCGGCAAAAATCCTATAGTTAAAGAAGACAAAAGGGTTATCTCTAAACTTGGAGATAACTCTTTTTGTATGGTTTTAATTAAAATATTTTTCCAAATTAGAATAAAAACACCATAATTAGACAAAATATGAACAGTATTCTGCATTAGAATTTTAACGGAAAATGTGAGGCTTGGAATATGAAACTATTTGGTAAAAAGAACAAAAAAAATAAGTCCAACTCACTCAAGCAGCCTAATAACATCGTTGAACTTATTGATATGTGCAAAACCTCGAGCGACTTTATGCATTATGAACATTCGATTAAAAAGCAGACGATTTGGCTTTCTTTTTACAAATCATTAGTAGATACAGAAATCCTCCATAAAGATATATTGGAAAATTTACAGGAATATAAACACTACTCATTAGAGGAGCTTAAAGAGTCCATCCCGGTTGAAAAGGTTTTGACAACCAAAGACGTTGAACAAATGCAAAACAGGATGCTTAGAGGATATATTCTCCTCCGGTTAGATGAATATGACCAAAAAGGATTGTTAATTAACGCCCCGTTAAAAAAGACTCGTAATGTATCTGTTCCTGAAGTAGAGTTTTCTGTTATTGGACCTAAGGAAGCCTTTTTAGAGTCAATTGATACGAATTTGAATTTAGTCCGTAATCGGTTACCTATTCCTGAATTAATGGTAAAAGAATTAAAGGTTGGAAAGTTAACGAAATCTAAGGTGGCGGTGCTTTATATTGATGGAGTAGCCAATGAGGAGAACGTAAACACGGTTATACAACGGATAAAGGAAATCGATATTGATCATCTCGTTGATAGTTCTTACATCACACAAATTATTTCGGATAATCCTAAATCTCCTTTTCCACAATTATTAGATACAGAAAGACCAGACCGTGCATCAGCGGTATTAACGGAAGGGAAGATTGTCATTATGGCAGCTGGTTCTCCTCATGCTTTAATAGCACCAGCCAACCTAACAGAGTTTTTTTCCTCATTTGAGGACTATTTTCTAAATCCTGTGATTGCTTCTGCCTTTCGTATTATTCGATTTTTTTCCGTTGTTTTTTCAATTTTGGTTACACCGATTTATGTTGCAACCCTAACGTATCATTATGAACTTATTCCTAAAGATTTAATGGGAACTTTAATTACCTCAAGGGAAGTGGTTCCGTTACCACCTATATTGGAAGCTATTTTTTTGGAGTTAACCATTGAGCTTTTACGCGAGGCTGGGGCTAGACTGCCAACTAAAGTCGGGCAAACCATTGGTATCGTTGGTGGTATTGTAATTGGAACAGCATCTGTTGAAGCTGGACTAACAAGTAATGTACTATTAATTATCATTGCGTTAGCTGCTTTGGCTTCCTTTACGACCCCGGTTTATCAAATGGGTAACACGATTCGTTTAATTCGTTTTCCATTTATATTTGTTGCGTATTTATTTGGAATGCTCGGAGTTGTTCTAAGCTTCTGTTATTTAATTGTTCATTTATTGAGACTCACTTCTTTAGGAAGACCATTTTTTGAGCCTATTTATCCTCCTCGTTTAAAGGATATGAAAGATTCCATTATTCGTTTTCCGTTTTCGAGAAACACTCAACGCCCTGTGCAGCTCCAAACAGAGCAAACCGAGAGATACAGCAAAAGGGATGCAACGAAAAAGAAAGATATTGATGAATAGACAAGGAGGTGATGAGGTTGGGTAAGCCTATTTCAGATTCCATGAAAATATCGCCTTTTTTAGTCTTATTCTTAATTACCTCTGTGCAAGTAGGGGTGGGGATCTTAAGCTTCCAAAGTAAGGTTGTTGAACATGCCAGTTATGATGCATGGATTTCAGTTATAATCGCAGGGATTGGGGTTCATATTATTATTTGGATAGCCTTTAAAATGTTAAGACAGGATCAGGATATTTTTGATATTCAAAAAGAACTATTCGGAAAATATCTTGGAGGCTTGTTTGGTTTTATCCAGTGTTTATATTTTCTTGTTTTATCAACAATCGCCCTGCGTCTATATATTGAAATCATTCAAGTATGGATGTTTCCTCATATCAGCATTTTATATCTTGGAATCTTTTTTTTAATCCTTGTCTATTATGTCATCAATGGGGGGTTTCGGGTTGTAGTAGGGATTTGTTTCTTGGGAACAGTTATTCCTATATATCTGCTGTTTACTTTGATATTCCCTTTGGAGTTTGCTCATTTTCATAATCTTTTACCTGTATTAAACCATTCTGTTAAAGATTTAATGTTGTCATCGAAAGAAATGACACTAAGCTTTTTAGGATTTTCAACTTTATTCATCTTTTTTCCATTTATAAAACATCCCAAAAAAGCACATAAATGGGCACATTTTGGTGTCTTATTTACCATTGTTGTTTATGTAGCTATAAGTATGGTTGCCTTTGTTTTTTATGATGAAGAGCAAATTAAAACGGTTATTTGGCCAACTCTTGGAATGTGGAAAATTATCGAAATGCCTTTTGTGGAACGGTTTGAATATATAGGAATTAGTTCATGGGCATTGGTTATTCTTCCTAATATGACACTAACTCTTTGGGCTTCGACAAGGGGAATGAAACGATTATTTCGATTTAATCAAAGAAAAACCGTTATTGTTTTCCTCATTATTGTCCTTATTGCCAATGTCTTGATAAATGGTCATGAAAGGATAAGCCTACTTAGTGAATATATAAGCAGAGTCGGTTTTTATATGGTATATTTCTACATTCCTTTTCTATTTATTGTCTACACCATTTACAATAAAGTGAGGAAATCAAAATGAAAACAGCTACTATAGCCGTAATGTTGTCCATTGTTGTATTTTTAGGAACAGGCTGTGGTGTCGAAAGGGAAATTGTTGATGATCTTTCACTCGTTACAGCTGTAGGTTATGATGCTGTAGAAGGGAATAAAGTTAAAGGAACCATCGCGGTACCTAACTTTCAGGCTGATAAGGCCGTAACAACTGAAATATTCAGCGATACATCCATGCTGTTACGTGAAAATAACTTTAAGTTAAATGCAGAAGCCAATCGACCGTTGGCTGTTGGAAAGCTGGAAGTCATTTTATTTAACGAAGAATTAGCCAGGAAAGGCTTGCAGAAGCTAAAAGATGTGTTTGTTCGAGATCCCAGTTTAGGATCAAGGGTCAGGTTAGGTATTGTAGAAGGTTCAACAACAGAAGTGCTTACACGTGAATACTGGGACGATGATTCCGGCATGTACTTATCCGATATGTTTGAACAAAATATTGACAGGGGAACAATCCCCGAAACGAACTTACATCTTTTTACGTATAATTTATATTCCAAAGGAGCAGATCCGTTTTTGCCATTTTTATCTGTAACAGATATGGTGAAAATTGACGGAATTGCTTTATTTGATGATGAACGGTATGTTGGTCGTCTTCCTTATGAGCAAACATTTACTTTTAATTCATTAATAGGGGATTTTCAAAATGCGATATTTCCTGTCTATCGTGGAGATAAAAAAAGTGCTTCGGTCAGTAATATAAGGTCGGACAGAAAGATTCAATATAACGGAAAAGGGAATCATACGGAATTAGTGATTAATGTTCATATTAAAGGAATAATCAGAGAATACCGCGGAGGTAAAATTACGAAAAAAGTGATTAAAAAAATAGAAAACACGATGGAAAAGCAAATGAAGCAACAAGCAGAGGACATTCTTAATAAGCTTCAGGAGCTAAATATCGATCCTCTGGGTTTAGGCAATGAATATCACAGTGAACATCGAAATTTTAATTGGAAAAAATGGGAAGACATGTACCCTAATATAAAGATAACACCAAAAATAGATGTAAAAATTATGGAATATGGCATCCGAAGATAATCGAGTGGAATTCAAAAGAAAGTCCTTCATAAAGGGAATATGAAGGACTTTCTTTTATAAATCCTTGTTAAGCTTTATCTAAAGAACAAGATTTCAATCTGTTTTTATATCGCCCATGAGCCTTGGTTGAGGATAGGTTCCTGCCTTCCGTCTTTAGTGACGCCATATACATCCAGTTTATTAGAGCCCATCATGAAGTCGACATGGACCAGGCTATTGTTGACTCCGTTTTTGTCCAGTGCATCGTCATCCATTTGGGAACCACCTTTGATATTCGTTGGATAGGCTTTTCCGAAGGCGAGGTGGCAGGATGCGTTCTCGTCATAAAGAGTGTTATAGAATATTAAACCTGATTGTGAAATTGGTGATTCGTCTGGCACTAGTGCTACTTCTCCAAGTCTCTTTGCTCCATCATCTGTATCCAATAAATGTTTTAGGGTTTCATAGCCTTCTTCAGCGGTAAAATCGACTACCTTTCCTTCTTTGAAAGTAATGGAAAAATCATCAATCAAATTTCCACCATAATTAAGTGGTTTTGTATTACTTACAGTTCCATTTACTCCGTATTTATGTGGCATGGTAAAGACTTCTTCGGATGGAATGTTAGCATTAAAAATGGTTCCCTTTTCAGATGGGGACGCCCCGCCTTTCCATACATGTCCCTTTGGCAAAGTAATTTCTAAATCTGTGCCAGGTGCTTTGTAAACCAATTTTGCATACTGTTTATCATTTAAATAATCCCTAACGGTTGCTAATGTTTCGTTATGTTGATTCCAGGCTTCTACTGGATCTTTTTGATCAGCACGAGTAATCGTAAAGATTTGTTCCCACAATTTTTTAACTGCCGTTTCCGGAGATTCGTCCGGAAAGACCTTCTTTGCCCATGCTTGTCCTGGAACAGCTGCTACACACCATGTAATGCGGTCATTCATTGTATAGCTGCGGAAATTTTTCAAAGCATTCCCTGATGCTTTATTTGCGGCTGCAATTCTACTTGGATCAATTCCTTTTAATAAATCAGGGTTAGACGGTTTTATAGAGAGAACCGCAGCTCCATCCTCTGCATAATAATCATGCATATCCACACGCCATTGAGGAACGGTTTCAAGAGTTTCCATTGGTGCATGTTCATACTTGAGACGGGTAAGTGTTTCATCTGACCAATTCATATGTATATCCTTTGCACCCATTTCGTATGCTTTTTTAGCTACAACACGTACAAATTGGACAGCTTCTGTAGGTGCATTCACCATCAGTGCCTGATTATTTTGCAAGTTTACCCCTTTGCGTAGTACTAATTCTGCATATTTTTCTAAGTTGGTTTGAAAATCTGACATTTCGTCATCCTCCTTTTCACAATCCTATTATTTCACAAATCAAAATCGTGTACAAAAAAATTTCTTCTAAGAACTAACGCAGGAAGTGCCAAATGATCATTTGCTTACTATGAAAAAGATGCGACGAAGTAAGGGTTCAGTCGCATCTTAAAGTAGGTTATATAAATAACAGTAAACTCATGGCCATAACTCCCATTCCGGCAATTAATCCATAAATAGAAAGGTGGGCTTCATCATATTTTTTTGCAGCAGGTAATAATTCATCAAGGGATATAAAGACCATTATTCCAGCTACTGCAGCAAAAATCATTCCAAACATCATGTCATTTAAATACGGAAGAAGAAGTAGATAAGCAGCAATGGCTCCTAATGGTTCAGCCAAACCTGATAAAAAGGACAACTTAAAAGCTTTTTTCTTATTACCGGTTGCAAAATAAATAGGCACAGATACAGCAATGCCTTCAGGAATGTTGTGAATCGCAACAGCAACGGCAATCGCAATTCCTAACCCTGGATCCTGGAGGGCTGAGGTGAATGTAGCTATTCCTTCAGGAAAGTTGTGAATGGTAATCGCTAACGCGGTAAAAGATCCCATTTTAAGCAACGAAGACTGTTCTTTTATAACTGTTGGCTCTTTTTTCATATCCTCTACTTTTTTAATTTCATGAGGATTCCCATGCTGTGGTATAAATTTGTCAATCAAGGCTATAATTCCTATCCCGCCAAAAAATGCTGCAACTGTAGTCCAGTTTCCAAGTGTATCTCCCATCGCAGACACAAGTGATTCCTGAGCTTTATCAAAGATCTCTACGAACGAAACATAAATCATAACCCCCGCTGAAAACCCAAGCGCAAAGGATAGGAATTTCGTATTCGTATCGGAAGTAAAAAAGGCTAAAACACTGCCGATACCGGTTGATAGGCCAGCCATCACTGTTAGGCTTAGAGCCATCAGTACATTTTCAGTCATGTTCATCTCCCCTTGATGTTCAATCTTTACCTTTAGTAAGTGAAAATTTCCTTCATTTTAAACAAGTCTTTCCCTAAGGAAACTTATTGGTAAAAAAATAATATTCACAATGAATCTATATGAAGTTCCATAGGCGAATGTGCGTATCAATTTTTTTGCAATTGTAAAAAAGTTTCCTGAGACTAAAATATAGCAACTGCCTGGAGATGTCAATTCATTCATTTAATGGTTAGGAAAAGCTTGATTATGCAGTCGGACTTAATCAGTCGCCTACGCTTTTCTATGTCCAGCTCCGGCTCCTAGGTCCAAGCTGTCATAAGCGGAATCAATTCCGTGGCAAAGCCCGCCACTACATGAATTCCGCTTATGCAGTCGGACCTAATCAGTCGCCTATGCTTTTCTTGTTATAATCGTTGTTTTCATCTATAATTTAGGTAAAGGGATTGATGTAAGGGGCTTTGTGTAATGGGTGGAACGACTCCGAGTATGGAAGATTATATGGAACAGATATACATATTAATACATAAAAAAGGCTATGCCAGAGTATCTGAGATAGCAGAAAATTTATCGGTTCAGCCATCTTCAGTAACGAAAATGGTACAAAAGCTTGGGGATGATGGTTATCTTGTTTACGAACGATATCGTGGCTTGAATCTGACCTCTAAGGGAAAAAAGTTCGGCCATCTTTTGGTCTATCGCCATGATTTATTAGAACAATTCCTGGAGATTATTGGTGTCCATAAGGATAAAATATATGGTGATGTAGAAGGAATCGAGCATCATTTAAGCTGGGAAGCCATAGATAAGATTGCAAATCTCGTTCAGTATTTTAAAGAGGATCAAAGTAGAATCCATACATTACAAGCTATAAATCAAGAAAATGATTCGATAGGTTAAGCCATATAATAAAGCTTCTGGATAAATAATTTCCAGAAGCTTTATTATATGGCTTTGTTAAAGCTTATTGTTTATTTTCTATCAAGTTGATTGGAGCGGAAGTATGAAGCTCATTAATTATTGTGTATGGTTGATCGAAACAAAAGTAAAAAAGATCCCTACCAAGAGGATAAAGATGGACGAAATGATTGGTTTGCTTGGGGACGCTCCCATGGGATAAGTGTGAAAGGGAATTAGAACTTACCGGTTATCAAATTATCAAAAATGCAGAGAATCATGAAGATATATATGAATGAATCACTATAGTTTAAACTCTTTTGAAAATACCGATATAGATAGGGAGAAAGTATTAAAGGAGGAATGGTTTACATGAAAATAACTCCAGATAATGCACAGTTTGCTGCATACACTCGTTTGACATTATCTGCTAGATTTCAAAAACATATAAAATACGGAACCAAATTTGGCGGTCAATCAAATGATATAGGATTTAGCCAATTTAAGGAAATATTAGAGAAAGAAAAGGTTGTTAACGAAAAAAATGTTCGTGATATGTCTTCATTTCATGAGAAGGCCCTTCAAGTTCAGATGAATTATGGCAAAAATCCAAGTCATACTTTAAAGGTTTGGGAGGTTATGGACAAGGCATTTCAATTAGGTTTAGTAGATAATGATGAGACTTTACTAAATAGAATAAATTCAATGGTGTAAATAAATTGGGGCAATCAATAGAAAAAGTAAAATTTAACGTAACTGGTCCTTTAACACATCAAGAAGAACGTCAAGTTATAACTGACTGATGTTCCCTTTCTTTTTTGGGAATTAGACTAAATTATTTGAATTTTATGGTAATTACGGTTCCGGAAAGATATTCAATATTTTAGGAGAGCTTAATATGGAAAATAGTTCATTTCGCAAGTTTCTTAATTCATATTTAGATGTTTGGAGGAACTCATCTTTAACAGATCTGAAGATATTATTTCGAAAGATTATAAAGCAAGAGAGATTTCAAATGGTGAATTAGTAGACTTTGGTTATGAAGAGGCGATAACGGGTTGAGAACAAGGGTTTAATTTCGCAAAACAAAAAGAAAACAAATGGGACTTGAATGAAGTTTTGATAATTCCTTTACTACAAGATGAAGTTATGGTAATTTTATCAGCTACACTCATAATTGATGGAAAGAAAGTAGAGAATGTTAGCTTATTCTTTCAGACATTTAAGAGAAATGAAAACAATGATTGGAAATTGATAAGAAGTTACATAGAAGCTGGAGTTCCAAATACAAATGTAAAAAAATACAATTGCACTCCCTCGGTTAGAACCTTTTTTTCTTTCAAATACTCACTTATTCGCATAATTTCAACCCTCTTGTCTAACGGTGGCGAATATAGTATAAGTAGCTGTCAATGAGGCAGCTCCCATTGTGCTAAAGAGGCAGGATTGTTTAATAGCAGCCTAAGGATTTATATAAAGTTTTTCAATAGGAGGATACCTAATGGGATTTATCATTACTTTCATAACTCTATGGTTGTGTAGTTTTATAATAGCAAGGTTATTTAGTTTATGGGGAGGTAAATCGAGTCCATTCGGTAAAACCTACTGGAAAAATGATTTAGTCATATGTTTTGCTCAATCCCTAATTATAACAATCATACTTCTGATTTTCTTTTCTAATTCAAATTCGTAAGGGGCTAACGTTTGGAAGAAGGATAATGCTTTTGTTATTGAAGTAAAGGGGCAGTTATGTTCAATTAGGAAGAATTGATTATTAATTTGATGTATTAAAAGTAAGATATAAAAGAACAAAGGGTAGGGAAGTTTATGGAATCTAAGCTAATTATCTTACGAGGCAATTCGGGGAGTGGAAATACTACGACTGCGAAAAACCTTCAAAATCATTTAGGTCATGGAACTCTTTTGGTTTCTCAGGATGTCGTTCGTCGTGATATGTTGAAAGTTCACGATAGAGATGGAAATCCTTCAATTGATTTGATTCGCCAAATTGCAGAATACGGAAGAGGTAAGTGTGAATTTGTTATTGTGGAAGGAATTCTAAATAAAAGCCGTTATGGTGAAATGCTGAAGGACTTAATCCAGTTCTATAACCAAGAGGAGGCATATACTTATTATTTTGATTTATCCTTTGATGAAACAGTCATACGTCATAACACTCGTTCCAAAAAGATGGAATTTGGAGAAGACTCTTTACGTGACTGGTGGAATTCAAACGATTACCTTGGAGTGCAGGGAGAAACACTATTTACTAATGATATGTCGCAAAATGATGTATTGAAACAGATTTTAAATCAACTACAAAGGTAATTATTCTTTTGGCTTCTTAAACAAACGGAGTGCTATAGCACAATTAGGGAAGTGGCTTCTTGTGCTATAGAAGCAAGGTTGTTGAATAAATTAGCTAATTGTTTTAATAGGTAGGTGAGGAGATACCAAGATGAAAAAGACTGTTTTATTTATTCATAGTGCGGGTCCACAGGAAAGGAATCAAGGAAGTAGTAATCTTTCAGCATATTTAGAAAAAGAACTTAGGGATAAATTTCAATTTGTTATGCCTAAGATGCCTAATCCAGAAAATCCAGAGTATGTACTTTGGAAAAATCAGCTTGAAAAAGAACTGAATATGCTTAATGGAGAGGTGATTTTAGTTGGTCATTCGTTGGGTGGTTCTGTCTTATTAAAGTACCTTTCTGAAGAATCATGTAACCTAACTTTCCGTGGTTTGTTTATCATCGCAGCACCATACTGGTGTTTAGATGAAGATTGGCAGTCGAAAGATTTCACTCTTTAAAGTAGTTTTGAAGGAAATCTACCTGTAATACCCAATTTGTTCCTTTATCATAGTCGTGACGAAGATATCGTACCGTTTAAACACCATAAAACCTATGCAGAAAAACTTCCACAAGCAACCTTACGGGAACTTGAAGGCAGACAACATTTGTTTCACAATGGATTACCTATATTGGTGAACGATATAGAGAGCTTGTAATTTATTCCGTGAACCCTTTTTATGTTATCTGAGCAAGGTTGGGACATTATTAAACAAACGGGGGCTTAGTTGAATAATAATATACTTTGATCTCATTAAAAGGAGCTTGGATAACCAAGTTCCTTTTCCAGTGAGTTGGATTGTGAATTTTATGCGAATTTACTTGTGAATATAGCTGTATTTTCCATTTTGTACGTCAAAACGGAACCCGTTACTGTTTTTCTTTCCTCCTAAAATATCGTATAATAATAGCATTCATACTTTTTACAAAACGATAGGTGGGGAGGAGTATTATGACGACAATTGGGCTAATACGGCATGGACTTACAGATTGGAATATTGAACAGAAAGCACAAGGCCAAACCGACATTCCGTTAAACGAGATAGGGCGGAAACAGGCGGAGGTTTTAGCAACCCGTTTTCAAGAAAGGGAGTGGGATGTGATTGTTACAAGCCCCTTATCTCGAGCTGCTGATACTGCCAAAGCAGTAGCGAAAAAAATAGGTGCCGGTGTTATAGAAGATCATCGTCTGCAGGAACGAGGTTTTGGGGAGGTTGAAGGCACGACGGAAATGGAACGGATTCATAGGTTCGGTGAAAATTGGCGGGAACTTGACTTAGGTCGTGAAGCTATAGAAGCAGTAACCCGGAGAAGTGTAGAATGCGTTGAGGAATTTTGTTACAGCTATGAAGGAAAGCGTATTTTATTCGTCAGTCATGGAGCAACATTGAATATGCTGATTAAAGGATTGCTGGAGGACCCTCATTTTGATGAGCGCTTTGATAATACAGCTTTCTCAGTTTTTGAAAAAATCGGAAACCAGTGGGACTGCCAGCTTTTAAATTGTACGAAGCATCTTCATAACCAAAAGGAGCAGGAAGTAATCAACTAACGTGATATATATGCCCCCTTATTGACTTAGCTTGCGATATAATAGAAAGTAGATTGATAAGGGGGAGTGACGATGTCATTATATATGTTATTGGTGACGATACATGTTTTTTCAGCTATTCTTGGAATGGGTCCTGGTTTTGTCATGATTCGTGTCGTTTCCTCTGCGAAAAATATGACAGAATTAAGACACGCTTATGCGATTCGGAATCGATTTCACACTTTTGTCATGATTGGTGGTACCTTACTTTTAATTACAGGGCTTGCTATGGGCTTTTTAAATCCTTCTTTATTTGCAGAAGGGTGGTACTGGCTTAGTCTTATTCTATTTCTTATTGCCTTAGCCTTTGGTCCTCTTTTACTATCTCCGAGGTCTAAACCTATTAAGCGATGGTTAAATGAATACAATGGGCAAGAGATTCCAAGTAAATACTACAGTATGGAGAAAAAGTTGTTTCGGTATGAGAGACTGGAAAATATCATTTTTTTAATCATAATTGTACTCATGATTTTAAAACCATTTTAAAAGCGTTTCCTCCAATAAGGAATGCAGGTGATTTATTACTGTCATCTGTGTTTTTTTGTGTCTCTAATTCATTTTCCTGGAAAATGAGAAGAGTCTAGATGTATCATAAAGTTATAAGGGTAAAATACTAAGTATTAGAAAGTATAGATGAAAGGAAGGATAGTCAAATGACATCAGAAGTGATTCAAGTACACTCATTAATTAATGGAGAAAAGGTTAAAGGAAAGGACCAGGACAAACGAATCAACCCGACAAATCCTGACGAAGTTGTCTGTTATTATCCTTTAAATACAAGAGAAGAAACGGTACAAGCAATTGAGGCTGCTGAAGAGGCGTATAAAGAATGGAAAAAATCCAGCATAGATGAGCGGGTAAAACGAATGGAGCGGGCGATTCAGAAAATCAAAGATCAAACACCTGAAATTGCTAAGCTTCTATCCCGAGAGCATGGAAAGGCCTTATATGATGCAGAAGGGGAAATAGGAGTTTCCCTCATGTGGATGGAGTTTGCAATGAAGAATGTAAAAGAGATGTTGAAAGAAGAGGTTCGGGAACACGATAACGGACGAACCATTATTAAAAAGGATCCCATAGGTGTTGTATCTGCAATTTCACCGTGGAACTATCCCATTTCACTTTCTACCATAAAAATTGCGCCTGCACTATTAACAGGAAATACACTTGTTCTTAAACCAAGTCCATTTGCACCACTTGCTGTTAGTAAGGTTGCTGAAATTATTGCTTCGGAGTTTCCAAAAGGTGTCTTAAATCTGGTTCACGGGGATGCAGATGTTGGTAAGGAATTAACATCGAATCCAAAGGTTGCAAAGATCGCCTTTACTGGTGGAACAGAAACAGCTAAACATATTATGAAAGCAGCAGCTGATACGATTAAGCAAATGACCTTAGAGTTAGGAGGTAATGATGCTGCAATTATTTTGAATGATTTTGATGTGAACGATAAAGATGCTATGCGCCGGCTTGTTATTGCGAACTTTTTAACAGCAGGGCAGATTTGCATGATTGCCAAGCGTATTTATGTTCATGAATCGATTTATGATCAGTTTGTCGAAAAATATATTGAAGCCGCCAATGATTGGATACGTGTTGGAGATCCTTTTGACGAAAATGTAACCGTAGGGCCTGTTAATAATAAAGGACAGGTGGAGTTTGTTCAAGGATTGATTGATGATGCTAAAGAGAGAGGTTCGGAAGTCATCAAAGTCGGAACAATTCTTGATGAAAAGCTATTTGAGCAAGGCTTTTTCATGCATCCTACAGTAGTTTTAGGACCTGATCAACATGACCCAATTGTTGAAAAGGAACAGTTTGGCCCTACTGTACCTATATTAAAATTTAAAGACGATGAGCATGCCATTAAGCTTGCCAATGACAGCATTTACGGATTAACCAGTTCTGTCTGGGGTAAGGAAGAACATGCTATTGATGTCGCAGGACAAATAGAGGCAGGTACGACAATGATCAATACAGCAGCAGTCCAAGGGCTGGATGTTAAATTTCCTTTTGGTGGTGTAAAGCAATCAGGTATTGGAAGAGAATATGGAGCAGAAGGGCTTGAAGCTTATACCTCTACCCACGTAATTAACGTACCTGAGCAATTGGATTTACCTTATATTCCAAAATAACTTGTAAATCGGGAGGACTTTCACTCCCGATTTATTTGTACATAATTTTGAAACTAAAGATTTATTTGTTCGTAATAAGAAATAATATATCACAAATCCCTGCACGAATGTTTTGCTCTATTTGGGAGGCATATCTATGAAGATGAGAACTTTAAGCAGTATGGTTTTAATCATGCTGCTTTTATTAGCAGGCTGTTCGAATAATCAGGGAGAGGATTCAAATGAAAGGGGAGTTTTAAAGGAATTGGAAGGAACCTGGAGTGGAGCTATAGAAGTGCCAAATCAACCCTTGCCCATTGTTGTTAAGCTTTCCAAACCCAATGATTGGTCAGGGACGATTAGTATTCCTGCTCAAGGGGTAAAGGATTATCCTTTATCTAATGTTTCGGTTGATGCACCTAATGTGTTTTTTCAAATGAAGCTTCAAGGGCAAAGTATTACATTTGATGGAAAAAATAAGAGTGACTCTATCGAAGGATCGTTTACCCAAAATGGTCAGTCCTTTCCTTTTACATTGAAAAAGGGGGAAGAAAAGAAAAACGAGACTGCAGAAGATGAGGGTAAATTCATCAACGTAAGTACTAAACATGGTCAACTAGAAGGAGAACTTCGTATACCTGATGGAGCAGAAGCACCTTATCCGGTTGTTCTTATCATTCCGGGATCAGGACCTACGGATCGAAATGGAAATACCCCTACAATTCCTGGCAAAAATAACAGCTTGAAAATGCTTGCAGAAGAATTAGCTAAACAAGGGATTGCGAGTCTCCGTTACGACAAAAGAGGGATCGGACGGAATCAGGATGTACTAATTGCAGAAGAGGATTTGAGATTTGGTCATTTTGTTGAAGATGCGGAAGCGTGGATAACCCAATTACGAAGCGATAATCAGTTTTCCAGTGTAGGTGTCATCGGCCATAGCCAGGGCTCATTAGTTGGCATGCTTGCAGCAGCTAATACAGATGTGGATACCTTTATATCCATTTCTGGTGCAAGCCGCTCAATTGATAAAGTACTATATGACCAATTGCAAGAAGGTCTAAAGGAAGATTTGGTAAAGGAAAGTAAAAGGATTTTAGAGCAGTTAAAGCAAGGTAAAAAGGTAGCTAACGTTCCACAAGAGCTTCAAAGTACGTTCCGACCATCCATTCAAGCTTTTATGTCTTCATGGATGCAGTACAATCCAATCGAAGAGATTCAAAAACTGGATATTCCTGTCCTGATTGTTAATGGTGAGCATGATTTTCAAGTAGCAAAAGAAGAGGGACAGCGACTGCACAAATCGTATGAAGATTCAGAACTTCTCTTAATCAAAGAGATGAATCATGTATTGAAAAAAGCGCCTGAGGATCGTTCAGGGAATGTAGATACCTATTCCAATCCAGATTTACCATTAGCGGAAGGATTAATGGATGGAATCATCTCCTTCATGGAAAACCATGATTTTACGAAATAATATAAGATAAAAGGGAAAGACAATTGCTTCTGAAAATTGCTTTTGCCTGAAATAGTCGGCCTACGTATGGCGAAGTACAAGTGCTTGGTGGGGGAGAATTACTCTCACAAGGGGGTATCAGCCCTTGATACATTTGACCAATATTAGGCAAAGCATTAAATGGATAAAGAAAGCCAACACCTTATGGTTGTTGGCTTTACAAATATAGGGAACGGATGTCTTCATCCTCGATATGTTCAAGAGCATACTCGATAAATTGCTAAGACATACTATCAAACATATATTGAGTTCATAGACGGGAGATTTCTGGTGCAGTTAATCTTGTATGATGATTAGTCTCCATCTAACTTCTTCCTTATAGATGTTCATGTTTTTATGTTCCCAAGTTTTATGCAAAATGATGAGAAGCAGGGGGGAAGAAAAACCAGGCCAAAGTTCCTGAACTGGTTTTAGAATAGCTGCTATTCCAATTCAAAAGCTATTTTGCCAAAGTTTTTAGAATCACGCAAATAAGTAAATGCCTCCTGATGGTCCGATAATTGAAAAACGCTGTCAACAATAGGTTTTATATGGTGTTCTTCTAAAAATGATAACATTTCTTTAAATTCTTCATGACTGCCCATGGTAGAGCCAAGAAGATTATATTGCCCATAGAAAAATTTACGAATATCAATGTCTACTTTATCTTCAGTGGTTGCCCCAAAGGTTACAATCGTTCCACCTTTGCGAATAATACCAAGAGATTTATGAAACGTAGCACGTCCGATACTTTCAATTAATAAATCGACGCTTTCATTTTTGAGCTCTTCATTCCAGTCTGATTCAGTTGGTATAGCTACGTCTGCTCCCAGTTTAACTGCTTTTTGGCGCTTTTCTTCACTTCTTGAGGTCACAATCACCCTTGCCCCTGCTGCTTTTGCAAACATTAATACGTAGGTGAGTACACCGCTTCCGATTCCCGGAAGCATGACAGTGTCCCCTTTTTGGACCTGTCCTCGTGTGAATAGAGCACGATAGCCCGTTAGAGCTGCTAAGGGCAGAACACCTGCTTCAATCCATGATAAATGAGCAGGCTTTTTTTCTACATTTTCAGCTGGAACTGCAATGTATTCAGCAAATGTGCCATGGTCAGGCATACTTAAAATTTCAAATCCTTTAGGTGGAGCATCACTTTTCTTTTGCCATCCTAGCGAAGGATCAATAACCACTTCATCTCCAACCTTTACATGATGTACACCATCACCAATGGCTTCTACAACGCCAGCACCATCTGAGCCCATAATTAATGGTGGCTGATCCGACTTGTGCCGGTGTAATAGGGCTACATCACGACGGTTCATTCCGGCTGCTTTTAGTTTAATGATAACTTGTCCTTCTTTCTTTGTAGGCTCATCCATCTCCTGATAGAATAATCCTTTTAATCCTTCTCGTTCCTTATGAACGATCGCTTTCATGGTCAGATTCCTCCTTTAATTTCTCCCATAATTGATTAGCAAATGAACGCAAGGTTTCCTTATTAGATATATCTTCCTCATATAAAGGGATATGTAACAAAGCTTGTCTTTTAAATGTTTTGCCGATGTCCTGCAGATAGATTTGCTCCTGATGTCGCCTTTTGGATAAAAATTCCCCATCAGCATGATCTGGCAATACCTTATTGACTATCAGTGTACGTATGTGCAAATGATAGTGGTCAAGCTGTTTTACAGCCTTTTCAGTTTCCAGAATCGGCAGCCGCTCAGGAATGAGGACAAACGTAAACCCAGTCATTGAACCATCTAATAAAATATTCCGTACCTTCGTGAATTTTTCCTTCCTTGTTTGTAAAACATCATATATCGGGTCTTCAACGGGTTCCCCATCATGGAGGAGCTGGGTATAATTATCATTGATTTTCTTACGTCTGTCTACCATTCCATCAATCCACACCGTCATGAGTTCAGGTAAACTGAGTAGTCGTATTGTATGACCGGTAGGTGCTGTATCAAAGATTATTTTATCAAAGTTTTCTATTTCATCTAAAATAATCGATACGATGCGGTCAAATAAAGCTGCTTCATCAGCCCCTGGAGAAGCACTTGCCATATCAATTTGACGATGAACTTCCTCAACCATGCGTGATTTAACCAGACCTTTTAAATTATCTTTTACGGATTCAATATAGCGCTTGGACTCTGTTTCCGGATCAATTTCCAATCCCCACAGATTTTCGCCGAGTTTTGTTGGTTGATTGCCCATCTTTTTATAAAATATATCTCCAAGATTATGGGCTGGATCTGTTGAAATAATAAGTGTTTTCTCTCCATTTCTGGAAAAGGCCAGCGCAAGGGCAGATGAGGATGTTGATTTTCCGACACCGCCTTTTCCACCGACAAAGATAATTCGTTTTTGTAATAGTTCATTCATTTGATAACCTCCATAATTAGTGTGATAGGAGTTAACAGCAGCGGATACCTTCTAGAGGTGATTTATCCATACCCATGCGTAAATGCCAATCGTGGAATCGTTCAATAATATAAGGATACAGTTCAAGGGTATAATAAAAGGCTGGATTTGGAATCCCTAACATGTCTGAATAAAGGAGTAGTAAAAAAAGATCATCTTCATCGCGCAGTTCCCGTGCTACTTCCTGTTTATGAGGAAGGCTTAGAATTTCATCATACAGTTCAAAAATTTGCTTTAGTGATTTCATTGTTTTCTCCTTTCTTCTTGTTGTAAATTAAAAAGAGAGAAAAGCCGCACAAAATTTGCACGGCTTTTACGATTTGCTACTCGTTTGGAATTCCATCTTGATTGTTTTTGGAGAGAACGGATATAGCTGTTAGAATAATCCAAATGGCAAAGATAAGGATAATACCTCCAAAGATAAAAAGAAGCATATTCGTGTCTGTTTCACCAAAACCTGACCAGTCAAAAATCACTTGCTGTGCCATGGCCCATAAGGTCATAAACATAAGGAAAGCCATCGGCACTAAAGCTGGCCAATAATTTCGGCCTTGACGTTTTAACCAAATAGCAATAAGCAATAAACTAATACCAGCAAGAAGCTGATTGGATGTACCAAATAATGGCCATAATAAATACCCACCTGAACCAAATCCTCTTGAACCTTCAGGAAGAAGTGTTAATACAGTACTGGATACAACAGCTATGGAGGTAGCTACATGCATTTTCGTCATTGGACGAATTTTATATTCCTCACCTAATTCAGAAATGATATACCGCATAAGTCGAACGGATGAGTCTAGTGTTGTGGCGGCAAAGCTTACCACAATTACAGAAACAATAGTAGATGCAACTGATTCAGGAATACCTATTCCAGTAGCTAGTTGGGCAGCACCTGCTACAAAGTTCCCTAAACCCGATTCATTCGCTGCTTCAAATCCACTATAGACAGCAGAAAATTCACCTAATGATGGGAAGAAGGTAACGACCGCAATAATCGAGATTAAAGCAAGAGCTCCCTCACCAACAGCACCTAAATATCCTACTTGCCGTGCGTCAACTTCATTAGCAAGTTGTTTTGACGTTGTACCTGAAGATACTAACCCATGGAAACCGGAAATCGCCCCACAGGCAATTGTAATAAAGAGTAGTGGAAACCATGGTGTATCGGCGTTGGTGTTTGTAACAGGTGCTGTTACCTGTGGAAGCGTGAAAAATAACCCTAAATAAAGGATCGATAGGCCTACAACAAGCTGATGCGAATTAATATAGTCCCTTGGCTGTAAAAGCTTCCAAACTGGTAAAGTCGAAGCAATATACACATATATCATCAGAATAATAATCCAGACCATGAATGCCGCAGAAGTAGCGCTCATACCAAATAAACTGGTAGCCCCTTCGCCCCCAAAGTACCTAACAAGGTCAATTTGTAGAGCTGGTACATAACTGGCCAATACTGCAGCTGCATACATCGCAACAAGTGCAAACAAGGATGGAAGTAACATCCCGCCTTTTCTTTTATAAACCCGATACCCAATCAAAATGGCTAACGGAATTTGAATAAAGACAGATAGAACACTAGATGGATTTGAAATAAATAAGTTTGCTATAACCCAGGCGAAAACAGCGTTAACCATCAATACTAATAATAAAATAATAAACAAAAATAAAATCTTTGCCCGCTGACCAATTAACTTATTAGCTAAGGTTCCAACCGATTGCCCTTTATTCCTCACAGATAAGACAATCGTTCCAAAGTCATGGACACCGGCTGCAAATATAGTACCTAAAATCACCCATAAAAGTGCCGGAAGCCAGCCCCAATACACAGCAATTGCAGGTCCTAAAATTGGTGCTGCTCCTGCAACAGAGGTAAAGTGATGCCCCCATAGAACCCATTTGTTTGTGGGAACAAAGTCGATACCATCATTGTAACGATTGGCTGGGGTTACATAATTGGGGTCCAGTCGAAAAATCTTCTCAGCCAAATATTTAGAATAAATTCGATAACCTAAAAAAAACATGATTCCACCAACAATGGCTAAGACAATCCCATTCATAGTGATCACCCTCCTTTTCGAAATATAAAATTGTAAAATAAATCTAGTAAAACGCTTACAAAAACATTTTACTAGATTTATATGAGGAATAAAAGATAAACATGTGTAAAATTTGAAATAGTTAGAAATTTTTGTCACAAGTCATTATCGAGTTAGAGAAAATGACTTCACGCAACAATTGTGTAACAAATTCCATGACTGTCCTAGACAAGAAAAGTGTAGTGAATTAAACCATAGAGTAAGGGGGATTTCTGATAAGTTATGGATATGGTGGTGGATTCACGTTAATTGTAGTGTTGGTATGGATTATTAAAAGATAAGGCTCCCTTTTTATGTTTGAAGGGAGCCTTATGTATGGCATATGATAAAAATACGGGCTATTAACCCGTCACAATCAGGTGTATTGATTTTTTTCCCAATCTGAGTATAAACCACTACCGTCACAACCCGTGCAATCCATGGGTGGGATATAATATGCTTCGCTATACGGCACAACATTAAATCCCCTACCTCGACATTCAGGGCAATATCCTTTTGCTTCCATGGTTGCTCGTCTCTTTTCCCTAAGATTTTCTTTCCACCCATTAATGGATTGGAAGATACCCATTTGACCTTCACCACCTTAAGTTTGAAGACTTTTTTATAGTTTGTGGAAATCAAAAAAATTTATACATGGATTTAAGGAACAGACAAATGCTATATGATTAAGGTATAAAGAAAGGCTCTAATAAGTGAAAATTTTATCCAGACTATCTTTAATGCAGCCTTTGTTTGTAATGGGAAATGCTGCATGTTCGTTTTTTTAATGGTTCTTTAAAATTAGGGAATGATAAATGTGAACAGATGACTAAGAAACAAAGAGAGGGGTTCTGTATGCCTCATAATACGTTCTTTGTAGAAGAAGCAAAAGCACATGAAAACATTCAAGAATTAGAAGCAACGCTTATGAATGTTGCTGGAATTGAACGTGTGTTAGTTGATCCCGATGATGGCGAAATTAAAGTGGAGTATGATGATACAGAAATTCAACTACAGGAAATTGCGAAGAATATTTTATCCCAAGGTTTTCATATCGAGACCTGACTTTTTAGTTAGCGAAGTGTTTCCGCCAATATGTAGAAAAAGGAGGAAGCACTTCGCTTCTTTTCATACTCTTCAATTAATTGTTATTGTTGTTATTGTTACGGTTGTTGCGGTTTTGGAAATCGCGTGCATCATTTTCATCTGCAAATTCTGTGTTAGCATCTACATTTAGTTCCTGATTATTGTTGTTATTATTATTGTTGTTGTTATTGTTGTCGCGATTTCGATTCCTGTTTTTGGCCACCTTTATCACCTCCTAACCCATACTTTTCCCAAAATGTGTATAGTCATACGAAAAAACTAAAAAAAAGTGTAAATGATTTACAGTTGGAATGTGAAGAGCATATCCCAATAAGGAAGTCGGTTGGTCGTAAGTTTTAAAGGTATTTCCCATAAACTTAATACGCTGTTCTTAAAGATGTGATACTGGCCAGTATTCGTTACTTAGTGATAAAATATTGTATAAAGAAAATGGGAAGGTGCAAGTTTAAAATAAGAGGTGAATACGATGAAAACCAGTATACAATGGACTGATCACATGGCTTTTGCAAGTGTAACTCCTTCTGGTCATGAAATGAAAATGGATGCAGCTGAAGAGGTGGGAGGAGTAAATAGTGGTGCTCGTCCGACTGAATTGTTGTTAAATGCCGTAGCTGGATGTACAGGGATTGATATCATTTCTATATTGAAAAAAATGCGTTTAGAACCGGCTTCCTTTCATATGGAAGTAGAAGGGGAAAGGGCTGATGATCATCCTAAAAAATTTACAAATATCCATATTCACTACGTCTTAGAAGGTGATCTGCCAGAGGATAAAGTAGTCAGAGCGATTCAATTATCCAAAGATAAATATTGCTCTGTATCTCATTCACTATCTGCAAATATTACGGCTAGTTATTCCATTAATGGAGAAAAAGGAGAAAAGGATTTGTAGAACATGGGGTTGGGACAATAGTTGATTGTATTTGTTATGTCCCAACCTCTTCTATATATGTGTATATAACGTAGACACTACTCTTTTTTTACCCTTATTAGGAAAATAATAAACTTGTTTTTAATCATTAATGAATTTTTTCGGGTATTTAAACATGGACTTTCTTTTTCAAAGTTCTCCAGATTACAGCCACCTAAAAGAAAAACAATGTTCTATGCTATAAACACAAAGTATAACACGAATAACAAACATAGCACGTACATAATCGGATGAACTTCTTTAAAACGCTTTTGTGCCACTAAGGATAATGGATAAAGAATAAAACCAAACGCAATACCTGTAGCTACACTCGAAGTAAGAGGCATCATGATAATGGTCATAAAGGCTGGAATTACAACCTCCAATTTACCCCAATTGATGTTGCTGATTTGCTTTGCCATAAGTGATCCCACAATAATGAGCGCAGGAGCTGTCACCTCTGTCGTAATAACGGAAAGAACAGGTGAAAAGAATAAAGCAATGGCGAAGCAAGCTGCAATCACTACAGAAGTAAATCCTGTTCGGCCCCCGACGGCAATACCTGCTGATGATTCAACACTAGTAGCAGGTGTGGATGTTCCTAAAATAGCTCCCATAACACCAGCTGAAGAATCAGCGAGCAGTGCTCTTCCTGCGTTTGGGATTCTATTGTCTTTCATAATTCCTGCTTGACTGGTAAGGGCAATTAAAGCACCGGCTGTATCAAAAAAGGCAACAAACAAAAAGGTAAAAATAACGGCTACTAATTCTGCGCTGAAACTTTGATTTAAATATGAGAATACAACCCCAAATGTTGGTTCAAGACTAGGAATCTTCCCAACAAAGGATGAGGGGATGTTAATGGCGCCAGCAACCATCCCTATAATGGTGGTAATCACCATTCCATAGAATATTCCTCCATTTACCCCACGTACTAACATAAATACGGTTAAGATTAGACCAAGTACAGCTAGTGCTGTCATGGGAGAGGTTAAGTTACCAATGGTTACAAATGTATCGGAATCAGAAACAATAATTCCAGCATTTTTTAATCCAATAAATGCTATAAAAAATCCGATTCCCGAGGCTACAGCATGTTTTAAATCTTTTGGGATGACGTTAATAATTTTTTCCCGGATTTTCATTAAACTTAAGATCATAAAAATAATTCCCGCAATAAAAACCCCCGTTAAAGCAACTGGCCATTCGATACCCATTCCAATTGTAACCGAAAACGTAAAAAAGGAGTTTAAACCCATGCTTGGTGCAATGGTGATCGGATAATTAGCCAGTAAACCAATAAGTAAAGTTCCAATAATAGCTGTAAGTGCTGTGGCTGTAAAAACAGCACCCTTATCCATGCCTGACTGACTTAGGACAAGAGGATTAACTACTAAAATATAAGCTACTGATAGAAAAGTTGTTATACCTGCCATAGTTTCCTGTTTATAGAATGTGTCTCGCTCTGAAAAATGAAAAAAGTTATTCATGATGTCTGCATCTCCTATTCTGTGTGGTTTAAACGAAAAAAACTTTGACTATAAGCAGCCAAAGTTATCTACAAAGGAATAGAAGATAGTCTAACCTATCAAAAGTTTCCATTCCCTGTAGACAAGCTATTTAAGGTAGCTGGTAGAGACGTTCAGGCCATATTCCTGAACTTATACAAGGTTCGATATTCTTTTAAATAATAGAAAAATAGTATCAAGTTTATACTTGTACGTCAATGGGAATAGAAACTTTCACCTAATTCATTCAGTTCATAAAAATCAGAAGTATATAGTTGAATTCCTATTAACTAATGGTTTCGATATTCCCAGGGAGTTCAAATTGTCATATCATGGTTATAATGGGAGAAAAATATTGTAGAAAGAATCAAGAGTGTCATTTCTTTCTGAATAGGGCTTTACAATTAATCACACTATGTAAAATAGAGTCCTGCTTTATCATATAATTTTAGGGAGGTTTTTTAATGGCAGATGATAAACGTTCGAATGGGTTAATCCATGAAAAATCGCCATACTTACTCCAACACGCACATAACCCTGTTAAATGGTTTCCGTGGGGTGAAGAAGCCTTTAAAAGGGCGAGGAAAGAAGAAAAGCCTGTTTTTTTATCAATAGGTTATTCAACCTGTCATTGGTGTCATGTCATGGCGCATGAGAGCTTTGAAGATGAAGAAATGGCAGAGCTGCTTAATGAGCGATTTATATCAATAAAAGTGGATCGGGAGGAACGTCCGGATTTAGATTCCATTTATATGAAGGTCTGTCAGATGATGACGGGACACGGTGGCTGGCCGTTAAGTGTATTTTTAACTCCAGATAAGGTTCCTTTTTATGCAGGTACATATTTTCCTATAGAGAGTAAGTATGGAATGCCAGGCTTTAAAGAAGTGGTAACACAGCTGTATCGAAAGTTTAAAGAGGATCCGGAGCATATTGCAGAAGTGACAGAAAGTGTGATAAATGCATTTGAAAAAATCAAGCAGAAAAAAGCAGCGGAACGGCTGTCGATAGACATTACCCATAAAGCTTATAAACAGCTGGGCCGAATATTTGATGTAGAGGATGGAGGATTTGGATCTGCACCGAAATTCCCGTCGGCTCATAATTTAATGTTTTTAATGAGGTATTATCACTTTACAGATAAAACACCGGCCAGGCAAATGGTTGAAAAAACGTTAAAGTCGATGGCTGATGGAGGATTGTTTGACCATATTGGCTTTGGTTTCACCCGTTATTCAACGGATGAAAAATGGCTGGTTCCTCATTTTGAGAAAATGCTGTATGACCAGGCTGCACTTTTACTGGCCTACACAGAAGGATATCAGTTAACGAAGAACACGGACTATAAGCGAATAAGCGAGCAGGTTATTTCATTTGTTTTACGGGAAATGAAAAACGGGGATGGTGCTTTTCTTTCGGCTATTGATGCGGATTCAGAAGGTATAGAAGGGAAGTATTATACATGGAGCGAAGAAGAAATTTTTGACGTGTTAGGGGATGACCTAGGCGAACGTTTTTCAGAGGTCTACCATATTACCCCAGCCGGAAACTTTGAAGGAAAAAATATACCGAATCTCATTCGTACCAATTGGAAGAAAATCGCCGCGAAATATCAAATGACTGCACAGGAATTGCAGGAGGAAATGGATTGTGCCCGATTAAAACTATTTGAAGAACGGAAAAAAAGGGTATACCCTCATGTGGATGACAAAGTGTTAACGGCGTGGAATGCTTTTATGATTGCAGGATTGGCGCGGTCGGGAAAAGTTTTTAATGAAAAGCGTTACGTTGAACAAGCTCAAGAAGCGATGAATTTTATTGAGAAGCATTTGTTTGTAGATGGACGATTAATGGTCCGATACCGTGATGGTCAGGTACAAAATAAAGGATTTATAGATGATTACGCGTTTTTACTTTGGGCTTATGTAGAACTCTACAGCTCCACCTATGACTTAGCCTATCTGCAAAAGGGAAAAGAAATTGTTCAGGATCTCTTTTCATTATTTTGGGATGAAGAAGAGGGGGGATTTTACTTTTCCGGTAACGATAGTGAGACATTAATTGCACGGGAAAAAGAAGTAAATGATGGTGCCATTCCATCAGGAAATAGCGTAGCCATTTTAATGCTGCATAAAATGGCTAATTTGACAGGAGAAAGGGAATGGTTAGACCGAGTAGAGGAGATGTACTACAGTTTTAAGGAAGAAATCGAACATTATGCCTCTGGCAGTACATATTTTTTACAAAGTCTATTATTATCCGAGTATCCAACAAAGGAAGTTGTGATTATAGGAAATAAGAGAGATGAAAACCGTGAAAAACTCCTCTCGCAACTAAACCAGTCCTTTTTACCCGGTGTTTTTGTCCTGGTCGGGGAATCAGAAGAGGAAATAGGAAAAGTAGCTCCTTTCGCTAAAGAATATTATCAAATGGAGGGCAAGACAACTGTTTATGTATGTGAAAATTTTGCTTGCAAGCGACCAACTACTGATATAGATGAAGCAATAAAAACCATACGTTCTTAAACTCCTGGCGTGCAATATCAGTGCACGCCTTTTCTTTAGGACAAGAAATGATTGGAGCTCTGCGGATAAACACTGATTAAGATAATAATTAATGTAAAAAGGAATCAAAGGCTAAATAGCAATAGGTGTTTCTATCTAGGTATATGGCTTTAATTTCAATTGTAATATAACTGTTAATGGAAAAGTGGAAATTTTTTGATAAACTATGTAAATAGTAGTTTACTTATATAAATAAATGGGAAGAAAAACAAAAATTATTTAAATAGGGAGGATTTTGTAAAATATGAAAGCTTCTGGATTGGTAAGGAAGGTAGATGAGTTGGGGCGTATTGTCATTCCCATCGAACTTAGACGTACGATGGATATTAACATTAAGGATCCGATTGAAATTTTCGTGGATGACGATATGATTGTTTTGAAAAAGTTTCGCTCCCATGAATCGTGTGTTATATGTGATAATGTAAAGGATACTGTTGATTTTAAAGGAAAGAAAGTATGTTATGAGTGTGCAGAAGAGATTAAAAGCATGGGACAACCTCAGGAGGTTTAAATCTATATATTTTCATGAAAAAGGAACAGGAACCAATCGTTTCCTGTTTATTTTTTCAAGAAGATATAATGTACATTCATACTTTCTCTACCAAATGAAAAACTATTGATAGTTCATTTTCAAGAGGAGGGAAAGTATGACGGATTATATGGAATATAGCGATGACCATCGTTTTATCCCTGTGACATCCCTTACAAGCGGAGTAGGACAAGCAGTTACCCCAGATATTTATTGTTTTCCGATTCAGGTAGTAAATGTAGTGTTTGTCGGGAAACCGAAAGAAGATAACTGGATGCTCATAGATGCGGGTATGCCCCGTTCAGCAGATGATATTATCAGTGAAGTAGTAAGACGCTTTGGTGAGGATCGTTCACCAGAGGGAATTATACTGACACACGGCCATTTTGATCATGTAGGAGCTATTGTGGATTTAGTTGAGCATTGGGATGTTCCGGTTTATGCTCATCAGTCCGAACTCCCATTTTTAACTGGTGAGAAGAGTTATCCTGAACCTGATCCTACAGTAGAAGGGGGCATGGTGGCTAAGATGTCACCCTATTTTCCAAATGAACCGATAAATCTGGGGGATCACGTGCAAGCTTTACCGAGTGATGGCAGTGTTCCACATCTTGGTGAATGGAAGTGGATACATACTCCTGGACATTCCCCTGGTCATGTATCCTTTTTCCGGGAACAGGATGGTTCGTTAATTGTCGGGGATGCGTTTGTAACCGTTAAGCAGGAATCTCTTTTTAAAGTGATGGTTCAGGACCAGGAAATAAGTGGTCCACCACGTTATTTAACAACAGATTGGCAGGCGGCACGGGATTCTGTCAGAAAACTCGAAGCCTTAAAACCAAATGTAGCCGTCGCTGGTCATGGTATTCCTATGTCCGGAGAGGAGTTATCCACTCAATTGCAACAATTGGCTGAGCACTTTGATCAATTGGCAATTCCCGATTATGGGCGTTATGTTGACGGACAAAATCAGGAGCATTAAAGATTATTTTTTAGGATGATAGGATGAACTGTCTCGATGTGGGAAGAGGCAGTTTTTCTATTTATAACATTTTTTGATTAAAAAGGGTTCACAATCTTTGAAATTCACGTTATAAATAGGGGATAATAACCGTTTAGGAGTGTGATAACATGAAGACGATTCAAACGACTGATGCACCGCAGGCAATTGGTCCTTATTCACAAGCTGTAGAGGCAGGGGGATTCTTATATGTTTCCGGACAAATTCCGATAAATCCGGACAGTGGAGAGATTGCAAGTGGTATCGTTAATCAAACCAGGCAAGTTATGAAAAATATCGAGGCCATCTTAACGGAGGCAGGACTTACATTTTCGAACGTTGTAAAGTTTACGATTTACACAACATCCATGGATGATTTTCCAACCATTAATGACACCTATGCCAAGTTTTTGGACGAGCCTTATCCAGCACGTGCTACTGTTGAAGTAAGCCGCCTGCCAAAAAATGTTCTTGTGGAAATTGATGCAGTAGCATATAAATAATTCCGGGAATATACTCCAAATACCTTTAAGTACCAAGTTATGAAAATCATCTCATCATAAAGGAAACTGCTCTTCGGGTTTTGTCCTTATACGACAAGAGCGGTACTTTACTTATTAGGATATAAATTTTAAAAAATAACTAAAATATACCGAATTTTGGCTTAGGTTTTTCCTAAGCCTTTTATCTGTTTATGAATGAATTTACCAGGATTGTTCCATTTAAAATGTTTATACATAGACAAAATGCTTTACAATGGAAGCAAGAGTATATTCATAATAGACCATGGTATATCCAATTCCTCTTTAAAACAAGTGGATTCGCCAATCCATTTGTTAATCATTACTGTTATTTTATACATGAACCAGTTTATATAGTACTTGGGGGAATAGAGATGGAGTTACTTCTCTGGACAATCATCGCAGGTATCATCTTTTACTTTATTAAGGAAAAGTTTTTCAGTCATTCGCCATCGGAAACAGCTTCTGCTGCAGTTGTGATGGCCTATGGGATTTTTATAATGGGAGCATTACATGAACTTCCCTTTCCATCCCGTATATATCAATTATTAAGTATTTTTCTTATTTTATGTTGGATTACGATAGGTTCTTCCTATTTAAATGTAGCTGCTCATAAAGAAAAAAGGTCGGATCATTTTAAGAATTCTATGCAGATTTTTGCTGTAGGTACCTGGATTGCCGGAACTTCTGTAACAGGCGTCGTAGTGGCTAATCGTCTGCCAGAATTCAGCATTTTAGCTTATGTAATGGGATTTATCGCTTTGTTTTTATGGGTTTTTTATGTTGTCATTATTATGAAGAGGTTTGTCTATATTTGGAAACAGGAAAAGTTTCAGCATGTTCATGGGTCTGTCTTATTATCAACTGTAAGTACTGAATCTTTAGTTGTTTTATTCTCAACATTATTTGGAGACCAAATTCCAGGTTTTGTTTATCTATTTTTTATTAGCCTGGGAGTTGTTTTTTACATTATTGGTTTTATTTATATTGCAAGGAGATATATGAATAGCAAAGTACAGGATATCAAAAAGGATTGGCCAAATACAAATTGTATTATACATGGAGCCATGTCTATTACAGGACTTGCCAGTACATTATCTGATGTTGTTCCTGGCCCTTATATTCTGTTTATTTGGTTTTGGGTTCTGATTTGGTATGTAGCTGTAGAGATAATCGAGATTTACCGGGCATGGGTTCGTATTAGAGACTTAGGTTTTGAAGAAGGGATTGGCTCATATAATGTAACACAGTGGTCACGAAACTTTACATTTGGTATGTTATACGCCTTTACGTTGTCTTTTGATGCTACAGAATTACCATGGGTCACAGCGAGTATTTTACCTTCTATTCGTGTGTTTATTCTCATTGCAGGCGCTTGGATCATTTTATTTTTTATTATCTATGAAAGTATTCTTTTTGTTAAAGGAAAAAGCCTTCTGAATAAAAAGAACCTTGTTACTGAGTAATTTGTGATTTCTGAGGAGGGGAGACCTTGACCAATGTTATTCAGGTGGTGGGCTATAAAAACACAGGAAAAACTACGTTAATTGAAAAACTAGTGGATTATTTTTCTGAACAGGGCTTTCGTACAGGTACGATTAAACACGATGGACATAATTTTGAAATGGATCATGAAAAAACGGACACATGGCGTCATCGTAAGGCTGGTGCTACCATTACTGCCATTACATCCGGGCAAAAGTCGGCAATTTTAAAGAAAAGTCCTATGACCTTACATCAAATGATAGCGTTTATGAAATCGGAAGCAGACATCATCTTTGTAGAAGGCTTTAAAGAAGCTGACTATCCCAAAGTGGTGATGTTAAAAGAGGATCAGGACCAGGAATTACTAGCAGGGCTTTCAAATATAATGGCTTGTATGACGTGGTTTTCGACTGGTTGGTTAGACTATCCTGTTTTTTCAATAGAAGATAAACAGCAGTTGTGTTATTTTTTAAACCAAAATGTAAGGGAGAGAAATATGGATGAGTGATGAGGTTTTTGATAAGCCGTTTGTCATTACAGAAAAACCACTATCGACGGAAATGGCAATACAGCATGTTTCCAATCCAAAAGCAGGTGCAGTTAATCTTTTTGTCGGTACTGTAAGAGAATGGACGGGGGATAAGCAAACACAGTATTTAGAATATGAAGCCTATGATGAAATGGCTGAAAAAATGCTTCAGAAAATTGGAAATGAAATTAAGGAAAAATGGTCTGAGGCATGTGTTTCTATTCAACATCGAATAGGGCGAATGGACATTTCCGATATAGCAGTCATTGTCGCAGTGTCCACACCACACCGAAACGAATCTTTTGAAGCTTCCCGCCATGGCATCGAGCGTATTAAACAGATGGTTCCGATTTGGAAGAAGGAATTTTGGACAAATGGGGAGTCATGGGTTGGTAATCAACAGGAAACCATTGCCTATCCTAAAGGTGAACCAATAGATGGAGGGGAAGCAAATGGTTAAAATTTTATTCTTTGCAGGACTTGCTGAAAAAATAGGAGAACGTGAGATGGTGATTGAAGAAGCTGGAAATTGGCAGATTGATCAATTAACCGAGTGGCTTCAAGCACAATATCCAAGTGCGAAAAGTGAATTAGCGCAATCGATGGTTGCCATAAATGAAGAATATGCAGAGAGAACGGAAACACTGGCAGATCATGATATAGTCGCATTCATTCCTCCAGTGAGCGGGGGATAAAATTTAAAAACAGGAATAGAAAGATAGGTGTTTACATGTCAGAGTTTACCCATTTTAATAAGCAGGGAAGAGCCAACATGGTCGACATATCTGATAAGGATGAATCAGGGCGAAAAGCTGTTGTGTACTCACAAGTTAAAATGAAGGAAACCGTATGGAAAGCGGTTCAAGAAGGGAACATGAAAAAAGGGGACGTGCTGGCTGTAGCCCAAACGGCAGGGATTATGGCGGGAAAGAAAACCTCTGACCTTATTCCTATGTGTCACCCTTTAATGTTAACCAAAATGGATATTCATTTTGAGTTCCCTGAAGAAGGATTAATTGGAATCTATGTAACCGTTAAAACAAAAGGATCCACGGGTGTGGAAATGGAAGCATTAACAGCAGCAAGTGTTACCGGATTGACGATTTATGATATGTGTAAGGCAATGGATAAGAGCATGGAGCTTGGACCAACTTATCTTATTGAAAAAGATGGCGGGAAAAGTGGTCATTATCAAAGATACTCAACAATAGAACCATAAATAACAGTGAATCAGCCAAAAAGAAGCTTGGATAGCCAAGCTTCTTTTACTATGATATGTAATGACCATATTGACCTAAAGCGAGCTTCAATCAAAAAAAGAACTAATTTCCTTCTTAGTGACAAGCTTCCGTTTGTTAAAAATAGAATAATCTATAGATATATCATTTAAATGTAAGCGTTAACATATTATGATAGATAATAAGGTATAAACATTTTATTGGAAGTAAAAGGAGGGAAAAGATTGTTTCATAAAATTTTAGTGGCCAATCGTGGGGAGATTGCAGCACGGGTCATTCGAACATGTAAAAAGCTAGGGATTGAAACTGTAGCGATTTATTCTGAGGCAGATTCAGGAAGTCTCCATGTAAAGATGGCTGATGAATCCTATCAAGTAGGTGGAAATCAAGTACAGGAGAGCTATCTGAATATGGACCGTATTTTTGAAGTGATTCATGAGTCTGGAGCCGAGGCTGTCCATCCAGGATATGGATTAATGTCCGAGAATCCTGATTTTGCAAGGCGCTGCCAGGAAGATAGTATTGTGTTTATCGGTCCATCTCCTGAAGTAATAGCGAAAATGGGAAGCAAAATTGAGTCAAGAAAAACGATGCAGGAAGCAGGAGTGCCTGTGGTTCCCGGTATTCAGTATCCCCTTGAAGATGCAGAAGAGGCTGCACATGTAGCCAACAAAATGGGATATCCGGTTATGTTAAAAGCCTCATCGGGTGGTGGGGGAATTGGAATGCAAATCGCTCATAACGAGGAAGAGGTAAAAAAAGCATTTGAAGGCAATCAAAAACGTGCCCAAACCTTCTTTGGAGATGGAGCGATGTATGTGGAGAAATATATTTCCAACCCTCGCCACATTGAAATTCAGGTCCTGGCCGATCAAGCAGGAGAGACCGTTTATTTATGGGAACGGGAATGCTCTATTCAACGGCGTCATCAAAAGGTAGTAGAGGAGGCTCCTTCACCGTTTTTAGATGTAGAAACAAGAAAAAGAATGGGTGAGGCAGCCGTGAAAGGTGCGAAGTCGATTGGATATTATAACGCTGGGACGATTGAATTTTTAGTCGATGAAGAAAAGAATTTTTACTTCCTTGAAATGAATACACGACTTCAGGTGGAGCATCCTGTTACTGAAGAAATAACAGGTCTTGATTTAGTTGAGGAACAAATTCGGATTGCAAGTGGAAAACCTCTTACGTTAGAACAAACTAGGATTAAAAAGGAAGGACATGCGATGGAGGTTCGGATTTATGCCGAGGATCCTAAAACCTTCTTTCCTTCTCCAGGCCAAATCACAGAACTGAACTACCCTGAAGGAGAAAATATCCGTCATGAATTAGCCGTCCATTCTCAGTCAAAGGTTACGCCTTTTTATGATCCAATGATTGCAAAACTAGTTGTATCGGGAAAGACCCGTGATGAAGTCATACACTCCTTATTAAATGTACTGGAAAATTATAAAGTGGAAGGTATCAAAACAAATATTCCGATGTTAATAGATGTTGTTCAGCATCAAGCCTTTCAATCAGGGGATACAACAACAGACTTTGTATCGAAATATTTACAGGGACAGCATGCAAAATTCTAATAAAATGAACAAAACTGACCTGGATAGCTTGTTCAGGTCAGTTTTTAGCGTATATGTAAAAAAGCTGGAATAAGACCAGCCCCTTTTACAAAACGTAAAGAAAAAAGGAGTAATAGATGAAGATGCTTCCATCCATTATTCGTTTAGGTCTTCTTGTACTTTCGTGGCTGTCCTTCATTTTATATCCGAAAAAATCCTTGCAAAACTATTTCCCCGTATCCTTATTTACTTCCGGACTTGTCTTATTATTTTGCTCTGTTTCATTTCGATATAAGTTTTGGATGGTCAGCGGGAATATAGTGAAACGATTTTTTAATGATTTATCTTTTGTGTTTGGTCCTTTTTTTGCTGGAACCCTTTGGATTTTTCACTTTACTTTTGGGAATTTTCGGCGTTATGTCGTTGTCAATTCCATTTTGAATATTGTTCTTTCTTTTTTATTGAATCCACTTTTCCAAAGGTATAATCTTTATAAGTTTGTCAATTTTAAAGCTGTTTATCTATTTTTGACTTATATAGGGTATGCTCTTCTCCTTTATAGTTATCAATTGCTTATCTCTAAACAGAAGAAAGAGGCATGATGCTCTACAATTGTTTTTCTATTTCATGCCGGATATGGGATAATTCAGGAAGAATAATGTCTTTCATCGCAAGTTTAACTGCACCTGAAGATCCAGGCATGGAAAATATAGCTGTGTTTTGATAGATGCCTGCGGTGGCTCTACTTAATATGGCAGCGGAGCCAATATCTTTTTGATAGCTTAACATTCGAAAAATTTCACCAAAGCCTGGCATTTCTTTTTCGAGTAAATCACGAACGGCTTCATAAGTCGTATCCCGAACAGAAATTCCTGTTCCTCCATTAAGAAGAATACAATGCACATCCTCACGTTTGGATAAATCTTTAATGATATTCTGAATGGAATGATAATCATCATGTAAGATTTGATAATCAACACACTTATGGTTCGTTTCCGTAAGCAAATCTTTTATAAGTTTTCCGCTTTTATCTGTTTCTTCTGTTCTTGTATCCGATAGAGTAACAATCGCACATGGAACGATTGCCGGTGACGATTGTCGGTGATCATGAACGCCCACTTTTATTCCTCCTAATATTTACTATATATTCACAGTTTATTATAATCGGTAGTTCTTTTGAAGATAGGAGAATGATAAAATAGTAATAGCATTAAAATGGTACCAAGGGGATGAAAAATGCTTGGACTTTCCTGACTCTATTAATAGAAAGGGAGATTTGATGAGTGAAAATCAGCCATTAACAAGATTTCGTCGTAAAGCAGTTAAAGTGGAGGATGCTCTTCAATCCATTATTTCGTACATATCTAAGGCTAAAACAGAAAAGGTTTCACTTGAAAAATCTTTAAAAAGAACGCTTTCTGAGGACATACAGACCTCGCATCCCGTTCCGCATTTTCGTCGTTCTGGTTATGATGGATATGCAGTACAATCTAAAGATGTAGAACAGGCCTCTAAACAATCCCCGGTTTACTTAAAACTTGTCGATGATATTCCTTGTGGCGAGGTACCAGGTCGGCGGCTTGAAAGTGGACAAACGGCCCGAATCATGACTGGAGCCATGGTACCAGAAGAAGCAGATAGTGTAATCATGCTAGAAGCAACGGAGCAGGAAGAAAGGAACGGAAGCACTTATGTAAAATTCACCAAACCGATTCAATCGGGAAAAAATATTACACCGATTGGGGAGGAAACAGCTGAAGGAGAAGTCCTTTTAACTAAAGGAACAGAGGTTAACCCAGGTGCGATGGCTGTCTTATCTTCTTTAGGATTTTCACAGGTACCCGTTTATAAGAAACCCCAAATAGCTGTTTTATCTACTGGTACGGAATTACTGGAAGTAGATGAACCATTAGAAATGGGCAAAATTCGTAATAGCAATACATATATGATAGCAGGACAAATTCAGCATAATGGTGGAGAGCCTGTTATAATTGAAAAATTTCCTGATGATGTGGATGCTGCCAGGAAAAAATTGCAATCCCTTTTGGCAAATCAGGAATTGGATATGATCATAACAACAGGTGGAGTCTCTGTTGGAGATTATGATATTATGACAGACATATTTCTCAATTGGGAAGGAAAGACGTTGTTTAATAAAGTTCAAATGCGTCCAGGCAGTGTAACTACAGCAGGTGTATTCCGAGATAAAATCCTATTTGGTTTATCGGGAAATCCAGGGGCCAGCTATGTTGGTTTTGAACTATTTGTAAAGCCTTCCATCGAACGAATGCTTGGTGGACTGGGAGTTCAGGACAAACAAACAGCCTATTTGAAAGTGAATTATACAAAAGTAAATGCTTTCCCCCGTTTTTTACGAGGATATTATGAAGTAAAGGATGGAGAACTGTGGGCACAACCCGTTGGACTCGATCAATCCAGTGCACTTTTATCCATGAAAGATACCAATGCGCTCATTGTCATTCCACCTACCAAAACGGGGATGAAGGCGGGTGAAAAAGTCAATGTTATACCGGTATAAGGATGTAGGGATTCCTCTTTACATCCTTTATTTCGTGAGAGGGTAAGCATTTGTGCAAATGAATAGAGAATTTTCTTATATTTCTGTTAATATAATAGTAGTAAAGGTTTGACCTCAAGTTTATCCCTCATTTCCAGGTGAGTATTTTAAGCTTTATTTCCTGATGAACTTCATAAGGATTTCACAGAGTCCTCTATGGTTTTTAAAACTTCTGCACCATGCATAAAAATTCTGTTATTTATGCATCTGCTTTATTTTTCCAGTAAGAATGTATTTACCACCAGGACACATTACATCACAACTTGAAGGAAGGTTTTATATGGAGAATATTAAAGAGACTGTTATGGAAGTGATTCATTCTGTTTTACCGATTACATTAGTGGTTACAGCCTTGCAATTTACCATTATATGGCTTCCTATGGAATTATTTATCCAGTTTCTAATTGGTTCGGTTTTAGTTAGTGTTGGCCTTATTTTGTTTTTGTTAGGTGTAAATGTAGGATTACAGCCTGTAGGGGAAATGATTGGCTCGGCATTATCCAAGACTCGAAGCCTGTTGATGATTCTCTTTTTCGCTTTTGTTTTAGGCGTTGTGGTTACAATAGCAGAGCCTGATGTGCGGGTTTTATCGACGCAGATTGATCAGGTCTCAAATGGAGAAATCCCCCAGAGTATCTTGATTTTGTCTGTGGCTCTAGGGGTAGGGATTTTTGTCTCATTAGCCATATTTCGTATTATATTTAATGTTAAGATAGTGTATTTGCTTGCTGTTGGTTATGGCCTCGTATTCTTATTGGCTGCTTTCACACCCCCGACTTTCGTTCCCATCTCCTTTGATTCAGGTGGAGTCACAACGGGTCCATTAACGGTTCCTTTTATTCTGTCATTAGGATTAGGGGTGGCATCTGTCCTGCGAGGAAAATCAGCCTCTAGAGATGGATTTGGGCTTATTGGGCTTGCATCTATCGGTCCCATCTTATCGGTCCTGTTATTGGGGGTTATCTACGGATGAATATACACATATTTCAAGGTTTTGGTGATGTGCTCGTTGATGTCACCATGGCCCTGTCACCACTTTTGATTGTCTTCTTATTTTTTCAGGTTTTCTTTTTAAAATTACCTATTCGAAGGTTTAAGGATATTGGAATAGGCTTCTTACTATCATATTTTGGTTTAGCTTTCTTTTTACAGGGTGTACACATCGGTTTTCTTCCAGTTGGTGAAATAATGGGAGAAAAATTAGGCACCTTCCCACACAAATGGTTTCTTATTCTCGTAGGATTTATTCTAGGGTTTTTCGCTGTTTATGCTGAACCGGCGGTAGCCGTCTTAAATCGACAGGTTGAAAGGGTATCGGCTGGTTATATTCCTCAAAAGGTGCTGCTTTATACCTTATCTATTGGAGTTGGGTTAGCTGTTGCTTTATCCATGATTCGAATTATTTATGGAATTTCCCTATGGTATTTTATTCTGCCAGGTTATATAATAGCGTTAATCATGATAAACTACTCTTCAAAAGTCTTTACGTTAATTGCTTTCGATTCGGGCGGTGTTGCCACTGGCCCAATGACTGCAACATTTATATTAGCGATGTTTGTAGGTATTTCCTCTGTTACGGAAGGGCGTAATCCTCTTCTTGATGGTTTCGGAATGGTCGCTTTAGTTGCACTCGCTCCGATTCTATCTGTTTTGACGTTGGGAATTTTATTCGGTAGAAAGGAGAAGAGGCAGGAATGACGATTTTGAATCAGGGTCAAAAGGTAATCGTCACCATCGTAAAGAAGGATAAAGCGAAAAAAATTATTCAGGAATCCAAAAATGCTGGGGCCCAGGGGGGCACCACCCTTTTGGGAAATGGTATAAAAATGAATGAAAAAAGAAGAGTATTAGGGATCCCTGTGGAACGTGAAAGAGCTATAATCTTAACCCTCGTTCCAAATGATATATATGAAAGCGTTTTAAAAGCGATAACAGAATCAGTAAATCTGAATCAGCCAAGACAAGGGATTGGCTTTGTATTAGATACAAAAAACATTGCAGGTGTTTGCCATATGCTAGGCTTTGAGGTGGATAGGGAAGCCTCAGAGGAAGAGGGGGTAAGCGATATGTTAGAAGATCAAAAGGTGTTATATGACCTTATTGTAACGATTGTAAATAAAGGTGATTCGGATCAGGTTGTAGAAGCCTCTAAATCTGCTGGTGCTGAAGGTGGTACTATAATTAACGGACGTGGCACAGGCATTCATGAGAAGGCAAAACTTTTTAATATTTTAATTGAGCCGGAAAAAGAAGTGGTATTAACTTTAATAAGCCGGGATAAAACGAACGACGTACTGGAAGCTATAGAAGAAGAAGGTGAGTTAAATAAACCTGGAAAAGGAATTGCCTTTGTAATGGAAGTTGAACGTACGGTAGGGATTAATCATCTTTTAAATCACATGGTAAATGAAAAGTATAATGAGGTAAAAAAATAGACTTTATAGCTAAGTCCTTAAGGGCTTAGTTTTTTTACGTTGATTTCTCCATTTATCTTTCTTCTGTTTGTTAGCTTTAAATGAAGTCCTTTAATTTTTTGTGGAATTTTTTGTTGACAAATGATTGGATAGTAGGTATGATACATATCGTGACCAAATAGTCATTCGTTGTGACTGATTGGTTTTTTATTGGTATAAAAGACTTTTTAAGTGACTGTCTAAGTGATGATGATATCAATATCCATGACGGCGTTTTAACGTTTTACCGCCTGAATAAATGCTAAATAGGAAAGGTTTCAACTGAGATACGAGAACAAATAGGATTAGGAGGTAGTAAAATGACGGAAACACAACAAGAGTTTAAAAAAGGCCCAATGATTGCGGTTATGCTTATTGGTGCTTTCTTTGCTTTACTTAATGAAACCTTATTGGCAACAGCGCTGCCAAAAATTATGAATGACTTTGGAATAACTGAAAATAAAGTTCAATGGTTAACGACAGCCTTTTTACTTACCAATGGGGTTATGATACCTATTTCAGCTTTTTTAATTGAGCGTTTTAGTACGAGAAAGATATTTTTAACGGCCATTAGTATTTTTACTTTGGGAACATTAGTAGCTTCTATTTCTCATACCTTTCCACTATTACTTACGGCTCGGGTAATCCAGGCCGTGGGATCCGGGGTCATGCTTCCACTTATGATGACAGTAGTTCTTACGATTTTTCCTGTTGATAAACGAGGAGGAGCAATGGGTTTTGCAGGTCTGGTCATTGCCTTTGCACCTGCTATTGGTCCAACACTTTCAGGGTGGCTTTTAGAATATTTCTCCTGGCGGTCTTTGTTTTACGTAGTGTTACCTATTGCGATTTTAAATCTTGTGTTCGCTTATTTTGCAGTGAAAAATGTTACAAAATTAACCTATCCTAAAATTGATGTTTTATCCATTCTCTTATCTTCATTTGGATTTGGTGGGTTATTATTTGGTTTCAGTAGCGCAGGTGAAGATGGTTGGACAGATAAGACTGTGCTTACCACTATATTGGGTGGAGCTGTAATTATCGCCTTGTTTATTTGGCGCCAGTTGAAGTTGAAAACACCGATGTTAGAGTTTAAAGTATTTAAATTTAGCCGTTTTACCATAGCATTAATTGTCACCATGGTGGTGATAATGTCAATGATTGGTGCAGAGACCATGCTCCCGTTATACATGCAAAATACACGTGGATTTAGTCCACTAGAATCTGGTTTAATGCTATTGCCGGGTGCTATCGTTATGGGGATTATGTCTCCAATTGTAGGATCATTGTTTGATAAAATCGGTGCTAAAAAATTGGCTGTTACTGGACTTACTATTGTAGGAATAACCACTTTTATGTTTACAAATTTATCTATGGATACTTCATTCGTATTCCTATCTGTTATCTATGCCATTCGAATGTTTGGTTTATCAATGGCTATGATGCCTGTTATGACAAGTGGTCTAAATCAGTTGCCACAAGAATGGAATGCCCATGGTTCAGCAATGGCTAACACGATGCAACAAGTATCCGGGTCCATTGGAACGGCAATTCTCATGACGGTTATGACAACAGCTGCAAAAAATTATGAACCAAATATGCAAGGCTTACAGGGTCTAACGCAGGCTGAAGCTCAACAACAAGTGATGAATCAAGCTTCTCTTAGCGGATATAATCAAGCCTTTATTTTAGCTTCTGTATTATCGTTTGGCGGTATGCTTCTTTCGTTCTTTTTAGAAAAGAAAGGGAGGAAAGAGAAAACTGACCAACAAGTAACGACATCGACAACCCAAACAGTAAATGAAGGCTAGTAAGCCAAATAAATAAGGTAGAACACAAGCTGTGAGATAAAAAATCCTTAAAAAAACAAAAATATCCTTGTTAAATCGTTTTATTTCTGTTATGTTATACGTAATAATCGTATACATTCTTATTTTCAATATATTTGAAGTAAGGATAGAGGTGCAGAGACCATGATTACTCATGTGGAGGAGAATGAGCTCCGCTGAAGCATGGGAAAAGGGGAATCTGCCGAAGTGGAGGGAGTCTCATTATCCTGAAGCTGGTTCTGTTTTTGAATAAAGGCAGGACTGTCATATAGGAGACTATATGGAGGGCTATCTAATGCTTTAGAACTGGTATATGTTCTATTTGCAACAGCGGCTCTCTCGTTGTTGCTTTTTATTTTGGTCCTCCACACCTAAAAAATCCTTAGAAAAAGGGTGTGAAGCTATGAATTTCGGTCAAGTATTAACAGCTATGGTAACACCATTTGATCAAAATGATAATCTGGATTTGGAGGCAACGAGAGGATTAGTCAATTATTTAATCGCTAATGGTTCGGACGGTTTAGTCGTTGCGGGGACAACAGGTGAATCTCCAACCTTATCACATGATGAAAAAGTAAGGCTTTTCCAGTTTGTTGTGGATGTAGTAGATGGAAGAGTGCCGGTTATTGCCGGAACAGGTTCTAATAATACACAAGCTACCATTGATTTAACAAAAGAAGCAGAAGAAATGGGTGTAGATGGAGTACTGCTTGTAACCCCATATTACAACAAGCCTTCTCAGGAAGGAATGTATCAGCATTTCCATACGATTGCGGAGAGTACCCAACTTCCGATTATGCTGTATAATATTCCTGGACGAAGCGTTGTAAATATGGAAGTGGAAACCATTAGTCGTTTATCACAAATTGCGAATATTGTATCTATAAAAGAAGCGAGTGGAGACTTAGATCGAGTCACTCAGATTGTTACACATACCCCGGATGAATTTACGGTTTATAGTGGTGAAGATAGTCAGACATTACCACATCTTTCTGTAGGAGGAACAGGTATTGTATCGGTATCTTCACATGTGATTGGTAATGAGATGCAGCAAATGATTAATCATTATAAAAACGGAGATGTGGCTAATGCTGCAGCCATCCATCGCCATATTCTGCCGTTAATGAAGGAGTTGTTTGCAGCACCTAGTCCAACACCTGTAAAAGAAGCTTTAAATCGAATTGGAATACCAGTGGGAAGTGTACGTTTGCCGCTTGTGCCTTTAAATGATACGGAACGAGCTTCATTGTACAAAGTATTGGCTAATCATCAAATTGGAACGAATGAAGTTGCTGGATGATAATTATGGTTAGAGAATAGGCATAGGCTTATTCTCTTTTTTTGGTTTTTTACTACTGATAAATATCGTAAAAAATATGAATTTGTATGGAAAAAATAAATCTGTACTGTTTTTCAGCCAATAAAAAAGATCGCCTTTTCATAGGCGATCTTTTTAAGAAGTAAGATTGTAACTTAATGTTGAGAGCTTTATCCACCAATCACCATTTGCGCCAATTTACCTGTTAACAAGCCGGCGTAAGTTCCAACAATAGTACCTAGTATTCCCATTAATAAACCAACTGGGGCTAAAGCTGGTTGGAATACAGAGGCAACAATGGGGGCGGAGCTTGTTCCTCCAATGTTTCCTTGAGAACCAACTGCAACGAAGAATAATGGGGCTTTGAGTAGTCGTGCAGCTGTAAATATCGTGATAATATGAATCGAAAGCCATACGGCTCCCATTAAAATAAATTGCGGTGCTTCTACAATATCAGCCAGATTGGCCTGGGCTCCCATACTTGTTAGGAAAAGGAAAATCCCAAGATACCCGACTTTACTGGCTCCATAATATTCGAGATTACGAACTTTTGTAAAAGATAGAATAATTCCGATAGCTGTAATGATAATAAATGTCCAGGTTGAAACATTCATAATATCACTTTTTGGAATGAAGTCCATTTTCGCAAGCATTCGAATTAGATAAGAACCTGCAAAAGCAATGGCGATAATCGCAAATAGTTGTGGTAGTTGCAAAGGCTTTGCATTATTTTCAATATCAGATGCAATTTCTTCGTTTACTTTTTTAATCGTGGAATTATCTGCTTTATTCCATTGGTTAAATCGATCCTGGAAATTGGCAAGAGCAATCATAACTCCCATCCAACTGATTCCAACCAGTGTATCTGTTAAGATAATCGGACTTAAAATATCATCAGGTGTATGAAATGCCTCAAGCATAGCTCCCATATTCGCCGAACCGCCAATCCAGCTACCTGCAAGGGCTCCAACTCCTCTCCAGGTATCTTCAGGTAAAATACCCTGGAATAAGCCAATGGCAATCGGACCTCCAATGACCACCCCTAAAGTTCCAGCTAAAAATACTAAAACCGCTTTTCCCCCGAGTTTAAAAGTAGCCGGAACATTGGTACTAATCATTAATAGTAATAAACCAGCAGGCAGGATATAAGTACCTAAGAAGCTATATAAATCAGAACTTTGAGGAATAATTCCAAAGGTAGTGGAAAGCATCGGTAAGAAATACATCCAAATCACAGGTGGTGCATATTTGAAAAACTTCTGGATTCCTTTATTATTTACAGTTGATAACATAAACATCATTCCGACAATGGCGATTAAATAAGCAAAAACCGCCATCGGCTCTTGTATCAATGGTTCTCCATTATTCATGCTGTACACTCCTTCTGGGTGAAAATATTGTGACATTTTGAATTGTGAAATTACAAACAATCACACATGTAAGAAAAATAAATTTTAGCACACCTATTTTTCCATATGCAAAGGAATATATCTCCAACCTCCTATAAGGAAAAAGGATGTGGAAGATTCCACATCCTTCATGAATAATGAGAAAGTGAGACACTGACTTCAGAAGGTAATGCAATTTTGTCATCTTTTGCACGATAGGATTGATAGTGGATAAGGGGTTGTCCCTGTTTCATAATTCGGCAGCCAAGAATTTGCTGGTGTTTTTTGCCTTTTGTTTCTAAATAAACTTCAAACTTATTTAGTTTTAAATAGCAATCATTAAAGATTAGATTCAAATATTCCTCTTGCTTTATTTGTGTTTCGGGGTGTAATAAGAGAACGGTGGCCAAGTCGTGAATGGTAATGTGCTCTGTTCCCTGCATTCGTTGTAGAGCAGCTTTTACCGTTTCTGCCCATTTTCCTGTCTTCTTTTTTGCCTGTTTCCATAAACCATTTAGAAAATCATTCATATTAAATTCCTCCCTATAAACTATAGGTTTCCCATTACACATCAAACATGTAATTGTGTGGTAAAAAATGTGTATATATAGCAGAGAGAACAAAAGGAGAAATATTTAGTGGGAATCAAAGATCCAGGATTATCTGTACACCGTAACGGATGCATTTATTAAGGAGAATGATTACAAGGATGTATGAAACTGTATTACAAAACTAAAAATACCTAAAAAAGCTAAGCATATGTATATGCTTAGCTTTTTTAGTAGTGATGTAAAGGAGGGATGAAAATGAAAATAGGTGTTGCGCTTTCTGGTGGGGCTGTACCTAAATTTGCATGTATAGGTGTTTTAAAGGCATTAGAAGAAGAAGGCATTCAAATTAGTCATATTGCTGGAACGAGTGCAGGTGCCATTGTAGCTGCTCTTTATGCATATGGATATACACCCTGTCAGATTGAAATTCAGCTTCAACAGCTGAGTAACTCGCATATAGATGTTGATTGGAAGGGGATTAGTCGCCGTTTTCTCTTCTTTCATCGGAATTTAGATGGAGGAGTAAAGGGGGAAAAGCTGCAGTCACTTATTCATCAGTTGACAGGAGATGATACTTTTTCAGCTTGCCAAATCCCTTGTGCTGTATCGACTACAGACCTTAGAAGTCAGCAAACAATCGTGATTAGCTCTCATCTTATAAAAGACTTTGAAACACTATTAGATATGCCTATTGATAGAGGAGTAAGAGCAAGTGCTTCAATTCCAATTATGTATCAGCCTGTGCGTTGGAATGATTACATTTTAATTGATGGCGGAATGCTAAAAAATTGTCCGGTTGATATTGTTAAAGGGTTGGGCGCTGAGAAGGTATTAGCCATTGATCCTATCTCAACATTTTCGAATACGGAACCTTATGATGATATGTCAACGATATTAAACCAGTCCATGAATATTTTATTAGAGGCTCAAATGAGAGAAGATTATACAAAAGCCACTATGTGTTTAAAACCAGATTTAGGGGATGTAGGATTGTTTGATTTTAAACAAATTTCTCGCTGTGTTGAACTAGGATACTCTCATACAAAAGAGCGAATGGACAATTTAATTGAAACATTTTCCTGCTAATAATCGTTTTATGTCCTAAATCCATGAAACTTGCATAAGCATTTTATTAGAAATCTATTCTCTCTTAGTTTTATAATGATACATAAAGAAACTGAAGTATATTTTTATTTAGTTCCTATTAATTGATAATCTCTCTTACATTTTGTACAGTAAAAATGTACTGACGATTCCTTTTTGGCAGAAATCCGCAACACTTATCTTAGATATATTTTAGGAAATGCTCATAAGTTATTTATAATAATTATAAAAAAGTATTGACTATAAACCTATATATATTATAATTTTAAGTGGGTAAAATCTTTGAAAATATGAGGTGATTAAAGAATGGCTCAAGACAAAAAATACTTAACGACGAGTACTGGTACCCCAGTATCAGACAACCAGAACTCACAAACAGCAGGAGCGCAAGGCCCAACACTTATCCAGGACGTTCATTTGCTGGAAAAACTGGCTCATTTTAACCGTGAACGTGTACCTGAGCGTGTTGTACACGCCAAGGGTGGAGGAGCTTATGGTACATTTGAAGTAACCAACGACGTATCTAAATACACAAAAGCTGATTTCTTATCCGAAGTTGGTAAGAAAACAGACATGTTTATTCGTTTCTCAACTGTTGCGGGTGAGCTTGGCTCTGCTGACACTGTACGCGACCCACGTGGTTTTGCAGTGAAATTCTATACGAATGAAGGAAACTATGACTTAGTTGGTAACAACACACCAATCTTCTTCATTCGCGATGCCATTAAATTCCCAGACTTTATCCATACGCAAAAGCGTAACCCAAGAACACACTTAAAAGACCCTGACGCTGTATGGGATTTCTGGTCTCTATCACCTGAATCCTTGCACCAGGTAACATATTTAATGGGTGATCGTGGTATTCCTGCTACATGGCGTCATATGAATGGTTATGGAAGTCATACATTCAGATGGACCAATGATGAAGGAGAGTCTGTATGGGTTAAATACCACTTCAAGACTGATCAAGGCATTAAAAACCTAACCAATGATGTAGCGGATAAAATGGCTGGTGAAAACCCAGACTACCACATTGAAGATCTTTACAATGCCATTGAAAAAGGTGATTATCCTTCTTGGACGCTTTATGTACAAATTATGCCTGAAGAGGATGCGAAGACATATCGTTTCAATCCATTTGATGTAACGAAGACTTGGTCACATAAAGATTATCCATTAATTGAAGTAGGTCGCATGACTCTTAATAAAAACCCTGAAAACTACTTTGCAGAAGTAGAACAAGCAGCATTCTCACCAGGAAACTTTGTACCTGGAATCAGTGCTTCTCCTGATAAGATGCTACAAGGCCGTTTGTTCTCTTATGCAGATGCACATCGTTATCGTATTGGTGCAAACCATACTGCACTTCCAGTTAACCGTCCAAAAGTAGAAGTAAATAACTATCAGCGTGATGGTTACCTACGTTTCGACGGAAATAACGGTGGTGCACCAAACTATGAACCTAATAGTCTTAATGGACCAAAAGAAGTACCTGAAGCGAAACCAGCTTCCTATGAGGTAAATGGTTTTGCTGAAGCTGTTGGTTACGATGATGAAGATCATTATCAACAGGCTGGCGATTTATTCCGTCTTATGTCTGATGAAGAAAAAGATCGTCTAATAGAAACAGTTGTTGATTTTATGAACCCTGTTCGTCAAGAAGTAAAAGAACGTCAAGTTCAAAACTTCTATAAGTGTGATCCAGAGTATGGCCGCCGTGTTGCTGAAGGACTAGGCGTTGCTGTACCAGAAGGTGTAAAATAATTTAAGAATTAGATTTCGCTTTTCATCTCTCAATCTCATTCTCAGAAAAACCGTCCTTAATGGGGCGGTTTTTTTGTATTAGGTCGCAGTGGGACAGGTGAGGCGTACTAGTAAGGTAGCAGTTTGGCAAAGAAATGGTTGATTGCAGCACAATAAATCGATATTTACGGCAAACAATGGAGGTGCTGACAAATAAATATGTGTTGGCAGTAAATAAAATAACGCTACTTGGTTAATATTTTCCGCAAAATAGCAAAATAAAATTTCATAGACTCTAATATAGCCAAACGATACGATAATAAATACTAGCTAAACGAAAAGATGTTTCAAAATTGATGAAAAATTATAAACTTCCAGTTGACTTTCTAATTGAATATAATTATCATTATCATTGATTAGTTAATTGATAATCTTTTTCAATTAGTTAGAATATTCCGTGAATTAGTTGTTGATTGACAGATTATCACATGTTAAATGGGGTATTTACAACTAGAAAATTACATATAGAGGGAGGAGTACGAGGTGAAAAAGTTCTTTTTAGTTCTGGTAACGGGTCTTGTGCTTGTTTTAGCAGCATGTGGAAATACAGAAAATCAAGAGGATGATTCGAAGGCCAATCAGAATAAAGACGAATCAGACTCTACAAATGAACAGGCTTCTGTTACAATTGAAGATGTTTATGATAAGAAAACGATTGAAGGGACTCCAAAACGAGTTGTCGTACTTGAGTGGGTCTATGCAGAAGATTTATTGGCTTTAGGTGTTGAGCCAGTAGGAATGGCAGACATTGAAGGTTATCATAATTGGGTAAATATTGAACCGAAGTTATCTGATAAAGTTAAAGATGTTGGAACTCGCCAGGAGCCGAATCTTGAAGCGATTTCACGTTTAAACCCCGATTTGATTATTACGGCAAGTTACAGACATGATGCGATTATGGAAGATTTAGAATCGATTGCACCAACATTAGCCTTTAACCCTTATCCTGAAAAAGGGCAAGGGGATCAATATCAGGAGATGAATAGTACCTTCAACAAAATTGCCAAGGTAATGGGCAAAGAGGATAAGGCTGAAGAGGTTTTAGCTAATATGGAGGATACATTTGAAGAGTCCAAACAGAAACTGGTCGATAACGGCTTTGATAATACACCTTTTGTGTTAACACAAGCCTATAGCGGACAGAACACTCCTACGATTCGTCTGTTTACGGACAATGGAATGGCAACCCAAATAATGGAGAAGCTTGGCTTACAAAATGCTTATGATGAGACTGATTGGGAGTTGTATGGTTATAAGCAGACGGATGTAGAAGCACTGCAAAACTTCCAGAATGCCCATTTCTTTTATATTGTTCAGGAAGACGATAATGTGTTTGAAAATCAATTAAGCGGTAATCCAGCCTGGGAAAATCTTGATTTTGTAAAGAATGACAGACTTTATCAATTACCAGGAGATACGTGGACATTTGGTGGCCCGCTATCTGCCGAAACATTCGCCAGCCAAATCACCAATGTCATGTTAGAAAAGAAGTGATGTAAATGCCTGATTCAAATAAATGGATAAAAGCGGTTCTCACCTTTGGAGGGGGAGCCGCCGTTTTATTTTTACTCATATTTATACATATTAATCAGGGAAATGTACATATAGCGATCTCGACTGTACTTGAATCGATTTTTTCCCCACAGGATATCATTGAACACCATACCGTGCGTTATTTGCGTATGCCCCGCGTTGTGATTGGCATATTAGCAGGGGGAGCACTTGCGGTTTCGGGTGTGATTCTCCAAACGGTTACAAAAAACCCACTGGCTTCAGCAAGTACATTAGGGATTCACTCTGGAACGTACTTTGCTGTCGTTTTTGCTACGGTCTTTTTCCCTGCAGCTTTAGGAGCAAACGGGTTGCTTGTAGCGATGCTAGGGGGACTAGCGACAGCTTTTTTAGTCTATGCTCTCTCAGGTGCGGGCTCGACTACCACGCCCGTCAAGATGGTTTTAGCAGGTATGGTGGTCAGCATCATGTTTTCCTCCTTTACATCCGTCATTCAAATTTTTTACGAATATGAAACAAGCGGGCTGTTTTTATGGGGGGCAGGATCACTCGTACAAAATAATTGGTCCGGTGTACAATTTGCTTTGCCTCTTGTTATTGTTAGCTTTGTCATTCTATTATTAATGGCTAAAAAGCTTGATATTTTGCGACTAGGAGAGGAAGTATCGACTTCACTGGGGCAAAATGTTAATCGGGTGAAGCTATTTGCTTTAGTAAACGCAGTCTTTTTAACCGCTGTTACTGTAAGTGTTGTCGGCCCGATTGGATTTGTAGGTCTTATTGCCCCCCACTTAGTGAAATTAATTGGTTACCGTAATCATAACCTTTTACTTCCAGCGGCCTTTTTATGGGGAGCAAACGTTTTAATTGGAGCTGATGTATTAGCGCGAATTTTAGATGATTCATTTTCTGAACTTCCGGTTGGTGCGGTGACGGCTTTAATTGGATCTCCATGGTTAATTATTCTGGTCGTCCGAAAATTTCGGGCCAATTCCAGTGAAAAAGGGGCGGTATCGGCAGGACAGGTTCAGTTGCCGATTTCTCCTAAATGGTTATTTACGTCATTATTGTTCTTATTGGTCATCGCGATTTTTATTGGTATATCAACGGGGAATTATGGTGTGGAAATCGGTGTAACGATCGATGTAATCTTAGGAAACAGTAACGAGTTTATGCGTAATCTGATTTTTGATTTACGCATGCCAAGAATACTGGTAGCAGCTATAAGTGGAGCGGGGTTAGCGATAGCAGGTCTTGTTTTACAAGGGATTCTGAGAAATCCTTTAGCTGATCCATCTGTGATTGGAATTACATCGGGAGCAGGTGTCGGTGCCCTGCTTGTTCTTTATGTCTTTAGTCTACCAGCTTTCTTTATTCCGGTTGGAGCGTTTATTGGAGCTATTCTTGCATTCTTACTGATTATGTTCTTTTCACTTAAATCACATTTTCAGCCGTCTGTTGTGGCATTACTTGGAATTGGGGTTTCGGCATTTGGTTCCTCAATCATTCAAATTTTAGTCGTAGAAGCGGATATGGGAGTGGCTTCAGCGTTAACTTGGCTATCAGGCAGCACATATGCGAAGGGCTGGGCGGAGCTATTTCAATATTTACTACTTCCATTTGTTATTATTCTACCAATCCTGTTTATGAACATGAAAAAGCTGGATGTTCTATCTCTTGGAGATGAGGCAGCATTAGGTTTAGGATTAAGCGTAAAATCCACTCGCTTTTATATGGCAATGTTAGCTACCATTTTAGCGGCTGCGAGTGTAGCGACAGTTGGAACAATCGGTTTTGTTGGATTAATTGCTCCACACTTATCCCGGATTTTGATCGGTCCAAAAAATAAACAACTGTTGCCATTAACGGCGATTACTGGAGCCATATTCCTGACGATTGCGGATATTTTAAGCCGTACGCTGCTTGTTCCAAAAGAAATTCCCTCTGGTGTGTTAGTGGCCTTGATTGGTGCACCTTATTTTTTATGGTTGATGAAGCGGACAAATAAAATACAACGGTAAATGTAAAACGTGAATACTTGATTGAATTCACGTTTTTTAATCGAAAATCGGTTTAAGAATAGACTGCATGATGATTGTTTAATGTTAAATTAATATAAAGGAGCTTGCTAGAAATAATTGGAAAAGCGGGATGGAGCAAGTCATTCTGTATGGAATGGTATGGATTAGTATGTTAATCGGGATGAGCTTGGCTTTTGCCCTATTCACTTCGATTTATTTACAAAACAAGCGAAGTAAGAAGATTTTTTAACTTCTTTATATTCCATTCAGTTGTTATGGCGTGATTAAGATATTCATGTTGTCAGTAATTTTAGGAATGGGTTATCTATTGATCTTACTGGTATTTGGTATCGTATAAAGTTGTAAAAAGAAACAAACCACAAACTAATTAAAAAGATTTTTTATTATTGATTCCTTTAAGGAAGGAAAGATGACACTATGGAATACACTCTGATAAGTTTTTTACTTGTTATGGTCCTTTTTTTAGTGATAAAGGTTAACAAATTAGAAGGTCGGGTGAAAGGTATACAATATACGTTGAAGCAATTGACAGAGCAATTCGGAATAGGAGAAAATCCAATCGACGAAGAATTACGTGAGCTTATTAAAGAAGGAAAAGAAGTAAAGGCAGTAAAGAAAGCCCGGGAAACTTTAGGCCTGTCCTTAATTGAAGGGAAGGAATATATTGACCAACTAAAAGAGGCAAAATAATACGGATTACAATCCACAATTAAGATGATAGCTGTTTCTTATTTTTGGTTTCTTCTGGATGATTGATTTTTTAATTTTATCTTTTAACATGTCCGATATCTATTTTATGCTCTTTGTTTAAAACACCTTAAGGTAAAATACAAATAAAGGCGTGATCATTATGACAACAGAAAAATTATATTATCAGAATCCATACATACAGTCTTTTTCTAGCCGAATTCTTCAATGCGAAACAGATGAGTTGGGATGTTTCTACGCTGTTTTAAAGCAAACAGCCTTTTATCCCACAGGTGGTGGACAACCACATGATACCGGTACTATTAATGATGTACAGGTTTATGATGTAGAAGAAGTAGATGGAGTGATTCGGCACTATATCGATCGTCCCCTGGAAGAGAAGGAATGCTATGGAGAGGTAAACTGGGAACGACGATTTGATCATATGCAGCAGCATGCCGGACAGCATATATTATCAGCTGCATTTGAGGACATGTTTGGATATAAAACAGTAAGCTTTCATTTGGGAAAAGAAGTGTGTTCGATTGATCTTGATGTTCCCAAAATTTTAGAAGAGGAAGCAAGCCAAGTGGAGGAAAGAGCAAATGTAATCATTCTTGAGAATCGACCGATTGAAGCAAAGTGGGTAACACAAGATGAACTAAGATATTTCCCATTACGAAAGGCTATATCCGTAAATGAAAATATTCGTCTTGTTATTATTCCAGACTATGATTACAACGGATGTGGTGGAACACATCCAAAAGGAACGGGTCAGGTTAGTTCTATTAAAATTCTCCATTGGGAAAAGGAAAAGAAAAAGATTCGTGTTCACTTTGTATGTGGAAACAGAGTGAGAAAACAGCTACACGAAAAACATCAAGTCATACAGGGTTTAAATCCTTTATTAAAGGCACCTCAGGAGAATTTAGAAGCTGCCGCAAAACGCTTATTAGATAAACAAGAAATTCTGGAAAAAACCATTAGCGAGTTAAAAAAGGAGCTTCTACTACAGGAAGAAGATAAGCTGATTTATCAGGCAAAAAGAAGGAATAACTGCCGAATGGTCAAGGAAATTTATTCAAACAGACCAATGGGTGAGCTTCAGCAGTTGGCCAGGAATGTGACGCAAAAAGCTGACAATATGCTAGTGTTTATGGTTAACGAAAAGGAAGATAAGCTTCAAGTGGTTTGTGCGCGAAGTGAAGATGTTGGTATCAATATGAAAGCATTTATTACAGATTTGTTACCTAAAATAAATGGTAAAGGCGGAGGAAGTGAAACGATTGCCCAAGGGGGAGGAAACAAGCTTATTTCTTCAGATGCTTTATTAGAAGAAATGATAAAAAAAATAGATACATGGTACTTTGTATGAATAAAAGCCAACAATTGTGTGTTGGCTTTTATGATCCTCTTGAATGGACTTATTTCGTCAGTCCTACTTTCATTTAACAGGCGGCTTTCTTCTGGAATCCTAAGTGTCATTTTAACAGCTTAATAGATACCCTTATACTTATTTTACTCTTTTTAATTCTGCCTGCTCTGATGATTCACCAGTAATTTCAAAAAAGTATTCCTTATTTGTTGTTAATTCAAGTGTAACAGTATTCAAAGGTACTTGATTTGTTTGATCTTTACCTAATAATACAACCTCAAATGATGCTTCACCTTCTAATTTTAAATCTTTCTGGTCAATATATTCTTTCCTGAGAGATTCTCCTTTTTGTATTTTAGAACCATCAGCGTAACTGACACCGCCTGAGGTTTTCAATTCTCCATTTTTATAGGTTTTGAATCCTATCGAGTAAAAATCAAAATTCGCATTGTTTTTTATATTTATAATCATATTATCCTTGTTCGATTTCATTGCATCGCTTGCATTATCCGAACAAGCCGACAGAAGAATAACGAACAAAACGGTAATGGATAAAACCCATAATCTTTTCATAAAAGCATTCCCTTCTAATAAAATTCGATTTAAAGCAATTCCTTTAGCTTATTAATCAATGTCCATGTCACTTTGGTATTCAAGAATATCTCCAGGTTGACAGTCCAAAGCTTTACAAATGGCCTCTAAAGTGGAAAACCTGATGGCTTTTGCCTTTCCATTTTTTAATATAGAAAGATTCGCCATCGTGATTCCAACCCTCTCTGAAAGTTCCGTTACGCTCATTTTCCTTTTTGCCAGCATCACATCAATGTTGATTATTATCGCCATTGTTTTCACCTCAGACCGTTAAATCATTTTCTGATTTTATTTTAATTGCTTCCCGTAAAAGTCTTTGAAGAACAGCAGCGAACACCGCAATTACTATTGAAGCAAAGATAGGAACCATTCCAATTATGATGAGACCTGGTGCATCGTCCAGTTCTGCTACCAGATAGACAAATGGCATAATGACCACATACAAACCACTGATTGTCATGGCGCAAAACTTGATATTCTTTAAAGCTTGAACAGAATCCTGTGAAAAAGCTTTGTTCTTATCAATATAATTTAAAAGTCTAAAAGCCTGATACAATGCAATGTAAAATGGTATGGTTGATCCATACATACTAATTAAAATAGGATATAGTATATGGGCATAATCTGGATTCACCGGATCATGAGCAATGAAAAGCAAAATATATATACACAAAACAAGAACGGGGAGTCCAATAAGAATAACAGCTATCTTTAAAAAGAGTGTTGAACGTCGTTTCATATAAAGCACCTCACTTATTTATTATAAAATTAATAATAACACAAATTTTATCGTTTTACGATAAATTAATATTGAAATATGTTATTTTTTTATTGTTGAAGGGATGCTTTTTAACACCTGATAAGAATAAGAAATGAATTTGCCGCACAATCTATAGAATAACTAGACAGCAAAGGAGGAACAAACATTGTTCTATCACGTAAAAGAATTACAGTATGATGCCAAGCCTGAGCGGCCAGATCCGGTTTATGCAAAAAAGCTTCAGGAAATACTGGGCGGGCAATTCGGTGAAATAACGGTAATGATGCAGTACTTATTTCAAGGATTTAATTGCCGGGCAGAGAAAAAATACCGTGATATGATTTTGGACATAGGTACGGAGGAAATTGCTCACGTGGAGATGATTGCAACGATGATTGCACAGCTTCTGGACGGGGCACCGGCAAAGGAACAGGAAAATGCGGCAAAAGATCCTGTCGTTGAGGCGGTACTTGGTGGGATGAATCCTCAGCATGTCATTGTATCGGGCTTAGGGGCGACTCCAACTGATAGTGCTGGTTATCCGTGGAATTCCCGTTATACAATTTCAAGTGGCAATTTGCTTGCGGATTTCAGGGCAAACCTTAATGCGGAATCACAGGGACGTCTCCAAGTAGTGCGCCTTTATGAATCGACAAACGATAAGGGTGTTCGGGATATGCTATCCTTTTTAATTGCACGTGATACGATGCATCAAAATCAATGGATGGCTGCCATCGAGGAGCTCGAACAAAATCAGAAAGCTATCGTTCCAAGTACTTTCCCTCAGGACTTAGAAAAGCAGGAGGTTTCCTATTCTTTCTATAATTTCTCTGAAGGAACTGAAAGTGAAGAAGGTAGTTGGGCACATGGAAAAAGCATGGATGGGCAAGGAGAATTTGAATACATTGCTAAACCAGAGGCAATGGGCCAAATTCCGGAATTAAATCCATCCCCCAATTATATTCATGGGACCCCAAAACCGGGACAAATGCCACCAGGTACCGAGAGTGCTAAGTATGAACAGAATATGGAGCAAGGTCCAGGTCCAGTAAATTAGCCTTAAACCCAGCAAAAAATAATGCTGGGTTTTCGTTATTTTAAATGAATACCAAAGGCAGGCAGTTGGAAAATTATAATGGCAATATGAATTTCTCCATCCATTGTCATTCAATAAAATGTTTTAAATCATGAAGAAGACGATTCCATCCCTCTTCATAATCTTCCTCCCATGACGAATCAATCATGCCAAAGGCTGTATGATCAAGCTGTAAAATGGTTTCATTAGGGCGGTCTTCTTTTAATTTATAAATATAATAACTATTTACTGCTCCGGGCATCCCTAATGCTCCGTTGTAATGCAATTCCTCGTTCGACTTTATTAAATTCAGTGTCCCCCAAAGGGCTTCTTTTCCTTCTGCTGATGTTTCATAAAACTTTCCGCCAAGCTTACTTTCTGCAACAAGCTCAGATTGATCAAATAATCGAATGGACCACCACTTGTTAATGTCTTTGGTTAGAGCTTGGAAAACTTTCTCTCTTCCTGCCTGAATACAAATTTCCTGTACAATATGAAACGAATTATTCTCCTGTATTCTTGTCATACAATCATCACTCTCCTTTTTTTTAAATAAATGTTTTAGATTTATCATAGAGCTTGCATCATCAGCCTGGAATTGGTTCATCCACCTCCTATAGACTTCCTGTAGAGGAACAGCATGAAAATAATTAATTTTTTCTCTTCCATTTTTTCTCGTAAGGACAACTTGAGCGCTTTCCAGAATAGTTAAATGCTTCATTACGGCATACCTGGATACGTCAAACTGTTCGCAAAGTTCACCTGTGGTTAATGGCTGCTTGGATAATAAATCGATAATAGTTCTTCTGATAGGATGGGATAAAGCTTGAAATACTTTACTCATATTGTCGGTACCCACACAATTCCTCCTCATAGACTACCAAATAATAACAGGCTATTTATGTGACCAAATAGTAACATAAATAATTGTCTGAGTAAATAAAAAATGTAAAAAATTATAAAAATAAAAGGAGACAGGAACATTTTATTGAATATGTTAACCATACAGTTACAAATATGGATGAGGTGAAAGGAGGAGGAAAGCTGCTGTTTGAAATAACGATTCAATTTCGAGTGGACGATTTTCCAGAAGGCAGGTCATGGTACGAAAGGCTTTTTCAGCGAAAGCCTGATTTTGAACCTCATGCAGGGATCGCTGAATGGGAAATGATTCCTGGTAGCTGGCTTCAATTAGCACAAGGGACACCAATAAAAGGCAGTGGGCCATTACGTTTAGGTGTACCGGATATCGAAAGGGAGAAAGACAGACTCATACGTGAATTAGAAGTGGAAAACTTTACTGTAAATACTCGAGATGAGGTACCCGTTTACTGGGCTACCTTCGCTGATCCCTGGGGAAATGATTTGGGGTTATTTGAGTACAAAAATAAGGGTGATGAGAGAGAACGAGTAAGTGTAATATTAGGAAAAGAATATATTGAATAATAAATCATGCAAGTAAAAGTAACAATTAAAAAAATGAATAGCTTCCGATGTAGTTTTAACTCCTTATTCTATAATTGATAAAACCAAAAATCGTCATACACTTCGCAGTTCTATATGGAAATATATAGATGGCAGGTGGCAACTGTATTTCCATTTACAAGTAAACGAAATCGTAAATGAATAGAAGTTTTTAACTTAAGTCATGAATGTGATCAAAGGGATGTTCATTTTTAAAAAGTAGGAATATAAGGGAGGATATCATTTAATGAATGTAAAGGATATGTTATTAGCACAGCTGGATGCCTGTCGTGAAAATACGTGGTTTGTATCATTACTAAACGCAGTTGACGGTCTTACTGAAGAACAAGCAAAATGGAAGCCTAGTGAAGCAACAAACTCGATTTTTGAGATTGTGAATCATTTGATTTTCTATAATCAACGTTATTTAAACCGGTTCAAAGACATACCAAATGAAAAGAATAAGGATAACAATACGTTTACAAACAGAGAGAAATTAAGTTGGGATGCTGCGGTTAAACGTATCCAAAATATTATGTCTGAATGGACAGAAGTTGTCCGTGAGGCAGGTGAGAATAAACTCGATAATATGGCACTTGAACTAGCCCACTTGACGATTCATACGACCTACCATACCGGACAGATTATCTATATTAGAAAATGGCAGGGTACATGGAATCCGCAAGATGGTGTAAATGGGTAGATTGATTTTCATGAACTAACGCTTGGATGCTATCCAAGCGTTTGGGTATGTGGGTTATACGTCATCACTATGCTGTTCAACCTCTTGAATGTGCTGACGTGTATTGTGAATTTGTTCAAATGCTTGTTGAAATTGTGGATTTTCTGTTGCCTCAGTTCCTGATTGATCCTGAGCATTTTGCAGATTTTGCTCTGCATGTTTTAGTTGCTGTTTTGCTTGTTGGACAAGTTGAAAGTCTGTTCCCTGTGATAGACGAACAGCTTCCTCTGCCTTATCAATTTGTTTACTTACCTGCTGTAATTGTTGATGTAGGTTTTCTTCTGCCATTCCGGTATCCTCCATTACAAATCATTTCTATATTTATTATTTCTGATAGTAGCCGGATTATGTATGTTTTTCCAATAGAAACATACATAATCTCATCACTTGCTTCAAAGAACAAGAATTTAATAGGATGGATGATCTATAGAAGTTTTTTAAAACACTTGAACATGGAGCATCTTTAGTACGAAGAAAGAAAAGTTATTAACCATCCACCTAATCCACTAGTGGTGATTTCCATAAACAAATGGTAAAATAAGGGTAATAAATAACGGGAATATTTAGAATTTTTCACTGCAATAGCAAAATTCGACTCCTGGCAGGAAAGTCAATGTCAGGAAGCAATCGAGTGAAGAAATTGTCTTTAAATAAATCTATAAAACGTTGGATTTCAACCTTTTCGGGCGGGATTTCCGTCATCATCATTTTCAATCTAGTAATGGGTAAATCGTATATGGATGAAATGAAAAACGATCTAGTAATTATTATCTTGTTATTTATTGTTCAATTGGTTGCAGCCTTATATACAGATAAAGATTAAATCGTTATATGGAGGATGACAGGATGGAAACTATGACAATAAAAGAATTAGATTCGAAGGAAGAAATTCGGAAGGCATATCCCCTAATGAAACAATTACGAACGCATCTTGATGAGGAAACCTATCTGGATTTAGTGTTAGAAGCTATGGAGAATGATCGATATAAAATGGCAGTTCTATATGATAGCAATAAGCTGGTTGCAGTGACTGGTTTTAAACCAATGATTACTTTATATTACGGCAGGTTTGTATGGGTCTGCGATTTGGTAACAGATGTTAGAAATCGTTCAAACGGGTATGGAAGAAAACTGCTTTCCTTTGTTGAAAAATGGGCTAAAGAACATCAATATGAGCGGATAGCTCTTTCATCTGGATTACATAGAAAGGATGCTCATCAATTTTATGAGGAGAAAATGGATTATTATATAGCAAGTTATGTGCTGAAGAAAGACTTCCATTCATGAGAATTCTTCTAATTAAGAGGGTACACACATAAAGTATAGTAATAGAGACCTTCCTAAGGGGGAATGTGTGTTGGATTTTATTGTAAATTTCCTTGAGTATTGTTTTTCGAAAAAAAAGACTCTAATATACACCACATTTAATCAACAGGATTACTACAAGGTGATCGATCGGTTAAAAGCAAATCAAGTGATGTACAGAGTTGCATCAATTTCGAATGTGTCAACTTCACCAAGTGGAGCATACAGTGATTTAGGTGATGAATATAAAATTTATGTAAAACTTGATGATAAGGGAAAAGCACTTCGGGCCATTCACCAGTAATGAATACTTGGAAGATATCCCGTAACTATTATTTATCTGGGAGGGGTAGTAACAGCCGATAAGGAATCCTAACGGGCATTTTACGAAGGAGCAGGTTAGTTGCAGAAGATTTTTGGGAGGATAAGATATGAACGACGAGAATAAGAAAAAATATCTCAGATTGGTAATAGGATATTCAGGTCTTCTGCTTGTAGGGTTAGCCGCAGTGAGGCACATAACTGTTATCCAAGATACAATTGGGTAGGCATTGACTATGTTTGGTTATTTATGACTTGTTACTTACTTTCAATTTGCAGATAATAAGATAGGTGTTACTACAAAGGAAAAGGTTATATTTAGAACAGGTTTCTTAGCCGTTTTAGGAGTTGTTGCTTTTATTATATATAAATAGAACTTGTTCTTGACTAACGGGGGCGATAGTTTAACAAGGCGATCAACAATTTGGTCGTCTTTATTTTATCTATAAATAATTGGAATATTATGTTAACATTAGTTTAGGAGATATTGAGCTAACGGAGTAGGATTGTTCAATAAAAGGAGTGTTTATTTGCTGAAGATTTTACGTTATATTTTTTCGATAATAGCTATGGTATTTGCGGTTTATGGACTAATTACGAGTGATTTTAATTTTCAGCCTTATATGATGTTCTTCTTAGGTTTAATGTTGTTGGTAATGGGGGTAGAAGAATTTCAAAAAGAGCGAAAAGCGTATGGTTGGTTACTTGTTGTTGTTTTTCTATTTTTATTATTCGTATCGATTCAAACACTTTTATTACGTTAACGGGTGCGTATCTACAATAAGTAAGATGAATTTTCAAAAATGATATTGGTACTTTTTAGGGATAACTATTAGTGGTTGTACGTACCCTCCTAATAAGGAGGGATTATATGGTGAAAAGGACATTTATGATTGTTGGAATACTTATGCTGATTGGAATAACTACACATACTTTGACAAGCTATTTTTCAGAAGCTAATACGGCTGTTGCAGACGAAGAGGAACCAAAATCTTTAACCGCTAAAGAAAGAAATCAAATAATATCTACAATAGAATTGGTAACAGAACAGCTTGGTGAGAAGTATAACGAATTCACATAAAGAATTAAGAATACAAGTTAAAAAGGAACAAGATTATTTTAAATCAGTTAAAGGTGAAATGGAGTCCACTGTAAAAAACATCATAAAATCAACTCCTTTAAAGGACTATTCTGTTATTGTAGAAAGACTCGAAGTACCTTCATTGAAAGAAGAATAAAGAAGAATTAACCAAGATTTTTTACAAATAACATCTAGATTGAACAAAGGTCTAAAAGAGTATAATGTAGGAGATATAACTACGGATAGTAAAGAAAAAAGCATTACCATACAAACATCCATAGAAGGTTCAAGTAAAGATACCAACAAGTTAGCTTCGGATATTGAAGAAACTGCAAAAGAAATATTAAATAAACTAGAACTAAAGTCAGTTTCCAATATTACCTCTTTTGAAATTAAAATACGAAATGCAAATAGTGAAATTCTAAATTAGTGGGCAATTCATTTAGCGGGGCTATTCTTCAAGAAGGAGAATAGCTTGTTTTATTGAATTAAAGGAGCAGAAGAGTTTAACAAGTAAACTTAACTGAATATTGAAACATATCAAGAGAGCAATCGTATTTATATAAAGTAAATATAGTTTAAGGGGAAATTTGAAATGAAAAGATTTTTATATTATTTCGGTTGTACGGTTATTATGGGATTTGTTTTTTATCTAGGTGTGAAGTATCAAATTTGGTTAGAGGAAGAAGGGAATATAACATTTGATTTAATGCCTGTTTTGTTATTTTCATCCGTATTTCCTATTTTTATAGGTATGTGCTTACGATTGCCTAAGCTAATTGTTGAAATTAAAGAGACGAAACAATGGAAGTTTGATTGGATAAAGATAGTTGCAGTAGGTGTACCTTCCTTATATATCACGATACTCCCAATACTGTCTTACTATTCTGAGGTGAATTTGCTATTTAGCAGAGAGTTGGTAATGTTAGGCAATACAACATTGACAACAACAGCTGGAATTGTCTTTGGTTTTGTTTTGTTAGACAGTTTAAGCAAATGATAGCTATTAAACAAACGGGGGCGTATCTGGAACAAAAACGTAGACCTTATTGCATTAAAGGGCAGGTTAGTGGAACAAAGTAACTGGGGGAGAGATACTTGAAAAAAGAAATAATACTTGTCGGGACTTATCATTTTGAACAAGACGAAGAACTAATAGAAAAAAAGAAAAGGAAGTAATAGAGTTAGTTGAGTATTTAGCACATTACAAGCCAACTAAAGTCGCTGTGGAATGGGAAAAGTCAGAAGATAAAGAACTAAATATAGAATACCAAAAATCAAATGGAAATTATTCAATCGATGAAATTCAACAAATTGGATTTAGGTTAGCCAAAAAGTTAAATCACAAGGAAGTATATGCAGTGAATTGGGCAGGGGAAATTTCCCAAGAAGATATGACGGAACTTAATGCCTTAATTCAAGGTTCGTATCCTGAATTACTAAATACAATGAAGGTCATTAGTGAAAATGCTCCTGATATTAGTCTTAACACGCCATTGGTTAATTCGTTTAGAAAATTAAATAACAATGAAACTACTAAAGAACTAGAGAGAATGTACTTATCATTTGTTACTGTAACTGATAACAATGAAAAAATGATTGGTTTTGACTTTTTAAACAAATGGTTGGAAAGAGAATTGATGGTTTTCAAAAATATTGTTGAAACGAGTAATTCTGATG
>NZ_FOHJ01000011.1 GCF_900111405.1 Salinibacillus kushneri | reverse complement strand
GGTCTTACTGAAGAACAAGCAAAATGGAAGCCTAGTGAAGCAACAAACTCGATTTTTGAGATTGTGAATCATTTGATTTTCTATAATCAACGTTATTTAAACCGGTTCAAAGACATACCAAATGAAAAGAATAAGGATAACAATACGTTTACAAACAGAGAGAAATTAAGTTGGGATGCTGCGGTTAAACGTATCCAAAATATTATGTCTGAATGGACAGAAGTTGTCCGTGAGGCAGGTGAGAATAAACTCGATAATATGGCACTTGAACTAGCCCACTTGACGATTCATACGACCTACCATACCGGACAGATTATCTATATTAGAAAATGGCAGGGTACATGGAATCCGCAAGATGGTGTAAATGGGTAGATTGATTTTCATGAACTAACGCTTGGATGCTATCCAAGCGTTTGGGTATGTGGGTTATACGTCATCACTATGCTGTTCAACCTCTTGAATGTGCTGACGTGTATTGTGAATTTGTTCAAATGCTTGTTGAAATTGTGGATTTTCTGTTGCCTCAGTTCCTGATTGATCCTGAGCATTTTGCAGATTTTGCTCTGCATGTTTTAGTTGCTGTTTTGCTTGTTGGACAAGTTGAAAGTCTGTTCCCTGTGATAGACGAACAGCTTCCTCTGCCTTATCAATTTGTTTACTTACCTGCTGTAATTGTTGATGTAGGTTTTCTTCTGCCATTCCGGTATCCTCCATTACAAATCATTTCTATATTTATTATTTCTGATAGTAGCCGGATTATGTATGTTTTTCCAATAGAAACATACATAATCTCATCACTTGCTTCAAAGAACAAGAATTTAATAGGATGGATGATCTATAGAAGTTTTTTAAAACACTTGAACATGGAGCATCTTTAGTACGAAGAAAGAAAAGTTATTAACCATCCACCTAATCCACTAGTGGTGATTTCCATAAACAAATGGTAAAATAAGGGTAATAAATAACGGGAATATTTAGAATTTTTCACTGCAATAGCAAAATTCGACTCCTGGCAGGAAAGTCAATGTCAGGAAGCAATCGAGTGAAGAAATTGTCTTTAAATAAATCTATAAAACGTTGGATTTCAACCTTTTCGGGCGGGATTTCCGTCATCATCATTTTCAATCTAGTAATGGGTAAATCGTATATGGATGAAATGAAAAACGATCTAGTAATTATTATCTTGTTATTTATTGTTCAATTGGTTGCAGCCTTATATACAGATAAAGATTAAATCGTTATATGGAGGATGACAGGATGGAAACTATGACAATAAAAGAATTAGATTCGAAGGAAGAAATTCGGAAGGCATATCCCCTAATGAAACAATTACGAACGCATCTTGATGAGGAAACCTATCTGGATTTAGTGTTAGAAGCTATGGAGAATGATCGATATAAAATGGCAGTTCTATATGATAGCAATAAGCTGGTTGCAGTGACTGGTTTTAAACCAATGATTACTTTATATTACGGCAGGTTTGTATGGGTCTGCGATTTGGTAACAGATGTTAGAAATCGTTCAAACGGGTATGGAAGAAAACTGCTTTCCTTTGTTGAAAAATGGGCTAAAGAACATCAATATGAGCGGATAGCTCTTTCATCTGGATTACATAGAAAGGATGCTCATCAATTTTATGAGGAGAAAATGGATTATTATATAGCAAGTTATGTGCTGAAGAAAGACTTCCATTCATGAGAATTCTTCTAATTAAGAGGGTACACACATAAAGTATAGTAATAGAGACCTTCCTAAGGGGGAATGTGTGTTGGATTTTATTGTAAATTTCCTTGAGTATTGTTTTTCGAAAAAAAAGACTCTAATATACACCACATTTAATCAACAGGATTACTACAAGGTGATCGATCGGTTAAAAGCAAATCAAGTGATGTACAGAGTTGCATCAATTTCGAATGTGTCAACTTCACCAAGTGGAGCATACAGTGATTTAGGTGATGAATATAAAATTTATGTAAAACTTGATGATAAGGGAAAAGCACTTCGGGCCATTCACCAGTAATGAATACTTGGAAGATATCCCGTAACTATTATTTATCTGGGAGGGGTAGTAACAGCCGATAAGGAATCCTAACGGGCATTTTACGAAGGAGCAGGTTAGTTGCAGAAGATTTTTGGGAGGATAAGATATGAACGACGAGAATAAGAAAAAATATCTCAGATTGGTAATAGGATATTCAGGTCTTCTGCTTGTAGGGTTAGCCGCAGTGAGGCACATAACTGTTATCCAAGATACAATTGGGTAGGCATTGACTATGTTTGGTTATTTATGACTTGTTACTTACTTTCAATTTGCAGATAATAAGATAGGTGTTACTACAAAGGAAAAGGTTATATTTAGAACAGGTTTCTTAGCCGTTTTAGGAGTTGTTGCTTTTATTATATATAAATAGAACTTGTTCTTGACTAACGGGGGCGATAGTTTAACAAGGCGATCAACAATTTGGTCGTCTTTATTTTATCTATAAATAATTGGAATATTATGTTAACATTAGTTTAGGAGATATTGAGCTAACGGAGTAGGATTGTTCAATAAAAGGAGTGTTTATTTGCTGAAGATTTTACGTTATATTTTTTCGATAATAGCTATGGTATTTGCGGTTTATGGACTAATTACGAGTGATTTTAATTTTCAGCCTTATATGATGTTCTTCTTAGGTTTAATGTTGTTGGTAATGGGGGTAGAAGAATTTCAAAAAGAGCGAAAAGCGTATGGTTGGTTACTTGTTGTTGTTTTTCTATTTTTATTATTCGTATCGATTCAAACACTTTTATTACGTTAACGGGTGCGTATCTACAATAAGTAAGATGAATTTTCAAAAATGATATTGGTACTTTTTAGGGATAACTATTAGTGGTTGTACGTACCCTCCTAATAAGGAGGGATTATATGGTGAAAAGGACATTTATGATTGTTGGAATACTTATGCTGATTGGAATAACTACACATACTTTGACAAGCTATTTTTCAGAAGCTAATACGGCTGTTGCAGACGAAGAGGAACCAAAATCTTTAACCGCTAAAGAAAGAAATCAAATAATATCTACAATAGAATTGGTAACAGAACAGCTTGGTGAGAAGTATAACGAATTCACATAAAGAATTAAGAATACAAGTTAAAAAGGAACAAGATTATTTTAAATCAGTTAAAGGTGAAATGGAGTCCACTGTAAAAAACATCATAAAATCAACTCCTTTAAAGGACTATTCTGTTATTGTAGAAAGACTCGAAGTACCTTCATTGAAAGAAGAATAAAGAAGAATTAACCAAGATTTTTTACAAATAACATCTAGATTGAACAAAGGTCTAAAAGAGTATAATGTAGGAGATATAACTACGGATAGTAAAGAAAAAAGCATTACCATACAAACATCCATAGAAGGTTCAAGTAAAGATACCAACAAGTTAGCTTCGGATATTGAAGAAACTGCAAAAGAAATATTAAATAAACTAGAACTAAAGTCAGTTTCCAATATTACCTCTTTTGAAATTAAAATACGAAATGCAAATAGTGAAATTCTAAATTAGTGGGCAATTCATTTAGCGGGGCTATTCTTCAAGAAGGAGAATAGCTTGTTTTATTGAATTAAAGGAGCAGAAGAGTTTAACAAGTAAACTTAACTGAATATTGAAACATATCAAGAGAGCAATCGTATTTATATAAAGTAAATATAGTTTAAGGGGAAATTTGAAATGAAAAGATTTTTATATTATTTCGGTTGTACGGTTATTATGGGATTTGTTTTTTATCTAGGTGTGAAGTATCAAATTCGATTAGAGGAAAAAGCGGATATAACATTTGATTTAATGTCTGTTTTGTTATTTTCAGCCGTATTTCCTATTTTCATAGGTATGAGCTTACGATTGCCTAAGCTAATTGTTGAAATTAAAGAGAATAAACAATGGAAGTTTGATTGGATAAAGATAGTTGCAGTAGGTGTACCTCCTTATATATCACGATACTCCCAATACTGTCTTACTATTCTGAGGTGAATTTGCTATTTAGCAGAGAGTTGGTAATGTTAGGCAATACAACATTGACAACAACAGCTGGAATTGTCTTTGGTTTTGTTTTGTTAGACAGTTTAAGCAAATGATAGCTATTAAACAAACGGGGGCGTATCTGGAACAAAAACGTAGACCTTATTGCATTAAAGGGCAGGTTAGTGGAACAAAGTAACTGGGGGAGAGATACTTGAAAAAAGAAATAATACTTGTCGGGACTTATCATTTTGAACAAGACGAAGAACTAATAGAAAAAAAGAAAAGGAAGTAATAGAGTTAGTTGAGTATTTAGCACATTACAAGCCAACTAAAGTCGCTGTGGAATGGGAAAAGTCAGAAGATAAAGAACTAAATATAGAATACCAAAAATCAAATGGAAATTATTCAATCGATGAAATTCAACAAATTGGATTTAGGTTAGCCAAAAAGTTAAATCACAAGGAAGTATATGCAGTGAATTGGGCAGGGGAAATTTCCCAAGAAGATATGACGGAACTTAATGCCTTAATTCAAGGTTCGTATCCTGAATTACTAAATACAATGAAGGTCATTAGTGAAAATGCTCCTGATATTAGTCTTAACACGCCATTGGTTAATTCGTTTAGAAAATTAAATAACAATGAAACTACTAAAGAACTAGAGAGAATGTACTTATCATTTGTTACTGTAACTGATAACAATGAAAAAATGATTGGTTTTGACTTTTTAAACAAATGGTTGGAAAGAGAATTGATGGTTTTCAAAAATATTGTTGAAACGAGTAATTCTGATGACCGCATACTGCTCATAATTGGAAGTGACCATCTATGGATGCTAAGAAAGTTATTTGAAGGAAATGGGTGGAAGATAATCAATCCTTTTTCTAGTGAATAGCCATTTATCCTTATTCATCAAACGAGTGCAATAGTTAAACAAGGCGATCAACATTTTGGTCGTCTTTATTTTATCCGATAAATAATTGGAATATTATGTTAACATTAGTTTAGGAGATATTGAGCTAACGAGCTAACGGAGCAGGTTTATGCAATAAGGAAGATGATTTGAAGGACAAAAAGTGGGGTGTAATGGGTGGTTTAGCATTTATTTGGTTTTTGTTTGTATATATCGGTGTGCCTATTACGGTAGTTTTGGTATTGCTATGGATTTATAAAATCAAATCAAATAGTGAAACACAAGTAAAACAGAACCAAGAGATAATTCAATTGTTAGATGAACTTAATAATAGTTGAGCTTGCTATTCAACTATAGGATAGCGTTTCTACAAGAAGATTAATAAAAAGATACGAATGTAATCATTTCCTATAATGGTGAATTAGTAAAGTGAAATGCAATAGAGTTATTACCAGAAAAATATTCAAGTGATGATATAGAATAGACTTTGAACTATCTGGGGCTTTAGTTTAATAAGACTGAGCATTTTCCGATAAGGAAATTGCTCTTTTTTGTACCTCAAATTACATTGGTTTTTACACGTGATTTTGCAAGTTTTCAATAATTATTGTAGTTTTGCAAATGGGGTTGCATTTCCCTGTGTAAATAACTACTCAAAATACAAATGAACATTTATATAACAATCAACAGTGAGCGTCAAATTGCTTTGCAATTCAACGCTCATTTTATAATGCATTGTTTGTACTCCAAAACTGAACTACTTAATTACATCCAAGTGTTTGTTCTTCTACTTAAGCTTAGCTCCAATAATTTTCAATAAACTCATCCCGACCTGACTTTGCACGATCTTCCTGATATTCATCAGGATTTTTCTTATAAAAATCCTGATGCTCCTCCTCTGCTTCAAAAAACGTTTGAGCAGGCAAAATCTCCGTTACAATTGGATCTTTAAACTTCCCACTCGCAGCTAAATCCGCTTTAGTTTTCTCAGCTAATTCTTTCTGTTTTTCATTATGATAAAAAATGGCGGTTCGATACTGGCTGCCACGGTCATGGAATTGCCCATCAGGATCAGTTGGGTCAATTTGCTGCCAGTACAGTTCTAATAATTTTTCATATGGAAATACTGCAGGGTCAAAGGTGATTTGTACAGATTCATAATGACCAGTTTCGCCTGTTTTTACTTGCTCATAAGTAGGGTTTTCTACATGTCCACCTGTATAACCAGATATAATACCGTGAATACCTTCCCATTGGTCAAAGGGCTTGACCATACACCAGAAACATCCACCTGCAAATGTAGCTTTTTGTAATTCACTCATTTTACATCATTCTTTCTATTTATGGTGTGAAAATTATATCACTATTCCGCAAAAATCTTCAATGAATTTTTACCACTCTAAATATACGATTTTGTGAATGGTATAGGTGAACGCTTGGAAAGATAAGAAGTACTAAAATAAACTAAAGGAGATCAATAAATGCTACAAGCATTATTATGGGGTGGACTTGCAGGTTCAGCCCTTTTTATTGGGGGATTAATTGGTCTTTATTTTGATATTAAAAAGACATTCATCGCTTATGTAATGGCTTTTGGATCTGGTGTATTAATTGGTGCGTCATCCTTCGAAATGCTGTATCCATCAGTTGAGGATGAGGGATTGGCTCCGACAACAATAGGCTTTATTACTGGCGCTCTTTTGTTTACGATTATTAATGCTTTTCTTGATAAAAAGGGTGCAAATCAAAGAAAACGTTCTAAGCAAAACCCAGAAGGTCATTCTGGGTTGGCTATATTTATTGGTACGATGATTGATTCACTTCCTGAAGCGGTTGTAATTGGTATAAGTATGATTGATACAAAGGTGAGTATGGTTTTGGTTATTGCCATTTTTGTAAGCAACCTGCCTGAGGGATTATCGAGTACAATCGGTTTAAAACAGGATCAGTACACAAAAGGGAAAATTTTACTTCTATGGACCACTGTTTTTATTGTAACAGGGATATGCTCATTAGCAGGATATGTGCTGTTAGATGATGTCTCAGGTCATGTCATTGCCATTATAAACACGTTTGCAGCAGGTGGAATTGTTGCGATGGTAAGCTCAACGATGATGCCTGAAGCCTATGAGGACGGAGGTGCGGTTGTTGGAATGATTACGGCGGTTGGATTGATTCTTTCTCTCGTTTTATCGGTTATGTAATATATATCACCGATCATAAATAAAAAGAGAAGCAGTGCTAGCCAGTAAGGGAGACTTATGAACGCTTTCATGTAATCAAGAATTTTGCTTCTACTACTGATCTTATATCGATAATCCCGGGTTCAACCGGTGTAGCTGGACTTTCTGTAGCTACCCCTAAAACCATGGTTTTAGGTCTATCCGTTTCCTGAAAACGTATTTCCTTTACTTTATAAGGGATGGTTTGAATGGATAATCCAGTCGTCTGACGCACTGTGTTGGCTTTTACCTGGGCATTTTGAATAGCTTTTGAAAGTGCCTGCTGCTGATAGGGAGCTGAGTCTGATACCATTAGTTCAATATCATTTACCGTGTTGGCTCCGTTTTCTACTGCTGTATCAACAACCAGCCCGACTTGATTGATATCATTTACCGTTACACGAACGATATTGGTTACCCGATAACCTCGAAAGATTTGGTCACCATCTTTGTAATCATATTGCATGTTGATTCGAAAGGTAGTGGTCTGAATATTTTCATTAGGAATTTGTAAATTTCGCAGGGCAGAAAGAACTTGTGAAGTCATTTTAGCATTGGTTTGCTGGGCATTCTGCAGACTCTTTCTTTCCGTTATAACACCTAATGAAATGGCTGCCTGATCAGGTTTAACGGAAATCACTCCTTCACCTACGACTTTAAGATAAGAAGAAACTTCACGATTGTTCACACGTACCTGAGGGGATGAATAATACAAAGTATCCCTTCTTTCATCGTTTTTATCAATGTATTCAGGAGGAACATTATTTATCAATCATCATTGCTCAATTTTTTTATTTGTGTTGTATAATAAAAGAAAGAACAGAAAGGAGTTTTTCTTATGAAGAAAATGAACCTGGGTACAAGCGATTTATACGTTTCTAATCTTTCATTAGGTTGTATGAGGATGGGAAAGCTTCATAAAAATGAAGCGGAAAATGTGATTCAGACAGCATTAGATGCAGGAATTAATTTTTTTGATCATGCAGACATATATGCAGAAGGAAAATCAGAAGAAATATTTGCTGAAGCAATTGGAATGAACCCATCTGTACGTGAAAAAATGGTGTTGCAAACTAAAACGGGTATAAGAAAGGGGTTTTTTGACTTTTCCAAAGAACATATTGTCGGTTCCGTCGAACAAAGCCTAAGACGTTTAAATACAGATTATATTGATGTACTACTTTTACATCGGCCAGACACATTAGTGGAACCAGAAGAGGTAGCCGAAGCTTTTCATGAACTGAACGAAAGTGGAAAAGTTCGTCATTTTGGTGTTAGTAATCACAATCCGTTACAAATTGAATTGTTAAAAAAATATGTAGAACAGGATTTGATTGTGAATCAACTGCAGTTGAGTGTGATGCACACAGGGATGATTGATAAAGGGCTATATGTGAATATGAAGCATGAAAATGGAATTGATCGGGATAGTAGTATACTGGATTATAGTCGATTACATAATATGACCATTCAAGCCTGGTCGCCTTTCCAATATGGCTTTTTTGAAGGAGTATTTATTGATAATGACAAGTTTTCGGAATTAAACGTGAAACTTCAGGAAATAGGTGATAAATATGGGATAAATAAATCGGCAACTGCCATTGCCTGGATACTACGTCATCCTGCAAAAATTCAACCAATCCTCGGAACGATGAGTCCAGAGCGTATCACAAATATTGCTAAAGCATCAGATGTAGAAATAACCAGAAGAGAATGGTATGAAATCTATCGTGCGGCTGGAAATGAATTGCCTTAACGGAACAATGAGGAGCAAGTAGTGAGGGTGCTTAAGGAATTCCATTTTTTCAATTGTGCAGTGGCTGGAGTTTTGATTTAGATTTATTCTGTGTCCATTTATAAATATACCCTCTAAACTTGTAAAGAGTCGACAGAAAAAAAGCCCCACTTAGAACAGTGGGGAAGGGGATGGGTTGATGGGTTACGGTAAAAAGAGGGTATGACTGACTCAAAAATACTTTACTCACTAATAGCTGCTGCCAAAATTAGTACCCACAATAATGAGCAAAATAAAAAGAACGACGAGTAGCACAAACATATCACCGTATCCTCCGCCGTATACCATACATTCACCTCCTTTTTACTTTTGTTACTATTCTATGAAGCCGTTATGAAAACTAGCATGATATCTATCTCCTTTCTATGAAAAATAGATTGATGTTCGAGTTATATGTATCATAAGTTTCCTGACAATGGTCATACTTCTTAATAATAAGATGGCTTTGAAAAGGTGATTGTATGAACATTGGAATGTTTTTAGATCGCGATGGTGTAATAAATGAGGTATTAAGTGAACGAGTCAAATTTGTAAATCACCCTGGTGATTTTTACTTACTCGATGGAGCAGGAGAGGCGATTCGTTTGTTTAATGATAAAGGCTTTAAAGTCTTTGTAGTAACAAACCAGGGAGGTATCGGTCTTGGGTATATGAAAGAAACGGAACTTGGTGCCATTCATCAAAAAATGAAAGAAGATTTAGCCTCATTCGAAGCAAGGATTGATGATATTGCCTACTGTCCCCATAAACCTCACGCAAAGTGTTTCTGTCGTAAGCCACAGCCGAAAATGCTTGAAGACCTAGCACATAAATATGAGATTGACCTGGGAAAGAGTTATATGGTCGGCGACCGTACATCGGATATTGAGGCTGGAAAAGCAGCAGGAACCAAAACCGTATTAATAGGTGATCGAAAGGAAACAGCTAAAGCTGACTTTTATTACACTGATTTACTGTCCTTTGCCCGGGACTGTCCCCAATAACAAATATTTTAAATTTTCGCTATTTTATATTAAGATATAGTTATTCATTAAATGAAAAGAGGAGGGATTGTTGTGAGTGAGAAAGTAACCATTAAAGTAAATGACAATGGATCTTACCGTATTAAAGGAGATGTGGAGCTGGTTGATTCAGAAGGGAATGTGTTTGAAACGAAATCAAGTTTTTCTCTATGTCGCTGCGGTCATTCTGGAAATAAACCATTTTGCGGTGGAACACATAAGAAAATCGGCTTTGAAAGTGAACCTAGAGCAAAGTAGCAAATCATACGGAAAGTCAGCAAGTAAAAATTCGAGCACTATTATTTTATGCTCGATTTCTTTTTGTGGTATAGAAAAGGATAAAATGGAAGCTCTGTGGATAAACATTCAGGAATAGCCGTTGTGCTTCGCCTAGCGAGACTTCGTTTACCTACGTACGATCAGTCAACTTTTGTCCGTTTGTCGTGGTTTCCTTTATCTCTCCTAGGAATCACCTAGGGATTATTTCAGTTCATACATTGCTAAAAAGGAGCTCTTATTGCATTTGTTTAGGAGTTCTTTGGGCAGCAATATTTTTTAATTGATAGGAAATGAGGTATTTTCAGTGTAAATTGTAATCCAAAAACCAAAACCTGAACATGCAGAAACTATCGCATCTATTTGTGCCAGAGGTTGGAGACAAACTGTAGAAAATAAATTCAGTGAAGAGTATAAACAGAAAACGGTTGAGTACTGGTACAACCACAAGAAAGTTGAAGATGACATAAAAAGTGGAACATATACCCATATAGCTCTGGCTGATTCGAAGGTTGTCGGAGTAATTGGCGGTGGAAAAACAGGTCCTGAACTAGGTGAAGTATTTGTTTTTTATGTGGATGAACATTATCGGTATAAGGGTATCGGAAAAAAGCTGCTTGAGGCCATTACAAAAGAGCAGCTGAAATGGGGCATAAAGAGGCAATGGGTGTCTGTGCAGGAGGACAATCAACTAGGTATTCCTTTTTATGAAGCACGAGGATTCACTTTTGAGAAGAAAAAAACGACTCAAACGGAAACAGGTGAGAAGCAGATTTCATTGCGGTATTGGAGAGCTATTCCCTGATCTTGAATAAGAAGTGTTTCTAAATCTAAATGATACATAGAATGTAGCGGTTCAATTAAATCTTCATATGAAGGGTGTGAGATTAGTGAAGGAGCTTGTTGGGAATTGTCGAACTTGTGGTGAAATGGTGTATTGTAAAAACGGATTCCTTGATGGCGTATATGAGTGCGGGAAGCTGCTCTGTTTTTCCTGTCATTCTAGTCAGTCCTCACATAGTGCAAAGTTATTAGAATAGAATGTGAGGTTAAAGTCTTAACGTTAACGACCTGTTATCCTTGTATATGGATTAACCAAGAATAAAAATCATTTTAGTAATTTCAGAAGGAGGTAATGATTTTTGCCAAATAGTATCTATGATTTTACAGCTCTTTTGTCAAATGGGGACAAAGTATTCCTTGAAAATTATCAGGGAAAGGTTCTCTTAATTGTAAATACAGCCAGTAAATGCGGATTCACACCTCAGTTTAAAGGACTTCAAAATCTATATGATTCATATAAAGATGATGATTTTGCTATCTTAGGATTCCCGTGTGCACAGTTTGCGAATCAGGAATTTGAGCAACAGGATGAGATTATTCATTATTGTCAATCAAATTATGGTGTAGATTTTCCAATGTTTCAAAAAATTGATGTAAAAGGAGAACATGCTCATCCATTATTTCAATACTTGACGAGTGCGAAAAAAGGGATTTTGACCGAGGATATTAAATGGAATTTCACAAAATTCCTCATTAACCGTAATGGAGAAGTCGTTAAACGGTATGCCCCAAGCACAAAACCAGAAAAAATAGCTGGAGATATTGAAAAGGAATTAGTCAAATCATGTTAACTGGCTTTGTAAAAGGTGGTGGGATTATATGAATAAGAAATCTGTTATTTTTGGTATTATTGCCATTTTATTATTAACTTTACTCATGATACTGGATTTTTTCCCTCAATTGGTTTTTGCCGGATACGTTAAAGGAGCTCTTTTTTGGGTACTACTAGTTGCTTTAGCCGTCTCCATTATCATTTCTGGTCGCAACCAGAAAAATCATCACTTTATAGAGTCAGTCCTAATTTTTATCTATCTTATTGCACTTATCCTTTTATTAACAGGATTAGGTGGTGAGTCTGCACGTGGATTTTCACCTGACCAATCCGGATTTTGGGTGATTATTTTTATAGGGATTATTGAAATATACGCCCAGTGGAAGAGAAGAAGTGCTATCAAATGAAGGCAGAATAGCTAGTTATTAGTTTTTTTCCTTTAAAAAACTGTTGACCCAATCTTCCCTATCATTTTAAAAGGTAACATTCTCATTTTTGGCTTGTTCATAGAATTGATCCCAAAAGGGCTTTAATATTTCTGAAGAAGATTCATCAAGCTTAAAGGTTTCATTATTAATTGTAATATGTTTCTCTCCTGAAATTTCAACATTTGCTATGAGCTTGCCTTCTTTGTTAAACAATTGTACGTTCTGATTTGGCGATACAGACTCAGAGGTGGATTTTTCAAATTCCAGTTGTTCCATTGCATTCAGAAACTTAGAAATCATTTCCTCTCTCTTTGTTGTATATAGAATATCCTGATATTCTGTTGAGTAACCTGCAATCTGGGCGGGGTTTTCCTCTACCACTTCATCAATAGTTGTTGTCGTCTGATCTTCTATTATCATAGTCATCATGAATAGCATAAAGACTAAAAGAATAGTCGACCAAACAATACCTGTTTTTTTCATTACAATCCCCTCACAAATTTTTCTCATCTATTTTATTAGACGAAAAGAGTGATTAGTTGGTTTCAGAACTTTAGATTTATTTATAATATTTTGTTTGTGAGTGATGAATAATGTCTATTTTTGAATGATAGGTTTTAGTTCATATGAATCATTATAGACTTGACTCATGTATCAATATTACCAATGTTCAAAAAATAGAAGGGGAATGCTGATAGGACGGAGAAATGAATATGTGTAATAAAAAGGAAAGGAGTGGCTTGTTTTGAAAAATCAAAATGTAAAAGTGCCAAGTATTTTGATGATGATCTTCGCTATGGTGATGGCCCCTGTCTTTGTTTCAGCGCAGGGACAATCTTATCAAGCCTTTGATAACAAAATTGTCAAACGGATAAATGTAGATAGCATCTATCAGCATATTTCTTATCTATCTGAAGAAATTGGTTCACGAGCTGCAGGAACTGAAGGAGAACTCCAAACGATTGACTATCTAGTAGATCAATTTGAAAATTTTGGGTATGAAGATGTAGATGTTGAACAGTTTACGGCACAAACATGGAATGGAGAGGAAATTACTTCATATAATGTAGAAGCTGTAAAAGAACCGAATAAAAACCATGATACAGGACAACAAATTGTGATTGGATCTCACCATGATTCTGTACCGAATGGACCTGGAGCTAATGATGATGCATCTGGAACAGGTGTGTTGCTTGAATTAGCCAGAGTTTTTGCGAAAACACCAACAGATACAACAATTAAATTCGTTGCTTTTGGTGCTGAAGAAAATGGTTTGTTAGGTTCACAGAAATATGTGGAAGAAATGTCTGAAGAGGAAATTGCGAATACAGTTGCCATGTTTCAATTGGATATGGTCGGGAGTGCTGATGCTGGAGACCTTGTGATGTTTACCGTTGATGGTGAACAAAATGTTGTGACAGACTTAGGTGCTGCAGCAGGCTCAAGAGTAAGCGATGTGGTTCCGTATAGTCAACTTAGCCGCAGTGATCACGTTGCCTTCCATGATGCTGGTATTCCGGCTGCTTTGTTCATCCATACACCACTTGAACCATGGTATCATACTGAAGATGACTTGATTCAATACATTAGTAAAGAAAAATTGAAGGATGTAGGAAACATTATTGGTTCTGCTGTATACCAAATTTCACGTAAAGATACCCCTGCATTAGAACGGGCAAACGTAGCACCAGAATCTGTCGAATATGAGTATGAAGCACCTGAATTATAACGATTATTTTAAAAGCACCGCTTCTTTAGCGGTGCTTCTCATTATTTGTCATCGTTATCTAAATGATTTCTTTTTTCTTCTTTGGCAAATTCTTCTGTATAAGGATCCATTTCATATGGCTTCAAATCACCAAAAACGCTCATAGTATCCTCTTCATCCAGGTTTTCCTCATATTCCTCATGTCTTGGAGTAGGGTAAACTGTAATGTTTCTTCCTTCAATGTCATTCCCGGCAAAATTTTCATAATCCTCTACATATCCCTCACGATCATCAGATTCGATGTAGGTTTCATTATAATGATCAGGGGATACTGCAAAATCTGAAGGAGAATTAGAGGTACCCCACTGAGCAACCTCCTGCCAGGAGTCTTCTGCATCAAAAGCTACGGCATCCGTATCATCGTATTCAAACTTTCCAAATGGAGGAAGTAGTACTCCTTCCTCAACTGGGCGTTGAGTGGAAACGTTTTGATCAGGAGAATGTTCCACACAATAGGTAGTGGTAGGGAGTGCTTCTAAGCGTTCAACTGGAATTTCTTTTCCACATTCTTTGCATTTGCCATACGTGCCTTCATCTATAGCTTTTAGAGCATTCTCGATATTTTTTAATTCATCTTCAGCATGGTCATTCAGGGCTATATCCTTTTCTCGTTCATATAATTCAGATCCTTCATCCGCGGGATGATTATCGTAGCTTGATAATTCTCCCGTGGACTGATGATAATGACCTGTTTCTATATCAAAATGATCATTTTCTTTTAACCGTTTTTCGATATCCTCTTTTGCCTTCTGTAATTGAGAACGGAAGGTGGAAACTTGCTTATTTGTCAACATCACGACTACTCCTTCCTTCAACAAATCCTTATATATTTATTGTCTGTTGTTATGGCATAAAAAATAAAGGTAAATCCATGTCTCTTTTCTAAATAATGGAGAAAAAGGAGTTTCGATAAAAAAATTCTGTTTGTAAACGTAAAAATATGTTTTTTTTAAAAAATTTCGAAAAACAATTGACAGAAGATTATTTATTATCTATACTACTTAATAACATTTCAAACCGTACATAAACGGTTTGAACACCAACAGAATAAACATCTCTTATCCAGAGTGGCGGAGGGAAAGGCCCTGTGAAGCCCGGCAACCTTCAAGTATCGACTTGAAAAGGTGCCAAGTCCTGCAGATCTGATTGATCTGAAAGATAAGGGGAGGAATATGGAATAACAACCCTCTTCTTATTGAAGAGGGTTTTCATTTTCCCTCTTATCACTGATGATTTCAATATTTTAGCGCATTAATACGCTAAAAAAGAGTAGGCAGAAGGCTTTTAAGAAAAACTAATTTAAGGAGTGGTAAGATGAGTCAGGAAAAGTTAGGTCTAGAAACATTACATTTACATGGGGGTCAAGAGCCAGATCCGACAACCGGTTCACGTGCAGTTCCGATTTACCAAACAACCTCTTATGCCTTTCGTGATACCGAGCATGCTCAAAATTTATTTGGATTACAGGAAGAAGGAAATATTTATTCCCGAATTATGAATCCGACTGTTGATGTATTTGAAAAACGGCTTTCTCTTCTCGAAGGAGGAACAAATGCCGTTGGGTTATCTTCAGGTATGGCCGCGATTTCCTTATCCATTTTTAATCTGGCCCGAGCAGGTGATGAAATTGTTGCCGCTACGGATTTATATGGAGGAACCTTTAATTTGTTTTCAAACACACTTCCTAAATATGGAATTGATGTTAAATTTGTTGATCCTAAAAATCCGGATAATTTCAAGGAAGCCATTACTTCCAAAACGAAAGCCATTTTTGCAGAGACAATTGGTAATCCAAGTTTACATGTATTAGACATCGAGGCGGTTGCGAATATTGCACATGAAAATGATATTCCTTTACTTATTGATAACACATTTGCGACACCTTATTCCTGTCGTCCAATTGAATATGGTGCTGATGTAGTCATTCATTCCGCTACAAAATGGATTGGGGGACACGGAACTGTCATTGGTGGAGTTGTTGTAGATGGCGGATCCTTTGACTGGAATAATGACAAATTCCCTGATTTTGTTGAGCCAGATCCTAGCTATCACAATCTTCGTTTTGCTGAGTTAGAAGGCGCAGCGTTTGGCACTAAGCTTCGGGTACAGCTTTTACGTGACTTTGGACCTTGCTTAAGTCCACAAAACGCATTCCAGTTCCTTCAAGGCTTGGAAACTTTGCATCTACGCGTTCCGAAACACAATGAAAATGCACTAGAAGTAGCGAAGTTTTTAGAAAATCATCAAGATGTAGAATGGGTTTCTCATCCAGGATTAACAAGTCACCCATCACATGCTTTGGCACAAAAATACTTTGATCAAGGTGCAGGCTCCATTGTTGTATTTGGAATTAAAGGGGACCGGGAAGATGGACGTAAGGTTGTGGATAATGTTGAACTTTGGTCTCATTTAGCCAATGTGGGTGATGCCAAATCATTAATTATTCACCCGGCATCCACCACTCATCAGCAATTAAGTGCTGATGAATTAAAGCAAGCAGGTGTTACGGAAGAATTTATTCGTCTTTCTGTCGGTCTAGAGTCAACAAAAGACTTAATTGAAGATCTGGATCAGGCTATTAAAAAAGCAACAAGACAACCGGTTTAATGTTTTATTTACTTCAAAACATTTTTTATTATGGATTTCCAGATAAATTATGGAAGTTATAAGGTAAAAGAGCGATTCCTAATAGAAGGAATCGCTCTTTTTATTTAGGCTATATTCAAATAGCTTGTTGTCTTCCCTTAAGGATAATAAATATTTTGACAATATTTTTCAAAAATATGACAGCTATTATACAAGTTTGTTACATTATGCCTAATTCTATTTATTTATGTTAGGGAGTTGTGGTAGAGTGATAGGGGTAGAAAGATAGATAATAAAGAATGAATTGATCGTGGGAGGAACGAGAAAGTGCTTGATAATAAATATCAGAAAGCATCAAAGAATAAACAAAAGGCGCTTGTCCCTAAAGTTGTACTTACAACTTGTTTAAGCATTGGAATTACTTTAGGATCAGGAACCATTCATGCAGATAAAAAAGATGATGATCTGCCACGTGTTTACCATGTATATATGGATGGTGAACATATAGGAACTGTTGGCAGTAAAGAAGTTATTGAATCCTTCTTAAATAAAAAGGTTGAGGAAGAAGAGAATAAGCGTGAGGATGTAGAGCTGGCTGTAAGTCAGGATATTAGCTACATACCTGAAGTTACTTTTGAGCCTGTATTTAACAATCAGCGCGTAATAAACCAATTAAAAAATGAAATCACCTACAGTTTAGCAGCTGTTAAACTTGAGGTAGGTGGAGAATTAGTTGGTTATTTTAAAGATGAAGATTCTGTGCAAAAGCTTCTTTCAAAATATATGGACAAATATCTTCCTAAAGATACAGTTCAGGAATATATAAAAGATATTGTAGATAATAATAAGTCGGAAGAAACAGGTTCTGATTCAGATGAAAAGACTCATGAAAAAACAGGTTCTGATTCAGATAAAAAATCAAATGAAAAATCAGAAAAAGATAACATGAAAGTCGGAGATTCTAATATATTAGACGTTTCATTTTCAGAAAAGGTTTCAATTTCTGATGAAAAAGTGGATCCTAAGGAAATACTAACAATAGATCAAGGAATTAAACTCTTGAAAAGAGGAACATTAGGAGAAAAAGTACACAAAGTAAAATCAGGTGAAGCATTAAGTACCATAGCGGATCAATATGAATTAAGCGTGCCTGAATTGTTATCGTTGAACCCTGATTTAAATGAGGACTCCATTATTCAAATAGGAGATAAAGTAAACGTTACTGGATATGAACCATTTTTAAACATTGAAACAACTGAGGAAAAGGTAGTAGAAAAAGAAATGGATTATGAAACGGAACACAAAAAGACGGATAATTTATACAAAGGACAGACTAAAGTAAAACAACAGGGACAGGAAGGTAGCAAAAAGATTCACTATCGACTTGAGAAGAAAAATGGTAAAGTGGTGAACCGTGAAGTACTTGATAGTGAAGTTATGAAAGAACCTGTTAAGAAAATTGTTTTAGAAGGTACAAAGGTCATTCCATCACGCGGAACTGGAGATTTCAAATGGCCTGCAGCTGGTGGATACGTATCCAGTGGTATGGGACAACGATGGGGAAGTTTTCATAAAGGAATTGACATTGCCCGTCCAAGCAATCGATCCATTTATGCCGCCGATAATGGTGTTGTAGAATCAGCTGGTTATGATAGTGGTGGATACGGAAACCGTATTGTCATTAACCATAAAAACGGTTATAAAACCACATATAGTCATTTATCTTCTATAAAGGTAAATGCTGGACAAACCGTAAAGAAAGGTCAAGTCATTGGAATTATGGGATCAACTGGTCATTCTACCGGTACACATTTACACTTTGAAGTATATAAAAATGGATCCCTGCAAAATCCGTCTAATTATTTTTAAAACAGCAAGATACATTGAAGAACTGTCATTCTTACAGAAGGATGGCAGTTTTTCTTTTCGAATGGCCTGTGTTAAAGCTTATAGTTGATTCTAAACAAAACGAAATAGACGGTTAATCATCATCCCATTCGAATCACCAATATGGGCTAATGTGCATATGGTGGTAATACATCACCTAAGCGGGTGAATTGAAAAAGGATGGTGAAGTTCATGGAGTTAGAATTCAGCCATTTTGTATACGCACTTTTCACAATACTGATAATTGTTACGATGGCCTTTCGTAAAGGTGTTGTTCTACCTACATTATTGGGAACGTTTCTAGTCGCATGGGCGTATAAAGGTAGTGTAATAAGCGGTTTTACGGCTATTTTTAATGCAAATTTAGTTGCAGCGAAAGAATTGTTCAACATCTTCCTAATCATAACCTTTATGGTTGCCTTACTACACGCACTAAAGGATTTGGGGGCAGATCGCCGTATGATTGAGCCCATACAGAAATTTATGACAAATGCACATATAGCTTTCCTTATTCTTATAGCGGTTACCTATGTGATTTCTCTATTTTTTTGGCCAACGCCTGCTGTGCCGTTAATTTGTGCTTTACTTGTCCCTGCTGCTGTTCGTTCAGGGCTTCCCTTAATAGTAGCAGCAGTCACGATTGCGTTAGCTGGTCAGGGAATGGCTTTGTCCTCTGATTATATTATTCAGGTGGCTCCAGAGTTATCAGCAAAGGCAGCGGGAATTGACACAGGATTATTAGCTGATCGGAGTTTAGTTCTTTCTGTTATTACAGGTTTAACCGCTCTTGGCTTAGTCTACTTTTTTAGTCGCAAATCATTTCGTGCTCCCCATGATTCTTTAAATGATAAAGAAATTCAAGCTATGCAAGGTCTGGAAGAAAGTCATCGAAAGACAAAATCTCACAATTTGACCATTTGGAGTAAAGTGTTTGCCATATTGGTTCCTTTATCGATGGTTGCGGTGATCATAACGATGATTTCCTCAAAACTAACGTCTGGTCGCATGGGGAGCTTTGAGGGAGGAGATGGTGCTGCATTTATTGGCGGTGTAGCGGTTATCTTATTATTACTTGCATCCATTGCATTTGGGAAGCATAAGTCACTCGATTATATAGGAGAACATATTACAGAGGGGTTTGTCTTTGCTTTCAAAGCAATGGGACCAGTAATCCCGATTGCAGGGTTTTTCTTCTTAGGAAGCGAAGATTTTTCGGGTAGTATTTTATCTTTAGGGGAGGAGACTGCTCCAGCTTTTCTATTTGATATTGTGAATGCATCTCAGGATTTTCTCCCTGAAAGTACAATTTTAGCTGCATTTAGTATATTAATTATTGGCATTATTACAGGTTTAGATGGATCTGGTTTTTCTGGCTTACCGCTAACCGGTTCTTTATCTGGAGCTTTGGCAACATCCGGTGCAGACCCCGCAACATTAGCAGCCATTGGTCAAATGGGCTCAATCTGGACTGGTGGGGGTACAATCATTGCCTGGTCCTCCTTAATTGCCATTGCCGGATTCTGTGGGATTTCCGTTATGAAACTTGTGCGAAAAGCCTTTATTCCTGTAATGCTGGGTTTATTTTTATCTACCTTAATAGCGCTGTTTATTTGGTAGTTTTTCATGTTCAAAAAAATTAAGTCTGTAAAAAAGCCAGAGTACTTCTCTGGCTTTTATAAACCTTTATTCTGTTGAAATACATGTATTATAAGAGCATTACTATTTGGTTAAAAAAGCAGAGCCTGGAAAATAAAGGCTCCGCTATTGTCTGTTTGGTCTATACTTTTATAGTAGTGAAACGGCAGGAAGACATGTGATTGCGCAGAAGCAGTTTAAGTCAACTGTTATGCAGATGCCAGTACGTTCTAATTCATTAACCCCTAATCCGTTAAGCTGTTCGCAAGGGTCTTTGTCGCATTTTGCTCCGTGTTGATCTCCAGGCTGATCTGGATCTCCATCGCAGGTAAGCAGTTCTAGTACTGCACAGCAATTGTCACTAACTTCATTTACACGGAAAACAAAGCTCTCAATGCAATCAAAACGTGCGTTCATTCCACCGCCTTGAATGTCGGCTCCAAATCCTTTAAATGGTTTTAAATCTTTCCCATATAAAATAAAAGGAACTGTGTCAAGGTTATTACGACTTACAGGGGACACAAGACTGTTAATGGACCTTTCACAGCTAACATCACACAATTCATCGGTTACATCATTCTGTGCATCTGCAATGGAACGTACTACATCGCAAACACAGTTATCATCAGTAAATTCACCTGCTACACGATTATCATCTTTAAAATTTCTACCGCAACCCATCGATTGGAACACTCCTTTTTTTCTAATTTAAATTCTACAATAACAACGTATGACGAATGATTAGATAGGTATGGTTGGATATCCTATGTTAGAAAGGAAAAGTATAAAATAGGTGAATGTTCCATACATAACCATTTTGCGACAGATTATCCAGCTTAAAAGTATCATACATAGGAGAGATTTATACTTCGATTTGATACAATGGGGAAAAATGGGAGGATCGTTTATGCGGAAACGAATCAGAGATTTAGGAATAATCATAGGAACACTTCCCACAGGGGAGCAAAATAAGATTACCGATGTTCCGGGAGTTAATGTCGGACACATTACCAAAGTGGTGGATAAGGCGAACAACACTTCAATTAGAACAGGGATTACAGCGGTTTTACCTCATCAAAGAAATCTTTTTCAGGAAAAAGTCCCCGCTTCTTCATTTGTGTTAAACGGTTTTGGTAAAACGGCTGGTTTGGTGCAAATAGAAGAGTTAGGTACGATTGAATCTCCCATTATGCTTACCAATACATTTGAAGTAGGTACAGTGTGGCAGGGAACCCTTTCCTATATGCTTGATCAGAATCCTGATGCAGGAGATAAAACAGGTTCTCTGAATGTGGTCGTTGGAGAATGTAATGATATGTATTTGAATGATGTAAGGATACAATCTCTCATAACTCAAGATGCAAAAAAAGCTATTAAGGCCGCGAAGGCTGATGCAGATGAAGGAGCGGTAGGAGCTGGAACCGGAATGATGTGTTATCAATTTAAAGGGGGAGTAGGAACTTCCTCGAGAAAAGTTAGAGAAGGATATACGATTGGGGTGCTTGTGGTAAGTAATTTTGGGAAAAGAGAGGAATTGGAAGCAGCCAGGTATAAACCGACATATATGGATGATAACCAGATTCCTGATGGATCAATTATGATGATTGTAGGAACTGATGCTCCTGTATCTGAACGACAGTTAAAACGAATTGCCAAACGAGCACCAGTCGGCTTAGCAAGAACTGGAAGTCGTGTCCATCATGGAAGCGGAGACATTGTCATAGCCTTTTCAAATGGATATACGATTCCTCATAGTAAACATGGGGAATATCTGGAGAAGCAAATGTTGATAAGGGATGATTCCCTAGTTATGAATGAACTTTTTCAAGGAGTTGAAGAAGCAACAGAGGAAGCTATATTAAATTCTCTATCAAAGGCTGAAACCATGACAGGTAGAAAGGGACGAGTTGTAGAGGGAATTCCATATTCATTGTTTTAGAAAACAGCTGACTCTTGCAGGAAGTTCTGGACCAGTTAAGAAAACGATTAAAGGTTAGAGATATAACAAAACATTATCTTCTTCATTTTGTCCATACTAAAAAAAGACTAATCATCTGAATTATAAATGAAAGGATGATAATGTGAATAACAAGAATTGTTTGATTGATTGGCCCACATTTATAGGGGCCTTAATTCTTCTTTTACTTGTAACGGTTCCATTAATCATTTGGCCTGAAAAAGGTGAGGAAGTTGTGCTTAATGCAAATGATTTTGTCACAACTAATTTTGGTGTGCTTTACTTATTAGTCGGTATATGCGTCTTCTTTTTCCTCCTGGTCGTTGCTTTTAGTAAGAATGGATGGGTTAAATTAGGCGAAAAAGAAGAAAGACCTGAATTCGGAAACTTTTCCTGGGCTGCTATGCTGTTTTGTGCAGGAATTGGTTCAAGTATTTTATATTGGGGCACCATTGAATGGGCTTATTACCTGCAAGGACCGCCGTTTGGAATAGAAGAAGGTTCTCAGGATGCGATACGGTGGGCATCCACGTATGGAATTTTCCATTGGGGTCCAATAGCCTGGGCCATTTATACTTTACCTGCACTCCCAATGGCCTATTTTTATTACGTTCGTAAAAGACCGGTGCTAAAAGTAAGTGAAGCTTGCAGACCTTTGATAGGACGGGCTGCAGATGGTCCAATTGGAACGATTATCGACGTTCTCTTTATGTTTGGTCTTTTAGGTGGAGCTGGTACAACACTAGCATTAGGAACACCGATGATTGCGCAAGGGATTCATGCAATAACCGGTCTTGAAACGAATATGATCCTGCAAACGGTTATTCTTCTTATTTGCACGACCATTTTTGCGATTAGTTCTTATACAGGATTGCGCAAAGGGATTAAATATTTAAGTGATGTAAATTTATGGCTGGCTATTTTTTTACTAGCTTTTACGCTTATCTTTGGGCCAACTTTATTTATTTTAGAAACCACCACAAATAGTATTGGATTATTGCTGGATAATTTCTTTCATATGAGTACATGGACGGAGCCATTTCAGGATATCGGAGACTTCGAACAGACGGGATTCCCGGAATCCTGGACGGTGTTCTACTGGGCATGGTGGCTTGTATATGCACCGTTTGTAGGTTTATTTGTGGCTAAAATTTCCCGAGGACGAACCGTAAGACAAATGGTTTTGGGTACAATGATTTATGGCACCCTTGGAAGCGTTTTGTTTTTTGGGATTATGGGGAACTTCGGCTTATATATGCAGTTAACAGGTCAGTTTGATGTTCTTCAAGTATTAAATAATCAGGGAGCACCTGCTGCCATTATCAGCATTGTCAATCAGTTACCACTGGCTGGTTTTATGATTTTCATATTTACTGTACTAGCTATTATTTTCTTAGCTACAACCTTTGATTCCAGTTCTTATATATTAGCTTCTGTTGTACAAAAAGAGGTGGATGATGAACCCATTCGTTGGAATCGAATGTTTTGGGCTTTTGGACTTTCCTTTATGCCATTAATTCTGATGTACCTTGGTGGCCTATCGATCTTGCAAACGGCAAGTATTGTAGGTGGATTTCCTTTGTTAATCATTTTGACGATGTTAGGCTGGTCGTTTATGCGGGCCTCTAATGGTGACATAAAAGCATCTGAAAATTACAAACCGAAAACCATAAATCTTGACCCAAGAAAGATTCGGGAACGTTTACGAAGAAAAAGAAAGAAACAGTGAAAACAAGAAAAAATATGTGGAAAATCCTCCAAAATAGGGGGATTTTTCTTTTCTACTATTCAGAAAAATAGTAAAATAGTACTGATAAAGACAAGCGTAATCGATTGACCTAGACAAAAAGCCAGAAAAACTACTGCCACGGGAATATAAAAGAGGGGAATTCGAGATGAATAAAGGTAAAATCACTGTTTGCGTCGCAATGGTTATCGTTTTTTTTGCTGCTTTCCAAATGAATACAAAAGGGTATCTGCTTTTCGCTCCACCGCTTATTGAGCAGGAGAAAATTGATGAGCGCTTTGAACTTCAATCCTTTCAATTAGCACAAATAGAGGATCTTGATATAAGCAAACAGAAATTAAAATCAGATGTTATTCAACAATTAATTGCTCAAAAAGCTTTAACCGAGAAAGCGAAGGAAAAGGAACTTGAAGTAACGGAGAAAGAATTGGAAACACGAATGGATGAAATAATGGAACAAGCCCAGGAATATAAAGATGAAGATTACGGAATGGGTGCTTTTTTAAAGACTCAAGACTTGTCCTTTGAAGAGTACTTTAATCAATATATGAAAGAAGAAATCAAAACGGAGATGTTCATCGACAAACTCCAGAAGGAATGGTTTAAAGAGTTTGATGATGCCCGGGATTATAATGACTTAGAAGAGAAAAGACAAGAAGTGATTGATGATTTTAAAGCAGAGCATCAAGACGAAATTGAAAGAATCAAAGAAGAAAACCTATAAAAAAGCCTATCTTCTTCTCGCATACCAGGGAAGATGATAGGCTTTTTTGAAGTTATTTTCGGTTCATGCCTTTATGTTTTACAAAATCTGTTACATCCTGACGTTTTGGTTTGGATAATTTCCGATGAATTTGTCCAGTAAAGGAATCCGTCCGTTTGTTTTCACTTCGATTTTGATAATAGTTATTAAGTTGGTTATTAAATGTATCGAGTTGGTTTTCAAGTGTTTGATCATTAGCATAATGGTTTTCAAAATAGATAGCATTCATAGGTAGTCTTGGTTTCCTTTCCGGTTGATGATCAGGATAACCAATAGCCATACCAAATAATGGGATAACATAATCAGGTAGCTGTAGCAATTCACTTACTTGGTTAATATCGTTTCGTAAACTGCCGAGATAACAGATTCCAAGTCCCATGCTTTCCGCAGCGATAGCAGCATTTTGGGCTGCAAGAGCGGCATCGACAGTTGCTACAATAAAGTGCTCCGTATTCTGCAGATTTCCATTCATTGTTTTTTTTTGTTCTTCGGTAGAATTAAGTTGGGCACGGTGAAAATCAGCGCAAAATACCATTAGATGAGCATTATCCTTAACATAAAATTGCCCTGATACGTTAGACAACGCCTGTTTAATATCCTCATCTGTTACACCAATAATACTATAGGCTTGATAGTAGCTGGAAGTAGATGCTTGTTGGGCTGATTGGACAATTGTATGAATCTGTTCCTTTGATAAGGGCTGATCTTTGAATTGGCGAATGGATCTATGATTTAGAAGAGTATCGATTAACTGATTCATTGTTATTCTCCTTTCAGGTTGTATTTAAGATACTTCAAATAGAATAAAGTCATCACCTAAATTATCCGTGTTTTTTTTCTTTTCATCAAAATGAATAGAGGAGGGTACTCGAATTTTAATTTTATTGGTATCTACCCATTCCATGGATTCAATGGAATAATTGTAATCTAAGACTTGTTCTGTCAGATCTTCATTGTTTAAAGACAGGATTTTATGCTCATATAGATCCACAACTTGAATATGATGTTTCTTCTTGCCATTAATGACACGCTCAAAATAAAGCATAATTTTCTCCTGATCAGGAGAAAGCTGGTAAGATACAAAAGAAGCTAAATCGGTTAGTGGAATCACACTTTCCTCTTCTTTTCCTTTTTCAACAAGCAGATAAGAGCAAATACTTTCCTCACCCTGACAAGCATAAGACATCATGTATAAAGCATCATCGGTTTCTTCTGTTAATAGTTGAGCCCTAAAGGTTTGCCCAATTTCATTAACATCATCCTTTGCTGTTGAAAGATAATGGCCTAATAAAGGAGCATTTTCTAAATGAATGGTTACGGAATTTTCTTTGGTCATAACGGGAATGGATAAAGTTTCAGGTAAGGCTTTTGCTTCCTCAGTTTGTTCTGTATTTTCTTTATTGTCTGTTACATCTAATTCTTGGTTCTCCTCATTCTCCGAGCATCCAATGAAAATCAACATCATTGACATAAACAGTACCCATCTTTTCAATTCTTCCACCTCGACTTATGTAAAACAAACTTTAGATAAAGCACTTATTATTATAAAGAATTATGCTACGTTTTAAAATACCACTTGTTTGATAAAGATTGTCTTTTTTTAAGAGGGGGGAGGGAAGAAGGGTTCTCGTATTTGACTTAAAACCTTTTTTTGTATGCTGCAAAAAATTTAGAACACAATGGAGGCTTTTTATTCACCTATCGAAAGAGAGGACCATATTTTAATGGTAGGTAGGTGATATCCGTGAAGCATCTTCATATTCTGCATATATTACTCCATCTTGTGCTGATTGGAGTCATGGTTTTACACTATTTTGGCATTATCCATGACTCAATTGCAGCGATTATCGTTATTCCGATATTTGTCTATTTTGTTATTTTGTATAGCTGGATTAACAAACACAAATCCCGTGATCCATGACAAAATGTTTTCGCACTTTAAAGGATGTGGGAACAGGGCCAAGCCCACATCCTTAAAGAGCCTTCTTCGCTGTCGTTTTCTTTTTTGTCGTCGTTTTCTTTTTGGTTTTGTTTTTGCTTCCTTTTTGGGAGCGTTCCAGGGAAGCTTCGAGTGCATCCATCAAATCTGTAACATTATCCGGCTTTTCCTGTTTCTTTTCCTTTCCTGTTGTCACTTCGTTGTTTTCCTTTTTCTCCTCGATTAAATCCATGAGTGCCGTTCGATATTCATCATTGTATTTCTCAGGTTCAAATTCGGTTGTAAGCTCGTCAATCAACATCTTTGCTGTATTAAGCTCTTTCTCACCCAAGTTTTCTTCAGCAGGGACATTGGGAACCTGATCGACAGCCCGGACTTCATCCGGATAATGAATGGTTTCCATCACAAGGGTATTTTCATAAACGCGTACGATGGCAAGCTGTTCTTTGGAACGAATCATGATTTTGGCAATCCCGATTTTTCCTGTATCCTTTAATGATTGGCGAAGGAGTGCATAAGCCTTGCCTCCACCTTCATTGGGAGAAAGGTAGTAGCTCTTTTCAAAATATATCGGATCAATTTCTTCTAATTGGACAAAATCTACAATTTCTACAGCTTTATCATCTTGTTCTTTTTTCAGATTTTCCAGATCCTCATCATCCAAAACAACAAATTTATTTTTCGCATATTCGTACGCTTTTACAATGTCATCATTGGTAACTTCTTTTTCGCAATGAGGGCAGACTTTTTCATATTTGATGGGTGTTTCACATTCTTTATGCAAATTACGAAGGCGAATATCCTTGTTTTCTGTTGCAGCATGAAGCTTAACAGGAATATTAACCAGTCCAAAGCTTATGGTTCCTTTCCACATTGTATGCACGTTTTATCACTCCTTTGTATTTAGCATTCATCTTACATGTAACTTTTATCCTGTGTACAAGCATTTCATTTCTTGGTATGAACGTCCAAACATGTATAATTTGGACGATTTTCCCAATTATAAGTATGGAACTTTCTATACAAAAGGAGCCGGCTAAATGTGGAATCCAATGCTGCCAACCTTAACAAATGAAGTACCAGAAGGTGATAATTGGGTATATGAAGTAAAATATGACGGTTTTCGAACTTCCCTCGAATGGAAAGAGGAGGGAGTACGTTTTATATCCCGTAATGGTAAAGACTTAACAGAGCATTTTCCTGAAGTCATCTCATTTTTAGAACACTATCAGGACCAGGTACGGGAGTTTTTGCCCCTCTCGTTAGATGGAGAGATGGTCATATTAAAAACAAACCTGTGTGCTGATTTTTCTTTATTACAGCAACGGGGACGTATGAAAAATATGGATAAGATAAAGCAGCATGCTCAAACCTTTCCTGCTCAGTTTTTATGCTTTGATGCTTTACAAATAGGGCGAAATCTGCAAACCCGGACCTTTGAAAAGCGAAAGGAAGAAATAAAGGATTTATTTTCGTCTTTAGGTTGGCCCTTACATATTTCTTTACTCAAGCCCATATCCTTGATTCCTTTCTATGATGACTATCAACCTTTATGGAAACAGCTTGAATTAGCGTATGGAGAAGGGATTGTGGCTAAACAAAAGCATCAATCCTATCAACAGGGAAAAAGAGTTAAACACTGGTTAAAAATTAAAAACTGGCGAAAAGTCACCGGTTTTATTACGGAATTTGATCCAGAAAATGACTATTTCACAACTTCCATTTATAATCAAAACAAGCTGGAGACCCTTGGTGTAGTTAAACATGGGTTTTCGGAGGAATCCTTTAATACTTTAACGAAACTCATCATAGAAAAAGGGGAAAAAAAGAAAGGTATTTTTCATATACCACCTGCTATATGTATTCAGATCAATTGTTTACAGGCAGAGGAAGGACAGTTAAGAGAACCTAATTTTGATCAGTTTCGTTTTGATTTGTCACCTGAGGAATGTACCTTAAAAAAAAGGGATCTTGATTTAACCATGCTTCCGGAAAATGTTGAAATAACAAGCCCTGATAAACCCTTATGGCCACAACCTAACTTTTTAAAACAGGACCATCTTATTTATTTACGTAAAATGGCTCCATACATGCTCCCATTTCTGAAAAGTAAAAAACTGACACTTATTCGTTACCCACATGGAGTGGAGGATGAGTCTTTTTTTCAGAAGCACAGGCCGGATTATGCACCGGACTTTGTAGGTGCGTATAAGGAAAGTGGTGAAACCTTTATTCTTTGTCAAACATTAGAGTCTTTAATATGGATAGGGAATCAAGGAACAATTGAATTTCACATTCCTTTTCAGAAGATAAATGAATCCTTTCCAGACGAAATAGTATTTGATTTGGACCCTCCTTCAAGGAAGGAGTTCTCATTAGCTATACAGGCTGCACAAATTCTAAAAATGATTTGCGACCAGCTGGAGCTTTATGCCTTTGTCAAAACCTCAGGGAACAAAGGATTGCAAATCCATATTCCATTACCAGCAAATGGGCTTACGTATGACGAAACTAGAGCGTTTACGGAAGCGGCTGCTCAATTACTGGTACAGCAATACCCGGAAAAATTTACGATTGAACGCTTGAAAAAAAATCGGGGAAATCGGTTATATGTGGATTACGTCCAGCATGCTGAAGGAAAGACAATTATTGCACCCTATTCCCCGCGTTCAACTAAAGAAGGAACTATAGCCACTCCTTTATTTTGGGAGGAAGTTCATGAGGATTTAAATCCGACTCAATTTACAATAACATCGGTCCCAAGCCGAGTTTCTAAGTTTGGATGCCCAATGAGATATTATGATGAAGTGAGACAGGAACAAAATTTTACGAAGCTGAAACAATTAATCAATACGTAAGGGGAGTGTAAGAATGTCAGAAAGGCGATTTGATCCTGAAAAAGCAGATCAATTGATTAATCAAAGTCGTAAAGAAAAGGTGCCACAGGATAAAATACTCGAGCTTCTTTCTCTATCAGGAGATGAAAAAATTGTAGACCTTGGCGCGGGAAATGGGTACTTGACGTTACCAATAGCGGAAACTACTTCAGAACGTGTAATGGCAGTGGATATAGAAGATGGAATGCTAACCATGTTAGATCATCGTGCAAAAGAGGCAGGTATTCGAAATATTGACCGCATGAAGAGCCAAATTGAAGTTCTTAAATTTCCTGATGCTTCATTTGACCGGGCTGTGGCTGCTTTTGTTTTGCATGAAGTAGATGGCATTGAGAGAACCTTAAGAGAGATTAATCGTGTATTAAAAAACGATGGACAACTGCTTGTACTCGATTGGGAAGAGCATGAATCTGATGATGGTCCTCCCATGGATCATCGTATTCATTCTGAACGTATGCAAAGATATCTCATGAAAGAAGGGTTTCAGACAAAACTAGGATTTTTACATCCGGATATTTATTACATATCTGCTTATAAGGCCGGGTAAAAGCTCTAAAAGACCAGTACCTCACAAAAGGTACTGGTTATCTCCTTTTTGATTTGGATTTTGAAAAAGTTAAAATGACTTTTCGAATAACTAGTCCTACGAATAAACCTGGTATAAGGGACAAAATGGGCAGCCAAACTGGTCCAAGCAATACACCAAAAATCTTAATCCGTTCAGCAAATATTAATCCGACTGTTATGAAATAAGCTCCAAATACAAAAGGAAGAAAAGCATAAGGGGTTTCCCCTTGATCAGCTTCGTAAAAGGCATCCCATAAAGCAAACATATAAAGACAAGGGTAAAACATAAGAAATTGATAATTGGTGACTGAAATAGCCTTATCAATTTGTCCTAAGAAACTATATCGAATCGCCTCATTAAAACGACTAAAAATGTTTATGATAATTTCCATAAAAACTAACACAAATCCAATTATGTAACGCTTTTGTAAAACCTGTGCAAATCCTGGCAGGGCAATGTTCCATAAAATTGATGACAGTTTTCTCTCTTTGTTCAATCTTAATCACTCTTTAGTTAAGTATTGTATATTTGGTACTTGAAATCTATGCATTGTAGGTAAAATGCTAGGGAATTCTCTATTACATAAAGTAACCTCATTCCTGTTTTTTATACGATAAGTCGTTCAGAGAGATACTACTTCTGTATGTTTATTTTGTTCATTATGGGAAAGCCAAAAAGTTAGAACGATAATATCCGTCTTAGGAAGTATAGGAAAATCCTACTTTTTTCGGTTTTTTCAATTTAGGAAAAAAGATAAGATTAAAATATATTCATTGGGGTATAGATATATATAGAAGCTGCAATGAATGGACTAACACAATGGTATATGGATTCAAGGACTTAGTGATACAAGTGCTATGAAATTCCCCTTTATTGTGAAGTGACTATTTTGACGGTTGCCATAGTCTGACTTAGACCATCAGGCTATGGCCTTTTTGTGTATGAGGGACTAACTCTCCTGCATAAAATGTCTGGTTTAGCTGAAAACTTTTAAGTAGCGTGGATAGTAAATATCGCTATTCTGTTACAGTGATACCTATTAAAGACTTTGGGAAAACTTTCACTAAAGATTAGTGTAACAACTATTCAAAGTTTCACTTTTAAAGGGGTAAATATATGGATAAGAAAAAATGGGCATTATTTGCTCTAGCTTCAATACCTTTAATGATGACACTTGGAAATTCTATGTTTATTCCGGTTTTACCGACTATTGAGAAGGAATTAAATATTAGCCCTTTTCAATCCAGTTTAGTCATTACCGTTTATTCCGTTGTAGCCATTCCTTTGATTCCTGTAGCGGGTTATTTATCCGATAAATTTGGACGAAAAAAGGTGATGATTCCAAGCCTTATCATTACAGGGATAGGCGGTGGATTAGCAGCTTTTGCTGCCTGGAAAATAGATGAACCGTACATCATGATTTTAGTCGGACGTTTTTTACAGGGAATTGGTGCAGCTGGAGCCTTTCCAGTAGTGATTCCTACTGTCGGAGATCTATTTAAAGATAAAGAAGAAGTCACAAAAGGATTAGGCATTATTGAAACGTCTAATACTTTTGGAAAGGTATTAAGTCCGATACTTGGTTCCTTGCTTGCTTTTTTGATTTGGTACGTCCCATTTATTGCAGTTCCCATTTTGTCAGCAATCTCTATACTGTTACTTCTTTTATTCGTTCATGCGCCCAAACAGGAGAAAAAACAGGAGGATTTAAAACATTTTGTTCATAAGATTAAAAAGGTCTTTCATTATAATGGACATTGGTTAACAGCTACCTTTCTAATAGGGTGCTTAAATATGTTCGTGTTATTTGGATTCTTATTTAACCTTTCTGAACAATTAGAATTACGGTTTGAAATTGAGAGTGTGATGAAAGGCGTACTCTTAGCAGTTCCCCTACTTGTTTTATGTACAGCATCTTTTGTTACTGGGAAAAAGGTAGGGAAAAACCAAAAAGTAATGAAATGGTTCATCTTTATCGGAAATGCTGGTTCTGGCATAGGTTTAGTTTTTCTACGTTCCAACATGACTTTAGTCTGGACGCTTATTCTTTTAGCTGTTGCCGGGTTAGGTATAGGAATCTCTCTGCCATGCTTAGATGCTTTAATAACAGAGGGCATTAAAAAGGATATACGAGGAACGATTACATCTTTGTATAGCAGTATGCGATTTATTGGGGTAGCTTTGGGACCACCAATTATTGCCATTATGCTTAAGTCTCTATCAACGTATATTTATTTACTTTTAGGAGGATTAAGTATGATTGCAGCTATTATCACTTTTTTATGGATTCGGCCTGATTCGAAAACCCAAAGTGAAAAGGGGATGGAAAAAGGAGTGAAGAGCACCACCTAGCAGCAATTATAAAAGAACATCATGGATGAATTTTTGATTACTCGTATAAAAAAGGATTAGAGGACAAAGACTCTAATCCTTTTTTATTTTCAGGAGACCCCCTAGGCGTATTTCGAGGTGGATCCCAATCAGCACACGGAAAGTAAGCGTACTGAAGCAGAAATCACTTATATTTACCAAAGTCTTTGTATGTATATGAGCATCAATACCAGGAAAAATGGGACCAGGATGATACTTAAAGTAATTCGGTTTTGGATTACAAAATGCAATTTGTAACCTTATGAACGACTATTTATATATGAAATAGGATCTGAATTCTAGGGATCATTACAATTAAAATCGTACAACTGATTGTGAAAATTAACGGGTTGTTGGAAATTTTATGGTAAAATAGAACAATATATATCATCAAAGACACAAAGGCTATTTAATAAGTTTACTATTCGTTCCAATCCTTCCCATCTTTATCCAATTAAGCGATAAAGATGAGCCATTACGTAATCACTCTTCAAGTAACAGGGATGTTCATTTAAGCAAAGATTGGTTTTTAATAGAATAAGGGGGGGAGATTTATGTATGGTTTAGGACCCAATTTTTGGCTCAAGTTAGTGTTAATATTAACTATTATATTATTACTGTTAGCTTTATTTCATACGGTAATGAGAAAATGGCTAAAAGTTGAGAGAAAGAAACTTTTTTCATATAACCATGTTCATGAGAAACATTCAAAAATAGATTGGACGATTAGGATTACGTTCATAGCCCTCCTAACTATCGGCTATTTTGTTAATGTCTCTAGATTTCCTATGAATTCCATTTGGTTTTTTGAACCATGGTTTTTGATGTTTTTACTTATTATTGGGACTGAAGTAGCTAGAGCAATTATGGAGTGGAAATATGCTGAAAACCGAAATGCCTACAAATTAACAGTTAGTCAATTAGCATTTATTTTTATATTATTTTTCACATTATTTGGGACTCATTTTTTCGGATTAGGATAAACAAAAGAAAAGGATTCTTACTTAACGATCTGGTCTATTCTTCAAGAAGGAGTCAGCTCTTTTATAATAAAGTAAAGAAGCAGAATTGTTTAATAAGAAAGGGAAGATTTGATGGAAAAATGGGGAAGGAAATTACTTAAAACATCACGTGGGGTATTCGAAGTATTTGAGAAGGGTGAAGGAGAACCACTTTGTGTTACCCATCATTATTCAGAATTTAACCAAACAGGGGATTATTTTGCAGAGACATTTATAAAGTATTTTTGATAAATTTAAGAGAAGCAGGTCATTCAGAGAAAGCCAAAGAACCTTATCAGCTAAGTTTTTTGGAGACAATATTTGATATAGAAGCTATTCGAGAAGAATTAGGGTTTGAAAGGTGGGGATTTGCTGGTCATTCAACTGGAGGGATGTTAGGCATAATCTATGGAATATACTTTTCGAATTCTCTAAATTTCAATGTGATTGTCGGGGCTGCTGCAAGAGAATATATGACATTCTCAAAAGATTGTATTTATAATCCTAAACATTCTGAATTTACCAGAATGCAAGAACTGAACGAAACCTTAAAACGTTTAGACATACATTCAAAAAGAAGAATAGAACTAAAAGTTGAAAGGACGAAACTGTCATTATTTGATCCCGAAAAATATGATGAACTTTTTTCTGAAAACATAAGTAAAGGAATGTCAGCCATTCGTATGGACTTTTTCAGCCGAGAATTGCAGGTATATGATGTAACGAAAAAGCTGGAGTTTATATCAACTCCCACTTTAATACTTTGTGGTAGATATGATGTCCAGTGTCCAGTAAAATACTCCATCGAAATGGAGGAAGGAATACCTAACTCAAAGTTAGTTATCTTTGAGAAAAGTAACCATTACCCTTTCTTAGAAGAAGCAGAACAATTTACTAAAGAATATAATTTGTTTATAAAGAAACATCAATCCTTATTAAGCTAACCATCCCTTTTTCAATAAAGAATTTGTTCTATTTTGTAGCGCCATATCACATTGGATTTTGCTCGTGGTTTTGCAGTTGTATAATCATAATTTTAGATTTGCAAATTTGGTTACATTTTAGTGCGTAAAAAAACTGTCCTAATTACAAAGGATATTGATTTAACAATGAAAAAAAGAGCATCAAATTCAAATTGCGTTGTAATTCAATGCTCAATTTATATTGTATTTTTAATGTTCGTACTCCAAAACTGAACGACCCTTTTTGGATTAGTTGACTTACTTCTTATACACCTGCGTAATATCTGTACCAGGAAAATAAAACTCAATAATCTCCTTATAGTTTTTACCAGCTTCAGCCATCTTTTGTGCTCCCCATTGACTCATTCCAACTCCATGTCCATATCCTTTTCCTTTGATAATATAGGCGTTTTCCGTTGATTTTGTTGAGGTGATTAAATAGCTCTTAAAAATAGATCCACCTATCATCGGACGAATTTTTGACAGGGGAACATCCTCTAATGAAATTTCATCTACCATCATCATCCCTAAGATACGATGCATAAAGGAAATCGTAATGGAGCCTTTCACAGAACGGTTAGATTCATTCCTTTTTTCCGCTATAGAAAAATGGGGAATGGCAAGAATTTTTACGTCCTGATAGCCTTTTTTTTCTATCCATTTCTCCATGGTTTTCGTGATTTCTTCGTCCTTTGCTTGTAAGTGGGACCAAATGTCGGGTGAATACCAAGCCCAAAAAAAGCTGTTGTTTGGCAGTTGTTCTTTGTTTAAAGTAAATTTCCAAGGTCGCTCCGGGTCATATGGATCACTTTTGACAGGGTAATAGTTAATTGCTTCTCCGCCCCACACATTAGCATTGGATTCTGTATATCCACCATTGCTTGCTGAATAAAAAGCAGTAATCGGATTCCCATTATGGGTAATTATTTCTCCTTTTGTTTCTTCAACTGCCTGGTTGGTTTTTGAAAAGGTAGAATATCCGCCATAAACTTGAAATTGAATGGTATCATTCATCTGTTTTTCTCCATTCAGATGCATTAATGCATAGGTTCTCGCAGCCAGGCTTTGCGCTTTCAGGGCTTCCAGATTCCAGGTAGAGAATACTTCAAATGGGACGACTCCTTTTAAGTAATCTTCTAATAAAAGTTGATTTACAGGTCGAATATATTTTCCTTTTTCAATGGAAAACTCCATTGCTCCCTGATAAGGGCGATCGTTTATATATATTAGGTTATTTTCATAGGATTTGGGAATGAGTGTAATGGATTTTGGGAGCCTATGTTTTCCGTGATCATCTATAAGAAATAATTTCCCCTTTTTAACGAGAAGTGTATATTTCCCTCCTTTTTCAAGACTAATCAAGGGAGTTAATGTTGTATAATCCCCTTGTAAATGGATTTCAAGTTTAGCAGAGTCCTGGATAAAATTAACCAATTTTACGGACACCATTTCTTCCTCAGCAAGAGCGTTAATTGGTAAAAGAAGAATGAGCCAAAACATACTTATAGACCATAATTTTTTCATATCCTTATTTTCTAAAATAGACTTGTCATTATGCTTGGTAAGTGGTGCCAAAGAGATCATGAGCTGTAAATCTCATGTTTCCTGTTCTAAACTTGTACAGCTTTTAATAAGTTGAATAAAGAAAACTCTTCGATGTTTCAGCTATAAGGGGGGATGTACTTGTTTGACTTTTTACCAGCTAGTAACGATTTTGCACGAATGATTATTGTCATTACCTTCGTATTTTTGACAGTTGTGACTGTTCGAGTGATTTGGCAGAATCGAACCATTTTTACTTTTTTAAAAAGCCAATTAGATGCAGCTGATCAAAAAGGAGAGGACAGTGAATTCTGGCAAGGTTTAAAACAACAATATGACAGGGCCAACCAAAAAGAGGATAATCATATCGATGTGCAGGCTTTTGTAGAAGCGTATATGTCCAGGTTTACGACCCCATACCATTCTTCGAGTATTTTAAGTCGGATTAAACGAATTCAGTCTTCGGGGTCTACAGTAATTTTAATTGGTGTCTTTGGAACCTTTGTTGGACTGATTAGTGCCTTATCCGGGCTTGATATAAATGGAGCGAACATGCAATCTTCAATTCAAAATGTATTAGATGGAATCTATACAGCCTTTTATACAAGTGTTTGCGGAATAGCAGCTTCATTACTTATTACCTTTGTCCATCGAAATTGGGATGCTGAACATTTAATGCTCCAGTTAACCTTAAAGGCGGAAAATCTACTCCAGTCTTATGGAAAGCATACATGGGAAAGCCGGATGGTCGATTCCTTATCACAGGTAAAAGATGCCATTACCGACATGCATCAGAGCCTTGATGAACTGGATGAATTTTCTAATACAATGGAGCGGGCTTCCAATAATATGCGGGACTACAACGAAAAATTCTCGGAAAGCACTGAGACGTTGTATCGGATTTTTGATAACTTAGAAGCAGCATCTGATTCGTTTAATTCACGTATGGACCATATTAATAATCAGTTCACTCAATTCTTACAGCAGCTTGAGAATCAGGAAACCTCGATTAAAAGCATAGATGAAAGTGTAAGAGGTTTATCAGGGGATGTTTCCTCGTTTGTGAAGGATACAAGTGCCCATATCCAGCAATTAACATCAGACAGCAAAGACTATATGGAACACGTCGATGAAAAAATGGGGCAGACCTATCAGAAAATGGCTGATTTCTACAACTTAAACGTTAATCAATTGGAAAAGGTTGCTTATAGTATGGAACAGCTGGAAGCAAAAAATCAAAATTACATTACGAATGTGGGTAAGGCAACCGAAACCATTAAAAATGTCTTACAGGATCGTTCCTTTGATCAATTGCTGCAGGTGACAAAAAAGTTTGCTGAAAATGTTATGATCTTAGAGAGTCATTTTGAGCGTCTGCAAAATCAATATACCCAGTTAGATCAAGAAAAGCAGGAGTTTATGAAATTTTATCAGAGTCAAAAAGAGGAATTAAATCGACTACGGGATGAGATTCAGTCCTTTTCCTCACATAATGAAGGGCTTCGAAGACAATTTGAAGATATGAAATTTGGCTTTGAGCAAGCGGATAAATCCAATCGTGAATTTATTCAGCAGTCTTATCAGCTTATCCGTGATGTGAAGGATGGATTAAAGCAGAGCAATCAGGACCAAGTGAATCAATTGAAACAAGTGATGAATGAATTTAACAATCAAATGAATGATGCATTTCGTAATTTAGACACTATTTTAACAAAAAATCTTGATAATAGTATCCAAAAATTTGAGCAATTTGTATCGAACACCAATCAAGCTATTGAGCGTCAATTTTCAGCTGTAAACCATTATGTTAACAACCACATTGAGTCGAGCCAAAACGCTAATCGTGAGGTCATTCATGCTGTTGGTGACATTCGAAATCGTATAGATGACTGGGATCAGCGGATGAGACAATCCGTTCGTACCATTGGAACCAGGGAGAATGGTCAGCCATGAATTCCAAATATAATCGTTTATTTAAAGCAAGTACGCGAGAAGGGAATTTTTGGCCAGCTTTTACGGATATTTTAGCAACTATTTTGCTGGTGATTTTATTGATTTTAATTACGCTTATGTTTACAAAACAGCAGCAAATTGAGGGAAAAGAAAAAGAAGTACAGGAAAAAGAAGAAATAATTGATTCACTGGTTGGATATGAGCGGGGGATGATTGAACAGCTATCAAAAGCTTTTCAGCAGGAAGGTGTAGATGTAGAAATCGACCAGGAGTCAGGCTCAATAAAATTTGATAGTGATTTACTATTTGACTATGATGAAGCGATTTTAAAATCCCAGTTTAAACAGCAGCTGCAGGAAATTATTCCTGTTTATACATCTGTTTTGTTAAATGAAGAAAATCAGGATAAAGTTGACTCTATATTAATAGAAGGACATACGGATTCTGATGGAAGCTACATGTATAATTTAGAGCTCTCACAGGCTCGTGCGTTGAGTATTGTGAGTTATATCCTGAGTGATGATTTTGGTGATTTTCCTCATAAGGATGTCTTACGGGAAAAAATTTCTGCTATTGGTAAATCGGAAAGCCATCCAATACTGGTAGATGGAAAGGAAGATATGGATCAATCAAGAAGGGTTGAACTCAAATTTAGACTGGCGATGAATGAACAGATGCAGGGAGTTTTAGACGATTTAAACGTTGAACAAGAATAATATATTCCACGTAAGACCAGATCTCTAAGGGTTCTGGTCTTTTTGTTTCATCGTTTATGAAAAAGTATCCCATTCGTTTTTGTTTACATTTTGATACCTGTTTTGTTATACGTATAGAAGGGAATAACATTATGGATTCGAACAATTTTTTTGTGAAATTTTTTAAGAATATATAATGAAAAATATAGCAATAATGATAAGATAATAGATAAGAAAATTTTGTAATAGGAATGGTAGGTTACTATGGAACTAACAAAAACAAAATGGTTTCGCATTAGTGTTGGTATAATCTTATTTTTAACGATTATCTGGCTGATTAATGAAGTACAGTTTATTTTTACGCCTCTGGTGGTTTTCTTTCAAACGTTATTTGCGCCGTTTTTACTGGGTGGTATTCTCTTTTATTTATTCCGTCCATTTATTCGTTTGTTAGAAAGAATGAAGGTACCAAGAAAAATAGGGATTATTCTCCTTTATCTAATTTTTGTTGGCTTTTTAACCTTCATTATCTCTGTGATTGCACCAGTCGTACATCAACAATTTTCAAACCTGATTGATAATATACCTGAGATGGTCGATGTAGTGGAACAAGGAATTACCTATTGGCAAACCAATCAGGATTTGCTGCCTCAATATGCGAAGAATGCGATTGATTACGTAAGCAACCGTCTCGAAGATATTCTGATGTCAACAGGTACTTATCTTGGTGAGGTATTAGGTAACGTTGTGGGCTTCATCGTCTCATTAGTTATTGTTCCATTTATTTTATTCTATTTACTTAGTGATCAGGAAAAATTTGTTCCGAATGTGACCCGTTATTTTTCTAAATCACAAGCGCACCAAATCAAGGAAGTATTTCGTGATATGGATAAAGCCATCGCCAGTTATATTCAAGGGCAGTTAATCGTCAGTTCATTTGTTGGAATCGTGCTTTTTATCGGTTATTTAATCATTGGATTAGACTACTCGTTACTCCTTGCTTTATTTGGCATGGTTACAAATGTTATACCATTTTTAGGTCCATTTATTGCTGCTATCCCTGCTGTTATTGCGGGGTGGTTCCAGGATCCAATGATGTCTGTGTATGTCATTATTGTAATGGTTGTTGCCCAACAGGCTGAAAGTAATTTAATTTCACCACTGGTGATGGGTAAGTCGTTAAATGTACACCCACTAACCATCATTTTATTAGTGTTAGTCGGGGGCAATTTAGCTGGCGTACTTGGTATGATTTTAATTATCCCGTTTTATGCTGTAGGAAAGGTGATTGTGCAGCATATTTATCGTTTGTGGAATATCCATAAACAAACAAAGGATAAACAGGCTTAAAATGAAGGCTCTGTTAAACATAGGTATTGATTTCCGCTCCAGTGCACTCGCTTTCTGCGTGCGATCCGGGGGTTCCCTAGGATAGCATAGGCCAGCGCTGTTTCCTGTATATGGCTCTTCCCGGAGGAGTTTTGTGCACTTCCGTTCCAACCAACTTGGCAAAAAATCAACAATAAGCTTTAACACAGCCAAAATGAAAAGATTTGAAGGATGAAATGGTAAGTATTTCATCCTTTTTTAAGTGTTTAACATGATAAAGTGGGAACTCTGTGTTTGAAATTTCAGGAAGGCTATGTTCAGCTTCACATCCCAGCTACCTCTGAACAAAGTCAATATCGATTTGACTCTGTTCATCGTGTTTCTTTATATATTCTATAGATCCTACAGTTTAGTTGATACGTTATATCGGTAAACAGGCCCCGCTTCTTTTTCGTATACGCCATTTACATAACCTTTTATGGTGACTTCTATGAATCTTCCTTTCTGCATATATCAGAAATAAGAAAAACTCAGGGGAATGATCCTTTAAGTTGGATTTGTCCTGGAAAGGAAGCTCCTTATGAAGAGGTTATGGATTTTAGGTATTGGCTTTGTCTTTATCTTTGTTACACTGTTTATTTGGTGTATTCTTGTGCTGAAACAGGAAGTGAGCATGAAAACTTACGCTTTTCATAGTACTCAGGAACTTGATATCTCCCCAATGTCATCCCCCGATGCTCCATTACGTTTAGTTCCTCAGGATTCTATCTATATTACTTTTGCTGGTGATACCATGTTTGATGGCTCTGTAAGAACCGCTATTCAGCAGCATGGTTACGATTATCCTTTCCGATATGTAAGGAAGGAAGTGGGGAAAGTTGACTATGCTATCCTTAATCTAGAAACAGCTGTCACTACGGAAAAGGAAAAAGACACCGTTCAACTCTATAACTTTAAAGCAGCTCCCCAAGCATTAGCGGGTATAAAAAATGCTGGTTTTGATATGGTCACCTTGGCTAATAATCATGCGATGGATTATAAAGATGATGGATTTATAGATACCCTCAATTATTTGAAGCATTATGAATTAAATTATTTTGGGGCTGGAATGAATAAAGAGAAAGCTTATCAGGCACAAAAGGTTAAAATAAAAGGAAGAACGATAAAATTTTTAGGTTTTTCTCGCTTCTTACCAGCTGTACGCTGGTATGAGGGAGAAGGTCCTGTAATAGCGAGTGCATACCAACAGGACCGGGTCTTAAATACGATTCAACGTGAAAGCAAAAATACAGATTATTTATTTGTGTATATCCATTGGGGTGTTGAGGGGAATGTACGTCCAGAAGCTTGGCAGCGAGAATTTGCTAGGAAAATGATTGATAAAGGGGCTGATGGAATAATTGGGTCACATCCTCATGTATTACAAGGATTTGAATATTATCAAAATAAGCCTATCGCTTATTCGTTAGGAAACTTTTTATTCCCGGATTATATCCAGGGAAAAACGGCTGAAACAGGCTTACTTACTCTCAAAATAGAAGGGGATGTATTAACGATGAAGTTTAGTCCCTACTACATTCGTTCGAATCAAATCCATTCCATAAGTAGTAAAGAAGAAATAAGGATTTTGCAAAAACTGGAGAAGTTGTCTTATCAAGTCACGCGAGAAGGACATTACTTATTTTCCTCTCAACCTGATTCCTAGTAGTCTCTCTAAATAAATTCCCTTTTCAAAAACAGCCTAACAGGCCTAACTGAAATGGACCGCCTTTATTACTAAAAAGATAGACGAATATCTTATGATATGTCATACTTTTTGAGTAGAAAGAAACTAGTAATTTTACAATCCTATACCCATACAATAAATGAAGTAAATGGTAAAGACGTGGAGGCATTCATATGTTCCAGGGCTATTTTTCCTACGAAAATACAGGAGATCCTTTCACATTATTTTCTGCATCCCACTTGTTTATGCTCTTGATAGGAGCTTTGTTAGGCTGTCTCTTGGTTGTATTTCGTCATCGTATACGAAGTCATCCGGTTATGGATAAATGGCTGTGCAATCTACTCATTATGGTTTTAGTTTTAAGTGAAGGTTCTTTAAATCTTTGGTATATTATCGTAGGCAACTGGGATATAAGGGAAACTTTACCCTTACAGCTGTGTTCAATATCTTTATTAATGAGTATTATCATGCTTATTACACGTTCAACGAAATGGTTTGAAATGGTGTATTTCTTAGGAATTGGCGGTGCACTTCAGGCCCTGATAACTCCTGAAATATTTTATGATTTTCCCCATTATCGTTATTTTCACTTCTTTATTGCCCATATCTTTATCATTTTATCTTCTCTATATATGATTGTAATTGAAGGAAAAAAGGTTACGCTTAAATCAGTATGGAAAACCATGCTGGTATTAAACGGTATTGCTTTTGTGATATTCTTCTTGAATCAGTGGATAAATGCAAACTACATGTTTTTGGCTCATAAGCCGGTAAATCCCAGCATATTGGACTATTTACCAGAATTTCCTTGGTATATTTTCTGGCTGGAGATTTTTGCTTTACTAATGTTTTTCTTATTATATCTTCCTTTTGTATTGATGAAAATAAAAGGGGAAGAAGATGAATGACTTCTATGAAAGGGGAAGAGAGATGTCTCTGTTGAAAATGATAATCATCTCTATTGTTCTGGGTATTGCAGTTGGCTATGGATCGGGTTATCTCCTGGATGGTCGCTTTCAGCCGGATTTCTTTGTCTTATTTACAATCATTACTTTTATTACGCTTCTTGTAAGGGAAATTAAAAAAGATAAACGAAAGAATACAGATAGAGAGTAAATGGTCATAAGACTAGCGATTTGAATAACCTACTCCTCAAGACTTAAAATTAGAAAAAATTGCAAAAAATAGTAGCCATCATTTCAGGAATAAGGTATAGTTTTAAAAGGGAGAGGAGAGTTCTTAGAAATGGCTAACGTATACATATTATTAACAAAGACTGGAACGTTTTTTTCACAGGCCATTGGACTATATACAAAGGAACCTTATAACCATGTATCCATTTCAATAGATAAAGAGTTAACAGAACTATATAGCTTTGGCAGGAAAAAAACGTGTAATCCACTACGAGCTGGTTTTGTAAAAGAAAATATACAAGATGGGGTTTATGCTAAATTTCCGGATACTACATGTGAAGTATATGCGCTTCAAGTAAGTAAAAGACAAAAGGAGAAAATTGAGCGTACGATTCGTCATTTTAAGCAGAATAAAAACGATTACCGATATAATCTACTGGGAATTGCTGCAGTTCCGTTCGGCAAATCTTTGGAACGAAAATATGCTTACTTCTGTTCCCAATTTGTGGCGACGGTTTTAAAAATGGCAGGAATAGAACTGTGGGATAAGCCTTTAGGTCTTATAACACCTGGTGAATATCGATCAACTCGTTTACTACAAAAGGTATATGAAGGACCTTTGAGTACATATATAGCAACTTTAACAGAAGAGAAGCCTGTTTCGATTCAGCAGAAAATGATTCAAGTATAATGATATGTATCTATTATACTCATAATACATGGATAAAAAAGCCTTATTCACGAAGGAACTGTGAATAAGGCTTTTTTATGCAGTCGGTTCCTTTTTGTTACGTTATATGAAATAAAGCGATAATAGGGAATTTAACAATCTTTTAGAAAACAGCCTCTATTAATCTTTACTTTGGATAATGTCATGGTCTACGTAGCGCTGGCCATTTAATTCACTAATGATGTTAATCGCTACTTTTGCACCGTGACCGGATGTAATGATGGTATGTACACTCTCACCAGCAACAGTACCAGCTGCCCATACGTTCTTTTTATTGGTTTTCCCCTCATGATCTACTTTAATGTTTCGTGCAATGCGAGGTTCTTGTCCATCTACAATCTTCAGCCCCATATCTTCTGCTAAATCAACAGACAATCCGGTTGCCAGTAAAATATGCTTGGCTTCATATTGATGCTGTCCCATATGAACAAGAAAATTTTTTCCATGATTTTCGATTTTGGTTACTTTCTCTGTTTTTAATTCAGCCCCCACTGCTTTCGCTTGCTGCATCCCAATTTCGAGTAAATCAGGACCCTCAATGTCTTTAACACCATAATGGTTTTTGACCCATGCTTTTTTAGTAATACTTTTCCCCGAATCTGTTAATAAGGTTTTCTTTCCTGCCTTGGCTGAAAAGATGGCTGCACTTGCACCAGCGGGCCCTGCTCCAATAATGGCAATATCATACATCATTTTATCCACTCCTTTATTACTATTTTTCGATACAAGTTCATTCACAATACAATATGAATTATGTAAGCTTATTATCACGTACTATAATTAATATAGCCATTATCAAATCGGATAAAACATCATATTGCATAATTGCAGCAAATCACATATTTAAAAAGACAGGATTCTATTTGAATTTACCAGGATAAGATATATAATAGGGGCACAAAGGTGGTGCATATGAAAACATTTAAATTAATATCTTTAGATGTTTTAGAAAAGCGAGGCGATGAATTAACAAACAAGCCCATAGATTTAAAAGATGGTTTAATTATTAATCGGGAGGATGAGCAGAACCATTGGCTGGTTGAAGCTTATATGAATGATTCATATAAACCATTTTTTCAACAAATGATGGATGAAAAGCGAGAATATGTTTTACAGGTAAAAATATCTAAAGAGTCTAATGAACCAGCGACAATAATGGTCAAAATGGTAGGCATAAACAAAATTGGTGAGTCCATGAATGTTCTTTTTAAGGGTACGTTACTGAATCGCAAACAGGAAAAAGTAGAGGAGATGCTGCAGGGGCTCATTCAAGAAGGATTTCAAGGGGCAGAACTGCTGGAAAAGTTTAAAGAACGAAGCAAGCAGTTTTGACACCATTCCTCCCTAATTAAGAGTATTGACCCCTCTTGGGTAAAGGCGGGGTCATTTTTTAGACTCTGTTAAACATAGGTGTTGATTTCCGCTCTACGATCAAGTAGACATAACCTTCTACTTTCAGTGACAAAATCCGATTATTTGAATAGCGTTTGAGAGTCGATTTTACATTTCTATACTTGATAAATATCAAAAATATTGTCATGATAAGAAGGATTTTAGTGAATAAAGGGAGAAAATGTAATGCTAGGAAGAAATAAATTTTCAGAATGGTTAAATAAGCGTTCGCCTGCGCAGCTCATTATGATTTTTTACATCATAGCGGTTACTGTATCCTGCATGTTACTAGGCATGCCCATTGCTCATAAAGATGGAATTAATCTAACCTTTATGGAAGTGCTTTTTACATCTGTTAGCGCTGTGAGTGTAACAGGCTTATCTGTTGTATCAATTGTAGATACCTTTAACTCATTTGGTGTTATCTTGTTGGCCATTGTGCTCCAGTTTGGTGGAGTAGGGGTGATGACTCTTGGAACCCTTATCTGGATTGTGGTAGGGAAGAAAATTGGTTTAAAAGAACGGCGCTTAATCATGGCTGACCATAACCAGTATTCATTTAAAGGAATCGTTAAGTTAATGAAAGGGATTTTCAAACTCATATTATGGATTGAGCTAATAGGTTTCCTTGTTCTTGGCACTTATTATTTAACTTACTTTCCTAACTGGCAGGAAGCCTATTTTCATGGTTTTTTCGCCTCAATCAGTGCAACGACCAATGGAGGATTTGATATAACAGGGCAATCCCTAATTCCATTTAAAGATGATTATTTTGTTCAAACCATTCACATTGCACTTATCATATTTGGATCGATAGGTTTTCCGGTATTAATTGAGGTTAAGGATTATTTATTCTCTTCACAAGAAGAACGAAAATTTATGCGTTTTTCTTTATTTACAAAGGTCACAACTTTTACATATGCTTGCTTATTAATATTCGGATTTCTTATTATAATTTTATTAGAATGGAATCATTTCTTTGCTGATAAATCATGGCATGAAATGATCTTTTACAGCTTATTTCAATCTACGACAAGCAGAAGTGGGGGGCTATCCACGCTAGATATGAATGTACTAACGGAACAGTCCCAGTTTGTGACTTCTGCATTGATGTTTGTGGGTGCTTCCCCAAGTAGTGTAGGTGGAGGTATCCGGACTACGACTTTTGCATTAGTTATTATATTTATTATTACCTTTGCCAGAGGAAAACGTACAGTAGCTTTCTTTCGAAGGGAAGTTCATGAAGAAGACTTATATAAAGCAGTTGTGGTCATTTTAATGGCGGTTCTTCTTTGTTTTACCGCTGTGACGATTCTCACAGTTTTGGAAGACTCATCACTTATGGCAATCATTTTTGAAGTTAGCTCTGCCTTTGGTACAACTGGTTTATCTATGGGAATTACAGAAGAGCTTTCACCCGTAAGTAAGGTTATCCTGATGATTCTTATGTTTATTGGACGAATTGGCATTTTAACTCTGCTCTTTTCTTTTAACAATGAGAGAAAGAAGAGTGAATTTCATTATCCAAAAGAAAAAATCATCATTGGCTAGTAAGTCATACATTTAGGGGGAATTACTTTGAAGAAAGGATCTCGTAACACCGAACTTATGACACCGGCTTGGGTGCTGGAAGAGGTAAATGATGCAATTGTCATTATGAAAGCAGAAGGAGAGATCCTATTCGCAAATCATGCAGCTAATGAGTTGTTAAATGATGAAGCGCTTATAGGCCAGTCAATTGATCATTTTTTTACGATAGAAGACGTGGCTGAGACGAAAAAAAAACCAGTTTTAGTTGAACTGGATTTCGTAAATACAAAAATGGTTCAAATTAAAAGCTGGAAGCTTACTGACAGCCATATATGTTTATTTATTCAACCTGTCCGTTTTAAAGATCAAAAAGAGTACCATATGTATGAACTAAAATACCAAATGAGTCAGCCTTATGAGGGCTTGGTTTTACATCAAGCTGGCCGGATAATTGATTGTGATGATTCTTTAGCAGAACTATTTGGCTACACAAAATCAGAACTCATCAATCAATCCATTTACTCCTTCATCGACTCGCGTTATACCAATCTTATAAAGAATAATATGAATAAACATCTTGATACTCCCTATTTAGTAAAGGCGTATAAGAAATCGGGTTTTCCCCTTTATGTAGATGTATTACCCCATCCATATCCTGATAAAGATGGGGATTTGCGTATCGCAGTGTTACGTGATGTTACGGATCGTGTGCAGAGTGAAAAACAAATTCAATTTATGGCCTACTATGATGAACTAACCGATCTTCCCAATCGTAACTTTTTTATGAAAACATTGGAAGAAGCCATTGCAGAAATCCAAAATAAGGATTGCCAAATGGCCGTACACTTTGTAGATATTGATTATTTTAAGCAAATAAACGATACACTAGGTTACCAATTTGGTGATGCCTTATTACAGTCATGTGCTAAACGTCTAAAACAGTTGTTAAATACGAAAAATTTCATTGCTCGTATGAGTGGAGATGAATTTTTGATTTTACAACGTGATATTAAATCAAAAGCCGAAGCAGAAGCTTTTGCGAAAAAAGTGATTAATGCTTTTCAGACGCCTATTAAGGTTCAGGACTTTGAAATTTTTACGACCGTAAGTATTGGTATTAGTATATATCCGGAAAACGCAGATAAGCCAAATGAGCTGGTTAAGCAGGCTGATTCAGCTATGTATGTCATTAAGGAAAATCAACGTAATCATTATAAATTATTTGAATCTTCAATAACAAAAGATTTTAAAGAGATGCTTACGATTGAAAATGAAATGAGACGAGCGATTAAACAAAAGCAATTTGAAGTTCATTACCAGCCACAAGTAGATATTTCCAATGATCAGGTTATTGGATTTGAAGCTTTACTTCGGTGGAAGCATCCTTCAAGAGGTTATATTTCTCCTGGTATGTTTATTCCTTTAGCAGAAAAAACTGGACTAATAATTGAAATAGGGGACTGGGTACTTCGTGAGGCGTGCAGGCAAAATAAAAAGTGGCATGAAAAAGGGTATGGTCCTACTAAAGTGAGTGTAAACTTATCGGTTAAACAATTTCTTCAAAAGGATTTAGTCAATAAGGTCAAGCAAATACTGCTGGAAACAAAACTGGATTCGGCCTTTTTAGAGCTTGAGATTACAGAGAGTATGTCGATGTCTAATGAAGCTTATATTATGGAAACTTTAAAGGGTTTAAAGGAACTGGGGGTTAATGTATCAATAGATGACTTTGGAACAGGTTATTCCTCTATGAAATATTTAAGCCAGTTTCCTCTTAGTAAGCTAAAAATTGATCAATTATTTATTAGAGGAGATAAGGAACAAAATCAGGCAATTGTGAAATCCATTATCCATTTGTCCCATTCGTTGGATATGAAAGTAATTGCTGAAGGTGTGGAAACAAAGGAACAACTGGAATTTCTTAAGAGCCAAAAATGCGATGAAATACAAGGGTTTTATTTTAGTAAACCTGTTGCTCCAAAGATAGCAGAACGTTTTTTTGCATGAAAATCGTGTAAGTATGTTAAGTAAATCCTGGATACACAATCTTACTAAGAAAGAAGAGGGCAGTCTCAAATAGGAGAGAATACCCTCTTCTTTTTACTTTACACCGACTAAAATCTCAAGGTCCACGGTAATGGAGGATAAGGAATGCTGCTCTAGAACAGATTGAACGTGAGTTTCTGGTATTGACCATGTTAGAGGTGTCATTTGAATTAATGAGTGAACAGAAGCTGAATCTAAATCCACCTTGTATTTCACCTCCATACGATCCTTTAATTGGAAATGACGAGTAAAAAGTTCAACCGTCTCTTCGTTGGAATAAGATTGTTTACTCGTATCTTCAAAAAAGACTTCTCTTAATTCCTTTAAATAGTCACGTTGCGGTACCACTTTTATTACAAAACCATCTTCCTTTAACAGCCTTTTAAATTCTGCGTAATTGGATGGTGATAAAATGTTTAATAGGATGTGGAAGGATTGATCTTGAAAAGGGGAGTGAGCAAGATCAGCAACGGCCCAAATATTTTCCGTATAATTTTTACTAGCTACCATGATTCCTTCCTTTGATAAATCAATTCCTATTCCAGTTACATCTTTTTTAAACTCAGATTGCAGCTTTCCAGAAAGGCAGGAAAGGTGAGAACCTTCTCCACAGCCTGTGTCTAAGAGATAAAGAGTATCCTTTTGTGAAAAGTTCCTTTGAATCCATTCGGAAATTTGCTGAAGCACGGGCTCAAATAATTTGTGCTCTACCATTAATTCTCTACGTGATTCAAATAAATCTGTGTTGTATTTCGTCTTGGCAGGACGGGTTGTAAGATTTAAGTATCCTTTCCTGGTAAAATCAAAAGTGTGATGATTTTGACAAATGAAGCTTTTAGTTTCATGAACACGCATAAATGTATGGCAAATGGGGCATTGAAAGAGACTTTGATGCGCTTCAACTTGTCTTATGCTTTTTAATTTTTTGTTCATAAATATAGCTTTCCTCCTTAATCACAGATAAACCGATGAAAAATCCTCTATACAGGAAAAATGTATAGAGGATTTAAATTAAGATTGGGATTCATCTTTATTTTCTTCCTGGGTATCTTCAGCAGGGGATGACTCCTGCTCAGTAGTAGAAAGTAATTCCTGATTTTTCTCCAGTATTTTTAATTGATCATTTTCATAACCAATGATAAAGGTGCTTTCATAATGCTCAGTAATCTTGACTTGATGTTCATCCCTTGAAACATGATCAGCATTTAAAGTAATCTTAACACGCTGATTGGGTTGTACTTCAGGACTGATATTAGTAATACTTAAATCGTGAATGTGAACATATTCATTACGAAAATCCTGATAGCTTGTTTGTCTTTGCCCATTCATTCCTAATAACTTATAGGCATTTAAATAATCTCGCATCTCAATATTTTCATAAAAATAATTGACGATATAAGTTGCATCCTGTATAAATTGATCTTCATCAGGTGTATCTTGAGCCTTAATAGCTCCATCATACTGTAATTCCTCATCGTCCGCTTTGTCAGACCACATTTTTACCTGGTCTATAACCTGGTGGATGGGGAGACTGAAGCCAATTTGTCCTTCATTTGAACCTGCAGAATTTATAGCAATAATTTCACCAGATTGGCGGTGAATTAATGGTCCACCGCTATTTCCATTCGTAATCGGGGCAGAAATTTGGTATAGCCCTTGATAATTATATTGCTCATCAACTGAAAAGCTGCGATTTTTTCCCGAAATTATTCCGGTTGTTACCGTGTTTTGGAAACCTAATGGACTTCCAACTGCGATAATTTCATCCCCAATTTCAGGTTCAAAGTTCGGATTTAGTGATAATGTTTTCCCGTCAACCAACTGGGGAACACGAAGTACCGCAACATCTTCCTCTGATCCTAGGCCGATAATGGCAGCAGGATAGGTTCTGGCATCAGACGTCTTGACATAAACGGAATCAGCATTTTCGACTACGTGCGCATTGGTCATAATATCTCCTTTATTATTATAAACAAAACCGGAACCAATATTTTTTCCCGATTCACTTTCAGCCTCAATTTGGACGACCGATTTTTGCGCCTCATGAATAATCGTTTTTAGCGTCGTTTTACTTTCTTCATCTGCACGTACTAAACTGGCTACTTTATTTTCGTGCTCAATGGATTCTTCATCCCAATTTTGATAATAAAGATACATAAGGATAGTAACACAAAGGGTAATGGTAACAGTTATAATAATGGGCCAAAATAGGTGCTTATTTTTCATCCAAGTCACTCCTCATTACGGTGAGTCAAGGAACCATTTGACTTGATCGACTTCCGCTTTTAGTTCTTCTTTAACCTCATAGTGGGTAAATTCAAAATGACCCTCTTCGTCTGGATAAAGTGTATCTGGATACACATAAACTTCGTTGGACTCAACAACTTCTCCATCTCCGTTTAACAAGTTATAGGATACAGAAACGGAGTAAATGGGAACCGTAGCCACACTTTTTAGAGTCCCTGTAACCACTAAATCACCAAATTCATCTTTCTTTGATTTAATGGAAACCATTTCGATGGCATCGTTTTTATTTAACTCATGTTCCTGTTCAGCTGCACTGATGGCTTGTTCAATCCGTTTTTGCTGCTCTGTTTCAAATGCTACTTTTTCTTTTTCGATGGTTGTTTTCAGACTTTGCAATTTTTCGTTTTCAGGGGCATAGCGTAACCCGTCTTCTATAATGGCCATTGCATCTGAGAATTGTTTTAACTTTAAGCTTTCATTTGCTGTGGAATACGTAAAATCCACTAATCTGGTTCGGATTTCCTTTGCCATGGATTTTGCCTCATCCGTCTGAATGCTTTCTGCCTGCCAAAGAAGAAGTTTTAAATCATCAATAGCTGGATCCTGACTTAATTTGTTTTTTAATTCTGCCGTTTTGATTTCATTTCGGGTCTTTACGAGTTGTTCTAATAATTTATCGACGACCTCACCATTGTAATTCTGTAGGTCCTCTTCAGCCTGTTTTGTAATTTTAAGTCCTTGCTGGTAGGCCTTTTCATCCATCAATTTATTCGCAGATTGTATTTGGTTTTGAATGGATAATGCAATGTCCATAAACTGAGCATTTTGTACAGCTGCAGGAAAATAAGATTTATGCTCTTTTGCCTCTTTAAAGAGGTTTTTTGCTTGTTGAAAATTCCCTTCTACAGCTATTTTTTCGGCTTTTTCATAAGCTTCTACAGCCTGATTTTCCTGATAGGATAAGAAAAAATAAAAGCCAATAAAGACAATAATTGCAAGGAATAATCCACTAATTGGCACAAACCACCATTTATTAAAACCTTGATTCTTTGACATTCTCTCATTTAAATCATTCGGTAATGGTTTACCGCAATTAATACAGTACTCCTCTTCTTGTTTCACCTCTGTTCCACAGAAAGGGCAATGGGCCATCAAAATCACCTGCTTAAGCTTATATTTACCACGTCTACGGCCGGTATTTTTCTTTAATCATGAGTTGCTGTAAACAGTTGGTAAAATCCAAATATTTCAACTTACAATTAAATGGTTGATTAATCCACAATTGAAGTCTTATTCTATATTAAGTTCATCATAAATTTTAACATAGAATTTAAAAAATTAGGCTTAAAAGTAGGTATTTTTTGATAAAATAAAAAATGATAGATTTGATTCAACGACCATTTATTTCTAAATGAAGAGGAAGGAATTTTATTATTTCTGTCATAATAGTATGTATGGGAGGTGTACCTCAGTATGATTGAAACGATAATGGGTATTGTATGTGTAGCGATACTTCTCTTATATATGGGCTTTTGCATCTTTGACAATGCCTGACTAAACACGTATCAGTATACTTACTTTCTTTAAACCTTGTCACTCGAGTGACAAGGTTTTTTTATATAGGAAAATCATAAGACGGGAGGTCACGGGATAAAAATCCAGGAATGGCCACAGCACCCCAGTGAGATTTCCTCCGCCTCCGTACATCGCTAAGGGAGCCCTTCAAAGCTTTTGTTCTTTAGGGGGATAGGGGATGTATTTTTATTCTGAGTGGGTAAATCCAAACAATCCCCCTTCATCAAAAAGACACTTTTCTCTGACTCCTTGCGATTATAAAAGTGAAAGGAGGTGAAAGGGGATGGCGACATCACAAACCGTTCGTTCACAGTTACAGCTTGTATTTGAGACAGGAACAGATGAAAACGGAGAAATCACCTATAAAAATAAGAACTTCAACAATGTTAAAACTGGTGCAACTCCTGATCAGCTAATGGCGGTTACCAATGCTCTTGTCCCTTTGCAAGAGCGGACATTATATTCTGTTGAGCGAAATGATGCATCTATATTATTTAACTAATGCTTAAAACAGAATGAGGAAGAAAGGAGGGGAGACAATGGCAAAAAAATTGGAACTCAAATTCGCTAATGAAGAGGGCAAAACTGTAACATTTTCCTTAGACGAGCCCGTAGAACCAGTTGATACGGATCTGATTAATCAAGCTATGGATGAGATTGTTACACAAAACGCTTTCACTTCTTCAGGTGGCGATATCATTGAGAAGAAAAGTGCCAGAATTGTAGAAAGAAATGTACAGGAAATTGAAATTTAAAGGTGAAAGGGGGCGATAAAAGGTTCGCTCCCTTTTAATTTAAAAACAAAGAAGAACTATTAAGGAGGTGGGTTATTAATGATGGAAAACTGGGCCAATTGGATTCCTGAAATCGGCTTTCCGGTTGTGGTTACGTTTTACTTGCTACACCGCATTGAGAGTAAGCTCGATATTCTTATAGAATCTATTACGGCTTTACCTGAAAAGATGAGATAAAGAAAGCACTTCAAACGTAAAATGCGTTTGAAGTGCTTTTTAAGGCTTAAGCTGCCGGACCTATTCAGTCGCCTTCGCTTTTCTAATGTCCAGCTACGGCTCCTAGGCCATGTCGGACATAAGCCAAAGCCATTCTGTGGCTAAATACGTGCCACTTCATGTCTTCGTCTTATCCCGCCAGACCTACGCAGTCGCCTTCGCTTTTTAATGTCCAGCTACGGCTCCTAGGTCCAAGCAGACATAAGCATAATCCACTGCGTGGCGAAAATCGTGCCACTTCGTGTCTTCTGCTTAAGCTGTCGGACCTTCGCAGTCGCCTTCGCTTTTCTACCTAGTTAATGAGAATTCGTTGAAGGGGTAGATGATGAGTTCGCTTCTTCCGATGATTTCGTTTTCTTTAATTAGTCCTAAACCGTTTCTACTGTCTTTACTGATGGAGCGATTGTCTCCCATAACAAAGTATTGCCCTTCAGGAACTGTAATAGGCTCAAAATCAGAGGTGGATTGGATAGCATCTTCATCCAAATAAGTTTGTGTTTGTTTTTCGCCATTAATGTATAAGGAATGATTTTTCACTTCAATTACATCATTAGGTAAACCAATGACCCGTTTTACATAATTTTTGGTTGGTTTTTGAATAATCACGATGTCACCCCGATCAGGTTCACTTACGAAATAGATTGCTTTGTTAAAAACAACTCTTTCCCCATTTTCCAGGGTAGGATACATGCTTGCCCCTTCAACGATAGATGTAGCAAAAATAAATGAACGAATAAAAAAAGCAAGAATGATTGCAATAATAATAGCCTTTCCCCATTCCCAAATTTCTTTTGCCAAAATAACTCGTCCCTTCTCAAAAAATCATAAGTATAATTATTACCTTTACCATGTTACCACAAGTATAATCAAAAGATGACTAATTTATATCATATTATAATATTCTTTTGTGAAGATTTAAAACCGGTAAAAGACCTACTTCTGTAATTCCCTATAAAGAGGCTCAATTTATGTCGAAAAATATCCGATAATATGTTATATATCAATCCTTTTCGAAAAAGATTGTCTAATTTTGCGATACTATTTACTTTCTCTATTACATTTGACATAATCATAAACGTTTAAAAAATACATAGAAAGGGAATTGGATATGGGGAATAGTGTACAAGAAAAAGAAGTTCTTTATGAAGAAATTTTAGAAAAGAGAGAAAAAATGCTTGAGATTGCAGATGATCATGGTATCTCAAGTAAAAAAACTCTGACGGTTAGCCAGGAACTTGATAAACTACTGAATCGCTATATAAAGAGTAAACTGAAAGAAAAAAAGGTATGGAATTTGTCAAAAAGTTAAAACATTTCCCTGAAATCATCAGGTTCTATTATGGTATAATAGAATCGAGGTAGTTATTTTAGGGGGCTCCATAAGTGGTGGTGTCAACAGAAGATGCAGTAAAACTAAAAGAAGAAATTGAGTTAGTTCGATTTAAGTTGGTCGAAGTTGCCACGTGGTATGGGTTTACTAGTAAAGAATCCATTGAGGTTAGCCAGGAACTTGATATATTGTTAAATATGTATCAAATTGTCAAGCAGAGCCGATATTAACACCTTACAAATCATCATATGTCTTTCAAATTTCATTTTAAAAAAATCAGCGGTTTGGGGCCGCTGATTTTTTAGTTCCCTATTTTAATTAAGGGTTATAAATAATCTCTTAGACGTTTCATTCCTTCTTTGAGAGTTTCCATATCGTACGCATACGAAATCCTCATATAACCCTCGCCTAGTGGAGAGAATGCGTCCCCCGGGACTAATGCTAGCCCGGCTTTGTTCACTAAGTCCAATCCTAATTCAAATGATGACCCTTCCCTAATCGGAAACTTCGGAAATAAGTAAAAGGCTCCATCAGGCAGAACGGTATCTAATCCCATTTTTTGCAATTCCTGATAAACATAATCACGTCGCTTTTTATATTCCTGCCGCATTGGGTCTGCATCTGATTTACCCTCTGTCAATGCCTCTAATGCCGCATATTGACTGATACTGGTTGGACAAGAGACATTGTATTGATGAACCTTAAGTAGATGTTTGGCAATTTTTTCAGAAGCAAGTACATATCCAATCCGCCAGCCTGTCATAGAATGGGACTTAGATAACCCCTGAATAATAATCATTTGGTCACGAATTTCAGTAAAGCGTCCTATGGAGTAGTGTGGTTTTTCATAGGTTAGTTCTGCATAAATTTCATCTGCTAATAGGAATATGGATTTACCCTTAATAAGCTCTGCAATCTCCTGTAATTCATCCTTCGTTAAGCTTACACCAGTAGGATTCGACGGATAAGGGAGAACAATACATTTGGTTTGATTGGTTATATATCGTTCAAGCACATCAGCAGTTAGTTTAAAGTCATTAGTCCTCGTATCGGCAATAACAGGTTTAGCCCCGGCTAACTGGATAAGGGGTTCATATCCAGGATATACAGGTCCAGGTAAGATGACTTCATCATCAGGAGATAAAATCGTTCTAAAAGTGATATCAATGGCCTGAGAAGCCCCAACTGTTGCAATCACTTCATGGTTTGGATTATAGTTTAAGTCATATTTCTCATTTACATAGGCAGCAATCGCTTCTCTTAACTGAAGCATGCCTGCATTATGTGTATAGGTTGTATGATTTTGATCAATGGAAAGCTTACCTGCCTCTTTTACATGTTCAGGGGTATAAAAATCGGGTTGTCCTATCGTTAAAGAAACGATGTCCGACTTTCCTGATACAAGGTTGAAAAATTTCCGGATACCGGATATCTCGATATTTTTTACATTATCGTTAATTAAATGTTCCATTCCCATTCCTCCAAAAATGTTACAAAATGTTCATAAAATTTCAGCTTTTTCAGAATATTCTTTGTTACAATTTAATTGTAAGAAAATCTAAGGTATCGAAAGGGGTCGTCCTATGAGACCAAAATTACCAGGATTTCAAGAATTAGTAAATGAATATAAAGAAGAACTAATGCGTGATACACAAGTTATGAAAGAAATCGATATGAAAATTGAAAATAAATATACAACAAGAAAAGTATCTGGTGAAAAGAAGATAAATGATAGAATTTCAAGTCAATCATATCATTCCATGCCAAATTGAAAAAGTATATCCCAAAAAAAGAGGTTGGGACTAACTGTCTCAAAGAAAAATCTGAACGAAATAGAAATTATGGTTGCTGTTAAACCCGCTCCGGCAATATACTTTGTTATGTTCCAGCCTCTTACTTTTGAATAGGAAACGAAAAAATTGAGATTTATGGATAAAACTTCAGGAATGGCCACGTACAGCTCCAGTGCAAATCTACTAGCAAAACTCCCTTCACCTCCGGATGTCACGAAACGGCCCCTTCCAGCTATTGTTCATTTAATACAAAATGAAGTCGCTTCAAATGTTTAATGAGATACATTCATCATGGTTGATGCTTTCTTTTCGGGCCATTTTTCAAGGATAATAACCGAAGTAATGATACAAACCATTCCAAGTGCTTGAATAAAAGAAAAGGCTTCGTTAAATAGGATAACTCCAATTATGGTAGCAACAACGGGCTCAATTGTTGAAAATATTGCTGCTTTTGAAGCTTCCACATCTTTTAATCCAATCGTATAAATGATATAGGCGAGAGCGGTAGGGAACAATCCTAATCCAATCGCATAAAAAAAAGCTTCCGGCTGTATAAGAATTTGAATTTTATCAAATGGGAAAAAGGGCATTAAGCCAACTGTGGCCACTATAAACGTATATAGAGTAATCGTTTTACTATGATATTTTTCCAAGGCGTATTTACTGAATATACTGTACAATGCGTAACCCAAACCAGATCCTAAGCCAAATAATAAAGCTAAATATTGAAAGGACTGACTACTAAAGGGGATAACTTCCACAATCAGTAATATTCCCGTCATAGAAGCGATAAGGGCGATGAATTTTTTTTGCGTAAAAGCTTCCTGAAAAAGAACACGTGACAAAATGGCTACGATTATTGGTGCTGTATATAATAGAGCAGTAGCAACAGGAAGGGTAGATAGATTCATTGTTGTAAACAGACAATAATTAAAAAAGACTATACTGAATATTCCGGTACCGATAAAATATTTAACATCCTTAATCGTTTGCAATTTGAAGATTCTTTTTTCCATCATTCCGAAGTAAAACACTAATAGAATGGAAGTACTTGATACACGTATTGTTATAACCTCCAGAGGTGAAAAACCCAAATCATACAGATGGTTAACATACCAGCCGATTGTTCCCCACAATGCAGCTCCCATTATAATAAGAATAAGTGCACGCCTCATTATGTCATTACGCCTCCTTCATTACGCCAATTATACGTTATCGGCAAAAAAATATAAACATTCAGAAAATACTTGTTCCCATGTATATCTCTATTAAATAGTAGCAAGACTTAGAGTAAAGTGTATTTCGTTGGATCCCCATTGATTACAATGATGTGTTAATTTTATCAGGTTTTACTGTAGTTATTCTCACATGGGGGTCCGGTTAAGCGTAGAGAAGGAGGGGAATCAATGAATGATTTAAATGAGTGGGCTGTTGATCCCGCAAAGCTGTATCCATTAGGGTTTACTGATGTTCATATTCATTTTGGATTAGGTTTTATAGGAATTCTTTGCTTATATTTATTCTTTCGTCCTATTATTCGCTGGTTTATGTATTTGGACTGGAGAAAAGCTTTAACGTTTTTAGTTGTTAGTTTTATTTATTTATTTTTCTCAACATGGGTTGAACTCTATCAGGTGGTAAAGGGATCGGGGGAAATGGAATGGAGTGACTTAGCCCATTCTACATTGGCCATCATTTTGTTTGGAATCTTTCTGTTTATCAGTCACTTAATTTCGTCTATGATAAACTATTTCAAGACAAGAAAAAAGAAACATATACCGCAACAAAATGCCAAGATATAAAGGGTGTGGAAAATTCGGTTATAAAACAATTCACCCTGTTTTTTGATTCTCGAGCCAGGCGCCTTCGGGTTGACATTCAATTGAATCATAAAATGATGATCCTTACCTAAAAGAGTAAGGATCTTTTTATTTTCCTGAAACCTTTGGGAAGACTAAAACGTAATGGATACTGGAGGTGAACATTTTGGAGGCATTATTGATTCTTCCAATTCTTTTCTTTTTTTTACTTATACTATTTATTTTAAATATATTCACCAGTATTTGGGCTTACCGTGATTCGATTCGTAAAGGTAATAGCAAGGAATATGCTATTGTTGTTTTAATTGGGACGTTATTCTTCCCTATAGTTGGACTTATTGTGTATTTAATCATTCGTAATGATTAAATGATTATAGATTACAACTCTAAAGAAAGGATGGATAGAATGATTGTGACAACAACAAGCACATTACAAAATAAGGAAATAGAGGAATATATTGATGTAGTCTATGGCGAAGCTATCATGGGTGCCAATGTAGTTAGAGACTTTTTAGCTGGAATTTCTGATATTGTTGGAGGAAGAAGCGGTACCTATGAAGGAAAACTGTCTGAAGGTCGTGATATTGCTGTTCGTGAAATGAAGGAAAAAGCATCCAAATTAGGTGCTGATGGTGTCATTGGAATCGATTTGGATTTTGAAACATTACGTGATGGGATGATGATGGTTGTTGCTTCAGGCACAGCAGTACGATTAAAATAAAAGAAGCGAGCGAGCAGAGTACCCTTCTGCTCGCTCGCTTTTATATGGTATAGGAAAAATCCTATTCAGTCATTTACCGGTCAAAATAACTTCTTGAAGTCTTTCTTCTCCCGTTGCCAAGCCAGGTAGAGGCCTTTTGCTGATAGGCTGGATAGCGATGTTTGGCAGGCTCAGGTTTCCAGCCTAAATAGGAGTACAAAATTTTCTTCGCTTTTCTCAGATTAAGATTGGGCTTAGGGTTTCGATAGGACTCATCAAGAGCCCCAAGGTGCTTGTATTGCTTGAAATCGTCTCTTTTAGGAGGTATATGAAAATAATAGTTGTCAACTTGGATTAAGAGAGTGGAATGCTGTTGACTAAACTTGGGGTGATTGGAATAGTGGAGCCCAATTTTTTTGGCTTTATTTTCTGCAAAAAGTTTCTGAATCGCTTTTTGTTTTAAAGTGTACAATTGTCGCGGATCGGGCGCAGCCTTTGCGTGCCGATTCACAACGGCCAGGGCTTCTGCAATTTGTCTGGTAGTTATAGGTTGATCGTCCTGTTTCATTTAAATATCTCCTTTTAAACTATTTCTATTTTACTAGAAGTTTATCATATTATTCAGGGTATTTGGGGAAAATCAGTAAGATAAGCTCTTACTGATTTTGATAACGTTTCATATCACTTACGAGGTTTTCTACGCCCTCTGGCTTTAATCCATTATATTTATTAATGACATGTCCATTTGGGGCAACTAAATAAAATGATGTACCGTGGGTTACCTGGTCGTCAACTTTTGAAACAAGCGTCTTAAATGAATCCGCAGCAAATGACTCAATGTCCTTCTGGGAGTATCCTGTAAGAAAGTCCCAAGTGGAAAAATCAGCATCATAGTTTTGTCCATATTTCTTCAAAATCTCAGGAGTATCAACAGACGGATCTACACTGAAAGAAACAAAACGTGTGTCTAATCCTTCATCATTTACCATATTTTGCAGTTTTGCCATGTTTGGAGTCATGGTAAGACATACATCAGGACACTGTGTGTAAATAAAATCTGCTACCCAAAACGTCCCCTTAAGGTCTTCTAAATTCATTTCTTTGTTGTCTTGATTTGTAGCAGTAAAGTCCTGTACTTCAATATCTAAGCTACCTTCATAGTCTTGGGAGGACTTGTTCTCTTCATCTGCACCACAGGCACTTAGAATGAAAAGAAAAGCCGTTAGCAAGACAAATAATGTCGTTTTCGTTTTCATGTTTTTTCCTCCATTGTGATTTTCAGATTCATTATAACATGGAAACTTTTAAATAATCCTTTTTCCCATTGTGACAATATTTAAAACATTTCACATTATTATATAGTCTCTTGACTTTGCAGATAATAGATATTCATCTCTGGTCTGCATAAAAAACGAAGGGGTAATCTTGTCGTACCTATTCCCCGACTAACATATAATTGAAGGGGGTGTTCTCCGAGCTTAAAATATCCTTCTACATATTTATTCGCATAAGGCGGAGTAATTAAATGGCCAATAAAGGGAATTTGAATTTGTCCGCCATGACTATGTGCAGATAGCTGTACATCAACCGGATATTGAACCGTTTGATCTGCATAATCAGGCTCGTGACACATTAATAATGTGAAAGAATCCGGATCAGTATCCTTCAGAGTCTCATCTAAATCTGGAAGGCCAAGCATAACATCATCCAGCCCTGCCAGTTGTATAGTAGAGCCATCCATTGAGATGGTAGTAGATTGATTTTTTAATAGCTCAAATCCACCTGATTCCATTACTGCATTAATTTTTTCCGTCCCATACCCTCCATGGTCATGGTTTCCATAAATCCAATATTTGCCATGTGGAGCGTGGATGCTTGATAGGATGGAAACACAAGATTCAAACTTAGGTGAAGGATAACTATTCGGATCATCAGCTAAATCACCAGTAAATAACACTAAATCCGGTTTTTGATTATTGATTTTTTTCACTAAATCACGTAATTGATCTAAATTATAGTGAAAACCAAGATGAGTATCACCAAATTGCAGAATTTTAAACTGATTGAAGGGTTTTGGAAGCTTTGGAGATTGGATGGTTTTCTCTGTAATCGTCAGCATAGATGGTTCAATATGTTTCGAATAAAAATAAGTTCCACCACTCAAACCGAGAGTACCAAGAATTCCGTATGTAAATCGTTTTAGAAATGATCGTCTTGTCAGTTTTTGGTTTCTCATAGTTTTCTCCCTTTACAGAAATCAATTAGTTGTATTATAGCACGTTGCCCCAAATTTTTGATAGTTAAAAGAGAGCAATATTTTGATGTAAAAAGGAGTTTATCTTTTCATAAAGAAGAATGTTAGGGAGAGAAGAAGGCACCAAAAAAGTCGGCATCAGAAGCCGACTATTTAAGACAATCTTATGTTCTTAATTAGACCACAATATAATAAAATATAGAAAAGAAGTGGAACCCGCTGCCTAGTAAGACAAGGATGTGCCAAATCGCATGATGATAGGGAAATCCTCTCCACAAGTAAAAACAAGTACCAATGGAATAACAGAGTCCACCAACAATTAATAGGAGAAGTCCATTATAGGCCATTTTGGATGCTAAAGGCTCCCATGCTATAACCACAAACCATCCAAGCAGCATATAAAGAGATGTTGTAAGGAAGGTAAACTTACGGATGAAGATTATTTTAAAGATGATCCCGAAAAGTGCCATTCCCCATACTGCAAAGAATAAGGTCCATCCGATGGTTCCTTTTAACAAAAGTAAGGTAATAGGTGTATAGCTTCCGGCAATAAACAAAAAGATGGAGCTGTGATCCAAAATCAAGAAAAAATCCTTAAGGTTGCCTTTAGGTAATAAGTGGACAAATGTCGAAGAGAAATACATGAAAAACATAGACAAGCCGTAAATTGAAACAGAAAACAGACGCCAGAAGCTGCCTGATTCTGTAGCATAGATTAACAAAAATGTAAGCGCAACCAAACTGAGTATAGCACCGATTCCATGGGTGATTCCGTTCACGATCTCTTCTTTTTTGGTATAGGAATACATGTACATCACCCTTTTCGTTGATAGGTTAACGTGTAAAATTCTAAATGAGGTATAAGATTTGTATATCCTTATTATAAAGGATTTATTTTTCTATACACGTGTTATCATTTTCCAATTTAACAGATACATACGTAAAAAATAGTAAGTTTTAGGGTGTATCCATCCTATGTATACGCCCAAAAAAGTGTGTTTGCTTTAAATGAAACGATGGTCCGAACCTCATTTTTGGTCATTACATATTATATACAAAAAGTTGAAGTGGGTGATATTATGTACTTTTACTGTTTAGAATGCTGTTCCATGACAGAGGATGAACATTTTTGTCCAGAATGTGGAAGTATGACGATTCAACCCATCGAAATTAACGTGCATGACCAATATCAAAAATATGAAGATTCTAATGAAGATTAATATTCCTCCAGTATAGTTTTATGGGATTTTGCCCATTGATGCAAAACACGTTTCAAACTAAAATATTCCCTAAATAGTTACTCGAGCTATATTAAAAAATAGGATTTTATAGGTAAATATGTTAAAATATAAGTGGTTTTTATTGATGTTTCCTCGAGGCGCCAGAAACCGAATGTAAAAATAATCTTCTAAATATACCCGCAGGACCGAGGTTTTAATTGGCGCTTTCCTTCTCCAAACCATTCAACAGGTCTTATTTTGCATGTTATCTCCTGTGCGTAAAGGAGTGAACGGAGATGTTAAGCATAGAAAGCACAGAAATCCAACAAACAAAAGTAAAAGATTTAATGATACCAGCTGAAAAAGTAGCACATGTACAAAATCAAAATCCTTTAGAACATGCTTTATTAGTTCTAGTGAAAACAGGTTATTCAGCCGTTCCAGTATTAGATTCGAATTTTCATCTTGAAGGCGTTATTAGTAAAACGATGATTATTGAGAGTATTTTAGGTATTGAGCGGATAGAAGTGGAAAAGCTTTCAAATCTGCGCGTCAAATCGGTAATGGGGAAGGATTTTCCTACTTTAAAAAAGAATGATGGGTTTATGGAGGGACTTAAAGTATCAGTCGACCATCCATTTGTGTGTGTTGTAGATGAAGACGGTTATTTTGACGGCATCTTAACAAGAAGAGTCATTTTGAAAAGATTAAATCAATACTTACACGAAAATTTTTACCAAAATACGAATAACTAAAGATAATCATGTACTCGATTACTTAGTTGGCACCGACATTTGTCTTTTGTCGGTGCTTTTTTAGAAGTGCTGAAAAGGGTAAACATGGAATGAGTAAAATGGTTTCTAAGACCAATCTTCGAGTCCAATTAGGGCCCTTCTAGCTCTTCTTTACCCTTGCGATGGTTTGGGTGTTTTGGTAAAGTAAGAGGAAACTAGAATAGATGAGGTGTAAAAGTTTATGAAAATGATGGACGCAAATGAAATTATCCAATTTATTTCAGATAGTAAAAAATCGACGCCTGTGAAAGTTTATGTGAAGGGCGGAGGTTTAAATAATCTTGAATTTGGCGAGACTATTCAAGCTTTTGTTGAAGATACAACAGGTGTTTTATTCGGTGAGTGGAAAGATATTAAAGCATTTATAGATATACATAAAGAGGAAATAGCTGATTATAAAATCGAAAATGATCGTCGTAATTCAGCGATTCCATTGCTTGATCTTAAAGAGGTTAATGCGCGTATTGAACCGGGGGCAATTATTCGTGACCAGGTTGAAATTGGTGATGGTGCTGTCATTATGATGGGGGCAAGCATTAACATTGGCTCTGTTGTGGGAGAAGGTACGATGATTGATATGAATGTTGTACTTGGTGGACGAGCCACAGTAGGGAAGAACTGCCATATTGGAGCTGGTTCCGTGCTAGCAGGTGTTATTGAGCCACCATCTGCTCAACCAGTCGTTATTGAAGATGAGGTTGTTCTAGGAGCAAACGTAGTCGTATTAGAAGGTGTTACTGTTGGAAAAGGGGCTGTTGTAGCAGCAGGCGCTGTTGTTACAGAAGATGTGCCTCCAAATACAGTAGTGGCTGGAACGCCTGCTAAGGTAATCAAAGAAATTGATGAACAAACAAAAGGTAAAACAGAAATTAAACAAGAGCTTCGAAAATTAGATCAGTAAAAGGAGTGTAGCAGGAGGATAAAATCTCCTGCTTTTCCTTTTGAAAAGGGGATGTATGAATGGATTTAGAGAAAATGATTAAGATTCGACGGGAGCTGCATCAAATCCCTGAGCTTGGGTTTCAAGAAGTGAAAACCCAAAAGTATTTATTGGACTTTATTCACGATTTACCACAGGATCACTTAAAAGTGGAAACGTGGAAAACTGGCATATTCGTAAAAGTTGAGGGAACAGTTGGAGATAAAACAATCGGTTATCGTACGGATATGGATGGACTTCCAATAACTGAGGATACAGGATTTGATTATCAATCAAAGCATAAAGGGAATATGCATGCCTGTGGACATGATATACATATGACGATTGCATTGGGGATTTTAGCGGAATTAGTCGAAAATAGACCAAAGCATCATGTATTGATGATATTTCAACCTGCAGAAGAAGGACCAGGGGGTGCAGCCCCTATGTTAGAATCAGAGCCTATGAAAAAGTGGTGGCCAGATTCTATATTTGCCTTGCATATTGCTCCAGAATTACCAACAGGAACAGTTTCTTCTAAAGAGGGACTTTTGTTTGCCAATACGAGTGAATTATTTATTAATCTAAAAGGAAAAGGTGGACACGCTGCTTATCCTCATCAATCAAGGGATATGGTAGTTGGTGCAAGTGCAATGGTAACAGATTTACAGCAAATTGTTTCCCGGATGGTTGATCCATTGGATGCTGCTGTCATTTCAATAGGAAAAATTAACGGGGGAACCGTACAAAATATTATTGCGGAAGAAGCAAAATTAGAAGGTACCATTCGAACCCTTAATGCCAAAACCATGGATTTTATCAAATCAAGAATTGAGAAAATTTCAGAGGCGATCGAGCTTCGATTTGACTGTGAAGTGACAATTGATTATGGCTCAAATTATTATCAAGTATGGAATCAAAAAAAATATGTAGATCAATTTGAACGAGAAATGTCCCTTATTGAAGTGCCTTATCAGCAGGCTAATCAAGCTATGACAGGGGAAGACTTCGGTTATATGCTAAAAGAAATTCCAGGCTTTATGTACTGGCTCGGAGTTGATTCTCCTTATGGTTTACATCATGCCAAACTAAATCCTGATGAAGAAGCAATAGAGACGGGAATTAAAGCTGGAGTACACATGCTCAAACACATAGAGTAATGTTTTGTATACTTTTCCATCAAATGGAGAAACTACTAGGGACAAAACATACGTGGTTATCGCTTTTAAGTGAAAAGGCTGAGAGGCCATAAGTCCACGATGCTACAACTTCCATAATATTATTTCATTTTAGGAGGATTAATCATGAATCGGGTTGGAGTAGAAGAGTCCCTTACAGATGTAAAAAGTGCTTTACAGGAAAAAGGCTATGATGTTGTTGATTTACACACAATGGATGATGCTGCTAATTGTGATTGCTGTGTTGTAACCGGGCAGGATCAAAATGTTATGGGAATGACATCAGATGTTCCTGATGCATCTGTTATTCAAGCAAAAGGTATGACTGCAGATGATGTCCTGCATGAAGTAGAGGAACGATTAAATCGTACCTCATAATAAACTGTAACTAATAAATGCTTGGATCTGATGATTCAAGCATTTTTTTATGCAAAAAAGCTATTCTGACGCTTTAAAATTTGATGCGCTGATTATATAAAAGTAAAGGATAATTGTAATTTTGTGTTAAAATTACATATGGTACTTTTGAGACAGTTGTTTAAGAGGGAGATTCCACTTGCGATTAGCAGCGGGGCTGAATGTTGAAAAGTTATGAATTTTTTCAAGGATGGGGGAGCAGAATGATTGAAGTCAAAAGGGGATTGCCAGAGCATGTGGAAAGAATTTCAAAGGTATGTATAGAAGGAAGGCAGGCTGCAATTGGGCATATCAAAAGTCCGGAAAACTTAAGAAGATATAACAAAATATTTTATAATTATGATCGTATCCATCGTGAATTAGATGAAGCAAATGGCTGGGATGGTTATTTCGTAGCACTTGACAATGGACAAGTCGTAGGAGCCATTGGTGGAGGGATGATAGATAAGGATAAAAGTGAAGTCTATGTCTTATATTTGGACCCCAAACGACGGAGGGAAGGGATAGGAACTAGACTTTTAAATCATTTAACAGATATACAGCGCAATAAGGGAGCTAAGGAACAATGGGTGTCTGTACTTAAAGGAAATGATAAAGGTATCCCTTTTTATGAAGCCAAAGGATTTCATTTTGTACGTGAAAAAGATGCCTATGGCAATATTGAAGGAGAAGATTACATATCTCTTAGATACCGTCGGGAAATATAAAAGTAAACTTTATTAAATAAACAGGAGTGTTGTTTCAAAAGGATAATGCTCCTTTATTATGGCATTTATTATACAAACGAAACGAACTATCTGCTGCTATAGTCTAAGAGAACATGATCATAAAAAACGCCTGGATATTAACATCCAGGCGTAGTTGCATGCAATTTGAGGTGCTAAACATACTGTGTTTTAATATACTTTTTAAAATTTCTCAACCGTATCAGAACTACTTGACTTTCATGATTATTCTTGTTTCTTTATTCTTGCTCCGTTAAAATTTTTGGTCCTTCTTTTGTAATTGCAATCGTATGCTCGTATTGGGCTGACAGTTCTCCATCAATGGTTCGTGCAGTCCAGCCATTATCATCCATCTTTGATTGCCATGCCCCACCGTTAACCATAGGTTCAATTGTAATGACCATACCTTCTTTTAAGCGAGGCCCTTTACCAGGTAGACCGTAGTGTAGAATAGATGGTTCTTCATGCATAGATTCCCCAATTCCGTGTCCGGTAAATTCCCGGACGACCGAGAAGCTTTCCCCTTCTACGTAGGATTGAATAGCATGACCGATATCTCCAACACGATTTCCGGGAACAGCCTGTTCAATCCCTTTATAAAGCGAAGTTTTCGTTACATTTAGTAATCGCTGTTTTTCATCATCTATTTCACCTACAGCATAAGACCAGGCTGAATCAGCTAATGCACCATTTAATTTAACAACCATATCGATGGTAACGATATCGCCCTCTTCAAGGGGTTCATTTCTTGGAAAACCATGACAGATTTCATCATTTATAGAAGCACAAGTAGCGTAGGGATACCCTTGATAACCCTTCTGTTCTGCTGTAGCACCATGCTTTGCTAAATACTTTTCAACAAATTGATCAATTTCCATGGTCGTAATACCAGGTTTCATCATTTTTGCAATTTCTTTGTGAGTAGAGGCAAGCAGCTTGCCTGCTTCATGCATTAATGTTATTTCACGTTCACTTTTTCGACTAATCATAAGTTGATTCTCTCCTGACTTTTTGTTTCTTCCTTACTATTATACACAAAGAAGTTGCTGGTTTGAACTTATCCATATTAAGATTTTGAAATATTAACCTGATGAGGGTAAGGGATTTCGATGTTTGCTTCATTTAATGCCTGTTTGATTTCTTTTCTAAGCTCTCGCTCAACGGCCCATTGCTCCATGTTCTCAGTTTGAGCAATGATTCGTAATACAACGTCTGAGGATCCAAAGCTTTGAACACCAACAACATCCGGACCTTCTTTTACGCGTTCGTCTTTAGCCGCAAATTGATCACATACATCTTGAAGAACTTTCACTACTTCATCAATATTTTCATCATAAGAAATCCCTATATCAACTAATGCTCGCATATTGCCTCGTGAATGGTTGTTGACGTTTGAGATGTTACGGTTTGGTATAAAATGAAGTGTTCCATCAAATCCTCGCATCTGAGTGGTCCTTAATCCTACTTCCTCAACGATACCGGATTCTCCTCCGAGCGAGACATAATCATCTACATCAATTTGCTTTTCTAAAAGAATGAAAAATCCCGTGACGACATCACTCACAAGTCCTTGTGCTCCAAAACCTATAGCCAGTCCAACTACACCGGCTCCAGCCAATAGCGGCGCAACTGGAATTCCAAAGATTTTAAGTACTGTAATAATCAAAATAAAGATCAGTACATATCCATAAATATTCTTCAGTAACTTTTCTAAAGTTGTAGCTCTACTTTCACTTAATCGTTGTTTTTCACTTGATTTTGACATCATAGAAGAGATAAGTCGTTTTCCAATTGGTGAAAAGATAGCATAAGCGATAAGCGCAAGTATAATTTTCAATGCACCAGAAACGATGCTTTGTATTAAGGGATGAAATTCAAAATCCAAAAACCCCATATTCTTCATCTCTCCAATCATTTTTAGTGTCTTAATATATTTACCATTAATATTATACTTTCAAACCAATATAATGTAAAAAAGAATCGAATGATGAGGTAATTTTGGGCCTTTTGGTTTAATTTGTGATGAATTGGAGATAATAATTGAATGGATGAATGGACCTATTTTCGAGTAATTTTTATTGTGGAGGGATTACATATGGCAGAACGTATGATAGGGAAACAAGCGCCACGTTTTGAAATGGATGCTGTTCTTCCTGACAAAGAATTTGGGAAAGTGTCCCTGGAAGAAAATATGAAGCATGAAAAGTGGACCGTTTTGTTTTTCTACCCGATGGATTTCACCTTCGTATGTCCAACTGAAATCACAGCCATTTCTGATCGATATGAAGAATTTGAGGACTTGGATGCGGAGGTTATTGGTGCTTCTACAGATACGATTCATACGCATTTAGCGTGGATAAAAACATCAAGAGAGGATAACGGACTTGGGGATGTCAAATATCCGTTAGCAGCCGATACCAATCATGTTGTATCACGTGAATACGGTATCTTAATTGAGGAGGAAGGTGTAGCGTTAAGAGGATTATTTATCATTAATCCCCAAGGTGAACTGATGTATCAAACCGTTAATCACAATAATATTGGACGTAGTGTAGATGAAACCTTAAGAGTTTTACAAGCCCTGCAGACAGGAGGATTGTGTCCGGTCAATTGGAAACCAGGTCAGGAAACCTTAGAAGTATAAAGTGTAACAAGTTGCATGAAAATCACATTTAATGGATTAAAAAGGTCTAACATTTGGTTAGGCCTTTTTAAGTGAATAAATAAGGGGAGGAACATACATGAGACTGAGACAGGAAATGCCTGAATTATCCAGTGCGACAACATGGCTGAATGGCCGAATATCCAAAGGAACATTAATTGGGGCTGATGATCCTTCACTCATTCATTTTTGGTCAGTCAGTTGTAAAACCTGTAAAAAAGCAATGCCTAAAATTCATAAGATTCGTGATCATTATGCCGATTATCTAAACGTTATAGCTATTCATATGCCGCGTTCCCAGCAGGATATGGATGTGAATCTGGTCAAGGAGAAGGCAAGAGAGCACCATATAACTGAACCGATTTTAATTGATAATGATTTAACGTTATCCAATGCGTTTGGGGTGAAAGAGGTACCTGCCTATTTTCTTTTTGATAAAGATGGAAAGCTGAGGCATTCTCAAGTCGGTGGAAACGGACTTGGAATGCTTACAAAACGAATCCAACGTGTTTTAACAAAAAGATAAGTAGACAGCCGGTTCCAATAAGAATCGGCTTTTTTAAATCCTAACCAAAACCGGTACTATTTTCAATGGTTTGGCTGGGTCATCTGAATCCATACTAAAGTTGTATCCTTATAAAGGAGTGATTTAGATTGGCCAACCAGCAAATGAATCAGCCATCCATGAATCCGCAAATGCCAGGTGGGAATATCACCTTTAACCATGGTGGTCATGAAGTGCTTGATCTTCATGAAGTACTATCTGGATTAATGGGGCAAATGGAGCAGTATATGCTTTATCAAGAGCATATACAGGATCAGGAACTCATGAACATCTGCCAAAATCAGTCACAATTTATGAATTCCCAATATAACATTATGGTCGAGGCTTTTTCCACAGGGAATGATCCATCCATGCCCACTTCAAGCTATAAAATGAATCAAAGTAATGATGTCACCTATGGACTTACACCATCACAACCATCTAAACCTAAACAATCTGTTAATGAGCTTGATGACAAATGTATTTCAAGCTTTATGATCGGACTTGCCAAAGCTAATGCTACGGCTCTGACAACGGCATCACTGGAAAGTACAAACCCGGTTGTACGTCGAGTATTAGCTGATAGCATTCCTAACTTTATTGAAATGGCTTATGAGCTGTTTCTTTATCAGAATAAAAACGGCTATTATCAAGTTCCCCAATTAGCACAGCAGGATATGCAGCAAATTTTAAATTCATTTGCGAAATCACCAATGATAGAGCAGACTGGTCAAAATAACCTCCAATAATGGTTTTTCTCAGGGAGCCTTTCTTATAGAGGGGCTCTCTCTTTCTTTTTCTAAAAGCGCAAGGGAATATTTAGAAAGGAAAAGACGTATACAACCCCTTTTTTACCTATTAAAATGTCGTACGCTGAAAGGCCTTTTTGTCTCTGTTAACCATAGGTGTTTCTTTCATCTCCAGTGTGCTCGCTTTCCGCGTCCGGAGCCCTCCTCGGCATACCCTTTCCACAGGAGATTGGAGCACTTCCGCTTCAATCAGCTTGGTGGAAAATCAACAATAAGCTTTAACAGAGCCTCCTTTTTAAAAGTAGACCGATTATAAAAATTTAAAAAATTTTGGAAAAGGGGTAGATATTTATTTCGGAACTCGATATATTTATATATACGCGATTTTTAAAAAAGAAGAAAGGGAGGGACAACGTTGGATACTTTTAAAAAACTAAAATCATTTTTTTGGCCTTACAAGCGTTTACTATTTATTTCTTTACTTGCTCTGTTATTCGTTACAGGAATTACAGTGGTTTATCCAATCGTCCTTCAAATTACCATTGATGAAGTGGTATTAGGAGAGAGATACCCATTAATACCTTTTCTAGCTTTCGGTTTTATAGTGATTATGGCTGTAAAAGGGCTGGCTACATATTTTCATCAGTATTTAGGTGAATTATTTGGAATTAAATCTGTTTATGATTTACGCAATGCTTTGTATAAAAAGCTTCAGAAATTATCCTTTAAATACTACGATAATGCAAAGACAGGGGATTTAATGTCACGTTTGACTTCAGATGTAGAAAGCTTTCGAGCCTTTTTGTCATTTGGATTTTCATCTGTAGTTCGAATCACTTTAATCATTCTTATCAGTTTAGGGGTTATGTTTTATTATTCTGTTCCACTTGCTTTGGTAACGATGGCTTCCATGCCTTTTCTAGTAGTGGTCACAGCTCGTTTTGATAAACAGGTACATCCAGCTTTTCGTGGTGTTCGTAAATCTCTAGGGCGATTAAATACAAGAGTGCAGGAAAATGTAAGTGGTATTCATACAGTAAAATCATTGTCTAGAGAAGATTTTGAAATTGGTCGATTCGCAAATTCCAATCAAAATTATCGGGATCATTATTTACACACAGCAAGCATTTGGGCAAAATTTTTCCCTTTAATGGAACTTTTAGGGAATATTAGTGTTGTGGTCTTACTTGGATATGGAGGTCATTTAGTTATCCAAGGTGACCTTCAGCCAGGAGAATTAGTGGCCTTTTTTAGTTTAGTCTGGTATATTGTCTGGCCATTAACAGACTTTGGATTTGTTATTAACCAGTTTTCACAAGCAAAGGCCTCTGGGGAACGTTTACTGGAGATATTAGAACAAAGGGAGGATATTCAGGAAATAACAAATGCTAAAAAACAGACTCAAATCAAAGGACATGTAACCTTTGAAGATGTCACACTTACTTATGTTGAGGAGGATGATGCTGCGTTAAAAAGTATTTCCTTTGATGCTCCTCCAGGAAAGGTTATCGGTTTAATAGGAGCAACTGGAGCTGGGAAAACCAGTATCACACAACTCATTACCCGTTTTTATGAACCAGAACAAGGTAGCGTTCTTATTGACGGACATCCCGTACAACAATACGGTTTAAAAACACTCCGACGAAATATTGGATTTGTTTTGCAGGAGGCTTTTTTATTTTCAACGACCATTTTGGAAAATATTCGTTATGGAAATCCTGATGCGACAATGGATGAGGTTATGGATGCCGCCAAGCGTGCTCAGGCTCATGATTTTATTATAGATATGCCAAATGGATATGAAACCTTACTTGGAGAACGTGGAATGGGTTTATCTGGTGGGCAAAAACAACGAATCGCCATTGCCCGGGCTATTTTAATTAATCCCCGGATTTTAGTTTTGGATGATGCAACTTCAGCAGTTGATATGGAGACCGAATTTAAAATTCAAAAAGCACTTCGAGAGGTAATGAAGGGCAGGACAACATTTATCATTGCTCATCGCATTTCTGCACTTAAGCATGCTGATGAAATACTTGTTTTAGAAGATGGAAAAGTCGTGGAACGAGGTGTACACGAAAATCTCCTTAAAAACGGAGGTACTTATCAACGAATATATGACATTCAATATCAGGATCAGGATACAGTATTGGAAAAACATCCAGGATAGGAGGGAGAAAGATGAGTCAAAAAAGCACGGCATCAGAAAGTAAACATTTAAAACGTTTTTACTACACGATTGATACGGCTGTAGATAAACCGTTTAATTGGAAACAAACGGTTCGCTTATTTAAATATATGAAGCCTTATGCGAAAACGTTATTGCCGGCTGCTATAATTGCCATGCTGATTTCAACGGCTGTTCGTTTAATTGTCCCGATTATCATTGGTCGATATACCATTGATAAGGCATTGGCAAATCAGGATGTAAACTTATTAATACAATTTGTTATTTTAATCGGTTTTTTGTATGTATTTAACTACGTTGCTAATACACTTCGTATACGCTGGGTTAATCAACTCGGGCAAAATGTAATTTATGACTTAAGAGATGGATTATTTGCACATGTTCAACGGCTTTCGCACCGGTTTTTTGATTCAAGATCAGCAGGATCCATTCTTGTACGTATTTTAAATGATGTAAACTCTTTACAGGAGCTTTTCACCAATGGAATTATAAACCTTTTAACAGATGTTATCACATTACTTGGTATTGTTATCATAATGTTTATGTTGAGTCCGAAACTTGCGCTTGCCGTTATGATCATCCTGCCGATTATGTTTTTTATCTCTACAAAGCTCAGGAAAAACATTCGAAGGTCCTGGCAGCAGGTGCGGATTCAACAATCCCGATTAAATTCTCATTTAAATGAAAGTATTCAGGGAATTCGCATTACCCAGTCTTTTTCTCAGGAGAAGGAAAATACAGAGTTCTTTAATGGCGTAAACACAGATAACTATGAGAAGTGGAGAATCGCAACGAAAAAAAGTGCGATGTTTAGACCTCTGGTGGAAATGTGTAATGCGATTGGAACGGCTATTTTAATCTCGTATGGAGCTTATTTAATTTTAAATAATCCTTATGTCACAACCGGTATATTTGTTTCCTTTGCCTTTTATTTAGGGATGTTTTGGGATCCGATTTCCCGTTTAGGCCAGAGCTACAATCAATTATTAATGGCCATGTCTTCATCGGAACGTATCTTTGAATTTCTGGATGAAAGACCAAATGTCAAAGAAAAATCAAATGCGATTTCGTTTGAAGATATGAAAGGAAATATTGAATTTGATCATGTGAAATTTTCTTATGACGATGATCGTGTAGCTCTTCATGAAATTTCATTGGAAATGAAGCAGGGGCAAACTGTAGCCTTAGTTGGTCATACAGGATCCGGAAAGTCAACCATTGCTAACCTTATTAGTCGTTTTTATGATCCGACAGAAGGGGCTGTGAAAATAGATGGGATAGACTTACGTGATGTAACTCTTGATAGCTTGCGCCAAAATATAAGTGTCGTTCTACAGGATACTTTTATTTTTTCCGGAACGATTATGGATAATATTCGATTTGGACGTCCAAATGCTACTGATGAAGAAGTCATGGAGGCTGCAAAAGTCGTAGGAGCTGATGATTTCATCCGGCGTCTGGCTGATGGATATGAGACAGAAGTAGAGGAAAGAGGTAATATTCTGTCTGTAGGTGAACGACAGCTCCTTTCATTTGCCCGGGCTTTACTTGCCAATCCTAAAATTATTATCCTAGATGAAGCAACGGCAAGCATTGATACGGAAACAGAACAAAAAATACAAAAGGCATTAAAGAGATTACTGCAGGGACGTACATCCATATTGATTGCTCACAGACTATCGACGATTCGTGAAGCAGATCACATCATTGTATTAGAAAATGGTCATATTTTGGAACAAGGAAATCATGATGAGTTAATGAGTGGGAAAGGGGAATATTACCATCTTGTTAAAGCACAATTTCAAATGTTAGGCGCCTAATACAAAGAAAAGCTCTTATCTCAAGCGGGAGATAAGGGCTTTTCTTATAGTCTGTGAAACGGGTAAAAATTATATAGAACTATGGCAACGATAATTCCAAATAAGGCTCCAAAAAAAACTTCTAAAGGTTTATGACCTAGAAGTTCTTTCAGTTGTTCTCTCTTTTCATAATTGTTCATTTTATGGTGTTTAAGTGTGTTAACGAGCCTATGGAAATCTTGTGCCATTTGATTTAAAACAACAGCATGTCGTCCCGCCTGTCGTCTTACTCCTGTAGCATCATGCATCACAATAATGGTTAGAATAAGACTAATAGCAAATGAATTAGACTGAATCCCTTCCATTAAGGCCATTGCAGTCGTGAGTGACACCACGGTTGCTGTATGTGAACTTGGCATTCCGCCGGTACTAAATAGGAGCTCCAGCTTCCACTTTCGATTCTTTACGTAATATAAAGGGATTTTTATTACTTGTGCGAGAAGAGGGGCAAGTAATGCTGCCAGGATTGGGTATGAAATGAACATGGAGTACCTCCTGTTGAATCTGTTATTTGAAGCATTATACTACAAATTACTTATTTTAAAGGAAGTATAAATCATATTCAAGTTTCACCACTTTGTAGTCTTCCTTATTTCTATAATCTTATGATAGACTTAAGCCATGTACAAATTCAGTGCAGTAGGGAGAGTTTAAGATGAAAAAGAAGGAATATGCAGTCATTGGACTTGGACGCTTTGGTGGTAGTATTTGTGTTGAATTAAGTAAAGAAGGAATGGATGTAATGGCAATAGATGTTGATCCTGATCGGGTCAATGACTACAAAGATATTGCAACTCATTCAGTGATTGCAGATACAACGGATGAAAAAGTCTTAAAAGAAATTGGTATTCATAATATTGACCATGTTATTGTGGCTATTGGTGACAATATTCAATCGAGTATTTTAACTACATTAATGTTAAAAGAACTGGGCATAAAAAGGATAACCGTAAAAGCTCAAAATGATTATCATGAAAAAGTGTTAAACAAAATAGGGGCTGATTATGTCGTCCATCCAGAACGTGATATGGGAAGACGAATAGCCCATAACATTATATCAAGCAATGTATTAGACTACCTGGAACTTTCGGATGAACATAGTGTTGTTGAAGTAAAAGCGGGCGATAAAATGAGCGGGAAAACGCTTGTTGATTTGGATATTCGGGCTGAATATGGCTGTAATATTGTAGCCATCAAAAGAGATAAAGAGGTTTTAGTGTCTCCACTGGCAACTGAAGAAATCCGGAAAAACGATATTTTAATTGTCATAGGTGCAGATCGAGACATCTCCCGTTTTGAGAAAAATCTAGTAGTGGATGATGACTAGTAAAGATGTTTCAAAAGAACTGCAAGGACTGCGGTATTGTGTATGGGTGGGAAACAAAAAGTGCGAGAGCAGGCATTACTGACAACCGCCTGTCAGAACAAGAATAAGACTCTCCTGCACTTCGCTCGGATAAGCTAGTGCAGGAGAGTCTTATTCTTGTGTTTAATTTGATGATGATACATTTTCAACTGCGGCGGCTTAGCATTAAACGAAAGGAATAATGAAAAAAGCTTGTAGGAAACCAGGGGTTTCTCTACAAGCTAAAGCTGTCCCAATATGAGACAGCTTTACTATAATCCTGCCAATTATACTTCCATGATAATAGGCAGAATCATTGGCTTCCTTTTTGTTTTTTCATAAAGGAAGGGTGCAATGGTATCTGTAATTTCATTTTTGATTTCTGACCATTGGCTAGTACGTCGTTCCATTACTTTATCCAAGTGTTTGGAAACGAGCTTTTGTGCTTCTTTAATCAAATCTTCAGACTCTCTCATATATACAAATCCCCGAGAGATAATATCTGGACCTGAAGCAATCTTAAATTCCTTCATATTAATGCTTACCACAATAATTACTAGTCCTTCTTCTGATAGGATTCTGCGATCTCGAAGGACAATGTTTCCAATGTCTCCAATTCCACTACCATCGACATAAATCGAACCAGAAGGAATTTTACCGGCAAATGATGCATTGTCTTTTCCTAGTGCAAGTACATCACCATTATCTAAAATAAAGGAATCTTTTGGATCAACTCCACAATCACTCGCAAGCTTCATATGCTCAACTAACATACGGTATTCACCGTGTATTGGCATGAAGTATTTTGGCTTTAATAAACGAAGCATTAACTTTTGTTCTTCCTGGGATCCGTGTCCCGAGGTATGAATGTTGTTTAATGAGCCATGAATAACATCTGCTCCGGCACGGTATAACATGTTAATCATACGACTTACGCTGATTGTATTACCTGGGATTGGTGATGAGGAAAATACAACTGTATCACCAGGCTGAATTTGGATTTGTCTGTGAGAACCATTGGCAATGCGGGAAAGGGCTGCCATAGGTTCCCCTTGTGATCCTGTACATAGTATTGCCACTTCATTACTTGGGAGACGGTTAATTTGGGATGCCTCAATAAAGGTATCATCCGGTGCGTTAATGTACCCTAAATTTTTACCTACTTCAATATTTTTTTCCATACTACGTCCAAATACCGCAATTTTTCGATTATTTTCGATTGCTGCTTCTACAGCTTGTTGTAAGCGGTGGATATTGGAAGCAAAGGTTGCGAAAATAATTCTTCCTTCCACATTACTGAAAATTTCACGAATGCTCTGTCCAACAACGCGCTCAGATAGTGTAAAACCAGGAACTTCACTATTTGTACTATCTGATAGTAAACACAGAACTCCATCTTTTCCGATTTCTGCCATTTTTGTTAAATTAGCAGGTTCCCCAACAGGGGTAAAATCAAACTTAAAATCTCCTGTGTGTACAATGTTTCCTGGAGGGGTTTTGACAACAACGCCATAAGAATCAGGAATACTGTGTGTTGTTCGGAAAAAGGATACAGATGTTTTACGGAATTTAATCACATCGTCCTCATGAATGGTATGAAGTTTTGCATTCCGTAATAATCCATGTTCTTCTAATTTACTTTTTACTAAACCGATCGCAAGTTTACCCCCATAAATAGGGATATTTATTTCACGCAACAAATAAGGAATTCCACCAATGTGGTCCTCATGCCCGTGGGTGAGGAACAATCCCTTGATTTTATCCTGGTTTTGTACTAGGTAAGTATAATCTGGGATGACATAGTCAATTCCTAAGAGCTCATCTTCAGGGAATTTAATTCCTGCATCAACAAGAATGATTTCATCCTGGAACTGAATGCCATACGTGTTTTTACCGATTTCACCGAGACCACCTAGTGCAAATACCGCTGCTTGATCATTTTTGACGAATTTCATTTAGAGGTTCTCCACTTCAAAATCTTTTGAGCGTTTTTCATATTCTAAATGGTTTTCGGACAGTAGAATAATATGCTCGATATGCACATTGCGATAGGATAACTTTTTACGAATTTTACGTTCACTTTCTGCTTCCACATACATGGCTTGGGTCCGTTCTCTTACAGGAACTTCCTCCGGGTTTTCTTGATAAAGTACTTTGTAAATCATGTCGATCTCTCCTTACTAGATAAAAATTCATATCCTTGTTCCATTCAATCGTTGTTTTGGACATACGTGTATTCAATACTATTTAAGGTAATTTGGTACGGAGGAATACTATGCATATTTTTTTCGACCCAAAAGATCCTTCCAACGTCTTTTTAGCTTTTCTCTTAAACGTTTCAGTCTCATATCGAAGCTCCTTTCGTAAGTTTTGAAAAGCTAAGAAAAAACGCTATCTATTTTTTGCCGACCCTTTCCCAAGTACTTTTAGTATAATATGGTTTGCTTAAGAATGAAATAGATAAACATTAAAGTTTAAAAATTTTATTTTTATCTCACATTCCTTACACCTTTATCCTAACCAATAATACTAAGAAACATGAGTAAGAATTAGAAAAGCGAAGACGACTTGTTCGCCTTCGCTTTTCTTGCTCTTCCACTATTCCTGATCTACAGCCTTAGCATTCTCAGGAACATAAAATGGATTTTCTTTGTTAATGTGATCATAGAACATTACACCGTTTAAATGATCAATTTCGTGCTGAATAACAATAGCTGGATAACCCTTTAATCTTAATTTTACTTCATTTCCCTCCAGGTCAAATGCTTTTACGGTCACACGTGCGTGACGCGGAACAATACCTGGTACTTCCCGATCAACGCTTAAACATCCTTCGCCTCCTGAAAGGTAGCCTCCTTCAACAGAATGACTTACGATTCTAGGATTGAATAATCCGTAGCTGTATAATCTTCCTTTTAAGTCTTCCACGTGAATAGCAAGCATTCTTTTGTCTAATCCAAGCTGTGGTGCTGCTAGTCCAACACCAGGACGTAAATTATATTTTTGAGCCAGTTCTTCATCCTGACTATTCTTGATAAATTGAAGCATTTCTTTTAGTGTCTCCTGATCTTCTTTCGTTGGAGGAATAGGGACCTCTTTTGTTACGGTTCTAAGCATTGGATGGCCTTCACGAACTATATCATCCATTGTAATCATTGTTGACACTCCTCTATATTTCATTGTATCTATATTGTATATTATCACATTATAATCTGAAAATGTTTAAGAATAGAATACCTATTTTCATTCTAAAAATCATATTATAGAAAAAATAAGTATGGTATACTTATAATGAAGTAGCCATAAGGAGGAAGGGAAAGTTGCGAAAAGGAAAAGGAATTTTAGCAATGGTTTTCGTAATGTTCTTAATGGCCTCGTGTCAACAAAATCCTTCTGCTTCTGAACAAATGTACAATCATTTAGAAAAAGCAGTCGAGTTGGAAGATAACTTCGGGGAACAGCAAGAACAATTGGTTTCATTACAAAATGAAGAAAAAGCTCTATATGAACAAATTTTGGAATTGCCGGAAAGTAAAATGGAAAAAATAAAAGAGCTTTCAGATGAAGCTATTTCGATTTTGCAACAGCGAAAAGAGATTATTCAGTCTGAAAAGGAAAGTATTGATGAGGCAAAAAAAGAATTTGATAAGATGGAAGATGTGATTGAAGACTTGGAAACGGAAGAATTAACTTCTAAGGCAAACGAAATGAAAGAAGCTATGAACAACCGTTACAGTGCCCACGAAGAATTACATAAGACCTACCAGGAAGCCCTTCAACTTGATGAACAGTTATATAACATGTTAAAAGAAGAAGATTTAAAGATGGAGGACCTGGAAGCACAAGTGGAAAAAATTAATAAGAGCTACGAAAAATACACGGTAGCTAGGGAAGAATTTAATAAAGCCACTGAAAAATATAATGATTTAAAAGTTACGTTTTACAAAGCAACGGATTTAAATATTGTTTTTGAAGATGAGGGTAATCAAGAACAAAAGACAGATGAGAATTCTGAAGAGAAAAATCAGAACCAGGATAATGAAGAAAAAGAAAACACAGAGAAAAATCAGGAAGGCTCAAATCAGGATAAAAACTAACAAAACACCTAATCCTTTTGATGGGATTAGGTGTTTTGTTGTATACGGGGATTAATCTAAGGGGGAGGACATACAAAATATCTTTCTTAAAAATTTGAGAGAAATTAAAACAACAATAAATAGGTGAAAGTTTGCTCTATCGTTTTAAAATATAACAGATTGATCTCGAAACTAATACAGTTCAGCCTGATGTTAGTACAGTACAAGTGAAATAACCAGTTGTTATAAAACACTTCAAAGGTGCTATTTGGATTGTGCATAGGAGAATAAATTAAATATTTGACGTATACGATCGTTTGAGCTAAACTCAAATTGTACTAATGAAAAACACCTTTCATTATGTAACAGTTAATGACTGATTAATTCTCAAATGATTGAGAACGGAAAATACAAAAATCCTGAGTACTTCTCATCAGTTTTTGGGAAACCTACTAATGGAGATGATTTTTCTAAGGAAAGGATAGGTGACTGCAGTTGTTGAAAAATTCAATTGAAGACATCGAAAATCAATTTGAAATCATTCAGATTTTGAATGAAGAAGGCGAAATTGTAAATAAAGAGGAAATGCCTGATTTATCAGATGATGATTTGAAAGAACTAATGCGCCGTATGGTATATACACGAGTGCTTGATCAGCGTTCCATTGCTTTAAACCGTCAAGGACGACTAGGTTTCTATGCGCCAACAGCTGGACAAGAAGCTTCACAACTTGGGAGCCAATTTGCAATTGAAAAAGAAGATTACCTGTTACCAGCTTATCGTGATGTACCACAATTAATTTGGCAGGGTCTACCGCTTTCGAAAGCCTTTTTATTCTCACGTGGCCATTTCAAAGGAAATCAAATGCCAGAGGGTGTAAACGCCATGAGCCCGCAAATTATTATTGGTGCTCAATACATCCAGGCTGCCGGTGTAGGATTAGGCTTGAAAAAGCGTGGAGAAAAAGCCATTGCAATTACATATACAGGTGATGGCGGAGCTTCCCAGGGTGACTTCTATGAAGGAATAAACTTTGCAGGAGCTTATAAAGCAAATAATGTGTTTGTCGTACAAAACAACCAATTTGCGATTTCAGTTCCAGTAGAGAAGCAATCCGCTGCAAACACAGTAGCTCAAAAATCAGTTGCAGCTGGAATTCCAGGTGTACGTGTAGACGGCATGGATGTATTAGCTGTTTATAAAGCTGTTCGTGATGCAAGAGAACGTGCTATTAATGGTGAAGGTCCATCCCTAATTGAAACAGTAACTTATCGTTACGGTCCACATACTATGGCAGGGGACGACCCAACACGTTATCGTACGGAAGAATTAGATGATGAATGGGAGAAGAAAGATCCTTTAATCCGCTTCCGTAAGTACTTAGAAGCTAAGGGACTTTGGTCCGAAGAAGAAGAGAATAAAACGATTGAAACGGCTAAAGAGGAGATTAAAGCCGCTATTAAAGAAGCTGATGGAGTAGAAAAACAAAAAGTTACAGACCTTATTTCCATCATGCATGAAGAACTTCCGGCTAACTTAAAAGAGCAAATGGAAGAATATAAAGAGAAGGAGTCGAAGTAATCAATGGCACAAATGACGATGATTCAAGCGATTACTGATGCTATGCGTACGGAATTAAAAAATGACGAAAATGTATTAGTTTTCGGTGAAGACGTCGGTCAAAACGGCGGTGTGTTCCGTGCGACTGAAGGTTTACAAAAAGAATATGGCGAAGATCGTGTATTTGATACGCCACTTGCAGAGTCAGGTATTATTGGGTTATCTGTTGGTTTATCTACTCAAGGTTTTCGTCCTGTGCCTGAGATTCAATTCTTTGGCTTCGTTTATGAAGCAATGGATGCGATTAATGGTCAGGCAGCTCGTATGCGTTACCGCAGTGGAGGTACCAAAAATATACCCATAACAATCCGTTCTCCATTTGGTGGCGGTGTACACACTCCTGAATTACACGCAGACAGTTTAGAAGGTTTAATTGCACAACAACCGGGTGTAAGAGTCGTTATTCCTTCTACGCCATACGATGCAAAAGGATTATTAATTTCTTCTATTCGTAACAACGATCCTGTTGTTTACTTAGAACATATGAAGCTTTATCGTTCTTTCCGTGGTGAGGTTCCTGAGGAGGAATATACAGTAGACTTAGATAAAGCAGATATAAAACGTGAAGGTTCAGATATTACATTGATTGCATATGGTGCCATGGTACACTCTGCATTAAAGGCTGCAGACGAACTTGAAAAGGAAGGTATTAATGCTGAGGTTATTGACCTTCGTACAGTAAGCCCGGTAGATTACGATACCATCATTGAATCTGTTAAGAAAACCAATCGTGTCGTAATGATTCAAGAGGCTCAACGCCAAGCGGGAATTGGTGGACAAGTGATGTCAGAAATTCAAGAGCGTGCAATCTTACACTTAGAAGCTCCTGTATTAAGAGTAACGGCTCCAGATACCGTTTATCCTTTTACAGCTGCAGAAGAGGTATGGTTACCAGATCATCAGGATATTATTGAAAAGGCTAAACAAGCGATTAACTTTTAATAGATTATATAGGAGGGAAATCTAGTGGCCTTTAATTTTAAACTACCAGATATTGGTGAAGGTATACACGAAGGTGAAATTGTTAAATGGTTTTATAAACCTGGAGATGAAGTAAAAGAAGATGATGTACTATGTGAGGTACAAAATGATAAATCAGTAGTGGAAATTCCATCTCCAGTTGATGGTACCGTAACAGATATAAAAGTAAACGAAGGCGAAGTTGCAACTGTAGGTGAAACTCTAATTGTCTTTGATGCAGAAGGCTATGACGAAGAACCAGATACAGGTGCCGATGAACCAAATGATGAAGAACAACCACAAGAGGAAGCAAAAGAAGAACCAGCCCAAAAAGAAGAGGGAGAAGCTACAACAGGCGGACGTGTAATTGCAATGCCATCTGTACGTAAATATGCTCGTGACAAAGGTGTTACTATTCAAGAGGTTACGGGCTCTGGTAAAAACAATCGAGTTCTAAAAGAAGATATTGATCGTTACCTAAGCGGTGACCAGGCTGATACAGCACAAGATGCTGAGGAAGCTGAATCAGCAGCAGTAGGTACACAGCCTGTTACAACGGAAGGTCAATATCCAGAAACTCGCGAAAAAATGAGCGGAATCCGTCGTTCTATTGCCAAAGCTATGGTAAAATCAAAACAGACTGCACCGCATGTTACACTTATGGATGATGTGGATGTAACGGAGCTTGTAGCACACCGTAAGAAGTTTAAGCAGGCAGCATTAGATCAAGATATCAAGCTTACTTATCTTCCATATGTAGTAAGGGCACTTGTTTCAACACTTAAGAAATATCCAACATTGAACACATCCGTCGATAATGAAACAGACGAAATTATCCATAAGCATTACTACAACATTGGTATTGCGGCAGACACAGACAAAGGGCTACTTGTTCCTGTCGTAAAAGATGCTGACCGCAAATCTATCTTTGAAATCTCAGGTGAAATTAATGAATTAGCTGGCAAAGCTCGTGATGGTAAGCTTGCACCAGATGAAATGAAAGGTGCATCATGCACAATTACAAACATTGGTTCTGCTGGCGGTCAATGGTTCACTCCCGTTATTAACCAACCAGAAGTTGCTATCTTAGGTATTGGTCGAATCGCTGAAAAACCAGTTGTACGTGATGGAGAAGTAGTTGTTGCTCCAGTGCTTGCTTTATCATTAAGCTTTGACCACCGTATCATTGACGGTGCAACTGCTCAAGAAGCGTTGAACCATGTTAAACGCTTGTTGAATGATCCACAATTAATCATGATGGAGGCGTAATATTATGGTAGTAGGAGATTTTCCAGTTGAAGTAGACACTCTTGTTGTAGGAGCAGGTCCAGGCGGATACGTTGCAGCGATCCGCGCTGCTCAAATGGGGCAAAAGGTTACGATTGCTGACAAAGGAGATCTTGGTGGCGTTTGTTTAAACGTTGGTTGTATTCCATCTAAAGCCTTGATTTCTGCATCACATCGTTACGAAAATGCCAATCATTCTGATGACATGGGAATTACAGCCGAGAATGTATCTGTGGACTTTTCACAAGTTCAAAAATGGAAATCCGGTGTCGTTAACAAGCTTACAACCGGTGTTGAAGGTTTGCTTAAAGCAAATAAAGTAGACATCGTAAAAGGTGAAGTTTATTTCGTCGATGGGAACACGGCTAAAATTATGGATGAGAAAAATTCCCAAACTTATAAGTTTAACAATTGCATTATTGCTACTGGTTCTCGTCCGATTGAGCTTAAACCATTCCCATATTCAGATCGTGTATTAGACTCTACCGGTGCATTAAACCTATCTGAAATCCCTGAGAAGTTAGTTGTCATCGGTGGTGGGTACATTGGTTCTGAATTAGGAACTGCATATGCTAACTTTGGTACAGAAGTAACCGTTCTTGAAGGTACTGATGATATTCTTGGCGGTTTTGATAAGTCCATGACTTCTATTGTGAAGCGCCGTCTTAAGAAAAAAGGTGTTAATGTTATCACAAATGCAATGGCACAAGGTGTTGAAGAAAAGAAAGATGGCGTTACCGTGAAGTACGAAGTAGACGGTAAAGAAGAAACTGTTGATGCAGATTATGTATTAGTTACAGTTGGCCGTCGTCCAAACACTGATGAATTAGGTCTTGAACAAGCAGGTATAGAATTAACAGACAAAGGTCTTATTAAGATTGATAAGCAATGCCGTACGAATGTTTCTAACATCTATGCAATTGGTGATATTGTTGAAGGACCGCCACTTGCACATAAAGCATCTTATGAGGGTAAAATTGCAGCTGAAGCAATCAGTGGCGAATCATCTGAAATCGATTATTTAGGTATTCCAGCTGTTGCCTTTACAGATCCTGAACTCGCAAGCGTGGGATACACTGAAGATGCTGCAAAAGAAGATGGTTATGACGTTAAAGTTGCGAAATTCCCATATGCAGCAAACGGACGTGCGCTTTCTCTTAATGACACAGACGGTTTCGTACAACTTGTAACACGTAAAGATGACGGACTTGTTATTGGTGCACAAGTTGCCGGTGCGAATGCTAGTGATGTTATTGCTGAATTAGGTCTTGCCATTGAAGCAGGAATGACTGCTGAAGACATTTCGCTAACGATCCATGCTCATCCAACATTAGGCGAAATGACGATGGAATCTGCAGAAGTCGCACTAGGCATGCCAGTCCATGTACCAAAATAAAAATTATTTTAAGAAAGGCAATGTTAAAGCCTACTGTTGATTTTATACAAAGATAGTTGAAGCTTAAGTGCGCTAGACCCCTGCGGGAAGAGGGGGATAACGGGAGCCACTATAGGCATATCCCGAAACTCCCGGACCTCCGAGGAAAACGTGGGCACTGGAGCGGAAATCAACATCTATGTTTAACAGAGCCTTAAGAAAAAGCTGTTCCATTTGGAGCAGCTTTTTTTATGTAAACACTGCTGAACACTCTGTAATATAAGAAAAAGAAAGGAATACACGTTTTTCCCATAATTTTTGCTTGTGTTTCATACATATAAACCATACAGACGTTGAATTAGTGAGGAATGGTTAAAATGTATAAATGGACCTTTTTACAACTGCTTTTCATATTATGGAGTGTTTATCTTCTTACAACTTATTTATCAGCAAAAGATCACCCTTTAGTCAATGTTTTGTTTTTTATTTGGTTTTTAGGCTTAGCATTTTATGGGGGAAGATATTTTATATCGAGTGGGAAAGTCCGACTTCTTTATATTGGACTTGCATTTCTTGTGATTTACGGAGGCTATAAGCTTTGGCATGTCCTGACATAAAATTCCCCCTTGTCCTTTTGTGGAGCAAGGGGGCTGTTTATTTCCTACTTTATTCTTGTTTTTGTGCATGCCTTTTTCTTCGTTGAAGAGGATAATGTTTAGCTTCTTCGTCAAACTCTTTTAAGAGTGAGAATATAACTAAGAGTAAAATAAAGGTAAAAGGAAAAGCAGCTATAATGGAGGCGGTTTGTAATGCTCCTAAACCACCTTGCCATAACAGAACTGCAGCTGTTGCAGATTGAATAATCCCCCAGACAAATTTCACCTGTTTCCCGGGGTTTAGTTCCCCATTTGTTGTTTGCATCCCTAAAACAAAGGTAGCAGAGTCAGCTGATGTAATAAAAAAGCAACTGATTAGCAAAATGGCTAAAGTAGATGTAATAACGCTTATTGGAAACTCCTGTAATACGGTAAACAAGGCGATTTCATTACCTTGCTCATTGATAATATCAATGATATTTAACCCTTGGTAATATTCTAAAGAAATACCGGCTCCTCCAAATACCGTAAACCATAAAGCTCCAAAAATAGTTGGTACTAACAATACACCTAAGATAAATTCACGAACAGTTCTCCCGCGGGAAACACGGGCAATAAAGGTCCCTACGAAAGGTGCCCATGCAATCCACCATGCCCAGTAGAAAATTGTCCAGTCCTGAACCCAGGTACTATTTTCATCAAAAGGTGTCATTCGAAAGCTCATAGAAGGAAGATTTTGAACATAACTTCCTAAAGTAGTTGTAAATAGATCCATGATAAAATTTGTCGGGGCTGCAAATAAAAGAAATACCATGAGTAATATTGCAAGCAAAATGTTTGTATTACTCAAAATTCTAATCCCTTTGTTTAAACCTGTCATAGCGGAAAATAAAAATAATACGGTAACAATAGCTATGATGATTAATTGTAATCCCATACTGGTTTCAACATCATGAAATAAGAAACCTATTCCACCATTAATCTGTTGTGCACCTAAACCAAGGGAGGTAGCTACACCAAAAATAGTGGCAAATACTGCAATGAAGTTAACAGCCGTTCCCCAGCCACCTTTCATTCTATCTCCAAATAAGGGTTCTAAAATACTGCTAATTAAGCCTGGGGACTCTTTCCTAAATTGGAAATAAGCAAGCGCTAAGGCGAGAATCGAATAAATTGCCCATGGATGTAATCCCCAGTGGAAGAAGCTGTATCGTAAGGCCAGTTTGGCTGTGTCTTCTTCCTCTAAACCCATTTCAGGAGGGTTATGAAAGTGGGAGATAGGCTCTGCTGCACCCCAGAAAACCAGTCCAATTCCCATACCAGCACTAAATAACATGGCAAACCAGGTGAGATATGAATACTCGGGTTTATCTGTATCTTTTCCTAAAACGATATTTCCATATTTGGATGCTACAAGAAAAATCGCAAAAATTAAAAAGGCTGTAGCTGATAGTAAATAAAACCAACCAAACTTATCAACCAGGAAGCCTTGTACATTTGCCGTAACATTTTCTAAGGTCCAATCTCCAACAATATCATCAGGCATTATACCCCAGATAATAAAGAGTAAAGAGATGACTAAACTGATATAAAACACTTTGGATACTTTACCCATAGCTGATTAACTCCTCTGCTGTTATTTATTACTTATCATCTTCAATTTTTGACTGATTATGTGTCATCTGTTGAAGGTTTTCTAATACTTGGTGTAAAAATAACAGCTCATACAGAACAATAGTCTGGGGTGGCAGGTGTTCAGGAGATTCTATAGTTTGAATATGTTCCTCTTTCCAATGCCAAAATTCATTATTCAAATTTTCAATCCAGTCATAGTGCTCTTTTGAAATGGTGTGGCTGGGATTTTTCAGGATTTCTGCAACAGAAACAAAAATATTATGTAATAGTTTTTTTTCTTCACTACGAAAGGAATTCTCTTTTAAGTGTACAAAACGCAAATTCCCAATATGATCGATAATTTGCTGTAAGAAATTCAACTGCTTTTGCCACATGTGGACCTGACGAAAAGTATCTTTTGAATACTTATGATACCTCCATTCCTCACGTTGAAATGCAATCAGGCGATAAGTATGGTTGATATCCCGATTAATTTGCTGATATAAAAGTTTGTTTTTTTGCTTCTGATTGGTATTATGATCAAGTAAAAGATAACTGATATTTAAGCAAAGATTGGCCGACTTTTGAAAAAGGTTATTAATATTTTTATGAATGACATTTGTGTAGTCAGGAGGGATAAGAAAAAAGTTTACCCCCGTCGAAACGATAATTCCGATTGATGTTGTTGCTAACCGTACGAAGAATGAACCAAATGAATTACCATGAAAGTCAGGAATCATAGCAATCGCCGTAAGGGTCGCCACGACAATTCCTTCGTCTAATTTGAGCTTATGACAAATAGCAATGGTTAACATGGCTGCAAGGGCATAGGTTATGGCTGTTTTACCAAATGCTGTGTAAAAGGAGACGGATAAAAATGCCCCAATTGCTGAAGCAGGAAATCGGACAAAAGCTTTCTTAATGGAATCTGCTGCGGTATGCTCAATTGTAACGATGGCTGTCATGACTGCAAAGATGGCCGGAAAGTTAAAGATTTGACAAATTAGGGCTGTAATAAATACCGAAATTCCTGTTTTAATCGTTCGACCACCAAGCGGAAAATACTTTTTAATCGAGCTATGCATGAGTGTTTCCTCCTATATATCTATCCTACATGTATATAAATTTCTAAAATCAAATATAACATAAACAGAAACAAATTTAATTTCATGCCCCTTCCATTTAGGAATTCTTGTATAATAAAATGAAACGTTTTACAAACAACATAGGGGGAACTGAAGATGAAAAGACGAGCTGTATTGATGTTCTTTCTACTACTGGCTGTAACAGCATGTAGTATGAATGAAAACCAGGAGAATGAGAAAGAATCGGACAACCAGGAAGTAGTGGATGAGAAAGAACAGGCTGAAGCTGATAATCTTGAGCAGAAACATAAATCACAAACGGAAGACGGAGATCAAACGGAAGAATCTTCATCAGAAACCGAAACTTCGGAAAATGAAAAGAACAATAAAGAGCTGGATAAGGCAGAACCCACATATGAAGTTTCGGAAACATGGAATATCAAGCCTTTAGAAGAGGAAGCTAATGAGAAAGTCGTCTTATTAACGTTTGACGATTAACCGGATGAGCATGCAGTTGAAATGGCCAAAACGTTAAAAGAGCTAGATGCTCCAGCGATTTTCTTTGTAAATGGACATTTTATAGATACAAAAGAAGAGCAAAAGAAATTAAAAGAAATAGCAGATATGGGCTTTGCAATTGGAAATCATACGTTTAACCATACAAAATTGGATGATGTTTCCAAACAAAATCAACGGGATGAAATTGTGAAATTGAATGATTTAGTTGAAGAAGTAATAGGGGAAAGACCTAAATTTTTCAGGGCACCTAATGGCGTTAATACGGATTATGCAAGACAGGTTGTTAAAGAAGAAGGAATGACATTAATGAATTGGTCATATGGATATGACTTTATGAAAGACTATATGACAAAAGAAGCGATTGCCGATATTATGGTCAATACTGAACTCTTGTCCAATGGAGCTAATCTTCTCATGCATGATAGAGAATGGACGGCTGCTGCCCTAGAGGAAATTGTTACAGGGCTCCGTGAAAAAGGATATGAAATGGTTGATCCTCGATTGATTAAAACGCCATAGGACCGAATTTATACGAAAAAAAGCCTTCATATGATGAGCACCCCAAAAGTTAGACGAACTAATTCTAACTTTTGGGGTGTTTTTTGTGGTCAAATATGATGAAGGATTTAAGCAAAATGTAGTTAACGCTTATTTAGCTGGAGAAGGTGGATATGCTTCCTTGGCTAAAAGATTTGGAATTCGAAGTAAAACCAATATAAGAAAATGGGTCAGTGCTTTCCGACAGTTTGGGGAACAGGGTTTGACTACTAAAAAAGCATCTACGAATTATCCTGTTCAATTTAAATTAGATGTCATAAACTATAAGGTAAGAACAGGAGATTCCCTTGAAGATGTTGCTAGAAAATTTGGCATTACTGAACCGCCTTTGATTCTTAATTGGTTGAAAAAATGGCAAAAT
>NZ_FOHJ01000005.1 GCF_900111405.1 Salinibacillus kushneri | reverse complement strand
CGGTTCAGTAATGCCAAATTTTCTAGCAACATCTTCAAGGGAATCTCCTGTTCTTACCTTATAGTTTATGACATCTAATTTAAATTGAACAGGATAATTCGTAGATGCTTTTTTAGTAGTCAAACCCTGTTCCCCAAACTGTCGGAAAGCACTGACCCATTTTCTTATATTGGTTTTACTTCGAATTCCAAATCTTTTAGCCAAGGAAGCATATCCACCTTCTCCAGCTAAATAAGCGTTAACTACATTTTGCTTAAATCCTTCATCATATTTGACCACAAAAAACACCCCAAAAGTTAGAATTAGTTCGTCTAACTTTTGGGGTGCACATCATTTTAGTTAGTCTTCAAGGTTTTTACCATTGTCACATGAGGGATTCCTGCATCCATGAATTCATCAGAAATGGTTTTATAGCCTAATGATTGATAAAACCCTTCTGCATGTGTTTGGGCATTTAACTTGGATTTTCTGTATTGATTCTCCCTAATTACCTCTTCCATAGCTTGTATCATTTGTTGGCCATAATGATGGTTTCTTTCTTCTTTTAAAACACAAATCCGTTCTAATTTTCCGTATTGATCTAAATAACGAAGTCGACTGGCGGCAACAGGTATTCCGTTTTTATACCCAACAAAATGAGTAGCACTGGAGTCATGTTCATCCATTTCCAAATCAGGTGAAACCCCTTGCTCTTCTATAAATACGATTTTTCGGACTTTATAAGCATCTTTTAATTGGTCTTCATTCTGTACGACTTGGATATCCATCTGATTCATTGATTAACCCTCTCCAAATTTAAAGGTTTCATATACGGTCCATGAGCCGTTATCTAACTGATAGAGGAGCTGGAAACGATCAATGGTGTCTTCTATATCAAATTGATGCATTTTTAGACTGCCATAAACATCTGAATGTTCATCCGTAGACAAATCCTGACCAATTGTGATGTGGGGGACAAAAGCAAATTGACGTTCGTTAGGAAACTTATCATTATACAATTTGTCACTTAACTCAACCAATTCCTCAACAGGCTGAACTTTAAGGTAAACCGTATTTGTCACAGGGTGAAAAGAGCTGACCTTTTTTATAATTAAGGGAAATGGCTTGGTCTCCTTTGCTATATTTCTTAATTCTTTAACAATATCATTGATTTGTGATTCATTGGCATCAAAGCGCTCTTTAATCGTCACATGGGGAGGAATTAATGCATAATTGGGGTCATAACGCTTACGATACGAGTTAGCGATATCTTGCACTTCTTTTGATGGAAAAATAGCAATTCCATATTTCATATGTTGTACCTCCTTTAATAATTATGGTCCTTATAGCGATCAAACTATGTCTATTATAGCAAAAAGTAATCTTGCTTTTCTAAAAAAATCATTATGCTTTTCCAAATATAGAAATAAAAGCATTCGGTAAATCTTTTTGCCAAGCCTTCCAGGTGTGATCTCCAGATAATTCATTATATGTGTATTCAGAAGTTTTGGATTGCAGTAATTGACTTAGCTGACGATTTGGCTTTAGAAAATTTTTGATTCCGCCTTTTGTGGTTTGCACATTCGTTTCATGCTTTCCAATTGTATGATAGATCTTAATTAAAGAAAGATTTTCAGATGCTTTTGCTGTCATCATCACCTTCTCATCCACATATGGGGATTGCATAACTACATTACCAAATGTATTCGGATAAGCAAGTGCAGTCATAAATGAAACGGTTCCTCCCAGAGAATCTCCTATTAATGTGCGGGCAGAACCTAAGTAATAACCGGGGAGGATGTCGTCTAATACTGGGACGACTTCAAACCTTAAAAACTTTATGTAATCGTTATTCTTCCTACCATCAGGGTGGTATTTTTCATGACGATCATATTTGTCCTTATAGTGAATCCCAACTAAAACTGTATTTTCGATATCTCCTCGTTCATGCAGATGGTCAATAAATGTTGCTGCACGGCCTAATTGAAAATAATCATTACCATCCTGCATGATACAAATATGATATTTATATAAAGAAGAATAATTTTCAGGTTGATAGATACGAAGGGTTATCGATTCATTTAAATATTCACTATGAATACTTTTATCAAACATCCTGCCCTTTCTCCCCAACTTTACACCCCCCATTTATGGATAATCATTTACTTTATTTTAACATACTGAATGGTTGATGTCGTACATTGCTTTTGTCCTAATGTTATAATGAAAATAGTAAGGTAAAGGAGGAAAGAAAAGATGTCTGATGTAAAACAAGTACCAAGTCAAGAGGTGGAACAGGCGGCTAGATCTGCTCTTACTAATCGTGGCGTTCTTCTAGACGATATTGCTGAGATTGTTTATAAAATGCAACATCCTTACAATGAAGGATTAACGATAGATGACTGTATTTTGAGTGTGGATCGAGTATTAGAAAAAAGAGAAATCCAGCACGCCATTTTAGTTGGCATTGAGCTTGATAAACTAGCCGAAGAAAAAAAGCTTTCAGAGCCTTTGCAATCCATCATCGAAACTGATGAAGGATTATTTGGTGTGGATGAAACTTTGGCTCTTGGAGCAACCTTTGGCTATGGGAGTATCGCCTTGACCACTTATGGATATTTGGATAAGGATAAAATAGGTATCATTAAGAAGTTGGATACGAAAAGAAACCAACAGGTTCATACTTTTTTAGATGATATAGTAGGAAGTATAGCAGCTACAGCTTCAAGTCGTTTGGCACATCGTTTACGTGATGCTGCAGATGACGTACCAAGAGACAAAATGGAACGTAGAGATGAAGAGGATCGCCTTAGTTAATAAAGTACTCACTCCTTTTATAGACGGTTAAAAAAATCACGTACTTTTATGATTAAATTAGACCTGAATTCCAAATACTACTAATAAGTCCGTCTTAATTAGGAGGTTTGGAATGAAGGCCAATAGGTTTAATGGGTTAATCATAGGAATGGTTTTTTTTACATACCTATGGAGTGTTCCACAAATTATTCAAGGGGAAATGAAGGATTTCCATAAAACGAAAGCTTCTTCACAAGACCAATCAGAAACGATAAAGATTCAGTATGAAGAAATAAAGGAAAAAGAGCCTGAATATGAAATAGATATAAAGATTCCTTCTATAAAAGGGATGAAGGATGACGTTTTTCAAGTGAAATTTAATTATGGAATGAAGGCGAAAGCTAAGAAAAAAATCGACGAATTTAAAAAAGAAGCCATTCAATTTGCCAGGGAGCAAGAGCAAAAGGGCCAGCCTTTGCGTCCTTTTCAGCTCCATATACAGCCTGTGGTTAAAAAAAAAGGTGAATTCATTTCGGTTCTCAATGAATCCTTTATTTATAAAGGTGGAGCGAACGGGATACAAAAGGTTCAAACGCTAAATATTTTGAACGATGAACAGGCAAAAAAGCTTGCATTTTCTGATATCTTCCGGGAGGAGTCAAAATATAAGTACGTAATAAATGACTTTATCAAACAAGCTATTGAGGAAAGAAGAAACAAAGGAGAGGTGTTTTTTGAAGGGGAGGAAGGATTTCAATCTGTTACGGAAAACCAATCCTTTTACTTCGAAGATCGGCAATTAGTTGTAGTCTTTGATGAATACGAAATCGCTCCCGGGGCGATGGGAACCCCATCATTTCAGATTTCTCTAGAGAAAATAAAAGATTTAATAAAACCTGAAATTTATAAGGCTGTTCTCGACAGTTAATCATTAAATAGGGGCCGATTCCAAGGTAATCAACATAGGAATCAGCCCTATTTTTAAGTAGTATGATTTAGCTACTACTAATTTCTATACCAGAACAAAAGTAGAGTCGTTCATTTAGTTACGAACGTATTCAAGTCGATTGACTCTTGTACTGAGGTGAAGGAAGACTCGCTGGTGACTTTACTTGGCCATTTCTGAAGAATGTCCACTAAGCTACCGTATACGATAAAAAAGATGTGTTTCTTTATCGAAACACATCCAGCATTTCCTTTATTTATAGGTTATGGCTTGATTACCCATTTGATTCCAGCCTGCAATAAAACTGTCTTTAGCCACTTTTCTATTTTTTTGATTAGCAAGTGGATCGTTAAAATAAATATATTGATTGTCATACCCTGTGACTAAAACAGAGTGCATTTTATACGTGACTTTAACCTTTCCTGTTGGTGTATTCCACGTTTCCCAATAGGATTCCGGAACATGGGAGAACCAGCTGGTAGTTAGCACCCATACAGGTTTTCCATTATCAAGTTGGTTTAGAACTGTATCAAAGTTTTTTCCAGTTAAATCAACGATTCTCCCAGGCAAATACTTTTCTCCTAAATCAGCAATGGGTCCATGATATACACCCAGTCCTGGATTATCAAAGGAATACATATCTCCTACAAAACCATCATTAGGATTTCCGAATTGAACTTGACCATTTTTTCGGGTAAATGGAGTTGAATCTCTTTTTATTCCCTCAGCTAATGTCATTTTATCTACATTAACACCTGCATGACCTAAAAGCATTGATAAAGCTGTTACCTCACAGCCCCGTGGCAATTCAGGCATCTGTGATACTAATGGAGCAGATAGAAGCTTTTTATTGGATGATTTTTTTTCAACCTTCTTTTTTGCGTTTGGATCATATTTCTCTACGATAGCAGAAGAAATCCAGCCTTTCTTCTGCTCACCAATGTAAACATGATACCACGTTAATCCTTCCACTTTGGCTTTTTCAAAGGCATCCAGCTTAGTATATTGCTTTAATGTTGTCACTTTGGCATAACTTGTATGAGGTCCTTTTCGGATATTTGCTGCCTGAGTGGAAATTTGCAGTGTTGCTTTATGTTTCGTTGGTTCGAATGATGGTTTTTTCTTTTTCTGATTCATTTGATCCTGATCTTGTTTTTGAACTTGTTCTTTTTTTAAGTCGATTTTCTTGTTATCTTCATTTACTTCTTCTTGGTTATTTTCATTCTTCTCTTTCTTTTTCAGATTAAGTAGATCAATATCCTTTTCTTTAAGACTGTGACTCTTCGTACTTAAAGAAGTAACTTCAAAAGAGTTGTCTTCATAAGTTTTTGACTCCTCATTAGTTGGATTTGTAGAGGTTCCATTTGTATTGCTAGTGGTATTGCACCCTAGTAGCAGTAGAGATAACGTAATGAATATTATTACAAAATATCGATTTAACATACTCCCCTCCTATTAATGGATAAACTTGATAAAATTAAACCTATGAAACTATCATTCTAAAAGATAAAACTAGCTAGTAGCTTACTGGAATAAAAGAGAGTAGTCAACATATGAACTTGTAAACCATAATTTACAAAAAAGGTAAAAATGGACCACTTTAAGAAAAGGGTTTAAACATGAACATTTTATTGGCTCTTCGACACAAATTAACAAGTGACATACGGTTTTCCCTCTAAATCCACTTATACAATACGCATGCTTATTCGAGCCTGGTTCCATCGTCTACAAAGCCATATCCACATTGTGCGTACGGCCCAAACGATCTAGTTTTTTATAAAAATGATGAAAAAGTCCTGGCTGTGCAGTTGCTAAAAATTAGTTAAATAAAATACTCGTGCTTTATATAAAATAAGTATGTCACTTAAAAGAAAGGGAAGGATTGGATATGAGAAAACTTATGTTATGGCTATGGTTATATTTAGATCCTGTATACTTCCGGTTTACACGCCTCCATTACATTGGAAAGTATCACGGCAGCACCAGTAATATCTTTCGAGTACGTTTAACTCGTTTTAAGGGTAGTCCATTAACTTTATCTGATGGAACAATCATTAATAAGAATGATTTATTACTCAAAATTCATTTGCATAATGTGCGCCTGCTTCACGAATTGCAGGATGAAACAAGTGAGATAAAAAAGGCATTTTTCGCCTTTGAAAGGGTAAAGGATTCTATGCCGGGATTAGCTACTTATGTACTTACACATAAACGCCACCATGATATTAAAGCTGTAATAGGGATTACATCTTTAAATAAAGGAGTTAGTCGACTTGGTTTTGAAACCAGGAATATACAAAGTCCTATTTATAAATGGGTAAAAAAAATGACATTTTACCCCATTCATATTTTATCTTTATCTAAACCTTCCTTAAAAACTATGGTTAATCAGCCATTACCGAATTATATTTTGATGTCAAAAAATCAATTATTGTCCAGTTATATACACAGACCTTTAGAAAAGGTTATGAAAAAAAGAAAACAAACCGCCAAACGCTCAACATCATGAGCATTTGACGGTTTGTATGTGAATCAGAGTCACCTTTCCCTGAATTAACTAACTGCATTCGTTTTAGGAACTACTGGAATTGAAATGCTATGGAAGGTAATCTCAGGCCGACTGCCAACCCGAATGTTGACTCCTGTTTGACCTAAACCTTCACTGATATAGAAGCTTTTACCTTGGTAATTTTGCAATCCTTTTATCATATTCATTTTAGGCAGTTTCCCCATTTTAGCCAGATGATAGGCTTTAGGATATAAAATTTGACCACCATGAAAATGTCCGGATAAAAGGTAATCATAGGGATAATCCTCCATGTACAATACCGCATTAGGATCGTGAGTTAAGACTAGATTATAGCCGTTTCCCAGTCCTTCATAAGATAGGTTGAATTGACTGCGGTCGGTACTAAAATCATCAATACCAATTATATTAACGATTTGTCCATTTAAGTTTATAGACGTGTTCTCATTTTGTAAGGTGTAACAATCATATTTCTCTAAAGCCTGTTTAAGCTTATGAAAGTTTTCTTCGTTTAAAACATAATCATGATTCCCAAAGATTGCATAGGTACCATACTCAGGTTTTAATTTCTGAAATACTTTCAGGTATGGAATAAGCTTCGGAATCGTACGTTTTCGGTCCAGAAAGTCACCGGTTAAGGCAATGATATCAATAGCTTCATCTTTCACTTTTTCATAGAGTTCATTGGGGGAAATCGAAATATTTTCTAAATGCATATCAGAAATTTGAAGAACGTTTAGTTGTGTAGTGTTGGTGTGAGAGGAATCATTATTTGGGATGGTTATATGATTAATCGCGACATTGTGCGTATTTTTATAAGCTTTATAACAACCTGCAATAATCAGGATAAATAACAAAAAGATAATCAGTAGACTCATATAAACACCTCCATGAGCAATTATACTAGTTTTTTGGGAAGTATGAACTAGTAATTATTGGAGGTGTTACCAGAGGATGGAGTTATGTTTGGGTGTAGCATAGAAATTCATATTTTTTGCAAACTAAAAAGGTCAATATTCTAAGTTGTAGGAGCTGGATAACGGTGAAAAAGGTCCTGTTTCTCCCATTTTTACAAATTTCCTCTGGACATCATCAGGTTGCGGATTCTCTAATTGATGGATTAATGGAATTAGATTCGACAATTGAATGCCACAAGGTGGATATTTTGCATTATGGTTATGGAAAATTGGAGCAGTTGATTTCCACCATTTATCTGAAATGGATTGACCATTTTCCCCAGACATATAGTTGGATTTATCGCAAAATTGTTTGTGAAAATCAGTACCAGGACAAGCGCTATCGCCATTATGAATGGTTATTTACTCATGTAATGGAGTCCATTTTAGAGGAGGAACAGCCCGATATCATTGTCTGTACCCATGCTCTTCCTTCATATTTATTAAGTCAGCTAAAGGAAAGAAAGGGAATTCAGACTCCTGTAGTAAACGTTTATACCGATTATTTTATCCATCAATTATGGGGGAAAAATAATATTGATTTTCATTTTGTTCCTTCTTTAAAGATGAAGGAATTTTTGTTGGATAAAGGGGTAAAGGATTCGGAAATTTTTGTTACAGGTATTCCGGTACATCATCAGTTTTCTTCAGTAAATACATGGCTGCCTTTAGATTCGTCTAAGCTGAATTTTATGATTACAGGTGGAAATTTAGGTGTTGGGCTGATTCAAAAATTTGTAACAAAGGTAAAAGAAGAAAGGATTCATTATCACGTATTGTGCGGGAAAAATCACTCTTTATATAACCGCTTAAAAGAATTGCCACATTCAAATGTTACACCGATTCCCTATATTTCCTCTCGTCAGAAAATGGATGAGCTTTATGACTCCTGTGATGGAATCATAACCAAACCGGGTGGGGTGACAATCAGTGAGAGTTTATTTAAAAGAGTACCCATTTTTGTTTATCATACCCTTCCAGGTCAGGAAGAAATGAATATGGAACAGTTAAGTCAGTTAGGGTTAGCCAGTCCTTTTTATGATTGGAAGTATGACGATGCATTTGAGAAAAGGCTGTTGCAATTTTATCAGGATGATAATGTCATACATCAATACGAGCAAAATCTCAACCAGTACCACGCCCACCTTAATCCAACTACTCCAGCAGAATTAATTTATCAATTAGGAGCTGTCTCTCACTAAGGGAAGATCATTTTAGTGACAGTCCCACAAGTTGTATAGAAAGCCAATTTATAACAAAAGATAAGCTTCAAAGACGTGTTCAAGGAGGTTTGGGAGTGATGAAGAAAAAGTTCTGGAGTTTTACGGGGAAATATAAAAAGAAGACAGCGAAACCGAATCAGGACCAGCTGCAAACCTCCTCCCAACATCAACAGCCTTTATTAGGTATGCTTCAGGATGATGTAAAGTATATTCAATCCTCAATGGGAAGTAGCGCAGATTTCGAGACGAGATTCTTTCAAATTGGTACGGATTTTCCGGTTGAGGCAGCTATTATTTATATAGATGGCTTAGTGGACAAAAACTTTGTTCATAATTTTATTATGGAAACGCTGATGGTAGATATCCGTACGACTGATCAGGGGCAAAACCCACATGAAGTAAAGGATATTTTAACCCAATTGAAGAGTAGATCCCTGGCTGCAAGTGATGTAACCGAAGTAATGGATTATAAATCTGTATTTGAACAAATATTATCAGGAAATACGGTTCTCCTATTAAATGGATTTATGAAAGGGTTGGCTATCTCTTCACCTGGTTATGATAGTCGTAATATAGAGGAGCCATCTTCACAGACAGTTGTTCGTGGTCCTAAAGAAGGATTTACCGAAGTATTAAAGACTAATACAAGTCTTATACGAAGAAGAATTAAGAATCCGAATCTTTGGATTGAATCCAGAAAAATTGGCCAAACATCAAATACTGAAGTAGCCGTTTGCTATATCAACGGAATAGCCAATGATGACATCGTTCAGGAGGTTAATCGCAGACTGGATAACATTAATATCGATGGAATTCTGGAAAGTGGCTACATAGAGGAATTAATTCAGGATGAAACGTTTACACCTTTTCCTACACTTTATAATACTGAACGCCCGGACAGCATTTGTGCTGGTTTATTAGAAGGTCGTGTGGCTATTTTAGTAGATGGTACACCCTTTGCGTTGTTAGCGCCTACAGTATTCATACATTATTTTCAGGCTACAGAAGATTATTATCAACGATCTGATATTGGATCGTTAATGCGGTTGCTTCGATTCCTTTGCTTTTTTCTCGCTTTATTAACACCGTCGGCCTATATTGCATTAACAACCTTTCATCAGGAAATGATTCCAACCCCATTATTGATTAGCTTGGCTGCGCAAAGAGAAGGTGTTCCCTTTCCGGCTTTTTTTGAAGCTTTAATGATGGAAATCACCTTTGAAATCTTAAGGGAAGCAGGAACAAGGATGCCAAGAGCAGTAGGTTCTGCTATTTCCATTGTGGGGGCGCTTGTTTTAGGTCAAGCTGCTGTTGAAGCAGGAATTGTATCATCAGCTATGGTTATTGTTGTATCACTTACGGCTATAAGCAGTTTTGTAACACCAGCCTTTAATATGACGATTTCCATTCGCATCCTTCGTTTTGGTTTTATGACACTAGCTGCCGTATTTGGTCTGATTGGAATTATTTTAGGTTTAATTATCATGATATTGCATCTTACAAGTCTGCGTTCCTTTGGTGTTCCATACCTTGCCCCAATGGGGCCATTTATTACAAGTGATCAGAAGGATACCTTATTACGTTTACCATTTTGGAAAATGAGAGAAAGACAGAAGCTGATTAATAAAAAGAATGTTGTACGAGAAAATACACCCTCTCCAAAACCACCAGGCAACAAGAATTAACAAGTAGGAGACTTGCCTATGCTAAAAAAGCTTCAAGCTATTGGCCTATGTATGGTATTAACGATTTTATCGGGTTGCTGGAGTTCAAGAGAATTAACGGATATGGCGATTGCGACAGCTCTTGGAATTGACAAGGAAGGTGACCGGATTAAAGTGACGGTTCAGGTGATTAACCCGAGTGAGAACGCTGGTCAATCCTTTACGTCACGAACAGCGGTAACTACGTTCACGACAACAGGTGATACATTATTTGAATCCCTGCGAAGATTAACTACATTGACTCCCAGAAAGCTTTACTTAAGCCATATTCGCATCATTATATTTGGAGAAGAATATGCAAAACAAGGAATTGCAGATAGCCTGGATTTTATATCTAGGGATCATGAGATGAGAACGGACTTTCATTTTGCTATCGCTCGCGGTTACGGTGCACAGGATATTGTCAATATTTTAACACCCATTGAAAAGATTCCTGCCAACAAAATCTTCTCTACTTTAGAGTCATCACAAGATTTTTGGGCACCTACAAAAGTTGTTCAATTAGATGAATTGATTTCCTCAATGACGTCTAAAGGTAAGGAGGCAGTATTAACAGAACTGCTCATTTTAGGTGATCTGAATAAGGGGAGTAATATAGAAAATGTACAAAGTGTTCCATCTTACACTTCCATCAAATCAAGTGGCCTTGGAGTATTTCATAATGAAAAACTGGTAGGCTGGCTTGATGAAAATGAGAGTCGTGGCTTTAATATGATCACAGATAATGTTCATGATACAGTGGGAGTCGTTCCTTGTGGGAATAAAGGGAATTTAACTATTGAAGCCTATAAGAACTCAACAGAAATGAAGGGGAGTATAAGAGGAGATACCCCCAATATTACAGTTAATTTTACAGCAGAAGCAAATTTAGCGGATATCTCATGTACTATTGATTTTACTAAACAGAAGACGATTAAAAAGTATGAAGAAAAACTCGCTGAAGAAGCCAAAAATGTTATGAAAGACAGTTTAGAAAAAGCAAGAGATTTAGAAGCGGACATATTTGGCTTTGGGGAATTACTTAGTAAATCTAATCCGAAAAAGTGGAAGAAGATTGAAGAAGAGTGGGCCAATATTTTCGTTAATGATTTGAATGTAGATTTTAAAGCAGACGTGAATATTAGAAGAACAGGAACCACTACTCAACCGTTTTTAGACAATATTTCTAAAAAGAAACAGGAGGAGTAATGAATGTTCAAAGCATTTTCAGTGCTTTTGGGAGCAGGACTTGTGTTTATATTAGATTATCGATCCCTAAAGGCAAATAAAAAATGGGACCGCAGGGTTTATATTGTTATTTTCGCTATTAGTTTAGGCGTGTGGATGCTTTATATTTTTAATGTTCAGTTTCCTTACGTGATTCAGGTAGTGGAGAAAATTTACAATCCAATTTTTGATTCGTTTAATCAAAAACTTGAACAAAAGCAGAGTTTCAGGGTTCATTAGGAAAGTTTTGTTGTGAGGAGGAATGGTTATGATTGAAAAAGGTAAAATAGACGCACGTCAATTTACGATTTTAGTCGTGATGTATACCTTAGGTACATCTATTATTGCCATTCCTTCCACAACGGCTTCTTATGCACAGGAGAATGCCTGGATAACGGTTTTGTTGACGAGTTTAATTGGTTTACTAATTGTCTTTTTGCTTAATCAAGTCAATAAAATTAATCACCATAAAAATATATTTGAGCTGTTTGAATACGTTTTTGGAAAATGGGTTGGGAAAGGTATTACGGTATTCTTTCTCCTATTTGTTTTTATCGTAGCTGGAAAAAATTTGCGACAAATTGGGGACTTTATGACAACCCACGTGCTGGTGGAAACTCCTATCCAGGTTATTATGCTAATATTTGTTCTAACCAGTCTTTATGGAGTTAAGCTAGGCTTAGAGGTAATTAGCAGAACTGGCGAAATCTTTTTTCCTTATGCGTTCTTTTCACTAGTTTTGATGATTATTTTTGTCGCCCCACAAGCTGAATTTAAAAATATTCAGCCAATCATGGTCAATAATACTGAAGGTGCGTTCTTAACGATTTTTCCTACTCTGGGAACCCCTTATTTTGAGTTAGTAGTATTTCTGGCTATTTTACCTTATGTCAATAGAATAGGTCCAGGAAAAAAGTCCTTTTATATTGGAGTTGGAATAGGATCGCTGCTTTTATTTGCTGTTACGCTTATGTCCTTATTGGTGTTAGGACCTGATTTTAGTGCTCGAAATGTCTATCCTACATATATATTGGGGAAAAAAATAAGTGGGGTACAGTTTTTAGAAAGAATTGAAATTTTAGTTGCTATTGCTTGGTTTTTTACAATATTTTTCAAAATCACCATTAATTTTTATGTATTATCACTAGGTATGAGTCATTTGTTTAACTTGAAAACAACAAAGGTGTTATCCACTCCACTGGCTTTTCTATTAATCATTGCAGGATTATATTTAGCTCCCAACTTAATCGCTTATCAAAACTTTCTCGCCCATGATTTGGCACCTTTCGCGGGTACATTTGGAATTCTTTTACCATTCATTTTGATTCTGACCGCTCGTTTACGAAAGATAAATAAAAAGAAGAAGAAAAGAAGAAAGAATAAACGATTTTAAAATGGTCGGAGAGCAGATACAAAAGGCCGCTTGTAAACAGCGGCCTTTTTCATGGTATAGGAAGTGATAAAGTTGGAGCTCAGTGCATAACAATTCAGGAATGCTCACGTTCAGTTCCAGTGAATAATCACTAGAAAGTCTTTTTACCCTCCGTACGTCGCTGAACGTGTGTTTCCTCCTTGTGTTCGATATTAATCATGTCTTAAAACAGTAGCTCCGATGATGATCAGGAGAATGAAGAGAACAACGATTAGCGCAAATCCCCCACGAAATCCTTGGCTAAATCCACCATGGTCATAGTAACAATAATCAGGTGCTCCGAATCCATATTGCATTCCGCCATATCCAGGGCCGCCAAAGTCTTGAGCACCGGCAACTCCCTGATTAAATCCGTGCATGTGTGACACAAAAACCTCTCCCTTCTGTAAAAATGTATCATCAACCATAATTATTTTACGGCCATTTTAGTAACCATAGCCAAATCCAGCACTACCTGCGCCGACGATTATAAGCAAAATAAACAACACGACAATTAAAGCAAATCCGCCTGTATATCCATAACCTGACATCTTCATATCCCTCCGCACTTGTGACTTACATGGTTCATCAACCATTCCACTAATATCCTATGAACCAGGTGAAATGTCTGTATGGGCTAAAGCATGAGATTGGTGAAAATGGGAGAATGGATTACGGTTTCTCCTGTATATGATTTAATGATAATCATTATTTACCATGGAAAGCCGTATCCGGGACGTGGCCGAGGACGTGGGCGTGGACCATATCCGAAGCCGGGACGAGGTCCATATCCAGGTCCATAACCGTAGCCAAATCCATATCCAGGTCCTGGTCCAGCCCCAGGCCCTGGTCCATATCCGTATCCATAACCTGGAACAAAGAAGTCATCAAATATAGCTCCTGCAGCTGCACCTGTTAAAAATGGAACAGCGAATCCTCCCCATAATCTTTCGTCATCTTCACGGAAATGACCATATACTTGAGGTGGTAAAGGTGGTTGTTGTTCGTACATAGCTCCCCCTCCTAAATTTTAAAAAATCCTGTTTCTTAAAATGTTGTACGCAGTGGAATGAATCTATTGTTAACAATTCGGATTTAAGCACAAGCAGCTCCTGCGATAATGAGTAAACTAAAGCAACGATTCACGTAAAATCGCCGTTCACAATGATGGTGAGATACAACAGATTCTTCCTTGAACTAGCTGAAATAGTCTTTTGAACTATCTCTACTCCCAACGTATGTATTCGGGATTATTGTGTATAGGGCACGTGACCAGAATGAGAATAATTTTATAAAAAAGTTTACTAAAGGCTTTCAGGAACTGAATGCCAAAAGAAAAAAGGGTGAATCATGATAGATATAGTTTATACGGGTGTTCAATCTTAAATAAGGTGAAGTCTTACAGATTGTTGAGGGTAGAAATGGGTGTATTTCATATTTACATCATTCATTATCAACACTGAAACGAATTTTGTTCATAATCAAATGAAAGAGGCCACTCGAACCGGTGACCTCCCTCTTAAAATGACATCTATTCATTAACCAACATAAGCCGCTCCAACGATGATGAGTAAGATAAACAGCACCACAATTAATGCAAATCCATTATTGTAACCGAATGACATAATGAGCATCCCTCCGTTGGTTTTTCGTTTGAAATAGTTATATACTATTTCTACTGCCACTCTATGTAGTTAAAAATAAAGTGTTCAGGGCAAATACCCAATCAATATAGATATAAATCCTTCACATGTAAAAGGGCGAAGCGCAGTCCGCGAATATTCTAAAAGCACTCGAGCATACTAAAATAAGGTAATTTTAGAAATGGTGAGATTGTCCCAAAGAAAGGATGATTCAAAGTGAAGGTTGCGGAGTTATTTGTGAAATGTCTGGAAGAGGAGGGGGTACAGTATGTTTTTGGGGTTCCAGGTGAGGAAAATATTGATTTAATGGATGCTTTTTATGATTCAAGCATTGATTTCATCGTGACTCGGCATGAAACAAGTGCGGCTTTTATGGCTGGAGCCTATGGCCGATTAACGGGAAAGCCTGGAGTTTGTTTAGCCACACTTGGACCAGGTGCTACCAACCTCCTTACAGGTGTAGCGAATGCTAATATGGATCATTGTCCTCTAGTAGCCATTACTGGACAAGCAGGTTTAAATCGCCATCATAAAATTTCTCATCAGCATTACGATTTAATTTCTATGTACAAGCCTGTAACCAAATGGAACGCCCAAATCAAAAAAGGTGAAATTACTCCGGAAGTCATCCGTAAAGCCTTTCAATTAGCTGGCCAGGAAAAGTGGGGAGCCACACATATTGACTTACCCGAAGATATTGCGGAAATGGAAATCGATGCTACTCCGCTTCAACCAATAGAACGTCCACATACAGAAGCTAGCAGTCAAGTCATCCAGGAAGCAGCCCATTTAATTGACCAGGCTAAACACCCTATTATTTTGGCTGGTAACGGAATAACCAGGCAGAACGCAAGGGAGGAATTAAATCATCTTGTAGAGGAAACGCAAATTCCAGTCGTACATTCATTTATGGGAAAAGGAGCCCTATCATGGAAAGATAATTTGAGTCTCCTCACAGCTGGGATTGGTGGTCAGGACTACATTACATGTGGTTTTACCGGCGCTGATTTAATCATCACTATAGGATTTGATATGGCGGAATATCCGCCAAAAAATTGGAATCCAGAAGGGAAAACGTCCATTTTACACATGGATACAGAAGAAGCAGAAACTGATGAGTACTATCCCGTTGCACAAAATGTTTTGGGCGACTTAAAAATAAATCTCAGTAAGCTCCAACAGTTTCTTTCAAAATCAGATCGAAATAACGACTGGGTTATGGATGTGAGAAATCAGGCTTTAGATGAATTAAAACAATATAAAGAAGATTCAAGTTTTCCAGTTAAGCCGCAAAAGATTATTGCCGATTTACGGTCGGTTTTAAATGAACAGGATATAGCGATTTCAGACGTCGGCGCCCATAAGATGTGGATGGCCAGAATGTATCATACTTATGAAACCAACACTTGTTTAATTTCCAACGGACTTGCCTCTATGGGGGTTGCTGTTCCGAGTGCCATAGCAACCAAAATGGTACATCCCGATCGTAATGTAGTCGCTGTATGTGGTGACGGATCATTTCAAATGACCGGAGCAGAACTCGAAACAGCCAAACGGCTTAATCTTCCTATAATTGTTTTAATGTGGCGTGATGAAGGGTATGGACTTATAGAATGGCATCAAAATAAAAAATTCAATCGTGCTTCTTATATTAAATTTGGTAATCCGGATTACGAGCTGTTAGCAAAATCCTATGGTTTTGAAGTGATGACAATTGAGAAAACAGAGGACTTAAAAAGGTCGCTGGAGAAGGCAGTTACCTTAAATAAACCGGTATTTATTGATTGTCCAGTGGATTATAGTGAAAATATGAAGCTAACTGAAAAATTAGGTGAAATCATTTGTTAGCTTTTAAAAGAGGAGGCGAAGGTGTTGATAGGTTCTATTATAAATGGTAAAGAGCTTACGAGTAAAAACAAGATGGCCATTCATAATCCCTATACAGGAGAAAAAATTGATGACATTGCACTAGCATCAAAACAAGAAATGGACGATGCTGTTAAGGATGCTTATCAATGTTTTCATGAAACCATGAAAATCATGCCCGCTCATGAACGTGCAGATATTTTACGAGAAACCGCCAACTTATTAGAGGAACGAACAGAGGAATTTGCCGAAACGGTAGTGAAGGAAGCCGGGAAGCCTATTAGCGCAAGTCGAGGTGAAGTACAGCGCGGAGTCCAGGTCCTTCGATTTGCTTCTGAAAAGGCAAAGGATATTACGGGAGAAGTGATACCAATGGATGCTGCGGTTGGCGGTAATGGGAGGATGGGATTTGCAAAACGGGATCCTCTCGGTGTCGTAGCTGCTATTACGCCATTTAATTTTCCATTAAATTTATCCCTTCATAAAATTGCACCAGCGATTGCAGCCGGAAATACCGTTATTTTTAAACCAGCTGAAAAGACTCCCATTTCTGCTTATAAATTGACTAAACTTTTTCATGAAGCGGGGTTACCTGCTAGTGCGTTAAATTTAGTGATGGGAACTGGTGAAGAAGTAGGGGATCCTCTGGTTAAACACGATCAAATACACAAGGTTTCTTTTACTGGAAGCTTACCAGTTGGACGTGCCATCAAAGAATCAGCAGGTTTTAAAAAGGTTACCCTTGAATTAGGCTCTAATTCTCCCAACATCATTTTTGCTGATGCGAATATAGAGGAAGCGGTAAAAAGTTTAGTAACAGGTGCGTTTGCGTTTTCGGGCCAGGTTTGTATTTCTGCACAACGTATTTACGTGCAAAAAGAGGTCTATGATCAGTTTCTTGAACAATATGTAAGTCTTACAGAATCTCTAAAAGTGGGCGATCCAGCTGACGAAGGTACAGATGTTGGACCCATGATAAATGAAGGAGAAGCGGAACGTGCCAAGCAGTGGATTGATGATGCGGTTGAAAAGGGAGCAAAAATTGCGGCAGGCGGTGAACGGAAGGGAACCCTCCTTATGCCAACTATCATGACAGATGTAGATGAAAATATGAAGGTTATTGCAGAAGAGGTTTTTGCACCCATCGTTTCCATTATTCCATTTGAGACGGAAGAAGAGGCCGTTAAATTTTCCAATAACTCCATTTATGGCCTGCAGGCAGGTGTGTTTACGATAGACATCCATCGTGCCTTTCGGGTAGCGGAGAAGTTGGAAATGGGCGGCGTTTGGATTAACGAAATTTCAACATACCGCCAGGATAACATTCCTTATGGAGGTGTGAAGCAAAGTGGATTTGGCCGGGAAGGTGTAAAATACGCGATTGAGGATATGACTGAATTGAAATTTATAGGTTTAAAGTTAGAGCAATAAAAAACGGGGCTGCCTTTCTGCAGTCCTTTTTGGTTTACTATAATTCCGCTCCAATCAACTTGGTAGAAAATCAACAATAAGCTTTAAAGCACCTCAGCTAATTGAGGTGCTTTACTAAGCTTTACTCTACATCCATCCGTGCTTTTACCCAGCCCCTGGCATGGAAGGCTTGAACTAAATGTTTGATGGCTGTTGTATATGCAGCATCGCGCATGCGGGATTTTTTTTGTTTTTGGATTTCGAGAACTCTGTTAAAGCCTTCGACCATCCGTTCTTCCAGCTGATTATTGACTTCATCCTCTTTCCAATAGTAATTCATCGCATTTTGAACCCATTCAAAGTAGGAAACCGTTACACCTCCAGCGTTACAAAGAATATCAGGGATGATGAAGATTTCTTTTTCTTCTAAAATGGCGTCTCCTTCTGGGGTTGTTGGACCATTTGCGGCTTCGGCTAAAATTCTCGCCTGAATTTTCGGTGCGGTTTCTTTTGTTACTTGATTTTCAATAGCTGCAGGAATCAGAATGTCCACAGGTAGAGCGAACATTTCTTCGTTTTCGATTGAATCGGCTTCTGAAAAGTCGGATGCAACATTTCCTTTGCTTACAAAGTCTAATAATTTTGGTATATCCAGTCCATTTTTATCATAGATTCCACCTTTTGCATCTGTAACAGCCACAATTTTTACCCCCATTTGATGGAGGAACTTTGCTGTCATACTCCCGACATTTCCAAATCCCTGGATAGCAGCCGTTGCATTCGTTAGGTCTAAATTCAGATAGTGGGCAGCTTCACGAATCGTAAATACAACTCCACGTCCTGTAGCAGCAATTCGCCCTTGCGAACCACCAATAATAAGAGGTTTCCCTGTTAAAATTCCTGGAATATTGTAGCCCCGCAATTTATCAAACTCGTCCATCATCCAGCCCATAACTTCCGGATTGGTATTCACATCAGGTGCTGGAATGTCTTTTTGTGGACCAATGATAGGAGTAATCGACCGAATATAGGAGCGGCTGAGCTCCTCAAGTTCTCTTTCATTTAATTCGTTCGGATCAACGATAACCCCGCCTTTACCACCACCAAATGGAATATCCAAAATAGCTGATTTCATTGACATCCAAATAGAAAGAGCTTTGACTTCATCTAATGTAACGGATGGGTGAAATCGAATCCCGCCTTTTGTTGGCCCCAAAACATCATTATGTTGAGAACGGAACCCTGTAAAATTCTGAAATTCACCATTATCCATACGTACAGGTACAGATACCTCCATGACTCGCATCGGTTTTTTTAATATATGATAGACATTTTCATTCATGCCCAGGTTGGAAACGGACTCTTTAATTAAGTTCTTTACTATTTCATATGGATTTTTATGATGCGTGGTAATATCTGCTTCATGTTTATTTAACTCTTGCATATGCATTCCTCCAAACATTTTATCCCTATTAGTAAAGTCCCTCTTTCCTGTTTTTTTATGTACGGACTGCTGATAAGACTTAATCGTATCATCTAGTCATGCTTGTAATGAACATTTCCTAAAGGAATGAATAATAGTCGGTTTATTAGAACAAAATAAAGGTGCATATTAATCGTTCGTTGTCATTAGCCTTTTTTATAAAGGGGGGATAGGTGTGCGCAGGTTTCTTATTTGGTTGATGCTAATCTTGGTACTCAGTATTGTTCTTAGTTTTAGAATGCGGAGGCTATTTTATTGGATTTATTATATAAGAAGGCATGTGCTCTTGTTTTTTAGAGATCGCTTTTATTATCTTAAAGACAAAGTCAGCTGATCATTGAACAAGGGTTAATATTCAATATAAATGATTAGGGGTATGGAAAGATATGATGAAAAAAACACAAACGAATCAACAGTTAACACCAGCAGAAATGGGGAAAATGTGGGCTACATATATGGGAAATACAATGGCAATATGTGTTCTGAAATTCTATCTTCGTCATGTGGAGGATAGTGACATTAAAAAAGTTTTAGAACATGCTTTGAATTTAAGTGAACACATTGTCAAGGAAATGGAGAAGTTCTTTAATGAAAGCAATTTTCCAGTACCAAAAGGTTTTACAGAGGATGATGTAAACTTAGAGGCACCAAGATTATTTGAGGATATATTTTATCTGTATTACTTACAATATACAGGTAAAGCAGGATTAAGTTTGTATAATACAGGAATTCCTTTGATGACGAGAACGGATATCCGTGATTTTTATATTCATACACTTGATTTAACTTTGAAGCTCACTTCTGATGTTAATGATGTTTTACGAAAAAAAGGTCTTTTAATGAATCCGCCTGAATCTATTCCCCCAAAACAAGTGAATTTTGTAAACAGTCAAAGCTTTTTAAATGGCATATTTGGAAATGTCAGGACTTTGCATGGTTTAGAGGTTGCACACCTGTATGACAATATGAACAATGATGCTACCAGTAAAGCCCTGATTATTGCTTTTAGTCAGGTAGCAAAGCGTGAGAGAGTTAGAAAATATTTAATAAGAGGAAGAAAAATAAATGAACGACATTTAGACACTTATAAAAAGAAGCTTGAAAATGATCAAATTCCTGCAGCCAAAACCTTGGATCATCTTGTAACAAATTCCACAATTTCTCCATTTTCAGATAAACTTATGCTTTATCATAAAATTGATATGTTTTCGATGAAAATAAGGACTTTTGCAAATGGAGCCTCTCTTAATGGAAGACGTGATATTGGGGGGATGTATGCAAAGTTTTTATTAGACGTTTCCTTGTTTGTAGAGGATGGAGCCAATATAATGATTGACCATGGTTGGATGGAGAAGCCACCAGAAGCACATTATACTAACTTTTAAAAGTGAAAAATTATTTTATAGATCGTCCCTTAGGGGCGGTCTTTTTATTACAATCCAATTCAGAAAAGTGCCAATCTTTCCTGATTCTTGTGTTAAAATGTATGATACGGTGAGTTTACTTCTAAAAGAATGGGAAATCCAGAAGACAAAAACTTATCCTAAGCGTACAAGATGCAACAGATTTCTTATGATGAATGGATTTAATTCACCCTGAAAGGAATGGCATTAAAAGGAATCCGGACTCATTCCGGATGGTTAATGTATCTAACAGAAACTAAGAAAAAGGAGCTGCTTACATTGAAATTAATTGAACAATCCAACCAACAGGCTCGTGATTTTATCCGTAAGAAACTGATTGAGTACAATATGGATCAACTTCCCGACCATTTAAAAAAGCCAAAAGAAGATATCAGTTTTTTACTAAAAAATGACAAGGATGAAATTGTTGGCGGTATTACGGGAACTATTTATTGGGACCACTTACACGTTGATTTCCTATGGGTGGATAATCGGGAGAGATCACGAGGGAATGGGACTAAGCTTTTGAATAAAATAGAGGATTTTGCAAGGACTAGAGGATGCAACTTTATGTTTCTGGATACCTTTAGTTTTCAAGCTCCGGAATTTTATCAGAAAAACGGGTTTGAAGTGTTTGGTACCATTAATAACCATCCAGTAGAGGGGCATCAGCAATATTTTCTCATTAAAAGATTTTAAGTGAAAGCTGATAAGATGAATTTTCGTTATCAGTCTATTTGTTAAATACTATGAAGCATGTATTTCTTTTATCTGAATGGAAACTGTTTTCCATGAACCAGAGGGTCTGGTCTTATTTGAAACGATACCGTACTGGGGGATATTTTATGATTGAATTACAACCTTTTGAGCGCTCTGATTTTCAACAACTAATCGCATGGATTGAATCATCTGCCTTTATGCTGCAATGGGGAGGACCTAACATTGATTATCCATTAGATGAAAAGCAGTTAGAAGAATACATAAAGAATGCAGATACTATGGCATATAAAGTAGTAGAGCAGGAGTCGGGAAAAGCAGTAGGGCATATCGCTTTGAAACAAATCAACAATAAAACAAGATCTGCTAGAATAAGCAAAGTTCTTGTAGGGGATAAAGGTATGCGGGGCCAAGGAATCGGGCAACAAATGATAAAGGAAGTGTTAAAAATTGCCTTTGACAACCTTAGATTACATCGAGTGAGCTTGGGCGTATTTGATTTTAATGAGTCAGCCATTGCCTGTTATGAAAGGTGTGGCTTTGTGAAAGAAGGTTTACGAAGAGAGGTTGTCAGGAATGAGGACAAATATTGGAGTATTTATGAGATGAGTATGTTAGAGGATGAGTGGTCGAAGGTGAAACAAATCACGTAATCGGTCAATGGCCTAATTTTCTATGTCGCCCATGAACTCATCAACCTTTCTGCATAGTTTAGTAGTAAAAACAGAGGAAAGGAGCAGATGAGCATGGGTTCTAATCGTGAAAGACTGCCAAGAAGATTGAATGATTCTCCGTTTCAAAATATTATGCAGCAGATGGATCATTTTTTTCAGGAGTCGATGAAAAATTTTGATTCTCTTTTTCAACTGAATTCGTTCCATGTGGACATGTTTGAGGATGACACAAATGTTGTGATAGAAGCGGACTTACAGGGATATAAAAGAGAGCAGATACAAATAAAACCTTATGGGAATCACTTGAAAATTGCGGTGGAGAATTCTAGCGTTTTGGAAGAACAAAATGAAAATACCTCGTATATTCATCAGCAGCAGACCTTTCAAAGAATGGAACGCCTAATCGCTCTACCATTTCAGATTTCCGAAATAGACACAAGAGCGAGTTTTAAAGAGGGTCTGCTTACCATCACCATTCCAAAAGATAAAACCAACTCTGGATTTATAGACATAGACGGTTGAGCGGTAGAAAGCGCTCAACCCTTCAACGTTTTTAAGGAGTGTGAACAGGCCCCCGACCAGAAGAGCAAAAGCTGTAAGTGCTCGTTTGACGTAAAGAGGTGAAGGGAGTCTCACTAGTCGTTCGTCGTTGGAACTGGATGTGGCCATTTGTTTCTCCACTGTGGCCCTGTAATCAAAATTTGCATTCGGTGTACTAGTAACATATTGACAATGATATATAAACAAGTTATATTTATTCATGTCGACAAAACATTACATATATGACTCCGTAGCTCAGCGGGAGAGCACTTGCTTGACAGGCAAGGGGTCGGTGGTTCGAATCCACTCGGAGTCACTAGATAAAAATACTCTTAGTCCATTTTTAGATTAAGAGTATTTTTTGTGAATGTTAGTTTGCCAGGATGCTTACATACATTCCTTCTTCAGCTTTTCGTTTTGCATGTTCATTCATCCTTTTAATTTCATCTGACAATAAGGAAGAAGGGATAAGCCGGTTTTCATATACTACAGATGGGTCAATAAGCCGTACTTTCTTTTTACTAAACAAATCAAAGTTCATTTTATCTTCTTTAACTCTTACATTTCGGTGGACTCTTGAAAGAAGCTCATTAACGTCTTTGTCATCAGACATTTGTAACGTTTTGATTACTTCTTCATCCGCTTCCAGTAATTGGTCTTCGTTTATAATATTTTTCGCTAAAGCTTTTTTTAATGTCTCAGCTAAAGCATGATAACCGTAAATATTAAGTGGATCCATAAAGAAATCAATAACCTCTTTATAGTATGTATTCACAAACCATTTAGCTGCGGCTATGTTTTTTAAACCTATTTTTCCATTTTTAATTATTAAATAATCAAGGAAATCATGTGTTTCCTTTAACGTGATACTTTCATAGCGATACATATCTCTTAACGTATAATCGATTCGATCAGCACATAATTCAGGTGCTGGCTGTTCAAGCAATTTCCATTTCGAATGATCCAGTAGAATGTCTTTATAATCATAACCGTATTTTCTTAGAATACCAGGGATATCAGATTCTGTTATGATTTGATGATAGATTTTTTCATGGTAATCTTCATCTCTATTTTCAAACACAAAATCGATGACATGTGAAAATGCCGTATGGGATACATCGTGAAGTAGTCCCGCTATTTGTTCCTCTAAAGAACCGCCAAGTCTCCGGATTAACAGCATAACTCCTATTGAATGTTCATATCTCGTTACATTCCACTTTTCATTAACGAAATAGCTTGCTCCACCCTGGTATACACCTTTTAATCTCTGGAGAGGCCTGCTTAAAACGAGTTCTTCAAGAACGTATTCGATAATGTAATCCCCGTAGATATCATCGGATAATTTCACCTAATCACTCTCCCTTTATAATAAATTCTTATATAATCGTGATAAAATATCAATGATATTTTATCGTGTAGTTCCTTTGTATTATGGGAAATGTGTTAAACTGTATAAAACAGAATTGAGGTAAGGTGTTCATATTGAGTGATAAATGGTTAGAATGGGCAAAGAAAATCCAATCTCTGTCACAAGCAGGGTTAACTTTTTCAAAGGACATATATGATATTGAACGGTATGAGGAATTGAGAAAAATTAGTAAAGAGATAATGGAGCAATATACAGGGTTGGAAATGGAAAAAATAACAGAATTATTTGCAAATGAAACCGGTTATCAAACACCTAAAGTGGATATACGTGGGGCAATTTTTAAAGATGATAAAATTTTAATGGTACGTGAAAAAATCGATGATAGATGGTCTTTACCTGGTGGTTTTTGTGATATCGGATTATCGCCCACTGAAAATATAGTAAAAGAGGTGAAAGAGGAGTCAGGCTATGATGTGGACGCTAAAAGATTGGTTGGACTGCTTGATTTAAATAAGCATAATCATCCACCTCAACCTTATCATTACTATAAAATATTTATACAGTGTGAATTAACAGGAGGTCAAGCAGAGACAGGAATCGAAACAAAAGATGTTAGATTTTTTTCTGAGAGTAATCTTCCTAAGCTTTCAACTGGCCGAAATACACAGGACCAAATTAAAATGCTTTTTGCGTTTTTTAGAAATCCGAATAAAGAACCTATATTTGATTAGTCTTATACTGGAAAGGTATTCTACTATATAAAAAATAAAAAGTTTGATTGGCAGAGTGTGGTTATCCATATTGTAAAAAAAGCGTGTGATGATTGCATCCTGAGAATCATCACACGCTTAAAAACTACTCGGCTAAGTGCTCTAGAACGTCTTCAATTGTTTTTTCTGAGGCAATCAATCCAGTATTAGTCCAGTTACTTGGGTCATTTAAGATATAGACGTTTCCATTTTTGGCAGCAGGGGTGCTTTGCCATACGGAGCTGTTTTTTAAGGTTTCAATTCCTTGTTCACCTTCTGTGGCAAGGAGAAAAACATGATCCGCTTTTAATTCCGATAGTTTTTCGAGGGAAATAGGATTCCATTTTGTTTGGGAATCACCGAGACCTTTAACAAGTTCAGGCGGTGTAACCCCAAGTTCAGAATATAGAATCTCAGCACTGTGGCGGTTTTCTTCAAAAAGGAAAAATTGATTTCCCTTCGTCCATATGACGGCAGCCGTCTCACTTCCTATCGAATTTGAGAGCTGTTCTTTAGCATCTTTTACTTTTTCATTATATTGACTAAGGACTTCTTTAGCTTTATCTTCCTTGTTGAGCATTTTGCCAAATACTTCTAACTGTTTGCGCCAGCTATTGGTCGTTTCTTCTTTCATCACATATGTAGGAGCTATTTTCTGATAGTCTTCATAAGATCCTTCGTAGCTATCTATACCGTGTTCTAATATGATGAGGTCTGGATTATGCTGCAAAACTTGTTCAACGGGCAGATTCCATTCTATTTTTGGAATATCCTTTAAATCCTGTTCTAAATAATCTTGGATACTCTTACCGATTGCCCACTTAACAACTGGAGTTATACCTAATGCAAGGAGTGTATCTTCGTGATATGGTGCGATAATTTGTTCCGTATCTCCCGGAATGGTAACCTTTCCCATCTTACTATCGATAGTCACATCGTTGTTTTGCGCCTTATCCTGGTTACTTTTTTCGGTGTTATTTCCGCCGCACCCAGAAACAATAAGAATAAGCGCTAACAAAATTGTGCTGAACGTGAAACGAATTTTGTTAAATGTATACATATGGACTCTCCTCTATGTTATAATTCTATATAATGGTAATGATAATCATTATCAATTAATTTGTCAATGAACGATTGGATTTATTCCATAAGCGATAAGAACCCTTGTCCTTTTTGTTTTGTTAAGGTAAACATAGTGGGGGTATAGGAGAAAATCATGTTATCAATCATACACCGCTCAAGTACTTTAAAAATTATCATTAATATTATAACCATCATGGCTTTAGTTTTTTCAATTGGATTATCCATAGCTGTGGGAGCAGTGGACATCCGTTTATCTACTGTGTGGGAGGCTATTTTCCATTTTGATAAAGATGTTACTTCACATCAAGTCATCCAGGAGCTTCGACTTCCTCGAGCGTTTGCGGCTGCGATGGTAGGAGCTTTTTTAGCTGTTTCTGGTGCTATAATGCAAGGAATGACAAGAAACCCGTTAGCTTCTCCTTCCATTATGGGGGTCACTCATGGAGCGTCCTTTGCTCTTGTATTGATGCTGGCTTTTTTTCCAGCTGTCTCAAACTTGGGGTTAACTGTTTCATCTTTTCTAGGAGCAGGAATTGCGGTAACCCTTATATTTATGGTTGGTTCTATATCAGCTGATGGACTCACTCCTATAAAACTAGCTCTGGCTGGGGTTGCAATTGGTACAATGCTAAGTTCCTTATCATCCGTTATTGCCCTCCATTTCCAGATTGAAAAGCAACTTGGTTTTTGGCTCGCAGGTGGAGTGGCAGATGCTAATTGGACTTCTGTTAAATTTCTATTGATTTCTGGTGCAATTGGGATGATTATCGCCCTTACGATTGCCAAATCGATTACAATCCTTAACCTGGGAGAAGACGTAGCAACAGGGCTAGGACAAAATCATTTTATGATAAAAGTTTTTGGGATTCTAGCGGTTTTAATCTTAACTGGAGCAGCAGTTTCAGTAGCTGGCGTTATCGGATTTGTAGGGCTGGTTATTCCACATATAACCCGTTTTATTGTTGGAAGAAACTATGGTTGGATTATTCCAACATCTGCATTGTTTGGAGCACTATTACTGGTTTTAGCGGATGTTGGCGCGAGAATGATTAATCAACCATTTGAAACACCAGTGGGTGCTATTACATCTCTTATTGGAGTTCCATTTTTCTTATATCTTGCCCGCGGCAGTAGTGGGGAGGGGAAATCATGAAGTCATCAAATCAAAATCAGGAAAGTCGATTTCCCAGTTTGGCTGGTTTTCTGATTTTACTTATTGTAATGATGTTTTTTGTTACTTTAAGTATTGGAGTTATCCCAATATCTCCATTAGACGTCATCCAAACGTTAATGCTTCAAGGGAGCGATAGGCAGGAACTCGTATTATTCGATTTTCGTTTACCAGGCATTATATTGGCTATTCTAATTGGGGCCGGGTTGTCGGTATCTGGAGTTATTCTTCAAGGATTGACACATAATGATTTGGCTGATCCTGGTATTCTGGGTATTAATACGGGAGCAGGGCTTGCCGTAGTCTTATTCATATACTTCTTCCAAGGCACACTTGGTACGAATATGTCTATTTTTATCATGCCTTTCTTTGCTTTAATAGGCGCATTATTTGCAGCTGTATTGATTTATGCTTTAGCTTGGAAAAATGGGGTAAGTCCTATTCGTCTTATTCTGGTAGGAATTGGTGTGAATGCTGGTTTCAGCGCTTTATTAATGATTTTTCAACTGAAAATGGATCCACAGGATTTCAGGCAGGCAACCGTCTGGCTTTCAGGGGATATATGGAATCCAAGCTGGATGTTCGTAGCTGCTTTATTACCCTGGATTGGTATTCTTATTCCGTATGTCCTTTATAAAGCTAAAGTATTGAATGTATTACATATGGGAGATGATGTAGCTGCGGGGCTTGGAGCCAATGTTGAAAAGGAAAGAAGAATGCTATTGATCACAGCTGTTTGTTTAGCTGGGGCCAGTGTAGCAGCAGGAGGGGCGATTGCATTTCTTGGATTAATTGTTCCCCATATTTCACGAAAATTAATCGGTTCTCTCCACCAATATATTATTCCTATCTCGACCTTGATTGGGGCTTTATTGTTAATGATAGCTGATACTATCGGAAAAAATTTGTTAAGCCCAACACAGATTCCTGTAGGTATTGTTGTTTCCATACTGAGTGCACCATATTTTGTTTATCTTTTAATAAAGTCGAAGTAGGATAGAGGAGGATTAGAATGGTTAATCAGCACCATGAGATATACGATGTTACCATTGTAGGCGGAGGGCCTGTTGGGTTGTTTACAGCCTTCTATAGTGGAATGCGCGAAATGAAAACGAAAATTATTGAATATCTGCCTTTTTTAGGAGGAAAAGTCCCCTATTTTTATCCTGAAAAGATGATTCGTGATATTGGGGGTATACCAAATATATCAGGTGAAAAATTAACTGAACAATTAGTTGAACAAGCCATGACATTCAATCCCTCGGTTGTTTTGAATGAGCAATGTACGGAGTTGGAACAGAGGGATGATGGAATTTTTGTGTTAAAAAGTGATAATGGGAGTATGCACTATACCCGCACTGTCATTCTTGCAACAGGTTTTGGGACGTTAAAATCCATTAAACTGGATGTAGCAAATGCCAATGAGTTTGAAGGAAACAATTTACACTATACTCCCAAACGTATGGCTCATTACAAAGGAAAACATGTGTTGATTTCTGGTGGAGGTAACTCCGCAGTTGACTGGGCTAATGAATTAGGGGCGATTGCTGATCAAGTAACATTGGTTTATCGGAAAACAGATTTTTCCGGAATTGAGAGCCATATATCGAAAATGAAAAATTCTAGTGTTAATGTAAAAACCCCTTACATTATTAGTGGTTTATCAGGTAAATCCGGTCAAGTAGAACAGGCTGAACTAAGAAATCTGGAAACAATGAAAACGGAAAGTTTATCGATTGATGAGATTATCGTTAATCATGGCTTTGAAATTGATATTGGACCTATTAGCCGCTGGGGGATACAGATGGAAAATGGCACGATTCTCGTTAATGGAAACATGGAAACCTCCATCCCAGGTATCTTTGCGGTAGGAGATATTGCAAACTATCAACATAAGCTACCTTTAATTGCAGGTGGATTTAATGATGGGCCCATTGCCGTTAATCGTGCAAAACAATTTATCCATCCAGATAAGGAATTGACTCATTTATTTTCGACAAACTATGACTTTTCAAAATAATCCATTCTATCATTTGAGCAGGTTTGAAGTTGTTTTATGTATTACTGCATCCAATTCCTCAGATTTCAACTTTTAGCTGATTGGAACTAAAGTGGAACAGGAGTATTTGACTTATTTTATTCTTTTCAAAATGTCTAAAGGCATGGGCAGGTGTTAGTATGTTAACAAAACAGGCAATTCGCGAATTGAAGTGGAAATATTTAACTGACCATAAGTTGGGGAGATTTCCCTTTCCACTGGAAAATCGTATTCCTAATTTTAAAGGAGCAGAAATTGCAGCCGATCAAGTGACCAACATGCAGGCGTATAGAGATGCAAAGGTAATTAAAGTAAACCCTGATTCTCCACAATTACCCATAAGAGCCCAAATCTTAAAGGACGAGAAGATCTTACTTGTTCCTACCCCAAGACTTAGAGCTGGATTTATCATGGTTAAACCCAATTGGGTTAAGCATGGGGAAGAGAGAAAAGCGACCAGCCTTTCTCATATTAAATCCTATGGGAAAGAAATCGCTCTTACTGATATCCCGGAAATAAATTTGTTTATCGTCGGAGCGGTTGCACTCCATAAAGATGGACGAAGGATTGGAAAAGGTGAAGGGTATGCTGACCGGGAGTATGCCATTATAAGGGAACTTGGAAATCCTGATATTCCGATTATAAGCACCGTTCATAGTGCGCAACTGACAGATACTGATATACCCAAGGATTCATTTGATTTATCCGTTGATTGGATTGCGACAGAAACGGAACTAATTCGAACCCATTCTCCTTATGCTAAGCCAAGTGGAATCAACTGGGATTTGGTAACTGAAGAAGAACTTAAGATAATGCCAGTATTAAAGGAAATTCGTGAACTAAAAAAGAAAAAGGGAGCTGGAATATAAAAATGGAAAATCGTGTACAACTTTTACCAAAATGCACGATAAATTTCTTTTGGAATGGAACAAAGCCATGACCTTTGGAGAAACATCATCATTAGAAAGGATGGCTGAAGACTATTATGTTGCTTTTTTTAAGGCTGAAAATGAAAACCTCTCATTTTCAATAGAGAAGAAGCTGTAAATGGAATGAAACAGTCCGTTCAGCATTACCTTGGAGCTGAAAAAGTGTTTAAAAATAGGGTTATTCGATTAAAAGATGATGATCAAGCTGTTGTATTTTATGAACAGTTGATTAAAAAAGAGGGAAAAGTATTGGCGAGACTGTTTACGATTGAAAACTGGCAATCTACAAATGGAGAATGGCTGTTAGTGAGAGAAACTGAAGAGCAGATAAATTAACCCTTCAAATCATAACCTTCAATGTGTTACTCCCTTTCCTTGGGGAAATAATAAAATACAAAAAATCTTTTGGTATATGAAAGGAGAAGTTTTTGTGCGAACGTTATTAATCGTATCCCATCCTGAAATAATCGATTCATACAGTCAGCAATATTTTTTAAACGGCATAAAAGACTTCGAAAATGTTACGGTTCACCATTTAGAGAATGTTTATCCAGCAGGAAATATTGATATTAAGAAAGAACAAGAACTGCTTAGGGAACACGATCGCATTATTTTTCAGTTTCCATTTTATTGGTACAGCTCTCCGCCACTTTTAAAGCATTGGCAGGATGTTGTATTAGAAGAAGGGGTAACACATGGTCCACATGGTGGGATTTTAGCAGGCAAAGAATTTGGTTTAGTTTTAATGATCGGCGTTTCGGAAAAGGAATATCAGGCTGGCGGTAGTGAACAATTTACGATTAGTGAACTGACAAGACCGTTTCAGGCGATGGCCAATAAGACAGGAATGAAGTACCTGAGGCCGTTTCAGATTTTTCAATTTCCTTATACCGAAGATGATCAGAAGATGGATATTTTGATTCCCTATTGGCAGAAGCTTACGATGGAGAATAATGACAGCTTAGCTACACGGGAAAAATGGTTAGTGGACCAATTAGAGTATGCTATAAAACATAGCGATCATTCCAATGAGGAGAACATATTGGAACATGCAAAGACAATCATGGAGGAAAATCAATCAACCATAGATGATCTGAAAATCGTTCTGGATCAAATGTATCATCGCTAAGTGAGGTGGATTTACAGTGGAACAAGACACATGGATTTATGAACAATTACAACAATTATTGAAAACAACAGATGATTATAATCGTCGCGTGCTCATAAAAGCTACTCAGGATTTGATTAAGGAGCAGGAAAAACGCATTTACCAGATGGAAGGAGAAATTGAAGGAACCATTTGGAGCCCCAAACGATGGGGCGAGTAATTTATTTTGGGGAGAAATAAGGATGGTCAGAATTTTACAGATAAACGACAGAGAAGAGAAAATACAAAAGATAGCAAACCTATATCAAAACGTATGGCAAAGTGAAGACAATGATTCAATCTATGAAAGATTTTTAAGGCATTCAACCTATGAAGGTTACAAAGGATTGGTAGTAGTAAATGGCTACGGAGAAATTGCAGGATTTGCATATGGATACACATCATTACCAGGTCAATATTATAATGGACTTTTGGCAAAGGAATTGGATTCGATAGAGAGAAAAAAGTGGCTTGGAGACTGTTTCGAATTTGTAGAGTTAGCCGTTGATTCAAATTATCGCAAACAGGGATTTGGGAGATTGCTAGTCAGGAATTTGTTAGAGGGACTAGTGCATAAAACAGCAATCCTTACAACTCAAGTACATAATCATTCTGCACGTCATTTCTATGAAGGCTTGGACTGGGAGGTCGTTAAGGAACCATTTTTTCCGAGTGAGAAGAGTGAACCATTTGTGATTATGGGGAAGGAATTAAACTGAGATTATCTATAATATAAGGGTAAATCTTCTATGATTCTTACTTTATGTAAGGGATAAACATGAATTCTATTTACTCCTACAAATAAGTCTTCAAAGCAGTGGAAACCTCACGAAAGGGGCAACTGATAATTATCTTCGGTACACGGTATTTTCGATTAAAAAGAAAAATACATTGGTATACAAATGACAAGAACTACGCAGTTCAAATCGATGAACACGCCTTCGCTTAACTTTCTCGGGCAAACCGAAGTATTGAAGAAACGAAGTCACGGTGATGACTTGATTATTAAAGGAAATTTAATACAAAATATGGTAGCTTATGATACACTTAGGTTAGGTTTTCTAGATTCGCTATATAAATCCTGCCTTTTATTAAACTAACAGGCAGGATTATACAATAAGAAATATGAAAGAACGGAACTTCTGTATAGACAATTCGTAAATATTGCAAAGGAGATATATGTTATTAAACACTTTAAGAATAAACGCTATTGGATACTTATGCCACCATTCTTAATTATTACTCTTCTATTGTTTTTATTTCTTCCTGATAATTATAAATACTACTCAATCCTAGTGATAATTGCTTTTTGGATTATTTATTATAGTTGGAATTATTATGGTAATAGAAAACAGAATTGTCAGAATGTAAAATAGCTCTATTTTAACGAACTAATCTTTTGGTTGTGAAGAAGTGTACTTAAAGTAATGTGGGGCGTTTAATAAGCCAATAATATTAAACTAAAACTTCCATTAAATTGGAAGTTTTAGTTTTTCACTATATATCAACATTAAACTTTAACAGAGTCAAATAAAAAAAGTTATTCTTTAACAATGATACAGGGGGGGAGAGATGATGGACTACGTTAAAGATTTAAGAAGATTAGTTGGCCATAGACCTCTAATATTGACAGGATCTGTTGTGCTCATTTTAAATGAGAACAATGAATTATTATTACAACAAAGAATTGATGGCGGATGGGGATTACCTGGTGGTCTTATGGAGCTAGGGGAAAGTCTTGAAAATACGGCTAGACGTGAGGTTAAGGAAGAGACAGGACTGAACATAGATAGGCTGGAATTGTTAGGTGTATTTTCAGGACCAGACTATTATTTCAAGGTTTCAAACGGGGATGAATTATATTCGGTAACAGCAGTTTTTCTAACAAATGAGGTACAAGGGGCGATTGAGATGGATAAAGAAGAATCTATTGATGTAAAGTACTTCAATCTACATGAATTACCTGAAAATTTAACCGAAGAATATCGTAGTTATATAGATCCATACGTGAATCAATTGCTAAATACAGATTAATAGATTTGACAATAAGAATAAGGAGGAAATAACTGGTGACGAATGATTTTTATTGTGATGAAGTGTTAAGTGGTAAAACAGAGATAAATAAGGTTAGGGAAACTGAAAATGTATTAGCTTATTATCATACAAGGCCCTCTTATCCAGTACATATTGTTACAATACCTAAAAAACACATTTCTTCTTTAATAACATTGGAAGAAAGGGATAATGCGTTATTACTTGAACTATTAGGTGTAGTAAAAGAAGTAGCCTCTTCAGTAACTGAAGAACATGGAGCCTGTAGAGTTATTACAAATTTAGGGGATTATCAAGACTCAAAACATCTTCATTGGCATGTTATTTCAGGAGAATCTTTAAGATAATACTGACTCATCTAATAGAATAGATGTTGAAACCAAACAACCCCAGCCATGGACTATTCATTAGCCACTGGCTGGGGTATATTAAATTTCATTTATTGGATTCTTATTTTGTTACTTCAACATTAAGTACAGACTCCACAGTTTTTACGACATTCTCAACTGTAAATCCATACTCCTCAATGATTTTATTACCTGGTGCTGAAGCACCAAATTTATCAATACCTAATACTTTTCCTTCAGAACCGACATAACGTTCCCATCCGAAAGAAGAAGCCATTTCAATGCCAACCCGTGCTTTTACTTGAGGCGGGATAACCTCATTTTTATATGCATCATCCTGTGCCTCGAAACGATCCCACGATGGCATGCTTACTACGCGGACGTCAACACCATTTTCCTTAAGTGCAGTTTGTGCCTTAACGGCTAGTTGGACTTCTGAGCCTGAAGCGAGGAGAACGGCATCTGGAGTATCTTTCTCTGAATCGCTTAAGACATAAGCACCTTTTGTAACACCTTCGTAGGCATTTTCTTTTGTACCTTCTAATGTAGGAAGGTTTTGTCGTGTTAGTACGAGTGCGGTTGGTGTATCGGTTGACTCAAGAGCTAATCGCCAAGCTGCTGCTGTTTCATTGGCATCACCAGGACGAATCAATGATAATCCAGGCATTGTGCGTAAAGATGGTAATTGCTCAATTGGTTCATGGGTTGGACCATCTTCACCCACAGCTATGGAGTCATGGGTAAATACATAGGTAACAGGCTGATTCATGATGGATGCTAGACGGATAGATGGGCGTAAGTAATCACTAAATACAAAGAATGTACCACCAAATACTTTTAGTCCACCATGCAGAGCCATTCCGTTTAAAGCAGCGCCCATGGCATGCTCGCGAACACCGAACCAAATGTTTCTGCCGGAATAATCTTTACTTGAAAAGTCAGCCTCTCCATTAATGGTCGTTTTATTAGAACCTGCGAGGTCAGCACTTCCGCCAAAGAAGTTTGGTACGGTTTCGGCAATTGCATTAAGCACTTTACCTGAGGAAGCACGTGTAGCGAGTGTATCTTGACCTGCTTCAAATTGTGGGAGTGCTTTCTCCCAGCCTTCAGGAAGTTTACCTTCTATAGCAAGCTCTAATTCAGTGCCTAAATCAGGATATTTTTCTTTATAGACTGTTAGTAATTGATTCCATTCAGCCTCCTTTTCTTCTCCATCTTTTCCAATCTTTTCAGCGAAGTCTGAATAAACCTCTTCTGGAACATGAAATGCTTCATGGCCCCAGCCATAAAATTCTTTTGTCTGTTTTACTTCATCTTCTCCAAGTGGTGCTCCGTGAGATGCAGATGATGCTGATTTATTAGGAGAACCATAACCAATAACTGTTTTAATTTCAATAAGTGTAGGTTGTTCGGTATTTTTCCGGGCGGTTGTGATGGCATTTCTAATTTCATCCAGATTGTTTCCATCTTCTACATATAATACTTGCCACCCATAAGACTTGAAGCGTTCCTGGGTATTATCTGAGAATGAACGATTTAAGTCCCCGTCTAATGAAATATCATTCGAATCATAAAGAACGATTAATTTGCCGAGTCCTAAATGTCCAGCAAGTGATGCGGATTCATGTGAAATTCCTTCCATTAAATCACCATCACCGACTAATGAGTAAGTATAGTGATCTACAATGTTTATGTCTTCTTGATTATATTTACCGGCTAAATGCTGTTCAGCCATTGCCATACCTACAGCCATTGAAATTCCCTGGCCTAATGGACCTGTAGTTGCTTCTACTCCATCGGTATGATTCGCCTCTGGATGTCCTGGTGTTTTTGAATCCCACTGCCGAAACGCTTTCAAATCTTCCATTGAAACGTTATAACCGGATAAATGAAGCAGGCTGTATAAAAGCATGGAACCATGTCCTGCGGAAAGAACAAAGCGATCACGGTTAAACCATTTTGAATGCTTTGGATTGTGGTTCATGAAGTCTGTCCACAATGTGTAAGCCATCGGTGCTGCTCCCATTGGAAGGCCGGGATGACCTGAGTTTGATTTTTCTATAGCATCAATGGACAGTGTGCGAATCGTGTTTATAGATAGTTGTTCGACATTTTTTGTCATATTCGAATCTCCTTTTCTATGAAAATTGAAATAAAGAATATCATGTAAAAGTTTTCATTTATTTCACAAGTTCATTTTATACTTAAAACTCTCTTATAACAAGGCAAATGATGTATAAAACTGTGAATAATTTTTGTAAACACTTTTATTCACTTTGTAAATCACAATGTTGAACATTAATTGTTCTATCATTTGTGATGAAAGCGTATGCAAAATTGTATCACTAGTGTTACAATAAAATTGTCGAAAGGAGGGGGCAGGTGATAATAGACAATCGGTGCAAAAAAATCTTAGAGGAACTGATGAGTGATCCTGGAATTACTAGTTCAGCCTTGGAAGAGAAACTTCATTTATCCCGCAGGCAGCTTGGTTATAGCTTAGGCAAGATAAATGATTGGCTGATGGGTCTAAACCTTCCAGTCATTGAGAGAACGAGGCAGGGACATTTTGTCATTGACCAATCAGTATTTTCAGAACTTAATGAAGATATGGAGAACACTGTATCGGCTACAGATACGATTATTCTTACTGAAGATCAGCGAGTACAGCTCATTATTATGATGATTTTAAGCTCAGAAGAAGAATTGTCACTCAATCATTTCACTTATGAACTAAAAGTAAGTAAGAATACAATCCTAAATGACTTAAAGAAAGCACAAGCATTTTTGGAGGATTACGATTTAAACATTCGATACACAAGAAAATATGGCTATTTAATAGAAGGTAAAGAGTTTCAGGTTCGGAAATTACTCATGTATATTACGTATCTCATCTTACAAATGAGTAATGGAGAAAATAGATTAAAAGATTTAGCGGATATCCGGAATGAACAAATAGACGAATTCACGGATCGGCTGGAGCAAGTGGAAAATCAATTAAACTTAAAATTTACTGATGAAAAAATGAAAACGATGCCATATATTCTTATTCTCATTCAACGTAGAATTAAAAGAGGTTATACGATAAACTCCATATCTATAGAATATGAAGAGCTTTCTGATACGAAGGAATATAAGGCAACAGAAGAATTACTGTATGACATGAAGGATATACCCGTTTCAGACCGATTATTTATCACGCTCCACCTCTTAACCGCAAATGTTTTCTCATCTGAAATGGCTGAAGATGAAGTCCCGAATCTCGTTCCAGCTATTGATAATATGCTTAGACAATTTGAAAAAAGTGCCTGCATTTATCTTCAGGATCGTGAACAGCTGATGGAAAAACTGTTACAGCACATTAAGCCTGCCTATTATCGCATTAAATATCAGTTGACCGATACGATTCTATTTAAAGGAACACTCAGCCAGGAATTCAAAGAGATGCATTTGCTGGTGAAACGTTCTGTTGGACTGTTAGAGCAATTGATAGGCTCAGAGATTCCTGACAATGAAACAGCTTATATCACTATGCTGATTGGCGGATGGATGAACAAACATGGGGAAAGTATTGATAAAAAGGTTAAGGCAGTTGTGGTTTGTCCCCAGGGTGTATCGGTATCCAGATTAATGTTTAATGAACTAAGAAAATTGTTTCCTGAATTTGTATTTTTGGATTTTTTGTCCGTTCGGGAATTTATGAATTATACCCTTGATTATGATGTTGTCTTTTCATCAACATATTTGGAAACGGATAAAAAGTTATTTGTTACGAAAGTATTCCTTGGAAGAGAAGAGAAGTATCGTTTAAGAAAGCAGGTCATGTTAGGGCTGTATGGATATACACCTAACGAAATCAATGTCAATCGTTTGTTAGAAATTATTTCGAATCATGCTGATATTAATAATGAAAGGGCTTTAAAACAAGAATTGACAGAGTATTTTGATAAAGATGAAGATACGGCTTTCGTGAAACAAAATATCACAAATAAGTCAATGAATTTAGATGATTTGATCGTGCCAGATAACATCACTTTAATGGATTCTGCCTCATCGTGGGAGGAGGCATTTCGGAAGAGTGCTGAACCATTAGTCGACTCCGGAAAAATTGAACCACATTATGTTGATGAAATGATTCACTACTGTAAAAGGGATTCTTATATTGTTATTGGTCCAAATATTGCGATACCGCATGCTGCACCTGATGATGGGGCGAATGAGGTTGGAATGAGTTTACTGCGTCTGAAAGAAGGGGTGCAATATACAAATGATTACAAGATTAATTTGATCATTACGATTTCAGCGGTAGATAAACAGCAGCATATACACGCTTTAATGCAGTTAATGAATCTTGCTGGTTCTGAAATGGACAAAAACAAAATGATTAAAGCAGACAAAATCGAAGAAATTTATAAAATTATCCAATTATATTCAAAAAATTGATTCAAGGCAATTAACAGAATTGGGGTTGATGAGAATGAGTAAGATTGTTTTTGATGAATCTGTCATTTTACTGGATGTAGAAGCAGAGACAAAAGAAGAAGTACTGGAGACAGTTGCTCAGAATCTATTAGATAAAGGTTTAGTAAAAGAAAGCTTTGTTCCAGCTATTATTGATAGAGAAAAGGAATTTGCGACTGGTCTTCCAACAGCTGGTGTATCAGTGGCGATTCCACACACTGATGTAGAACATGTAAATCAAAAAACGATTAGTGTTGCATTGTTAAAAGAGCCTGTTGATTTTGTCATTATGGGTGATGACAGTCAAACCACTCCTGTTCAAATCGTTTTTATGCTGGCTATGGATGAATCCCATTCACAGCTATCTCTCTTACAGAAGCTCATGCAAGTATTTCAAAATGAAGAAACATTGAAGTATTTAATCAGTCAGCATAAAAAAACAGCTATTAAAAATTTCTTGGAAGAAAAGCTTGAGTTATTAGCACTTGAAGGAGGTGAGAAATAATGGCGAAGAAAAACGTATTAGTAGCATGTGGGGCTGGTATTGCAACATCCACTGTTGTAAATAGTGCGATTGAGGAAATGGCAAAAGAAAATAACATTGATGTAAACCTTATTCAAATTAAAATTGCAGAAGTAAGCAGATATGCTGATACAGCAGATCTTCTAGTAACAACTGCAAAAACAACAAAGGAATTTCCATTCCCAGTCATTAATGCCCAAACATTCTTAACGGGAATCGGAGTAGAAGATACCAAAAAACAAATCTTAGATGAGCTTAAAAAATAACAAAATTAAATCTCGGTTTTCCTGCTTGAAAGCCGAGGTTTACTTCAAGACATAAGGAGGCAAAAACATGCAAGCTTTTGTGGATTTTATACAGGGGTTTCTGGATTTAGGCGCTACAGTAATTCTACCGGTCGTTATATTTCTATTAGGATTATTCTTTGGACAGAAACCAGGTAAAGCATTTCGTTCTGGTTTAACTATTGGAGTAGCGTTTGTCGGTATTTTTCTTGTCATTGATTTGTTAACAACGAATCTCGGTCCAGCAGCTAAGGGTATGGTAGAAAGATTAGGGGTAGAGTTAAATGTTATAGATATAGGATGGCCAGCAACATCTTCTATTGCTTGGGCATCAGAAGTCGCTGCATTTATTATTCCTTTAGGATTAATTGTTAACGTTATCATGCTTTTGACAAAAACGACAAAGGTCATGAACGTAGATATTTGGAACTATTGGCACTATACATTTATGGCTGCTGTTGTCTACGCAGTATCTGGAAGCGTTGTACAGGCTTTAATCGGAGCTGTCGTATTCCAAATTGTTTGTTTGAAAGTTGCAGACTGGACAGCACCAATGGTTAGAGATTTCTATGAAATGCCAGGTGTATCCGTTGCAACTGGTAGTACAATCTCTTATGCACCATTTATGTATCTTGTGAAATTATTACAAAAGATCCCTGGAATTAATAAATTACATGCAGACCCAGAAACCATTCAAAAACGTTTCGGTGTATTTGGGGACTCTATGGTCATTGGTTTAATCCTTGGTGCGGTAATTGGGTTGCTTGCCGGCTATGGAGTTGGCGATGTGATCAATATTGGTATTACGATGGCAGCGATCATGGTCTTAATGCCTCGTATGGTAAAGATCTTGATGGAAGGTTTGACACCAATATCAGAATCAGCTCGTGAATGGCTAAATAAACGTTTTGGTAAGACAGATATTACAATCGGTCTTGATGCAGCAGTATTACTTGGTCATCCATCAGTCATTTCAACAGCACTTATTTTGACACCGATTACAGTGGTACTTGCCGTTATCTTACCAGGCAACGCTGTACTTCCATTCGGTGACTTAGCAACAATCCCTTTTGTTGTAGCGTTTATTGTTGGTGCTGCTCGAGGGAATATTGTTCACTCTGTCATTGTAGGAACGATTATGATTGCGCTATCACTTTATATGGCAACAGATATCGCACCATTGTTTACAGATATGGCAATGTCCACAGATATCAATATTCCTGAAAACTCCGCTATGGTTTCCAGTATCGACCAAGGCGGTAACTTAGTAAACTGGGTTATTTGGAGATTCTTTGAATTGTTTAATTAATCGTTTTCTCTTTTAAAAAGGACCTGTTTGAAGTGGGGTATTCATTTAATACCCCACTGAATAGATGAGAGGGAATGTTAAACGAATGTACGAATCCAACCAAATAGGAGGAATCATCATGAAATCATTAGTCAAAACAGAGCATGGGTTTGGAAACCTGGAAATTCAAGATAAGCCTGAACCTTCTCCTGGGAAGGACCAGGTAAAAATTGAAGTGAAATATGCCGGTATTTGCGGATCCGACATTCATACGTATGAGGGTCATTATAAGGTTGGTGTACCTGTCACATTAGGTCATGAATTTGCCGGTGAAGTAGTAGAGGTTGGTGAAGGTGTTACTGAATTTAAAGTAGGGGACCGCGTTACATCAGAAACCACATTCTATATTTGCGGTGAATGTGAGTATTGTAAAGCTGGCGACTACAATCTTTGTAATCATCGTAAAGGATTAGGTACACAACAGGATGGTGGATTTGCAAAATATTTGGTTGCCCGTAAAGACAGCTTGCATCCTCTTCCAGAACATGTAACGTACAGATCAGCTGCCATGACTGAACCACTAGCATGTACCCATCATGCTGTTGCCAAAACAGAAATTAATGAAGGTGACATTGTAGTAGTTATAGGACCAGGACCTATTGGTCTATTAGCTGCACAAGTCGCGAAAAGCCGTGGGGGAACGGTCATTATTACAGGTTTAACAAACGATAAAGTTCGTTTGGATAAGGCTAATGAAATAGGCCTTGACTATGTTGTTAATACACAAGAAGAAGATGTAAAGGAACTTGTAAATAAATTAACAAACGGGTATGGAGCAGATGTCCTATTAGAATGCTCGGGTGCAGTGCCAGCAGCTAAACAAGGGTTAGATTTATTACGTAAAAAAGGTCAATACGCTCAAGTTGGCTTATTCGCACAACCTGACATTCAATTTGACCTTGAAAAAATTATCCAAAAAGAGATTCGTGTAGTTGGAAGCAGAAGCCAAAAGCCTGCTGACTGGGAACCATCTCTTGCTTTAATGAATGAAAGAAAAGTACTGGCAGAAGCATTAGTGACTCATGAATTTGATATTACCCAATGGGATGAAGCATACGATGCTATCAAAAGCGGGGAAGCGATTAAAGTATTGCTCACCCCAGTAGAAGACTAGATTACAAGGGGGGATGGATGTTGGATAAACAAAAGCTCATTTCAATGATTGATTACACCTTATTAAAACCAACAACATCTAAAGAGGATATGAGGGCTTTCTGTGAAGAAACGATTAAGTATGGTTTCAGGACGGTCTTTGTAAATCCTCATTATGTTGCTTATGCCCATGCGTTATTATCTCCACACGGAATTAAGGTTGGGGTTCCTATCGGTTTCTCACTTGGTGGTGCCACAACCCATGTGAAAGTAGAGGAAACAAAAGAAGCCATTAAGAACGGGGCAGAAGAGATTGATATGCTGATTAATTTAGGTGCTCTTAAATCTGGAGAGAATGACGTTGTAAAAAATGATATTGCCGAAGTTGTAAAAGCTTCCCAGGGTTTAACAACAAAGGTCATTATCGAAACAGCTTTATTAACAGATGTTGAGAAAGAAACAGCGACAAGATTAATTATTGAAGCTGGTGCTGATTTTGTAAAAACAGCTACGGGCTTCAATGGTGGAGGAGCAACTGTGGAAGACGTAAAACTGCTTCGTTCTGTTGCGGGCGATAAAATTGGGGTTAAAGCTGCAGGAGGAATTAAGAGTTATCAAGATGCAGTTAACATTGTAGAGGCTGGAGCAACCCGAATTGGTGCAAGTGGTGCAGTTGCAATTATTAATGGTGAAAAGTCAAATAAAGCTTACTAAGCCAATAAAAATGTTTAGTAAAGTGTTATGCGATTGTTCAACTTTTTTTAACGAAATGAGGGTATAACCATGGTAGATGCACTTTTGGACTTTATGTTGGGACCACTCAGAGCCATAACAGATTTTTATGTTGAGCATCAGTTCATTTTAAGCTCAATCATTGTTGGTTTTGCAGTATATAAAATCTATTTTAGCAAAAGAAAGCAAACCCAGAATGATTCAGTAGACTAATCAACAAGAGGGGTGTTATATAGTGAAAGCCTTAAATTTATATGGGGTGCAGGATCTCCGTTTTGAGGAACAGACACCTGAACCTACTATTGAAAATCCCGATGATGTGATAATAAGGGTGAAATCAGTAGGAATATGTGGTTCTGATACCTCCAGATACAAGAAGCTTGGACCTTATGTGGAGGGAATGACGTTTGGTCATGAATTTGCAGGTGTCGTGACAGAAGTCGGACCGGAAGTAAAAAATGTAAAAATTGGTGATCGGGTTGCAGGCTGTCCTGCATTTGTATGTGGTGAGTGTGAAAGCTGTCGCAGAGGAGAGCCCTCTCAATGTGAAAAGTTACATGTTATGGGTGCATATAAACCAGGAGCCTATGCGGAATATACCAAACTACCTGAAACTCATGTTATACCATTACCAGCTAACGTAGATTTTGATACAGCTGCATTAGTAGAACCAGCTTCTGTGGTTGCACATGGTTTTTATCGTACGACAATACGACCAGGTGCAGAAGTAGCAATTATGGGTGTTGGGAGCATAGGATTACTAGCTGTTCAATGGGCCAAAATCTTCGGAGCTAAGAAAGTGTATTCCATTGATATTGATGATAAAAAACTGTCCATTGCGAAAGAACTTGGTGCTGATGTAGCAATCAATTCCTTGGAAAAACCACCGCATGAACAAATTTTAGAGCACACAAATGGCAGGGGAGTTGACTTAGCAGTCGAATCAGCTGGTTCTCCCATAACATCTGCTCAAGTGTTTGCCTTGCCGCGAAAGGGCGGAGAGGTAGTATTTATGGGAATCCCATATGCAGACATTACGATCGAACGTTTTTATTTTGAGAAAATTGTTCGCAATGAACTTAAAGTGTATGGGTCATGGAATGCGATTTCTGCACCATTCCCAGGAAAAGAGTGGGCTTCAACGGTTCATTATATGAGTACGGGTCAAATTGTAGTCGATCCAATGATTTCTCATCGTTTATCTTTAGAAGAGGGACCCGAAGCTCTGCAGAAAATCATTAATAGAGAAATCGAATCGGTGAAAGTTCTATTTCTTCCTGAAAAGGCTGAAAAATCAGGAACATTAGCTTCTGAAAAAGTTGTTCGATAGTAGGGAGTTTTGATATATTTCCAAAATAGCGTCTGCTTTATGGACGCTATTTTTATCGTTTTTTACATTCCTTTCCCTCTTCTCAACATCATAAAAAGAAACAATTCAGTAGTTTGTGATAAACCTTTCAAAATTGTATCTATTTGGTGTTAAAATAGAAAGAGGTAAATTGCTGTTACAATCTGTATTTCATTAGAGGAAAATTAGCCATGAAGGAAATTAAAGTTTGTGTCAAAGAGTAAAGTTTATAGGATAAATAAGCAATCTAATATCATTACTAATTAGCTATCAGTAGATGAGGAGGGTCACAAGCAAATGACGAAAACAGATAAAACGAAACAATTAGTAGGAGAAGAAGTTGTGGACTACATAAAAGATGGAATGAAGGTAGGTCTTGGCTCCGGATCAACGATGTATTACATGATTAAAAAACTCGGTGATAGGGTCAAGGAGGGATTGGACATTGAAGGAGTTCCTACATCGAATACAACTGCCGAATGGGCTAAGGAATTTGGTGTTCCGCTAACCGATTTCTCAAAGGTTCAGGAGCTTGATCTGGCTATTGACGGTGCGGATGAAGTAGATCCGAATCTGCAGCTGATTAAGGGTGGAGGCGGTGCATTGGTTCGTGAAAAGATTGTCGCTGCTTCAGCTAAATCCTTCTATGTGATTGTTGATGAATCCAAGATGGTTACTTATTTGGGGAATTTTTTATTACCAATAGAAGTTCTTCCATTTGGATGGGAAGTTACAGCAAATAAAATTTCTGATTTTGGCTGTGAACCTAAGATTAGAAAAAGCAAGGGCGAACCATTCATTACTGATAATGGGAACTATATCTTGGATTGTAATTTTGAAAAGATTGCTGAGCCAAAAAAATTGCATGAAGAACTAAAATCATTAGTAGGTGTGGTTGAAACTGGCTTATTTATTAATATGGCACGAAAAGTGATGGTAGGAAAAGATGAAAAAGTTGATGTGATTGATCAATCGTGATAACTAAAAAACTAAAAACCGTCTTGAAGATTAACTCACATTCAAGACGGTTTCTTTTGATAATGCTTCTCCATTGTTTCCTAAAGTATTTGAATGGCTTGAAAAAAGAATTCAGGAATTGATATGGAGAGATATAAAACTGGGAAGAGAAGTTATTTTATTTATTGTCTAAGTAGGACACTCCATAGTTCGCAAAATGATTAATCATTACAGCCATTTCTTTAGGTGTTTGGCCCATGTCCCCCTCAATCCATTCTTTAATTACATTAATCGCTCCGCTTACAACGAATGTACTTAAGTAGCGTGATTGTTCCTCCTCTACCTGATTGAAGGTCTTCCAATTTTTCATCATGAAGCTTTGTGCAATTTCCATCAACTTCTGTTCAAAGGTAGGATCTCCATTTTTATTTAATAAAGTTTGAAACATAAATTTGTTACGAGTTATATACTCCAATAATTTTTGCGTCATCTGTAATGACTCTTCATCAATCGTAAAGGTGTAGCTGTTTAAATATTGACTTAAGTCTTTAGTAATTTCCTCTTCTATTTTATCCAATAAGTCATAATGATCGGAATAGTGAGTATAGAAGGTTGAGCGATTAATATCGGCCATTTCGCAAATTTCCTTTACGGTAATAGAAGAAATCGATTTTTCTGCTAATAATTTAATAAAACTTTCCTTTAGAACTTTACGTGTATATTTTTTACGTCGATCTAATTTTTTGTTCAAAATGAAAACTCCTTTTTTGACATTTTTGTGAAAGTCAACACAAATAAATAAAGTGTTGAAAAGTTGACGAAATTTATGAAACTGTTTGTTGATAATCCAACATACTGTCTATTACAATATTAGAATGTATTAAGGTTATTTTGCAAGAGAGGATGAGGCCTTATTGATTTATCAACAAGAATAATTAAACGCAAAAAGTCCATTGTTATCGCATTTGTTCTGATTGCGCTCATAAGTACAATTGCGCAATTTGGTGTTTCCGTCAATTACAATATGGTTGATTATTTACCTGATGATTCACCATCCATGGAAGCAATGGATTTAATGGAAGAAGAATTTGATGAGCCAATTGCTAATGCAAGAGTAATGGTTCGTGATGTTTCCATTACCGAGGCTTTATCATATAAAGAACAATTGGAAGCCATTGAGGGAGTTTCAAACGTTACCTGGTTAGATGACGTAATCGATGTCAAGACACCTGTTGAAATGGCAGACGAGGATACAGTAGAGTCTTATTATAAAGATAAAGCAGCTTTATTCTCGATTCATATACGTGAAGGGGATGAAGTTAACATAACCGATCAAATATATGATTTGATTGGGGAGGAAAATGCTATTACAGGTGAAGCGGTAGATACAGCAACTTCACAAAAAATGGCCGGGCAGGAGTCTTTTAATGCAGCGGCTATATTAGTTCCAATCATTATTATCATTTTAATTCTATCCACAAATTCCTGGATGGAACCGTTATTCTTTTTAACAGCGATTGGCATTTCGGTATTAATTAATTTAGGAACAAATATTTTTATCGGCGAAATCTCTTTTGTAACCCAATCGGTAGCACCTATATTACAACTGGCCGTATCGTTGGATTATGCCATCTTTTTACTCCATAGTTTTTCTGATTATCGTAAACAAGTATCAAGTCCAAATGAAGCCATGCAGTTAGCGATTAAACAATCGTTTCCAGCTATTGCAGCGAGTGCATCGACAACGTTTTTCGGTTTCATTGCGCTAACATTTATGGATTTTGGAATTGGTGCTGACTTAGGCCTTAACCTGGTAAAAGGAATTGTGCTAAGCTTTATCAGTGTGATTGTGTTTTTACCTGCATTAACATTAATGTTTTATAAATGGATTGATCGCACACAACATAAACCGTTTGTGCCGGACTTAAAAAATGTTGGTAAATGGGTTATGAAATTCAGGATTCCAAGTTTTATTCTACTCTTACTCTTAATCGTCCCAGCATTTTTAGCTCAAGCCCAAACCAATTTTATATATGGTACAGGTGAACAGCCTGAAACTACGCGGGCAGGTGCTGATACGGCCGCTGTTCAAGAAGCATTTGGGAAAAATACGCCAATGGTTGTCCTCGTTCCAAAAGGGGATATGGCAAAAGAGGAAGAGCTTGTTCAGCATTTAGAGGACCTTCCTCATGTCTCCAATGTGGTGTCCTATGTGAATACTGTAAGTTCAGCTATTCCACCTGATTATTTAGAGGAATCGATGACAGAGCAATTTTACTCAGATAACTACACTCGAATCACACTAAATACTGAGACGGATTCTGAAGGAGAGGCGGCATTTTCCTTAATTGAGGATGTTAAGGAAACAGCAAAATCCTATTATGATGAAGTTCATCTGCTTGGTGAAAGTGTAACCTTGTATGATATGAAGCATACGGTTGAACAGGATAATACAGTCGTGAACTTGCTTACAATTATTGCGATTGCAATTGTATTACTTGTCACGTTCAAATCTATATCTATTCCCGTTGTGTTATTACTGACGATTCAATCAGCTGTATGGTTAAACTTATCGGTTCCATATTTTATGGATTCATCGTTAGTTTATGTTGGCTATTTAATTGTCAGCACGGTACAGCTTGCTGCAACTGTTGATTACGGTATTCTGTTTACGGAAAATTACCGAAATCATCGTCGGGAAATGCCAGCTATGGAAGCCATTAAGAAAACAATTGATGGTAAGATTTTTGCTATCTTTATTTCTGCAGCCATCTTATCGAGCGTTGGGTTTATTTTGTCGCTCACATCATCAAACCCAATTGTATCTTCAATCGGTTTACTATTAGGCAGAGGTGCGTTACTTGCATTTATTATGGTTGTATTTGTAATACCTGCAATGCTGGTTATATTCGATCGTGTGATTAGAAAAACAACACTAAAAGCAAACTTCTATAAGGGAGGGGAATAATGATGAAATTGAAACGCTTATCCGCGTTAATGATGGCAGGTGTTCTTGTCATACCGACTACCTTTGCATCAGCAACAACAAACGATTCTTCCTCAGAAGAAAACGGGTCACCAAAAGAAGGGTCCTATGCTGAGAAAAGCGAAGTCGTTTATGCCAACTTAAATGCAAATGGTGAACAGAAAGAGATGTATGTGGTTAACAATTTCAAAGTAGATCAACCTGGGAAAATGGTTGACTATGGTCCATATACAAATGTTGAAAATCTAACCAATTTAAAAGTTATGAAGTTGAACGATAACCAAGTAAAGTTTAATGCATCAGAAGACCAATTTTATTACCAGGGAAATTTAAAAGGTCAAGCTTTACCATGGGATATAAAGGTTTCCTACAAATTAAACGGTCAATCTTTATCACCAGAAGAGTTATTGGGTAAAGATGGGAAGCTAGAGATTCATATTGAAACGAAAGAAAATGAAGACGCTGATTCAAGCTTTTTTGAGAACTATATGCTGCAAATTTCGCTTCCTTTTGATTCAGAAATCTATCAAAATATCAAAACGGAAAAGGGTATGGTTGCAAGCTCCGGAAAGAATAAACAAGTGACCTTTACGGTTATGCCTGAAAAAGAAGAGAGCTTTGTGGTCAAAGCGGATGTTAAAGATTTAGAAATGGAAAGTATAGAAATTACAGGGATGCCGTCTTCCATGTCTGTTGATGAACCAGATTCTGATGAAATGACAGAGGATATGAAGTCACTTTCAGATGCCACAGCAGAAATTAATGATGGCGTTGGAGAGCTTAATGATGGAATTGCTGAACTGAATAATGGTGCTAAAGACTTACAGGAAGGTTCTGGCGAATATAAAAAGGGTATCCATGAACTTGATAATGGCTCCTCAGATTTGATTGAGGGATCCAAAGGGATTGATACAGCTCTGGAAGACATGAGTCAGTCATTGCAAGATGGTTCTGATGATAATAATTCAGGTAATCTAGCGGACTTACAAAATGGTCTTAAGGAAATTGCGAATGGTTTAAAAGAAACGGAAGATGGTTTATCTGATTTAAAGAATAACTATTCAGAGGCCTTTAGTGCTTTAGACCAATCAATAAATAAAATTCCTAATATATCTCCAAACGATATACAAGAATTAAAACAGAGCGAAATAAATCCTGAAGTTAAAAAGAAATTGGTCCAAAGCTATGAGAAAACCCAGGAAATGAAAAAAACTTATGCTGATAATATAAAAGCATTTCATGCAGTTGAACCTACATTAAATGGTGTGAAAGAATCACTTACTGAAATGAGAACAAATTTAGAAACTATGGTCAAAAGTCTAGAAAACTCGAATTTGAACAAATCCATGAAACAATTGCAGCAAGGTTTAAGTGAACTTTCTACTAAATATAAAGAGTTCCATTCAGGTTTAGTGGATTATACAGATGGTGTATCCGAATTATCATCATCTTATGATAAGCTGCATGGAGGCATCACAGATTTAACGGATGGAACAAGTGAGTTGGAAAATGGTGTAAGTGAACTTCATGAAGGTACAAATGAATTAGCTGAATCAACAAGTGATTTACCTGACGAAATGCAAAATGAAATAGATAACATGATGAATGAATACGACAAATCTGATTTTAATCCTGTTTCATTTGTTTCATCAAAGAATGAAAAGGTAAGTTCTGTACAGTTTGTCATCAAAACAGAAAGTATTAAGAAAGATGATGAAGTAGAGGAAAATGAACAACCCGAAGAAGAGGAAAAAGGATTCTGGGATCGGTTATGGGATTTGTTTAAATAAGATTAATAAAATGAAGCCTGCATTCGTTTGAAGGATGCAGGCTTCTAGTATGTAAGAAACGTAAAAGTGTATCTAAGCAAAGAGTAGAGCAAGTGAATGAGTAGATAAAATATTTGCGCGAGGCAGATCAAAAGGAAACCCGATTATTACGTTTCCTTTCGTTATTTCACTATGAGTACTCGATTATATACTCCAGAACTTCTTCCATTGATAGTCTTTGGACTTGAAGACTAGTAATCTGTTCTGCCTGTAATACTGATTCAAGCTCATCCATATGGTTGGTCACGATTTGTGGAGGAGTTAATTCGTAATGTATCACGTTTGGATGATTCTTCAAATCTTGTGTTAGATTAGATATCCAGACTCTTGCCCAGTTATCATAAATGTCATCTTTATTGTAAGAATGAATGATTTTACCTGAATCCAACACTATAATCTCGTCACAAAGCTGATTAATTTCATCAATAGTATGTGTGGCCAGAACGATACTTTTTTCATCATCTTCCATAAACCGTATTAAATCCTCTTTCATTTTTCGTCGTGACACAATGTCAACACCAGCAGTTGGTTCGTCTAAAAGGAGGAGGGAAGGATCATGACAGAGAGCGAAAATAAAATCTATCTTTTTTTTCGTACCATTTGAGCATTTTTCGTATTTTTCTTCCAAATTAATTTGATAACGCTTGCTCAAATACTCAAATTGCTGATTATTCCAATTTGGATACCAGGGAGAGATAAGCTTTTTGAGTTCCTTAATGGGTAAAAAATCGTAAGCATCAAGTAATTCCCCAGCATATCCAACCTTCTCTTTCCAAGTGGATTCATTTTCCGTCCAATTACGTCCAAAGAACTGAATGTGTCCTGCATCTTCTTTCATAAGCTTCATCAACAATCTAAACAATGTCGTTTTCCCGGAACCATTAGCTCCGACTAATCCAGTAACAATTCCCTGTTTAACGTATAAATCAAGTGGTCCAAGTTTAAACGTATTAAAATTTTTGCTTAATCCTTTTACTTGTAAGAGTAAATTTTGCATGGTCATCCCCCATTAGTAAAATTTTTCTTTATAATAGTTGAAAAGATAGCCTTCATATCCTCTTTTGAAAAACCAACTTGTTTGCCCTGCTGAATAGCTTTCTCAAAAGCTTCATAAACGACTTTTTGTTTGGTCTTTTCCATTCGTGTACTTTCCATTTCACGAACAAAAGTCCCTTTACCCTGAATGGTCTGAATAAATCCGTCAGCTTGTAAATTTTGATAAGTTCTTCTTGTTGTAATAACGCTGCAGCCCAAATCACTTGCCAATGCTCTTATGGAAGGAAGTGGAGTACCTGGTGGAAGTTTACCACCAACAATGAGTGCTTTAATTTGTGTTTCGACTTGATGATAAATGGGTTCCCGATTTTCTTCGGAGACTTGGATTGGTATTCTCATAGAGAAACCACTCCCTTCTACATATAATCTTTATTTGCCAGACGATACTCCAGTAATTTGTTCCACCCATAGCAGCCTATTATTCCTATAATGATAGATAATGCACCAATCGGCCACCCGATCTTTTCTACTAATTCAGAAATGATTTCCAGTATTCCTTGATTGAAAAACTGATAAAACATGATTTCAACCATAAATAATATCCCTATATAAATAAAGGGCATAAAATGCAGTGTTTTTCCATTTGTCCCGTATTCGATATAGGGGTTCATACCACCAATTGTAAGGATGAAACCAAACCAGACGATTATAAACGTGAAAAACTCACCTGCTGTCAGTAGCTGAAAAAAATGATCTGGAAATGTAATGACGATAAAAGCAATTGTTCCTAAATAGGCAATTGACATCGTTAGCAAAGTCATAAGCATAAAAATGGTTCGACTTAAAGCTAAGACAGAAAGCCTAATCGGTAAGGAACGAAGCACCGCCATCCGCTTTACATATGGATTATGCTTTGCCGAATTGTAGCTTAAATAAGGTTTGGACATAAATAGAGTGCTAAAGGCAGGAGCAGTACCAATAAGAATAAAATCAATCACGAAAGGAGTTAACGGAGTAGCGTTAAATTTAATAATGAAATGATCAGGCTTTGCAAGATAACTCCCTATGATAAGTCCAAGAACGATACTAGCGAGAAACGTGAATATAACCGGAATGAAATGCTGTTTATATTCTTTTGCGGCCAACCAGACTGCATCTTTAACCAAAGTTTTCACCTCTTTTGTTTTATTGATTCATCTTAAAATAGTTAATTAGACCTCGGTTTTCTATATTCATAAGGTCAATTCCAGATTGTAACAACACGGTAAAAGCAATACTCCATGTTGTGATACTTGCAGCCATCCAAGCAAATGTCTTCTTTTTCGTTCCACCTAATGACATGCTAAACAAAGCTGTTAAATGACTTCCGACGAATAATGGACCAAATATAGCTAACCCAGGTAATCCGAATTTTTTCCATAGATTTTGCGCTCTTACGGATCGTTTGCTTTCTTTATGTTTTCTCTCTACTCTTTTTTTCTTTCGCCAGGTTTTGATCTGATTAATGAACAGAATAACCAGTAGAACGGTCAAAATATTGCCGACTAACCCAAGTACCATAACAACAGTTATAGATAACCCCGCTATAGCTGCAACAGGAATAATTCCATAGGCCTCAAGAAATGGGGTCGCAGAAAGAATAAACACCAAAGTATATGCCCATAGCAACTTCATCATATCTCCCCTTACAAATTGTTTATGTGTATATATTTATATATACAGTATAACCGAGAAAAAATCAACCACAATTTGTTAAAAAGTTTGAAAATTATGTTAGCATTAGATTAGCTGTTCCTTGTAAATGCGTTGAAGTTTTGTTCTTGGTGGTTTTATTCAACGTAATTACGATAGATGTAATCTGAAATCTTGAGGTTAGCAAAATACAGATCAAAATAGCTATCTTTTAATATAAATAGATGAAATATTTTCATCATTATTAAGGGAGGAGTCTCCGTGGAAGCTATTATGAGTCTTTTATTAGGTTCACTAAACTTATTTTATCCTCTGCTTATCGTGTCCGTTCTGTTGTTCTTCTACGCTCCTGGGGTATGATGCTTTTAAGTGCCATTTTCCTCTATCCAGATGCCTGGTATTTCAGTAAATATCCACCATATCCCTGGGTGATTTGGATGCCGTTTATTCAATTAATAATTACCATCTTATTCTATATGAGTAAACGGAAAAAGAAATCAACAGGTTAAGGAAGGTTCGTCACGATCGATACAGTCATTCTTCATCAAACTCAAGTTAAATCAATAGAGAAAAAGAAGAGGGAGTCTTATTTGCTATGAAACAAATCTTTGCATTCGAAAATATAGAAGACTATGAAAAATATCAAAATATCATTGAAAGATTTAATGAAAAATTAAAGAACTATCAAGTTGAATTAGAAAGAAATTATGCTTTAAGAGATTTACCGAAAGCAATCGTATGGACAACAGAAGAATTAGCGACAACTGTGTTTTCCAATGTTCCCATCCCTGCGTACATAAATAAGAATATTATGTATATCACTCCCGATATATATGATTGGAGGAATTTTTTTAATCAGCCGTTAAAGGGACTTCAGCTACCCAAAATTAAAGCGTTCTATGAAAACCTCTCAGAAAATCATTTGTTTACAATCGTAGCACATGAATTAACACATCACTCAGATTTGTTTGTCGATGAGTTTGATGGTGAAAGAGAGGATAGCATTTGGTTTGAGGAAGGGATGTGTGACTACTTATCAAGGAAATTAACCCTAAGTGACAGGGAATTTCATAAGATACAGAAGTTGAATCGGAATTGGTAAAAGTATTTAAGGAAGAGTATGGGGACCACTCATTAGATGAATTTGGAGCAGCTTCTTATCAGGGTACTTTAACCAGTATAATGTATGATTATTGGCGCAGTTACCTTGCTGTACAATCGTTAGTTGAAGAAAGAGCTAGTCATGACATTATGCAAATTTTTAAGGAATACCACAATTGGCATAATGATGGAAGAAAACAGCCACTTACGGAGTACTTTAGCTTGGACAGTTTGTTCTAAAAATGTGATTGTGGAGAAAAATTTCAACGCAGAAAGAAGGGGATTTATATGGCATTTAAGCTAAGAAACGGAAAAACAGTAATTGTAAAACCATATAATGAGGGAGATTTAGTCTTCATACAAAATTTAAATAAGGAAGAAAAATGGCTTAATCTTGTTAAAAATGGACAGGAAACAAAAAATGCCTGGAAGCATTCGAATGTTACATATGTTGTCTATGATGATGAAAAATTAGTGGCATATATTAGAGGGCTTACGGATCAGTTCGTGACCCTTTTTGTTTGTGAATTACTCGTTCAAAAAGATTATCGGGGTTACGGCCTTGGACAAAAACTACTTCAATATGTTCATGATTTGTATCCCAATACCAGAATTGAAATGCTTGCTTCAAGTACATCTCGAACGTTTTATGAACAATTAGGATACCGACCGTTTTATGGTTATCGAAAGACGTATGGGGAATAAGAAATCGATACAGAAGGGGAAATTATCATGAGTGTGTTTTTATCAATCCTGATGACATCTCTTCTTATTTATTCAAAATGGAATAAGGTCTATGGAGAAATACGGAATCATGTATGTCATTCTAATGAATAAAAGAATGAAGGCCTATGAAGTTTCTCTCATTTTTCACATCACTATTACAGCTCTATTAAAATAAATCATGCCAATTGCCTAATTTATGTATATATTTTTATATTGTATTTATATTCTTTACAATCTTTTGATAGATTCACAACAAATCTACCATTTTAAAAAATAGTCTATTCATCTACTATAAGGGTGGAACGTAACTGTTCCAATAAGAAATGGATCTAAGGAGGATCATGATGAAAAACAGACTATGGATTATGTTAATTGTAGCTGTATTGGCAATTGGAGGCATTTTAACAGCCTACGGTACGGACTCCAGTGCTTTCGGAAATGGAAAAGACAAAAACCGTTATTCCAACAATGGAAAAGTAAAGAATGTGATTGTCCTTATTGGCGATGGTATGGGGCCGTCATTTACGACAGCGTATCGGTATATGAATGATGATCCTTCCACACCAAAAATGGAATCAACAGTATTTGATAACTATTTTGTTGGGAATGCGGTAACAAATCCCGAAGATTCTGAAGAGAATGTAACAGATTCGGCAGCTGCTGCAACCGCTATGTCTGGTGCTATCAAAACATACAACGGAGCGATTGCAGTTGATAACGACAAAAAGTCTGTCCGTACTGTTTTGGAAGCTGCAAAAGAGAAGGGGATGGCTACTGGACTTGTATCCACTTCACAAGTTAACCATGCAACACCGGCAGCATTTGGTACACACAATGAATCCAGAAATAATTATAATGAAATTGCTGATGATTATTTTGATGATAAGCTTAATGGTCAACCTAAAGTAGACGTTCTCCTTGGCGGAGGAACCGACTACTTTAAACGTGATGAAAGGGATTTGACAGAAGAATTTCAAAAAGCTGGCTATAATTATGTAACCAATAAAGAAGATTTGAAGGCAAACGACAGTAAAAATCTTCTTGGTTTGTTTGCACCGGTCGGGCTTCCTAAGGCTATCGATCGTGAGGATTCTACTCCATCCCTCGAGGACATGACAAGTGAAGCGCTAGAACAGCTTAATAAGGAGAAGGATGGTTTCTTCCTGATGGTAGAAGGCAGTCAAATTGACTGGGCGGCACATGCTAATGACGCAGTCGGTTCAATGAGTGAAATGGATGACTTAGCCAAAGCGTTTGAAACAGTCATTGAATTTGCCAAAAAGGACAAGCATACCCAAGTGGTTCTAACGGCTGACCATTCAACTGGAGGATTTTCTATCGGACGCGATGGTGACTACAATATGTATCCTGAAGCGATTAAAGCTGCTGAACGCACACCAGAATTTATGGCAGAAGAAATAATGAATGGTGCGAATGCTGAAGATGTCCTTCATCAATATTCGACTTTATCATTTACTGATGAGGAAATCGCATCAGTTGAAGAAGCTGCAGAGACAGAAGATTTTGATAATGTATACAGTGCCATTTCTGAAGTGTTTAATAAACGTGCAGGCATAGGATTTACAACCGGCGGACACACTGGTGTTGATGTTCCTGTATATGCCTATGGACCAAAGAGTGAAGTCTTTTCAGGTCTTATAGATAACACAGATATCGCGAAAAACGTTTTTAAGTTTATCAATAAATAGAAGAAGCGCTTAATAGAAACAAGAGATATTACATGATGATTTCCTCCCCTTGCCAGGTAGAATGATTACAAGAAGAGTCTTCTGCTACTTGGGGACTTTTTATGTTTATTTATGCAGACTATAGAAGAGATGAATTATTTTAGGAAATGTTACATAGAAAAAAGAAAGCCTGTACTCATTCACAGGCTTTCTATCTTCCATACTTTTGTGGTTTTTAAACTTCATTATTTTTCACTTCAAAAACTTTTTCATTTCCATCAGAAAAAACAACCGTTAACTCCGCCTTAAGGAAATCTTCAGACAGCTCGAAGATTTTAATTGCTCTTTGAATGGCTTCCTCATCTGTCATTTCCTCGGTAACTTCCAGATTTTTAATTAAAGGAAACATCGTATCAAAAGCAGGTGCTCCTCGTTCTTCAAGCTTCTTATTCGTATCATAAAATTCTGCTTCTATTAAACCATCATCATTTTCAATTTCACCTTCAAACTCAGTATCTTCATATAAAACATCAAAGTCAACTGCCGTATACTCTAGTTCATCCATTTGAGATTCCATGTCATTCATGCTCATAACTTCTTGGCTTTCAATATCTTGATTAGATGGGGTAGTGTCATCTCTAGAATTTTCATCTTCACCTCCACAAGCGGTAATGGTTAAGGCTGAAAATACTAGAGTAACTAGTAATATTCCTTTTTTCATCAAACATACCTCCAAAAATTTTTTGTTTTCAATAGTAGCCATTTTGTCCAAATATTTAGGAAATATTCGCGCTTTTCATAAAAAAGACGCACTATTAATTTAAATATTTATAAAAAGCGTTTAAATATTCTAACTTCTGTACATGCTAGGTAAAAATAAAAGAATTCAGAGGTGTTTGAATTGAAAAAATCTATCTATCTTAGTTCCCTGGGATTAGTTCTTATTATAGGAATTGTAGTAGTTGTAACTGTATTGAATCAACATCAGCCTAATGATAATGCAGAAACGGATGGACAATTACAGACAAATGACCCGTATAATCAGGATGCTGTTGAAGTTTCAGAGGATTCCATTGAAGTTGTGGCTTCTGATGATGGTAGTATAGAGGCTAATCATTTATTTATTCCCTGGACGATAAACAAAAATGGTGGAACATTTTTTTTGAGTCAAAGGGAGGGAACAGTTATTGAAATTAATGGTGAATTAGGTCTGGTAGAAGTTCAGGATGTTAAAGTTTCAGAGGATATTCTGCATGAAGGTGAAGCTGGATTTCTTGGCTTTACGCTAGATCCTGAATTTGATACAACAAATAGGGCCTATGCCTATCATTCCTATTCCAAGAATGGAGAAGTAATGAACCGAATCGTTTCTCTAACTCTAAATGAGAATACTTGGGAAGAGGAGGATGTCCTCTTAGAAGATATTCCAGGTGGAGAAATCAATAATGGTGGCAGATTGAAATTTGGGCCTGATGGTATGTTATATGCCACTACTGGTGATACGAATCAAGCCCAATTAGCACAGGATTTAGATAGTTTAGCGGGAAAGATTTTACGAATGGATGTAAATGGGGAAATCCCACAAGATAATCCTTTTGAAAACTCTTATGTTTATTCTTATGGTCATCGTAATGCACAAGGACTAGCCTGGGACAAGGAAGGTAATCTCTATAGTTCAGAGCATGGTGGTGATGGGCATGACGAAATTAATCAGATTGAAGCAGGTCAAAACTATGGTTGGCCGAAAATTATAGGAGATGAAGAAGCTGCAGGTATGAAACCACCGATTGCCCATTCAGGTGAAGACACTTGGGCACCTGCTGGTATGGCGTTTTTTGATGGAAAGCTTTATGTAGCATCCTTAGCCGGTCAACAGCTTTTTACTTATGATATTAAAGATGGTACCATTAATGAATTTTATGATGATGCAGGCAGGTTACGTGATGTTCTAGTTGAAAATGACAGCATCTTTACTATTACAAGTAACAATGATCAGCGTGGTGAACCTACTGCTAAAGACGACAGACTATTACAGTTATCCTTAACAAAAGAAGTATCTGCGGATTAAGTGAAAAGGTAATCGTCCCAATAAAGAGGGCGATTACCTTATTTTTATTCCTTCGTAGCTAATTTTTCCATAATATAATCAGATAAAACGTTGATTTGATCCTCGGATAGCGTACCTTTAAATGGCGGCATACCTCCGCCTCCATTTTTAATTTGTTCAATTAGCTTTTCCCGATTCTTTACAATATCGCTCTTTTTAATGCTTGGTCCATTATGGCCACCTGCACCTTGATCACCGTGACAGGATAAGCAGTTGTTTTCATAAATGGTACGTCCTTGGTCTAATGCTGCGTTTCCTTCGTCCTGCGTTTTATCTGAGTCCTGATCTTCATGTTCTTCGTGTTCTTCCCGTTTTTCAGCTAATGGTGAAGTGTTGATATCTTCCTCTGGAATATCTTCCAGGGAATCGTATTTCCCCTCCAGTGAAAACGTATAAATTTTATCTCCATGTTGTGTACCAGCAAGGGAGTTTCCAGCAGAGAAAATCGAGATATATTGTTTTCCATCTATTTCGTACGTTATCGGTGGAGCATTTGCTCCTGCATCGGTTTTGAACTCCCATAAGTGATCACCAGTGGTTGCATCATATGCAATGATTCGTCCATCATTGTGACCAACAAAAACGAGATTCCCTTTCGTTGTTAATACACCACTATAGGCGATTGAATCCCAATTTTTCTGCCACACAATTTTATTTGTTTTGATATCAATGGCTGTAACGGTACTGCGACTAGGAGATTCTTCTACGGGCTGCCAGACACTTCCTAAATATTCTTTCCCTTCATCAAAGCTGTTTTCTTCATCATCAGCATAATGAGCATAGGAAAAGTAGTTGTCATTTCCGAGTACATACAAATATTCGGTATTTGGATTATAAGCAGATGGTGGCCAGTTCCCTCCACCTTGAGGGGAAGGCTTGACTGTCATAGGCTCATCCCAGAATGGTGTAAATAATCGACCAATTTTACCATCAAATTCTTCTGGTAAATCACGTTTTGCATCTTCTTCTGTTACTTGCTGTGGTACAAAATTATCCCCCTTGGGAAATGGCTGGGTAGGAGATGTGTTTTGTTTTTCACTTTGAGGTACTTCCTTCTCTTCAATTCCAATAAGTGGTTTTCCACTTGTTCGGTCTAAAATGTATACCCACCCTGTTTTTCCTGCCTGAGCAATTCCTTTTCTCATTTCACCATCAACCTCTGCATCAAATAAAACAACGGGATTTGCGGCATCTAAATCCCATATATCATGGTGCACCTCCTGGAAATGCCATTTACGTTCACCTGAGTCTGCATCAAGTGCGACAATCGAATTGGCAAAAAGGTTATCCCCTTTACGATTACTTCCATCTAAGTCAGGTGAAGCATTTCCTGTAGAAAAGTAAATCTGTCCTAATTCTGGATCTATCGCTGGTGTCTGCCATACAGGCGCTCCTCCGGTTAACCAGCTATTGTTATCCTGTTGCCAGGTATCATGTCCTTCTTCACCAGGACCTGGGATGGTATAGGTTCTCCATATTTGTCTGCCTATTTTTGCGTCATAAGCCGCAACATACCCACGTATTCCATATTCGCCACCTGCAATTCCTGTATAGACTTTTCCGTCATAGTAAAGAGGGGCACTTGTAATATTATAGCCTTTTTCCCACTCGTCTACTTCTGTTTCCCATTCGACCTTACCTGTTTTTTGATCTAAGGCGACTAATCTGGCATCCAAAAGACCAACAAACACTTTTCCATCTCCTAAAGCAAGTCCACGACTGGTCCATCCACAGCATACGGTATCTAACCCGTCCGCAAGCTCTGGCTGAAACTCCCAAATGATTTCACCTGTTTTAGCATTTATCGCTTGCACATCATTTGCACCCGTTATATTAAACATAACCCCGTCATAAACAATCGGGGTTGATTCACCTGAGTATTTAAACTTATATCCTGAGCCCATGCTTGTGACCCATTCAGCTTTCAGGTTAGAAACATTTGAGGTATTGATTTGGTCTAACTGGGAAAAGCGACCATTTGAAATATTCCCTCCATTGGTAATCCAGTTTTTAGAGGGAGATGACGTTAATTCATCGGCAGAGAATTCCGGAGATACGTCACCTGGATATTTCATATGTTGAAAGGATTGATGTTTAGCTTCAAATTGAGTTTTTCCATCTGCATTCTTACCATTATCTCCCTGCTTTTCCTGAGTTGTCTGATTTTCAGGCTGTTCTGCCACATCGTTTGGATTAGTAATTTGACTAATAATAACAAGGGAAACAACTACAACAACTAATACAGAAACACCAGTGATAATCCAATGATTTCTATTCATTCGTACCCAAGCCCTCCTTTCCATATATACATCATCAGGTGCTTTTCATTTATAAGTTGCCCAATTATGAAAGAATTACCCAAAATGGATAAAAGATGAGGAATGAAGGGATGTAACTTCCGAAATTTGCAGAAAAAGGAGGGTTAGGCAAGATCTCGTTCTGATAAGAATCATTATCTAATGAAAACCAGCACTACATAGACTTTTAAACAGACTTTTAAACGAATTAGTTTGTCCTAATATAAATTCTTTTCTTTTACTTTGTTCATGACGAGATGATAAAACTTTCTGCATTTTTGAATATCCTGTTCCTGTGGCATAAGTTCCACTTTTAAAGTAACAGCTAATTTGGTGTGAAAATACAACATATCCTTGAAACAATCGACAGCTCCGCAAAAATGAGGATAAAAACGGTCGCCTGTTCCGAATACTCCTGTTACGATATGTTGAACCTCCTGTTCTTCAAAAGCTTCGTATATCTCTTCCATTTCGATAGGTAAGTCACCGTTTCCCCATGAATAGGTCCCAATGAGTACGACATCATAATCGGTTATATCAGGCAGAGAAAAGTTACTCACTCGAAAAATGTCTATTTCATGAGTATCTCTTGCAAATTCTGTTGCAATATGGTGCATAAGCTGTTCTGTGTTACCTGTTATGGATGTATAGATAATCAAAATTTTCATACTTCCACCTATAGCTCATCAAAACCATTTGAATCTGACACTTTTGTATAGGTTCTTGATTTTTGCTCAAAGAAGTCAGATTTGGTTTCATTAATCATTTCATCACTGAAGACGTGAATCCAGGGCATCGGGTTTTCTTCCACACTATAATGATTGCTTAGCCCTAATTGCCTCAACCGTTTATCTGCCAAATATTCTACATACGATTCAAATTCTGTTAAATCAATTCCCTTAATATCTTTTAGAATATAGCCTGCCCACTCTTTTTCAAATTGGACTCCTTGCTCCATGATGTGATAGATGTATGCGATATTCTTTTCAGTATTCAATTCAGGATTTTCTGCTAGCAAAATACGCACAAACTGGGAAATAAAATAAGCATGCTGCATTTCATCTCTTTGGATGTAGCTAATCATCGTACTCGTTTTTAACATTTTTTGTTGTCTTGCTAAATGATAGAAGAAGGCAAAACCGGCGTAAAAATATATTCCTTCTAAAACAACTGAGTGAATGGATAATTCAAGCAAGTGTTGCGGTGTTGGGTTCTCTCTGAATGTTTCATAAGCATCTAAAATCATCTGGTTTCTTTTTTGAACAACAGGATCATCTTTTGCCTGATTAAACCTTTCATTCTGTTCCCTTAAAGGGACAAGTGAGCTGAGGATATAGGAATAAGATTCATTATGCACAGCTTCCTGCTGAGAAATAACGGCGAAGATAGCTTTAAAGCTAGAATCCGTTACATAATCCAGTACTTGACTCATAGTAGGAGTTTGCAGGCTGTCTAATGAGGCTAACTGTGTATTAATTCGTAAAAAAACATCCTTCTCAATGTCACTTAAGAGATCCCATTGTTTAATATCATCCTGCATGTTGATTTCTTGCGCCTTCCAAAAATTAGACAGTAAGGTTTGATATAGCTCATACATTTGTGGATAAGCGATGTCATTCCAATTCAATAACCCGGAAGATTGGCCATTAATAATTCCAGTTGATTTATTAGGAAACTCAGGGTTCAGTAATTTTATTTTCGTTAATGGCAATTTGCTTTTACTCATTTAAAATCCTCCATTTCGTTGTTTGTCTTCATTTCTTACTTAACTATGACAAGCCTCACATTCAGCAATCTCAGCCTGCGACGTACTTCGAACATAATACGTTGTTTTCAGCCCCTGCTTCCAGGCTTCCATATGTAACCGTAGTAAATCCTTTGCTTTAATATCATGTCTTACGTAAAGGTTAAAGCTAATGGACTGGTCAACATGACGCTGACGTGCAGCATTTTGTTTAATACTCCATAATTGATCTAATTCATGCCTTGATTTTCGGTAATAGTTATAGGTGACATGGTCTAAATCAGGAGCGGTTACTTTAAATTTGAAGTTCTTTTTTTCTTCTGCATACTCAACTGCATATAAAGGATCAATACCATCAGTCGAAGCTCCGATTTTTGCTGTTGATGAATTAGGTGCTACAGCCATAAGCCAGCCGTTACGAATACCGTATTGTTGGACATCTTTTTTTAATTCCTGCCAACGATCTGATGTGTAGCCTTTTCGCTCAAAATATTTTCCTGTTTCCCATTCAGATCCATTGAATTCCTGGTAAGCTTTTTTCTCATATGATAATTCCATTGAAGATTGAATGGTGAAAAAGGCGATATCTTCATATAATTGATCGGCTAATTCTACTGCCTCATCTGACTCCCAATGAATTCCTTTAAGGGCTAATAAATGGTGCCAGCCAAATGTACCGAGACCTACTGCACGATATTTTTGATTAGTTACCCCCGCTTGTCTCACAGGAATGGTGTTGATATCAATCACATTATCCAGCATTCTTACTTGAATACGAATAAGTCGCTCTAATACATCTGCTTTTACAGCACGGGGTAAGTTAATTGATGATAAATTACATACTACAAAATCCCCTGGTTTTCGAACCATTACAATATTTCCATCCTCATCCTTATATTCATTCGTAATGGTTGTAGGGGACATATTTTGTGTAATTTCAGTACACAAATTACTGCAATAAACACTTGTCAGTCCTTCTCCTTTTAAATGTTTATTAGGGTTTTGCCGGTTTACTTCATCTCGATAGAATATGTAAGGAGTTCCGGTTTCTAATTGGGCTACCATAATACGAGCCATAATATCCATGGCACGATATGTTTTTCTTGGTAATAGGGGATGATTGACAGCTTCTTCATATTTTTCGGTAAAATATTTTTGATTTTCCTCATCATAGAAATCTTCCAGACCTAAACCATTTCCATATTTGTCTTTCCAGCCCATGAATTGTTTGACCTGGTGAGGACAAAAGGTATGCCACTCTCCAATACTTTTTCCATTCTCATCAACTTCTTCTAATTTTTGCATAAATAAATCAGGAATCGAAACACCTGTGAATATATCATGAGCCTTTCGTCGCTCATCCCCATTATTTGTTTTTAAGTCTAAAAAGCCATTCATGATATCTTTATGAAATATATCCAAATACACTGCAACTGCACCTTGTCTTTGACCCAATTGGTCCACACTGACAGCTGTATCATTAATAAGACGAATCCATGGGATAACTCCTGAGGAATTTCCTTTAAATTTTTTTATATCCGATCCTAATGCTCGTACTTTACCATAATAAATTCCAAGACCACCACCATCCTTGCTTAACCGAGCGATATCCCAGTTGTTTAAATAGATTCCATCCAGTGAATCATCGACTGTATCGATAAAGCATGAGGAAAGCTGTCCATAACTTTTCCCCGCATTAGCAAGTGTTGGGGTTGCGACGGTCATGTATAGATGACTTAATGCCCAATAAGCTTCCTTCACGAGCTTAACTCGATGCTTTGGATCCTCATTTTGCATAAGTGTCATAGCGATCATCATAAATCGCTCCTGAGGAAGTTCATAAATGTTTTGCTCATGGTCTTTGGCAAGGTAACGGTCTGCCAGTAAAAATAAACCGATGTAATTGAATAAATGGTCACGACTTGGCTCGATTTCTTTCTCCAGTTCTTCCACTTCAGCTTTTGCATAAGTAGACAGGAGAGATGGGGTGTAGATTCCTTTATAGGTTAAAGTAGACATCAGCTTAAACAAATTCCCGTATTTACGTGATGGACTGTACCCCCGATTAACAGCAGCCTGTTCATAGAGTTCTTGCAGATATAAACGTGCAGCTAAGAATGTCCAATTGGGCTGATCCATTGAGATGTGGTTCAGTGCATAAAACATAGCCTCCTGTTTTAGATTGGAATGACCTGAGCTTGCTTGTAACACTTGATTTTTTAACTTTGTTACATCGATGTCATAGGCTTCTGCAATTGACTCGATTTCTGTTAAGACGATTTCTACTTCTTCTGTATAGGTGGATGTAGACATCCTGACGCCTCCTTTAATAGAATAGAAAATTTAAAAAAACCTACTAGTAGAGCTTTTGTAATATAAAAAAGCTGCTCAAGGATATGAGCAGCTTAATAAACGATATACCACGATAAAAATAGGACAAAAGATTCTGTCCAAATCTTTTTTATGGCCATCGTTCCATCTTCCCAATCCCCGAGAAATTTGAAACATCAAAGTTAAGACAGGTCTCCTGACTTTGGCATAATCTACTATGGACCCTTCCCATTTAGAAAATGACGTAACTCACTCTCTTAAACAGTGGTTTGTCCAGTTCGTACCAATCACAGTTGCGGGGGCAGTTCTGGAATTTCACCAGATTCCCTTTTAAGCCTATTGGCATCTTAACTACCGGCAAAACAATATATAGTTGTAAATATAATTGCATCATCAATATGTAGATGTAATTGAATCTGACTTCTATTAAATCATGCTTGGTTTATATTTTCAATAGCTGATTTCTTTTAGACGAAAAATGAGAATGACCAATGGGGATTATACGGCTGTTTTAAATCCTAAAAAAATTTTTTATTTACGCTCAAGGAATGATAGATTCCATTATATAATTTTTGCTTTTTTAGATAAAAGAGGCATATAATAAACGAAAAGGTAGAAAAGGGGGAGGAGAAGAAGAAATGACAAAGAAGATTAGCGCCGACATGGTATCAGCCTTTTCAAAGCAAATTAATAAAGATGCACAAAAGCAGGTTATTAAAGACACAATGATTAAAAACGGCATCCAGGCATCAACAACAAACCAAGCATCTGTCATTTCTATGAATCATGTATTTTCTGAGGAAATCGAAACAGGAAAAGTAACGAACCAAAAACAGAGTGGACGATGTTGGATGTTTGCAGCATTGAATACTTTTACACACAAATTAAATGAGAGTTTTAATCTTCAGGATTTTGAGCTGTCTCAAAACTATGTAAACTTCTGGGATAAATTTGAGAAAGCCAATTACTTTTTAGAGAATATTCTTGAAAGCATTGAAGAACCTTTGGATGGACGATTGGTCTCATGGCTTTTGGATACGCCGCAGCAGGATGGCGGACAGTGGGATATGCTTGTATCTCTTATTGAGAAATATGGAGTGGTTCCAAAACAAGTGATGCCGGAAACGTTTCATAGTGGAAACTCCAGGCAATTAAATACATTGTTGAATGCAAAGTTGCGTGAGGATGCTATGAAGCTGCGAACCAGCTATCAACAAAGACAATCTGAAGAAGAACTACAGCAGATTAAAAAAGAGATGTTGTCAGAAATTTATACCATACTCGCTTATACGCTTGGTGAACCTCCTCAAACGTTTGATTTTGAGTACCGGGATGAAAATAAGGAATTTCATAGGGAGGCAGGGATAACCCCGCAGGAATTTTACTGGAAATACGTTGGTCTTGACTTACGTTATTATGTAAGTGTCATTAATGCACCTACTCAAGATAAGCCTTATGGTAAAACATATACGGTCCAATTTCTTGGTAATGTAGCAGGTGGAAAACCAATTAAATATTTGAATGTAGATATGGCAATCTTGAAAGACTTAGCGATTCAGCAAATTAAGGATAACGAAACGGTTTGGTTTGGGTGTGATGTAGCACAATATATGAATCGTGATGAAGGTATTTTGGATCCCGAACTATATGATTTTGACAAAGCCTTTGGTTTTTCTTTTAACATGTCAAAAGCAGAACGGTTAGATTATAAAGAAGGTATGCTGACTCACGCTATGGTTTTAACCGGCGTAAACCTTGCAGATGGAAAACCGAATCGCTGGAAGATAGAAAACAGCTGGGGTACGAAAGCAGGAAATGATGGCTATTTCGTAGCAAGTGATGAGTGGATGAATCAGTATACCTATCAAGTTGTTATTCATAAAAAGTACCTTTCAGAGGAGCTTAAAAAAGCATGGGAAAAAGAACCTGTTATGCTCAAACCATGGGATCCAATGGGCTCACTGGCTTTGATGAAATAATACTGTATAAAAAATGGGCAGTACCTGGTACTGCCCATTTTTAAAGTTATTTAAGAAAATCAGAATCCAGGAATGATGGGTTTGGATATTTGTAGAAGCCTTCACCACTTTCCACACCAAGCTTCCCTTTATCAAGATATTCCTCTTTAAGGAACTTTGCTAATTTTTTATATAAAGGGTCTCCTGTTTTCTTTGCCTTGTCCTGTACAATATTAAAAGCTGTATTAATGCCAACTACATCTAAAATCGCAAATGGTCCGTTTGGTGCCCCAGTAGCAATCATCCAGGTTTTATCGATGGTTTCCACATCTGCTACATCATTTACAAGCAGTTTTTCTGCCGCATCTAATAAAGGTACAAGTAGAGAATTCAAAATGTATCCAGGCTGCTCCTTATGTAGAGGTAGCGCTACCATACCAATAGCCTTAGCAAATTCAATCACATCATGAAATACCTGTTCATCTGTACCAGGATGCTTCATAATTTCAGCGGTATTATTTTTCCAGATTTCATTAGCAAAATGCAACGCTAAAAATTTCTCTGGACGTCCTGTTTCCTCAGCAAATTGACTAGGTAGAAACGTTGATGAATTTGTAGCAAAAATCGTTTTCTCTGGTGTAACTTTACTTAAATTGCTATAGAATTCTTTTTTTATTTCCACGACTTCAGGAACTGCTTCAATGACTAAATCTGCATTTTCTACAGCCTTTGACAAGTCGGAAGAGAAGAACATGCGATTATAGGCTGCATTCACTTCTTCTTCAGTGGCGTTTAGATTATTTTGGTAGCCACTCTTTAATTTAGTGACTCTTTCCTGAGCTTTTTTAATGGCTTCTTCACTAATGTCGTAAACAGATACAGTAAAGCCTTTAAATGCCGTTTGATAGGCTATTTGACTTCCTAGTACGCCGCTACCAGCGACTGTAATGTTTTTGAAGTTCATTATAATATCCCCTTTGTTTAAATTGGAATCGACTGCTTATATTGTTCTATCCTACTACATTATATACTTATTTTGAAAAAGGAAACAAATGGATCATATCTTCTTACGAGAATAATTTTGTAGACAGGCCTTTTAGTTTCGTGTATGCAATATCCATAAAAATAATAAATGAATTCCCTTTTACAAAAAGGTTCAACCTTTTCTTTTAAAAATGAAGTGTTATTTATTCATTAATGAATTCCAGGGAACCAGCCAGGTGTATTTGTAATGATATTCCATAACGGATCAGGCACAACCAATTCTTTCTGCTTATCCGTATCAAGTTCTGTTATGATTTCCTCTTCTTTTCCTTCCGCAAGCTTTTGTACCCAGTCAGGATCAATAATGATTTCCCGCCCTAAAGCTAATAATGGGACTCCTGTATCAAGAGCATTTTTCGCGTCATCCGCTGTATAGATTGAACCAACACCAATAAGAGGTACACGGTTGTTTATTGTTTCCAATAAATAAGCGATACGTGATTTATTTAAATCTTTAACTCCACGTCTAGGCTTGGATCGATAGTCCATGAGTGAAACATGTAAATAGTCTAACTCTTGATTTGCAAGATTATCTACTAATGCAAGCGTATCATCCATGGTAATTCCGGGCGTTTCCTGCTCTTCCGGTGAAAAACGATAGCCTACAATAAAGGAAGAGTCAGCGTGCTCTTTTACAACACGATTAACTTCATGAACAATCTCTAATGGAAAAGTCATACGCTTTTCTAATGTTCCGCCAAATCGATCTTCTCTCCGATTAGAATGAGGTGAGAAGAATTGTTGAAGGATATAGCCATTTGCTCCATGGATTTCAACACCATCAAATCCAGCTTCAATGGCACGCTGCGTAGTGTCACCAAAAGCCTTAATGATATCTTCTGTTTCAGACTCGCTTAAAGCCCTTGGTGTCGGATTGTCATCCCCTTCAGCTGGAATATTACTTGCACTCACCACATCTTGATTGGGAACTAAATGAGGTGGGCACATTCTTCCACCATGGAAAATTTGAAGTACGGCTTTAGCACCTTGATCTTTAATTCCTTTAGCCAGTTTTTTTAGGCTTGGGATCATATCATCGCTGTCTGCGCCAAACTCCCCAGGAAATCCTTTTCCATTTGGCGTGACATATGTACAAGCAGTAATGACCATACTGACACCACTAGAACGTCGTGCATAGTATTGAACTTCTGCATCTGTTACCGTTCCATCTGAGTTAGATGAAAAGTTGGTCATTGGTGCCATGATTAGTCGATTCTTTAATTCTGTACCGTTGGGTAAGGTGAATGAAGAAAAAAGATTCTCATATTTTGAATTCATATTTGTTGTTCCTCCTTATTACGTGCAACATTGCTTTTTAAAATTTGTAATGGATTATAAGTTACGAGGATTAACAGCCCGCAATATTTCTCATAGTTTAACTAGCAGTCATTGCGGATAAAGAAATCACTAATGAAGTAACGTGGTTTATCTTAAATGAAGCATTCAGGGATTGTACATTATTTTGCTCATGGATTTGAATCATAAACGGCTTCAAAGGAATATATTTTCCAGAGGTCGTTAAGGTATAATAGAGTTGTAGTTTACAGCAGAGTAGAAATCAATCGTACCATGTTCAAAGTAATACCCAGTCCCGCTAAGAGGAAGCTGTAATCTCCATAACCACACGAATTTCATTGTTGCTTTTCATAGGAAGCAGGTAGGATTTGGATTGTATGGGGAAGAGGTTTCAGTGGCCCACAATACCGTTTCAAAAAGAATATATAGTAATAGTAAAATCAAAAAAGAAGCAGAATAGCTGATGTTCTGCTTCTTTTTCTTGATATAGGAAATGATAAATGAGAGCTCAGTCAATAAAATTCAGGAATGCCATGTTCATCTCCAACAAAAACATCTTTACCTTCGAACGATACGACTCCAGCTTAAGTTCGTTGTGTTGCTTCTATCTCCTATAGCTTTAGTCAATCTGTATATGGCTAAACTGGCGTCTTACCTGATTTTGTTATTTTATTCAAATTTCCCTTCAAATACTGATTCCTTCACAGGACGTCGCTCAGATCGTTGTTCTCGTTTTTGCAGGTCTTCAGGAAGATCTTCTTTTTCTCCTTGATATCCAATCGCAATTAAGGCCTGGATGTCATACTCTTCGGGAATATTTAAGACTTCTCTTGCTTTATCCTTATGAAAACCTCCCATTGGATGGGTGATAAGTCCTTTTTTCCAGGCTTCTAAAGACATATATCCCCATGCCGTACCTGTATCAAATGCGTGAGAACCATCCTCTTTATTTGAAATAATAACAGCAAGTACAGGAGCTTTTTTACACCACTTTAAGTTTCCTTCCATAATAAAAGAATGGAATTTTTCCCTGTCTTCCTGGTTACGGGCGATAATAAAACGCCATGGCTGCATATTCATTGCCGATGGAGCCCATCGAGCAGCTTCAAATACACTCATAAGAATCTCTTCCGGTACCTCTTTTTCTGAAAATGAACGAGGAGACCAGCGATCTAAGTAAATGGAATCAATATCATAATCTGCCTGACGCTGTTGTTTCATTTCTTTTGTACTCATTTTTTAACCTCCTGATAGCAAAAATCCATCAACTATTATAAGTTATTCGTATTTTGCATTCAAAATATTTGTTTAATGAATGTAAGAAAACTCATTGCTTAATCATGATTCTAATCTTACCAATAGCTAAAAAAATCTAGTACATCACCGTTGACAATTTAATGAAAAACCATTAGTATACATAAAGTGACTATTGAGTCAGACAGTATGACTGTTTGGTCTGGAGGGGTTCAATGCCTAAGAAAAATGAGCTCATGAACCGTGCAATACAGCTTTTTTCAGAGAAGGGATTTTATCAAACTTCTGTACAGGAAATTGCAGAAGCCGCTGGTATTTCAAAGGGTGCATTTTATAAATATTTTGACACGAAAGAAAGTTTATTAATTGATATTTTAAAAATGCACTATGAAAACATGATTAAACAGGTTTCTTCGATGAAGCAGGTTAAAGGATTGACCAAAAGAGAAGTCTTAATAAGAAATCTGTGTCATGAACTGGAACAATGGATTAATAACCGGGACTTCTTCACCGTATTATTTAAAAATTTTCCTCCAAGTGAAAATAAACAAGTATCTGAAATTATGAGTAAGTTGAAATCATCATTAATTAATCTTCATAGGGAAATTCTTTTGGATACTTATGGGGAGAAAATCGAACCCTATATAACAGACATCATAATTATACTTGAGGGAATTTTGAAAGAGTATATCGTAACGGTCATTTTTAGTGAAAAAACAGTTGATGTATATCATCTGTCTACTTTTATTTCGACTGTTATGGATTCAATTGTTGAAACACTTCCTAATACAGAACCGGTTTTAACGGATTATTTACAACCAGAAAAACCAAAAGAACGTATAAAGGATTGTTTAAACATCATTGAAGAAAAAGTAAAGGCGAAGAATTTAGAAAAGTATATGGAAGCTGTTCATTTGTTGAGAGAGGAACTGGAAAGTAATACGCCCAAGCCATTTTTAATGGAAGCGTTGATTTCTTACTTAGATCAAGAAGAGTCTATCCATAAAGAAGTTCTTGTTCTTGAACGATTATATAAGAGGCTTATTCAGGAAGGATAGTTATGGTTAGGGTTAGTAAGGTCAGTTAATTTGGCCCACGTTTGTACAAAGTAAATAAAGATAGTAGTTAGAAAGAAGGGTAATGTCTTATGAGTGAAAATGAAAATCAACAAACAGAACAAGCGAATACGGACTATAATAAATGGGTCATTATGATTGTGTTACTGTCTGGGGCTTTTGTAGCTATTTTAAATCAAACATTGCTGGCGACAGCCCTACCTAAGATTGCAGCAGATTTAAAGTTAGATTATAGTGTTGCACAATGGTTACAATCAATTTTTATGCTGATAAACGGGATTATGATTCCGATTACAGCATTTTTAATTGGTCATTTTACAACCAGACGATTATTTATGTCAGCGCTTGGATCATTTGCAATTGGTACCATTATTTGTTCGATTGCCCCGAATTTTTCCATTTTAATGGTAGGAAGAATTTTCCAAGCTGCTGCGGCTGGTATTATTATGCCTCTAATGCAAACGATTCTATTCCTGACCTTCCCTCGTAATAAAAGGGGAACTGCTATGGGGATGTTCGGATTAGTTATTGCTTTTGCGCCAGCTATTGGACCAACATTATCAGGATGGATGGTGGAACATTTTCCATGGAGAAGTTTATTCTATTTAATTCTGCCTATAATCGTGATTGATATTTTTGTGGCTTACTTTGTATTAAGGAATGTAACGAAGAGATACTTCCCAAAATTAGATTCATTATCGATTCTCTTATCCACATTTGGTTTTGGAGGATTGTTATATGGATTTAGTGTAGCAGGTGGAGATAAAGGCTGGGCAAATACAAATGTCTACATCTCCATGGCTATCGGTGCTATAGCACTAACTTGGTTCATTGTTAGACAGTTAAAACTGGAAGAACCAATTCTGGAATTTAGAGTTTTTAAATATAAAATTTTCACACTTACTACAATTTTAGGTATGGTTGTCTTTCTAGCCATGATTGGTTCTATGGTGATTTTACCATTATATATGCAGGATATGCTTGGTTTTACGGCATTTGAATCTGGATTAGCACTTTTACCAGGTGCTGCAACTATGGGATTAATGAACCCTGTTACAGGAAGATTATTTGATAAATTTGGTGCCAAATGGCTATCCATTATTGGCTTAACAGTCTTAGTAGTGACCACGTTTATGTTCACAACATTAACAGTAGAAACTACATTTACTTATATTGCTGTGCTCAATGCGGTAAGAATGCTGGGGATTGCTATGGTTATGATGCCGGTAACGACAGCAGGCTTAAATGAGTTACCACTTGACATCATTTCACATGGTACAGCAATGAATAATACGATGCGTCAAGTAGCTGGGGCAGTAGGTACAGCACTTATGGTAACCGTTATGTCAAATACGGTCATCCCATCAGAAGGCTTGGAGGGTGCCGTTCATGGTGTAAATATGAGCTTCATCTTCGCTGGAGTATTTGCTTTTATTGGTTTAATATTGACCTTCTTTATTAAACACAGAAAACCACAATCAGAATCATAAATAATTTAGGGACTGTCCCTCTTTTCGCTAATGTATAAATACAGTAAAGCGGTGAGGGACAGTCCCTAATTTTTTTGCTGTTTATCTAAAAGGACTTAATGACGGCCCTTTCTTTCCCGAACCGGTCCCCATAATCGATAAAACCTAAGCTTTCATATAAAGCGTGGGCATTTTTGTTTTCTGAATGATAGCCAACCACAATTCTGTTCATATTGGGTAAATGGACCATTTCAGCCAGCATAAGCTCGGTTGCTGCTTTTCCAATCCCTTTACCTTGAAATCTTTTGTCGACCATGATTCGATATACCCAGTAGCCGTCAAGCTCTTCTTTTTCTGTGCTGTACATTAAAAACCCAACCACTTGGTTTTGATCATAAATGGCAAATGGCCTTAGAGCAGGTTCAAACTTTGATTGGGCAATCGAAACAGCATTTGGTTCGATAAAGGTATCTTGTTCCTTTGACACTTCCAATTTACAACATTCATACCAGTTGTTTTCATTCAATTCTACAAGCTTTACATTCGTATTTTTCATAAGATTCCCCTTTCAGAATGGGGAAGACGCTTTTGTCAAAGAGACGTAATCCCCTTAAAATTAAAAATAATCATTGCAGTTTTATACATCATGACCGCCTCCTTTAACAAAATTTCTATCCAAAAATATGAATTTTCAGATAGAAATATTATACCATAAGTTTTTTTAATTTGAGGACTTTTCTTAAAAATATTATAGTAAGTAATAAATACACACAAATCCATAATGAAGGGGGAATTACTGGGGATGGTCGTAGAATTAGAGGGTGTTTCTCTCAAACGTAATGGTAAATGGATTCTTCAGAGCATTGATTGGCATATCCAAAAGGGGGAACACTGGGTATTATATGGTTTGAATGGAGCAGGAAAGACGGCATTATTAAATCTATTAAATGCCTATTATTTCCCAACAGAAGGAAAAGTGAAGGTTCTTGAAAAGGAATTTGGTAAAGATCCTTTGGCTGAGTATTTGAGAACGAAAATTGGTCTCGTGTCATCCTCACTTCAGCAAAAATTTTATCCTGATGATAATGCTTTTGAAATTGTACTAAGTGGTGCGTTTGCTTCCATCGGTCTTTATGAAACGCCTACTAATGACTTGCGAAAAAAAGCGATATCTCTTCTGGAAAAAATGGGGTGTCTGGATTATGCTAACCAGACTTATAGCACTTTGTCACAAGGGGAAAAACAGCGTGTTTTAATTGCCAGATCCCTTATGGCTGACCCAGAATTACTGATTCTAGACGAGCCGACAAGCGGACTTGATTTTATTGCGCGGGAACAATTATTAGAAATCATAGAAACCATAGGAACTGGAACACGTTCTCCAGTTATGATTTATGTGACACATCGTATTGATGAAATTTTGCCGATTTTTCATAAGACCCTCCTGCTGAAAAAGGGAAAGGTATTTTTGTCAGGAAAAACTACTGAAATGATTGCCAATCAAACACTCTCTGATTTCTTTGAGATTACTGTGGAGGTAATTTGGAATTATGGTCGACCTTTGTTAGTCAAAAGGGGTGCAGTAAATATTTAACTTGATACAGAAGGAGAGAGATTTATGAAACGTATAGCAATCATTGGGTCGAGCGGTTCAGGTAAATCAACCTTAGCGAGAACATTAGGAGAAATATTGCAAATGGAAGTATTTCATCTTGATCAATTATTCTGGAAACCTGGATGGGTCTTAGCCACAAAGGAAGAGCAGAAACGTATCCAAGATAAGTTGACATCAAAAGAGAAATGGATTTTTGATGGAACGTATACAAGTACATTGGATCTCCGTCTGAGGCAGGCAGACGCCGTGATTTATCTAGACTTATCCAGAATTTTATGTACCTATCGCGTGTTAAAGCGACGTCTGCAATATCATAATAAAACCCGTCCGGATATGGGGGAGGGGTGTAAAGAGAAAATAGATTGGGAATTTTTAAAATATGTATGGCACTTTCCCAAAACCAAAAAGCCTGTAATTTTAAAGTATTTGAAAGAAAAGCCTCATAATCAGCAAGTTATCATTTTATCTTCGCCAGGAGAAATTGAACATTTTATTTATCAAATAAAAGAAAGCGTTGCCTAGGGACAGAACTACTGTCTCTTTTTTTGTGGAGGATGGAATATGGTAACAAATACTTAGATTTAAGTAACTAACAGGATTACAGAGGCTCATTCTTAGTCCATACTGTATTTGACAATATCTCATATTCCTTTATCATTAGATTTGTTAAGAAAAAATTTAATTTAATGAATAGGGTTAAACGGAGGTTTTTTTATTGGATAAACCATCACAAGATGAGAGGGCAAGAGAAAAGCTTGATAACGCCGAGGGATATGTCATCGAGGCCATATCAGAAACGATGGATTTATATGGAGTGACACCAGCAGCCGGTAAAATTTACGCCACGATGTATTTTAAGGACCAAATGAATTTGGATGAAATGCGTGAAGAACTTAGTATGAGCAAACCAAGTATGAGTACAAACGTTCGTAAGCTTCAGCAAATTGAAATGGTCAAGAAGAAGTTTCAGCGTGGTACAAGAAAACATACGTACACGGCAGAAAAGAATTTTTTTCATTCTTTTATGGCATACTTCTGTCAAATGTGGGAACGGGAAGTAAAAATGAATCTTCAAGCCATCCACAAAGCAGAAAAAGAGTTATCTGAGATTATAGAGGATTCTTCGGTTTCTGAATCCATTCGTAATAAAGCAGGGGAAGACTATCACTTGTTAGATCAATCTAAGGTCTATTATCACTGGCTTGAGAAGCTGGTTGAAAGTATTCGTTCAGAAGAAATATTTGAGTTTTTACCAAAGGAAACAGAAGAAAATAAATCATAAATCATTACAATTAGGAGGCGTTTTTTAATCCCTATGTTTTATAAGAATCGAATTCCACTAATCACAGCAATCATTTTCACAATGATTTTAAGCGCTTGTGGAGGTAATACAAAAGAAGAAAAAACAAATACTCAAGAAGAAAGTGCCAGTGATAAGCCCGTTATTACGATGGGGCAGATTAGCTGGGCTGAAAATGTTGCCGTAACAAATATGTGGAAAGTCATTCTTGAAAATAAAGGTTACCAGGTTGAGTTCAATCTTCTTGATATGGGTGTACAAATGTCAGCGTTGTCAAAAGGTGAATTGGATGTGAATCTTGAAATATGGTTACCAGTTCAGGATGCTAATTATTTGGAGAAGTATAAGGAAGAAGTTAATTTCTCTGAAGAAACATGGTATGATAATGCAAAAGTTGGACTAGTTGTACCAAGCTATATGGAAGATGTCAATAGTATTGAGGATTTAAATGATCAAAAAGAAGCCCTGAACGGGGAAATTACTGGCTTTGACTCTGGGGCAGGGACAATGATGGTTACCAAAGATGTCATTAAAAAATATAACTTGGATTATGAATTAGTACCAAGTTCTGAACCAGCTATGTTAACTGAAATAGAGGAAGCAATGGAAGACGAGGAGCCTATTGTTGCTCCATTATGGAGTCCACACCGTATCTTTTCACAATTGGATTTAAAATATCTCAAAGATTCTAAAAAGGTTTATGGTGGTGTAGAAAAAATTCATCATGCTACCCGTCACGGATTTGCGGAAGATTATCCTGAAGTAAGCAAATGGTTTAAAAACTGGAAAATGGATGATCAGGCAATTGGTGAATTAATGACCTATGTGGCTGAAGCAGAAGCAAAAGACAAGGATCCGATTGTCGGAGCAGAAAAATGGGTAGAAGAAAATCAACAGTTAGTAAATGAATGGACCAAGTAGATTAAGCAGATCCTGTTTCTAAGAGGCATGAGGACCTCGTAGCTGGAACTGCTAAACTCCCTGAATCAGGAATATAAAACCGTATAAGGAAACATAAAAGTCCCGTGGTTCTGAAGAATCAATTTGAATGGATGGAATATTCGTCTAATTGATAAAAGGATTACGGGACTTATTACATTTCGTTGTTTATCTTCTTTGATACTGAAAAACATTTCTCGCCGTTGTAGTATGACTGTATTGTTAACAGAGTTAAAAATCGAAATCTTATTAAAAAGATTAAAAAAATTTAATAAGATCTTTGACAGATTTTAAATATTCGTGTTAAATTAATTTTGTTCCAAACATTAAATTTTTTCTTAACAAAATTAACTTTATGGAATCTTGCTCATTACATAAAGAATCTATTAAAGGGTGATGTTTGAACAAGGTTGGGGTGTACTGTAGCTGATCTCCACTAAATATTTAACCCTATTTACAGAGTGTGAGCTAGACAGTCATCTCATCACAGTAAGGAGGGAAATCAGATGGAAACAAAATTACAATTCATTAATGGTGAATGGGTACCGGCCCTCTCAAAAGAAGTAAGAGAAATCATTAACCCATTTAATCAAGAAGTCATCGCCACTGCTGCAGAAGGTAACGAAAATGATGCAAAAAAGGCCATTAAAGCAGCAAGAAAAGCCTTTAATCAGGGAGATTGGCCAAACACACCGGCATCAGAGCGTAGTGCGATCGTGATGAAAATTGCCGATTTCATTAAGAGGGACCGGGAAGAATTAGCTCGATTAGAATCCCTGGATACAGGAAAAACCGTAGAAGAAAGTAGAGGCGACATGGACGATATTGCCGGGGTTTTCCGTTATTATGCAGAATTGGCAGATAAAGATGGTGGGGAGCTTATTGATACTCCTTTACCAAATTCAAATAGTAAAGTCGTAAAAGTGCCAGTAGGAGTTTGTGGACAGATTACTCCATGGAACTATCCATTACTACAAGCATCATGGAAGCTGGCACCTGCACTTGCAGCAGGAAACACACTTGTGATGAAGCCAAGTGAAATTACTCCGCTTACAACGGTAAAAGTATTCGAATTAATGGAAGAAGCGGGAGTTCCTAATGGAGTTGTAAACCTGGTTCTTGGAGCCGGTAATACTGCAGGTGCAGAACTTTCCTCTAACACTGATGTTGACCTTATCTCCTTTACAGGTGGCATTCAAACGGGCAAGAAAATTATGCAGGCAGCAAGTGTAAATGTGAAAAATCTGGCGCTTGAACTTGGCGGAAAAAACCCAAATGTGATTTTTGCAGATGCTGATTTTGATACAGCAGTTGACCAGGCATTAAATGGCGTTTATTTCCATGCTGGACAAATTTGCTCGGCAGGTACACGGTTAATTGTTGAAGATAAAATTCATGATGAATTTGTTGACGCCCTTGTTAAACGAGTAGCTAACATTCGTTTAGGTAGTGGATTTGATGACAATACCCAAATGGGTCCATTGATTTCTGCTGAACATTTAAATAAAGTCATGAACTATGTGGAAGATGGTAGGAAAGAAGGAGCTACTATTGCTGTTGGTGGAAAACAACCAGAAGATCCAGCACTGCAAGACGGATTCTTCTATTTACCGACCGTTCTTACTAACTGCACAACAGACATGAGTGTTGTTCAAAATGAAGGCTTTGGCCCAGTTATTACTGTAGAGAAGTTTTCAACAGAAGAAGAAGCTATTAATCTAGCAAACGATTCTATCTATGGTTTAGCTGGAGGCGTATGGACATCAGATATTGCCAAAGCCGAGCGTTGTGTAGCGAAAATGCGTATGGGAACCGTTTGGATTAATGACTTTAATCTATATTTCCCACATGCACCATGGGGTGGCTTCAAACAATCTGGAATTGGCCGTGAGCTAGGGAAACCTGGATTAGAAGAATATCAGGAAACCAAACACATCTTCCATAATCTTGCACCTGAACCGATTAACTGGTTTTAGAAGTAAGTGTGGAATGTTTACGTCCCATTTACTTGAAAGGGGATAAGAAGACGGATTTCTTGTCTTACTATCTCCCTTAAAAAAATAATCTATGAACATAAGAGGAGGCTATAAAATGAGTTTAAATATGAAAGTAGAACATATGCATAACTTCCATACCTTTGAAATTCCAACAGCTATCAAACATGGTATTGGCGCAATTAAGCATGTAGGGGAAGAGGTGAAAAACCTTGGTGTAACCAAAGCCCTTCTTGTTACTGATCCTGGGATTTATAATGCTGGTGTAACAAAGCCTATCGAAAAGCACCTTAAAGAAGCAGGGGTAGAGGTTGTCCTATTTAACAAAGTAGAACCAAACCCACCTGTTCGTCTAATTGCTGAAGGATCTTCATTATTTAAGCAGGAAAACTGTGATGGACTGGTAGCAGTAGGTGGAGGAAGCTCCATGGATACAGCGAAAGGTATTGGTGTAGAAGTCACACACGAAGGTTCTGTACTTGACTATGAAGCTGCAGAAGGCAAAAAACCTTTAGAAAACCGTATTCCACCTCTTACAACCATTCCAACAACAGCAGGAACAGGTTCTGAAGTAACGCAATGGGCCGTTATTACCGATGAAGAGCGTGAATTTAAATTTAATACAGGCGGACCATTAATTGCAGCTTACTTAACAATCCTTGATCCAGAATTACATGTTTCCATGCCACCACATGTAACAGCGATGACTGGTGTGGACGCATTAGCACACGCCATTGAATGCTACACCATGCATTATGCACAGCCAGTAACCGATTCTGTTGCGTTACTTGCCATGGAATATGTGTCAAAATATCTTCGTCGTGCTTATAGTGATGGAGGAGACCTCGAAGCACGTTACGGAATGGCACAAGCTGCGATGCTAGCTGGGTTATCTTATGGTAGTGAATCGGCAGGTGCTGCACACGCAATGTCTCAAACATTAGGAGGAATCATCCCAGTAGCACATGGTCAATGTGTTGCAGCCATGATGGGACCTGTAATGGAATATAACTGGAAGGGTCATCCGGATAAATTCGCACATATTGCTCAAGCACTTGGTGTTAACACATTTGATATGACAACTGAAGAGGCAGCAAAAGCAGCTGTTAATGAAATGTATCAATTAGTAGAAGACTTGGATATTCCTCCTCTTGAAGAGCAAGGTGTATCTCCTGACATGATCAATCGTCTGGCCAAAGAAGCTATGAACGACCCACAAACAGTTGGAAACCCAAGAGATCTAACCGAAAAAGATTATGTATGGATTTACAAACGCTGCTTTAATCTAGTACCGAAAACGGTATAATAAAACCTTAGGACAGACTCCAATAAGGGGCTGTCCTCACACACCTTAAATGAGAGAAGCATACTTTTTTAGTTTATAAATATTTTCCCACTTAGATACGGGATAGGGGGAGAAGTATCCTAATGACCTCCCAAGTTAATAGAGATTTTTCCCTTATCCCTTTAAATCTATCGAAAACCATCTTCCATGTCCATCTGTTTCACCAATAGTCCTCTTATATTCTTTCCCGCTTAAAATAGTGTCTAAATGAAGATAAGTATCCTGAATATTATTATAAAGGTGAAAGATGTCACGTTCTTTTCCAATCCTGGAAATAGTAGACAAAAGCTGTGATTTGGCTTCATCAGAAAACTGGTTGGCAACATGAGTATGGAAAACCCCAATAAGCATATCACCTGGAATATTTTTTACGATTTCCGGTAATAAAGCTATCCCATCTCCCTCAATGAATTCCAGATTATTTTTTCTTAGAACTTGCGAAGCTTTCTCAAATAATTTCCTTCGTCCGAATGCTCAGGCCAAATAAGTGATTTTAGCCATTGCAAATCCTCATCATTCGTCACATCATTGATATGTAAATCGACCCCAATTCTTTTTAGAACAGGCGGACTTATGGGACGTAAAGACGGTACAGGACCTATGATTTCTGATTGTAAGTGTACCTCCGCTTGCTGATTTCCATAAATTTGATTTGTTCCATAAGAATAACTGTATTGATCCCAGAGTAATTGAAGGCCTGCACTCGTACCAATTTCAATAAGAGCTATTGGTTTTTGGGTTATTTCATACATATAGCAAAAGCATGGATACAAATAAGCGCAACGTCTTACTTCATTTGTTTGCACGTTTTTAGTCTGTAGTAACGGAACGATATCATCCTTAAATTTCAAGCAAAAGTCTTTAAAATGAGGATAACTATGCGCTATATCTTTGGGCTTATCAACGTAACTGGCATAAAAATCGGCTAATGGATGTTTTTTTCCTTTCATTAAAAGATACTGAACTGCTGCAAAAAGTAAATTTGGTACAGGCTGTCCTTTCTTTGTATAGGCGCATAAAGTAAGGATCTCCTCATCCCTTGCTATGTTACTAGATAATTCTTCATATAATGGAGATGTATCATGGCACTGTTCAGCAAAATCCTGAAATCTTTTAGCTGCGTAAGATTTCTTCAATATTTTTCCCTCCCAGGCAGGAATCGGGTTGCTTAATATGCTCTGTATTCAGTTCCTGATTAATTTCTTTCAACATAAATTCAGCAAATTCTATTAACTGGGAATGATCCCAATCGGTTCTTTCATTTTTCCCTGCATAATGGTCCAAAGCTATGTTAATCAGTTCGGTATATGTATCAGGAATCTTTGAAACTGCCCACTCTCCGCCTTCTTTTTTAGAGGCAATCACACCTTTTTTTAAGTAATAAAGCACCCGGCATAAATTGAGTGAAAAATAGATGGGATTCTTGGTGATATTCTTAGGAGCGTCTTCAATATCATTTAAGATGGATTGAATATAATACCCTGGATTAATATCTGGAAAGACTTCAAGATTATCCTTACCAAAGAGTGTAATCCCTCTGTGCTTCGTAACGACACAGTGCGCAGCTAAGTCCGGATCCACATCTCCTTCACACAGAAAGTTTGGATGGTTTTGATAGGTAGGCTTATATAAATCCGAATAGTGCAGCTCAAAAGGTGTTGGATAATGAAAGTCTATGAGATATTTGTTCAATAAAATACTCATTTCCAGTTTGTGTTCCGGGTATTCTTGTTCTAATCGTAATATCTCCTGGATCAGCCTCTTTTTTGTGGCTCTAGAAATTTTGTCTCGTACCACAACTAGAATGTCAATGTCACTATATTCAGGGTGGTAACAGCCCATAGCCAAAGATCCGTGTAAATAGACTCCTACAGGATTTTCCAGTAAATAATTTTGATAGATTTCAACAAGCCGATTTAAAAAGGATGGATTGAACATCTGCTTTCCCCTCACCACTTTATATTTTCTCATGATGATTACTTGCTTCGGGTCCAGCTCAGGATCACAAAAGACCCAACGCTGATTTTTTATCTAGTTTCTCCTATGGTATAGGTTAACATAACTTGGGACTGTCCCCATACCTTTTAAAGGGATAAAGGATTATCATGCAGGTGATTTCGGGGTTTTTGTCGAAAGGTTTAAGAGAGAAATGTTCAAATTAAGGAAAAATGAGGGATGTTTCAGTGTTTGTAAAAGTATATCAGTATCATGTACATCAGGATAAATTGGATGAGTATATAAGAATCCAGGAAAAAGCTGCTAATATTTATGCGAAGTATCTGGATTTTCAAACTTTGTATTTTAATAGTACGGAAGATAAAACAAAATGGATTGAAGTATCCAGGTATAAAAGTAAAGAGGAGTATGAACGTAGCATTCACCTTGTAAATGAGGAGGAAGACATTCATAAGCTATTTCATGAATTTCAATCTTTACTAATAGAAGACAATGAAATCATCGAAGAAGACTTCGTTCAAAAGTTTGAAAAAAGTACATTTTAGTTAGAGGGGATTCAGATGACCTATCAATTCGATGTTATGACACAGGAACAAGCGGAACACATTGCCTACAAATGGCATTATGACGGAATTTATTCCTTTTATGATATGGAAGCTGATCAGGAAGATTTAGCAGAATTCCTCGATTCAAATAAGCGGGGATATTCTATGTTTGCTGTAACGAAAGAAAACGATTTAGTTGGTTTTTTTAGTGCAAATCAAGTGGGTGAAGACAATGTTGATATTGGCTTCGGAATGAGACCTGACCTTACAGGAAGGGGTTATGGGTATCATTTTCTCCAGACGGGTTTGGAATTTGTCATAGAAATATATCATCCGAAAATAATTACCTTATCCGTTGCTACCTTTAATCAACGAGCTATTAAATTGTATAAAAAACTAGGGTTTAAAGAAGTTCAGACGTTTATGCAGAATACGAACGGTGGTGAGTACGAGTTTTTGAAAATGGATTATACCTTTGGTTTAACTGAAAATGAGTAGTTATGAATGATTTTATTTTAGTTCTGTTTTAGGTACTAACAGAGGAAAAAGTACTGTTATTTACTGTCATTCGTTCACTGGTAGGCTCCATTAATAATATATTGCTTTTTCCAATGTTTTTTCCATTTTGGTCTAAATTATAAAGGCGTTTGTCATTCCACAAGTCCTGTCATTGCATCCAAGAAGGCATTCCAGTTCTCCCCTTAAATGTCAGGCAAATTAAGGGCTTCATTGAATAATAAGTGTAACTCTTGAGATGTTTTACTATTGGATACATCAATCGTAAACACTTTACCCAATAGAACACCTCAATTGAAGTATTGCACCCGTGTTTGTTTAAGTACAATAATTCACAAATCGATTACATGAAGTCTGAAATAATAATTTTTATAACGTGAAGTGAGGGAGAATTTAGTTTAAGTTTTCAGAAAAACTGTTATTATAATATTCCTTTTTTCTTGAAGAGGTGATGGAAATATAAATCAATACGATGATACAGAATAATAGAGTAAAATGATAAAGGATATGAAGCGTATTTGGAACAATTCCATTCATTATTGGAAGGAAAGAATGGGTATCTCCAAACATTTGATTATATCTTTCGACTTTTTGTTCTGCACCATACCCAAAAAAGTAAGGAATCCACCAGGATGTTAGCACCCCGACAAAGATACATAGTGGATGAATAATTAACCAAAGTTTAGTCCAGATTGGATACCTTTTTCCCATAAAAATGATTACCAGTCCCATTAATAGTAAAATTTGAGTAACATTAATCAATGTAACAGTGATTAATTCATTAAATGAATGTTCTTCTCTAATGGCTTGAACGTCATTTAATGAACCTAAAGGAACCCAATCTTGCACGATCATAAATAACAGAATAAAACTAAGTCCAGCCATCAATAGTTTTTCTGAAAAACGAATATCTCTTTTCACTATTTACCCCCTATGTATTCATATACTCTCCATTACAATTGCAAGAAAATTTTATCATTTTCAGATAGTTCTTTCTATATATCCCAGGTCTAAATTATTATAAAGCTTAGGTCTTAAAATATCGTCGTATTTTAAACTAATGTTACATTCTGGGCTGTTACACTAAATTGCTCCGTTCGTTTTAAGAATAATCATTCACAAACTTTAACATCAACATAGTAATTAACACTTCTACCCTAAATATAATGGAAGTTGTCATTCTGCTATTCGAATTGAGATTTTGTATGCTCATTCAAGTGTTACTATCAAATAATCGTTAATATATAAGGAAAAAATAAGAGACCAAATCATATGCGATTTGGTCTGCTTTTAAGTATGATATTTCGTATGTTTCTCCACCAAAACGGAACTATTTTCCCTTAATTCAGGAGCATTTATTTACTTCCCGATATTTGGACCAACTTATTTTTCTTGTATCTACCTGATCTAACATCTTGTTCTTCAATAAAATGGTGTCCATTTGAATGTTAATAGTATATTCTTTAAATTTTTGTTTCATTTCCTCAATCGAATATCCAATCATATTTGGTATATAAATGTATGTGTTATCTTTCATCAGATTTTGTTTCCCATGTAATGTTCAACCTGTTATCGACAATTTTATATTCTTGGTTAATGATTTTTCACCTTAATCCTGGTCTGAAGTCCGAAGCCTTAAAACAAATCGAGTCAGCCAGTAAGCAATAGATACGATACCTATATCAACAAGAAACACATAAAACTGATTCATCCCCTTGTTAAAAGATACAAGTCCCATATATTCTTCCAAAGTTGCAAAACCAAACGCAAATATTGCACTTAGGACAGCTATATACAGGAAATAGTTTTTCTTATGATTTGTACAGTACTGATATACGAGCATATATCCTACAGGAAGAACCGCAGAATTCAAGCTTAAAGCAGAGGGTAATAAAGGAATTAGGAAATAATGATGAACAAAAAAGGACGTACTTCCAACAATTGTATCCGCATAGGTCCAAAGTAAATTAACAGAAAAGCCGTAGAAGAGTATTTCAAAGATTCTACTACGGTCAACTGAAAAGTATAATATAATTAAAGGGGCTACCAATAAGAAGACAATATACCAAAACTGCCATGTATCAAAGTAGGAATATTGCTTCCAATATTCAAACATTGTAGAATTTAGTTTCTCGTTCAAATCATAGATGGAGCTCCAATATTCCTGAAAGCTCATAAATAAGTAACCTCCAAATTATTCATCCTATCCTTATTTTTTGATGTGGTAAATGATTTATTCATGAAAGTTAAGTATAAACTTTAAAAACTAAAACATAAGGGTAAAAAACAATTTTTGATTTCATGCAGTTAGTTTTTTAATGGGGCAAAATAGACGAAAGCACCACTCTAAAAAAGCATTAAATATGAAAAGTAAGGTAAGCTGTGTTATGCTACAAAAGAATTTGTATTTTCTTCAAGTTTTAGAACAAAGGAGAGTTTAACATGGCAAATATTAATATCCCATTATCCGTGTTAAACCTAGCACCAATCCGTCAGGGAAAAGAAGAAAAAGATGCGATTGATGATATGGTCGATTTAGCACAAGCAACGGAAGAAATGGGCTACGAACGTTATTGGATAGCGGAGCATCATAATACAAAAACACTGGTAAGCTCAGCTACCTCACTCTTAATCAAACATACATTGGAAAATACAAGCAAAATACGTGTCGGCTCTGGCGGAATTATGCTGCCAAACCATTCTCCACTAGTAGTCGCGGAACAATTTGGCACAATGGAAACTCTTTATCCAAACCGTTTAGATTTAGGTCTTGGCCGTGCACCTGGTACGGATATGCTTACCGCAAGTGCACTTCGACGTTCTCAAAGTGATACTGTGAATTCCTTTCCACAGGATGTAAAATCCTTACTCACATATTTTGGATCAGAAGAAAGCCAGGGTTTCGTTAAAGCACATTTAGCCATAGGCACACATATACCGATTTATATTCTAGGTTCATCACCTGATTCAGCTGTTTTAGCAGCTAGGTTGGGACTTCCTTATGTTTTTGCTGCCCACTTTGCTCCAAGATATTTGGAGGAGGCCATGAGTATTTATCGGGATCAATTCGAGCCATCTGAATACTTAGATAAGCCGTATATGATGGTCTGTCTAAATGTGATAGCTGCTGAAACAGATGAAGAAGCTAAAATGGAATCGACAACCATGCAGCAATTTTTCTTAAATGTAGTCCGAGGTTCACAAAATTTCTTAAGTCCTCCAGTAGATAATATTGATGAACTCTGGAGTCCGCAAGAAAAAGCGGCTGCAACCTCCATGTCAAGTGTGACATTTATGGGAAGTAAAGCTACAATCAGAGAGCAGCTAACCAGCTTCCAGGAAAAATATGATGTCGATGAGATTATGGTTGTCTCCTATATTTATGATACAGCCAAGCAAAAGCGATCTTATGAAATTTTAAAAGAAGTAGTGGATGGAAAATAAATGTGAACGAAATACCGGAAAATATGGTGCAGTCCAATTTTATAAATTGGGCTGTTTTTTTGGGGGATATATATAATTTATCAAATTGCCATATGGGAATTTATGCTAAACTTAATGTGAAAGTATTGATTATTCAAGTTGAAAAAATTCCTTATTAAGGATTGATATTATGAAAAAAGAGGGGGCATCTGGAGTAGCAACTATACGTACAACCAGCTTTTATTTCTGAACTGGAGGAATTCTTATGAAAAAGGTCGTTTTAGCTGGAGGAACTGGCTTTATTGGGAATTATTTTGAGAAAAAGTTTCATGAGCTAGGATTTCAGGTCCTCGTTATTTCTAGAAACTCCCCACATATAGTTTGGGATGATCGAGCTAAAATCGTCAAAGCATTAGAGAATGCAGAGCTTTTGATTAATCTGGCCGGAAAATCGGTAAACTGTCGTTACAATGAAAAAAATAAGCAGGAAATCATGAATTCAAGGATTGAGACAACAAGAATACTCGGGGAATCCATATTGCAATGTCAAAATCCACCTAAAGTATGGATGAATTCCAGTACAGCAACGATTTATCGTCATGCTGAGGACCGGCCGATGACTGAAGAGAATGGCGAGATTGGCTCCGGCTTCTCTGTTGATGTGGCGACGAATTGGGAGAAGGCCTTTTTTGAATTTGATTTACCTGACACAAGACAGGTTGCTTTACGAACGGCTATTGTATTAGGTCAAGATGGAGGCGTAATAACTCCTTATAAAAATTTAGCAAGGTTTGGTCTTGGTGGTGCTCAGGGATCAGGTAACCAAAGATTTAGCTGGATTCATATTGAAGATTTATTTCAAATCGTTCTCTTTTTAAAGGACCGGGATGACCTTATTGGGGCTTTTAATTGTTCTGCTCCAAATCCTGTAATCAATCAAGAACAGATGAGACTCATACGAAAGGAAATGAAGGTTCCATTTGGTTTGCCGGCACCAAAATGGTTACTCGAAATGGGAGCGGTATTTATTAGGACAGAAACGGTACTGGTCTTGAAAAGCCGTTGGGTTCTTCCAGAAAGATTAGAGAAAGCAGGTTACACATTCACGTTTAGGACGCTTCAGGAGACGCTGCAGGATGTATTACATAAGTGAGATAATGCTTATTTTCTTTTTGGATGTTGCATCTCTAACATGATAGATTAATAAGAAGATAGGAATACAGTAATCAGAAGAAAGGGAAGGCTGTTATGGATTTTATTCTGTTTATTTTGTTTGTTGCCATTGGCTGGTGCGTATTAATTGGTACGACAGGAAAAGAGAAAAAGTGGATAGGTGGAGCAGGTGGCTTATTAGTCATTATATTTATCGTTGTAAGCCAGATTATTAAAGTCCAATCCGGTTTTTTTATAGAACGTTCTCGGGATAGTTCTATTCCGGTTGGACAATGGGTTGTCTCTAGTTGTGTCGTTTTAGGAATTTACCTGCTTGCCATGATTAATTATCGCTTGATTAAAGCAGCTGTTAGAAGACAATCGTGGCAAAGATGGGGTCTTATTTTTGCAGACATCTTATTTACTGTCATTTATGTTTGGGCAGGAAGTATTGCCTTATTCGTAGTCGCCTTCACCTATTTTCCGTTTGCCCCTTAGGGTAGTACAAAATACAATATTAAAGCGTTTTCGTTTATATCATTTGTATTTGAAATAACCGATATATCTGATATATTGGATTGGAAAAATCTAATAATTAGTTTTCATTAACTTATGTATGTACTGAATATGGAGGTGAACAAAATGATATCAAGAAAAATTATTTCGGCGTCTGTTACAGGTTCTATGTTTGCCATTTTGCTAGCTCTTATTGAGCCAAACCCATTTGGAGAAACTATCCCATCAATGTCAGATTATTTATTTGCGGTTGTATTAGCCACCCCCGTTTATTTGTTGTATAGTTTCCCGGCTATTTTAATTTACGGAGTGTTAACGTCTATTATTAGTGATAAAGTAAGTCAAATGATATCAACAAAAATAGAAAATGAAAAATCAGAAATAATTATCTCTGGTATTTTGCACCTTGTTTTTGGTCTTATATTACTGTTGTATAGTTTAGGTGCTTCTATGTTGTTTTTTATTACTGATAGAGTTCTACAAAAGAAAAATAGAGATTATAAGCTGTTACAAGCAATGAAGAGTTTGGCAATTCCATTAGCAGTCTGGCTTATTTTTATGGGTAGTGTATATTTAGAGCATCTTTTAATAAGCAGTTAAACAAGAGTTGGGAAGCTTTATTGAAGATTTCCCAATTTTCATCTATTTTTCATCATTCACGTTTAAAAGAGCCTATGTAAAAATCATTTCGGAACATTATATCTTTATTGCTTTTGTAACCTGGCTTGTTTTTAAGGAAAAAGCCCGAGTATGGGTAAACTTCATCAAAAGTTGTAGTAAATTTGCATCCATTATCCGAAGCAACCTATACGGTTTGCTTGTATGTTTATTAAAGATAGGAGACGGTTAAAGTGATTAAAGGATTATATGAAGCCCATTTACCAGTAAGTGATTTAAAACGCTCAATTGCCTTTTATCAAGAGTTGGGATTGGCGTTTGATCATCAGGTTGAAGATCGACTAGCTTTTTTATGGATTGAAAAAGATAAAAGCTGGCTGGGCCTATGGAAGACCGACAAAGTAGAACTAGACTATCATCCTTCTATTAGACATATTGCATTTCAGGTAACCTTGGAAGATTTGGAACAATCTGTTGAATGGCTTAGAAGTAAAGGATATCAACCTAGAAAGGCCTTTGGGTTTGAACCGGTTGAACCGTTTGTTATGCCTCATGATGGTTATGCTCATGCGAAAATTCACTTCAATGACCCTGATGGAAATAGTTTGGAATTCATTTCTAAACTTGATAATCCTAAAAAACTTACAAATCGAATGTACTTAAGTGAGTGGAAAAAGCGTAGTGAAAGGAATGAATAATGTTTATCTCTTTTACATGTAAAATATTGGGCTTGTTTAGGGAGGAAGAATGCATATAAAAGATTTAAATGATGTATCAATTTATCAACATTACTAGGTGAAAATGTTAGTGTGCTTAACTTTATATCTGGAGACCAACTCGCTTTGAAGAAAGTTACGATAAGTTACAGATACAAATGGAGTAAACATCGAAATTATTAGTACTTAATCATTGATACGACTGTTCTAGCTTTAGCAGTCGTATCATAATTTAGAGAGAACTTAAGATGAAAGGCTTCTCATTATAGAATGTGCTGCTATCTATATATGTAATTTCTACAACTTGGTTTTTAGCTGGGTTAAATCATCTATAACCATATCAGCCTCAGCAAGTTCATCATCTCTTGAGAAATCAAATTGACATCCTATCGAAACAAAACCATTATCTTTTGCTGCCTTTATATCGGATAGGCGGTCACCCACAACTGCTGCATGCGATATTCCATATTTTTTTGCAATATGCTGAACTAAATCTGATTTACTCAACGATTGAATCTGCTGGATACTAAATGTTTCTGTCACCCAGCGATCTAACTGATAGAAATCTACTATGGCCTTTAAGTACTCTATAAGTCCATTACTTGCTATGTAAATTGAATAATTCTGCTCTTTTAAATAACTAAAAACTTCTTTGACATGGGGGTATAAAGCACCTTTCCCGTTCTTTATATTGTCAACTAACCTTTCCAGAAAATAAGCATCCGTTTGTTTCCTTTCTTCCTGAGAGTGATTGGGTAACAGGGTTTCCCAAACTTTTGGTAAAGGCACACCCATTATTTCGCGATATTTGTCAATAGGAGTTCCACTATCCCATTTATCTAAGGAACGTAAATGGTTAAACCTATCTTCAAGTGACAATTCTAATATCTTGTCTGTTTGGAATAATGTTCCGTCCATATCAAAGATTAGTGATTGTGACATTAACTTTCTCTCCCTTTTTTAGGTCTATAAAACTTTTTTCTAGTGATGAATACGGGTTCAACTATCATTTATCTCCATTTAATTTCACTTCAGTCGGGACCTTTGAACAAAGTGAACTGTTTGCATTCATTACCTTTACGCCAGCATCACAATATTATGGAGCCCTAATGAATTTAAAACCTTAAGTAAGTACGTTAACCAGGTGCATACCTGCGTTTAGTAGATGTGCCTGGTTATGGATTAAGAACTGATATCACTGTAAATACTTATAATACCATTATAATAAAAGTAGGAACAGGGTGTCAGGATTGAAAAATATCAAGGACTGGGCGAAGCGATTAAAACAAAAAGTTATGGTTCTGTATTTGGCTTACAAGGATGAAAGAGTTTCCTGGTATACGAAGTGTTTTACAGCCTTTGTAGTAGCTTATGCATTTAGTCCGATTGATTTAGTACCTGATTTTATTCCGATACTTGGATACTTAGATGATCTTATTCTTGTGCCATTAGGCATAAAGCTGGCATTAGGAATGATCCCTAAGGAAGTAATAGTAGAGAGTGAGGGGAAAATAAAAGAAATAGATGAAAGGGAGCAGCCAAATAGTTGGACGGCTGTTATTTTCATATTGCTGACTTGGGTTATCTTACTCATATGGATTACTTTAGAATGGTTTGATTTGTAAAAAGACGAGGAAACTGTGGGGGAGGAGAGGAAACCATTATGTTTGAAACCATTGATCATTTGTATAGGGGGACGACGAAGCAAAACCTTGCGTATAAGGCTATTAAAGATTTGGGTATATTACACGATTTATCTGAGTTTCATCCGATTTTGTGTGGCACATTACCTATAGGAATTGATATTGAGCGTTCTGATTTAGATGTGATTATGGAAGCTTATCATTTAGACGCATTTGAGAAAAAGCTAAGACACCTTTATGGTGAAAAGGACCACTTCATAGTTAAAAGGAACACGATTCGCGGTGTTCCGGTAGTAAAAGCAAACTTTTATTACAAGGAATTTGAATTTGAACTTTTTGGTCAGCCCGAGCCTGTAACAGAACAAAATGCCTACCTTCATATGATCATAGAACACGCTATCATGTTAGAAATTCCCGGTATAAAAGAAGGAGTAATAAAACTTAAACAACAAGGAATAAAAACAGAACCTGCCTTCTGCAAAAAATTAGGATTGGAAGGAGATCCATACAAGCGACTTATAGACTTCGGCAGAAATAAAGGTTATATATAGTGGCATCTAGAAGTGGAAAAGCAGAGATTCTTTTAAAACAAGGAGAATAATAAATGAGAATTAACTTGGCAACTTCTATGGAATCTGAAGAGGTTCTCCATGTTTTAAATGAAGCCACGGTAGATTTGATGAAAAAAGAAATTGATCAATGGTCTTATCCTTGGAATAAAGATTATATTGATAAGGAAGTACAGAACCATAATGTCTATGTATTAATAAAAGATTATAGGATAATTGGAACCTTTTTTTTAGAGGAAATAAATAGACTTAGTCATCTTACATTGAGTCCTAATAGTTTTTACCTGTCTAAAATAGCCCTTTTACCTGAATTCCAAGGCAAAAAACTGGGTGCTAAGCTTATCAATTATGCCTGTTCGTACGCAAAAGAGTTAAATAAAAGTCTGTATTTAGATTGCTGGTCAGGAAATATAAAGCTAAGAAACTTTTATTCTCGGAATGGGTTCATGTATATGGGGGATTTTCCTGAAGAAGATTATTTTATCAGTGTTTTCAAGTATAGTTCATCGTCCTGTATAAACTAATTTATTGTATAAAGCTTTTAGAGAGGAGTGAAAAATGTGGGGATTGATTTCCATAGTAATAAAAATCGTTTCAAGTATGCAGATCGTCATGCGGATTCTACCTGGATGGAAACGATAACAAATCTAGTACCCATCGAACCTATTACTAGTGCTGTAGATATTGGATGCGGTGGAGGAATTTATTCCAAAGCTCTATTGGAATCAGGAGTGGATACAGTAATTGGTATTGATTTTTCTCAAGCTATGCTTGAAGGTGCAAAGGAAAAAGCTCAAGGGGATCAAAATCTGACGTTTAAATTTGGAAATGCTTACGAAACTGGATTAGAAGGAAATAACCATGATTTAGTTCTTGAACGAGCATTAATTCATCATATTAAAGACCTTGATGCATGTTTTGAGGAAGCATACCGGATTTTAGATGATAATGGGCTTTTGATTATTCAGGACCGTACCCCTGAAGATTGTTTCTTGGAAGGTACTATCAGTCATATTCGGGGATACTTTTTTGAATGCTTTCCAAGGCTAAAGGAAATTGAAATGAAGCGTAGACACAAAAGTTCATCAGTAATTGTAAAACTTAAAAAGGCAGGTTTTAGATACATAGAAGAAGTGAAATTATGGGAAACGAGAAAAGTATATAAAAATAAACAGCAATTATTACAAGATGTTAAAGGAAGAAGTGGTAGAAGTATTTTATATGAACTGACTGATCAGGAATTAAATAGGATACTTAATTTTATTGATCAAGAGTTGCCAGTAAATGACAAAATTATAGAAAAAGATCGGTGGACCATTTGGAAAGCTGTAAAATAAACCGAAATGAGAAGAGACGGATATAACCTCTATAGGAATTAAACTAATAGCATTGTTTATCCTCTTAAGTACATGTGGAATACCGGGAGAGGTGGTGTATAAATAGAGGGTGTAGTTTTATTAATTAAACATGGTAAAAGGCTAATGGAAAGGGAGAATACAGTTCCTACCGTTCTATTTTAAAGAAAGATAAAGTTGAGTATGTAGTCTATAGTTTGTAATGCGTTCCTTAATTAGATAGTCCCATATATCTCCCTCTATTCATTGGGAAGTTTTTCAGCATGACTATTGGTATAAAAACAACAAATCTCTTTTGTTCAGGAAAGGTAGGTAAATGACTTCTTGACTCAAAATTGTCCAGAAAACAGATTTTATTTTAAAATCACAAAAATAGTTATAATGGTCACTTTAAAGTGTAAGCATATTCTAACGATTTTATCTTCGTTGGTTTCTCTAACATATTGGTATACATTATGCCATAGCTTGGGTAAAGGACAAATCATACTACCATTCCATTTTCCTGCCGAACGAAAATCGATTAATATAAATGAACGCTTGGCCTCTTTAAAATCCATAGTTCCTCCTCTATCATCTATTCGTTTCCAACTAATAAAAATTCATATTTCCTTCTGGTGCCTGCAACACAGCTACATGGACACCTAATGAATTCGAAAAGGATTTACGTATCCACTGAATCTTAGGATTAGACCTTATGTTGTCATAGGTCTCCCTGAACATCTTCCACAACAGTCTCGGTTTCAGCAAATCTCAAATGAGGGTTATTCTTTAGTACTAATTCTGAATTCCCATCAGGAAATTTCGTACCTGCTTAGTCTCCATTGTTTTTCCTGATTCTGATAGGTTTCCCAGGCTTTTGATAAAACTAGTGATTGGTAAAATTGTACAGATTCTTGAGTATCCTCTGTATAAATGGCAACACATTCAATTCTTTTCCACATTTATCTTCCTCTCCTTCACAAGGGGAACATATGTTCTTTAAATATCATACATTAAGTAAATTTGAAATACAACCACTTATTTTAATAAATCAGTCAAAAAGGAAATGTTGTTTATTCTCCATATTTGTGAGTTATCCATTAAGTTATTTGGAAAAAGATGTTAAGATAGTCTTGTACTGATAGAATTGAGGTAAAGGAAGGCGGAAAAATGGTTGAATTACAATGTATTTGTGATTGGAACAGCAATCTTACTTATATATATCGTCGTTGATATCATAAGGAATAAAACAAGGAATTTATTACGGAGAGTGATTTTTTACAGCTTTATATTTTATCTATTACATGTAGTACAAATGACTACTGGCGGCATTACTTTTCCACCGCAGAAGAATATGAACCCTACTTTTCAGATGATCCCTTTTTATTTTGTTGGGGATTTGTTCAATCTATATCGTTCAAATGGATTGGATTGGTTCTTTTGGAACTCTTTTAAGTTAACTTTTTTAAATTTTCTTTTATTAATGCCTTTAGGTGTTTACCTGTCTTTATTATTTAATGTGAGAAGCACTTTTAAAGTATCAGTCATTGTATTTTTAGTCTCTTTTACTTTAGAAACACTCCAATTTACATTAACTTATTTTGGAATGATTATGATGGGGCGAGAATTTAATGTTGATGATTTACTCATTAATACTTTAGGCGGAGTGCTTGTCTATATGATTTGTGAGTGTGTAAAACACATGATTATAGACAGGCATATAAATGAGCATTAGGGATCTCGCTACCCTCTTTCATGATTACTCTATAATTCTCGGAGTTGATGTTTTGTGACTAAGCAATCTCGTTTAATTTTTAGAAATAAAATCTTTTTCCGATTATGGATGGCTCAGAGTGGAAGTAGTTTAGGAGATTGGTTTAACCATGTCGCACTAGCTGCAACCACATTGAGTTTAACCCAATCTCCAACAGCTATGGGACTTGTGCTTTTATGCCGTGATTTACCACAAGTAACACTGTCCTTTTTAGCAGGGCCATTATTAGATCGGTTTTCAAAACGTTTGATGATGTACATATCTGATTTGGTACGAGCACTTGTTGCCATCGTATTCATTTGGGCTGCATTAGAACAGCAAATGTGGGCTTTTTATACAGGATCTGTGCTCATGGGAATAGCAAGCAGTGTATTTGGCCCGGCGAGAAATGCCACTATCCCGGGTGTTGTCGCAGAAAAAGATATCACAGAGGCAAATTCCTGGACGGTTGCTACGTCTGGCGTACTTTCTGTAGTGGGAGCGGCATTTGGTGGTCTGGTCTCTACAGTTGTTCAACCAGCTATCGCCTTCGCTGTTAATGCATTCAGCTATATATGGTCCGCCGCATGGATCTTAATCACAAAATGGAAGGAAGTAACGAGGGAACAGGATAAGGAGGAATCATCGTCATACTTCGCAGAGCTACGTGAAGGGTTTACCCTTTTAAAGGAGAATCGTATTATCATGGCTTTGATTTGCACAAGTGTGGCTTTTGCCATCATGTCAGGCCCTTATTTTGTCATGATACCTGTATTAGGTGATCTTATCTATAACCTTGGAGGTATAGGAATTGGTTTATTATATGTTGCAGATGGTTTAGCTTTTATTCTTTCAGCATCTTTAGTTGGTCGTGTTGTAGGTAATAATGTAACTTCTGCTCATAGGTGGTATGGATGGGGATTTGTTATTCAAGCTGCCTTTTTTGTTGCATTTGCATTTTCCACAAATGTGTGGGCCGGAATGATTTTTATCTTTTTATCTCAGTTAGGTGCAGGCATATTATTGACCCTAGGGATGACCATTTTACAAATGACAGTATCACCTGAAGTGCGTGGAAGAATTTTTGCCATTGATCACACAGTCGATACAGGGGTAAAACAGCTATCCCTGCTCATTTCAGGTCCAGCCATCTCGTTACTTGGTTCACCTATTGTCGGTATGATTGTTGGGGTAATTGGCGGATTTGCTGGGATTTCCTGGTGGTATGTGAGTAATCGGGAAAGAAAAAATGTTTCCCAGACATCTGAGCCTTATCAAATTTAACCGCATTCGATAGAAAAGGAGAAGGAATTTAAAATATGGTGGAATTAGTTGGAGAAAAGCTTTTATTAAGAGAAGCGTCAGATGAGGATATTGATGAATTATATTACTGGAAATTTGAAGAGAAGGAGCAAGCAGCCAAGAATTGGAACGGGCCATATATCCCGGAAGAGAAAATAAGTAGGGAAGAATATAGAAAACAATGGAACCATAATATTTTCTCAGAAATTCCTGGTTCACTTATTATAATAGCTAATGGTAAAACGATTGCCTATGTAGGCTCATACTGGGTAGATCAAAACACAAACTGGCTCGAAACAGGAATTGTTATCTATAATAAAAACTTCTGGAATGGCGGTTATGGCTTCGAAGCTTACAAACGTTGGATTGATTTTCTCTTTTCCGCTACAGATTTACATCGTTTAGGGATGTCAACATGGTCAGGGAATTTAAGAATGATTAAAGTAGCAGAAAAAGTAGGAATGCAAGAGGAAGCACGTATAAGGAAAGCGAGAACAGTTGATGGTAAATACTTTGACGCAATTAAAATGGGCGTTTTACGAGAAGAGTGGGAAGAGAAGGTGATTCCAAAATAAATGAAAATTATTTCCTTTATCCAACCTAATTTCATACCTATACGATAAATGCAAAATCCGAAAGTAAGCCCTTACTCTTCCACTGGTACAGGTTTCCTCATAAATCAATCTTTTGATATAATAGTAGAACTGGTCTTGTTTTCTGTTAGAAAGAAGTGACAAACATGAAAGAACATACTACCAAAAAATCTGAAATTATATTTGTAATTAAACAAGCTTTAAAGGTAAACAAAAAGCCATTTCCATGGGTTAAAGCCTTTTCTGCAGGTTTAGCTGCATCTCTTCCCATCCTGATTTGGCTGTTGGCTGGCCATTTAGAATATGGTTTGATTGCAGCAATGGGCGGTTTCACCTATCTATACGTCTTTGACGTGCCTTATGCCCAAAAGGCCAAGAAGCTTATTTTTGTTATTTTAGGCCTGACTTTAGTAACGGCATTGGGGACTCTGGTCGCTCCGTACCCACTTGCGATTGCTTTATTAATGGGGCTGATAGGTGCTGTTGCTATTTTTGTTTTCGGCGCTTTGCGTATTTCTGGCCCATCTGCTATCTTCTTTGTTTTAGTATTTGCCATGACCACAGGAATGCCGGTACAGCCTGAAGATGCTCTATTGCGCTCAGCACTTGTTTTCTCAAGCGGAATGCTGTCTTTTACCATTGCGATGATTGGATGGGTCTTTAATCCTCATGGACCTGAAACTAGTGTTGTTAAACGACTTTATGAAGAATTAGCAGAATTCCTTTCAGCAGTTGGTACCGAAACCTTTAATGAAGCTAGACATCGTGTTATGTCTATGCTTATAGAAGCAGATAACTCTTTAAAAGCAGGGTATATCCCATGGCGAAAAACGGACCATTTCAAGCGTTTATACTTATTGAATAATCATGCTCATAGTATATTTCTGTATATTGTTGAAAACTTTTCGGGTCAAAAAACAAAGCTGCCGCCAGAATTGGACCAAACCGTTCATCAAATTTCTATATCCTTAGATCAGAACAATCAAAGTGAACTAGATTATAAAAGTATTCGTCAATCCGAAGAAATGGATGAAAAAACGGAATCCTTATTCGAGCGAATTTATGATGCCGATGCAATCATGAATGTACCTGAAACCAGAATTGATCAGGATATTCCAGTAAACAAAACATCAATCAGACAGGTTATGGGTGGGGCATTTGATAAGAATTCCATTGTATTCCTTACAGCATTGCGATTTGGGTTTGTGACGATTATTGCAGCGGTGATTGCCTATCAATTCGGTTTTGCCAGGTCATATTGGGTTCCATTATCCTGTGTAGCTGTCATGTCAGGTTTTTCGATTGTCGCTACCTATCATCGTGGTATTCAACGAGCTTTTGGCACGTTAATAGGGATTGTTATTGCCAGTATTATTCTTGCAATTAATCCATCAGGCTATTTGATTGCTTTGTTTGTTTTAAGTCTTACCTTTATTACCGAATTGTTTATTGTTAAAAATTATGGATTAGCTGCTTTATTTTTCACCCCGAATGCTTTACTGATGGCGGAAAGTACAAGTCAAGGGAGCTTTACATTTGCGTATTTTGCATCCGCAAGAATAATCGATGTTATTATTGGAAGCCTAATTGGTTTGATAGGTGTCTGGACGATAGGAAGAAGGTCTGCATCCAGTCGAATTCCTCATCTCATCACAAAAACCATTCGCAGTCAGTCTCAATTACTTCTGGCCTTATTTTCTAACCAAGGAAAAGGTTTTGATGCTACTCAGAGCAGGGAGCTTCGAAAAATGCGTACCAATCTTAATAATTTAAACATTTTATACAATACAGCAGCTGGTGAAATTCCTGTTGACCGGAAAGCGCTCGCTTATTACTGGTCTGTCCTTTATTCCATTAATCATTTAAGCTATTTGCTGGAGAACTGTGCGATTAGTAATCGTCCAAACCTGTCGGATGATAACCTTGCCCAATTGATATATGTCTGTGAATCCATGGCAAATGCGGCCAGTCGAAAGCGAATTCCAACGGCAAAAGAAGTTCCGGAAATAGAAGAATTTCCGAGTATACAAAAGGAAATCATTTCCTTGCAAAAGTCCCTGCGAAATGAAGCTTCCCATTAGATAACTTAAGCGTCTCTCTAGATAGAGACGCTTTTTTTGCTACATAAAATGTTGAAAAAGGATAATAAGAGGTTATTCTTTGAATACGTTATGAATAAAGATGAGGGGGAATTTCAATGCTGAATCTTTATGAAAAAGAGAATGTGACTTGTGTAGAAGCAATCATTGAAAACTCCAAAGTGAGAGTAGGAAGAGTCTTTTTGTTTTTAGTGAATGGAATGTTGATTGATACAGGAACTCAATCAATTAAAGCAGCATTACTCGATTTCTTTAAAGAGAATTCGTTTGATTTTGTTACCTTAACGCATAGCCATGAAGATCATTCAGGATTAGCTCCTTGGATACAAGCAAATTGGGATATCCCGATATATGTCCATGAAAAAGGAATTCCGATATGCGAGCAATCCAGTCCATACCCAAAATATCGTCAAATTGCCTGGGGTAGACGGGATGCATTTAAGGCGTTACCACTTGGTGATACTATTCAATCCCGAAACCATAATTGGGATGTTATCTATACACCAGGTCATGCTGAAGACCACGTTTCCCTTTTACATAAAGAAACTGGTCGTTTATTTACAGGAGATCTATTTGTTTCTACAAAAACAAAGGTTATGATGGAGAGTGAGTCGATTCCTGTTATCATGAACTCAATCAGAAAATTACTCCATTATGACTTCCAATCTATTTTCTGCAGTCATTCAGGTTACTTTAAAAATGGAAAAGAGCTGTTAAAGGAGAAATTAGATTATCTTGAAAATGTAAGCGAACAGGTGAAGGAGCTATATAAGAGCGGGTTGTCCGTTTATGAAATTAAGCAAAAGTTCTTTCCGAAGCCATATCCGATTATCAAAATTTCTGGTGGGGAGTGGGATTCACTGCATGTGATTTCCTCCATTCTATCAGAGTGATTATAGAGTAGAGATTTTTCCTGAAATTGAATCGACGCTTTGGGGATGTGGAGAATAGAAAATACGTAAAATATAATGATAGAAGTGTAGTATAAAACATTTCATGAGAGGTTCATCGGTATCGTTAAAGACTTGAGGTGAAACTGTGCAGAAAATAATACTCGTTTATGCTATCCTGACAGGCTTCATTTTTATGGTTGGTTGCACAGACCATTTAGACTATAACGACGATGATGTTGCAGCAATCGTAAGAGGTGAGGAAATAACAATAGGAGAGCTGCGCTTTTTATTTCCAGATGAAGATATAGCTGATATGATTAATGGGGCTATACAAACGAAATTGATGTTTCAGGAAGTCAAAAAAATGAACATTGATGTTTCTGAAGAAATGAAAAACCAAATGGAAGCAGCTGAAAACGACGAGTTAGATGAAATAGGCATTTCTACTAATTCTTCTTTTAGAGAATTCATAGATTCACAAGCTAAAAAATTGGGAATGTCACCAGATGAGTATTATAAAAAATATCATAAAAAAACTACTGAAATAGGCGTGTATATGGAAGCTTATATAAAAGAAATGCTGGGAGAACCAATGGGTGACAGGGAATATACGAAACAAGCAAATCAGGTATTAAAGGATTTACTAGAAAAAAATAAAGATAACATTGAGATTTTATTAGAAGAAAAGTAAAAAAGTTGGAGGAATTGCATGTTTAAAAAAGGTTTTGTACTACTATTTTTCGCAATATTCCTAATAACAGGTTGTTCGAATCAGAATTCTGATATGTATGAAGTTAACCAGACAGACGTTACAGAAAAGCTTGATAACATCGATTTTGAATACAAATTGCCAATGAAAATGCCTTTTGAGGTTGAAAGCACTCAAATTAACCAACCTCCAACAGATCAATCCATGTTTAGTGTTGCCTTTTACGGTGTAGGAGGAGAATATTTATTTCTTGATGTATCAAATTCAGACGTAAAACAGAGTACAGGAAATCAAACCGAAGAAGTCTCTATTGACAATTTAAAAGGTACATTTCTGGAACATAATCAAGGAGCCAAGGTACTTTTCTGGAAAGAGAATGAGGTTACCTATCAATTATCTCTGAAGGAATCCGGAGATCAGGATAGGTATTCTAAGGAAGATTTGATAAAGATTGCTGAGAGTTTTGAGTAATAGGTCACTTCCGCTATAGTCCATCTGAATTCGGAGGGGTGAAGGAGAATATCCTATTTATTGATATTTGTGAGTTTGGTATATTTAGGAGCTTGTGCCTCAAGTGAAGCAGAAGGGGAGTTAGAGCTGCCAGAGGATATCCCAGAATTTGTTGAAACAAGTGATTTTGAACGTATTGATTGGGATAAGAAAGCAGTCGAATTTGGTGTTCAAAATATGGCGGGGAACAAGAATAAATCTGGTGTGATAGGTGCTACTATGCCGAGCTTAGATGGACAAAAGTGGATGTGGCATCTTTGGGGTGAGACAGAAAATATGTTAACTGTAGTCGGTTTTCATCGCGAAGATAAAACGATTCACTCGGTTTTTCAAAAAAGCCCCGATGAATGGACCATTGATCTAGGTGGAGAAAATAACGGCGCAGATGCTCATGCTCCATCAAGTGTACAAATTGCGAAACGAGGTGAATGGGCTTTTTTACTTTATAAGGACAGTGAATGATTTGATATCCTGGTATATGATATCCGTAATTAAATATTGACTGTATATCGTTTTCAAATATGAAAGTTCTAAAAACAGGGATGAATGTTATGTTATTATTTCAAAACGGAAAAATACAAGTTCGTAAATTAGCAGAAAAGGATAAGCCTTTGCTGACGAAATGGCTCTCAGATTCTGCAGTACTGAAGTTTTATGAAGGAAGAGATTATCCATTTGATATAGACAAGGTAAACAGGAATTTTTATGGCGATGAAAACCATGTATTTAGATGTATAGTATTGTTTGAAGGGAAAGAGATAGGTTATATTCAGTTTTATTTAATAGAAGAGGAATTGAAGGCAACATACGGTTATTCAGAAGGAAATATTTTTGGAATCGATCAATTCATTGGTGAGACAGGGTATTGGAATCAGGGAATTGGCACATTGCTTGTAAAATCTATGGTTAACTTCTTAATAGAGGATAGAAAAGCAGATTATGTGGTAATGGATCCGCAAGCAAAAAACGGGAGAGCTTTACGATGTTATGAAAAATGCGGGTTTCATAAAGTGAAGTGGCTTCCAAAACATGAACTTCATGAAGGAGAATATCAGGATTGCTGGTTAATGGAATACAAGAAATAAGCCCGAATTTCCCCTCACTAGTAAACATGATGTCATTTGTATTTAAAAGGCTATATTTCATTGACTTCAATTTTTAACCTGCTTTCAAAAGTGTTTTCCTAGATAATGGCCCGATTGTTGAACAAAGATTAATTAGCTATATGCATCTGAAAAAAACGGAACCCTTTAAGAATTGCATTATGTTTAAAGAAGGCTCTGTTAAACATAGGTGTTGATTTCCACTCCAGTGCACTCGATTCCGCGGTCTGTCCGGCAGCCCTCCAGCATACGCCTGCGTGGCCTCCCATATGCCTTCTTCCCACAGGAGTCTTACGCACTTCCACTCCAATGAACTTGGTAGAAAATCAACAATAAGTTTAACACAGCCTTGGATTACGAATATGAAATAATCAATCCTCTGTTTAATTGAGAATCGTTATCACTTATTATATAATAGATTGTAACGATACATATCATTGAGTAAGGAGAATATATAATGCAAATATACTGGACTAAAATAAATAAGGTTATTGAAGAAACGTCTGAGGTTAAAACGTACCTGCTCGACTGTCCGGAAGACTTTACATGGGAAGAAGGTTCCCACACCCACTTCGCACTGGAAGGTTTCAATGCCGGAGATAAACCAAACCGCAGCCTGATTCGCCATATGTCCATCTCCACTTTACCGCAGGAAAATTCAATCGGTATCACAACACGAATCAGAGAGCAGTCCTCTGAGTTTAAGACGATTTTAAGAAATCTTGAAGTTGGCAATGAAGTTGCAATATTTAAAACGCATTCGAATGTACCGCTTAGAAGAGAAGACAAAAATGTTTACCTGCTATCATCAGGTGTCGGCCTGGCAACTTTCAGACCGCTTGTACTTGATTATTTCGAACGTGCTGACAACGTCAATCAAATTCATTCCCTCAACATCGATTCATCAAAAGATTTCTTATTTACTAATATTTTTGAATCCGCACCTGACAAGAATTTCACATCACAGTTCGTCGATAACCGTAAAGACTACTATGAAGAAGTGAAAAATCTTGCTGCAGACAAGGATGGACTCTTCTATATTGTCGGTAGCGACGAGTTCCTCGTTCAGAACATTGAAGTACTGCGTGAGCAGGGCATTAAGCCAGAACAGATTATGCTCGACAAGCATGAAAAAGTACTGCCTGAGTTTTTATCATCCATTTAAGCGAGATAAAATATTTTCTTGGTAAATACTAAATAGATGTTCCATTAACTGGGGCTTTAATTTAAAGAGGATCGTCTCATAATTTAAGACAATCCTCTTTTTTTATGAAGACATTTAGTGTGTCATTTCCTTTACCAATTTAGTTGTCATTAATATGGATGTTTTGAAAAATACACCTCAAAACGGAACCCTTTAAATAATTCTCGCGTTAATTTTTATATTTAGAAACTTTACCTTTGTCATTTTAGATGCGACAAAGTTAGTTTTCATTGTCATTGAATCGGCCACTACCATTATTCTATGATTAAAATAGTCATGATTATGATTAATATAATGGAAAGGAAGAATAAAATGGGTCAATCAAATATTAAAGTTGCAGTTCAGAAGTTCGGTAACTTCCTTAGTTCTATGGTATTGCCCAATATCGGTGCATTTATCGCCTGGGGTCTAATTACGGCGTTGTTCATTCCCAGTGGCTTTATTCCTAATGAAAACCTTGCCAAATTAGTTTCTCCTATGGTCACTTACTTACTCCCTCTATTAATTGGTTATACAGGTGGTAAGTTAATATATGATCAGCGAGGTGGAGTAGTTGGTGCGATTGCCACGATGGGAGTTATCGTTGGTGCACCAGACACACCAATGTTCTTAGGTGCAATGGTCATGGGACCACTTGGAGCTTATGTCATTAAGAAATTTGACCAAGCTATTGACGGGAAAATTAGAACAGGATTTGAAATGCTTGTAAATAATTTCTCAGCAGGAATTCTTGGTGGAATCCTTGCCATTCTTGCGTTCTTAGGTGTAGGTCCAGCTGTTGATGGATTTACGCAGTTACTAGTAGCGGGAGTTGATTGGTTAGTTGCTGCAGGATTATTACCGCTAACAAGTATACTTATTGAACCAGCTAAAATTCTATTTTTAAATAATGCGATTAACCATGGTGTTTTGTCACCGATTGGTTTAGAACAGGTTCAACAGGGAGGAAAATCAATTCTATTCCTTCTTGAAGCAAACCCAGGTCCAGGTCTTGGTGTGTTATTAGCATTCATGATATTTGGAAAAGGAACAGCTAAACAGTCCGCACCAGGAGCAGGAATCATTCATTTTATTGGGGGTATTCACGAAATTTACTTCCCTTATGTGTTAATGAAACCAATGTTGTTTATATCTGTCATTCTTGGTGGTATGAGTGGTATTTTCACCCTTGTCCTTTTAGGTGGAGGATTGGTTTCACCAGCATCTCCTGGTAGTATTTTAGCGATTACAGCTGTTACTCCTCCAGAGGGAATGGTTTATATAGCAAACTTTGCAGCAGTCATTGTTGCTACCATTGTATCCTTTATTATTTCTGCTATTGTTCTAAAGTCAGATAAACAAAAAGATGGCGATATTAATGAAGCTACAAAGAAAATGGAAGAAATGAAAGGGAAGAAAAGCTCTGTTGCTGACAATGTAACCGGCGGATCAACCGTAAATAACAATTCCATGCCAGGAGAAGTCAATAAGATTGTATTTGCCTGTGATGCAGGTATGGGATCCAGTGCAATGGGGGCTTCCCTTCTTCGTAAGAAAATGAATGAAGCTAACCTTGATGTATCGGTTACAAACACAGCGATTAGCAATCTGTCATCTGATGCCGATATTGTTATAACTCAGGAGGAATTAACTCCTCGTGCACAGAATAAGCTTCCGGAAGCTTATCACATTTCCGTTGAGAACTTTTTGTCCAGTCCTGAGTATGATAAGCTGATTGATAGCTTACAAAACGGGAAAACTACAGAGCAAGAAGAACTTATTGAAGAATCAGACGAAGATTCAGCAGATGTTAATCCTAATGTAGAGCAAGCCGAGGATGAGGATTTATTACGTGAAGAAAACATTTTTATTGGTAAGGAATTCTCGACGAAAGAAGAGGCTATTCGTTTTGCTGGAGAAGCTTTAGTAAAAGGTGGGTACGTTGAAGATAATTATGTAGATGCCATGCTTGAACGTGAAGAAATCACATCTACCTATATGGGCAATAATGTAGCCATTCCTCACGGTACGGAAGACGCTAAAAAAGCAGTGAACAAATCAGGATTTACCGTTGTCCAGGTGCCAAATGGGGTAGAGTTTAATGGAGAGCAGGCTAAACTTATCTTCGGAATAGCAGGTAAAGATGGGACTCACTTAGAAATTCTATCCAGCATAGCAGTGATTTGCTCAGAACAGGAAAATGTTGATAAGATGATACAGGCCAAAACGGCACAAGAAATTAAAGACATTATTAATGGAAATTAGAGAAAGGCAGGTTATCCTGCCTTTCTGTTCTAGGTTCAAAAGCTTTTTTCTCTTGAAAGAAGGACATTTTATAATTGAAAAGAGTGAGATGAATGTTTATCACATCAAGGGAAAAATCAATCATTGACTTAATTGTAAGGTCTTCGGGGACGCACACGATACACTCTCTTTCTGCATTTTTAAACGTTAGTGTTCGAACCATACAACGCGATCTTAAATCCGTTGAGAAGATTTTAAAACCATTTGATTTAAAGTTGGAACGTCATCCAAATGAAGGGCTTTATATTGATGGAAGAAATGATCAAATCTACCGGCTCGTTCAAAGCCTTATCAGTGTAAATACAACCGATGAAACGCCTGAAGAACGTAAATTGAGATTGTTGCTTATACTGCTGCATGAGGGACCGTCATTAAAAAAACAGGTCCTTGCCAATGAACTGGGAATTAGCGATTCCACCTTGACGTCCTATTTGGATGATGTGGCTTACTGGCTGCAAAAGTTTTCCATTACCCTCACGAGAAAAAGAGGTGTAGGGGTCGAATTAATTGGTAAGGAAGCCAGCATAAGACATGCTCTTGCCAGCTATTTTTTACATTACTTTTACGAGGATCTCATCGAACATTTATATTTTCTACAACAGGGTAATAAAGTTGAGGAGACTATTCTAGGTTATTTTTCCCCTCGCTATTTATTTGCTATCGACCAATTGGTAAATGAAACGATTAATAATGGAGAGACAAAGCTTGCGGACAATGATTATATTGGGCTCATTGTTCAAATTTGCCTTACCATTCAGCGTACGGAAAATAACGATTTATTGGAAGATTATCCTTTGGAAAATGAAAACACCCATGAATTTCAGCTCATGGAAAGTATATGCAAAGAGCTGAGTGAAACGCTTTTGGTTCGGATTACAGATAATGATATTCATTACTTAGCAGTTGTTTTAAGAGGTTCTAAGGTACAGCCCACTGATGCAGTTTATTATGACAGTGTTCAACTTAGTAAGCTGATAAAAAATGTTATTCAGGACGTGTCAGTCAAGCTTAATGTAAATTTATCTGATGATTTCTCCTTGTTTCAAGGATTGTTGGCGCACATGGAACCTTCTTTATTTCGTTTGAAACAGAATCTTGATTTATTTAATCCTTTGACAGATGAAATAAAAAGAAAATATCCGGTATTATTTATGGCTGTTAGAGGCAGCCTGGAAAATCAATTTACGGATGTGGACTTTCCCGACGATGAAGTTGCCTTTGTTGTCCTCCACTTTGGCTCGGCTTTGCTGATGAATGAGGAGAATGTGAGTATAAACGCTGTTGTTGTTTGTCCAACAGGTATTGGAGCTTCTAAATTGCTGGCCAGCCGTATTCAAAAGGAGTTAGCTGAAATTAATGAGGTGAATATTTTATCCATTAAAGATTTTCAGACTGCTAATCTAAATGATCATGATCTCATTATTTCTACTGTCAGGCTCCCATTTACGGATGTGGATTATATACACGTAAGTCCATTATTAACTGAGAAGGATATCGGGGTCATCAAAAATTATTTGCAGAAAAATTTAGAGAAGTTAACAAGAAGAAAGCAATTCCTGCCCTCATCGGCTCAGAATAAGTCATTCCCTAAAAGCAAACCGTTAGATGTAAATGAGTTACTACAGGAAATAAAAGATGTTCATTTTAGCATGGAATCGATTCTTCGTAATTTACAGGTTTATCGTAAGCAAAATACTGAAAATCACTGGAAGTCGATAGGGGAAATGATTGAAGAAGCTGAACAACAAGGATTAATTAATAATTCCATGAATGTACTCAATCAATTAAAAGAGCGGGAGAAAAAAGGTGGTCTGGGTATACCAAATACAAATATGGGCCTTTTCCATTGTCGGAGTGAAAGTGTAAATCAGCTGGTTTTTCAGGTTTCCCATTTAGACAATCCTTGTAAAGTACAAGGGATGAATGGGGAGGAGATAGAGGTTAAGAATCTTCTTTTAATGCTGGCACCAGAAAACATGAGCAAGCGAGAGCAGGAAATTCTTAGTCTAATTAGTACCAGCTTGATAGAAAGTGATATTGCCACGATGATTTTTTCATCCTCGAATGAAGCAATCATCCGAAAAAAGGTAGAAGACTTATTTTTAGAATACCTACAAAATAATTTGATAAAGGAATGATAATGGTGAAACATACCGTTCATTTTGGAGCAGGGAATATTGGCAGAGGTTTTATAGGGGCATTATTTTCGCAGTCTGGCTATCATGTAACATTCGTTGATATAGCCGATCAGATTATCTCAAAACTAAATGAAGATAAAAGTTATGAAGTTAAGCTTGCTAGCGAAGAGCAGGAAACCATTAAAATTGAAAATGTTTCTGGATTAAATAACATGAATCAGGAAAATGAGGTCATTGAGGCAATTCAGGACGCAACCTATCTAACAACAGCGATTGGTCCTAATATTTTGCCACGAATTGCCCCATTAATTGCGCGCGGGATTTCTGAACGCATTGCAAAAACAAATGAAAAGCTTTATGTGATTGCGTGTGAAAATCAAATCGGTGCAACAGACATTTTAAAGAAATATATCTTTGATAATCTGGATGACGAAACAAAAGGCAAGCTAGAGGGGAAGGTCTATTTCTTCAACTCAGCTGTTGACCGCATTGTTCCGATTCAGGACCAGGATTCACTAGATGTGCTCGTTGAACCTTACTATGAGTGGGTAGTGGAAACAGAGGAAGAGATTCCACCGATAAAAGGAATGAAAATCGTAGAGGACTTAGCACCGTTTATTGAGCGAAAATTGTTTACCGTTAACACGGGCCATGCAGTGATTGCCTACCTTGGTTATTTCGAAGGTAAATCCAAAATCCATGAGACGTTAGAGGATGAAGCCGTTACAAGTCAGGTGAGAGAAACGCTCAAGGAAACGGGTGCCTACCTAGTAAAAGAATATGGTCTTAATCAAGAAGAACATTTAAGCTACATTAATAAGAATATTGAACGCTTCAGAAACCCACATTTAAATGATATGGTAACAAGAGTAGGACGTGCTCCAAAAAGAAAACTTGGACCTGAAGACCGCTTGATTCGTCCGGCTACACAAGCTCAAAAAGCAGGATTATCCTTCACAAATCTAGCAAAAGCGATTGCTGCTGCCTTATTGTTTGATAACCCGGAAGATGCAGAAGCCGTAGAAATACAGGAAATGTTACAGGAGCATGGACCTGCATATGTTCTAAAAAACGTAAGTGGGCTAAATGAAGATAGTGAGATTACACAAGAAGTCATTAAGCAGTACGAGATTTTAAAAAAGAAATAGAGAATAATCAGAGTAAAGGAAGCAGTCCAAGATGTTAAATTGGGCTGCTTCTTTTTGTAATAAAGGATTGTTAGATATTTTTATCGAATAATGTCACTAGTGAAAAATGTTCTATGATTTGTTTTTGAAATATCGTAGTAAAGGAGAAAATCCATTGGACAAAATAAAGAAGTTATCCATTCCTGAACGTTCCAGAGTTATTGTAATCTCTGATATTCACGGAGAAATAGATTTATTCAAAGAGCTTTTAATGAAGGTTCATTTTAGCAATGAAGATTTCCTAATTGTTAATGGTGATTTATGTGAAAAAGGAACTAATAGTAAAGCGGTTGTAGACTACATAATGGATTTATCCTCTAAGAATGCAAATGTTCATGTTACAGAAGGAAACTGTGATACTTTGGTTCATGATCTTTTGGATGAAAATCCTGAATTGATCAAGTATTTGTCAAATCGACCCCATTCCCTTCTTAATGAATGGCTGGAACAATTAGGATTTGAACTTCATGAACAAGTAGAAATTCAAGAAGTAAAGGAATTATTACTCTATCATTTTTCAGAAGAAATCAAATGGCTATCCAATTTAGCCACCGCTATTGAAACGGACAAATATATTTTTGTTCACGCAGGATTAGAAGACAGGGAAGACTGGAGGCAAACAGAACGTGCAACTGCGATTACCATGTCTTCATTTTTGGATAAAACGCATAAGGCGGACCAATATGTTGTGGTTGGACATTGGCCAGTTGTGAATTATTTACAAGACATACCTTCCCATAACACAATCATTGATGACGAGAAGAAAATCATCGCCATCGATGGGGGAAATGTCATAAAAGATACAGGACAGCTTAATGCTTTGGTTATACATAAAACGGCTAATGAAGATTTATTTTCGCATGCTTGTGTTGATCATTTACCCTCTCGTAAAGTGATCAAAGATTTTAGTAAGGATGAAAAGGTAAAAGGATCTGTTGAGTATCCATTCTATGAAATTTTACCAGTAGAGTATGGTGATCACTTTACTTTATGTGAACAGCTAGAAACAAATGAAATGCTCTACGTGAAAAATGAGTATATTCATCAAAATGACAATGGGCGTTATACGGCTAAAACAGATGTTTCCTGCTCACAAATAAGTGAAACCGAGGAGATATTCTATCCGTAATTGATGATAACTGCTCCGTATATACTTTAATTAAAAAAGAGGGGAAAGTTGGATGGATAGCGAAAGGTTGTCTTGTTTAACCACTTATCAATCTTGAATCTGGAATAAGACATGAGGTGAATTTATGAAGTTAGCTGTTAAAGCCTGAATGTATAAGAATATATGTCAAAACTTCCACTCCATCACCTTAAAGAATTGCATATTACAGGAATTCAGGCTGACAAAAATGCTCGACTACGTGACAGTATGCCAATGACTGATGAAGATTGGAATTTAGCAAAGTGGGTTATTCAGCAAATAAACGCAGGGTACTGGCCGGAACCATGGGGTGTAGCATTTGAATATGGTGGGATTGGCCCTAAGTTTGAATGGCGATCGGATGAAGAGGTTTTGTCTCAGCAACTTCCTTACTTATATGAAATGGTCCATCACTAAGTTGCATGAGTAAATCAAAAATTTGAACATATAATCTTGTTCGGGGTGGGATTTTATGAATAACAAACGAAAATTGGTATTATTTATTGCTATGAGTCTGGACGGATACATAGCTACAAACGATGAGTCTTTAGATTGGCTATTTAATGTTGAAGGTGAAGGCGACAATGGATTTTTAGCGTTTTATAATACGGTTGACACTGTTTAATGGGGAAGAAAACGTATGATTGGATTGTGAAGCATGAAACAGGAGAGTTTCCATATCAGGGAAAAGAGTGTTATGTTTTTACAAGATCAGCGGTTGAGGACACGAAGGATGTAAGTTTTAAAAATGGAGATATAGTTCATTTTGTCAATCATCTTAAAAACAAAGAAGGAAAGAATATTTGGATGGTTGGTGGTGGGGAATTGCTACACTCTTTCATTAAGGAAAATTTAGTTGACGAAATGATTTTAACAGTTGCCCCAAGTGTAATCGGTAAGGGAATACCATTATTTAAACAAGGCGACTATCAATTAGATTTGTCGTTAAAAGGTACAAGAAACTTTAATCAATTTGTAGAACTGCATTATGAAGTAAACAATGAATAAGGGGATTCTTAAGAAAAAGGAGAAATTCCATGAATAATGATGACGAAATTCGCTGGAGACAGATTTTTGAGAATTACGAGAAGGCATTCAATGAATTAATAAAACATAAGAACTCTGTATTCGATAGTAAACTTGAAAAAGCAGGATACATCCATTATTTTGAAATTACATTACATTTTGCAGAAAAGGTGATGTTTGCTTACCTAGATGCAAAAGGTAAATCTGTCGAAACTCCTCGCCAGGCTGTTAGGGAGTTAGCCAAACTCGGCATTGTCCAGAATCAACAAATTTGGTTCAAGATACAAAATAGAAGGAATTTATCCCTTTACATTCATAAAAATGAAAAGTTGTTTGATGAACTTCTTACAAATATAAATAATTCGTATGTACAGGAGTTAACATTATTTTGGGAAGCATTAAATGAAATAAGATAGCTTTTACCATACTATCTATCTTTAAAATTGATAGTATGGTAACAAAAGGAAAAAGGGGTGTTCCTTGCTGACAGATAGTAAAATGAATCCTAAGATTGATGAATATATCAGTAAAGTCGAAAAGTGGCCGGAAGAAATAGATAAATTGAGAATGATCCTTCTTGATTGTGGGCTAACAGAAGAATTAAAGTGGCGTAAACCATGTTACACGTTTGAGAAAAGTAATATTGTTATCATTCAAGGGTTTAAAGAATATTGTGCGCTTATGTTTTTCAAAGGTGTCCTGTTAAAGGATACCAAGGATATTCTAATCAAGCCTGGTGAGAATTCTCAGGCACAACGCCAGATTCGGTTCACCAATGTTCAAGAAATAGTTGAAATGGAAACCATCTTGAAAACCTATATTAATGAAGCGATTGAAGTTGAAAAAGCTGGTTTGGAAGTTAATTATAAACAGACTTCAGAATTCATTATTCCTGAAGAACTGCAAAATAAATTCGATGAAATCCCTGCCTTAAAAACCGCCTTTGAGGCATTGACACCGGGACGACAAAGGGCATACGTTCTTTACTTCTCAAAAGCCAAACAATCTAAAACTAGGGTGTCCAGGATCGAAAAATATACGCAGCAATTCTCAACGGAAAATGCTTAAATGATTAGTATCGTTTTTCTACTTATGTGCTTAGTGCAAGTGAACAATTATACACTGCTTCAGTACTCAAAACCTAAAATATGAGTGGGTAATGAAAGTGATGTACGTAAACTAAGTAGGCAGAATACTGATAAACATTTAAACTGTGTCTTTTTAATAAAGGTACAGTTTTTTTTATGTCATTAAAGGGAATTTTAAATAATGATAAAATATATGTAAAGCAAACTTGACGTAAAGGGTGCTTTACCATAAATTGATGTAGTAGGAGGTGGTAGTAACATTGAAAAATAAAATGAATGAACATAGAAAGAAACTTGGTTTCTCTCAAGATAAGTTAGCAGAAAAGTTAGGGGTTTCTAGACAAACAATTATATCAATTGAAAAGGGTAGGTATAATCCATCTCTTCCCTTGGCAATGATTATCGCTGAATTATTTGATACAAGTGTGGAAAACATCTTTTTCTTAGAACAAGACGATTATAAGTAATTTTATTTATTATTAGGAGGTTGAATTATGAATAAAAAAACAGGTCAAATACAATTTGTTGTCTTTGGATTTCTCTTTTTAGCATTTAGCGTAATAGCAAGTATTGCTTCTATTTCAGCTGGAGTTTTTCCGATGGGTCACGATATAGTTTTGTTTGGAGTTAGTGTGATGGCGTTTTGTAATGCTTATCTTTATCCTCAATTTAAAGAAAATGATGAACGTTCCAAACGAATACGGGAAAAGGGTATGTTTATTAGTTACTTTTTCATCTTAGGTTATATGATTATACTAATGGGACTTTTTCAATTTAACGTAATAACATTGAGTGGTTATCAAAGTGTGAGCGTTTTGGCTGCTTTAACAATGATGACTGTCTTTATTTCCTTTGTCGTATTTTCAAGACGTTTTTAAGTAGCATTCATTATCAGTAAAGTTGAATAAGGGATTTGAATTAACGTCAGTATATCGTCCTTTAAAGGGCGATTATTTTTTTGAAAAAACAAATTAAAGCCAAACGAATAATTTAAACGTCTAATAAATGAAATGGGATACGGAGGTGGCAATTGATTGCTAGATCTAGTAAAGAAAGCTCAAAAAGGTAATGATAATGCATTTTTAACTTTATTTCAGGAATACGAAAAGGATATCTATAAAATAGCTTTTGTATATGTGAAAAATCAAAGCGATGCACTCGATGTGGTTCAAGAAACAGCATATCGTTCATTCAAAACAATCAAAAATCTAAAAGAGCCAAAATACTTTAAAACTTGGTTAATAAGAATAGCAGTTAACTGTTCATTAGATTTACTTCGAAAGCAGAAAAAAGTAGTTCAGTTAATGCCAGAACTTGAGGGAAATTTATCGGGGGGTATAAACGAAGACATTGATTTAGAAGTGACGGTTCGTGACTTAATCGAAGGTTTAAATGAAGAAGAAAAAAGTGTTGTTATTTTAAGATTTTACGAAGGGTTAACATTCAAAGAGGTATCCGAAACGCTCGATATCCCTTTAGGTACGGCGAAAACTATTTTATATAGAGGTTTAAATAAGCTCCGTAATAATTTGAAAGGAGACGGTTTCTATGAGTAATAAGATTAAACTAGAAATGGATAAAATTGAACTACCAAAAGAATTGAGTGAGAGAAGTAAAATGGGCATTTCCCAAGCTAAAGAAGAAATGAAAAGTGAGAAAAAAAGATATAATGTAAAAGGCATAGGCATTGCTGCCGCTTTACTCGTGTCTATCGGAACGTTCACTTTGTTTAATAACGATTTAAGCGATACAACAAATAATCCCAATACACCAATTGTTATGGAAGATGGTGGAGTTAATATCCCTGCTATTCAATTACCAGAGGAAAATATGAGTGCTGATATGATTGGTTTAATTGTATATAACGGTAAAATATACACAAATACAAGGACAGAGATTGATGCCAAAACTGCAAAGGATATTATAGGTGAAAAACTCGGAACAACAAAAGGAACAATAGATGAATGGAGTGAACAAGAAGCCTATGATGAAGAGTTTGCATCGACAGTAGGAAAAGCAGATGTATACTCTGTTAAAGGGTACGATAAAGACTTTAGAATAATGACTTATAAAGAACAAGACGGGAAGAAATATGCCGAATTTTATGAGAACCTCAATGGAATTACAATAAATAAAGGTGAAGATGTATTCGGTAAATTAAATATTAAAGGGCATATATCTTCTGCACAGTATAGAACATTCAGTGATTGGAATAACAATATTGATAATTATCAACCTATTAAAGATATGGAAACTTTAAAAACCTTTGTTGCGGAACTAAACAAGACGAAGCCTATACCTCGTGGTCAAAATTCAGACCCATTAAGTAATTCACGAAATGACGATCAATTCAGAGAATTGAGTATTAAGTTGGATGATGGTTCTACAGTTAGACTTACACTTCTTAAAGATGGGTATATCTATTATGGATTTATGGATGCATATTTTAAAATGGAAGAAGATGTATTTTTGAAAATGTGGAAACAAGTTTAGTAATTTATCTAAGTTTGTGAAGAGGTCTACTTAAATAAATGGGTGAAGAGTTGAATAAGAAGATCATAAAAAAGATGATCTATTATTTTTTGAAAGAACCGTCGGAATATTATGTTAAAATTTATTTGTAAATATTAATACAGGAGGAAAGTCTGGGATGTTTTTCGATTTAAAAGGTGATGCAAATATGTCACCAATTGTGGGAATTCTTTATTCGGCTGTGAAAGAAAATAGTCAACGATTACAATTTATTACAGATGGTATGTCCCAAGAAGAAATAGATTACAAGGGTCCAAATAACAACTTTAATAGTACAGCTCAGTTAATAAAACATATTACCTATGTTGACCTTAATTGGGTTTATAGAATGAAACAGCAACCACTTCCCCATTCTCTAAAAGAGGAATATGGCCCCATGTTAGATGGAAATAATAGGCTTCCGATGGTCAAAGGAAAATCTTTGAATATACTTATATCTAAATATAAAGGTGTATTAAAAATGTTAAAAGATACATGTACACAATTAACAGATGTTGATTTAGATAAAGTTGTTACTTTTGGTCATGAAAATGAAAAGCAAGCAACCATTCGTTGGGGACTTTGGCATATGGCTGACCATAACCGCTATCATCAGGCTCATATCAATCAACTTAGAAAGTGGTATATTGAAAAATCACTTTCAAATAAAAGAGTAGATTAATACTTTTAGGGGGAATTATGCTTGAAAAGATGGAAAACTTTAGACTCAGAATATTTATATAAGACACCTTTTGGTAATTTAAGAAAAGATAAATGTGAACTTTCTAACGGAACTGTAATAGATGATTATTATGTCAATGAATACTCCGATTGGGTAAATGCAATTGTTTTAACTAAAGATAAACAGATTGTACTTGTGGAACAATATCGACATGCTGGAGATGATTTCTTTTTAGAAATTCCTGCTGGAAAAATAGAAGAAAATGAGTCATTTGAGGAAGGAATACTAAGAGAAGTCAGAGAAGAAACAGGATTCACGTCAAAGACAAAGCCCATTAAATTAGGAGAATTTATGGTCAATCCAGCCACTCAAAACAATAAAGTTATAACTTATCTTATCATAGAAGCCTTTAAAGAATTTGAACAAGATTTAGATGATACCGAAGATATAAAATCTAACTTGTTTGACTTTGATGAAATGGGTAAGTTACTAAGAACAAACCAAATAAAAACACAATTATTTACAGCGAATGCCTATTTTATGGCCAAGGATTTTCTTGGTGAAAGACTACTAAAAAATAAATAACGTTTATCAAACAAACAGGATGCTTTACTTTAAGAAACTCCATAATCAAAAGACTCTCAATATACACGATTTTATACATCGGCAGTATGTTGAAGGTCAGGAAATATATTGCCATTTCATACATAGATTAAATGGCAAATACATGCTGGTCTATGAATAACTTCAGTGTAAGGGTTGAGCAAGAAGGTAATCCTTTAAATTTATGTTAGAATTATATAAGGATTATAGTGGAAAATTTTGATAAATTCATATCCCCCAGGATTTATCTATAAGAACAAAGGAGCTATATATAGATGAATAGTCCAATTTAAAATTCCCCCATTTAGAGAAGAAAAGGTATGAAAAATGGGGGATATTGTATGAAACTGAATAAAAATTTTTCTTTGCTATTGATGGGACAGTCACTTGCCAATATGGGTGATGTTCTGTATATGGTAAGTATTATTAGTACGATTTTTGTATTAACAGGATCGGCAACTGCAGCATCATTTGTGCCCTTTACCATTACCTCTTCTATGTTTGTATCTAGTCTGTTGACCCCTTTTTTAATCGGAAAAGTAAATTTGAAGTGGTTACTGGCTGGTTCACAACTAGGGAAAACGTGTCTAATCATTGTATTAGGGTTGATGTTAAACGTAATAGAAGAATCCAATTATTTCCTATTGTTTATCATCATCGGGTTAATCGCATTACTTGATGGATGTGCAAACCCACTTAGACAAACATTGATTCCACATTATGTAAAGTCTGAACAGTTAGTAAAGGCAAATGGTATTGCAGAAACAGTAACTCAATTAATTCAAACAGTAATGTGGTTTGTGGGTAGTTTGTTCTTAATAGTCATGAGCTCCCAACAGGTAGTATGGGTTGTTGGGCTCTTATTTGTTATTGCAAGTATCCTGCTGTGTTTCTTAGAAAATATTCAACAACAGTCAATTGAACAAGAAGGTAAATTAGGACAGATTAAAGAGGGCTGGAAAACTTTACTTAATACTCCGGTGTTAAGGAAAATAGCATTAATAGACTTTTTGGAAACCATTGCAGGAACAGTTTGGGTTGCTGCTATTTTATATGTGTTCGTCAGTGAAGCTTTACACGTAGGTGAAAGATGGTGGGGCTTCATTAATGGTTCTTTCTTTTTGGGATTAATATTAGGGAGTGTTTATTGTATAATATACTCCTCTATTCTGGAAAACAAATTAGGAAAGGTTATCTTTGGTGGTTCATTGTTTGGCTTTCTGATAACAGAATTATTCAGCGTGACCAGTAATCCATTCATTGCTTTATTATTATCACTTGGCGTTGGACTTTTTGGACAGATAAAGAACATTCCTCAGCAAACAGTAATTCAAACCAGCGTTCCAAAGGAAAGGTTATCGACTGTTTATACTTCCTTAGGTGCCATAGGAACGGGTGTGTTTGGTATATCGTCGCTTGTTATGGGGATATTAGCAGATTTAATCGGAATTAGAACAGTCTTCATTGTTTCAGGACTATTACTTGCTGTGGTCAGTATAATTGTATTTCAAAATAAGCATTTGTTCGTTCGGAATATAATCAAGTAAGTAATGGGTGTGCGTCTGACAATTATTTTGCCGTTAAATGCATCATCTTTATTAAATATTGATGAATAAATGCAACTAAATGTAGTGCTTTAAAACTTTTCTAAGTATTAACAAACTTCTTTTGGGAAGTAAGTGCAGGGAAATTGCGTCATTTTACTTGGAGCCTCTGCGGGCATGATTATGAGCTATGAAGCCAGACGTATCAAAGATTCTGTCTCAGCTAAAGTAGGCTATCATGCCCGCCTCTCCAAATAAAGTGCACCTTTCTTAAAATAAAATTCTTCTTACATTTCTTAATCATTCTTCATAGGTGAGCAGTAAGCACTACAGAAAGTAACGGTGGCTCATGTTGAAGAAGAAAGACGAAAAACACCAGAGCCATTTGTTGCGTAGTTTTTTTACTGTTCAAGAGAAAAGGATTCAACAAACGGGCGCGTTACCAAGCCATAGCCATTGTGTGTGATAAGCTTAATAAAATATAGGAGGTATGAGATGTGAAGATCAATAGAATAGATCATGTCGGTGTAATCGTAAATGATCTTTCGGCAGTTAAAGAATTTTTTCAGGAATTTGGACTTGAAGTGCTAGGGGAAGGAGAAGTGAAAGGAGAGTGGGTAGAACGGATAATTGGGCTTAATAATGTTAGAGAGACCGTTGTAATGTTAGGGGTGCCGAATAGCCAGGCAACTTTGGAGCTGGTTAAATTCCATACGCCGTCAGATGAAAAAGGTATTCAGCAATCTTTTGCAAATACCTTAGGTATCCGGCATATTGCATTTGCTGTTGAAGATATTGAAGCTGTTGTTGCCAAATTGGAAAAGAAAGGAGCGGAACTTTTTGGTAAGATACAAAACTACGAAAACGCTTATAAATTATGCTACGTTCGTGGTCCAGAAGGTATTATTTTAGAGTTGGCGGAGGAAATCAAATAAATATTAAATGGGGAACACACTAAGGATTATATACCTCTGCAATAGCGTATCATAAAAACCTATTCATCTCATATACCTATAATGTATGTTTGTGTTTTTTAACAGATGTCTATTTAAGGGGGGCAAAAATGTACCATACTATTGCTCGAACATATCAAACCTTCCAATACCTCCTCGAGAATTTTCCTATCAATAATAACCCATTAGAATTACGAATTAAACCACTCTTATATGAATCGAATCATGTCCTTTATCAGATCCTTCTTATCCTACATCAACCACAACCGAACCTTCATCAATTAAAACAATTATTTTCTATTCTTTACCGAGATGACGAGGCTCTCGAACCACTTGTCCGGGCGTGGGGAAGAGCTTCCCTCTGGATGGAAGTCACGCCATCTAACATCGTCCAACATCGGTTGGATTTGTATCAAAATATTCAGAAATACTTAAAGCGATTGGTTCCGTACATTAAAGGTATTTATGGGGAAGAAGATGCTAGATATATTGTTCCACCGTTATATCGAAGGAAAGTAGGTGCTGACTATTGAATTGGGAGAAATCAAGAATGGATATTAATTTATACAGCCAAGGAGACGTAAACAAATGGGTGTATAGTACATGTAACATTTGTTCCATTGGTTGCGGCTGTTATATCGGTGTAAAAGATAACAAAATCGTTGGGATAAAAGGGAATGAAGATCATGACATAAATCGGGGGCGACTTGATCCGAAGGGGGAGAACCAATGGTACGCTAATAATAGTCCAGATCGTTTACTTACACCATTAATAAGAAAGGATGGTACCTTGCAGCCTGCTTCTTGGGATGAGGCGATGAACCTTATTGTTACGAGGACTAAAGAAACGCTTCGGACGATTGGTTCCGATGGGATAGCGTTTTACTCTACTGGTCAAGGTACACTAGAAACCTACTATACGATTGCTAAGGTTGGTAGAGCTGGTTTACGGTCTCATTTATTAGATGCCAACACAAGATTGTGTACCGCAACGACTGAGTGGTGCCTATTTCAATCGTTTGGCGCAGATGGTGTTCCTGCTTCGTTTGAGGATGTGGATTTAACCGATACAATCATGTTTTTTGGTCATAATCCAGCAGAAACTGGCACGGTGTTTTTCGAACGAATTATGGAGCGTAAACGCCGTACAGGAAAGCCATACATCATTGTCGTTGATGTTAGAAAAACACTGACAGCTAAAGAAGCTGACTTGTTTTTGCAGTTAAAGCCTGGAACCAATTTAGCGTTGTTAAATGGAATCGTGCATCTACTATTAAAAAACGGTTGGATAGACAAAGATTTTATCCGAGAACACACCGTTGGTTTTGAACGTATCCAATGGGCTACCGAACCTTGGACACCTTCCTTGGCAGCAAAAGTAACTGGAATACCAGAGCATATCATGGAGATGGCTACTCATGTTATAGGTACAACAAACTCTTTGGTATGTACCACACTTCAAGGTGCTTACCAATCGGCAGATGCCACTAGTTCCTGTGTGGCTATTAATAACATTCATTTAATAAGAGGATTGATTGGCAAGCCCGGTAGTGGTCCGTTACATATGGCTGGGCAACCTAGCTCTTCTGGGAACCGCACTGTTGGTGGTGTTGGTACGTATCCAGGGAACAGGAACCCGGGTAATCCGAAACATATTAAGGAAATGGCAGAACTTTGGAATGTGAATACTTCAGACTTAGAAGTTGGACCAGAAAAGGGTATTGAGGAAATCGTTCATTTAATGGAAAAAGGAAAAGTTGGCTTGTTTTGGAACATTAATACAAATCCAATGGCCTCTTTACCAAATCGCCAAAGAGCAAAAAAAGCATTTGAAAATACTTTTGTGGTTGTTCAGGATCCTTTCTTAACGGAAACAACCGAAGTAGCAGATGTTGTTCTTCCTCCGGCTATTTGGGGAGAAAAAGAAGGAACAATGGAAAATGCAGATCGAACAATCAATCTACTAACAAAGGCGGTCGATCCACCCAATGGCGTGAAAAGTGATTTTGATATTTTACTGGATTTTGCAAAACGAATGGGTTTTAAGACCAAAGACGGAAAACCACTAATTACTTACGAAACGCCAGAGCAATGCTTCGAGGAATGGAAAAAGGTCTCTAAAGGAAGGCCGAGTGATATGAGTGCTGCCACTTATGAAAAGCTGAAAGAAAATAATGGACTACGATGGCCTATTGACGAAAAGCACCCGCTTGGTACTCCAAGGCTATATTCTGATTTTAAATTCCATACCTTCCCCGATAATGCGCAAACCTATGGGAAGGATTTATTTACGGGTAGACCTAGGACGAAAGAAGAATTTGAATCGATGCAAGCAAACGGAAGAGCCATTCTCTATGACACCCATTACGTACCATCAGTTGAGCAACCAAGACAAGAATATCCATTTTGGCTAACGACTGGGAGACTCGTGTGGCATTGGCATACAAGAACGAAAACGGGTAGATCTCCTTATTTACAAATGATAGCTCCCGAAGGATATGTGGAGATAAATATTGTAGACGCAGAAAGTTTAGGAATTATCCCCGGGGAACTAGTCAAGGTTTCCTCCCCAAGAGGTTCGATAAACGTTCCGGCACGAGTGGTTGACACGGTTCAACCTGGACTTGTTTTTATACCGTTCCATTATGGAACGTGGGAAAATAATCAATCTGCCAATGAACTTACTGTTGATTTTACAGACCCGTTATCAAAGCAACCGACTTTTAAGCAGTGCTCCTGCAAAATTGAACCAGTACGTAATAAAATCACGATTTCTGAAAAACAAACCTTTGAGGATATTGCAGAAACTAATGCATTGTCATTGGAGGAATTAGCTAAAATCAATCATATGATACCACCCTATCGTGCAGATATTGGAGATCAAATTGAAGTACCACTTTCTCGCACAAACGTAGAAATTCCTCCTTATATGCCATACCGAAATATTCAAATTTTTCCACACTTCTCCCAAGCAGAATTACCTTTTAAGAAAGAGTAGATACAGGTGATTTTTTCCTACTTACTCATTTACGGATAGAAACTTTTCAAAAGAAAGTTGGTAATAAAATGATGTAGTATGGGTTTCCTGAAGTGTTTGAGTCGGATGCGCGTTGAATTGTGAAATCCCCAGGTCAAATTGCCGAAAATATGGGGATAATTTTTTTTAGCTGGCTTAATAATCGAGAATGAATTTATGAGGAGGATGATTATTTAGTATATTTACCATTTAACACCTTTTCGGTAAAAACATAAAAAGGTACTTATGTAAGGAAGAACAACTACTGTACAGTACAAAGATACAATTGAATAGAATAAGCATTAGGGCACATTTTTGTAACAAGGAATGTGCTTTTATTTATTTTAGGGCCAGATTGTGAAAGAACTTCATCTTCTAAAATGGATATTTATGTTAAAATATGAGTGGGTTTGTGAAGAGCTGTACTTAAAATACAGGGCAGTTTACTTAAAAAATAAAGGTATAAATTACTCAATAAAAGTAATTACCTATTAAATACTTAAAGGAGTGTACTTATATGTTTGAAAGAATAGATACAGTATGTTTAACAGTTAGTAACATAGAACAATCGAGTGTTTGGTATCAAGAGTTAGGTTTTAAAGTAGTATTTAAGGGGGAAGGTTATCAAGTATTCACGATTGGAGATAGTGGGGTTCCATTAACTATTGAAGAAGGAAGAGTATCTTCACAAGAAAATTCAACTTATCCGATTTTTTTTACTAATGATATTAACAATACATATGTAAAACTAAAAGAAAAAGGTGTAGAAGTAACTGATTTAAAAGATGATGGTGACAATAAGTTTTTTGATTTTTATGATTTAGATAAAAATAGATTGCAGGTTTGCTTTTGGGAGTAATTAAGTAAAGAAAATTTTATTCATACTACAACGAAGGGTAATTTAATTAAACAAGGAATTATCTAATCGTCCGATTGCTGAATATGGGAACTACCAAATTGTATCAGGAAATATATCCTTAAGAGTCATAAGTCCATTTCCGTTGAACTAAAATAGGGGGATCGTTGTATGGAGACATTAGGGAGTTTTGGGTGGATGCTATTAATAAATATTGTATTTATTATGTTAATTGCTTTTATCTTTTATGGAGTTCGTTCATTCTTTATAAAACCTAAAAATGATGGGTATTACCACTATTACAAAAGAAATAAAAGTGGTGAAAATTATGATAAAGAATTAAAAAATCTTAATCAAAAATTAGATAAAATTATTGAACTACTTGAAAAAGAGAAACAGAGCTAACATTATATAGCAATTATTCAACTATAGGGTCGATAGTTGAACATTACATTTTTTGGTAAACCGAAAATTACAAGGTGCTGACTAGGGATTATAGGAATTATTTATATAATGTGAGAAAGGCTGAAGTTATTTGAAAGGCTATAAAGCAATGCTATTTGATTTAGATGATACCTTACTTAATAGGGATAAGGCAGTAGATAAAATGTTTTTAATTATTTCAGAAAAGTGTTATGAGGACGTAAAAGGTTCAGCGAAAAATGAAATGCTACAAAAATTTAAAGAATATGATAATAGAAGCTATGGCAATGGTGATAAAGTAAAAGTTTTGGAATCATTTTTTGATGAATTCCCACCAAAATATAGATTACCACGCAATTACATTCAAGATTTTTGGAATCATACTTTCCCTTATTGTTTTTCTATAAACCAAGATACTATAAATATCGTAAATATTATAAAGAAGCAAGTTAAAGTTGCAATTATAACAAACGGCTCAACTCAGAGACAAAAAGCTAAAATAATTACCTCTAATTTAAATAGTTGTTTTGATAAAATAATTATTTCTGAAGAAGTGGGATTTAGTAAACCTGACAAACGCATTTTTGAATTAGCATTAAATCAGCTTAATGTGCTACCTGAAGAAGCATTATTCGTTGGTGACGACATAAAAAAGGATATTGGTGGTTGTCAAAATGCAAATATAAATGGCATATGGTTCAACCCTCATATGATCAAGAATAATACCGACATAAAACCATATGACGAGATTAACTCTTTTGGGAGATTATTAAGCTATTTTACATAATAAACGTAATCAGAAATTGTTTTACTCACATGAAAGAAAAAAAGATAAATTTGATTAGCCTAACTGGGCTTTTCTAAAAGAAGGGAAACCTTTAATCGGATTTTAGGGGGAAGTGTACTAGACTGGTATTTTTAGTTATGGGCTGGAAATTGTTTGTTGGGATACATTTTGACTAGCATCTTGTCAAGTAATGGGTGCTTTTGCACACCAAGGTGAATCGGTAGAATCCCTAGTAGAGAGGAAACAGAAAAGACATTAAAAGTTATACAAAATTTAAGTTGGAAGAACTCCCTTCTCAAAATAAAATCAGTCTTAAGATGTAGTGTAATTCCCTCTATTGAATGTTCACTAGCTAGTTTGAAAAGTAAAAATAGAAATAGAAAAACTCTAAAAGGTGAGTGTTGTCAATTGTGGACATTATTCGGCAATAGTAATTTCACACGTTTATTCATTGGGCGTTTGATTACGAATGCGGGAGACAGCCTTTATGCTGTAGCGGCTATGTGGTTAGTACATCAATTGGGGGGTTCAACGTTTCATACCGGACTGGCTGGATTTTTAACGATGATCCCCACCTCGCTTCAATTCCTTGTTGGACCCCTGGTGGATCGCTGGGTACTTAAGAAAACTCTGGTTGTGACACAACTCATGGAACTTTTGCTTGTTTTGATCATTCCAGTATTTTACTATTTAGGGGCTCTTAATGTTACAGTCGTCCTCGTTGTCATGCCAATCGTCGCTTTTGTTGGACAGTTTTCTTTTCCAGCGGAACGGGCTGCTCTGCCAAGCATTCTTGGTCCAAATGATCTTGTCAAAGGGAATTCAGCATTTTCTTTCGCCTATCAAGGATTGGATTTGGTTTTCAGTGGATTAGCGGGGGTATTGGTTGCGATGTTAGGGGCAGTTACCTTGTACCTTGTGGATGCGGTAACATTTGCGGTAGCTGTTTTGCTGTTTTAATAAATACGGAAAGGATCTTTCCGAAGGCTTTCGTTTTGTGATGGGGTCAATCATCGCAAAATTTTTTATCGGAGCGGTGGGGGCTAATTTTGCCTTTGGAGCTGCGATGGCAGTGATGCCAGCTTATACGGATGTAAGAGGAGATGCCGCATTCTATGGATATATGATGGCTGCACTTTCCGGTGGATTCTTGGTTGGGGCGCTTTTATCGCCGTATGTGGAGAGGTTTGCAATTGGAAAGATACAGATTGTAGCTTTTTGTATAAGTGCCTTATTATGGGCGGCATCCGTATTGGCACCGTGGAATTTACTAAGCATCCTATTGTTCGGTGCGGCAACGATTCCAATTGGGGCAACAGAGGTGCTTATTTCCGCGGTTATTCAGCGCATTGTACCGAAGCATTTACTAGCACGGACATTCTCCGTAATGACGAGTGTTTCAACGTCTGCGATGCCAATGGGAGCGCTGGTTGGCGGGGCAGTTGGTGCATCTATAGGAAGTGTTGCTACTTTCAGTGTGGCAGCTTTAGGGATATTGCTGGTATCAATTGTATGGTTTTTTGTTAAAGATTTGCGGAACTTGCCGAAGTCAAAAGAGATTGATCCTGGTAAATACGGCTTGACTGAACGTGTTGAAATAAGTGGGTGACTTATGTTCATAAATTTTCTTGCTCTGACAAATCATCTTACTTTTTGGGTGTGTTAAAGTTTGTCGTTTATTTTCTACCAAGTTGATAGAGGGGTGTGCTCGAGATTCCTACGGGAAGAGCAGTATACCGGAGACTCCACGGGCGTAAAGAAGGAGGATTCCGGAACGCCCGCTGAAAGCGAGCGCACTGGAGGGGAATACAACGCCTATGTTTAACAGCTCCTCCCTTTTAAAGAAACGGGCGTTTTACGTCTATAAAAAAGCGTTCATGCTTTATTAACCTTAGGATGAAATACCCTTTTATCTGTTTCAAAAACAATTGAGGTACTCCTGTGTATTTTCTTTAATTCAATTAAATAGGCTGTCACCGGAAAGCACAGAATGACAGGACTAAAAAGTGATGCCTTGTTACTATCTAAATAGGGAGTGAGCGATATGACTTGGGTTGAGTCAATACAGACGGCTATAAACTATATGGAAGAACATTTGCTGGATGACCTATCAATTGAAAACATTTCCAGGCAAGCAAATTTTTCAGTATTTTACTTTCAGCGTACCTTCTCGATATTGACTGATATATCTGTAGGTGAATATCTTCGCCGGCGCCGTCTAACCTTAGCTGCCCATGAGTTAATGGAAACAAGCGCAAAAGTAATTGACATAGCGCACAAGTATGGCTACGAAACTCCCGAAGCTTTCTCAAAGGCTTTTCGTAGGCAACATGGTGTGACACCCAGTGATGCTAGAAAAAATAAGAGAAAGCTAAAATCCTATAACCGCCTGGTGATTCAGGTGAATTTGAAAGGAGCAGAACCCATGCAATATAAGATTGTTGAACGGGAGGAATTCAAGATTGCGGGAATTAAAAGGGAATTTTCATTGGTCGATGAACAGAATAATAAGGGTATTCCTAAAATGTGGGAAAAGGTCAATGCAGACGGAACCGATGAATTATTGTTCAAGTTGAATAATGGTGCTATTGAAGGAGTGTTGGGAGTATGTGTTGAAAATACCTCCAAATCCATTGATTATTGGATAGGCACGTCCTATGAAGGAAAGCGCCCTAAAGGATTATCGATGTTAGAAATTCCCGCTTCCAAATGGGCAGTATTTGAGGTTCATGGGCCCATGCCAAATGCTATGCAGAACGTGTGGAAGCAGATTTTTTCGGAATGGTTTCCCTCAAGTGGCTACCAACATGCAGGAACGCCGGAATTGGAGGTGTATTCAGACGAGGATCCCTCCAATCCGGATTTGTATTCTGAAATCTGGATTCCTGTAAAATAGTAGGTGAAATTGAAGGTGACGCCAATCTTTATTTGGCGTCCTTTCGCATTTCTGTACTAGCCATTCAGAGCTATATTTAGGGTTTTCTTCACATGATAAAGGAAAAATCTTGTATAGGAAATAGCAGAGCTATGATTTTACTATACCGAAAATGAGCGCGTTTGTGTATTTCTTATATCAGCAATAGCAGGTTTGAGCCTTGACCAACTAAAGAAGCATATTCATTTCATTATATAAATAAGGAAGTAGCCTTATGTAAATTATTAAAATGGGGGGATTATAAGTTCATGATTAATTTAACGTATGATTTAATTATTGAAAGGTTTGTAAAATACGCACAGGAGGAAGAAAATATTCGTGCGGCAATAATTGTAGGATCTAGAGCAAGAAGAGTTAAGCCTGCTGATAAGTGGTCTGATCTAGATCTTGTCATTTTTTCGAGAAATCCTGAATATTTACTTTTTAATCAAGAATGGATTCATGAAATAGGGAAGACATATATTTCATTTCTTGAAAATACAGCAGTTGGTGGTGGTACTGAACGTCGAGTTTTATTTGAAGGGGGTCTAGATGTTGACTTTGCTTGTTTGTCGACCTCAATAATATCAGAAGTGGAAGAACAGAATGAAGCAATTGGAGTCTTTTCAAAAGGATCTAAGCTATTAATTGATAAGGACAAACTTTTAGAGTCAATTCTTGAGGTAGCTATTAGTACTAGACCATCTATAAATCTGGCAACTAAAGAAGAAATCAATAATTCTATTCATGATTTTTGGTATCATGCAGTTTTGACTTCAAAAAAACTTTGTAGAGGTGAAATCTTAGTCGGTAAGTCGATTTGTGATTCTTACATGAAAAATTTGCTTATATCAATAATTAAAATTCAAACAAAATTAAAAAGAGGAGTTGAGTTTGATACTTGGCATGGATTTCGCTTTTTTGAAGAGTGGGCAGATTCTAATATAATTGATTCATTTAAAAGACTATATGCTCACTATGAAGAAAAAGATGTGTGGAATGCACTTAAAAATACTATGAGTATCTTCAGAGAATCAGCGATAGATGTATGTGAAACTTTGAAAATTGAATATCCTGATGAAGCGAATTTATATGCTAACCAATTAGTTGAATCCTATTATAATGAAAGTAAAATCCATAAATAGATGATTCTGTATGGATATTAAGTGTGTCAAAAAATTATTAACACTTGATGAAGATCGTTATAGATATTTTATATAGTGCAGGGCACCTTACCAAACAGGAATCTCATATGTTAAGGTATCATAAGGCATTAATGGCATTTTCGCTGCAAAATACCCCAGCAAGCCGATAGAAAAGACGAATAAACGGATAATTAAATATACATATCGAGTGACAAGTGTTTCAGATGGTGGAAACAATTGTAATAGAAATAAGGTTGCATCCATGAAAAAACCAAATAAAAAGGCAATAGTAATTGAATCATAAATTCTCGTAAATCGATACGTTGTATATCTATTTTTGCTCCATTATATTGAACTAACGGGTGCTTATTGTAAAGAAGGATTATCCCCCTTTTTATTACAGTAAATGTTTAGGAACCCATTATTACAAGGAGACCTATTGTCTTGTTGAAACAGGAGGATAAATATGAAAGGAATAAAAGCAACCAGTTTATGTTTTTTATTCATATCATTATTTGTTGTATTATCAGCTTGTTCTCCAAATCCAGACTTTGAATTGTATGAAGAAAAGGATTTAAGAATAGCGGTGGTTGGTGAAACACCAAAAATAAAAGAGGAACAAGTGAGATTCAGTGAAATTTCATTTGAAGAATTGACAAGTAAAGATTTAGATTCTTATAATGCGGTCTTTATTATGAAAGAAAATCTATCCCAAGCTGCTGAGAGTCAATATGCAGATGATTACTTAAATTCTGCCATCCCGTTCTTTTTTATATCTGCTAAAAACCATATTCCTTTTACGGTAAAAGATACAGAATATAATGAGTCGTGGGAATGGACCCCTGGAAATAGCTATGCTGTTGGGGTTCTTAACCATCAGGAAGATGGTTCATTAAAATACTGGGGATTTGGTTTGTATAATGATGAAAAAACAGAAGAATACATAAAGGAAATGTATTCAAGGATATTCAAGAAAGTAGAAGAAGTCGGAATGTAAGTTATAAAAGGTATTACATTTCTATAAAATAAAAAATTCTTCAACTATTGGGAGCAAATATTGAAGAAGGAGTTGTCGCGGCAGCTCCTATTGGTTAAAGGGCAGGATAATTAAAGAAGGTATTTGGATTATTATATTTATATAATGGGTATTCAATAAAGGGGGAATGAAGTTGAGACAAATGATTATATTCTTGTTGTTTTCGCTATTGGTAATGTTCTTTTTAAGTGGTTGTCATTCAAATTCAAATAATACTAATGTTGATTTATTTCAGTATAAAGGTTCATATGTGGGTGATAACAGTGCAGTAGTTAATTCAGTTATTCATTTAGAAGGGGCAAAACATTTCAGCGGATTAGAACTTAAAACAAAAGAAGAACCATATGGGATAATTGTAAACTATGATTGGATGGAATCAGAATTAAATGATAAAGAAACAGCTATCACCAATGCCTCTTACCTTTTTACATTGATACAAAATGTGGACTGGATAACCTTTCATTTTGAAATGGTTGATGGTATGGAAGAGTATAAAATTTCGAGAGAAAAGCTACAAGCATGGTATGGAATAGAATTGAAGGAAATTGACAATGAAAATAAATTAAAAGAGCTAATACAAGAATCTTTAGAAGATGATAAGAAGATAAATCAGCTTTTAAACTAAAGGGTGGCTTTAGTTTAATAAGAAAATCTTAATAACGATCTTCCACAATCGAGGCACTATCTACGTCAAAGAAATTATGGAAAACTAGATATTAGATTGAGGTTTTTAACTGCCAGAATCGGAAGCAAAGTTGGAATAAGGATGGCCCTTTTTCTTGGCTTATTGGAAGGATTATCAAGAAAAGACAGAAGTTATTTATGGAAATAATTTTGATGTTTGCAGCTGGAATTATTGTTTTAATTATAGCTGTAATGGCAATTTTTAAGGGGATACCACATCGGATTAAAACTCCGAATGATGATTTAAAGAAAAAGATTTCAAACCTTGAAAAAAAAGGGTTAATGAACTCGAGGATAAAAAAGGTAAACCTAATTATCTTGGGTATTCGGATAATCGTGTGGAAACCTTGAAAAATTTCATAACTGAACATACAGAAAAGGAACTTTCTTTCATGACATCATTGCGACATGCCTCAAATGACATTTACTAAAATTTTTAAAAGATAGCTATATATTAAAAATCAAAATAACGTTTGAATGATATAATTGTAAAGTAATTAATCCAAAATAGATGAGGGAGGATGTACCATGACCAAACATAAGATTTATACAATGAGTTTTGCGAGTGTCTATCCCCACTATATTACGAAGGCGGAGAAAAAAGGACGTACGAAAGCGGAAGTCGATGAAATCATCCGTTGGTTAACTGGGTATAACCAGGAAGAGTTAGAAGCGCAATTGGAAAAACAGACAGACTTTGAGACCTTCTTTGCTGAATCTCCTCAATTGAATCCTTCTCGGACTTTGATCAAAGGCGTAATCTGCGGTGTTCGAGTGGAAGACATCGAAGAACCAACTATGCAGGAAATTCGCTATTTGGATAAGCTGATCGATGAGTTAGCAAAGGGAAAAGCGATGGAGAAGATTTTGCGTGAATAATTAAGAAAACTTCCGATTTCTCGAAAATAGCTGTGTTAAATTATCGGGCGCTAATCAGGAATAAATTAGCGCCTAAACTGAATATAAGAGTGATTTTGTAGTATAATCTAGAAAGCATTTCTAGGTACAGGGGGAGTCATTGGATAAACTCTTGTTCAACTTTAAGGGTTACTTCTTAATTGAGTTATTCATTTCTTTTTCTAACTTTAAGAAATAGATGCACGTACCGAACCAAAACATGGCATAACTCAAGATAAATAGACCAGTTGCAATGAAAAGCGACTCAACATCAAATGGCACCCATCCAAGGTAAAGGGCTAGTGGTAACCAAATGAATATTGATAGTAAGAAATGTATCAAAGTTTGTTTTAGCGGACTCCAACTTTCAATATCATAAAGAAGAGAGGCAATTCCAAAGTAAACGCCCATCAGCATACTTCCAAGCATATTTTTCCAAATATCTGAAACGCTAGCTTCAACTCCTTGAACCACCATAATCGATAAAGCAATAAAAGTAACGATTGCTGTAAAACCTAATCCAATAAAACTTCTCCTTATCGTTATATTAATCATATTCACTTACCTCCCAGGATTAATTTTTCCTTAATTTCGCTAACGTACTTCCTTGATACGTACTCTTTACCTCCTGAATGAAAGAAAACACATAAATTACCATTAAAGGCCAATTCAAAATACTTAATATGATTTAAGTTCCCTATTACTGATTTAGAGAAGCGGGTGAAATGATAGCCACTTAATATTTCTTCTAATTCATACAGTTTCATAGTAAGCTCAATGGTATGATTGTGGATAGAAGCATATACTTTTCGATTTTGAGCAAATACATATTCAACTTCATCCGGTGTAAGAAGAATTGATTTATCTTCTTCAATCCCTACAATTCTTTTATGGGTTCTACTTTCTAAACTTTTAACTATATCTTCGAGATCCTGTGTCCATTCTTTTGCGTGAATAGTAACAAAAACCCCTTCATATTCTTGATCAATATCGATATTGACTTTCATTGCTTTCCTCCTTTCGGTAATAACTATAACGGTTTTTTGGTTTATATATAATAATTAAAGAATAAGTGACACTTTTCCTTGTATGAACAAACAGAATTTAGGTATGAAATGCCACTTCGTTCTGGTGGAAAAAAATCTATTTTGAACAACCTCTTTTCAAAATGGCTTTTTTGCTATAAAAAATGGACTTTTAAGCGATTATTGATCAACATAAGGGATGAGCTATTCTATAAAAGGAAAAGCAGGAAAAGGGTATCATAATAGGTTGAACGAGTTCTATGATAACCTTTTAACTAAGTATGCTGATGAATTAAATAATAATGATTGTAGTTATTTCACTAACAACGGTGTGGATCTAAAAAGGTTTAATGCATTTTTTATCGAATTAATCAAACAAACGGACGCTTTTCTCAAAAAGAAACAGTGTACTGTAAAATTTTTTAATTAATGTTATTGAACCTAGATATTTATCGTTTAGTAAGGTTTTTTAATAAGGGGAGATAATCGGTCGCGATTGAATAATAAATGAATAAACCAGGTCACATCGAATAGAAGCAGTCTAAGCACTTTTTTTGCAAGCCTCCTGAAATCTATGCTAAAAAGTAAGTGTTGAATAAAATATAAACAGACGACACATATTACATGTGTTACATATCTATTAGGGAGGTAAGCAAAATGGCAAAAAAAGTACTTATGGTTATAACCAATCACACAACCATTACAGATGATCATAAAACCGGACTTTGGCTTGAGGAGTTTGCAGTGCCTTATTTAGTGTTTAAAGAACAGGGATACGATGTGAAAGTAACCAGTATTGAAGGTGGAGAAGTAGCATTGGATCCAAATAGTATTGAAGAAAAAGCAGAATGGAAGGAAGCAGAAGAAGAACTGAAAAATACCGCAAAGCTAACGAAAGAAGATGCTGAAGGTTTCGACGCAATCTTCTTACCAGGTGGACACGGAGCCATGTTTGATTTCCCGAATAATGAAACATTGCAATATGTTCTTCAGCAATTTGCTGAGGAAGATAAAGTTATTGGATCCGTTTGCCATGGCCCTGCTGGATTGGTGAATGCGACTTATGAAGATGGAACACCACTAGTAAAAGGGAAGAAGGTATCAGCATTTACAGATGATGAAGAAAAAGAAATGCAACTGGATCTACATATGCCATTCTTATTAGAATCAAAGCTTCGTGAAAAAGGTGCAAACTTCGTATCCGGTGAAAATTGGACCGATCATTCCGTTAGAGATGGTAACTTGGTTACAGGTCAAAACCCGCAGTCAAGTAAAAGTACCGCTGAAAAAGTAGTGAAAGCCTTAGAAGCTTAAACAAAGAGGCTTGGAAATTTATACAGGAAAATAACAGCAACATTACACGTGAATGGATTCTATCTCCATTCACGTTTTTTTATATGGATTTGCTATATTGACAAATAACACCTTTAATGTAAAATTACACTAAAAGGAGAGTTGAAAACATTGGATAAGGACAACTTTGTAAAGCTCATTTCTAGCAAAATGAAACTTGTACGAACTGAACAGGATCTATCACAGGATAAAATGGCTGAAATACTCGGGATTTCCAAAAAAACGCTTATACAAATTGAAAAGGGAAGAACTAAAGCCAGTTGGACCATTGTAGTAGCATTCTGTGCCTTATTTAATCAAAGTGAGCTGCTGGTATCTGTAATTGGTGACAATCCGGTTGATTTTATCCAGCTGATTGCCAATCGTGTCGATGGTACACCCAAGGAGAAAACAATGGGGGGGAGAGTCTGGTGGAGGGAAGTTAAGGTTAAAGGAGATTTTCGTCTCCAGCAAAATGTAATTAGTCATCATTACAGGATCTTAGACGAAGACAACTTCAGGTGGTTTAGTTCATTTGAAGAAAGAGAGGCTTTGCAAAGGTTAGACGAGCTCGAATAGTTACTTTTCAAATAATAATGGGGGGTCTTTGTTGAATTATAATACTTTACTATTACTGGTCGCCTCGTATTTATTGGCATTTTCTCTTAATTTTATGCCATCAATAAAACATCCAGATCTAAACCTTAATATTTTCCATTTGATGTTCACTATATTATTTATAGCTATATTAATCTTGTATTCTAAAAAAGGGATCAGAACGTTAAGGATATTTACACTCACAGGAGTGATATCAGGTGTACTGATCTTTATGATTACAGCATTTGAACATACAATGCGTAATCATATAATCCTTGAGGGTATTTCCTCCATACAATACCCTTTTTATTTCATCTTTACTACACCAGTTTTTGGTGGAAATCTGCTATTTGACTTGAATTACGGTACATATTCCCTATTAACGTCACTTATCTATGGAGCTGTATTAGGTTTAGACATTTATTTTGAAAGAAAATACGCCACTTAATAAAACATGTATCGGAGGATTATGGCATGGGGAACAAGAAGTTGTTCATTATAGGGGGTCCTGTGCTTATTTTATTTTTGATGTCGGGCTTTTACTCCCTATTTTATATAAATCAGGTTGCTATATTACCAGTTTCAGAATGTAGAGACGTATTTACTTTCACACCAGAAGATGTTCAGTATTGTAGTGATATCTATGTAATCGATTCGATCTTACTGGCGTTAACAAAACCTTCTACATATATTTATATTGGATCTGGTATGATTTTGGCAGGGATTCTAGTAAAAATTATACGTAGATGAAGTTTCAGATTCTTTGACATAGAAGCTTAGAGAGAAACTGGATGTAGGGAGTTGTAATCGTAATTATGAGTAAAGCTTTTAAATTATTACTTTCCGTTTTTTTCGTTTACATATTTCTATGCACCGATGATTGGCTGGATTTCAGTTATGCTAATCATTTTATCTTTTTTCTTATTTTAGTTGCAGTTATTATCGCCGTTACCTGGATAGCTATACGACTGGATAAATGGCTGACAGCGATTCGATTCCAAATCCTGATTAAATCCTTGATAAATAGCTTGATTATACTTTTCTTTTTCTATCAGTTTTTTACGCCCTACTTTTATTCAGCTGAATATTTACAAAAGACAGGATTGGAACAAATCGAATCTTATTATCAACTCGCAAGTGAGGGACTTAGTGATCAAGAACGGAGAAAGCTTGCTGAATCAACTTTAAGTGAAGAGATGGCTTTTTCCGCAATTAGCCTAGAGCGTCATCCGAAAAAATCATTAGTAGATGTAAAACTGATTAATCTCCGACGAAACTACTATTATTATGATATAACCGTGAAAGTGAAGCAACAAGTAGACAATCAGACACAAACAAACGTTTACCGGTTTACACTTACAAAAGAAAGCGGTGATTTTAAAATGAATGGGTTTGAACAGTTGTCTGCAAAAGATTGAATTTCCTGTAAAATAAGGAGTATGGTCTTCCATACTCCTTATTCACTGATTATTTTTCCTGGTCTTCTTTTGTTGGGCCCATGACACCAGGAACCTTTAATCCTGCCTGGCGAAGAAGAACAGTCATTTGACCACGGTGATGGGTCTGATGGTCAATTAATGTGCGGAGTAGGGCACCACGCGGGGTAGGAGTGCCGTGAGCGTCCACTTCATCTTCTATTTGCTCGTCTGTAAGTTCTTCTGCTTGACGCTGAATGCTTTCCGCGACATTTTTATATGTATCAGCAATGGTACTTGCTTGATCTGGAACACGATTAGGATCGCCGGATATATTGATATTGAATCCAACAAGACCTCCAAAATATGCCGGTGCGGTTGCTAAGTGCCATCCAAGCCATCCTAATGTATTATGACCTTCCACAATCGCCTGGTCTAATTTTTCGTCCGTTAGGGATTCAAGTACTTTAATTGTACCTTTTGACGCTTTGGACCAATCAGCAAGAAAGTCCTCTACTTTACGATACATGGGATCACTCCTCTATTATTTTTGATAATATTGTAACATGAGGCAATAGATAAATAAAAAATACGAAACCTTGGGGAGTGATGTAATGCTTTATGCCATGGTCTTATTTGTTCTTGCGGGAATAGCTGAAATCGGAGGTGGTTACTTAATCTGGTTATGGTTGCAGGAAGGAAAGCCATTTTATTGGGGGATTGGTGGTGGCTTGTCATTAGCTTTATACGGAGTAATAGCCACTTTTCAAGCCTTTCCTTCCTTTGGCCGTGTTTATGCTGCATATGGTGGTATTTTTATCATTCTGTCCGTTATATGGGGTTGGGGAATAGATAAGAAAGCGCCGGATATGTATGACTGGATTGGGGCTGGGATTTGTCTAATAGGCGTTTCAGTGATGTTATTTGCGCCCCGCCAATGATTTACTTGAGAGGTTTATGAAAAATATACAACTCACCTTTTGGTCCCATCGTACGCAATCCTTTATCAGTAAAGCCAGCTTTTTGATAGACGTGCTGAGCATTTGTGTTCTGGTGATTAACTGCCAGAATGATTTCAGATTTATCTGGAAAGTGTTCCTTTACAAAGGAATCTAATATCCTTAATGACTCTGTTGCAATTCCTTTTCCTTGATAACTGGCATTAATGGAGTACGCTCTGATTAAAATAGCTTCCTTGTTATCACTATACTTTTGAACCCCTTTCCATCCATGCAGTACAAAAAAGCCAGCAGGTTCCCCTTGATATAAGATCACAATAGGACACCTGGTAGAATCCTCCTTGCATGTTAATAGGGCATCCATAGGAAATGGTGCATAGCGATTTTGCTCTTCAGATAAATGATAGTTCTGTAATTTTGGTTTGTATGCTTCCTTATAGAAATCAAGGGTAATACTATTCTTCATTTTCTCCTCCTTGGCTTAAAGAAAAAACGTATGTTCGTAAAAAGTATACTTCAAGTATTTCCCTCTTTCAACGTTAAGATGTATGAATTTTGATAACATGTTTTTTTTGGATTTAATTATTGCATTATAAAATTTTCCTTTTAATGGTTATAATAGGTTCGTTATAATGAGACTACAGTGATTCGTTAATGTAGCTAAGGAGTATACCCGATTATGATATTTACACGCTGGAGTTTTTATCAATTCATTATGATTCTTTTATTAACTATCTTAGCCTTTTTTATTGATTCCTTTAAGGAAGATGTGGCTATATCCGTCAATGCTTCTAATGTTGATGCATTTATATTAATGCTAGAAAGAATCACTTTTCTAATCATTATTATTGGTCTATTTAGTTTCATTTTGTACTTTCAGACCAAGAAGAGTGATACCTTTCTAACTCATTCGTTATGGGATAAAATGCCCGTCATCCTTACGATTATATTGCTGCTTTCGTTCATTGGTATTTTTGTTGTATTTTTAAGTGACCCTTTAAATCAGTTATTCCAAAGTCAACGTTGGTTAATGTATTGTATTTTATATTATTTTTTATTTGTTTTTCATATGCTGGTGTTATCTATTATTCACAAAACGCGTAAACAAGCTAAAAATCAAGTGAAGATTCAATCTTCGTTTTTATTCACGGTACTCATTTTGGTTTTGGGAATCTTTTTGATATAAGAAGTTTTTCACATCGTTCGATGAAGGGTGATTTATATGTATATTAGTTTTAAATCAATTATTATATCGTTTATTGGTACATCTATAGGTTTTACACTTGTAGCTATTGGACAAGGTCTTTGGAGTCATTCATTTGATTGGGGACAATGGATAGGTATGCTGATAGGGGGAGCAGTGGCGCATGCTCTGATAACAACTTTGGTCTATATGAATCATAGAAGGAACAATGGCAGATAAGCGATAAATGTATATTTATTGGTTATGAAGAATGGGGAAGAGTGATTTAGGCACATATTGACAAACATTAGACTTACTACTAAAAATCAAAGGTGATTAGCCTCTTACCTCCTTACGATCATATGAGACCCTCCCATTGACGAACCCCACAGACAGCGTTATGATTTTTCGTATGAACTTATCAATCTAGTAAACTCGGATATAGTAAGGAGTAATCATCGTTGTCTAGTTTTAATCAGCAGTTTTTATATTCCATACTTATTATTGCCTTAGGTTATTTATTGAAACGAACAAACTTCATTAAAGAGAAGGATGGAGAAGGACTTTCACGTATTATTTTTAATTTAACACTCCCTGCACTCATTATTGTCAGTTTTCATGATATGACGCTGGATGTATCCTTAATTATACTTATTCTTATCGGCCTCGTTTATGGTCTGATTATGGGAGTTATAGGTATTTTTGTTTTCCGGACACAAAGTCGATATACAAAAGGTATGCTGACGATGATGGTGCCTGGATTTAACGTAGGTTTGTTTGCCTATCCATTAGTCGAAGGGATCTGGGGAAGTAAAGGCATTCAGTATTTTGGTATGTTTGATATGGGAAATGCTTTTATTGTGTTTGGACTCGTATATATGATTGGAGCTTACTATTCAGCCGGTTCCTTTTCATTAGATGTTCGCACCATTTCCAGACAAATGGCCCATTCAATCCCTTTTATGACCTTTATCATTATCGTATTCATCAGTTTAATCAATTTCCCACTGCCTAAATTATTGATCGAAACAGCAGACGTTATTTCCGTCGCTAATATGCCGATGTCCCTATTGCTTCTGGGCATTTATTTAAACTTTATGTTTGAAAAGAGCTATCTTAAGCTAGTCGTTAAATATATGGCTGTAAGATATGTTATTGGAATTGCCGTGGGAATTGGGCTATTTATGCTCCTCCCGTTCAATGATATGTTTAAATATACGGTATTAATCGGACTAATCCTGCCAACGTCGATGTCTGTGCTTCCTTATGCTGTAGAGTTTAATTATGACAGAAGATTTGTAGGGACAGTTACGAATCTGTCTATTATTATTAGTTTTGTTTTGGTGTGGGTCATTGCGAATTTTGTTATTTAAAGAGGAGTTACAGGCTTATTTCATTAAAAATGGAAACAAAATGATTAAGAAACATATTAAATGACGCGAGACTAATCGCGTCTTTTCTTTTTTGCAATGATGATAGGATTAGCTTGATTTTTGATGACGATTAGTAAATTTATGCCAAAACATGTCAGGAAACTGATATACTTGTGTTAATGGTTATTGGAATCTAATTAAGGTGATAAAGGAGGAATTTTGTGACGTATCTTATCCTTTTTCTAAGTGGATTAAGCCTTGGATTGATTCTGCAACGTATTGAATGGAATAGTAAAAAGCTGAAGAAATGGATAAGAACGGCGCTAAACTTATTCTTTCTTGTTTCAATCATTCTAGTTGCTGTAGGATATGGACTATTAGTCAATATGTATGTAGTAAATACAGGTCTATATATTTTTATCCCAACCTTTGCAGTATATCTTGTTAGACAGACGTTTATTTATTTTAAAGTGAAAGAGTAAACCACACATTTGATGAAGCATGATGAAACAAATATTTGAGGCTGATAAATTAAAAGACAAGCAATTGAATCCATTCTGAGATTTTACGAAAACATAAGGCTTTGGAAGTCTTACTATTTGAAAAAAGAAGTGGCTTGTCGCTATTTTAATATTATCATTCAATTGGATGCGGTTGAGGAGGAAACAGATTAAATAGATAAACGTGGTGAGGAAGGAAGACCAGAGTTAAATTTGTGAAGCTACTTAAGCGACTGTTCTAAATTTGCTTAGGTGATTGTGTGATAAGGGGGAATAAATGTGACAACAGGTTTATTGCATCATATTGAGATCTATGTTTCTGATTTAAACCGGACTTTAGAGTTTTGGGGCTGGTTTCTTAAGGAATTAGGGTATACCTCTTTTCAGAAGTGGGAGAGCGGGCATAGCTGGAAGTTAGGGGAAACTTATATCGTTTTTGTTCAGGCAGAGGACAGGTTTCTGGACATCCTGTATCATAGATCCGGGGTGGGACTTAATCATTTAGCCTTTCACGCTGCTTCACGTAAGCACGTTGATCAAATTACGAAAAAGTTAAAAGATAAAGGTGTAAGGATTTTGTATACGGATAAACACCCTTTTGCCGGGGGAGATAATCATTATGCGGTTTACTTTGAGGATCCGGATCGAATAAAAGTAGAACTTGTGTCTCCAACATAATCGCCTAGGGATTGGCATTAATTCTGGAAGTTCATTTCCTTTGCCAATAAAAGAAGCGTATCCGCAAAAGCAGATACGCTTTGAATCGTTACTGTACCCTATACCACGCAAACCAGCCATCTCTTTTACTTTTGGCTAAAAATAACTGACCATCTGTTGCATTTTCACTTTTTCCTTCCCAAAGTGGAAAATGTAATTTGACTAACCATGACTGCTTGGCCACTTCTTCACCGCAGACCTTTTTTGCCTGCTCGTAATATTCTTTATTCTCCTGTTTATTTTCAATAGCTTTAGTAAAAGGGAGAGAAGTAGTCACCTCCCATTTTGAAAAATGATTTCCGTAGTCATTCTCTCCGTATGTATCCGGCACAATATCCTCTAATGCTTCAGTCAGTTCTTCCTTATTATGTGTTGATACAGACTCTAATTGTTTTGCATCCGGGCAGTCTGCTTGAGTTTCTGCACTTAATTGAATAGGAGAAATGAGAAGAAGTGCTGAAAATGTTAATATACTTATACTCTTCATTACAATCACCTCAGTCTTAATATCCCAAATTCTGGGTAGCTTATACATTTAGTACTTGGGGACTGTCCCGATTTTTGACTTGAAAAATTCCATATGAAGATAAATAATACAGGTAAAACAGAACTTAAAGGAGATTAAAATGGATAAACAAGATATGACAGTTCGTGAACTAGTGAATGCGGCAATCAAGTTCCGTGATGAGCGGGATTGGAAGCAATTTCATAATCCAAAAGACTTAGCTATTTCTTTATCACTGGAGGCGAGCGAATTGCTTGAAAATTTCCAGTGGAAGGATAGTGAAACATCTATAAAGGAAAATCAGAAGAATATCCATGAAGAATTGGCGGATGTGGTCATTTATTCTTTAATGCTTTCAGATATGTTAGATGTTGATCTAAATGATATTGTGCTAGATAAACTAGAAAAGAATGCAAAGAAATATCCTGTAGATAAAGCGAAAGGGAATTGGAAGAAGTATACTGATTTATAATGGTTAATAAATCCTATGATTTTAGATATGGGCATTGAGTGCAAAATCACAAAGAATTTTAGCACTCTTTTTTATTTAATCGGCTTTTTATATTATTATACAGGTTATTTATTTATTACCTAAGGTAAACCATCAAATAATCGTCAGCCACAGAACTACGCCTCAACAAATTGTTCTAAAAACCAAGCCCTTAATAGATTAAAGTATCAAATTTGCCAATAAAATCAATTTAGAAATCCATTTTATATCTACTCATAACGAAACTAAATGTGTAGGATTATTGCGTGTCTTCTTCACTTTTGTATTTTAAAATATCTCCAGGCTGGCATTCTAATTCTCTGCAAATAGCCTCTAAAGTTGATAGCCTAATGGCTTTTGCCTTTCCATTTTTACTGATTTTTTTCCCATTGACGATTATGTTTGCGAATCAATGTAAGGAATTTCTTTTGAATGAGAAAGTAAGCATATGTAGAGAACTTTCCCTTCGTTTCATCATAGGTTTCAAATGCTTTCCATAAAGTGATGATACCTTCCTGATAAAATTCATTCTCCGGATCACGAATTCCGTACTTATGAATTAAATGAAAAATAATGTTTTCATGCTTTTTCAACAGATTATTAAAGTCGCTTGCTTGTACCACGACAACCTCTTTCTATAAAGGCGCCTTTATTATATTTTCCGCGGTACAGTTAGTGTAGGTGTTATTGGAGAATTGGTCAGATAGCGAATTTTTAAGTTTGATGGGCAAAACTTTAAGCTTGAGTGTTTAAACTTTATGAATCTTGGAGGTAATGTGAAAATTGAACCGAAGAGTTTGAGTAAGAATAAAAATTAAAATATAATAATCCAAAATTCTACAATTTTCTAAAACATTAATGGAAAGATAAAGTTTTTTGTGTTTATTTGTTAAAATAATAATAATAATCGTTTATAAAGGATGTAATTTTTATGCAAAATCAGATTTCTTATTGGTGGGTTAATCAAGGTCAAGCACATAAAGCTCAAAAAGAAGGTGGATTTTTATGGTCTCCAAAGAAGAACAAAAATGGAACGGCTCTGAAACATCATAATGATTTAATGAAAGTAAATGTAGGAGATGTAGTGTTTGTCTATTCAAATAAGGAAGTTAAAGCAATAAGCTTGGTAAAGAGCGCTCCTATAACAAATAAAAATCCATTTTATAATGACCAATGGGGAGAAGATGGAAATTTTGTAGAAGTGTCTTATTTTGATATGAAGGTGCCAGTCATGAAGGACGACATACCTAAGAATTGGCGATTAGAAGAAAATGGACCATTTGACAATTTTGGAAACATAAAACAAGGATATTTTTATGCAATATCAAATGAATTTTCACAAAAATTTGCTTCAAAATTTTATAATCACTTTCCAGATAATATAATGGACAAGTTTGATTTTTTGGATATTAATACTGAGATAATTAACGAGACTTATAGTTATAAACAGCTAGTTGATCACACATATAGTTACATAAAAAATAAGGGTTTCTACTATGAAAGAGAAGAATTATCAAATTTCTTTTTATCACTCAAAACCAAACCATTCGTCATCCTATCCGGCATCTCTGGAACAGGAAAAACCAAAATCGTCCAATGGTTCGCGGAGGCAATTGGCGCCACGGAAGAAAATAGTCAATTCACCTTAATCCCTGTTCAACCTGACTGGAGTGATGGTACAGATTTATTAGGATATACCGATATCAAAGGTGATTTTAAAGAAGGTCCATTAACTAAAGTAATAAAGGACGCTTTAAACAATCCTAACAAACCTTATATAGTGTTGTTAGACGAGATGAACCTAGCACGAGTGGAGTATTATTTTAGTGATATTTTGAGTGTGATGGAAAGCCGGAAATGGAAAAATGGAAAAATTGAAACGTCAACATTGTTATCAAAGGAAGTAGCAGGTGAAGATATCCCACTACCTTCTAATGTTTATATTGTGGGTACTGTTAATATGGATGAAACCACACATCCGTTCAGTAAGAAGGTATTGGACCGGGCGAATACAATTGAATTTAATCGTGTAAAGTTAAGTCATTTAGAGTTTTTATTAGATCAAGAAGAAATTGAACCTATTTCGATAGATCAGGAAGTTTTAGACACGAATTATCTGCATTTAAAAGATGTCTATCAAAATAATCCTGAAATAGTAAGAAGTGTGACAGATGAACTGGAGTCCATTAATAACGTCTTGCAGAAAATCCAAGCACATGTCGGATATAGGGTAAGAGATGAAATTTGTATGTACATGGCTTATAACGAAGAAGGTAGCTTGATGGACTTTAACACAGCTTTTGATCATTGTTTACTTCAAAAAATTCTACCTAGAATCGCAGGTAGTGATAGCCGGGTTCAGGATGTAATTCATGATTTAATTGATATTTCCGCACCTGGATTAATTACTGAAGATACAGATGAGGATATGGATTTAACTTACGCAAAATATCCAAAAAGCACCGCAAAATTGGTAGAAATGAGAAGGAGGCTCGTGGATGGGTTCACTTCCTTCTGGATTAGCTAATCATGATGTGGAGCTTCTTCATATAGAAACGGAAAATATGACACTTGTGATAAAAGGTAAACCTTATCATGAAAAATTTGAAGGACTTGCTCAATATAGAAAATTAGATTTCTCGAACCCTATGCAATTAAAAGTAGACGGTGAAGGGGTGGAATCCGTTCGTGTTTTTGATATAAACGAGGCCAAATTGCGGGAGAAATATAGCCATCGTCCTATTTTCTTTGAAAATGGCGTTTACACTTTAGTTGTTTCGCCGAAAGGGAATAAGGAGTTAACTTTTTATCATGAACATAAGGGATTAAGGAACGCAATCGATCGAACACAATTAGGTAATAGCTATGCTCTAATGGGCTCATTACAGTTTCTAAATGAAGTGGGTTTGTCTACTTTTGAAATTAGAGAAGAAGATGAAACGTTACTTTCTGTTACAATAGAAATTTTTCCAACGAAACTGGATTACGAAAAGGACTATAAAATGCTATTAGAAGAAGTAAATGATGAAATTTACAATCTAGCTTATCACTTTATTAAAAAGACTTATTTAGGAGCCCGTACTAAACTTGATGGTTCACCCTCACCAAGTGAGTTTTTCCGTTTGATGCAATATCATTTTGATCAGTTGTTTAAAGCTATTAATCGAATCGAGCAGCAGCCTCATCAGAAGTTGATAACAACACATACTAAGGTTAGAGGAGATCAATTAGGACAACAAGATCATAAATCTCGTCAATATTTAAAGAAAAGACCTCACCTTTTTGCCAAAGTGGACAAAGGAATTCCGATTAACAATCAACATTACATGCCTATTAGTGGATTAAATAGAAAGAAAGAAGTCACTTACGATACTAATGAGAATCGATATATCAAATGGATGATGTATCGGTTGATAGAGAAGCTGAATGATTTAATTCAAAAATTAACTCATTCCAGATTTGATGTGAACGATGATTATGATGTGATGAATCATATAAAAGAGATGAAAAGGAAGTTAAAAGGCAAAAGAAACAATCCATTTTGGCGTAGTATTGGACCACTTGATCGTTCTGTAATGAGCTTAGTTTTACAGATGGCTCCTGGTTATCGTGAAGCTTTTCAAATCTATTTATTAGTATCCAAAGGTTTGGCCCTACAAGGAAATATTTATCAAATGTCAGTTAAAGATGTTGCTACCCTTTATGAATACTGGACGTATCTTAAACTTGGCCAAATTCTAGGTCGAAAATATAAAGTGGTTTCCGAAAATATTATTAAAGTTAATCAAGATGGACTATTTGTGAATTTACAGCCAAATTCCACGGCAAAGCGCGTCTTTCGTCATCCACATACCAGTGAAAAAATAACACTTATTTATCAAAAACGTGAGAAACGATTGCCAACGATCACCCAAATTCCAGATACGATGCTGAGTATTGAAAAAAAGGGGAAAAATTATGAGTATCAATATGTTTTTGATGCTAAATATCGAGTCGACTTCGCTTTATCTAATACAACCTATGCACGAAATTATGATGGACTTCCTGGTCCTATGGAAGATGATATTAATGTAATGCATCGGTATCGGGACTCAATCGTAATTAAAAATGATGGACCATTTGAACGAAAAGCGTTTGGAGCATATGTATTATTTCCCTGGGATAACGAGGATAGCTATCAGGATCATAAATTATATAAAAGTATAGATGAGGTTAATATTGGCGGTTTGCCATTCCTTCCTAATGCCACAACTTTAGTCGAACAATTTGTGGAGCGATTAATTGATAAGAGTCCTGAGGAAATTCAGCAAGAAGGAATATTACCTAGAGGGACAATTGGAGAGTGGAATTCATCTATAGAAGATAAAGTAATGGTTTTAAAAGTTTCTAGTGAAGCAGATTATCAAAAATTTTTACAGAATGGTAAGATCCAAATAGCTGCAGACCGATTACATACTGGATGGCAGGACGCCAAATATATCTCATTATATACTACAAAGGAAACAGTTGAGAATAATGGCGTCACTCACTACGGGGAAATAGAAGAAGTTCAAGTAGGGGAAAGAGAAGTTATGCTGAATGTTAAAGGCTGGATGCGTCTATTTCCTGCTATTCAACCAGTAGGTTATGGTATTGCAAACTATATTATGACTGATGTTACCAATTTATTAGAAGCAAAAGAGTTACCAGAGTTATTTATGAAATCAACTGACGAGAAAACAATTTGGCGAATGCTGAGAAGATTATCCGATCGGGTGAAGAATAAGTTGGATGATAAAAAATTGGACATGGCTCAGAAAGTAGAAAGTTTTGTGATAAAAGATATGAAGGTTTCGATTCGGGGTGATGTAATTTTAGTTGAAAACAGTGATGAAAAGGAATTTATTAATTTAAAGAGTTTGAGGAAACAGCCTTCTAAAGTCTTTAAGCAAATTGTAAGGATGTTTTAGGAACATAGAGAAATATGAGGTCATCCACTGGAAGTCAAAAATCTTCCAATGGATGATTATCGTGTTTTTAATTCAGACACCCAAGTACTTCTATCTGACCAAGGAAGTACTTTAACATTATAATTCTCAAGGGATTATCTAAACTTATCTGAGATTTCCACATTTGTATCATTGGCTAAGACTAAGAAAGAGTAGCCACTTTTTGTTTCCTGTACATCAATAAAGGAAAACAAGGGGTCTTTATCTGATTCAGAAGTAGGGTTGTTAACGGCTTGTATTAGTTTCGGTTTGGTGTTTTTTGTACTGGTAATGCAAAATCAAAGGTTTGATTTCTTCCAGACTTCCCTACATAATTAGTAGTTTCGTTAAAGTGTACATCATTATCCAAAAAGAAAGCTGCTATATCTTCAGTAAAAAAACTTATAACTTTGTTTCTTGAAGTTAATAGCAAGTCAGATACCCGGATAATACATTGAATTAAACGCTGTAATAATTTGGATATTCACGGACTTCTTTGAATTTAACATATAATTCTTCTGTTTTTCTATCATAGTTTACTCCAAATATTTTTAAAGTTGTATCAAAAAATTCTCTTCTCAGAAAATCTATACGTACATCCAGATTTGTAATTTCATCGATGATATATCCATCATCAGATAATTTGTATCCGTTATCAACTTGTGATACAGAAAGACTTATATAATCAGGATTCATATCTACAAATGGAGTTATAATTTCAATAAAATCATCATTTTCCTCAAATCTTATTTTTTAATTTGTCCATTTCAAATATTCAGTTTTTAACTCATCCTTTAAGGTATTAATCATGGGAATACCATCCTTTTTAAAACAAGTCAGTTTGATATAAAAATTTATATTCAATAATATTTCTCCAACATTACACCTCTAAAACAACTTTTAAGAAATAAGAGCTTTATATATCTCCCCAATAATCCCCTCCATTTGATGTACGCCTAACTCTGCATTTGTCATAATAACGGCACCTTCCTCTAGATACGGAAACGCTACCATCATAGATTGAAAGCCTACGCCCCAACCAAGTGAAGAGATTTCTTGTTCTTTTTCGAACCCGTCAAGAAACACACCTAATCCAGTCCAACTCTTGCCTTTTTGCGGGGTAATCATTTCTTTTGCTCTAATCGGTGAAATACCAATTTTGGTTTCTCCCTTTAGAGCATTCATCAACTCGAGGACTAATCGAGCCAAGTCTTTTGAAGTTGTCCATAGTCCAGAGGCTGCTGGATAAGGGTATATAGGGTGTATTTCATCAACTCGTTCACCATTTCTGTTATGACCACAGGCATAATCTTTTCTTTCCATTTCTATCATTCCTGTTTTGAGATTGCTATGTTTCATTTCTAATGGTTCAAATACACATTCATTCATTACTTGATGGAACGGTCTATTTGTTACATCCTCAATAAGTAGCTGGATGATACAAAATCCTGCATCAGAATAGTGGAATTCACTATCAGGTTCATATTTGACTTCAATAGGTTGTTTACAAAAAGGTGTTTTTCCCTCTAATAAATCAACCATGGAAGGAACCTCGCTATCTAGATGAAGCTCGGAAAAACTATTGTCAGGATCTTTGATGCCCGATTGATGGCTAAGCAAGCTTCGTAATGTAACTTTTTTATCTTTAGTGAAATTACTTTCAGGTATTTTCCACGTTTTAAGAGTTTTGTTTACATCTTCATCTAAATGTAGAACTCCTTCATCCGACAGCTTCATAACGAGCATTCCTGTTAAGAACTTACTTATTGAACAAGCATTAAAAATAGAATGTTCTTTTACCTCTTGATTGCTTTTTGCTTCTAATAATCCGTAATTTTCTGTACGACTTACTTGACCATTATTAATTAATGTAATGCTTAAACCTGGTACATGATAATGGTTCATCCGTTCTTCAATATTAATGTTATTTAATCTCATATTTTTCCTCCTGGATTCGCTTCTTTAGAGTATAACACGAATATATGTTCTGTTGTATATAATTGGGATATAAATTTATAAAATTCATAAAGGAGAACCATACAGATATTTGGATATTATAAACGAAACTGTTACACCCTAAAAAATAACAAGAATGGAGGAATACACAATTTAGGAGTGTAGAGATGTATAAAAAACACGAACAGAAATTGATGTGGCTTGCCTTTGGGGCAGCAGTCATTATGTTTATCTCCATCCTTGCTAGAATCTTCGGTGGATAAGAGAGGAAGATGAGTTGTGGAAAATGAAACAGCCTTGCAATTTAGTCGGTGGTTAACAGAGCTTACTCTATCCTTCCATATCATTTATGCCACGCTTGGTGTAGGTGTACCACTGATGATTATGATAGCTCAATGGGTAGGAATTAAGAAAAATGATTTTCACTATACCCTGCTGGCAAGACGGTGGACAAGAGGCTTTGTAATCACGGTTGCTGTTGGAGTGGTTACGGGCACAGCAATAGGCTTACAGCTATCCCTCCTTTGGCCAAATTTTATGGAACTTGCCGGAAATGTGATTGCCTTGCCACTTTTTATGGAGACATTCGCTTTCTTTTTTGAGGCGATATTTTTAGGGATTTATTTATATACATGGGATCGCTTTGAAAATCCGCGTAAGCATTTATTACTGTTAGTTCCTGTTGCGATTGGCTCATCCTTTTCAGCCGTTTTTATCACAATGGTAAATTCGTTTATGAATGCTCCGCGGGGGTTTGATATCGCTAATGGGGAATTAGTGAATGTTAATCCACTTCAGGCGATGGTTAATCCAGCTATGCCAACGAAGGTTTCCCATGTTGTGGTAACAGCGTTTATGACGGTTGCTTTTGTTCTCGCTGCCATTGCTGCTTTTCGTTTATTACGTGGATCCGATCATGTTTATCACAAAAAATCTTTACATATGACGTTGAAAATTGGTTTGATTTTTTCGATTGCAACGGCAGTTATTGGTGATTTTTCAGGTAAGTATCTTGCTGAATATCAGCCGGAAAAATTAGCAGCTGCAGAATGGCATTTTGAAACGCAAGAGTTAGCGCCTCTTCAAATGTATGGAATCTTAGATGGGGAGGAAGTCAAATATTCCATTAAAGTGCCTTTTGCTTTAAGTATGCTGGCACATGGAAGTCCATCGGCTGAAGTTATTGGCTTGGATCAATTTGATGAAGATGTAACACCACCTCTGTATATTCATTATTTATTTGATTTTATGGTCACCATTGGAATGCTGTTGGTTCTCTTATCGCTTATTTATTGGATTGGGACAGCACGGAAATGGGAATTTGTGCATTCTTCCTTTTTCCGCTGGCTGATTGTTTTAGGTGGACCACTTTCCATCCTTGCCATTGAATTAGGCTGGTGGTTGGCAGAGGTGGGGCGACAACCTTGGATTTTACGGGGAATTTTACGTACTTCAGAGGCGGCCACTACCAATCAAAATGTAGATCTCATGCTTTTACTTTTTGCAGGTCTCTATTTCATTTTAGGTGTAGGAACCATTGTAGTGTTAGCCCGCTTGTTCCGCAACAATCCTGTCGAACAGGAATTAAAAGACCGAGAAGCCGAAAAAGGCGGTGATGAATATTGACTTTAACTTTAGATTTGGAAATCATCGGGATGGTTGTGCTGTGGACGTTCCTTTTTGGTTATATTATGGTTGCATCGATTGATTTTGGGGCTGGTTTCTTTCATGCTTTTAGTTTATTTTCAGGAACCAACCATATCCTGGCGAACGTGATTCAACGTTATTTATCTCCAGTCTGGGAAGTTACGAATGTGTTTTTGGTCTTTTTCTTTGTTGGGGTTGTTGGGTTTTTTCCGAAGACAGCTTATTACTATGGGACAACCCTGCTTGTTCCTGCCAGCTTTGCCATTATTCTTCTGGCGATACGTGGTTCCTATTATGCTTTTCAAACATATGGGGCTAAGGAACATAAAGGATATGCGTTTATGTATGGCTTGTCAGGTTTATTATTACCCGCATCATTATCGATAGTGCTGACCATTTCAGAAGGTGGTTTTGTTTCGCTTGTTGATGGAAGTCCTGTTTTGGATTATTGGGCATTATTTACGAGTCCTCTGACATGGAGCATTGTGCTATTAAGTATTGTCGCATCCCTTTATATTTCAGCGGTTTTCCTCACTTGGTATGCTAATAAAGCTAAAGATTACAAAGCAGCGGCTATCATGCGGAAATATGCGTTAATATGGGCTCTGCCGCTCATCATCACGGCCGGGGGAATTATTTACGAATTACAATTTCATAATGATGTTCATTATCAGCGTATTTTTGATTTATGGTGGATGTTTGCTCTTTCCTTCCTGTTATTTGTGGTTACAGTATGCCTACTTTGGATACGAAAAAATTACGGACTGGCATTGATTCTGTTACTGGGACAGTTTTCGCTCGCCTTTTATGCATATGGGATTTCGCATTATCCGTATTTACTTTATCCTCATTTAACCTTGTATGATAGCTTTACAAATCAAGCGATGGCTATATCATTGATTGTTGCCTTTCTTGCAGGCTTTTCCCTGCTGTTACCATCGTTATATTTGTTGCTACGACTATTTCTGTTTAATAAAGACTATGTAGAAGGAAATAGAAGTTCCTGATATAAAAGGAGGCCATATATTTGGATGAATTTCTAATCTTTGTTGCACCCTTTCTCATGTTATTAATCTCAGTCGCATTCGCATTTTGGGTTACACTGAAGTAGGAGGTGGGTGGTGCCTGTCACCACCCGAATAATCTTGTTTCACAAAATGTTTCACAGAGGTGATTTTGTACGTTCCCACAAAAAATAGGGGACATGAAAACTTTAATATTAGATTCCTGCACATATAAACGGGACATAGGTTCAGCTATAATAATGAGAAGATTAATCAAGCAATACATCTCACATAAAAATTTCCAGGTCATTTGATAGGTAGTTTAAGTTTGAAGGAGGGAGGATGTTTCTATAACTTTTTTGTAAACGTTTACTTAATTGTGGAAAAGTTTTTTAAAGGAGAGTGAATCTATGCACAGGACCGTTGATGGGGAAGAGATTTTTATTATTGATGCCCATATTGCTCTGTGGGATGCAAGTAAGGAAAATCAGCTAAATGAGTATGGCCAGCAATTTATTGACTGTTTTTATGATTATCAGACCAGTTTGAGCCCAAAGGAATACTGGTGGTCAAAAGATGACTTTTTAAAATATAGTGAAGAGCGATTGATACGGGATGTATTTGAAAAAGGATATGCTGATATGGCGATTTTTCAGCCGGTATTGTTGAAAGAATTTTATAAAAATGGTTTTGGAGATATGGAAAATAGTCATAAGTTGTCTGTGACCTATCCAAATCGCCTTATTTGTAATGGAACCTTTGATCCGCGTCATGGAAAACGTGGTTTGGAAGAATTGGAGATGATGAAGGAACGCTACAATCTTCAAGGTGTCAAACTATACACTGCCGATTGGTACGGTGATTCGAAGGGTTACAAATTATCCGATGATTGGTGTTATCGATACTTAGAAAAATGTCAGGAGCTAGGAATTAAAAATATCCACGTTCATAAAGGACCTACTATTACTCCACTTAATCGAGATGCGTTTGACGTAGCTGATGTTGATGACGCAGCAACCTCATTTCCACAACTCAATTTCATTGTAGAACATCTTGGTTTACCTCGTTTAGAAGACTTCTGCTGGATTGCAACCCAGGAAAAGAATGTATATGGCGGTTTATCTGTTGCGATGCCATTTATATATGCGCGCCCTCGTTACTTTGCGGAAATAATGGGTGAATTACTATTCTGGCTGGATGAAGATCGAATTCTCTTCGGCAGTGACTATGCCATTTGGGAACCTGGCTGGTTAATTGAGAAGTTTGTCGAATTTGAGCTTCCTGAAGATATTAAGCAGGAAACAGGTGCTGTATTGGATATGGATGTGAAAAAGAAAATTTTAGCAGGGAATGCCGCTCGTTTATATGGTATTGATATAGAAGAACAAAAAGAAAAGATTAAAAATGACAAGCTTGCTAAGGAAATGAATCTATCAAATGTTTAATTCCATAATCTTGTTTGAGAGGATGTTTGGATGTCCAGAAAACAGGAGGTCATAAAAAAATTAGATAAAGGCTATGATCCGGAGCTCGACCAGCCTTTAACAGATTTAGACTTTATAGATGAGGTGACCATAAAAGGAAATCATGTAGAGGTACAATTTCGCCTTCCAACGTATTGGTGTTCGCCTAACTTTGCCTATATTATGGCGGAGGATATCAGGATTTATGTTTCTGAACTGGATTAGGTGAATGATGTTCAGGTAACTTTAGATAATCATTGTACATCTGAGGAAATAAACCATGGAGTAACAGAAGGGAAGCAATTTAGTAAATCCTTTGAAGGACAGACTACCGGGAATTTGGATGAATTAAGAAGAACTTTTCAAATCAAAGCTTTTTATTCTAGACAGGATCGTTTGGTTCGCTATCTATTAAATAATGGGTTTTCTAAAGAGAATCTTATTCAGATGACTCTGCAAGACTTGGAAAATATTACTCTCTCAGAGGAAGGATTCGAGTTACGTGACAAATACTTACAGAAAAAGCAGGAATTAAATCATCCGAACACTTGTATATATGCAATAACAGATCCTGATGGGAATTCGATATCCCTGGATGATTTATCGGATTACTTGTTAGGGATTAAGACGACCAGACTTAGCATGGAGTTCAATGGTCACTATTGTAGAGGTCTCTTGGAAGCTCGTTATCATTTGGAAAAACCCAATTCGTAGTTGTTGATTAGGGCTTTTTAGCATTAATAATAAAATAAAGGAAAGGTGATAGGATGAGTAAAAGTGTTTTAATTGTTACTGGAGACGCTGTTGAGGCTTTAGAGGTGTTCTATCCTTACTATCGTTGTATAGAGGAGGGAATTGACTGTACCATTGCTTCACCAGTCAAGAAAAAGCTTCAAACCGTGGTTCATGATTTTTTGCCGGATATGGATACCTTTACAGAAAAGTGGGGGTATAAAATTGATTCTCACGCAGCGGTAGAGAATGTGAATCCAGCTGATTATGATGGACTAATCATCCCAGGTGGCCGAGCCCCGGAATACATTCGGATGGATGAAAAGGTTCAGGAAATCGCTGCACACTTTCTTTCTGAGGATAAGCCGGTTGGGGTCATTTGCCATGGGCAGCTCGTCTTAACACCAGTAAGAGAGCATGTCAAAGGCCGGGAAATGACAGCTTATACTGCATGCCGACCTGAAGTAGAAGCTTCAGGTGCAACATATATTGAAGAGCTTATACATGTGGATGAAAACATCGTTTCCGGTCATGCATGGCCAGAACTCCCACTATTTATGCGTGAATTCTTTAAAGTATTATAGGGAGGTGCCTGTCACCACCCGAAAAATCTTGTTTCACAAAATGTTTCACACAGAAGTCTATGTGTAGGAACGGTTTTTACATGTTATAATTAGTGTAAATTTGCATAAGTTTAAGAGATTCGTTCCATGCGACATATAAAACTTTTCCATAGTCCCACCCCATTAGAGGGGGAGGTACATTGAAAGGATAGCCCCTCATTGCCTTGTGAAACCAGGCGAGGGGCTATTTTTGATGTTGGGACATCATGATAACAATAGATACCTAGCACTCCAAATTCATAGACAGATTACATCTACTAATACACTTTAGTTGTATTCAACACAAGGGGTTAAAAAATGGAGGTGAAGCTATGCAGCTTCTGCCCGAGCTTGCCAATAAAATTATTCATGAAGTCAGTGTTATTCTGAATGAACATTTAATTGTGGCGGATGAAAGTGGAACCATTGTCGCCTCAACCGATGCAGATCGTATTGGAAACTTTCATGAAGGAGCAAGGAATGTGGTGAGGAAGGGGGAAAAACTATATATCACACCTGAGCGTGTAAAAGACTTAAAGGGTGTAAAAGCTGGGATAAATCTACCGATAAAGTTTGATCATACGGTCATTGGGGTTATTGGCATTACAGGCGACCCAAGGGAAGTGGAACCTTATGCAGACCTGCTTCGCAAAATGACGGAATTAATTATTCAGGAGTCTTATCATTTAGAGCAAAGAGAATGGGAGCAGAGAGGGCTTGAAGCATTTTTTTATGAATGGATATTTGCTAATGAAGTCGATGAAGACTTCATTCATAGAGGGCAAATGCTGGGGATATCTATTGGAACTCCTTATTTATGTATATTGCTTCAGGTTCATACGGATAAGGAGATTCCCGAGCCACAAATGGAATCAAATGTAATGAATTGGTTTCAGAGTCAATTTCCGAATGGGGGAGCGGATTTTCTCATTCGCTGGGGAAAAAAACGATTTTTGTTGATTAAAAACAAATCATCCGAAGTAGGTAAGGAATTTTTAACTTATCAGCTTGATCGATGGCGACGCTATTTTTTAAACCATTACCATTGTAACCTCTCCTTTGGCGTTAGCAAGTCAGTAGCCAAGTTATACATCAACCAGGTATATTTGGAGGCAGAGAAGGCGTTACAGGCTGCAAGGGGTGCTGGGGAGATTTTGTTTTATGAAGATTTGCTATTAGATATTGTTCTTGCTGAGGTTTGCGAGAAAACGAAAGAAGAATTTGTGAACCGAACACTACAGAGTATCTTACATAACGAAGAATTGCTGGATACTTTATCGGCTTATTTACTCCAAAAACAATCGATTAAAGAAACCTCTAAATCTTTACACATACACGCCAATACCCTACATTATCGACTCAAACAAATTACTGAGCTTACCGGACTCGACCCGAAAAATACAGAAGGAGCCACATTGTTTTATGTGGCCCTTCATATAATTGGAAATATTTAACTTACTCTTTCATTTTTGCTATATTCATAGGCTTCTACTAAATAATCAACGATATGGACTGCTCGCATTTTATCGGCTAATCCTTCTTTTTCTATGCCCATTTTCATTTGTAAAAGACATCCAGGATTTGCCGTGACGATTACATTCGCATGCGTGGCACGTGTCTGCTTCATCTTATAATCTAATATTTTCATGGACATTTCAGTTTGTACAAGGTTATAGATCCCGGCTGAACCACAGCAACGGCTGGCATCTTTCATTTCCACATAATCCGTTCCCTGAACCGAATCAAGTAATTGCCTTGGTTCCATAAATGTCTGCTGACCATTCTTTAAATGACAGGAGTCTTGATAGGTCACAATTTGATAGGGGAGTTTTAAAGACTGTTTATGAAAATTCAATTCTACTAATAGACTTGAAATATCCTTGATTTTTTGGTCAAAGGATGTAGCTCGTTCGGTCCACTCCTCTTCATCTTTTAGAAGATGGTGATAATCGTTAAGAAATGCCCCGCATCCACCAGCATTAGTGATGATATAATCGACATTCAGATTCTCAAAGGCTTCTATATTTTTCTTCGCCATCTCTTTGGCCTGCTCTTTTTCTCCACTATGTCCATGGAGTGCCCCGCAGCAGATCTGATTATCCGGTATAACTACTTCACATCCTGCATATTGTAAAAGTTTAATAGTAGATTGATTGGTTGATAAAAACATCGAGTCCATTAAGCAGCCTGTAAAAAAAGCCACACGCTTCTTTTTCTTCGAGAACGGCTCGAGAACTTTCTGTCGCTTTTCCGCTTCTTTCATTTTGGGCACAACGGGCAGTACTTTTTCCATAAGCCGATATGTAGATGGAAGAATTTTAGTTAATTTCAGCGTTCGTACGATTTTTTGTAATTTTGACTTTTGGTAGAATCGTAATAGGCTTGTTAATCTTCTTAATCGTTTGGGTTTAGGGAACAAGCCTTTGAAGGCTATTTTTCTTATTATTTTTTGGAAGAATGGTGTTTTTTGGTTTTGGTAAATGATGTCCCGTGCCTCTTCCAGTAAGTGTCCGTAGTTGACCCCAGATGGACATACGGGTTCGCAGGCGCGGCAGCCAAGACACATATCCAGTGATTTCTTAACTTCTTCATCTGGCTCTATATTCCCATCCACAACTCCTTTCATCAGAGCAATTCGTCCTCTGGGAGAGTGGGCTTCATCTTTTCCGGTTTCTAGATAGGTAGGACAGCTCGGCAGACAAAATCCGCATCTCATGCAGTTGAGTAACTCATCATAGTCCATTCTTTGTTGAAATTCCTCTTGAATTCTAGCTTTCTCATGCGTATTCATGTTTTATCACCACTTTTTTTCGATTGGATTTAGCGAACATCTTGCCAGGATTCATAATTTGGTTGGGATCAAGGGCGAGTTTCAGTTGTTTCATTGTATTGATTCCTGCTTCACCTAATTTCAGGTGCAGATACGGGGATTTCATAGCGCCAACTCCATGTTCTCCGGTAATCGTCCCGCCTAATTCTACAGCTGTAATAAAAATCTCTTCAAAAGCTTTTTCGACTCGTTCAATTTCTTCTTTGTTGCGTACATCGGTTAGGAAGGTGGGATGTAAATTTCCATCACCCGCATGACCAAACGTACAGATATCTAGCTCATATTTTTCTGCGATGTTATTAATGGCTTTGACCATATTGGCAATTTCAGATCTGGGAACGGTGGCATCCTCTAAGATGGTAGTAGGTTTTAAACGGGAAAGGGCAGATAAGGCAGCCCGTCTTGCTGTGGTGAGTGCCTCAGCCTCTTCTTTTGTTTGGGCAACATGTACTTCAAAGGCCTCATTTTGTTTACAAATAGTTGAGATGGATTTGATGTCTTGTTCGACTTTGTGCGAGTCCCCATCTTGTTCAATGAGTAAAACAGCTTTAGCGTGCGTTGGTAATCCAACTTTAGAGAACTCCTCCACAACTTTAATCGTAGGCTGATCCAGAAATTCCAGGGTAGCAGGGATGATTTTGTGAGCGATAATATCCGATACAGCCTTAGCTGCCATATGAATGTCTTCAAATAAAGTGAGGGCTGTCTTTTTTGCTGGCGGTAAAGGAAGGAGTTTTAAAGTCGCTTCTGTAATAATACCAAGCGTACCCTCAGACCCTACCAGTAGTCGGGTTAAATCGTATCCTGCCACATCTTTGGCCAATTTCCCGCCCGTATGCAGGATTTCTCCATTCGGAAGGACAGCTTCTAATCCCAAAACGTAATCACGGGTAACTCCATATTTCAATCCCCGTAGTCCCCCGGAGTTTTCATTGATATTTCCACCGATTTGCGAAATGTTTAAAGAACCAGGATCAGGTGGGTAAAAAAGGCCTCTTTCTTCTACTTGATTGATGATTTCCTGTGTGATTACACCTGGCTGGGTTGTAATCGTTAAATTTTCTTCATCAATTTCAAGAATTTTATCCATATGCTTAAATAACAGCACAACACCACCTTCTAAAGGTGTTGTGCCAGCACTAAGATTGGTTCCTGAACCTCTGGGGACAATGGGGATTTTAAAGCGATTACATACTTTTACAATTTGCGCAATCTGTTCGGTATTGTGTGGAGCTACAATAGCATCGGGCATGGCTTGAAATTGTGGAGTAGCATCATAGGAGTAGACGAGCTTATTGGTGTAGGAGTCCTGGAAGTCCTGTTCTCCCACAATTTCGATTATTTGCTCCTTAACCTCATCTGGTAACATAGAAAGACCCCTTTATTTATTCGTATTACTTTCATTGTATTATATAGTGGTGAGGATATTAATGTATAATTGTACAGAAAACGGAAAAAGAGGAGGGGTATTTTTGTAGGTTTAACTAAGATATATGGTTGTAACGGGAGTGAAATGTAAAAAGCATAATTCTGACTATGTTATCGAAGTTTAATCTTCTTATCCGTAAAGTAGGCGGTTTCTGTTGAATAAGAGAGTATTCAACCCTAAAATGAAAGAAGTATTTACATTCATTTTTATAAACCGTAAAAAGTCTTTGATGCAGGGAGAGTCTAAAAATGACACAACCATTGATCGGAGTATTGCCATTATATGATGAGGCTAAGGAAAGTTACTGGATGCTTCCAGGTTATATGAAGGGGATAGAAGATGCAGGTGGAGCCCCTGTAATGTTGCCGTTAACAACAGATGAAAATATCATTTTGAGTCTGGCCAATCAGTTTGACGGATTTTTATTTACAGGAGGTCATGATATAAATCCTGAAATGTATGGTGAGAAAGTCGGAAAGGAATCTGGTATCATTTGTACAAATCGGGATATCATGGAGGAAATCCTTTTTAAACGGGTATTAGAATTAGATAAACCTGCACTTGGAATTTGCCGTGGACTTCAATTGTTTAATGTAATGCTGGGAGGTACTCTTTATCAGGATATCCCAACACAGATGAAAAATGAAAAGCAAGTTAAACATAAACAAAGACCACCATATGATAGGGCGGTTCATAGAGTTGATATAAAAAAGGATAGTAGACTTTTTGACATGTTACATAGGGAATCGATTTTCGTAAATAGCCTTCATCATCAGGGAATTAAACAACTATCACCAAAATTAGTACCAATGGCACAAGCAGAGGATGAATTAATTGAAGCGGCTTATATGCCAGAGCAAAAGTATGTTTTAGCGGTTCAATGGCATCCAGAATTTAATTATCAAAAGGATGATAATCAGTTTACGTTATTTGTTGATTTTATTAGATCGTGTCAAAAGTAAGCATTCTGTAGAATGATGAAGTAAAAAAGGGGTTAACAGAATGAGGGCTTATGCTGTTATGATAAAACGCCGAATTGTTATCCTGCAACCTGGATTGAAGATGTCTCGGAAAAGGGTGAGGGCAATGAATGTAGCTTTGAGGTGTGAACCATTAACTGGTTTATAATATCTTTTCCAAAACCAATAAAAAGAACGCTATTTCCTATCTCATTTGAGTAGAAAAATAGCGTTTTTTTATTGATTAAAAAACAGGGTGAATTATGATTTTTCAGGTACAGCATCTTCCACCTTATGTTCTGTCTTATTAATAATGGACGTTCCTACTAAATCTCCTGTGACATTTAGAGCTGTACATCCCATTCCAACAAGTGCGTCAATAGCTGTTAATAGGGCTACAGCTTCCATGGATAAACCAAAATGAGCAAATACAGTTGCAATCATAACAATACCCGCGCCAGGTACACCAGCTGTACCGATAGATACTAATGTACCAATTAATACAATTTGAAGCATATCCGGAAAGCTTAAGGACTGCCCCATTACATTCGCAGCAAATACGGTAGAAATGGCGATTCGAATCGCTGCTCCATCCATATTAATCGTAGCACCAAATGGCAGACTAAATCCGTATAAACTTTTAGAAAATCCCAGGTTTTTAGCGGCATTTAGGGTAATGGGTAAGGTCCCTGAACTGCTTTGGGTTACAAAGGCTGTGATTATAGGTGTACGAGCTTGTTCAAAAAATTCACCAGGACGAACTTTAAATAGTAGCATCATAATCATATAAATAACAAGCATTGCAAATAAAGCAATATAAAGAACCGCTACCATGCTTCCTAATGATTCAATTGTGTCTATCCCTTGATTTCCTACTGTTTCAGCAATAATGGCGAAAATACCAACCGGAACATATTGTAATATCCCTTTCATAATCGATAAGGTTGCTTCATTCAATCCATTCACGACTTTGTAGACATGCTCGCCTAACTCATTGTATTCTTCTGATGATCGTAGATAAGAGATGGCGATTCCAAAGACGAGTGCTGTGAAAATGATTCCAAGTAAGTTTAGCTCACTAAATGCTGTTACAATGTTTTCTGGAACAATATTTAATAACACACTGATAAATCCGGGATTCTCTGGCACCTCATATTCTTCGTTTGGAAGAGTCATTCCGGTTCCAGGATTAAAGATACTTGCGACAGCTAAACCTACAGCAATTGCAAATGCTGAAGTGATTACATAATAAAGAAAGACTTTTCCTCCCATTCTTCCTAATTCACGTATATTTGTCTGGTTAACCCCGACAATAAGGGTGAACAAAATGAGCGGGATAATCAGAAATTTAAGCAAACGAAGCAAAAGGTCTCCTAATGGGGATAGAACGGAAGCATCAGGACCCAAGATAAATCCAACAATAATACCCGATATAAGTGCAATGGTAATTTTTAAAATGAGAGATGTATCTAAATATCCCTTCCAAATGGCTTTCATGGTTCATACTCCTTTCTAAAAATAATAGTTTATTCATATATATTTACTCGGGATTCTATGAAAATATAGATGAAACTCGTACAGATGTCAAAACATATGTTTAGGTTTCTATTACGTGCAGGAGTTCATTCTTTTAATAAGGCTATTTGGTGAGAAAAAAACCCCCGGTTTGTTGGAAAACCGGGGGTTTAAACGAAGTTTTCGGGAATTGGTTTATTTGAGATGTAATGCATCTTTCATAATGTCGGGTAAATCTGTATTGTCATGGAAGCCTGTAAAACGATTCGACTGTGGCCCGAACGCATAAACGGGTATATCTGCTCCAGTATGATTCGTACTTGTCCAACCAATATGAGCACGTTGACTGATAACTGTATTGATTGCATGTGTGATATCATCAGCCTTTGCAATGGTTTGAATCTCATTTTCCTTTAATTCAAAACCTGTATAAGTCTGGATAACCTTGTCAATGTTTGACCGTTCTTCATTGATTTGTGAAGCCATATACTCACCAGTCGCAGTAACCTTTTGCAGCACTCCGGCATTTAAATCCAGTGAGTCATTTGCGCCTGTAGTGATGCCACCAGTATCATGATCGGCGGCGACAACAACTAAGGTTTTTCCATCCTTTTTGGCAAATTCAATAGCCTCTTCAACAGCCGCTTCAAAAGCTTGAACATCAGACATGGCCCATGCCGCATCATTCGCATGTCCAGCCCAGTCAATTTGACTACCCTCAACCATAAGGAAAAATCCATCTTTATCTTCTTCTAATACATCAATGGCTGTTTTTGTCATAGAGGATAGGCTGGGTTCACTTGTTTCTTCACGATGTAATTCAGGTGATAGGGCATCATCTGCAAATAAACCGAGTAGTTTATCACCTTCTTCTACCCGATGATTCTGATATTGATGGAGCTCGTTTCGGTTCTCAACAAATTCGAACCCTTTTTCTTTAGCTTTTTCAATTAAATGAAGAGATTCCTGATTTCCACCCTCGGATGCAGGTAAGAAATTATCTTTACCGCCTCCAAGTAAGACATCTACTTTACTATCAATAAGCTGTCTGGAAATTTCTGTTTCGTTGTTTCGATCCTTCACGTGTGTAGCAAATGAAGCAGGTGTTGCATGGGTGATGGTGGACGTGGCAACGAGACCTGATGATTTCCCGACTTTTTCAGAAGATTCAAGGATGGTTTCAAGCGTGTTTCCTTCTGGGCCAAGTCCAATTACACCGTTATTGGTCTTTTTACCAGTTGCCATAGCGGTCCCTGCTGCTGCTGAGTCCGTAACATCAGAATTAGCAGAAGAGGTTGTAAACATTCCTTTTAGATGCTGATCCCAGACTGCATCTTCCCCCTTGTAAATGCGATAGTTCGAAGCATAATTTGAGCTAAAGCCATCCGGAATCATAAATATGATATTTTCTACTTTTCCCTTATGCCCGTTCCCATTGCCATTTCCAGGATTAGTTGGTTTGGCAGCATCAATAGAGCTACCTGCATTTAAGCCGGAGAAAACAAGTCCAGTACTTAACACCACAACCCCAAACTTCTTTAGCATTACAACATCTCCTTTCTATCCTATTTCTTACTACACTTGTAGTTTAATAGATTGATATTAAAGAGATGTTAAATGATAGTGAACAATTGTAAAAATATGTAATTCTTTTTAACTAAGACGTTTTGCGTAATTTTCATAAGGTTATAGGGAATTAGGTCTTAATCTATAGCAAACAGAAAAAATCACCATGTTCTTCACATGGTGATTTTTATCCATTATCTTTTTGTTAACAGAATGTATCCTTCGGTTTTGGCACGGATAGACCAAATAATGGCCGTAGAAAAAGGGCGACAAACGTACCTGCTAGTGCTAGAATTCCCCATACATAGCCATGAAGACTAAAGGAGGAGATTCCACCAAAGTAAGCACCAATGTTACAACCGAATGCGAGGCGGGCGCCATAACCTAATAATAATCCTCCAATTATAGATGCTACTACATTACCTAATCGTAGTTTCGTAAATTTAAAGAGTCCTCCAGCAGCTGAAGCAAGAAAAGCTCCTAGAATGACGCCAAAGTTCAATACTGTTGTAGAGTCAGCGAAAATGGAGGATTCAAGAGCTGAGGCGTTTGCACCTTGCCAATACCCCCAGCTTGCCACATCAACGCCAAAGAACTGAACCACTTTAGATCCCCATAAGGCAAACGCAGATGTAACGCCCCATGGTGCACCACGAGTCATAAGCGTTAATGCATTAAGAACAGCTAATGCAATCGCTGCGGCAAATAGTGGCCAGGAACCACGGAATATTCGCTTCCAACCTTTTGTTGAAGGTAATGGAGGCATTTTGGGTGGTTGCTTCTTTTTTTCTACCCTTAAAGTAATCCATGATATAAGTCCAAATAGAGCAATGGAAAGAATCCAGGCTCCTCCATAACCAAGTCCTGTTGATGTTGCTAAGGAAATCGGTTCGAATGCTGGTAAGTCTTCCGTCCAAAATGGTAGATGATAAGCTCCTATCGTTGATCCTACAATAAAGAATAATAGCGTTATAAACATTACAGAGCGTCCACCACCAACGGCGTAAAGTGTACCAGATGCGCAGCCACCGCCAAGCTGCATTCCGATTCCAAACATAAAGGCCCCTACAAAAAGGCTAACGCCTACTGGTGAAACATAGCCTGAAACTTCACCGCCAAAAAAGGAATACCCAAATGCCAAAATGGGAGCAAATAACGTCACGGCAACAGCAAGCATAACCATGTGTGCACGTAATGCTTGCCCATTACCCACAGACATCAATCTGCGAAAGGCTGAAGTAAAACCAAAGCGTGCATGGAATAAAGTGTATCCAAGCAGCAGACCAATAACAAGCAGTAATGATTGTACGGCGCTTTGGGTAAACATAAGATAAATTAATAATACCGCGCCAACAAGTAATCCGCCAATAATCAACGGAGTTTGCGGCTTATTTAATGCTGACTGTTGCTTTTGAACAGGCTCCTTAGTATTTGCTTGTGCTTGAACAGTCGTAGTTGTCATAATCAAAGACACCCTTTTCATATAAGTTTGGTTGGATTTACTTTAATAATAATACCCACTTGACGAAAACATGTCAAAGAAAAATAATTTTTTAGATTTTTCGTTGAAATAATATGAGTTGTTTAATGGTAATTTATCATTAAATTTGTTGCCCATTTAACTTACAGTGAAGCGTAATAAAATAACCAAAAACATTAATTGAATTTAAACTTATTATGTTAATTTATAGTATTGTGAAATATTAAGAGATGAAAATGAAAATTATCTAGTAATATATAATTGAGGGATAATCAGGATTGTTAAACTAAAATATTTATGGGGTGCATTTTTTAGCAGAGTTTCAAAGGGCGCGTATTTTATTATCATGACAAGCTTTTATATAATATGACAAATGACGCAATGTATACTGGATTATTGGAAGAATTGGTTTCATACCAAGATGCATCCCTTTCTTTTTGGGGGTGTAATGGCAGGAATTCTTAGTACATGGTGGTGGAATAAAAATACAATTCACATTTCAAGTCGTTCCTTAATGGATATATTTTTAGGATTATTTTTAGTTGGTTTTGCACCTGTATTACCAGTTGATTTTGCTGGGGTATTTCTCGTTGGTCTGGTTACCACTTGGATTAGAATATGAATACAATCAGTTCAGCAAATGGTAACCGATAAAGAATATCACGGCTCATTTCGCTAAACTCTTTTATAGACAATGTGATTATCTTCCACCTCATAGGAATTTGAAGGAGAGTTTATTTGTTGAGTGGTTTTTTTCTGGGTATAATAATCAACCGCGAGAAGTTTGGGATGCAGGATTGAGCTACCGGAAGGGAATGAAGCTACGGTATAAATAAAACAAAACATTTTATATAAAGTAAAACGAAGAAGTTCCCCTACTAAGCATTAATTAATCCCTCGGGAATAGTGGGCTTTATCTCTTTCTACGTCTTATTGAAGGCGAGAAAGGGGTGGATGAGTAATACGAAGTTTTGCAGTTCATTCTACCTAATAATATAGCTATCATCAGTTTTGAATCTTCGTTTATCATTACCCATTTGTTTTCTTTATAAATACGAATAAAAATAAACTACCTTGCTTTAGGGGAAAGCAAGGTAGTAAAAAAGAATAAACAGCTACGAAAATAACAACCCACACCTTGTTTTTATGGATGCTACTGTTAAAGAGATGGAACACACCAACATTCCGTCTCTTTTTATTGTGTATAATTTTTTATTGTTATTATACACAATAAAAATGAATAAACAAGTATTTTGTTACCTTTAATAGAAACTTTTAGTGTGAAAATGTCAATTTATACTCATATATACATTTGGATTTCACCTTTATTCCATTCTAAATTAAACATAGATACTTATTAGGTGAATGATATATGTTTTATGTTAGCCAGTTCGGTTTCCCCTAACTTTATCTTTGACGAAAATATTCTTTTAGTGCCTTTTCTACAATGGTTACCATGGTGGTATCATGTTCCACAGCAAAACGTCTTAATTCACGATGAAGATTGGGATCCATTTCAAAGGTAGCTTTCTTTTTCTTAACTGTATTTACATCTTCCTGTATTCCTGTATCAGTAACCAAGGAACCAAAAACGGACTGATTAGCACCAGGACCTGTTCGATTATATTTATTTTTCTTTAACTCTGACATAGTTCAACAACTCCTCAAGAAATTTTGCATGGTGTTTCGTAGCATCATTGAGTTCAGGATTATCAAAAAAACCATAAACAGATAGTCGCGAAATTTTTGCGTTTCTTGGAAGTACAGTCTTAAATACTAATTCTCCATACTCCTCTTGAACCAGTTGTAGTAGTTCTTTTCCATCATTACGACGACCATCGGTTAACGTTGGCAATATCCCAGCTATTTCTAGTTTTTGGTTTCCAGCCTGCTTTGCCCCCTCAATCGAATCCATAAAACGAGGCAAAGCGTTGTAAGGAAGTTTTTCTGTTTGGAACATCACAACTACATAGTCACTGACCATAAGAGCATTGACGGTTTGTTTAGATAAAGAAGGAGGAGTATCTATGACAATAAAATCGTAATATTCTTGGATGGGTTCCAAGGCTTTCTTTAAACGTATAATATTTCGGTCTTCATTAACAAGAACTAAATAGTCATCTGCTGGAATAAAATGAAGATTATCCGTTGCTGCTAAAACATAGGGACGAACATCCTCCTCTTCCATTCCTTCCTTTATGGTTCTCTTTTCATATTGTAGAAGGTCATCAGTATTAGCAATCATTTGAACCATATTGGCTTGGGAATCCATATCAATTGCTAGTACTTTATATCCTTTTTGTGACAAAAGAAAGGCAGTAGTAGCTGAAGTTGTAGATTTTCTTACCCCCCCTTTTGATTTCCAAAGGTAATGGTCATAGCCATCATTATCCCTCACTTTCTAATTGAGTCACCCATATAACTGTATTTATGTATTTCTGTATATAAGGGATTCGATATAGTACTACTTAATTCCTTCATCATTAAATCATAAATAACATAAGCTGTAAATACAGTTAACTGTATTTACAGCTTTACATGAAAATTTGTTGTGGATATTAAAAGGCTATTAAGCTGAAAAGTTATAAAATAAAGCCATTCCGTGAATCCTAGTGGAAATTCGTGGTTGGGCAAAAGTAATCTGGCCTATGTGGTAACAAGAGCTTTTAGAGGACAAGTTTTTGTTTAATTTAAATCACGTACCTATTCAATCATTTTTAGGACCAAATATAATTATATGTAAAATAGTATCAAAGAACAAAATTTAAGATTATTCAGGTTTTAGAGCGAACTAGGCACAGTCTGCCTATCCTGATGCTGTTGATGTATGAATTCTAAATTTTGATCACGCTGAGCAGCTCTTTGGTTACGGTAGTGCACTACGCAAAATCATGTACATGACCAATGCGATAGAAAGCATATACTCTCAGCTTCCGCAAGGTAACAAAAAAGGGTATTCCCAGATGAGAATGCTTAAAGGTTCTATTCTTAAAAGAATTAGAGTCCAAATGGGTAGGTGGTCATATTCAAAATTGGGCCTTAACTATGAACCAGTTACTAGTTGATAATCGATTAAAGGATCGGGTTCTTGAAGATATCTGAACTTACACACTTTACTTGAAAAGACTCTTATGTGTTTTTCCATCAAACTGTATTTTTGTATAAACAGCAATACAATTTTTATGCTCCTCAACTAACCTATTTCCTTTATTTTAGAAAAATAAGAAGAACCTCGGCTACCACACCTTGGATCTTCTTACGCACTTAATGTCCCCTATTTAATTATAACAAACCACTTTTAAATAGTTTTATTCTTTTCACTTTCAATTATACTAAAGTTTGTATAGAAAAAACAAATGTATGCCACTTGCCACCTCGGATTATTGTTGAAGTATGTTAGTCGCTTTTATCTTTTATGGAGTTTTCAATTTTTATAAAACCTAAAAATGACGATGATACCTATAGAGAAAATAAAACATTGAACGAAAATCTTCTACGTCTTATTGAAAGCGAGAGAGGGGAGTGATCCTATTGTAATGGAGGTTATTGCTAATCACGCTATCTAATATAGCTATCATCAGCTTTGAACCTTCGTTTATCATTATCCCATCATTCTTTATAAATGTGGATAAAAATAAACTACCTTGCTTTGGGGGAAGCAAGGTAGTAAAAAAGAAGCAACATCGACGTAAATAACAGCCCACACCTTGTTTCTAGAGGGGTGCTACTGTTTAAAAGATGGAATGCACAAACATTCCGTTTCTTTTTATTTTGTATAATTTTTATTGTTATTATACGTTAAAACATTCTACACCATGTATTTTCTTACCATTATACATCAAAATGTCAATTTATCCTTATACATACTTTTGGATTTTTCCTTTGTTTCATTCTAATATCAAAGAAGTATTCAGGTAATCCCTAACAGTCAATCTAGGATCATTTCTATCATTTGATTCTTTAATAATTGAATAGGGAATTAAATATAACAAGGCTTCCTCGGTAGCAATTTTTGATGGTTATCCAAAAGGTACAGATACTAATATTGACCATACTTACCCGTGTCAGACTTGGACAAGGTATGGTCTTTAGAAGTGAAAATGGAGAAAGAAGGTAGGGGAAGATTTTTCCGATTTTAACGGTGTTGGTATTTTGAATAATTTCTGCTTTTAGGGGAATTATTTACTGATCTAAGCGCCCTCCTAAAAACCTGATATAAAGGCAATGAGCCTACATATTGGATATGTCCAAAATTCAAACAAGTAGAATGTTTTTCAATCAAAAAATATTGGGCAATCAAAACTAATATCGAGTTATCTATTCCTGTATAAAGGTTTTAAAATAAATACGTTATTGTTTTCGAATGACATTCCCCATTGATAGTTCATTGCTTTTACGAATTGAATTTTCGTATGAAAATATCTGTTTTTTTCCGTTTTTCCTAACCATAATGCCCAGCCCCCTATGAAATAAAAAAACTCTCCATTATGTACTTAGTTTTGAAATGAAGTTCCTATATTACAATAAATATACCTAAATTAAAACGAAAGTACAATAATAAGAATAAAAAAAGTACAATAAAAGACCAAACCCCTTGTGCCCCAACGGTTTAATCTTCCGTTAAATATAATTAATTGTAATTAATATATAAATAAATATATAAAGGGAAATCCGATTCTGAAAATCCCTTCTATAAATAAAATCTCAAAACTATAACAAAGAAAATCATTAATACATTCACTTTAAAAGTAAATATAAGGCTCACATTTAATTTTTAATAGATTAATAGACCTAAACTACCTAAAAAGAAAAAACGCTTTGTATGCCCCTTAAATTTAATCTGAGAGGCATAAGGCGTTTTTGTGATATAGTGAGTACCTAGATCTCTTTTATTATACCATATTTTAGGGTATCAAATGAGCCTATTTCCAAAATTTCCACCACTTTCTTTTGTTTCGCAGTAGCGAGCTGCTTAAGGAAAATTAAACGTTAGAATATCAACCCAGATGATTTGCTTATTTTAGGCTAAAAGTAGAGTAGATTTCATCAATAATTATATATATAATTAAACCCAAAACAGAAAATCAAAGGAGTATTTTTATGGGATTGATCAAAAATTCAATACTAATGTTTATAATCTTATTAATTAATTTTATTATCTGGGATTATGTTAGACATGGTGAAATAATGTGGATTGAAAATATAATGCAATCTTTAAGCTTTGTTATACTCTTCCGATTGTTTAAATGGTTTATAAACTCTAGTAAAAATAATCATACTAAAAAAGAGTCAGATTAATAACCTGACTCTTTTTTTAAGTATCTTAGTTCCAAGGATTATCTCCAGCAGTCCATAAGCAAGTAAACAAATAGGAAGTAAGCGTCACTCCTATACCTACTGGACTTCCTTTAACACCGTTCTTTATAAGCTTCTTAGCCCCTCCGATATAATCTTTATTTCTTATATCATCTACAATTGCACCTATAAAAGCCCCTGTAACAAGATCGGCAAACCCATTTTCAATTTTTCTTTGAATACAACGGTCCACTGGATCTTGACCAGAACTAACGCTTGCTATCGGACTTTGTGATTTTAGTTGTTCTTCTGTCTCCGTTTTTAATCCCTTTTTTAATTCTTTTAATTCTTCTAATTGTTGAGAGGGGCCATATTTATTTTCCAATTTTTCGACGTTGATATCAATTATATTACCGTCTTTATCTCTTGTTGCTGCTTTTTCAAAAATAAACTCCAATTCCTTAGCAAGGTCTTCCACAACTTGGTTGTTTTGATTTTGAACTTTAGCTGCTGTTGCAAAATTTGAAAAAGGAATTGCAAGTAAGGTAATAGTTAAAGTAGTTACTAAAATTCTTTTCAGTCTCTTCATTTGTTTGTATCCTCCCTCATCCCTTTGTTTGTATTTTTTATGTATTTCTAAGATGCTTTAAATATACTCCCCCCCCCTTTCTATGATTCTACATATTCCACTTTATAGTAGATTCGGGAGTTTTAAATAGGAAATTATTACTAATTTTTACATATTATACTATTCCGGGCCGAGGAATACCATGCTGTTTTTTAAGTATTATTTAGTAGTAATGTTTTATGGAAACTAGCGAACGTTTAGAATGGGATGTTTTATAAGTTAAATAATACCAATGGTCAAGGGGTAGGAGGCAAGCAGCTAACGATGTGGTTAATAGTGAGGTATGTTTTTCAGTGAGTGGATCATCTCTGTCATTACTGGCTCATTTTCCTGTCATCGATAGCGTGGAAAAAATGGCAACGGTGGCTCAATTGTTGTCTAGATTTTACTTTCCGTGGTTATTGCGGAGTCTCAAATTTGTGACCATAAAAATGCACATAATTAACTAAAACAACAGTTTAATTATGTGCAAAGATAAATTTGTGTACAGCAGTTAGCACAAGGTTTACATTAAAAAATACCGCGTTAAGAATAAATTATTATTTATGTACATCTAATTTTATAGAGATAAGTCAGCATCTCAAAAGAAGCAAAAAGATTTGCTAATGTCTTAGACTTAATCCAGGTTAATCTACCTGATTATCGTTCTTATTTTCCTACAAAAGATGACCGTATTAAACAAGTCGTAAATGATAAACGTTATGTACATGATGATGGAGTGGAAAACCATCATGATCTGAACCCTACTATTTTAAATTTGATAAGAGTTTATTTATTTTATTAATTAATTGGTTCACTATTGAATCTAATCTTTGTTCAGAAATATTATTATTGGATAATTCATACATTAAGTATAATGCATTAGCGTTGTAAAAACCGGTCTCTATAACTCTATCTTTAATTTCATCAATTGTATAATGACTAGATTCAATCTTTCTTAGGGTTAAAATTAGCGACTGAATATTAATGGAATCTCCTTCTAATATCTCATAATAGCACTTATTTATCATATACCATAAGTCATCTAATTCATTCATTACAGGAAGAAAAGAATGTTTTTGAAATAACCAATCCGGTTTTAATCCAAATGTAAGTTCCCGATGGACATCATATATTATATCAGTAAAAAAACCTGAATCATCCTTATAAACTTTAGAATTATTCAAGTACTGTAAATTCAGACTATTTTCAATGTGAATGGGTAACTTTTTACTTAAAGGGAATAATTCATAATGTCCTCTCTCAAACTCTCTTATTTCCGCCTTATCCCCAGTAATCCAATTACCATTATAATCATAACCTCCATGACTCAATCCCTCACGCAATAAGACAGCTCTTGTTTTTTCAGTATCTTTTACCAAAACGTCTACATCAGCCATTTGCCTTTTATCTATTAAATATGGGTAATTAAACAAGTCCCTTATACCTTTTAACCAACACCTTTCTATATTTTCATTATGAAGAAGATTGTCGATATAAAAAGTATATCGCAATATACTAATATTTCTATTCAAATTAACATTACGCTGTTTTTTCAACACATCAAGCAATGTTTCCTCTATTCTTATCTGGTTCCTTTTATGATAAATAAACCCATTTAATTTTGTTCTGAAAATAAATTCATAGTCGTCAAGAGTAATTTTTTGATTATTCATATTATACCTGGATAAATTGTTTGTGATGAGTCCCTTTAATAAATTCCTCAAATTTATTCTCCTTTAGATATTTTTAGAAGAGAGAGAAGAACTGAATTTAGGTTATATTTCTAGACATATAATGAGACGCTACATATACCTAGTTAGTGATTAATTATTGTTGATCCCATTTAACAGGCTGAGACAAAACATCATCACTTGATTGTTTCCATTTTACTGGCTGAGAAATCACTTCACTTGGTTGTTTCCATTTTACTGCCTGAGACAATACATCTCCTTTCACAATTAACACCTCCTCAATGGTATTTTCAGTTCTCCCCTCTCCTAAAAGAAATTATCAGAACTTTTACACGTTTACAACTTTTTATTAAATAGTAAATATTTTTAAATTTGGTAATTTTTGTCCATATTTTTTATTTTATCAATAAAAAGTCAAGGAACTTTTAGTAAAAATTATCTATAATATATAAATCTATTCACCTACTTTAATTTTAATAAATGGTATTATTTTACTAATTCTATTTTTTGTAAAAATTATCATCTATTTGACAGTTTAATACAATTTTTGTAATCTTTGAGCAACGTTCAAAAAAGTGGAGGTGAAGGTATGATAGATACCCCTAAGAAAAAAATCACTATAGAAGATAGTACACTTCGTGAAGGCGAACAAACACCTGGAATTGCATTAAATGAAAAAAAGAAGAGAATTATTTTAGAAAAGTTAGCTGAAACGAATGTTCCATTTGCTGAAGTAGGAATTCCTTCTATGGGATCCGTAGAGTTTGAATCTATTAAATCGCTAGCACAAGATGAAAACCTTCCAAGATTAATTGGTTGGAATCGTGGACGAAAAGATGATTTAAACAAAACATTAGAAACAGGCTTGACAGCTTTACACATTGGGCTTCCATCCTCAGATATTCATATTAAAAACAAATTTAAAAAGGATTATAACTGGGTAATTGAGACAGCGACTGAACTAATAGAATATGCTAAAAGTCAGGGAGCCACATTTATATCAGTAAGTGCAGAAGACATGGGAAGAGCTAATATAGAGTTCTTAAAACGTTATGCAAATGCTGTGTCTAATGCAGGAGCCACGAGGATGAGGTTATCCGATACTGTTGGGTGCCTAACACCAGATAAAACTGAGAAAATTGTTAGCACATTAACAAATAGTGTTTCTCCAGAATTTGAGTTTCAACTACACATGCATAATGATTTAAATTTAGCACTTGCTAACGTTTTGTCTGGAATTAAAGCCGGAGCAAGTCAGGTTCATACAACAGTAAATGGACTAGGGGATAGAGCAGGTATTACATCATTACATCAAGTTGCCACGGCAATAAAAGTTCTTACCGAACATAAAACCGATATTGATTTAACAAAAATCCCACAATTGAGCAAAGTTGTAGAAGACGCTACAGGATTAAAAATTTCAGGTAATGAGCCTATTATAGGTAATCATGTATATCAACACGAATCAGGAATACATGTTGATGGAATGTTAAAAGTAAAAGATAGCTTTTCTTCTTTTTCTCCAGAAATGGTTGGACGTGAACACGAATTTATTATTGGAAAACATTCTGGTTCTGTTGCTGTCCAATATATCTTGGAGAGACAAGGGATAGCCATCAGTAGGGAAGATGCAAGAGACTTAATTCCTTTAATACGTGAAGTATCGACAGCATTAGGAACTAGCATTTCCACAAACTTACTTATATCTTTGTATAATAACTTCAAACGAGAGCCATTACCAATTAAATAATAGGAGTGATAAGTATGGATAGATTTTCACATGTTGAGCTTGCTAAGGGATTACTACGTATATCGAATGAAAACATTAATGTCTCATATATGTCAATTTTACCTTTAGTGGATGGCGCACCGAGTTTTCTGCACCGCTTGCATTGTCACCCACTCAGTAAGGCTAGTACGGTAGTAGATGCAGCAAAAGTTGTTTTTGGGTATGAAGGTGATCATATACCTCAAATTTCAGAAGATGTATTCGAATTAAAGAGATTTCGTCAGGAAAAACATCAATTTATAGAAGTATTTAACAAATTGGTGAAGGGTTATACCAATAAGGGAATGGAAGTATCAGTTGGATATGGTCCTTTGCTATCAGTAATTTCACATACTTATTTCGATACTTTCAATAATGCCGTACAAGCATTTACCCCATACGAATCATATTGCGCAGGACAATACGACATGTGGCACGAGATTGACTATTTTAATTATAGAATTAAATGGTATCAGGAAACTGCTCCTCAAGTTCGGCAAAAAGTGTTAGAGGAAAAATTTTGGAACGATTATTCCTTTACATCAAAAGAGATGGTAAAGGGAATGATAGATAGGATTGCACATTATACACAGCCTAGTGTTAGTAAATCTACTATTAAAAAAGTAGAAAATGACCTAGCGGTAGATGATATTTCCTTAAATCCTGAAGTTCGAGAATTTTATGTCAAGCTTGAAACTTCTCTAAGAAAACACTTAAAAGATTCGGTATCAAATAGTGAGGAAGTTACTGTATCTATTTAAATTTTAATAGGAGGAGATTTTGATGAGTATCAGTTTATCAACAGAAAATCTAAAGGAATTATGTGCAAATCGCAAAAAAACTTTTGATGAAATTGTAAATAACTTGGATGTTCAAGGTAACGAAGTTTATGTAGATTCTTTTGATGAGGTAAAGAAAATTGCTCATTCTTTAAACGTGCAAGTTTCTGATCTATTTAATAATTCAGAAGAAAGCGATCTCAATGAGGGTGTGAAAATACAATATAATAACCAAGGATATAAACGTACTAGTAAAAGGGACGGAAAAGATTATTATACCTATCAACATTTAGTTACAACTAATACTGAACCTTATTTAATGCCTCTAAAAGTCACTCTCTATTGCAATGATGAAGATGATATAAGATTAAATGAAGGACATGATACTAAAGAAGTGATTTACGTTACCAAAGGGAAAATTCGAATGGATTGGTCTTCAAAAGACAAGATTTATAGACAGGAATTGAATGTAGGGGACTCAGTATATATAAAACCAGGAACTCCACATAGTTTTATGGCCATTGAAGAAGACTCAGAGCTTCTAGCATTTAATTATTAAGATTATTAGAGCCTTCTATAACTCACGAACATTTACTAATTTTTTTAAAATATTTTCAGAAAGGTTAAAGGTATAATGTATGTCATAAAACTTGGTGGTAGTTTAATAACTCACAAAGATAAATACTGCAGCCCAAATAGGAAAGCAATTAAACAGTATGCTCAAGAAATTAAAAAAAATTGGACTCTATTTAAAGGTAACTTAATCATTATTCTAGGCGGGGGATCATACGGAAATGGTGTCCCAATTCGTTACAACCTTCAGAATTCAATGCAAGAGTGGAAACCTCAAGATTTACTAATGATGACTACCAAAATGAATGAATGGCAAACTGAGGTATGTACAATTTTTAGAGATGAAGGAATCCCGTGTTATCCATTTCAAGGGAGTAGTTATATTACATCGAATGATGGAAATGTATCTTCTTGTTATATTGAACCAATTAAAAGTGCACTAAATATGGAATTACTCCCTATACTATCAGGTGATTTAACGTTCGATTCTGAAGAGAAGTTTGTCATATTCTCGAGTGATAAAATCCCATTAGTACTGAATAAAGAACTAGACATCTCTCGAGTTGTTATGCTCACAGATGTTGAAGGAATTTACTATAAAAATAGTCCGGACCAAATTTATGAAGAGGTCACTCAAGAAAACTTTTATGTAGTATTGTCTGAAACAGGGGTGTCTAACCAACAGGATGTCACTGGTGGTATGAAGACTAAACTCCTTGCTTTAATTGAGCTGGCTAAACAGGGGGTTCGAGGTGTGATTTGTGATGGAAATGATCCTTACAACTTAACCGTATCACTACTGAATGATAATACGCCAGGAACACAAATTAAAGAATGGCAAGAGCAGGTGAACTAAATGTTAATAACATTTACAGGATGCGACGGGTCCGGTAAGAGTACACAAATTAAAAAAATTCAAAAATGGTTAAGAGACAACAATTATAATGTTGATATACTAGATAAATGGAATATATTAGATTCTGAAAAATTTCCTGAATGTAGATTTATAAACACGCCCTTAAGTGATCTACGGGTTTGTATATCTGAAATGGAAGGAATTAGCCGTGCTTTGTTTTTGTTTTGGAGTATAAGTATAACATTGACTAAAAATAACCTCCAGGATAAAAATCATATTTATTTGTTGGATGGCTATTGGATGAAACATGCTGCATCCGAAATTTTATACGGTTGTGATGAAAAATGGATTAAGGAAACTTTTTTACAGTTACCTATAAGTGATCTCGTCTTTTATTTTGATGTTCCTCCGAAGGAAGCACTCAAACGTAAACAGGGAGATTTAACTCCATATGAATGCGGAAGAGATAACGAAGTTAAGGAAGAAAATTTTATTCGACATCAAACTAAACTAAGGAAATTACTAAAATCATGGGCAAATTCATATAGTTGGCAACAAGTGTCTTCCCTGCAACCCGAGGATGATATAACGAATAATGTACAGAACATAATCCTCAATGAAATTAAGGGTGAATAATATTGATAACGAAAATAGGATGGATCGGAACTGGAAACCTAGGTACATCTATAGTGAAAAGATTATTAAATCAAGGATATGAGGTTTATGTATACAACAGGAGTAAAGACAAGGCAACGAAACTAGGGGAGTTTGGTGCTCATGTTGTACCATCTCCTCAACATATTTCATATTATTGTAAATTAATATTTCTTTGTTTAAGCGATGAAAAAGCAGTACAGTCAGTTCTTTTTTTAAACAAAAATGCACTCTTTCGAAACCAAGAAAATAAGCTTACAATCTTTGATACTAGCACAATAAGTCCTAAATATGCCGTAGAATTTTCAACCAATGTAGCTAAGTTTGATAGTTACTACATAGAAAGTCCTGTTTCTGGAGGTCCTGAAAATGCTATCAATGGGGATTTAACCACCATATTAGCTGGTCATCGAGGAGTAATTAATTCGAACAAGCACATTATAGAAAGTTTTAGTAAAAAAGTTTTTGAATTTTATACTCCAGGTAAAGCACAAATACTAAAGATATTAAATAACCTTGCTGAAAGCATAAATTTAATTGGAGCTGCTGAGGTAATTTCAATGGGAAAAAGAGAAGGATTGTCACTGGAAGAAATGTATGATGTATTTCAATCAACCCGGGGTAACTCAAGATATATGAATGTACTGTTTGAACGGCTTATATCACCAAAAGACAATGTATCAGCATCAATAAATGTACGATTAAAGGACCTACATTTAGCTTCAGACATTATCCAAAATAATAACTTTACTCCTATTAGCGAACTAGTTCACTCGTTATTTCAAGAGATTGTTAACGTGATGGATGGGGATCTAGACCAAACGGCATGTATTAATTTATACAATAATGAGGGTGATTTCAATGAAGGCAAGAAACAAAATGAGACAACTAATTAATCAAAAAGGAAAAGTAATAAGAGCGGTTGGGGCTCATAATGGTTTAACGGCAAGACTAGTTGAAAGACATAATTTTGATGCTGTATGGGCAAGCGGGTTTGAGATTTCATCTTCTTTTGCAAAACCAGATGCAAATATACTAAGTATGACAGAATTTAAAAATATAACCGAAAACATTATCGAATCAACAACACTTCCTGTGATTGCTGACTGTGATACAGGATTTGGTAATGTAAATAATGTAATCGAGACAGTTAAAAAGTTTGAAAATATTGGAGTGTCTGGAATATCTATCGAGGATAAGATATTTCCCAAGATGAATAGCTTTGTTGAAAAGGGTCAAAGTCTAATCTCAAAAAAGGAATTTGAGGATAAACTAAAGGCAGCTAAAGATACTCAAATAGACCCTGATTTAATTATTATTGCAAGAATTGAAAGTCTAATAGCTGGTAGTGGTATGGATGATGCATTAGAAAGAGCTTTTGCATATTATCAAGCCGGTGCTGATATGATTCTAATTCATTCAAAAATACATAATCCATCAGAGGTGCTGCAATTCAGAAAACTATGGAACTATCCAACACCAGTAGTTATTGTTCCTACCACTTACCCTATGTTTTCAGTAGAGGAAGCAAGAAACAACGACTTCAAAATGCTTATATATGCTAACCCAATAATCAGATCTTCTGTCAAGGCAATAAATGATACTTTATCTAAATTATATTCATCAGACTCACTTTTAGAAATCGATGACGATTTAATAGATATGAGTTATATGTTTGACTTACAGAAAGTCAAAGAAATGGTATGAAGGAATATGCGGCTCCTACAATGAAATACGAAGAAAGGTGACCTAAATGTACCCACAGAAAAGCTTTAAGAAATTCTCGATATATTGGTTCAGCCAGACACTTTCTGAAATTGGCGGTGCTGTTAACATTTTCGCCATAACTATATGGCTTACACAAGTAATGTATAATGATCCTTCAGATAGAACGATGTTAGCCTTTGCAATTGGTGCAAATACAGTTGTTTATAACGCTGCTTATGTACTGTCGCAACCTTTAGTAGGAATTTGGACAGATAGACTTGATAGAAAAAAAATACTGTTATTCTGCAATTATGTTGGAGGATTACTTACATTAATACTCTTTTTTTTAATGTTTACCGAAACTTTAAAGAGTCTAATTATACTACTAATTTACAGTGCTTTATTGGGAATTTTAAGAAGCTTTATTATCAGTTCCTTTACAGCATCTTACATAATGATTGTTCCTGAAAAACATTTATCCCGCGCTAATGGAATGACCCAAACAAGTTTTTCACTTTCTAAAGTAATTGCTCCAACAATTGCAACATTCCTAATTTCTATTCCAGCTTTTATGGATACTTACATTATTTCTTTCCAAGGTGAAGAGCAAGCGATATCACTAGCTATTCTATTAGACGGTGTAACATTCATTATCAGTGCTGTAATCTTAGGTTTTTTGTATATTCCTTCACCAAGTGAAAATAACAAAAAGTTAAGAAAAAAATCAATAGGGTTTATAAAAGAGATGAAGTCTGGTTTATCATATTTTAATAGGCCTTTACTGTGGTTACTAGGACTAATCGCTGTTGGTAATTTATTGCTATCAGTTGTTACTACCCTCTATCCTCTTGTACTAAAGTATAGTTTAAATGGGGAACTTCAAAGTAACGGATTAGATTTTGATACAGGATTAGCCATTATCACCACTCTTAGTAGTATAGGAGGTTTATGCGGAGGTCTAGTAATGACATTGTTTGGAGGTCTAAAGAAAAACAGAATTTACGGTGTTATCATCCCTTTAATATTAGCCGGGGTGTTTGAGATTAGTTTTGGTTTTTCCGATAATATATATATATCCGGGATAATTGGTGGTTTAATTTTCTTTATGTTACCCATTACAACAGCTCATTCAAGTACGATTTGGCAATTGGTAACTCCCAAGGAAGTTCAAGGTAGGGTATTCTCAGTAAGAAGATTTGTCGCACAAATTACATTGCCATTGAATGGTGTTCTAGCAGGATGGATTGGGAGCTCTTTTGATCCAGCCAAGGCTATAACCATTTTGGGGGTTATTTTTACTGTTTTAAGTGTCACACAATTATTTAACAGGCAATTATTAAGCGTTGAAAATAGCAAAGTAACCAACCAAAATTTAAGCTTACAAAAACGTGATAATTATGATGGAAGCATATAGAAATGAAATATATAAAATTTGTGAATAGTACCTGATAGGTGATAGATAATCTAGAATCGCATATTTGTTTATATTAATCTTTAATTGAGCGGGATGTAATTTATGAGAAAGCTAAAAAAGATGTTAATAATTTTTTGTTTAACGGTATTATTAGCAAGTATTTTTCCAATTGTTTCCTTAGCAGATTATAATCATTCTACGTGGGGAGTATATGAATCCGGAGGTTGTACAGTAAAGCTTTTTACTGACTACCGTTCATATTATTCTAATGCAGACACTGTTGACGTTTGGGCAACAAGTGATAATTGTCCAACCTTTTATTATGACTTAGTTTTAGTGAATGAAGAGTTCAATCGTGCTACTAGTCAAACATTTTCAGGATATTTCTCTTACAGAATGCCGACAAAACAATTCGATATCGATTTAGTACAACAACCTGATAGTAATGGGGATTGGTCTGATGGAGATCTTTATCATGTCATACTTCGGATTTATAGTGATTCAGCTCATAATCAACAAGTAGCGGTACTTGACAATCCGATAAACATTTACAAATAAATAAAACCAGTAGAGGAAAGGATTTTGAACTGTTGTACTGCACCTTTAATTGTTAGACACAATTAAAGGTGCAGTTTTTTTGTCAAAGATTGCATTTGAAGAAAAAACAATTATTATTCAGGCAACGGTTGACCAAGTCATATCTACCGGGACAATTTTTAAACTTCATAAAATCACTGACATTCTTGAACAAAATGTAGACACTAGCTTTCAACCTTCGGAAATCCATTCGTTAATTCGATCTTATGCATCAATGGATACTTCCTCTATTAAAACTTTTGAAATTGAGGGATCTAATAAAATGATTGGTGGTTCATACTATTTTATTCCAAATAAAGAGAGTATAAAAAATGTGTCTATTCAGTTGAATAGGGAATTAGGATCATAATCTGTTTATGTAGTAGGTTATTATTAAAGTTTTTATTTGTCTAAATATATAAGGTTAAGCATCCTTAAGGTTTATGAATATTTAAATTTTACCGATTAGTCATACTTATACACAAAATTATAGACACTTCCTCTTCCTGATATTATATGCAGTTTGATTTATTTTTCAAATATTTTTTAAAGAAATTGATATTATAAAAAATATCTGGTTATCTTTATAAAATTTTACCAATTTATTTATCTATTAAATAATATTTTAGGTGTAATAGGTACATTTTTACTATTAGTCCATTTTTATCCAAACGGTTTTGCTGATAATATATGAATACCATGTTCAATATGGTATTCATATATTAGAAAGGATGTTGTGAGTGAAAAATTTCAAGTTTTTATTCGCTTTAGCTATTATACTGTTTACATCTATGAGCTTACTTCCAAATAATGCATCAGCATCGTCTTGGTCTGAATGGCAAACAGTTACTGGAGATTGTCAAGTTAGAGTTTGGACTGATTATAGTGTTTATACATCTAATGCAACCTCAGTTGATGTTCAAGCTGAATCAAGAAATTGTCCTCAGTTAGATTATTATATGGATGTCTGGGGAACTGATTCTACGGGGTATGAATTCATGATACGTAGTATTGATCAAGTGACTGGGTATTTTTCATACTTAACCCCTGTTAAGAAATTATATCTTGATGACTTAAATCATAGTACACAAGCTAGAGTAAGAGTTTTGCTTACAGGATCTGTACCTAATACAGCTGTTTGGTCAGATGAAATTATGATTTATAGATAAATACATTAATGATTCACAATTTATAAGACTATTTATATGTCAATTATTATAGAAAGTGGGACGGTATTATTAAAACTTGCAAAGTAATTTTAGGATTTGCATTACTTATAGTTGGAACTACGGTATTTCCTTTTGGAAAAGTAGAAGCAGCCTGGTCTGAGTGGCAATATATAGAAGGAACAAGGGACTGCGACGTTAGAAGTCCTAGTCTTGTTCCTAGTTTTGTGCCTAGTCTTACATTTTCGGTTTGAGTTTTGGGGCAAATAGGGATAATTATGTAATTTATCCTCTTACAACCTTTTAGTAACTAATATTTGTTCCTATAGCAGGACCAACAGATTGTTCCTAGACTTGTGCCTATTGAAACTATATGCTATTTTGCTCATAAAATAGGATAATAGCTTTGCTTCTGGTAAATACGGGGGGGGAGCAAAGGCTAAGTGACGTGCTGATTTTTTCAATATGAGTGATAAAGATCAAAAGTAGACTTTGAGAGAGTGTTACCAACATAACGGTATTTTGATATTGAAAATCGTTTTAAATTAACGTATCATAAAACTTCTGTATTTAGAGATAACTCAATATTTTGATTGGAAAAATATTCCTTAATGATGCTGCAAAAAAGATAAATGATAAATCCAGATATTTTTCGTCATAGGGATGGTTCTAATATAGAACCAGGTTATAAATAACCTCTGAAAGGTTTAGCCACCACTATTCAATCATGATAAGTTTTAATCCTTTATTATCCGATAGATATATTGGATAATCATATTAATCATACTCCCCCGTGTCGAGACGCGGCTAAGGTATGTGAGGATTGAGGAGTACCTGTATCGTGATACAGTGAAAACAATCCGTACATAACGGTCCCCTATGTTCTTTAACATCAGGGGGGTTTAATGATTGCTTAACATAGGGTGTTCTCAAATAGCCCCCCCCCTCAGTTGTAGAAAAATATAACGTAGTACAAAGTTTTAAAAGAACCGCATATAATGCATTTTTGTTGTTTATGGAAGGAATAAAGATTGATGAATAAATTTATTTTAAAAAACAGTGAAAAAATGCTAGAACCTGATGGTGGTTCTTATATAGAACCACCCCCATTCCAAAATAGAATAGGGGATATAAGTAAAACTCTAATTATGTATGTAAAAACTAATACACTTTATACTTTTCCAACAATTTCTCCATCTCTTGCCTCTCTATGTATGTTACTTCTTTTTTTCTTGAATCCTTTTTATCATTTCCATCATTATTTTTATTAAACCATTCCGGTAGGATTTCTTTTTTCTCTACTTGAATAGTTGAGTCATACCCTTGTTGAGCTAGCTTCCCTTTTTCTTTAAGCAGATAATTAGCCAGGCCAATCGGGTTATTCTTATTGCTTTGTTGATTGATATACAATATCAAATTCCTTAATTGACTTGTATATTCTAATCCCCAAATATTTTTCCCTAATGCTACCCAACGATAAAACACTTCATTGGATACATGGTAACCTCTTGCTAAGCCATTTAACTCTTCCAACAAAGTTTCTTCAGTACTCTTGGTGTCCTCAACAATCTTAGTCCTTTTTTCTCTATTAGTAGAAATAATAAATTTTAAGGCTACAACTTTTCGTCCCTTTTTTAACTCCTCATAATTAAACTTAATATCAGTTTTTTCCGAAAGTTCCCGTCTTGCAGGATCAATAACTCTTAACTTAAAATTTGAGTATTCCTTGTATTTATTTCCAGTTCCAAGCCTCTTCCTTAGTTCCTCCAAGGTATACTCTATGATTCCAATTTTCTCCCATTTCTTTAACAATTCATAAAATCGTATGGCATAACCACTATTTAAAGCCAGCACATTTCGTAATTTATAGGAGGTGAATTCTCGCTGTAACTGTAATAAATAAGGCTTTAACTTTGGATCAAATGTAAAATCCACCGTCCCTTTTTCTGAATTATATTCCACTGAAGACATCCAATGCATCTGCAAAATTTTCGCCTCTTCTTTTTTTACAACCTCAATAACCTTGCTCATTAGATCCTCTGTTATCTTTCGTAATTCACTATACTTTGGTGAACCATCTAATCCCTAGGATGTCAAGTTATAAATGGAATATATATAGCGCTTTAATATCTGTATTTATTACGATTTAGTTATCCATAAAACAAGTTCATCGGAAACAATTTAAGTCAATTTTTAAAAATTGCTTAAAAAAGAATTAACCCGTCCATTTACTTGTGTGGACTTATTTATAATAGATTAACCATAGGTCTAACATGATAATCAAAAGGCATTGCTAAGGAAGCAATGCCTTTACTGTAATTATGATTGGGCAAATTCGGTAACCTGTTCTTCAGGAATAAATCCAACAGAACGGTTTACTTCTTCGCCGTCTTTGACAAGAACCATTGTCGGAATACTTTGAACCTCAAATTTTTGAGCAAGGTCTGAAGATTCATCTACATCTACATAATAAAAATCAACAGTATCCAGCTGTTCGCTTACTTTTGAGACCACCGGTCTCAACATACGACAGCCTGGTCACCAATTTGCTCCAAATTCTAAAACCATTGGCTTGTCCATATTTTTAACAAGATCCTGGTATTCCTCTGAAGTAATCGTTTTAGCCATGATGCTGACCTCCTTTGCTGAAGTTATCATTATTTTTCCTATTATGTCAGGAATTTAATCTTTAAACAGCAAGTTTTTGGGATTTTTACGGAACTGCAGATTCACCATGTACAACTTCCTTTTGGAAGGAACAAGGAATCTGTTTCCATTATTCCCTTACTGTTTCTAACCTTTAATAAAACATATTCCTTATTTTTTGTAAAACTAAACAAACTGTCCAAGTCGTTCTCTGTATATTTTGAATATAGTAAAAGGAATTCCCTTTTAATAGAAAGGATTGTTATGTATGAAACTCTATTTAGATCCGGGGCATGGTGGATCTGATACTGGTGCCAGCGGAAATGGATTAGATGAAAAGCATATTGTTTTGGATATTGCCCGTAGAATTCGTGATATTTTAGTGAGTGAATATGAAAATGTGAATGTTCGTATGAGTCGTACGGATGACAGCACAGTTAGCTTAAGTCAACGAACCAATGATGCGAATGCATGGGGAGCAGACTATTATTTGTCTATCCACTGTAATGCTTTTAATGGTTCTGCAACTGGTTATGAGGATTATATTCACATTAGCTTATCAGACTCTTCACAGACCGCTGAATATCAGGATATTATGCACGAAGAGATTACAAAGGTTAATCAGTTAAGAGATCGTGGACAGAAGAAAGCAAATTTTCATGTTTTGCGGGAAACAACGATGTCTGCTCTTTTAACCGAGAATGGTTTTATTGACAATGTAAATGATGCCGATTTACTTCGCGATCCATCCTATCGGCAAACATTAGCACGAGGCCATGTTAATGGATTAGCAAGTGCCTTCAGCTTACAGCGTAAGGAAGAGGAACCAGGAGCTACCATTTATAAAGTAATAGCTGGATCATTTCAATCAAGAGATAATGCAAGAAATCGAGTGAATGAATTACAATCAAACGGAATTGAGTCATTCATTACAATGGTTACAATTTCGGGTGAACAATGGTATCGTGTGCAAGCAGGAGCTTTTTCAAACCAGGAGAATGCAGAAAGGCGCTTGCAGGAGATTCGTAATACGGGAATTGAAGATGCATTTATTGTGACAGATAATGGAGAGAGTGGAAACGGGGACGGTTCTCAGGAGGAGCCAAATGGATATTCGATTTTAGGAGAAACATTCCTTTCACCAGAATTAATGAATCGTTATGTAAAAGACATTTATAGTCATGCGATTGAAATTGCGAGCTATTATTTAACCTTTGGTGCATACTATGGCGTTCGTGGTGACATTGCCTTTGCTCAGGCTATGCACGAAACCGATTATTTACGATTTACTGGGATTGTGGAACCTGAGCAAAATAACTTTTGTGGACTAGGTGCAACAGATTCCTCAAATCCAGGGGCAAGCTTTGCTACACCGGAAGAAGGCGTACTTGCTCATATTCAGCATCTGTATGCCTATGCTACAACTGACGATTTACCTGATGAATATCCTTTAGTAGATCCTCGTTTTGATTTGGTATCCAGAGGGTCCGCTTCGACCTGGACTGGTCTAAATGGCAAATGGGCTGTTCCAGGCAATGACTATGGTCAATCAATACTGGACATTTATCACGGTATGATAAACTCAAGCATAGAGGATTTAGAAGAAGTAAGACAGGCGATAAGAGATGTGTGAAGTATCAGGTGGAATCCATTACTGATAAATTCATAATGAAATGCTTGGCTTTTCATTCCTTAAAAGTTGTCAGTCCTTTATCGCTTAAAAGCGGTGAGGGACTGTCCTTTATTTCATATCATCATTTATAACAGCTATTTCTAAAAGTGATAAGTGGACTGCACCGCATTTTAAATGTTTGGAGTCAGGTGTGATTTTGGTTACAATTTCTATGATGATAGAATCTTTTTTAGGAGGTATGAAAAATGAATCAGTTTAAAGCATTGGTTTTGGATAAATCAGGTGATCAGTCGTCTTTAGATATAAGACAAATAAGTATGGAAGATTTACCTGAGGGAGAAGTAACGATTCGTGTGGCTTACTCTAGTGTGAATTTTAAGGATGGAACAGTGGCGATTCAAAACCAATTTGTTGAATCCTACCCATTAATACCTGGGATTGATTTAGCTGGTACGGTTATTGACTCAACAGATGCACGTTTTAAAGAAGGAGAGAAAGTTATTGTAACGAGCTATCAGCTGGGAACTGGACATTCTGGTGGCTTTAGTGAAATTGCGCGGGTTCCTGCAGATTGGGTTGTCCCACTGCCGGATGGATTGTCTTTAAAAGAAGCAATGATTTTAGGCACAGCTGGTTTTACGGCTGGACTTTCAGTTAAACGACTTGAAGATAATGGGTTGAAATCAAGTGAAGGGCCAGTCTTAGTTGCTGGAGCTACAGGCGGTGTAGGTAGTCTTGCTGTGAATATGTTAGCAAAACGCAATTATAAAGTGATTGCCAGTACAGGTAAATCCAGTGAGGAGGGTTACCTTAAAGATCTAGGAGCTGCTGAAGTTATTCATCGTAATGAAATCATGGATACAGATCAGGTACCTATTCGTGAGGAAAAATGGGCTGGAGCGGTTGACCCTGTTGGAGGTAAAACACTTCAGTACATATTCAGTACATTAAAATATGGTGGCTCTGTTGCAACGTGTGGTCTGACAGGTGGAGTTGAGGTTTCAACCACTGTGATTCCTGCTATTTCAAGAGGAATTAATTGGCTTGGTATCGATTCAGTAGAATGTCCTATGGACCAGCGCGTTAATGTTTGGAAGCGTTTAGGAGATGATTTAAAGCCAACTTCAATGGAGAATGAACTGGTAAATGAAATTTCATTAGAAGAACTTCCAGATGTCCTGGCAAATATTTTGGAGGGGAAAGTACGTGGTAGAACACTGGTTAAACTTTAGATGATGAATTTCCTATTTTGCCTCTTTACCGCTATCATGCGGTAAAGAAGCAAAAAGGGGTTGGTAAGGACAACTCGCCGTAAACTAGGTTCAAGATCATTCGAACATGACCAGCTGCTAAGAATATGCTATGTGCAGTATTTAACGAATTGGTAAAAGGGAGAAAGAAATAGTGGAAGAACAGGGAAGAGTTTAAAAGGGGGAGAAAAATGGGACATAGTCACCCAAAACATATTATTGCTGTATCAGCTTTTGTCACAAATAATCATCAGGAAACATTACTCGTTAAGACCCATAAGCGTTCAGATACATGGGAATCACCGGGAGGGCAGGTTGAAGAAGGGGAGTCTTTAGAAAAAGCCGTATGCAGAGAAGTTTTAGAAGAGACAGGAATTGTCATAAACCCAATTGGGATTACGGGAGTTTATTATAATACTTCAGGTGAAATCTTATCTGTCGTTTTTAAAGCAGATTTTTCTAGTGGACGTCTGAAAATCCAGCCAGAAGAAATTAAGGAAGCAACATTTATTCATTTAAACGAGGATAATATTGGAGACTACATAACACGTCCAAATATGAAGTCCCGAACGATAGATGCAATGAATGCTAATCATTATATTCCGTATGAGGCTTGGGAAACGAGGCCGTATAAACGGTTAGGAAGATTAGATAACGAATGAAAATCCCTTTATTTCTGAGAGAGGAAGATTTACTATGCAACTAACATCAGACAGATTATTATTCCAGCCATATCGTGATGAAGATTTTCCTTTTCTTATGTCTTTATTATCAAATCCTGAGGTCGTTCGATTTATTGGTAATGGAACGACAAAAGATGAAAGTGGTGGTAAGGATTTCTTGCATTGGATTTATAGAACATATACTTATGGGAAAGATTTAGGCTTAATGGTGCTCGTTAATAAGAAGGATAAAACACGAATTGGACATGCAGGTTTAATTCCACAAAGGGTTGATGGTAAGGAGGAAATAGAAATTGGATATTGGATTGCTCGTGAATATTGGGGAAAAGGATATGCTTCAGAAGCAGCCAAGGCACTTTTGGATTATGGAGAAAAGCATATAGATCAGGAAAGATTTATTGCCCTAATTCAGTCTGAACATTTCGTTTCTCAAAAAGTTGCAAAAAAGCTAGGAATGGAATTTGATAAAATCGTTATTCTAAACGGGAGAAAGGTACATGTTTATACAACTTAAACATCGAAACCACACTTAGAACAGGCCCAGAGCTTCGTACATTATAATGGTGAAAATCCTCGTGTTAAAATCATCAGATTATTCTTCGCACACTGTGTCGATTACAGATTACCATCTTTTAAATCTAATTTTTGCAAATAGTGCCTGACTTTAAACCACTCACTCTAATCATCCTCTTCGCTGTTCAGTATATATAAGGGATGACAGTTTAGACTGCTTTCCAGTTAATTTTGGCGTTCCCAAAAGTGTTTATGACGTTATGAAGTTGGGTTACATGATGAAATTTATGCAAATGTAGTCTTATCAGTCAGATAGTCCATGTATGAATACCCACTTTTAGAAGATAATACCAATAGGAGGTCAGTTTTAAAGGTGGGTTGACGTATGACCAGTAATCAAAATAAAAATCAGAATCGAAGGAAGCTCGCTCATCTTAGTATTTTTGGAACTACACAAATTCACTTAAGAAATCCATATATCATTGCATTATGGTCAGTTGCATTTCCCGGCTATGGTCACTTGCTGCTTTCAAAGTACCTGCGTGGATTTTTATTAGTTATGTGGGAACTGGTTCTCAATCAAATGGTTCAGCTGAATCTTGCCATGGTTTACTCGTTTATGGGTGACATTGAGGCTGCGAAAGAAGTGTTAAACGTTCAATATATGCATTTATACATTCCTGTTTACTTATTTTCCATTTGGGATAGCTACCGGAGTGCAGTCGACTTGAATAAAATTTATTTGCTTAATGAAAAGGATACATCCCCTGTAAATCAACTTATCATTAGACCTTTGGAAATCAATTACTTAGATAAGCGAAATCCTACAGTAGCCACACTTTGGGCTATGACCATTCCCAGTATTGGTCAGCTATATATCCATAGAATTTTTAGTGCTTTCTTTACACTCGTGATTACCGTAGTTTTTGTTCATTTTTCGCATTTTATAGAAGGCCTGCATTATTTATTACTGGGAAACATTGAAAAATCAACTGCAGTATTAAATAAACAATGGGTCCTCTATATGCCATCCTTTTATTTCTTTACCATTTATGATTCCTACATGAATGCTGTGGAGAACAATAAATTATTTGAGGCTGAACAAAAAAACTTTTTAAAAACACATTACCAGCCTGCAATGTTTAAAATAAAAAAAGGTGTAAAGGTGTAATTCATATGCAGGTTTTTGCTACTTTTGATCATTCGTCTTATCTTGAACTTGCCATTAGCAAACTGGAGGAAAAAGGCTTCAATGAGATTTTTGCAGTCCCTTTGGATAAACGTACTGAAGATCCAAAACTTTTTGATACACTACATCGATCAGATGGAGAATCTTTAATTAACAAGGGCATGTTTCTTGCAGTCATCTTCTCTGTCATTGGTGCTAGCAGAGGATTTGTTCTGGAATGGGGACCCATTTTTTGGGGACTCATTGGAGCTGCATTTGGATTCATACTTGGCTTTATTTTTGATTTTTGTGTAATTAAATTAAAAAATCCAAAAATGAAACTCTTTAAAGGAAAAGGAACAGGAGAGGTCATCCTAATTATTAATTGCAGGGAAGAAGACGGAAAAGAAGTGGAAGATATTCTTTGGGACTATCTGACATTGGGTGTGGCAAAAGTTAAACAAGATAAGAAATCATGATGAAATGAAAGCCTGCTATCACATTCAAAAAGTTACTTCCCTTTAGGAAAGAAAATCAATCCATGTATCACTAAAGGGAAGCACATCATTCATCTTTGCAGGTTATAAATATTTATTGAACCATGCGACCATTTCATTGAGCCGACGGATTCTCAAGTTTGGTTTCCCGTTCCTGGATAGTTCATGATCAGACTCCGGGAAGCGTACAAATTTTGTTGGTTTGTGCTGACTTTTTAGCGCAACATACATTTGCTCCCCCTGTTCAATGGGACAGCGATGGTCTTCTTCACCATGAAGAATGAGAAGCGGAGTCTCCACATTATTAATATAACGAATAGGAGAGTGCTTCCATAGTTTTTCCGGATCGTCCAGTTGATAGGTTTTATGCTCCCAATCTGTGAAAAAGTAGCCAATGTCACTTACGCCATAAAAACTAATCCAATTACTAATCGAACGCTGAGTAGCAGCGGCTTTGAATCGATTCGTATGCCCGACAATCCAGTTTGTCATAAAGCCTCCATAACTGCCTCCTGTTACACCAAGACGATTTTCATCAATCCAGTCAAAATTCTTAACTGCATAATTCACTGCATCCATAATATCTTCATAATCTTTGCCACCATAATCGCCTCTAACAGCGTCGACAAACGTCTGTCCATACCCATGACTTCCACGAGGATTCATAAATAGAACTCCGTAGCCTTTTTCTGCGAACACTTGAAATTCATGCATAAAAGAATTGCTGTACATCATGTGCGGTCCACCATGAATTTCTACAATAAGGGGATAGGTTTCATTTTCCCTACAATCAACAGGCTTCATAATCCATCCTTGTAAGGAAATTCCATCACGCGCTGGAATCTCTATTTCCTCTGGCAGAGTGAGGTCTTTATCTTTCATCCAGGATTCATTTGCTTCAGTTAATCGAGTTTCTTCTAGATTTGGTAAAGAAACGTGATAAAGGTCACCGGGAATTTCAGGATTACTTACCCCAATCACAGCTTGTTCCCGGTATTTGTCAAAGTCTATAGCATAGATTTGACGGGTGCCACCGAGAACAGGGTTAATGGTTTGGTCTAATGAAATGTAATAAAGATGGGTGTTTCCTCGATTACTTGCAAGGACATACAAGCCATCATCATTTGACGTCCAGATTGCTCCAGGACTGCCACTTCCTGTTGCCATATCGTTAATCGCCACATCATTTACTTCCACATCCCAATCGCTAGTTAAGCAAGTAAGGTGTTTAGTATCAAGGTCGAGTGTCCAGACTCTTGTTAATGTCGCGCCCTGGTATTCGAAGTCATGACCAAGTAAAGATAGCGTTTTTCCATTATGCGAATAATTTGGAGCTGAGAATACTGCATGACTATTCGTAAGCTTCGTTAGATTTAGATTGTCTAGCTCGAGTTCAAAAATATCGGAAATCATAGTATCATCTGGATTCTCCGAACGATTTGCGGCAAACGCTATCCGTTTTCCGTCTGGAGAAAAGGCTGCATTGTGATGATAAAAGTTCCCCTCAGTAAGCTGAGTAATTTTATTTCTCTCTAGGTCAATTAGAACAAGCTGAGAGAATTTCTCTTCTAATAACCCTTGTCCATTGGCTTTATATTTTAAGCGTGTCGTAATGTATGGCTTAGGCTGCTCATCCTTTTCATCTTTCTTATCCGTTTCCTCTTCATGGATGGACTGATTTTCCTTTAATTGTGTCGCACATAAAATCGACCTACTATCGGGAGACCAGACTGGCTGGCTTGCTCCGTTTTTGAAAAAGGTGATTTGCTGGGCTTCACCCCCATGAAAGGAAATTTTCCAAATTTGATTTGTTCCTGAATGGTTTGATGTAAATAAAATCATATTACCATCAGGGGACCATCTTGGATGTGTATCTTTACTGTCTCCTTGTGTAAAAGGTATGGATTCCTTTGTTTTCGTATTCATTACATATAAGGAAGATTGATAGTTTTCCTTTTTATTCATCGTGCGTTTCACAAACACCACCCAGTTACCATCAGGTGACACTTGTGGATCAGAAATAAACGTAAAATTAAGTAAATCCTCTGCTGTAATACCACTTACACTCATTAATGTCCCACCTTTAATGTATAGGCTTTGTTAAAGCTTATTATTGATTTTCTACCAAGTTGATTGGAGCGGAAGTACGCGAGACTCCTACGGGAAGAGCGGTATACAGAGGCAGCCGAGGAGGCAACCTGACCGCCCGCGTAAAGGGAGTGCACTGGCGCGGAAATCAATACTATGTTTAACAGAGCCAAAGTATAAAATATTTTGAATCTTATTTTTATAGTGTAGCATAAATGGGACAAATCGACAGTTCATTGTTCGTTTGGAAGTATACGGTCTTAGGATTTTATTCTGGAACCTCCACCTGGATAAAAACGTAAATGAAAATGAATGATGTACGGATATAAGCACTAAAAATAGGGGGGGATGAGCGCTGAAAGAATGGTGGAAAAGCAAAAGGCAAGTGTTAAAAAGAAGGAAAGGCAGCAACAACTATCGATTTCGGGATTTATTATTAGATGTCATTAGCTTTATACCAGAGTTACTCATTTGGCCATTTCGACTTCTGTTTTGGATGTTTAGAATAAACACAGACCAAAAATACATGGTATATACGTTTATTTCATGTTATAATTAAAATAGAATTTCATACGATAATAAAACCCGTCCCATGCTGGTAACATGGAACGGTCCCACAATAGACCAACCCCATCATGAGGGGGAGGTTTAAATGAAGGATAACCCCTCACAGCCTAGCCAAAGCACATGAGGGGTTATTTGTTTTTTCCGGACATGACGACGGCGATTAACATTCCGAAAGAGATCATGAGTGTGATCGTGTCTGCCATATCGATAGGCATCACCTCCCTTCTTGGGGAGGTTCCCCTTGAAGGATAAAGTGTCCGCCCCCTCATGCGAGCTTGTCTATTGTGTATTTTTATTATAGCATAATCGAACATATGTTTCCATTTTATTTATATAATTAGTCTTTTTCGCCTAGATGAGAGATAAAATTATTTTGGTTTTGAAAACTGTTGAATCGAAAAAAGATCATTTTATCATTCCTAATGTGAGAAAAGGGGGTATGTAAATGGAAATTGTTGTAACAGGTGATACGCATATTTCAGGAAACAATAAAGAACTTCCATCTCGTTTACTTACAGCTTGTAAAGAGGCAGATCTTATCATTCATACAGGTGATTGGAAATCCATAGATGTATATCATACTTTAGCTGAATATGCAGATGTTAAAGGAGTCTATGGCAATGTGGATGGGGATGATATAACTGCCAAACTCCCGGCAAAACAGAAGATAGAAGTGAATGGATTTACAATCGGAATCGTTCATGGGCATGGAGAGAAAAAAACAACAGAAAAACGGGCTCTGGAGGCGTTTCAGGGAGAAGAACCTGATATTTTAATTTTTGGTCACTCACACATTCCGCTTCTTCGATATTTCAAAAATACACTATTATTGAATCCCGGTTCGCCTACGGATAAACGAAGGCTCCCCTATTATTCATTCAGCATTTTGGAGATTAATAATGAGTTACATACTGAATTCGTTTATTTTACGTAGAAAAGCAGTAGTTCTATTCATATTTTTTCATGAGGATATGTTCAAATATATAAATTTAAAAGATAAGGAAAATAGAGAAAGGGCCATAAAATTGGTCAGGGAAACAGAAGAAATGGCCATTCATACACAAGAACCTATTTGTATTACAAAAAAACGAGCAGATGAACTCATATATAAAGCAAGCGATCATTTGAGAATGTTGGAACTTATGCTAGAGAATGATGATAAACCTGAATCGCCTTACTATAATTGGCTTGAAAATGAATAAGATAATTTTATTTCTAAGAAAAGGCCATAGTTCCCTATGGCCTTTTCTACTGCCTATGAATGCCTGCTTTTAGAGATTTTTCGATACAAAGCAATCACTTTCCGATTCTCTTTTTCCCACTCCTGATTCCCTAGCATGGGGATTTTAAAAGCGTGTTCCATTTCGGTCATGAGGTCGCTATATTGTTTATCTTTTTCGTTGTTAGATAAACCACTATGAAGGACTTTCTCATATTCATGATTAAACCAACCCAGCAATTTATCAGCCATTGCTCTTTCCCCTTATTTTAAAAATGATAGTTAGTGTGACAATGTTTAATGCTAATGCAGTAAGCGAAAGAATTAGGGAAGCCGTTTGCATGTGTCCACCCCCTGTTTTAAGTCCTCAATCAATTGCTCACGTGTGATTTGACCGGAAGCTACAGCTTTCATGACTTTCTCATCTTTTTCATTAAGCGTAAATCCTTCAATTTCCAGCTGGTATTTTGCCTGCTCATACGCTTTATTTATGTCCATTTAAGTAACCTCAACCTTTCTTAAATCTGTTATTTTAGACGTCCTTTTAATTTTAATTCAATCTCTCCTATTCCTTTTTGTTTAGGTTTGGTTTTTACCTGCCGACTCTTTTTTCAGTTGGTCTTCAAAAGACCTCTCCTTGTACCAATTTGTAATAATCATACTATGATTATATAGTTCTTGTTGCACCTTTGCTAGCCACATTCGTGGCGCAAAGGACGCTTGTTGAGGAATTCCAAACGTTCGGCTTTGCCTTACTCCCTTAAAAGGACGAATTACCTATTTTTCCATAGTATGGAAGGAAGTAAACCGAATGGTGAAGAATCCTATAATAAGGAAATATTTTCATATTATTGGATTCGCTAGGAGGAGGGATTAATCGAGGTTGTCTACTGGACTGAAATCTACTAAAAATTATGAAGGGGGTTTATTAATGTTTAAGAAACAGTCTTATAGGTTCTTCATTGCAGTGCTTTTATTGGCAACGATATCTTTTGGTATAGGGAATGCTTTTGGGAATGAAGTCAAGGCAACTCCCGTTTTTGCATGGGATGGACACTGGTCAAACGAGGATTACATTCAGTATGTAAATAATGTGAGTTACTCTTATTCAAGGTTGCAAGGTCTAGTCAATAATGCAGCATTAGACAATGTCAATAATCATCAATATACCGTATCATATGTGAAAAGTGGGAGTCTTTCGGGAAGACATGTACTCGTAGAAGATGTTAATTTATCCTCCGCAAGATGGACTGGAAAAGCAGAAGGTGCTTCATATAATTGGGATGCTAACGATCATTATTATGGCGTGAATGTGAAATTGAATGTTGGAAATGGAATATTGAATTATGACTATCCAAAATTGAAAGGATTAATTGCGCATGAATTAGTACATGCCATAGGATTACAGCATAGAGACAGTAGTAGTTACCTAATGTATCCGTACGATAGTAGGGATCAATATACTCCAAATGAAACGGAAGATGCAACGATTATGAATCATTATTATCATCAAAACTAAACAACTAAAAGAAAGGATGATTACCTTTGAAAAAGAATATGATTATAGTTGTAATGGGGGTATTCTTATTGTCAGGGGTTTTAGGGTTTATGTCTTCCGAATTTGAAATAAATGAAGAAAATAAAACAGCGAACAATAATACTATCCCCGTTCACGCCTCATGGGGCGAAGAATTTTCAGATGTAAAATCTCTAGTTAACCATTCAGATCTTATTGTTATAGGGAGTCTTGACAAACAGCTCTCATCCTATCAACCTTTTGAAGGTCATAACGATACTTTTACTGATGCGAAATTTAATATTGAAAAAGTGATTAAAGGTAAAAAAACTTTAGATAACGTAGTAATTTCTCAATATGGTGGTGAAAGACCCAACGGCAAGATTGAAATATTTGATGATTTACCTTTACTAGATGAAAATCATCAATATTTATTGTTTCTAGAACATATAGATGACAATACAAGTCGAGATGGAAAATATCAAACTGTTAGAGGAGTACAAGGGTTCTATACCGTTGGTACTGAATCTAACTTTGCTTTAAGTAATGAGCAAAAAATTCAAAGCACAGCACAAGGCGAAATAAATAAAAAGGTTATTAAACAAGGAGTTAAAGGGGTCAATGAAATAGCTTCAAATTAGTAAAGAGAACCTAGTAAAGATATCCACCTCAATAAACGATGAATATCTTTACTAGGTTAATTTGATCATTTATATTAGGAACTATACAGATTCGTATCTCGTTCACAAGGTACCAAAATAGTAACAGGGAGAGATATATTACATATGAGGTTGAAAATTACTATTATTAATTTTATTTCCTTATTATTATTAATAGGGTGTTCAGGTGCTGATAATGGCAATACTAACCAAGGTAGCCTTATATCTAACTATGACCCCAAGCATGATATCAACAAGGGAGCAGTTGTTATTACAAATAATGGAGTCATGAATATTGAACAATTACATGACTTTGTTGAAAAATCTAACAAATCTGTAAAGTCAAATTTAAAAATTGTTAAAGTAACAACAGAAGGTGACCCAATTTACCACTACTTGGAATTTAATGGAACAGAATTCATTTATAAAGTAGACAACACAAAAGATGAATATGGAGATAATAACCCCAAGGAAATTAAATGTAGCAAGTTTACGAAAATTAATAATAAAAATAAAACTACCTATGTACTGCAGCATTGCAATAATGATAAAGAAAAAGTAGTAGTATTGTCTATGAAGGAGAGTGACCAATAAATCGCCCTTCTTTAAAACACATTATCCTTATTAGACATTTGCAGTGCTTCATTGATGCCGACACATATATAGAGGTGGTTTGACGCTGGTTACGTAATGGTGATTTAAATGAATTTATTCTTTCACAGACACCAGACTTATCAATGTCTATGGAATCAGATAAAAACACAACGAATGTTGCAAATTAAAAGCATTAGGATAGAAAGGAACTTGGGGGAGCTAGCAATCAATCACTCCCTTATTTAAATTTTTAATTAGTTGTTCATGTGTAATATTGTTCCTTCATAACTTTCTTGTCATCATCAGTTAACTTAAAGTGTTCAATCTTCAGCTGATACTTTGCTTGCTGAAAGGCCTACTCCAATCAGTCAGAATTTGATTAGATTTTCTCTCGACATTCACTCACTTTCCCATCATTAGCCTTCTAATTCATTTTCTCCAATGCCTTTTTGCTTAAATCTCTCCTTTTGTTTAGGTTTGGTTTTGGTTTGTTTCTTTTGCTTTTGTTCCATTGAACGCTGAGCCTGCTCGATTCCTTGAATAATACCATCAAATAAACTTGCACCCTGTTTTGAAAAATCGGCTTTTTCTTGCATCGCTGGTAACTTAGCTAAGTTCGTGCCTTCATGTTTGATTTGCTCCATTTGTTGACTGATATTTTGATGCCTGTTGGTATACTAGTTTCTCATTTCCTTGAAATCGGAAATAGAGTGTACTTTCTGAGCCTTATTGGATTGATTAATCGTATCGATCTGTTTGGGCGTCTTATAGTCCAAATAAGCCATTTCAGGGGTGTTTGGATACTTGGATGCTACTTCCCGAATAAAACGATTTTCTAAGGCTGTTTTTGCCTTCTGAAGCACATCACGTTCACGTCTGATTGCTCCACGTTGATTTCTGTTCTGTTCACGTAATTTCGTTCGTTTACTTTGATACTTTTCATCAATGGCTTTGAATTCAGGTTTACTACGGAAACCGTATTTTTCACGATAAGGTTCTAATTTGCGCTCATGCTCTTGAACAAGGGCTTTATGCCTTTGGATTTCACTTTCTGCTGATTTCTTAATGGTTTTTCCTCGTTTTGTTAAGCCTTCGAGCCTGCCAACAGAATCAAGCTTTTCTTGGTTCTCTTTGATTCGATTCTGAGAAGAGGAAATTTCAAATAAATGTTTTTTGATTTCTTTAAAGTCCTGGTCTTTTTGTTCTAAGGCCTGATAATCTCTTTCCACTTTATTTTCAAAGCCAATAAGCTGTCTTAATCGTTTGTCGATAGCTTCAAACGTTGGTTTAGCTTTCAAGAATTTTTCAGCACTTGCTAATTGAGTACGTTCTGCAGCTGTAGAAAATTGCTCTTCCTGAGCCTTTTCCTGTTCCAATTGACGCTTTTCTTCACGATACGCTTGCAAATCAACAACCGTTTGATTATAGGCTTTCACTTCACGATTATAGTTGCCGCGCTCTGTTTGAATGCCTTCTTTTTCCATAGCATTAGCTTTATATCCTACATGTTGAGTAGGTTGAAACTCCAACCCTCTTTCTTCATGGGAACGGTGATCAATGCGCTCATTAACACCTTCACGTTCTAACATTTTATTGGCATGATTCGCCCACTCTTGACGCCATTCCTCAATGAGTTCACTTTTATCCCAGCCGACAAGATCAACTTTTCTTGTTTTGATTTTCCCTTTTTTGTTGTAAAGGAAATTCCCATCTTTGTCCTTTAGATACTCTTTCTTGGTTTCTGCTTTTGCCATTCTCCATCTTTTTCAAATGGGCGAACGGTGAGCATGATATGAGCATGAGGGTTTTTAGAATCATCTCTATGTATCGCTATATCGGCAACCATACCTCTTTTGCATAGGTCTGAATTAATTCTTTTTGTTGGCCATGAGAAAGTTCAACGGGCAAAGCCACGTTAATTTCTCGTGCCAACCTTAACACCGTTCTTCTAAACAAACAAAATGGTCTTTTGTTGTTGTTCTTCCTATTATTTAGCGCTATAATTATTATAATTGTTTTGTATTTTCTGAAAATAAGGGGGAGCGAAGTTATGATTAACTTTCCAAGACCAGATATTGAGCAATATTTACGGTCTTTTGCAATTACCCACTTTACTGTAAGTCCAGATGAGTCATCTCTAGTATTTAACACCAATTTAAGTGGTGAAATGAATCTATGGAAGATGGATTTACCGAATCAATTTCCTTATCAAGTATCTTTCCATAATGAAAACAGTCATATTGTTTCTTATGATCCGGAAAAGCGTTATTTACTTACAGGCATTGATCATGATGGAGATGAAAACTACCAAATTTATGCTTTACCTATAAATGGTGGAGTCCCGCTGCCTGTTGTGACAGGTGAAAGAAATGAAAAGTTTTATTACGGACACTTATCTGAAGATGGAGAACGTATCTACTACACAACGAATAAGAATAATCCTACCTTTTTAAACATCAGAATATACAATCTAAAAACAGAAGAGGACACGATGCTGTTTAAAGGGGATGAGGCTCCTTGCTTTTTAGAAGCCGTTAGTCCGGATGAAGAAACCTTCATTTATCTTCAGGCCTATGCAAATACCTATCAATTACTTTATGTACATAAAGATGGGGAGAGCTTACCTTTAACACCGGATCCAAAGGCTGTGCATACCACGTCCAGTCCTGTATATATGGATAATCAAACGGTATACTTTGTAACAAACTATCAATCTAAATTTTCTTATTTAGCCTCTTTTAATTTGGAGACGAAGACCTTCAAAGAAGTGCTAAAGATTGATGGGCGAGAAATGACCGATCTTGTTTATCATAAGGAATCAAAAACGGTCTATTTAGTGGCTGAGCATGGAGTTGTGGATGAACTGTATGCGTATGATGTAGAAACGGGTCAGTTCAGTGAAATCGATATTCCCATTCATACCATAAATCAATTGAAAGTAGCGAAAAGTGGTAACCTTTATCTATTAGGAAATAGCGCAGTTGAACCTTCCAATATATATCAGAAGGAAATAGGGAAAGAATGGGTAGCTTTATCGAATAATCGGGTAATGGGCGTAAGCTCTGATGAATTAGTTAATCCGGAGATTGTCACCTATAAATCCTATGATGATACCCCAATTGAATCTCTGTTTTTTAAAGCAAATCCAGAAGTAACTAATGGGTATACAGTTTTTTGGCCGCACGGAGGTCCGCAAAGCTCGGAGCGGAAATCGTACCGATCCTATTTTCAATTTCTTACTGGCATTGGTTATAACGTTTTTGCCCCTAATTTCCGTGGAAGCACTGGCTATGGAGCAGAATTTGTCAAACTTGTTGAGCAGGATTGGGGACACGGACCACGTCTGGATTGTGTAGAGGGAATTAAATGGTTATTTGAAAATGGTTATTCGGATCGGGAACATCTCTTTTTATTAGGTGGAAGCTATGGAGGATATATGTCACTATTATTAGCAGGCCGACATCCTGACTATTTCCGTGCTGTAGTCGATATTTTTGGGCCAAGTGATTTGTTTAGCTTCTACAATTCTGTTCCAGAAGAATGGAAGCCGATTATGAAACTATGGTTAGGAGATCCTGAAAAGGATAGAGAGAGGTTTATCAAGGATTCCCCTATAACCTATTTAGATGGAATGAAAAAACCAATGTTGATTATACAAGGTGCGAATGATCCACGTGTTGTAAAGAAAGAATCAGACCAGATCGTTGAGGCCTTAAGAGGTAAAGATGTTGAAGTGGAATACTTAGTAATGGAAAACGAGGGACACGGATTTTCAAAAAAAGAAAATGAAGTCAAAGCTTTTCGAATGATTGCTGATTTTTTTGAAAAATATCAATCTTAATGGGTTTTAAATTCCTGGGCTACAATAAATGCCCAGGAATTTTTTGTGGAATTTTGTCGAACTGTCCGCTTTATTAATTTACAAATTTTGTTGTACCGAATACTCTATATTTTATAATCAAACGTTTTTCACTGGTCTTTCGTCACTATGTTTTAAGCCTTTTTACTTAATAGACTCCCCAATATTTCTACTATTGGTTCATTTGATAGATGTATTGACTAGAATAATCTTCTTTCTCTTTAAGTATCGGAAGAAGGTAGGGATTATGTTGGATTTTTGTTTTTGTGAAATGGGAATGCGACATATTCCTTAAATGAAGAACGTTTTTCCAAAAATAGAAAATGGCAGTCCTTGAAAAGAATTCTCTTTTTTGATAGAGGCTCTATTGATTAGTACTTTCGTAGAAGGAGGGATAATGGTTTAGAAGGTACGAATAGACTAATTTTTCAGAATAGTGATTCAGGCGTCAAATTACGACATCATTCCATACAAAATTTTACTAAACTAGAATTAACTTCATAGATTTTCCAGAATAAATCGCCTGCATCTCTAGAACCTACATGTCTAAAAAAATTTAGTAGGGAAAGGAGGGGAAAAGGGGCGTTTTTTGTTTTTTACACCAAAAGATAGAAACATAGAATAACGAAAAAGGAGGAGATTTTTTGCTAAAAAAGAAGCGTCGACGAACTTTTAGTATGGTCGCTTCTGCAATGATGGTTTTTTCCTTAGTAGCTCCGGGTATGGCTCATGGTGAAAGTACATCTAAGAATGCAAAAATTCATGAGTCAGCAAAGAACACACAGCAAATAGCTGAAGCTAAAGTAAGTGACCGATTGCAAAAGCAGTTTGACGAGCAGCAGAATGTGACGTATCTGGTGAAGTTTAAAGAAAAAACAGATACGAAACAGGTAGCAAAGGAAGCCAAAAAGAAAGCTAAATCTAACAATCTCTCAGCGAATAAAGCTGAGTTTACCCAGCGTTCAGCTGTGATTTCCGCTTTAAAAGCGACGGCTCAGGAGTCTCAGCAAAATGTGAAAAACTATCTCCAAAAAGAAGTGGAAAAAGGAAATGCGAAAGACGTTCATTCCTACCATATTGTGAATGGAATGGCGGTTACATCTACAAAGAAAGTTGCGGAAAACATTGCTTCTTTTGAAGAGGTAGAAAAGATTTTGCCGAATGAGACCCGTCAATTGCTTACACCTGTTGATGAAAAGGTGAACAACGAGCCTGAATCTGAATTGACAAACGTAGAATGGAATGTCGATCGAGTAGGAGCACCAGAGGTTTGGGAACAGGGCATTGATGGTACAGGAACTGTTGTAGCCAATATTGATACAGGGGTTCAATGGGATCACCCGGCCCTTCAGGATAATTATCGTGGCTATGATGCCGAAACTGGAGAAGTAAGTCATGATTATAACTGGTTTGATGCAACTGCAGGTGAGAGTGAACCATATGATGATCAAGGTCACGGAACTCACACCATGGGGACAATGGTTGGAAGTGAACCAGATGGATCCAATCAGGTCGGAGTAGCTCCTGGTGCACAGTTTATTGCTGTTAAGGCCTTTACGGCTGCTGGTGGAACCGATGCCGACTTACTAGAGGCTGCTGAATGGATTATGGCCCCAACAGACTCTGAAGGAAATGCACGTGCCGACCTGGCTCCAGATGTGGTAAACAACTCCTGGGGTGGCGGTCCTGGTTTAGACGAGTGGTATCGTGATGTGGTAACCAATTGGAGAGCTGCTGGTATTTTCCCTTCTTTTTCAGCCGGAAATACGAGTTTAACCAATCCAGGTGGTCCAGGCTCTGTGGCTACACCAGCCAACTATCCTGAGTCTTTTGCTGTAGGTGCTACCGACAGCAGTGACAATCTTGCAGGATTTTCTCTTCGTGGACCATCTCCATATGATGAAATAAAACCTGAAATTTCTGCACCTGGAGTAAGCGTTCGCTCTTCTGTTCCAGGGGATGGATATGATGGAACCTATAGTGGTACATCCATGGCCGCACCTGCTGTTTCAGGAGCTGTTGCATTACTTCGTCAAGCAGATAGCAGTATTACAGTCGATGAACTGGAAGAAGTTCTTATCAATTCAGCTATCCCAATGACGGATGATGAGTATCCTGAGTCTCCTAACAATGGATTTGGACACGGTTTACTCAATGCTTATGATGCTGTTGCTCTTTTAGATAACGGCTTAGGAACGATCGAAGGTAGCGTTACGAAGAATGGAGAAGATACCGTTGCACCCACGTTTGAGCACACAGCTCCAGATGAGACGTATGAAGGCATGGACCTTCCACTTACTATTCATGTGGAAGATGATATTAGTATCGCTTCTGTTGTACTCGAGTATCAAAACGAAGATGGTGAATGGGAATCTGTGGAAGCGGCTCAGACATCAGGAGATTACAAATCGGCGGATTACACCGCAACAATTCCTGGTGATCAAATTAATGGTGATTCACTCACTTATAAGTGGTCAGTTGAAGACTTTGGAGAAAATACGGCTGAAAGTGAAGCCTATACACTAGACGTATTACCAGGTATAACCACTGGGTATTCAGAGGACTTCGAAGGATCACAACCTGCTGGCTGGACGGTGTTTGGTGAAAATAGCTCCTGGGAGTGGGGAACACCTGAATCAGGTCCAGGAAATGCAGCATCCGGTGAAAATGTATATGCAACGAATCTTACAGGTGGGTACGATAATGACATGAATGCAACACTCGTAATGCCACCTATTGATCTACCTGAAGGTGAGTCTTACCTTCAATTTAACCAATGGCATGATTTAGAACAATACTCTTCCGGAACAGCTTATGATTTTGGACATGTCTTTATTTCCACTGATAAGGAAGAATGGACTCAGTTAATGCGAGTGGAAGGAACGACTGATGATTGGGAAGAAGCAGAGGTTAATTTATCTGAATATAGTGGTCAAAGAGTTTATATTGGTTTTAATGTAACCTCAGACTACAGTGTCACTAGAGAAGGCTGGTATATTGATGATGTGACGTTATCTGATACGTCTCAAGGTAACCAGGCATCTCTTCATAGAAAAGTAAATAAAGGAAAGGCAAAAGGAAAAAATAAGGGTAATGGGAATAAACGTGCAAATGAAAAAGCTGGTCTAAAAGAAGAAAAGGTAAATCCAGCTGAAATTAAGCCGGACTTACCTAAAAAGAATCCTCCTGCCCAAGAGGGCTACGTTAATCCTAACCTATTACCTATCCAAGCGCAAGTAAGCGTCCTTGAAAGTGGACGTTCGGTTACAACAGACCCTGCAACAGGTGAATATTCCTTTAACCATCCTGCTGGAGAATTTACGGTAAAAGCTGAGTCTTATGGATTTGAATCTCAGGAGCAGAGTGTAACATTAGAAGCTGATAGTGTGACTGAGGCTGACTTTACACTTGAAGAAATTGACCAATATACTGTTTCTGGACAAATTACAGATCAAGCTACAGGTGAACCGATTGAAGGTGCGACTGTCTTGCTTGAAGAGGATGCAAATGTTGCTCCAGTTGAAACCGATGAAAACGGGGAGTTTTCTATCACTGGTTACGAAGGCTCTTATACGTTGAAAGTGATGGCATCAAACTACCATAGCCAAGAGCTGAATGTTGATTTAACAGAAGATGTTCAAGTGAATGCTGAACTTGAACCCCTATACACCTATCCTGGTGGAGAAATAGGCTATGATGATGGTACAGCTGAAAATGCACGAGCCTTTTATGACGCTGGTAATGCCTGGGCGGTCAAAATGTCCCTTCCCGAAGGCAATGACCAGGCGGTTGTAACAGATGGTGTATTCCGCTTCTGGGATGAAGAATGGCCACAACCGGGTGGAACTGAATTTGCCGTTGAGATATGGGATGCCAGTGGTGAAGAAGGTTTGCCTGGTGAGAAAATAGCCGGTCCTATTGATGCGGAAGCACTGCGTAATGGAGAGTGGACCGTTGTCGACTTAAGAGAGCACAATATTTTTGTTGATGGGGACTTTTATATGGTTTACGTTCAAACCCATCCAAACCCTGATACCCCTGGACTAGCGACCGATGAAAGTAGTGAAAACCAAGAACGAAGCTATCAGCGTGTTGGTGGTGAGTGGTCGCAAACTCCAGCATCAGAAGGAAACTATATGATTCGTGCTCGTGTAAGCTATGAGGTGGAAGATCCTCAAATCACCTCACCTGAAGCAGAACTTATTACCAGTGAGGAAGAGATTACCGTAACAGGTACTGCTTCTCCAACCACTACAGTTGAGTTGATGAATAATGGAGAACTAGCTGGAACTGCCGAAGTAGGTGAGAATGGAGAATTTGAGATTCCTGTTGGACTTACAGAGGGCGAAAATGAATTAAAAGCTATTTCTAAGCTTGATGGTACCATGACGGGTGAATCCGAAACTGTTTCGGTTACATTGGATACAACGAATCCTGAGCTTACTATAAACAGTCCTGAAGATGGTTCCAAGTTCAATCGTGAAACCGTGACGGTAGAAGGAACTGTTGAGGATTCGAACCTTGATTGGGTTGAAGTGAATGGTCAAAAAGCAGATGTCTCAGACGATGGATCCTATTCTAAGCGAATACTGCTCGACAATGGCGCAAATGACATTGAAGTCGTTGCTAAAGATTTAGCAGGCAATCAAACTACTGATTCGATAACCCTGGATGTTGATTTTACTGCTCCTGAAATCAGTAATCTTGTTCCAACAGAAGATCATTATCTAAATGCTGGAGAAAGTGTACAAATTGAATTTGATAGTGAGCCAGGCTTAAATGCAACCTTTGTCATCCATATGCCGCTCACAAATGCAAGTAATCAGCTATCTAATGCCACTGAACTTCCAATGATGGAAGTGTCAGATGGGCACTATGTTGGGTACTGGACTGCAACGAGCAATTTGGTCGCAAAAGGGGCAGTTATTGAAGTAAAAGCTGTGGATGACCATGGTAATGAAACGAGAAAAACGGCTGATGGAAAACTATTTATTAATGTCGATGAAGAAGAGTAGGATTTAGCTGTAAAACACCCAACATCTTTTTAGGGATGTTGGGTGTTTTAAATTAAAACAATCTAAATATAAACAGGCAGTTATTTTTGTTAAATTATGAAAGTCCAAACAAAACGCTTGATTATCTGCTAAATTTGTCGATAATAATAGGGAATGGATACCTTACTGAAATAAAATATGAAACCGATAAGGGCAAACTTATTGAAAGATAAGGACGCAAAACCAAGGGCCTAATGCTTACTGAGCTATGGCAGCCTAGTTGCCGAAGAATGATTCGTAAAAGGCGAACCTTTTTCTTTGGTTGGTCTTTTTTTGCTTGTATAAAACTCTACCCTTATTGGTTGTTGGCATAGGGGTTATTAGCCTTTTATGCATTTTTTACCAAATTTATAAATAGGGAAGATGAATATATGAGTATAATCTTATTAGCAGACGATTCAGCCTTTATGAGAAATTGGCTAAAACAAATATTAAAACAGTATGGCTACTATGAAACCGTGGAAGCGAGAGACGGACAGGAAGCTATCGATACTTATAAATCCATACATCCTGATATGGTAATCATGGATACAGTGATGCCAAAAATAACAGGACTGGAGGCTCTTGCGGAAATAATGAGGTTTGATTCAAAAGCCAATGTCATTATGTGTTCCTCATTAAGCACGGAAACAAATGTCATGAAGGCAATACAGTTAGGTGCAAAAGATTTTGTTGTAAAGCCTTATTTTAAAAACTTAGGTGAAACGGTAAATAAACATCTTAGTCCAGTTGGAAAGGCTTATTAATCTATTATAAAGTTTGATGACGTTGATATTTATAATCCTTTTTTGCTATAATATATATTCATGGCTCGCCTGAATTTCAGGAGAGAGCGGGTAGGGAGAGGGCTTTTTAACTAGATAGGTCGTATAAAATGAATAAGTGGTTGAACCATTACTTTCAGCTCGACAAGTATGAAACAACATTGAAGAGGGAACTTATGTCTGGTTTAATCGGATATTTTGCGATTGTTTATATTATCGCCGTAAATTCTCTCATTCTATCAGAAGCCGGGATACCTCTTGGTGCAGCAATTCTGGCAACGATTTTCATATCCTTTTTGGGCTGTTTTATTATGGGGTTTTGGGCAAATATGCCTATCCTTCTTGTTCCAGGTATGGGGGTAAATGCGTTATTTTCCTATACCATGGTTCAATCGATGGGATTGACCTGGCCAGAAGCCTTAGCAGTTGTATGTGTGTCAGGTCTTATCTTCGTACTGATTGCCTTTTCCAGATTTGCCAAGACGTTAAGTGAATCCATACCTCAATCCCTAAAAGAAGCGATTACGGTAGGTCTTGGACTCTTTTTAATGTTAATTGGTCTGGAAAAGGGCGGTATTGTTGAAAAGGGTACGAATTCCATTATAGCACTTGGAGATCTTGGAAATCCTCTTGTAATAGCCACTGTGCTGACATTTTTGATTGCGATTATCCTTTTTTTACGGAATGTACCGGGTAACTTTCTTATTACCGTTGTGATTGGAACAATCATTGCATGGGCATTCGGCCTTATTGATAAACAAAATGGTCAGGGAAATCAAGTATCCCTTAAGGAATATCTTGATGTATTCGGAACCTTATCTTTTGAAAGCTTCTTTTCGATGACATTTTGGATTGCCGTATTCTCTTTGACAATGGTGCTTGTTTTCGAGAACGTAGGATTAGTTCATGGCCATGCGAATTTTATTGACCGCCCGGATGCATATTCACGTGGATTCCAAGCAACCTCTGTTTCAGCTATGCTTTCGGGAATTTTTGGTACAAGTCCAACTGTTGCAACGGTTGAAAGTTCAGCGAGCATGGCAGCTGGTGGGCGAACAGGAATTACAGCAATGACAACGGGATTTCTATTTTTACTTTCGATTTTTTTTATTCCGGTCATTAAGTTAATTCCAAGTAGTGCTATAGCTCCCATCTTAATTATTATTGGCAGCTTAATGCTCCAAAATATCCGTAATCTGGACCTGAAGGATATGAGCGAGAGTTTCCCTGCCTTTCTCATCATTGCTCTTATTCCATTTACGTATAGTATTGCAGATGGAATGGCCATCGGATTTATTTTATATCCGATTTTAAAAATAGCAATTGGAAGGGCTAAAGAGGTTTCGTTCACGCTTTATATTATAGCTTCACTATTCCTTGTGAATTTTGTGTTTCATGTGGTTCATTAATATATCAAAGGGAAAGGGTACAAATCTTTTTTGATTTGTACCCTTTCTAATACATGAAAATTCCCGCAATAGGAAGTTTGTGAAATCCTAACCTGAGAGGTATTATTGAACTGAAATTAATAACGGTTTCATATATTATCTCCTACTCTTCTTTTGTCTCTACAGGATTGTCTTCGTATGAAATCCAATCACTAAAGCTTCCGGGATAAAGTTTTATATTTTGAAAACCAGCGATTTTCAGTGCCATTATATTAGGTGTTGCAGATACTCCTGATCCACAGGAAACCATAATTTCTTTATCTTTGGGAAGATTGGCAAAATGTTTTTTCAGTTCTTCAGGTTCCTTCCACATTCCCTGTTCATTTAAAACCTCTTTATAGAAGTAATTTTTAGCTCCAGGGATGTGCCCTGCTTTTTTATACAGGGGTTCCGTTTTGCCAAGATAACGGTCTTTAGAACGGGAATCGATTAATACAGCAGATTGATCTTTAAGTTTTTCCTTTACTTGATGAATATCTACTACTTCATTTTTTCTGGGTTTAGGAATAAATGTTTTTTTATCTGCAACAGGCTGTTCATCTGTTACTTCATACCCTTTATCCTGCCAGCTTTCAAACCCACCGTCCAGAACATAAACTTTTTCATGACCTAAATAATGAAGCAGCCACCAAAGACGACCAGAAAACATATCATTTGTCTGATCATAAACGACGACAGTAGTATGATGGTTAATTCCTATACTCCCTAATTTTTCAGTCAACTCATTTATATCAGGTAATGGATGGTTTCCGCCATGTTCCTCTACTTTCCCCGCCAAATCATCATTTAAGTCTAAATAAAATGCATTGGGGATGTGGCTTTTTAAATAGGCTTTTCTGCCAGCATTTGGATTGGTCAGTTCAAATCGTACATCCACAATAACAACATAGTTTGAGTCTAATTTTTCTTTTAACTCATCAACAGACATTCGAAACGTCAATGGAATCCCTCCAATAACATGGGAAATTTGTTTCCTTTATTTTAAATGAAGTGAAGGTTTATGAATAGTGTAACCAGGGTTATTTTTGACCTTAATCTTAAATAGGGATATGATTTAAATAATAGGAAAAATATACTATAACTTACAAGGGATAAGAAAAGGGAGGAAAAGTGATGAAGTTAGATGGAAAAGTTGCTGTGGTAACAGGAGCAGCATCAGGTATGGGAAAAGCTATTGCTGAATTATATGGAAAAGAGGGGGCAAGAGTGGTAGTCTCTGATATTAATTTAGAAGGAGCAGAAAATGTGGCTTCCGGAATTCAAAAACAGGGCGGTAATGCTACTGCAGTCCAAACAAATGTTGCAAAAGAAATAGATATTGAAAATATGATTGAGACAGCTGTTAACGAATATGGAACACTGGATATATTAGTAAATAACGCCGGAATTATGGATGGTTTTGAGCCAGCAGGAGATCTTGATTCTGAAAAATGGGAAAGAATTTTTTCCATTAATACAACGGGTGTTTTTTACGCGATAAAGAAAGCGTTACCAATATTTCTTGAAAAAAGAGCAAGGGGTGATTATCAATACAGATTCTACAGGAGGAATGAATGGTGCTCATGCAGGTGCAGCTTACACGGCGTCTAAACATGCAGTTGTTGGACTGACAAAAAATACAGTCTTTATGTATGCCCAAAAAGGTATTCGGTGTAATGCAATTGCCCCCGGTGCTGTCGAAACGAATATCAGCAGTTCAATAAATAATATTAGCAACCTGGGACAGGAGCGAACCGGTAAGGCTCAAGCAGTGATTCCACGTACTGGTAAACCGAAAGAAATTGCTAACGTAGCCCTGTTTTTAGCTTCTGATGAGTCAAGCTTTATTAATGGAACTGTTGTAACGGCAGATGGTGGCTGGACGTCGCCATTTTAAGTCGATATGTATGTATTACTGTTTAGAAAAGCAGATGAAAGCTTTGCCTCATTTAGATATAATAAAGGTAAAAACACTTCAATACGGAAGTAACAAGTAATATTTACGACAAATGAAACCCGTATATCGTAAAGGAGCTTTCAGGTAAGGGGGATACCTTCATGTTAATAGGTAGTATAGAAGCTGGGGGAACAAAATTTGTATGTGCTGTTGGAGATGAGAAGGGACTTGTTTTGGATAAAACAAGTTTCTCAACGGAAGAGCCTGATAAAACGTTGGCTAAAGTGGAATCTTTTTTTAAAGAGCATCCCATTGAGGCACTTGGTGTAGGCACATTTGGTCCGGTTGATTTAGATAAGACAAGCAATAGCTATGGTACCATTTTAAAAACCCCAAAGATCAAGTGGCAGAACTATCCGTTTTTGCAGAAGCTGAAGAATACCTTCCACGTACCAGTAGCGATGGATACGGATGTTAATACAGCTTGCCTTGGTGAATATTACTACGGGGCCGCAAAAGAGGCTAATTCCAGTCTTTATATAACGGTAGGTACTGGGATTGGTGCAGGACTCGTTCAAAATGGTCAGGTGTTTCAAGGGAAAAACCATTCCGAAATGGGCCATATTTTTGTACAGAAGCATCCGGATGATGATTTTAAAGGAAGCTGTCCAAGTCATGGTGCTTGTATAGAAGGACTGGCTTCAGGACCTGCCATTGAAAAACGTTACGGCAAAAAGGGATATTTGTTAGCTGAAAATCCGGGTGTATGGGAAATGGAAGCATTCTACTTAGCTCAAGCCATAATGAACTATTTTGTTATGCTTTCGCCAGAGAAAATTATCCTTGGTGGCGGTGTAATGAAGCAGGAAAAGCTATATCAAATGGTTCAGGATGAATTTATGAATTTACTGAATGGTTATTTAGCTGTGGATAATGTAAAGAACCTTATTGTTAAACCTGAATTAAAAGATGAACAAGGTGTAATTGGGGCTATAATGTTAGGCGTTAAGGCATTAAAACGAGAAATATAAGAATTAGTTTTTGGGGATGTTCTATCAAGGAACATCCTTTTCTGTTGTCAGGAAACATCCTTTTATAAATGTATACTAAAGTATAATTTTTCTTTTGGGGTATGTGTGGTACCTTTTAATCATAGAAATAGGTAGAAGCTCACAGACTCTGATGCATCACAGGGGGATTAGGAGGGAGAAGATGAGGAAGGATGAGTTAGATAAAGAATGGGTTACATTAATGCTTGAGGCTAAAGAAATTGGTCTAACCATCGAAGAGATCCGGGATTATTTTGCGGAGAAGAGTAAAAATTCAGAGTTAGAAACGAAGAAGACTGTTCATGGATAATGGATTCATTTGCTTTTAAACACACTATTCAGTATATAAAAAAAGGATTGGCTCATTTGGCCAATCCTTTTCTTTTGGGTATATCGTTCTAATTTGTTCGCTAATAATGTTTTAATAGTGTAATCTTTTCATAATTTACATCGTCCTATTTTTGAGTATGGCAATTGGGAGGAGAAGGCTTTGACTAATGAAGATGTAGTGACAACTTGGTTTCATCAGTATAGTGATGATGTTTACAACTTTCTCATTTATTATGTTGGAAGCGGGGATGTGGAGGATATGGTACAGGAGGTATTTATCAAGGCAATGAAACATTTCAAACATGAGTCTAAACCGAAAACGTGGCTCTTTAGTATTGCAAGAAATGTCGCCATTGACCAAATGCGCAAGAAAAAGAGAGAGCGAAATAAAGAGTCCAAGCTTCTGCAAGAGAAAAATATGTCAAACGAAGAATCCCCTGAGGATATTTATCAGTTAAGTGAAACCAAAAGAGAATTATACCAGGCGGTTCAATGCCTGAAGAAAAATTATCGTGAAGTCCTCCTATTGCGTGGTATTCAGGAACTGACTATTGAGGAGACGGCAAGGATATTAGGATGGAGTCCAAATAAAGTAAAAGTAACCTTTCACCGTGCAATGAAAACATTAAAGAAGCAAATGGGAGGGGTAAAATGAAAAAAAAGGAACTTTGGAATGAATTGCGGACCTTTCCTAAAGATAGAAAGATAAGGGACCGAACAAAGATGGAAATACTACAGCGAATTAAAACAGAATCGGTAAGGCAAAAACGAAGTAGGCTAGGCCCGATGTTTAAAAAGGTATTCATTAGCTTTGTTAGTATAGCGGTGTTGTTTTTTACAGCAATATTTTTATGGAGCGAAGTTCAAATGAATCAGAAAACTACACCACAAACAGAGGATTCGGCTGGACAGGAGACAATACTTGAAGAAGGGGAAGATGAGAAAACACCGGAAGCCTTAAATGAAGAAGATGTTTTAAGGATAATGCAGCAGTATGAAAAAACGTTTAAGGAATTATATAATCGTGCTAATGAAGATCAAAAGCTGCCCAATGTTCAGTCATTGGATGAAGTATATGAGCAGCTTCGAACTGTGATGTCAGCTGATTTGGCAGAATCTTTTACAGAGTTATATTTCCGTGAAGAAAATGGAGAAGTGTATGTCATTGCACAGGATGGAGCTACATGGCTAGAGGAAGATTTACCGTTTGATTTAGAAAAAAATAAGCGATACGGAATATAAAGTAAATCAGGAGAGGGATAATGAACTTCTAGAACATCGCATTATGACATATTTTCTCGTTTTTGATGAAAATCGCTGGATAGTCGATCGTATAAAAAGTGAAGTATTGGACTAGACCATTATGAAACACGAATGACCTTTTCATACGGAAAGATCATTCGTGTTTTGTGTCTATGTTCTGATTATAATGATTTTTTAATAGACTTTATCTCCATTAAAAATAGAGTTTTTCACTACAACATAATCAACATTTCGAATCGCTTGTAATTCCCTTCCTCCTGCATAGGAAATGGAGGACTGTAAATCTTGTTCCATTTCATCAAGGGTATCTTGCAGAGGGCCTTTATAATCTACATACATCTTTTTCCCCTCTACGTTTCGTTTTTCTCCTTTTTGAAATTCTGAAGCTGAACCAAAATATTCTTTGTAAAGCTTCCCTTCTTTTTCGACGGTTTCGCCTGGAGATTCCTCATGACCGGCAAAGAGTGAGCCAATCATAACCATGGTTGCGCCAAAACGAATGGACTTGGCGATATCTCCGTGGGTCCGTATACCTCCGTCCGCAATTATCGGCTTACTGGCTGCCTTTTCACACCAACGAAGAGCTGCGAGCTGCCAGCCTCCTGTGCCAAAGCCCGTTTTGACCTTAGTAATACAAACCTTTCCTGGCCCAATTCCAACCTTTGTGGCATCAGCACCAGCATGCTCTAATTCCCTTACTGCTTCGGGTGTTCCTACATTACCTGCAATGACAAAACTCTCTGGTAAATGTTTTTTTATATGCTGAATCATGTCAATGACCGCATTGGAATGCCCGTGGGCAATATCAATCGTAATAAATTCAGGTATATATTTTTCATCAGCTAATTTTTCAATAAACCGGTACTCTCCTTCTTTAACACCTACACTAATCGAGGCAATTAAGCCTTGGGCCTGCATATCTTTTATAAATTGGAGGCGGGTTTCCGGTTCAAACCGATGCATGATATAAAAGTATCCATTTTTGGCTAAATATCGAGCAATCGTTTCATCTATAATGGTTTGCATATTGGCTGGTACTACCGGAAGCTTAAATGTATATCCTCCTAAAGATACAGATGTATCACATTCTGTACGGCTCTTTACCACACATTTTGCTGGAATTAACTGAATATCTTCATAATCAAATACATTTTCCAACGTAATCCCCCTCTATAAACGAACAAATAGTACAAGTTTTTTTAAAATGTTCGCCTATATGAATTTACAATATTTTTTACCAGTTGTCAAAGTTATTTGATAATTTTATTGATTTTACGTTTCTGACTGTGTTTATAATAGGTTTAATTATGCTCTATTTCATAAGGATTTAAAGGGGGAGTGGGATGTGGATATCTTATTGTCTCGTAAAATGAATCATTTTCAGACCTCCATTTTTAATGAACTTGCCAGCTATAAGAAACAAAAACTTCAAAGGGACCAGGATATAATTGATTTAAGTATCGGTAGTCCGGATTTACCACCGCCTAAGTTTGTTATGGAAGAAATGGCAAAGCATGTAATGGATTCTTCACAGTTTGGCTATACATTAACAGGAACAGATGAATTTCTTGAAGCGGTTATTCTTTATTACCAAAAGCGTTATGGCGTTTCTTTAGAAGTAAGTGAGGAAGCTTTAATGGTTACAGGATCACAGGATGGACTTGTGCATTTGCCTTTAACCCTTACGAATCCAGATGATATCATTTTAGTACCTGACCCAGGCTATACGGCTTATGAGACAGGGGTCTCTTTAGCTGAAGCAGCACCATATAGAATGCCGTTAAAAGAAGAAAATCAATTTTTGCCTGACCTGGATGCTATTCCGGAGAAAGTTAGAAAGAAAGCAAAGCTAATGATTTTAAATTTTCCGGGAAATCCTGTTCCAGCTCTTGCATCTAAGGAGTTCTTTGGAAAAGTGATTGAATTTGCGAAAACTCATAATATTACTGTCCTTCATGATTTTGCTTATTCTGAGCTGTATTATGAGGAGAAGCCGGTAAGCTTTTTATCCATAGACGGAGCTAAGGAAGTAGGGGTGGAATTTAATTCATTATCAAAAAGCTATAACATGGCAGGTTGTCGTATTGGCTATGTAGTAGGGAATCCAATCATTATTGAGGCCTTAAGCCGGCTGAAGTCAAATTTAGATTATGGGGTGTTTTTGCCCATACAAAAGGCAGCAGTCCAGGCGTTGCGGGAATCAGGCCAGTTTAGTCGTGAATTAAGGGAAATCTATCAAAGGCGTAGAGATTGTTTTGTAAATGGTTTGAATGAAGCAGGCTGGAAGGTCGATATTCCCAAAGCTTCTATGTTCGTTTGGGCAAGGGTTCCAAAAGGGATTAGCTCCAAATCCTTTGCTTATCAGTTAATGGATGAAACTGGTATCGTAGTGACCCCTGGAAATGCTTTTGGAGATGAAGGGGAAGGTTATGTCAGAATAGCTATGACTCAAGATGAGAATACCTTGTTACGTGCGGTTTCAAGAATAAGAGAAAGCGGATTATTTTAGCCCTAATTGGTGGATAATAAGAGCTGCATAAATATTTTGTAGAGGCGAAATCAATCAGAATATCTTTAGCCTTCCGTTAGAAGATAATTAAAGAATCCATTGAACAATGAAAAAGGATGATTTAGTCATGCAAATGAAATTGCATTGGACTTATAGAACCCCTAAAGGTACGGAAGCAATTTTTGAATCAGAAGAAATGTCAGTCGAAAAGGCTCTTCTTGTGGCAGAGGATATGGAAAAGACGGGACGAATCAAACATCTTCAGTTTATTGATAATCAGGACAGTACCTGGAAAAGGAAGGATTTAAATAAATATATCGAAGGCATTCAGACGGAACCGCATAATGTAATAATCTATTTTGATGGAGGATTTGACCGGAAAACGAAAACGTCTGGTTTAGGCTGTGCAATTTATTTTGATCAAAACGGGAAATCCTATCGATTACGGAAAAATGCGACTGTTGACGAGCTGAATACGAATAATGAAGCAGAATATGCAGCGTTACATTTAGCTCTACAGGAAGTGGAATTTTTAGGTGTTCATCATTTACCTATTACATGTATCGGGGATTCGCAAGTGGTAATCAATCAGTTAAAAGATGAGTGGCCGTGCTATGAAGAGGAGCTTCTAAAATGGATGGAACGCATTGAAAATAAGCTTAATGAATTAGGTCTTCAACCTGATTATCGGGTGATTTCAAGGAAAAGAAATCGGGAAGCTGATCACCTGGCAACTCAGGCATTAAATAATATAGAAATTATGAGTACAATGGAAATAGACTCAGAATGAATGGGAAGAGGGACTTGAACATTGTCCCCTCCGACAATGGTAGAGAATGTAGAGGTTGAAGAGGTTGGTAAAATGATAATAGGAAATGATATAAGGAGAGAGAGAAATGTTAAAAAAGTTTGCTTCGGATGCTTTAGGATTATCGGATATTGGAAAAATTATTGATCCCAACGATTTTGACAAAACAGATGCAGATGATTATGTTCGACATGAGGATGAAGAAAAGATCTATTTTTTAATTAAAACCAAAGCTGATGAATATTGCTTTACCAATTTAGCGTTTATTCATGTAGATGGCGAAAATGCCGTATCCTCCAAACGGACATTACGACGTTATCCATATTCACAATATCAAATCTCAGATGTACTATTAGAAACAGCCGGACGTGTCGATTTTGATATTGAAATTAAATTTACGCTTGGTAACCAGGAATTCACAATTGATGTTGATAAAAATCAATTGGAGCAACTGAACGATCTTTACAAGGCTCTCGTCTATATTTCTGAAATTACACAAGAAAATAAGGTAATGAAGAAAATGGGGGAACAGAGTCTCGAAAATGCTGTTACCGTATTACAAAACTCCCGAACACATGACACGGACTTAGCTGATCAATTTAAGCAAATGACCGAGTATGGTTTTTCCTGGCTACAATCAAACTATGAACAATATCATCAAAAAGACTTCGGGGATATTTTTGAAAAGTATATTAATCAGTAAGATATCCTTACCCAGCTTGTGTATGCAGGCTGGGTTTTTTAATTTCTCTTTTACAAATTGTAGAATAAGGAGGGCACAATTACCTTGAAAATCCATATTACCTTTTATAAAATTTTAATTTAGGAGTTTGCTGTTTATTGGAATGCTCTTTTTCTGATTTTAATATTCTTTTATAGTATATTCATCCTGAGAAAATGGAAGGAGAGAAAATGTGGGACCGGCCGTTTTTGGAATTAGTTTACTGGTTTTTCTTGTAGCTATTATCATGTTGATTATTTTTTTATTTAAAAGGAAATCGCTAAAAAGCGTTAAGCACCTTTTCTTAACGGGTGTGGCATTATTTATTTTCAGCTTGTTTTTACCGGGTCCAAGTGAGGAATCTACCTCCCCTGATAAGGATTCCGAAAAGGAAAATATAGAACAGAAGGAAGAAACCGATGAGGTCGAACGTACATCGGATAAAGAGCAGGATGAAAAGAACAGAACGGAAGATTCAAATGAAGAGACGTCTGGAAAACAGTCATCCAAGGAACAAACAGATGATGAATCAACAGCTGAAGAACAGACTTCTTCTGATGACAATAAGGATAAAAGCCAAGCTGACGAGCAGGGTTCTAATTCTGATTCGAAACAGGAAAAGACTGATACCCAGAAGTCCAATCCTTCTACATCAGGTTTGGAAGCAGCTCGCGTATCGAGAGTAGTGGATGGCGATACGATTGAAATTCAATATAAGGGTAAAACAGAGGATGTCCGTCTCCTATTAGTGGATACACCGGAAACCGTTCATCCAAGCAAACCGGTGCAGCCGTTTGGACCCGAGGCTAGTGCGTTTGCTAAAGAGAATTTATCAGGTAGACAAGTAAAGGTTGAATTTGATGGTCCGAAGCGGGATCATTATGACCGTCTCCTTGCTTATATTTGGGTAGATGGAAAAATGTTTAATCAAGTCCTGTTAGAAGAAGGACTGACGCGATTAGCATATGTATACGATCCGCCTTATACTCATTATGATGCCTATGTGAAAGCGCAGACTCAGGCCGTTAATGCGAAAAAAGGAATATGGAGTATTGATGGTTATGTAACAGAAGATGGGTTTAATGACTCTGCTTCGTCGGAGAACTCTGGTCAGTCAAGTGGTCATTCAGAATCTGGTGGTTCTGGAAATACAGGTTCAGGTGAGGTTATTTATGATCCGAATGGTCCAGACCGGGACTGCGGAGATTTTGACACTCACAAACAAGCACAAAGCTTTTTTGAAGCAGCCGGCGGACCAGACAATGACCCGCACCGCCTAGATCGAGACGGCAATGATTTAGCTTGTGAAAGTTTATCTTAGAACAGGACTGAGGAATGTCCCTGTATTCGCTAAAACGTAACGAATGCGGGGCCTTTTTATAGACATGAGCAGGTACTTCCATGTGGTCTGACTCAAATTCTGACAGGAATTTACTACTTGGAGACAAAAAATGCATGTTGACAGAATTAAAGCAGGAGATGACTGGGGTTTATTGGTGAGATAGAAATAGAAGTAGAAGGGACAGAATCAGAGAATGCAGGGCAAGAATAATCCAAGGATAGACAGAATTATTTGATCAACAGACATGAATAAATGAAAAAGCAACAGGATGCTCAACTTGTTTCCTGTTTATCATGCTTCACGCTAAAAGGGTTAACTCTAAATTAGAGTTAACCCTTCCTGTTTACTTCATGTAAATCACAATTTTTCCTTGGGCATGATGGGTTTCACTTAACTGATGGGCCTTTTTAATTCCTTCTTCCGAAAATGGAAGTTCATGTCCTACAATAGGCTTTACTTTCCCTGCTTCAATTAATTTTCTTAATTTATCCAGCTGTTCCCCATTTGGCTCTAACCATAGGAAGGAAGTTTCAATGTTGCGGGCCGTTGCTTTTTCCTTATCGGGATTGCCGGCGATAGAGACAAGTTTTCCTCCATCCTTTAACACTTGAAAACTCTTATCTAAGATATCACCGCCCAGAGTATCTACAATAATGTCGTAGTCATGGAGGATTTCCTCAAACTTTTGCTCCTTATAATTGATGAATTCATCAACGCCTAACTCTTTTAGTAATGCCTCATTTTTCTCACTTGCGGTAGATGCAACATAGGCACCAAAATGTTTAGCGATTTGAATCGCGAAGCTTCCTACTCCCCCAGAGCCTGCATGAATAAGTACTTTGTCTCCTTCTTTAATGTGAGAGAAGTCAACAAGACATTGCCAAGCGGTAAGGGCTGTTAAAGGTACAGATGCTGCTTCTTTAAAGTCTAAATTGTTGGGCTTCTGTGCAAGTAAATGATCATCTACCACTACATACTCGGCATATGTACCTCTTTCTGTTGTAGCAGGACGGGCATATACTTCATCTCCAATTTTAAAATCGGTTACCTTGGATCCTGTTTTTGTAATAACCCCTGCTGCATCCCAGCCTAATATAATAGGAAATTGAAATGGAAGTCCTTCTTTTAAGTATCCTTCTCTAACCTTCCAATCGATAGGGTTAATGGAAGTAGCATAAATCTCTACTAACACCTGGTGTTCTCCGATTTCTGGCTTAGGAAGTTCTTTCTCCTTTAATTGTTCAATTCCACCATATTCTTCAATGACAACTGCTTTCATGATGATAACCTCCTGTTTCTGCCTGTTTTAAACAATGTATAAGAAAACTAATGTTATTTTTCGTATTTCTATCCTATCTTATGCTTATAAGAATAATCAAAGATTTGAACCGAATGTTACTTGTTTGAACAATTCATAATGCTCTCTTGCAGAAATACGATCGTTAAAGAGACTGCTAGTCAGATGGATAACTCGCTCGTAATAAAATTCTGATTTTTAAATCAACTATTGTATAACAGATATAAAATTATGCTATTACAGAATAATTGAACATTGAATAAATAATGAATATCTGTTATATTTTTAAAAGTTGAATATATATAACAAATGAAGGGGTGGAGTTTTATGAGTCGTAAAATGTTAACGTTTATGTTGTTGATTATTCTGGTACTTTTTACTGCATGTGGAAGTAATGAAGGTGAAAGAGAAGGGGGACAAACAACAAAAGATGAATCTTCTAATAGATGGGAGGAGATTCAGAAAGCCGGTGAAATTGTTGTTGGTACATCTGGGACTTTATATCCGGCATCTTATTATCCCGAAGAGTCTGATAAGATTACAGGTTATGATGTGGAAATTATAAAGGAAATAGCTAAACGTCTTGACTTAGATGTTTCTTTTGAAATCATGGGGATTGATTCCATGCTTTCCTCGTTAGATAGCGGTCGAATTGATTTAGTTGCCAATGACATCGAAATTACGAAAGAACGTCAAAAGAATTTCGCTTTTAGTAAACCTTACAAATATTCTTTTTCAACGATGATTGTTAGAGAAGAGGACCTATCTGATATTCACTCTCTGGAAGACTTAGAGGGGAAAAAGGCTGGCGGAGGAGCGACAACCGTCTTTAGTGATATTGCCAGACATTTTGGTGCAGAGGTTGTCACCTATACAAATGCCACCAACGATGTTTATTTACGTGATGTTGAAAAAGGGCGCACAGATTTGGTGATAAATGATTATTACTTGCAAAGTCTTGCATTAAAAGCATTGCCGGAAATTGAAGTGACACTGCATCCTGATCTTCTTTTTCATCCAACGGAACAGGCTTTTGTCATGCCAAAGGATGCAGAAATATTGACGAAAATAGTGAATCAAGTATTAGCTGAAATGCGTGAAGATGGGACGTTAACGGATCTTTCCAAGGAATTCTTTGGAGGAAAAGATGCCTCTAATCCTCCGGAAGAAGATGTACAGAAAATTGAAGGGCTGGAGCTATAGGTGGTTTACCATGATAGAAATCAATATGAATGACTTCGATCTACGTAATATTTTTGACTTGGAATTAGCCATTGAAAGTTTTCCGTTTATCTTAGGTGGTCTGCCTATGACTATCGCAGTTTCCTTTGTAGCCATGGGAATTGGTTTAATACTTGGTTTATTTCTTGCGTTAGGGAGAAGCTCACAAACCATTCTATTAAGATGGCCATCCCGTCTGTATATTTCGTTTATGCGAGGAACTCCAATCATCGTATTTTTGTTTATTTTATATAACGGATTACCTTATGCAGGAATTGAATTATCTGCTTATACAGCAGCGATTATTGGTTTTGGTTTAAATAGCGCAGCTTACATAGCAGAAATTAATCGAGCATCTTTAAATAGTGTACCTGGAGGCCAATGGGAATCTGCCCGGGCACTAGGTTTTAAAAAATGGAAAACACTATGGTCAATCATCCTACCTCAAGCTGCAAGGATTGCGCTTCCTCCATTAACGAACGTCTTTTTAGATTTAGTGAAGGCAAGTTCATTAGCCGCAGTAATTACGGTTCCTGAGTTGTTCCAAAAGGCTCAAATTGTCGGTGGAAGAACCTATGACCATATGACGATGTATGTTTTAATTGCTCTCATTTACTGGACATTATGTATTGTGATTTCAGCTTTTCAAGACCGTCTGGAAAAGAGATTCAGTCGATATATTTAATCATAATGCCGTTAAGCCGGAATATAACAGGGGTATTAAGCTTGTATATTCCGGCTTTATTAAGAGAATTTAATGCTTATAACATTAAAAACGATTTGTCGTAGCCAATTCAACTGCCAAAAAAGCCTAGTAAGTTCAATTTACACTCCCTCATGAAGAAATTTTAAGACAGATAGATATGTCACATTATTAGATTTACGTGAAGATAAAGCGTATACTAGAATAAAAGGAAACAGTATTTTTAACAGCAATAGAGGAGGTTTTAACGATGGCTTTTGTTATTACAAGCCCATGCCAGGGGGAAAAAGCCGGAGAATGTGTGGAGGTTTGTCCGGTAGAATGTATTGAAGAAGGAAAGGATCAATTTTACATAGACCCGGATATTTGTATAGACTGCGGAGCTTGTGTTTCCGTTTGTCCTGTAGATGCCATTGTAGAGGAATTTGATATGACACCTGATGAAGAGGTGTATTTGAAGAAGGCAGAGGATTTTTTTGCCAACCGGTAATTTTTAATATATATTTACAAAGAGTGTGCCTCAAGACAAACGCACACTCTTTTTTTGTGGCATTGGGAATGATGCAATCGTAGGTAGCTGTAGCTCTGTGGATAAAAACAATAATGGTCACGTCAGCCTGTTAGCAGTGAGCCATTATGTTTTTGGAATGATACTTCTTTAAAAGCAGGTATATCACCCTTTATGTTGAAATAATTATGATAGAGACTGTAGAATGAGGTGTTATGAATGGTTAACCCAACGGATTTAGATCAGCGGACTTCATTAATCGATTTGTATGATTTAAGTATGGAAAAGCGCACTGGCTCCTATGTACTTCACGAAGAAGAACCGACTATTATTGAAACGAGTGCAAGTCCTTCAATCCCACATTTATTAAAAGGTTTGGAAAAGCTGGATATTGATCCAGTCGATGTGAAGTATATTATTTTGACCCATATTCATCTTGACCACGCAGGTGGTGTAGGAGTCTTTTTGGAAAAATGTCCAAATGCCAAAGTCGTGGTTCATCCAAAAGGAAAACGCCATTTAGCGAATCCATCAAAGCTCATAGCGGGAGCAAAAATGGTGTATGGTGAATTATTTGATCAGTTATTTAATCCGATTGTTCCTGTACCGGAAGAACGATTAATTTCAAAAAATGATGGGGAAAGCCTACAAATTGGAGCGAATCGAACACTAACCTTCTATGATACACCAGGCCATGCCAAGCACCATTTTTCAGTCCATGATTCCTACAGTAATGGCATATTCACAGGGGATACGATTGGCATTCTCTATCCCAAAACCCCATTTGAATTTATCCTTCCAACGACATCACCAAATCAATTTGATCCTGATGCCATGCTAGAATCTTTAGACCGTATTGAACAGCTAGAAGTTGATTCTATTAATTTCGGTCATTATGGACAATCTCGTAATCCTGAACAGGTTTATGAACAAATGAGGTATTGGTTGCCGGTGTTTATGGAAATTGGGGAAAAGGAATTTACGATTCATTCAGACGCATCAAGCAAGGAACAAGCGGACGCAATTTCTGAAGCCTTGTTGAAGAAAATTCGTAAACACCTTGAAAACAAAGGTGTATCCAGGGATCATGATGTGTATCAATACTTAAACATGGACATGCAGGTTTGTTCGATGGGGATTGTGGATTATTTGAAGAAGAAATAGGAAGGATTTAGCTGGTATTTTATTCATTCTGAAACGTTCGGATAATTCAAAACTATAAATATAGGTTATGAAGAAGAGGAATGGGTTTTTTTCACTCTGATTTAATTTAAGGAAAGATTGGATAAAAATGCGTGGATAACATTTATCCACGCATTTTCTTATCTATGGTTTCCTTTTCAATAATTCTTTAATATAACCTAAAAATTCTGATGCTTTTTCTTCGGGAGCTTTTGTGAATAAACTCACAAACACAAACAAAATAGTTGAAACGAGAAGTCCCCAAATCCCTGAGGCTAAACCAAGAGGCTTCACTTGTGAAATTTCGAGCATAATCACTAAAAAAGCACCAACGATAACGCTTGTTAAGACTCCTGCTGCCGTTCCTCCTTTCCAGAAGAAAGTTCCAATAATGGCGGGAACTACTACTAATAATCCAGCTGAAGAAGCTACGGATAATACAGCAATAAGGTTTAACTCTAATTGTGCAAATAAGAAAGCAAGGAGGGCGATAACGGGAATAACAAGTTTCCCAACACGCAGCTGCATTTGATCACTTGTGTTATTCTTCACATTTCTATACACATCTCGAGCGAATAAAGACGATAATGTGAGGAGAATGGAATCAATGGTTGAAATGGCTGCAGCCATAATTCCGACCATTACAATTACGCCTAAAATTGGCGGTACAAAATCAGATGATAAAAGGGTCGGTGTTGCAAGATCTGCGTTTGCTAAATCAGGAAATTGCAGGCTTGCTGTAAATCCCCAGATGACGGAAACTAATGTGTATATAAAGCCAAATGCTAAAAAGCCCATTAACATGGTACGTAAGCTTTTTAAGGAAGCTGGCATAAATAATCGTTGACTCACTTGTGGATTCGATAAACTAAAGAAAAACCATGGAATCGTTAATCCTAAAAAGGTTGTAAAACTAAAATACCCATTTCCTGGTACGGTTAATAATTCTGAACGTTCGGTTTCAAGGGTATGGAAAAACCCATCAAAACCTCCTAGTCGATTAATGATGATGAACACAACTATGGTTGATGTGACCACCATAAATAAAGCTTGTAAAGAATCTGTCCAGGCCACAGACCGAATACCTGCAATATACGAATAGATGATAGCTAATATCGTTGCAAGGAGCACTCCCGTTGTAAACGGAATCGCATTGTCTGTAACTCCTTGGAGCAAGTATCCCACACCTGAAAGCTGTACGGCGCTATATGGAATTAAAAACAGACAGCTGGTCAAGGACACAACAATGGCCACCATTTTATTTTGATATCGATCTCCCAGCATTTCTGATGGTGTAACATACCCGTACTTTTTCCCGGCCAACCAGAATCGGGGCCCGAAAAAGGCAACTAAAGATACACCAATTAAATAAATGAGTTCAAAGCCTAATGCTCCAACTCCTCCACTATAAGTAAGACCTGCCAGCCCGACCAGCATAAAGGCACTGTAGGTTGTGGCACTATAACTGAGTGCTGAAACAAATCCATTCAGTTTCCGATTCCCGAGAAAATAACCATCCATGTTCGTATGACTACCGTGCCTTGATAAGAAAGCAATAAATAGGGCAATGACTATATAAATTACAATGGCTAACCATACAAAAGTAGTTGTCATATTATTTACTCCAATCTCTAGTAATAAAGTAATTTACACCAATAATAATCAGGGTAAGCACTGTCCAAAGCAAAAAGCTTCCATACCAAGTTGCTTCATTTGTAAGGATTGTATAAGGAAGTATATAGGCTGATAAAACGATAACGAGGATAACAAGTGCCCACTTCCTTTCAGACGATGTCAATGAACATCACCTCCTAAAAAATATTTTGTTACCACGTCTTATTATAAGATAAAGTGACAATTTTTTGAACATGGAAAGCGCATTATTTTACTATTTGAAAGGAAAAAAGCCATATATCTGAAAGGATTGGAAGAACTGCCTCTAAGCAGTTTAATTGAATGGGAAGAACGAGAATTTTACAATATATAGTGAGAGCATATGCAGCACATGTGTATCTCATTTATCAATATAGTAAAGGAGTAGTTTACAAATGGGAAAAAAGGTTGCTGTGGTACTTACAAATTTGTTTGAAGATGTTGAATATACGGAGCCTGCAAAAGCTCTAAAGGAAGCAGGTCATGAACTAACTGTCATTGAAAAGGAAAAAGGAACAACGGTTACAGGCAAACAAGGAGAAGCTAAGGTTGAGGTAGACGCTTCTATTGATGAAGTTAAACCAGAGGACTTTGATGCTTTATTAATACCTGGTGGTTTTTCACCCGATCTTTTACGTGCGGATAATCGGTTTGTTGTATTCAGTAAACACTTTATGGATGAGAAAAAACCAGTATTCGCGATTTGCCATGGTCCGCAACTGTTGATTACAGCAAAAGCCCTTGATGGACGAAAAGCTACGGGATTTAAGTCCATTCAAGTAGACCTTGAAAATGCAGGTGTAAACTTTGTAGATGAGGAAGTAGTTGTATGCTGTAATCAGCTCGTTACCAGCCGTCAGCCGGACGATATTCCAGCCTTTAATCGTGAGTCTCTTAAAGTATTGGAAACAGCATAAATATCATAGAAGCTCCAAAAGCGGGAAACCAGCTTTTGGAGCCTCTTTTTTTGTTATCATTTTCATTATATAACTCTGGGTTTATGTTCACTTTAAACGTTGAAACGTTCAATCTCTTCTTGCAATTCTTCAGCTAACTGTTTCACATGTTGTGTTTGTGTGTTCAGTTCTTCTACAACGGATTGTTGTTCCTCTGTAGAAGCAGAAACCTCTTCTGAACTTGAAGCTGTTTCCTGGCTTGATGAGGATAATGTTTGGATAACGTCCATTAGCTCGTCTTTTCCTTCAATCATATTGTTGGAATAGACTGATACTTTATCCGTATTTGTTGTTAATACTTGAACAATGGAGGATAATTCATTAAATAAGTCTTTGGTCTCTGTAACGACTTGTTCATTTTCCTGACTAAATTCTTTTGTTTTCTCAATTGTATTTACAGCTTTTTTCGAGTGATTTTGAACTTTATTAATGATTTCTTTAATTTCATCGGCTGCATTAGCTGATTGATCAGCCAATTTTCTAATCTCTTCAGCAACTACCGCAAATCCATTACCATGCTCTCCTGCTCTTGCTGCTTCAATCGATGCATTTAAGGCGAGTAAGTTTGTTTGCTCAGTAATTTGAATAATCATGTTTGTAAAGTTACCTATTTCTTCTGACAAGGTGTCCATTTCCCCTATAACCTGATTCACTTCTTCTGTAGACTCCCGGTTATTTGCACTATTTTTTATCAGATTTTCAACAGTTGTAAGTCCCTTGTCTTTTAACTCATTCATTTTATGTGTTTCATTATTAATAATCTGGTTCTCAGTTGAAACTTTGTCAATTTGTTCATTTAACTGTTGCAGTTGATTTTCTCCATTTTCAAGGTTTTCCGCCTGCTCATTCGCACTTATTGCAACTTGATTGATGGCTTCTGCAATTTCAGTGGATGATTCACTTGTTTGATTTGTACTTTTGGCTAAAGTTTTGGAGGAATCAATCACGGTCTGCGCTGCTGCTTTAACTTTTTCCACTAAGCCTTTGATACTATCCTGCATAGTTTGAAGTTCGTTTGTTAATATGCCTATTTCATCTTTGCGATTTTTAAGATGATCTGGAACTCCCTGTGAAAAATCACCATCTGCTAACTTTTTAAAATGATTAACGGTTTTTAATATTGGCGAAGAAAAACGACTAGATAGGAAAAATGCAAATATAATAGCCAAAATAGCAAAAATGATAGAGATAATTACAATGGTATTGTTAATTTCATCCAACTGAGATATAAGCTCGGACTTCTCCTGAACGGCAATAAATTTCCATCCTGTATTTGGTGAGGTATAAATGTTCATAAAATAGGGTTTACCATCAATATTTCCCTCAATTAATTCATCGTTAAGGTTATCTATATTGTTAAGTTGAGGAATATCTAAATTCTTGATATTCTCAAAATTTGTATCAGGATTGTTAGGATTAGTGAGAATAGTACCATCTTGTTGGGTAAGCATGACATAGCCATTTTCGCCTACATTTATTTCACTAACCATGTCTGTAAGACCTTTTAAACTTACATCTAAACCTTGAACCCCAATCACTTCACCCTGATCGTTGGTAATCTTTGTGATTGTACTGATAATGGAGGATTGATCTTCTTCAAAATAATAAGCATCAGTTCTAGTCATTTCCTCTTTGTTATTCATGGCTTGTTTGTAATAAGGTCTTTCTCTTGGATCATAATTGTTTCTTATATTTCCCTCTGGCCACTGAATGTAAGCACCTTCAGTTGTTGCCATATAGACATAAGCTGAGTTAGGATGAGAATCCGCAAAATTTTCATAAATTTGATAGATTTCCTCTTCAATACCTCCATTTTCAGAAGGAGTCATCGCTAATTGTCCACTTTCATCTGTTTTATCCGTATATGTAGTAATCGTATGGTCTGCTTGTTTAACCTTGGGATTTTCTGCTAGTAATTTAGCATTCTCATCTATGGACTCAAAATATAACTGTATGGCTTGATCAACCTGCTTGATTTCTCCTTTTGTGGATTGTTCAAATTTTGTTTTTAATTTGTTCTCCATTTGCTGGCTAAGTATCATTCCAACAATGATAAGAGGAATGATTGTAATGAAGACAAAGGATACAATCATTTTTGTTTTCATACTTGATCGTTTTTTCATATAGTGTTACCTCTTTTCCTAGTGTGAATATTTCTAATGATTTGCTTAGGTAATTTTCCTCTTACTGATTGATGGACCCCCCCTTATCATCATACAAAATTCCTATTATAAAATACGGAAATGAATAAATAGTCACATTTGATGATTATAAAAGATTATTCTATATAAGACTAGTATAAAAATAAAAGATGGAATCTTTAGACAACTAAAGGTATCTTATCCTATATTAGATGATGTTTAGTGTTTTCATAAATTATCCAGCTATTATAGAATTTTGAAATCTATTATGATAAAATTCCTATCACGTTTTCTTTTGAAGAATGGTTCATAGTTTTAAATGCACTAATGAGAAAACAGTTTAAAAAGTACAGCAAGATAAAATGGAGGATGAAAGATGGATAAAGCAACTATATTTGGTATTTTCATAGCTTTAATAGCTATTTGTCTTGGAATGATTTTTAAAGGGGTAAACTTATTAGCTCTATTTAATCCCGCAGCTATTTTAATTATCTTTTTTGGGACTATAGGAGCAGTTCTTATCGCATTTCCAATGAGTACCATTAAAAAGGTTCCCACTTTATTTAAAATTGTGTTTAAAAAAGAAGAAACACTAGACATTGATGAATTGATTAATATGTTTGCTGAATGGGCGGACCTGGCAAGAAAAGAAGGGTTGTTATCTCTGGAAAATAAAATTTCTGTTGTTGATGACCAATTTCTAAAAGCTGGACTGCAATATGTGATTGATGGACAATCTCCTGAATTTATAAGGGATGTACTATTAGAGAAGATTGAAGCCATGGAACAAAGACATCAAAAAGGTGCTTTGGTCTTTAGTCAAGCTGGTACATATGCGCCTTCTTTAGGGGTTTTGGGAGCGGTTGTGGGTCTCATTGCCGCACTAGGTGATTTGAATGATATAGAAGCATTAGGTAAAGCCATTTCAGCTGCTTTTATTGCGACTCTATTTGGAATCTTAACAGGTTATGTTTTATGGCATCCGTTCTCGAATAAATTAAAAGAAAAATCAAAAAATGAAGTAAAAGAAAAACAAATTATGATTGAAGGCATTTTATCGATAACAAATGGTGAATCCCCTAATACATTACGTGATAAGTTAAACTCTTATCTATCACCTTCTGAATTAAAGAATGCAGAAGACTATGGACAGGAGGAGGACAATGCGTAAGAAGAAAAAAATGAAAGAAGAGAGTCACGTTGATGAATCCTGGTTATTACCTTATTCAGATTTGCTTACATTACTTTTAGCTTTATTTATTGTTTTATTCGCAATGAGTGAAATAGATGCTAAAAAGTATGAACAGTTATCAATGGTATTCAAAAGTGAATTCACGGGTGGGCGAGGAGTTTTAGAACATCAATCCAGTCCAGTTGAAGCACCAGAACCAAAAACATTGCCGGATAGTAAGAAAGATGCAAATAATAAGAATGAAATGACTTCTTTGGAAGAAGTACATAAGGAAATTAATCAATATATAAAAGCTAATAATCTCTCTGATGAACTACAAACCAAACTAACCGGAGAAGGTTTGTTAGTTTCAATATATAATGATTTATACTTTGATATAGGAAGTGCACGTGTTAATGGGGAGGGTGAAAAAATAGCCAGAGAGATATCAGAGTTTTTAAATACTGATCCCCCTCATCAGATTGTTGTCAGTGGTCATACTGATGATCTTCCTATTGTAAATAGTAGTAAATTTGAATCTAACTGGGAATTAAGTGCCACACGAGCTTTAAATTTTATGTCATTACTTTTAGATAACAATAAGTTAAACCCTAAACGGTTTAGCGCAAAGGGATATGGTGAACATAATCCTCTAGTTCCAAATAATAGTAAAGAAAATCGTGCTAAGAATAGAAGAGTCGAAGTCCTTATTCTTCCAAACAAGAAAGACGAGTAATTTTATCTAAACCTATTACTTTCTAACATAAAAAGATCTTATACCTTAAAGGTCTTCTTCATACTAATTCAATAGGTAATAATAGGTGATTTTCCCATTAATACACCCATATTTTTTGTGCAATAAACTTGATATACTCTTATCACGACAATACAGGGGTGATTCATCATGAAAATAGCTTTAATAAAAAAACCTTCGTTATTAAGAGATTTACTACTGAACGAATTAAAAAATCTATTTTCAAACTATGAATTTAAAGCTTATAGTTCAAAAGAGTTTAATAGATTGTTTCAGGAACAAGAACACCTGGACTTCCTGATCATTGATTTAGATACAGATATTGATTTTTATTCATTAATAGATTCCTATAAAAAAAGCAATAAAAAAATTGCCGTTTGGGCTTCTACTTTGGATAATACAGACTTATTTGATTTATTTAAGCTGGACCTGAATGGTTATTTCTTTAACGGAATGGAGAAAGAGGAGTTAGCATTTGCTATCCAATCCATTGTAAAGGGAAAACGTTACGTACATCATGAGTTAACTCGAATTTTAATGAATGATTATGCTCGGGTTCATCATCATTCAAAGGAACGTCCTGTTGGGGTTTTTTCCAAACGGGAATGGGACGTTTTAGAATTACTGACAAAGGGGTATAAAAATCAGGATATTGCCGAATTTTTGTTTATCACAGAAAAAACAGTAAAACAATATGTTAGTTCTATTCTGAGGAAATTAGAGGTTGAGGATCGTACAAACGCGGTTATTACGGCATTGAAAAATAAATGGTTTGTTCTTTAAACTAGTGAAGTCTCACAAAAGTAAGGAATAGACTGAATATTACGAATAACTATATTTAAAGAATTATTTATTTAAAAGTATAAAAAAAGGTTTTTATATGACGATATAACTAGTGTTAAAGTTGTATACATGTGTAGAAAAAGGCAAAATTTCCGAAAGGTTAGGACGCAAAGCTAAAGGGTCTAATGTTTATATAGGTCATAAGGCCTATATGACGATGATAGCCTGGCTACCAAAATGAGTTGAGCTTTTTGGCTATTCACGATTTTGAATAGTCAATTTTTTTATGCCTGATAGAATAACATTTTTAAAAGAGAAAGCAGGGATAGATATGACAAATGGTACAACAGTGAAAACAGAGGTGGTAACCAACATTTTAAACTGTGCAATAGATTCCTTCAATGATATGGTTCCATTAGATGTAAAGGCTCAAGCACCCCAAGTTCAACAGCAGACCTTGGAGTTAAATTTTGGGGTGCTAATTGGAATAACTGGTGATACAAGAGGCTCACTGATTTTAGCTGGTTCTTCATCGGTCTTTAGTAAAATTGGAGAACAGATGTATGGGATGTCATTAGAAGGAGAAATGTTATCTTCCTTTAGTGGTGAGCTTGGAAATATGATTGCAGGGGGAATGTCCACAAAAGCTGAAGAACTGGGTACTCGTACTGATATTACCTCACCAACGATAATGGAAGGAAATACTTCACTAAAAGGCTATAAAAAAGGACTACACATTCCGATAATAATAAGTGAGGCAGAAGAATTATCCGTATATCTTTTGCTAGATTCATAAGAGAGTGATCATGTCCTTGTTAGGAGGCTTAAAATGGAAACAAATCAATACATAGAAGTATTTTTGGATGAGAGTCGGGAACACTTACAGGCAGTAAATGATCATCTACTAGAACTAGAAAAACAACCGGAAGATACATCCATTGTGGGTGAAATCTTTCGTTCGGCGCACACTTTAAAAGGAATGGCCGCTACTATGGGGTTTGAAGATATTTCGTCATTAACCCATAAGATGGAAAACGTTTTGGATTTAATTCGAAATGATCAATTAGTTGTAACAACAGAATTAATTGATATTACATTTAACTGCTTGGAAACACTAGAAGAAATGGTTGAGTCCATTGCAGAAGGTGGGGATGGAAAAAAAGATGTTTCGGATTTAGTCAACCAGCTTGAAGCAATTGAAAAAGGAGAACAGCCTGCTTCTAAGGAAAGTGAAAACTCTTCTAATACAGTAGAGACTGTAACTGCCCTGGAAGTAGACGAATATCAGAAGACAGTAATGGATCAGGCGAAAGAACAAGGTTTTCAGTCGTTTCAAGTGACCGTTACCCTAAATGAAGATTGCATGTTAAAACAGGCTCGCGTTTTTATGGTTTTTGAGGTACTCGAGGATTTAGGTGAAGTAATAAAAACCGTACCTTCTGTTGAAGAGTTAGAAGAAGAGCAGTTTGACCATCATTTCTCTGTACTACTATTAACAAAGGAAGAAGCAGAGGAAATCCGGTCCAAAGTGATGAAAATATCTGAAATTAAGCAAGTAGATTTATCACCATTTTCTGATAGAAAAATAGAGAAGCAGGAAAACAATCAAAAAGAAGGGACTCAAAAAGAAAAAACGCAGCCGGAAAAATCGGAGAATAACAAGCAACAATCACAGAAAAAACAGGCGCAATCGAAATCGATCAGAGTTAATATAGAACGTATAGATCGTTTAATGAACTTGTTTGAGGAAGTTGTTATCGATCGGGGCCGATTAGAGGATATTTCAAGAAAGATAGGTCATAATGAATTGATTGAAACGGTTGAGCATATGTCCAGAGTATCTAAAGATATGCAAAATATGATGCTTACCATGCGTATGGTACCGATTGAACAAGTGTTTAACCGTTTCCCTCGAATGATCAGAGGACTTGCCAAAGACTTAGATAAAAAAATTGAACTTGAAATTAGCGGGGCTGAGACCGAACTGGACCGGACAGTTATCGATGAAATTGGGGATCCACTTGTTCATCTGATTCGAAATTCAGTAGACCATGGTATCGAATCTCCTCAGGAACGTTCAGCTAAAGGGAAGCCTGAAGAAGGCCATCTTCAATTGACGGCCTACCATAACGGTAATCATGTTTACATAGAAATTGAGGATGATGGTGCAGGTATTAACCGGGAGAAGGTTGAGAGCAAAGCCATTAAAAACGGTATTCTGACTGAAGAAGAAGCAGAAAAACTAACTGATGAAGAAGTTTATCCGTTAATCTTTTCATCAGGGTTCAGTACAGCAGAGCAGGTTTCCGACATATCGGGGCGTGGAGTTGGATTAGATGTTGTGAAAAATACCATTGAGTCTTTGGGTGGACAAATCTTTATAACCTCTACACCTGATCAGGGAAGTAAATTTACGATTCAGCTTCCATTAACTTTATCCATCCTTTCAGCAATGCTGGTAAATGTACAGAAGGAAACCTATGCCATTCCACTTTCCTTCATTGAAGAAACGGTCATGCTCAAAAATGATGAAAAGATGTTTGTAAATGGACAAGCTGTCATGGACTTTAGAGGAAAAGTAGTTCCCCTTGTTTCTATACAAACGATCTTTGAGGTACCACAAAATATAGAGCAAAACGATAAGCAGGATGAAGCGGTTGTAGTCGTGAAAAAAGGAGATAAGTTAACGGGCTTAGTGGTTGATAACTTCATGGGGCAAAAAGAAGTCGTCTTAAAATCACTCGGAAATTATTTCAAAGATGTGTTTGCCATTTCCGGAGCGACGATACTTGGGGATGGCAGTATTTCGCTAATTATTGATCCCAATGCATTAATGAAGGGGTAAAAGGAGGATGGAATTATCATGAATAAACCATCAAAGGTAATCGTTTTTCAATTGAATGAGGAGCAATATGGTGTCGATATAACACAGGTGATTTCCATTGAAAAATTAACGGAAATTACAAAAGTACCCAAGACCTCTGATTTTATTAAAGGTATTATCAATATTCGGGGGGAAATTACGCCAATCATTGATTTAAAGGACCGCCTTCAAATTGGTAGAAGCGAATATACGGATGATACTCGTGTGTTAATTGTACAAATGAATGATGTACAGGTAGGATTGATTGTTGATTCTGCTTCAGATGTAATTGATATTGATGAAGGCTCTATCGATCCGCCACCTAAAGTAATAGGCGGTGTTTCTGAAACGTTCATTATTGGCGTTGCAAAGTTAAAGGAACGCTTATTAATTCTATTAGACATGGAGCATGTTTTGGATCTGGATGAAGTAAATGAAATCAAGTCAGTAACAAACGAATCATAAAGAAAGGGGAAAAGAATATGGCAACCGTTTTAGTAACAGATGATGCTGCTTTTATGCGTATGCAGCTGAAAGATATATTAACAAAGCAGGGACATGAAGTAGTAGGAGAGGCTTCAAATGGTCAGGAAGCGATTGATATGTATAGTGAGCTGCAACCTGAATTAGTTACGATGGATATTACCATGCCGGAAGTGGATGGTGTAGCAGCCGTAAAGGAAATTAAAAAGATAAATCCGGACGCAACTGTTATTATGTGTTCTGCAATGGGACAGCAAGGTATGGTTATTGAAGCTATACAAGCAGGAGCAAAGGATTTTATTGTAAAGCCTTTTACCTCCGAACGAATTGAAGAAGCATTAGCCAAAGCTTTATAGACTTTGGAACATTTGAACTCCAGGGGGAAAACAAACATGCTAAAAAAGCTCAAGTTCAAAAATGTAAATATTGGATGGAAATATGGGTATGCACTCATCATTGTATTTATCCTTTTCGGTGCAATGACTGGTGTTGTATCAATATTAGTAACCAATATTGATAATAACATTGATGCCTTAGAACGAAGAGGCGATCGTGCAATAGCTACAGCTGAAATGAGTTCTCTTACTCGTTCGAAGGGAATTCGAGTTCTCGATTTTGCAGAAACTGGTGACGATGCCTATTTGGAGGAATATGAGAACAAACGAGAACAATTTAACAATTTAGAAGCTGAGTTAAAACCGGAAATGGATACACCCGAACTAAAGGAACTTTTTGAGGAGATTATTGCGAACGATAAGGAATTGAATACGCTTTTCACTGAAGAAATGACCAGGGCGAGTAGACAAAATGATCAGGTTGAGGTTCAAAATTTATCTAGAGAAGCAGATAGTATCCGATCAGAAACGGTTGACCTTTTGCAGGAACTTAAAACCATGGTGGATAAAGAACGAGCATCTGCAGTGGAGGAAGTAAAGGGAAGTGCACAGTTAACATTGATTGTTCTTATTGCAGCCATGATTGGTGCTATTATTATTGGTGGACTGATTGTCTTCTTTATCAGTCGAATGGTTTCACGTAACTTAAATAAAGTCGTTCATGTTAATAATAGGGTTGCAGAAGGTAATCTGGCCGTAGATGCGATTGATTACGATGGCAATGATGAAATTGGGAAATTAGCTGAATCTACGAATGTAATGGGAAGAAATCTAAAATTGATTGTAGAAAAAATAACAGAGATTTCAGAAACGGTAAGCAGTCAGAGTGAAGAACTTACACAATCTGCTAATGAAGTAAAGGCAGGTTCTGAACAAATATCTTCCACAATGCAGGAGTTAGCATCAGGTTCTGAGTCTCAAGCCAATAATGCTAGTGATTTATCATCCAATGCATCAACATTTACAAAAAGTGTACAAGAAGCCAATGCAAATGGTGAGCACGTCTATGAATCTTCAAAAGAAGTCTTGAATATGACTGGTGAAGGACAGCAATTAATGGAACAGTCTGTTAAGCAAATGACGACGATAGACCATATTGTGCAGGACGCTGTTCAAAAAGTGCAAGGACTGGATAAGCAGTCTAAAGAGATTTCCAAGCTCGTGGTAGTCATTAAAGATGTAGCTGAACAGACCAACTTATTAGCCTTAAATGCAGCCATTGAGGCTGCTCGTGCGGGTGAACATGGACAGGGATTTGCAGTAGTAGCCGATGAAGTGAGAAAGCTGGCCGAGCAAGTAGCGGACTCTGTAACAGATATTACAGAGATTGTAGGGAAAATCCAGAAAGAATCTACAAATGTCGTAGATTCCTTGCAAAATGGGTATTCAGAAGTTGAAAAGGGAACCAGTCAGATTAAAACAACAGGAGAAACCTTTGATAAAATTAATCAGGCTGTTAGCAAAATGACAACCAATATTCAAACTGTAACAGATAAGCTATCCATGATGTCCAAAACGAACCAGGAAATGAGCTCATCCATCGAGGAAATTGCCTCAATATCAGAGGAAGCTGCAGCTGGAGTTGAACAAACGTCTGCTTCTGCAGAACAAACAAGCAGCTCTATGGAAGAAATGGCCTCAAGTTCAGAAGACTTGGCTAAGCTTGCTGAGGAACTAAATGAATTAATTCGTCATTTTAAATTATAACGATGATATATAGCTGTGGGATTGTTGGATGCCAATGATCCCATTGCTAAATGATGAAACATAGGAGTAGAAAACATGGATAACTTTGAAAGGGAAAATTTTGAATCTATTTTGGATCAGCAATTGTTTTTTCATCATTTTCAACCCATAATAGATATTCAAAATCAAAATCAAACCATTGGATATGAAGGTTTATTAAGATCTCACTATATACAAAATCCTGAAACTTTATTTAACACAGCTATCCAGAAAAATCGGTTATTTGAGCTGGATACGGCGTCAATTATTAAAGCCATTCAGTCCATTGAAGATGTAGCGGAAATCATGGATTCCAGTGTATATGTTTTCTTAAATGTATATCCTTCAACCCTTTTGTCCCAGACTTTTTTTAGCTTATTAAAGGAAGCTTTTCCAGATGGAATTGGGTCAGATATCCGTATGGTCCTGGAAATTAATGAATCAGAGCTCATCCATAATGTACCGTTATTCAAAAAAACGTTGTCTCAATTACAGTCGCTGGGCCTCTACATTGCCTTAGATGATGTTGGAAAAGGAGCCTCAACGTTTGAACGTATTATCCAACTAAGTCCCAATTTTATCAAGCTGGATAAACATTTTGCCAGTGGTCTTCATCAGTCTCCTAATAAACAGAATATGATTCGTTTTTTCTTAGATTATTGTAGCAAACATGAGATAAAGCTTATTTTAGAGGGGATTGAAACACATGAAGAACTGGAAACAGCTAAAACATTGGGAATTACTTTAGGTCAAGGCTATCTTTTAGGAAAGCCTAATCAGTTAGATTGTTATCTTTAATAGTTTATGATTAATGTCAACCTTCCATGCTCAAGCTGGAAGGTTTTTTTAATGATTTTTATTAACAAAGTATAATCCGAAAACGTACAATAATTTCCTTTACGTAACGGAAAAACAATAGGTGTAGTTGAAAGCGCTTTTATTTTAAGATGAAGAATGAAAAGGATATAAAAACACTTACAGATTTGGAGGAATCATAGATGAAAAATATTTTATTAGCATGTTCATCAGGTATGTCAACGAGTTTATTAGTTAAGAAAATGCAGGATATTGCAAAAGAGAGGGGGATTGAAGCTGAAATTTGGGCTGTCTCTCAGGATAAGGCGGAAATCTATATGGAGAAAGCTGATGTATTACTTTTAGGGCCACAAATGAGATTTATGAAGAGAAAATTCTCCAAAAAAGCTGATGAATTAGGGGTACCAATCGATTCTATTGATCCGGTTGCTTATGGGCGCGTAGATGGAGCTGCCGTTTTAGATAAAGCATTGGATTTAATCGGGAAAAAGCCTTTATAAAGGGGGATAAGGGTATGGAAAACAATAAATTTATGCAAGTATTAGAAAATATTTTACTTCCTATTGCTGATAAGTTAAACAATAATCGTTATTTAACAGCGCTGCGTGACGGATTTATGATTGCCTTACCATTGATTATTTTTGGGTCTATGTTTGTTGTTCTGGCAAACTTTCCATTTTTGGATGAATTATTAAGTAAAGAGGCCTATGCAGCTTATCAAAGTGCTTTAAACCCAGCATCAAATGCAACATTAAGTATTATGGGTGCCTTCGTTATTATTGGTATAGGCTATAAATTAACGGAGCAGTATAAACTTGAGAGTCCTATTTATGGTGGTGTTGTAGCACTAGCAGCCTTTTTGATCTTGACACCACAGGTTTTAGAGGATGTTACCGGAGTTATTCCAACCTCTATTCTTGGTGCAGAAGGTTTGTTTCTTGGATTGTTCACAGCTTTTTTTGCGGCAGAATTGTATCGATTCTTTGTACAAAAAAATTGGACAATTAAGATGCCTGCTGGAGTACCGGATGCTGTTTCTAAATCTTTTAGCTCGCTAATTCCTATCGCATTAACATTAACAGTGTTCCTGTTAACACGTATAGGCTTTAGTTTTACACCTTTTGAAACAGTACAGAATTTTATTTATACCATTATTCAGCAACCTTTAACAGCATTAGGCAGTGGTTTACCTGCAACCATTGTAGCTGTAGTACTCATTCAAGTCTTTTGGTTCTTTGGATTGCACGGCCAAATCATTGTGAATTCTGTTTTTGATCCTATTTGGTATGCGTTGAATGACCAAAATTTACAGGCATTCCAAGCAGGAACAGAACTCCCTAATGTAATAACTAAACAATTTATTGACACTTTCCTTGTTGGCATGGGTGGAACGGGAATGACGCTAGCTGTAATTCTTTTAATCTACCTAATTGGGCGAAGTAGACAGCTTAAACAAATAGGTAAATTAGGTACGCCACCTGGAATATTTAATGTAAACGAACCGATTATATTTGGTCTTCCAATCGTAATGAACCCGTTAGTACTAGTTCCGTGGATTCTTGCACCAGTCGTTGTTACAGTTATTACGTATTTTTCAATGTCAACCGGATTGGTCCCTAAACCTGCGGGTATCATTGTTCCGTGGACTACTCCACCCATTTTAAGTGGATATCTGGCAACGGGTAATGCTTGGCAAGGCGCCGTATTACAAGCCTTTAATCTCATTGTTGTCATGCTTATATGGTGGCCATTCTTAAAAATTTTGGATAAAAATTACTACGAAAATGAAAAGAATACTTCAAAGGATAAAATAATTTTTGAAGAAATCACAGGAATCAAGGGCTTTCGTGATTTTCTAAATTAGAGGTGAATGAAGATGGATAACATGACAGAAATCGCTTTTCAAATTATCTTATATGCAGGAAACGGGAAATCGAATGCTATGGAAGCCATTCAGCTGGCAAAAGAAGGCGCCTTTGATGAAGCGGATCGTCTAATAGAAGAAGCAGGTGAGGAATTAAGTAAAGCTCATAGTTATCAAACTAAATTATTACAAAATGAAGCAAGTGGAACAGGAGAATCAGTGAACGTAATCCTGGTTCACTCTCAGGATCACTTAATGACATCTATGACCGTTAAAGATTTAGCAGTTGAATTTATTGAACTTTATCGCAATAAATAAGGGGAGGTTTTAAAGTGACTTTGCAATATAAATTTCCAGAAGGATTCTGGTGGGGAAGTGCCACATCCGCTACACAAATAGAAGGAGCAGCAAATGAAGGGGGGAAAGGTCAAAATATTTGGGATTATTGGTATAAAACAGAACCCAATCGTTTTTTTGACAATGTAGGCCCTGAGTCTACCTCTGATTTCTATCACCACTATAAAGAGGACATTCATTTAATGAAGGAAATTGGTCATAACACGTTTCGTTTATCTATCTCATGGTCAAGGCTTATTCCAGGTGGGCGAGGGGAAGTGAACCCTGAAGCTGTTACGTTTTACAACAATGTTATTGATGAGCTTCTTGCTAAAGATATTGAGCCATTCGTTAATCTATTTCATTTTGATATGCCACTGGAATTACAAAATGAAGGTGGATGGGAGAATAGAGAGGTTGTAGAGGCATATAAGAAATATGCAGAAAAATGCTTCCGTTTATTTGGTGATCGTGTTAAAAAGTGGTTTACCTTTAATGAGCCTATTGTTCCTGTTGAAGGTGGTTACCTATACGATTTTCACTATCCCAATGTAGTAGATGCAAAACGTGCTGCACAAGTGGCTTATCATACTATTGTTGCTCATGCTAAAGCTGTCGAAGTGTTTCATTCTTTAGATTTTATAGATGGGAAAATTGGGATTATTTTAAATCTCACACCTTCTTATCCCAGAAGTCAAAATCCGGCCGATTTAAGAGCATCACGTATCGCAGACTTGTTTTTCAATCGTAGTTTCTTATATCCAGCAGTATTAGGTAAGTATCCACAGGAATTAGTAGAAATTTTAAGAGAACACGGTCAATTGCCGGTTACACAAAAAGGTGACCGTGAATTACTTCTTAATAATACGGCGGATATATTAGGCGTTAATTACTATCAGCCACGAAGAGTCAAGGCGAAAGAACATTTGCCTAACCCGTATAGTCCATTTGTGCCAGACTGGTTTTTTGATCACTATGAAATGCCTGGTAGAAAAATGAATAAATATCGTGGATGGGAAATCTATGAAAAAGGTATTTACGATATCATGATGAATCTAAAAGAAAACTATGGGAATATCGAATCGTTTGTCTCGGAGAATGGAATGGGAGTTCAGGATGAGCATCGTTTTATAAAAGATGGAGAAATTCAGGACGATTATCGTATAGAATTTATTAAAGAACATTTGAAATGGCTGCATAAAGCAATTGAAGAAGGCTGCAATACAAAAGGATATCATTTATGGTCATTTATGGATAATTGGTCCTGGATGAACGCGTATAAAAACCGATATGGTTTTGTTTCAATGGATGTTGAATCGAAGAAAAGAACACTTAAGAAAAGTGCTCATTGGATTAAAGAAGTATCAAAAAATAATGGATTTTAAGATTGGTAGGGTTTTTATACAAGCTTGATTATGATGTATTCTACATGCTTTGGTTAATCGGCAGCATACTATCACTATGACATGGAGTAGTAATGGGTTCTGATTCTTGGCTTGAATCAGGCCCTTTTATTTTGAAATAGGAATATTCTCGAATAATTGAGGTGAAAAGGCGTTGTTGAACTACCGTATGAAAAGGATATTACGTGAATTATTGGCTTCACAATCGGCCCTTTCAGGAAATTATCTGGCAAATATCAATCAGGTTTCCTCACGTACGATAAGAGATGATATAAAGAAAATGAATGACCTTCTATCATCACACAGGGCAAAAATTAGTTCGGTAATGGGACAAGGTTATAAATTAAATATCCAGGATAATAAAGAGTTTTTTCAATTTATAGAAGAGGAATTGAATGAAGATGCATTTGACAAACACTCCATACCAAAATCGCCAGAAGAAAGGGTAGCATTTTTAATAAAACGTTTGTTATTAAGTGAGGGATACATCAAATTAGAGGATTTAGCTGATGAAATATATGTAAGCAAATCAACCATACAGAATGATTTAAAAGCAGTAAAGAATCGATTAGCCAGATTTGATATTACATGGGAAGCACGACCTAATTATGGTTTGAAGATTAGAGGAACTGAGCTTAAGCTACGTTTTTGTATGTCAGAATATTTGATTGATCATACTGATGAAGCGAATGAGTTACATGAGATTTACGATTCAGCATTTTCACAAAAAATATTAGACACTATTCTAAAAATCATTTTGAAGAAGTTGAATAATCACCACATCACACTATCTGACATTGCAATCCATAATCTGCTCATTCATATAGCTATTGCTTATAAACGTATTCACAGTGGATTTCAAGTGGATCTGTATCAGGGAGATATCCAGCATTTAAAAAATAAAAAGGAATTTGAAGTCGCACAGGAAATTGTACATGATGTGGAAGAAGTGTTTGATGTAAAATTTCCTCAACCTGAAGTTGCATATATCACGATGCATTTACTAGGAACTAAAATGATATTAGAGAAAAATAGGAATGGAGAGGGTAAGGCCAGAGAGGTAATAGATAATGATACGTATCGTTTATTAAAGATTTCGCTTCAGAAAGTTGAAAAAGAATTGAAATTAGGTATTCAAAATGATGAAGAGTTATTCATGGGCCTGCAACTGCATTTAAAGCCTGCTATTAATCGATATAAGTATGGAATGAATATTCGAAATCCGATGCTGGAGGATATTAAGAAGAATTATCCATTAGCTTTTGAAGCTGGATTAGTTTTTAGTCTTTCGATTGAGGATGAGATAAATATAAAAATGGATGAAAATGAAGTAGGGTATATTGCTCTTCATATTGGTGCGGCAATGGAAAGGAAAAGACTAAAATCAGGGCCTAAACGATGTTTAATCGTTTGTGCATCCGGTTATGGTACGGCCCAATTAATTTACTATAAATTGAAAACACAATTTTACAAAGATGTAGAAGTGGTAGGAACGACAGAATATTATAAGCTTAATAAGTTTGATTTAAATCATATTGATTTTATTGTCAGCTCCATTCCGATATCAGAGCAATTACCTGTTCCAGTAATTGAAGTGAATGCTATATTAGGTGATAATGATTTGGGCAGGATTCGAAGCTTTGTAATCGATAATCATAAAAGCATCTCATTTTTATTCCGTCAAGATTTGATGTTCTTGCAGCAGTCATTTAATTCAAAGGAAGAAACCCTTGAACACTTAACCAGCAACCTGGAAAAAAGAGGATTGGTTGATAACAACTTCTTAGAATTGGTCTATGAACGGGAAAATATTGCACCTACTTCTTTTGGAAACTTAGTTGCCATTCCACATCCAATAAAGCCACAATCAAGGGAAACATTCGTATCTGTATGTACTTTAAAGAAGCCTATAACCTGGCATGATAAATCTGTACAGTTTGTCTGTTTGCTATGTGTTAAAGAAGGCAGTACTGAGGATTTAGAGGATGTTTATAAATTGTTAGGCAGTATTATTGATAACGCATGGATGGTTCAACAGTTGTTAAGGGCAAAAGATTACAAAGTATTCACCGAAATGCTTGATAACATCATGTAGCAAAATTCAAAGTATAAAACGGATATGTGCTTACTAAAACTAGCTTTACTACCTCCTGTATTAATGAGGTAGTTTCTTTTGTTTAAGGTTTACGTTCGATAGGATTAGGTCTTGTCATTATATGATCTCTTTTAGGGCAGCATCACTCCACTTTTATAGTTAAGTTTCTGTTAAACATAGGTGTTGTTCTTCTCCCATTACACTCGCTTTGTGTGGGCGGTTCAGGAGCATCCTGGACATACGTCTGGTCAGTGCCCTCTTCTCGCAGGACTCTCGCTCACTTCCGCTTCAATCAACTTGGTAGAAAATTAGCAATAAGCTTTAATATAGTCATAGTTTAAAAGCATTTTTAATTGAATATATAAGTAAATTATTATATAGTAATATCCGGATAAAAAAGGAGGTGTTTATTTTGGAAGCAGTTGCAATGGATATGGAAAAAGCTGCGATGATTTTCAAGTTATTGGGAGACAAAACTCGTTTAACCATGGTCAAAATTCTGGATGAAACTGACTGTTGTGTATGTGAATTTGTAGAAATCTTTAGAATGAGTCAGCCTTCAATAAGCCAGCATCTTCGAAAATTACGAGATGCCGGGGTGGTGAAAGAAGAACGAAAAGGTCAATGGATTTTTTATTCTTTAAATCAGGTAAGTGAACTTTATCCATTTGTAAGACAAATTCTTCAAACTTTGCCTGATCAAGGCGAAAAATTAAAAGAGCTGGAGAAAAACGGGGGAAGAATAGCTTGTTGTTAGTGGGAGGTATTATGTTTTGTCATTGTCTGTAGTATTAGCTATTATCATATTTTTGGCAACTTTAATTTTAGTTATATGGCAGCCTAAGGGATTATCCATTGGCTGGTCAGCGATTGGTGGAGCGATTATTGCGTTATTGGTTGGTGTTGTTGGTTTTCAGGATGTGATTGAAGTTACGGAGATTGTCTGGAATGCCACACTAGCCTTTGTAGCTATTATTTTAATTTCATTGATTCTTGATGAAATCGGATTTTTTGAGTGGGCAGCCTTACATATGGCGAGAGCGGCCAAAGGTCATGGTGTCCTGATGTTTGTTTATGTGAGTATTTTAGGTGCCCTTGTTGCGGCCTTTTTTGCCAATGATGGTGCAGCACTCATATTAACTCCAATAGTATTGGCCATGGTAAGGAATTTAAATTTTAAAGAGAAAATGATTTTTCCCTTTATTATGGCAAGTGGTTTTATTGCGGATACGACGTCACTGCCACTAGTCGTAAGTAACCTTGTCAACATAGTTTCCGCAGACTTTTTTGATATTGGATTTGCTGAGTATGCTTCAAGGATGATTATTCCAAACTTATTCTCATTAGTGGCAACTATAGTGGTCTTATTTATTTATTTTCGAAAAAGTATTCCGAGAGGTTATGATTGGTCTCAGTTAAAAGAACCAAGGGAAGCGATTCAGGATGAGAAATTATTCCGAATTTCATGGTATATCCTGGGCATTCTACTTGCAGGATATTTTGTAAGTGAATTTATCCATTTACCTGTCTCCATTGTCGCAGGTACCATTGCTATCGTCTTTCTATGGATGGCAAAGAATAGTCAGGCGGTCAATACAAAAACTGTTGTAAAAGGAGCCCCCTGGGATATTGTCTTTTTCTCAATAGGAATGTATGTAGTAGTTTATGGACTGCGAAATGCCGGGCTGACAGATTTGTTAGCCAGTCTGATTCAGGCGAGCGCTGAACAGGGATTATTTGTTGCAACGGTTGTGATGGGATATCTTGCTGCTATTCTTTCTTCCATCATGAACAACATGCCAACTGTGATGATTGACGCATTGGCGATTGCTGAAACAAGTACATCAGGAGTGATGCGAGAAGCCCTCGTATATGCTAATGTTATTGGTTCCGATTTAGGACCAAAAATTACCCCTATTGGTTCATTGGCCACCTTACTTTGGCTTCATGTCCTGTCGCAAAAAGGTGTGAAAATATCATGGGGAACTTATTTTAAAACAGGAATCCTATTAACCATTCCTATTTTATTTATTACGTTATTAGGGCTATACATTACATTATTGATTTTTTAAACCTCTGTGAAACATTTTGTGAAACAAGATTATTCGGGTGGTGACAGGCACCACCCCCAAAGGAGCTGAACTCTATGTCGAAAAAAACGATTTATTTCTTATGTACGGGGAATTCCTGCAGAAGTCAGATGGCTGAAGGCTGGGCTAAGGAGCATCTTGGTGATGAATGGAAGGTAAAAAGTGCGGGGATTGAAGCGCACGGTCTTAATCCTAATGCAGTAAAGGCAATGAAGGAAGTGGATATTGATATTTCTGGTCAACAATCAGAAACGATTGATCCTAAGCTTTTAAATAAGGCAGACATGGTCGTCACACTATGTGGAGATGCCAATGACCGCTGTCCAATGACACCTCCACAGGTTAAAAGAGAGCATTGGGGATTTGATGATCCAGCAAAAGCAGAAGGAACAGAAGAGGAGAAGTGGCAGGTCTTCCAACGTGTTAGAGATAAGATAGGAGAACGAATTAAGCGTTTTGCGGAAACAGGAGAATAATAGATATTCTTATTCAGGGTCTGACTTATCATTAGTCAGGCCTTCTTTTTGACTTCTTCAATGAACTTGTTAACAATGAATATAAATGGCATTTATTAGCATCATAGAAGTAGCCAATAACAATCTATTGAAGTAAGGAGTAAAAACATGATTACCTTTCAGAATGTAAGCAAGACCTATCCTGATGGGACACGTGCAGTGAAAAATGTCAATATAGACGTTGAGGATGGGGAATTTTTTGTCATTATCGGTCCTAGTGGTTCAGGCAAGACCACAACCCTTAAAATGATTAATCGTCTCATTCCCTTAACAGAAGGGACAATACGCATTCAGGATAAAAAAATAAGTGATTATGATATCCATGAATTACGGTGGAATATAGGTTATGTTTTACAACAAATAGCTTTGTTTCCTCATATGACAATTAGTGAAAATATTGCCATTGTACCGGATTTGAAAAAATGGGATCAGGAGAAAATTCAGCATCGCATTGATGAATTATTGCAGATGGCAGGGTTAGCTCCGGACACTTACCGAAACCGAAAACCAAGCGAACTCTCAGGTGGTGAACAGCAGCGAGTTGGGGTCATTCGGGCACTAGCAGCAGATCCTGATCTGATTTTGATGGACGAGCCTTTCAGTGCAGTTGATCCGATAACAAGAGAGAAATTGCAGGATGATATTTTGGACCTTCAGCAAAACATTAAAAAGACCGTTGTTTTTGTCACCCATGATATGCAGGAGGCTTTAAAGCTTGGAGATCGTATTTGTGTGATGCGTGATGGGAAAGTAGAGCAAATAGGTACACCTTATGATCTCCTTAAACGTCCAGCTAACGAATTTGTCCAGGATTTTGTCGGTACAAAACACCCTTTGCAGAATCAGAAGGTGGATCTTGAGAAGCTGATACATCTTAATCAGCCCGAACAAATTGAGGGTAAAACACGGCCTTTGCCAGCTTCAACAACGTTGCAGCAAGTCATTGAACACTTATCAGAGCAGGATAACTTGCCGGTAGAAAAGGATGGGAACATCATAGGAACCATTAATCGTGAGCAGGTTCTTGGATATTTAGCAAATCAGGGTAAAGAAAGAGGGCAAAAGCATGGAGCAATGGATTAATGTTTTTCAAGAGAGACAAGGAGAGCTTATACGGGCATTTATTGAACATCTGCAAATATCCTTTATTTCGTTATTTTTTGCCGTAATCATTGCTGTTCCGCTTGGAGTATACTTAACGCGTAAAGAAAGAATAGCAGAATCAATCATTGGGGTAACTGCTGTATTACAGACGATCCCTTCGTTAGCTTTACTCGGCTTACTCATTCCTCTTGTGGGGATTGGGAAAATTCCTGCGATTATTGCGCTTGTCGCCTATGCATTACTTCCAATATTACGAAATACGTTTACAGGTATAAAAGACATTGATCCTTCGCTTGTTGAAGCAGCAACAGCGATGGGCATGAATTCAATAAAAAAATTACGAAAGGTAGAGCTTCCCCTGGCGATGCCTGTTATTATGGCAGGTATCCGAACAGCTATGGTCTTAATTGTGGGAACCGCTACACTTGCTGCATTAATTGGTGCAGGCGGATTAGGGGATATTATTCTCCTTGGTATTGATCGAAATGATTCCAATCTCATTGTTTTAGGTGCGATACCGGCTGCACTTTTAGCGATTTTATTTGATGTTTTATTACGGAAAATGGAGAAGTTATCATTCCGGAAAATTTTCATGACCACCGGTGTATTAGTGGTTGTAGCTGTATTGTTTATTGTGACACCGTTTATGTTAAAGGGTGAGCAGGAGACCATTGTTATCGGCGGGAAGCTTGGATCTGAGCCGGAAATTTTAATTCAAATGTATAAACAGCTTATTGAAGAAGAAACAGATTTACATGTTGAACTGGAGCCGGGATTAGGCAAAACCTCTTTTGTGTTTAACGCTTTGAAAACTGGTGAAATTGATATTTATCCGGAATTTACAGGGACAGCAATTGTACAATTTTTAAATGAACAGGCGGTTAGTACAAAAGAGCGTGATGTGTATGAGCAGGCAAAGGATGGCTTGAAGGAACAGTTTGATATGATCCTTCTTGAGCCTATGGCTTACAACAACACATATGCTTTGGCTATTCCTGATGAGTTGGCACAGGATAAGGGGCTTGAAACGATTTCGGATTTAAAACCGATTGAAGATGAAATTACAGCCGGATTCACCCTGGAATTTAATGATCGACAGGATGGTTATGCAGGTATCCAGGAGTTATATGGAATGGACTTTGGAGAGGTTATCACAATGGAGCCTAAGCTTCGCTACAATGCAATTAAATCTGGTGACATACAATTGGTTGACGCCTATTCTACTGATAGTGAAATTCGGCAATATCATTTGAAGGTTTTAGAAGATGATAAGCATTTATTCCCCCCTTATCAGGGAGCACCACTACTGCGGGCAGAAACGGCTGAAAAGTACCCTGGAATTAAACAGGCTCTAAATAAACTCGGTGGTATGATAAGTGATGATCAAATGCGTGAAATGAATTATCGTGTCAATGTTGAAGGGGAGAGTGCTGAAAGTGTGGCTAGAGATTTCCTTGAAGTGGAAGGATTAGTTGAGTGACATCAGCAAATGGTTATTCGTAAAGGCACGTAAAATTATCCATAAAATTCTTTTACGTGAGAAAACATCACCAACTTCGATTGGAGGAGGAGTAGCACTTCCACATGCCCAGCCGGAACTTGTAAAAAAATCTGTTGTAGGCATTGCCACTCTTAAGGAACCAATCGAATGGGGAACAGAAAAGGTATCGATAGTCTTCTTAATGGCCATAGGGAAACAGGATCAAAGGCATTTACGCTCTCTTATGCAAACCATATCGAGCATTAGTGAAAGTCCCGAAATAAGAGAAAAGCTGAGAAAAGATCACAGTAAATCAGACATTATCCATTTATTTTCGAAATAATATATTTTTGCCGGAACTCTGGTAAAAATATATTATTTTTTTATATAAAAGCGCTTTATAATGAATGTAGACAGTAAAGTAACAAGCTTATGAGGAGGGAAACCAATGAAAATACTAGCGGTGACTGCCTGTCCAGTTGGTATTGCCCATACGTATATGGCTGCAGAAAACTTACAAAAAGCCGGAGAAGAAATGGGTATTGATATCAAGGTTGAGACACAGGGATCCATTGGTGTAGAAAATGAATTAACAGAACAGGATATCGAACAAGCTGACGGTATTATTATTGCAAGTGATAAAGAAGTATCTAAGGAACGTTTTGCCGGAAAGAAATTAGTTGTTGTAGGTGTACAGGAGGGAATTCGTGAGCCTGAACAATTAATTAACCGCATTCAAAAGGGAAATGTCTCGGTTTACAAACCAGATGTACAAGCTAAGGCAGATGAAGAAAAGCAAAAGAAAAAGGAGAAAGAAAATCCAATCTATCGTCATCTGATGAATGGAGTTTCTTACATGATTCCCTTTATCGTAATCGGCGGATTACTAATTGCGATTGCTTTAGCCATTGGGGGAGAGCAAACGGAAGGCGGTATTGTCATTCCTGAAGATTCCTTCTGGTTTCAAATCAATGCGATTGGTGGAGCAGCCTTTAGCTTTATGGTTCCAATATTAGCTGGTTTTATTTCGGTAAGTATTGCGCATCGTCCTGGTCTTGCACCAGGTATGATTGGTGGATATATTGCCAATAATGGCAGCTTTTACGATAGTGAAGCAGGCGCTGGTTTTATTGGCGGAATCATTGCTGGTTTTTTGGCTGGTTATATCACACAAGCTATTAAGAAAATTAAAGTACCACAAGCGGTTCAGCCTGTGATGCCGATTATTTTCATCCCAATTATTGCTACATTTATTGTTGGTATGCTATTTATTTTTGTTATCGGTTCTCCAGTTGCAAGTCTATTCGAAGGATTAACGCAATGGCTGGAAGGAATGCAGGGAGCAAGCTCCATTCTTTTAGTGCTTATTCTTGGAGCGATGATTGCTGTCGATATGGGTGGACCATTTAATAAGGTTGCCTTCTTATTTGGCTCAGCTATGATTGCTGAAGGAAACTATGAAATTATGGGACCCATTGCGGTTGCTATCTGTATACCGCCTCTAGGTATGGGTCTTGCAACCTTTATGAATAAGAGAAAATTTCAGCGTGCCGAACGTGAAACGGGAAAAGCTTCCTTTACGATGGGATTATTTGGAATTACGGAAGGAGCAATTCCGTTCGCAGCTCAGGATCCTTTACGTGTGATTCCAAGTATCATGGTTGGTTCTATGACAGGCGCCGTTATTGCCATGATTGGCCAGGTAGGAGATCGTGTGGCACACGGTGGGCCAATCGTTGCCGTTTTAGGAGCAGTTGATCATGTGTTAATGTTCTTTATCGCTGCCATCGTTGGAACGGTCGTAACAGCATTTCTGGTTAACCTTCTGAAAAAGGACGTATCACCAGCAGCTGTGCCTGCAGGTGGAGTTTCTGAATCTGAAAATGTAGATCGAAATAAAGCAGACAGTAAAGTAGAGAAAAGTGTACCAAAGGAAGAAGCTAAAGAAATCGAGGTAAACAAACTAACGGATATTACGAATCAAGATCTTATTATTCCAGAACTTACTGGATCAACTAAAGATGAAGTGATTGATGAACTCATTCAAACATTAAATAAAGAAAATCGCATTTCTTCTGCAAGTGAGTTTAAGCAAGCTATTAAGTCACGTGAAGAAGAAGGTTCAACTGGTCTTGGTATGAATATTGCCATTCCCCATGGCAAATCATCCACTGTCAAACAGCCTTCTGTTGTCTTTGGAATCAATCGCAGTGGTGTCGATTGGCAAAGTGTTGATGGTACAGATGCCAAGCTTATCTTTATGATTGCTGTACCTGAAGAAAGTGCCGGAGATGCACATCTTAAAATCCTTCAGATGCTTTCACGTCGCCTCATGGATGAAGGATTTAGAGAACAGCTGTTAAACGCCAATTCCAAAGAAGAAGTTTACAAGTTACTGGATACGATTTAATTGAAGATTATGCTAGAATGAAGGTAACGAAAAGGGAGCGATTTCGCTCTCTTTTTTACCGTTCCAGGATCAACAAAAATGCTATAAATGATATTGGAGGCAGTTGCCATGTACAAGGAACCTATCTTTTTACAGCCCGTTTTTCAGGAAAGAATCTGGGGTGGACAAAAACTTAGAACAGAATATGGTTATAATATTCCAAGTGAACAAACAGGTGAGGCCTGGGTGATTTCTGCTCATCCAAACGGCCCTAGTGTGATTCAAAATGGTCCTTTACAAGGAAAAACTTTAAAAGAAGCATGGGAGGGGCATGGAGAACTCTTTCAGAAAAGAGAAGACAATGACGAGGCTTATCCTCTCTTAGTCAAAATTTTAGATGCAAATGCAGATTTATCTGTACAAGTTCATCCTGATGATAACTTTGCTCGTGAAGTTGAAGGACAGCCTTACGGTAAAACCGAGTGCTGGTATGTTCTAAGCGCTGAAGAGGAAAGTGAGATTGTTTTTGGTCATCATGCAGAAACTCGTGAACAAATGGAACAAATGATGGATGAAGGGATGTGGGACGAATTTTTACAACGCGTTAAAGTAAAAAAAGGTGATTTTATTTATGTTCCAAGCGGCACTCTTCATGCTATTGGGAAAGGAATTGTTATTTTAGAGACTCAACAGAGCTCTGATATTACCTATCGTGTATATGATTATGATCGAACAGATGCACAAGGGAACAAACGTGAACTTCATTTAGACAGAGCTAAACAAGTGACAACAGTGCCTCATCAACCTGTGAATCCAACACCAGAACAAGCTCTGATTGATGATATAACGATGACCAAGCTTGTAGAAGCCCAATATTTTACGGTTTCTCATTGGCAGTTAAAGGGCAGATCTATGCAAAAACAGGATAAAGATTTTTTACAGGTCAGTGTAGTTGAAGGAGATGCTGAAATGATGATGAATGGAAAAACCTATGAATTGAACAAAGGTACTCATTTTATTCTGCCAAGCGGTGTTGTGGAGTATGAATTGAATGGGGATGCTGAATTTATTGTTTCGTGGACATAACAATTGACAGAAACGATAAAAAGCCTGTTAATCTAAGCGTGAGTTTATAAGACTTATATGCTCTCCTTGTGGTTGACAGGCTTTTTTACAATATTATTCGTTTTCTAATTTGTTTTCCTTGAAAAAATGTGAAATGGAAATCGATGCAGCTCCTAGTGCAATGGAATGCTTACCAAGTATAGAAAAGTTGATATCCGTATTTTCCTTATGATAGTAAGACAATCGTTCATCTAAAACATTGTGAATAGGGTTGGAAATCCAACTGCTAAATTGTGATAGTCGATTTCCAATGATAATCATTTGCGGATTGAACGTATTAATGATATTGGTTAAGCCAATTCCTATATTCTCTCCTAACGTGTGTAGAACCTGTAGCACTTTTTTATTCCCCATTTGAGCTTCTGTGCTTAATTGTTTTAGCGTGATTGCATTGGTTTCTTCTAATACCTTTTGTTTTTTTGCGTGCTCTAAAAGGGCATTTTCAGATGCATATAATTCCCAGCAGCCATTATTACCACAGCGACATTTCCGTCCATTTGCATCAATCGTAAAGTGTCCCATTTCTCCTGATATACCAGAGGTGCCTGTATAAAGGTTTCCCTGAATAATGATCCCTGTACCAATACCAATTCCAATACTAACGTAAATTAAATTTGAAATGTTTCTTCCTGCACCATATATATGCTCTCCAATAGCACCACTGTTTGCTTCATTTTGAATTTTTACAGGAATATAGAATTCATTTTGAACCTCTGTTTTTAAGTCTTTATGTTCCCACTTGAGATTAGGTGCAAGAATGATTGTTTCTTCATGATTGATATTACCTGGAACACCAATACCTATCCCGATAACCCCATATGGACTGTCTGGAGCTTTGTTTATTAACGTTTGAATAACCGCATATAATTGTTGTTTCACATCCCCGTATTGAATGGTTGTTAAATCCTGACTAACCTCTTCTATGATATTCCCATTTAAATCTGTTAATAGACCTAAAATATAATTAACACCTAAGTCGATACCAATCGAATAGCCGGCATGATTATTAAAGTACAACATAACGGGTTTTCTGCCTCCACTCGATTGAGTTGCTTCGATTTCATAGACAAATGATTCATCTATCATTTCTGAGACCATTGTGGAAACCGTTGCTTTATTCAAACCTGTTAATTTTGATATTTGAGCCCGTGAAATAGGACCTTTTTTTTGGATCGTATGAAAAACAATCGACTTATTCATCTGCTTTACAAGATTTTGATCACCGGTTTTTAATTTTTGCATGCCTTATCTCCTCAATCGTAGGTATTTCCTTCATTTTACCACAAAAAATTGATTGTATTGTACTAAAATAGCAAAACTTTGTTTAATAAATAAATTAATAGAGCTATATATATAGTTCTTCAGGTCAGAAAACGTGTCAACAAACGATAGAAATGAGGAAATTTTATAATTTTTTAACTATGAATGATTGACAACGTTTTCAGTTACGGTTAAACTTAGTTTAAAAGATAAACAAAGATTGATCTATTAGTTTCATAAATAGAGAGGAGATATGAACGATGAGTTTCTTTCCAAACATTCAAAGCATTAAATATGAAAGACCTGGGTCAACCAATCCATATGCATTTAAGTTTTATAATCCTGAGGAAAAAATTGGTGGCAAAACAATGGAAGACTATTTACGTTTCGCCGTAGCCTATTGGCATACTTTTACGGAGGATTTATCCGATCCATTTGGAACAGGAACAGCAGAACGCCCTTGGGATAAATATGAAGGAATGGATTTAGCAAAAGCACGTGTTGAGGCAGCTTTTGAATTTTTTGAAAAACTAAATGTACCGTTTTTCTGCTTCCATGATGTAGATATTGCACCTGAAGGAAATAGTTTAAGAGAAACCAATCAAAATTTAGATACGATTGTTGCAATGATCAAAGATTATATGAAAGATTCCAAAACAAAACTCCTTTGGAATACGGCAAATAACTTTACCAATCCGCGTTTTCTTCATGGCGCAGCTTCGGCCAATAATGCGGATGTTTACGCTAATGCGGCAGCTAAAGTAAAAAAAGGGTTAGAAATTGGTAAAGAGTTAGGTGGACAAAATTACGTATTCTGGGGTGGACGTGAAGGATATGAAACCCTTCTTAATACAGATATGAAACTGGAATTAGATAACTTGGGTCGCTTCTATCATATGGCGGTCGAGTATGCCAAAGAAATCGGCTTTGATGGTCAGTTTTTAATTGAACCTAAGCCAAAAGAGCCAACAAGCCACCAATATGATTTTGATGTGGCAAGTGGTTATGCATTCTTACAACATTATGATTTACAAGACTATATTAAATTTAATATAGAAGCAAACCATGCCACGTTAGCAGGTCACACGTTTGAGCACGAACTACATTATGCACGTGCTGTAAATATGCTGGGTTCAGTAGACGCTAATCAGGGACATCCGTTACTTGGATGGGATACGGATGAATTTCCGACAGACCTCTATTCGACTACTCTCGCTATGTATGAAATCGTTAAAAATGGCGGACTTGGAAAAGGTGGTCTAAACTTTGACGCTAAAGTAAGAAGAGGCTCCTTTAAGCCAGAGGACTTATTTCACGCACATATAGCCGGAATGGATAGTTTTGCTGTTGGCTTAAAAGTCGCTCAAAACCTACTTGATGATCAAGTGTTGGAAAATGTTGTTCAAGATCGTTATGACAGCTATACAGAAGGAATTGGTCTGGATATTATGGAAGGAAAGACAGACTTTCATAAGCTGGAAGAACATGCACTAGGGTTAACAGAAATTCACCATAAGTCAGGTCAGTTAGAAAAAATTAAAGCTACGATTAATCAATATTTGTTAACAGCCTATGCTCAAAATAAGTAGATTTCAGTTTAGGAGAGGAATTCACATGAAATATGTAATCGGTGTCGATTTAGGAACAAGTGCGGTCAAAGTCCTGTTAATCAATCAACAAGGTCAAGTAACGCAGGAGGTTTCAAAAGAATATTCATTAATTCAGGAAAAAACCGGCTTTAGTGAACAAAATCCAGAAGACTGGGTTCATCAGACGATAGCAGGGCTAACAGACGTTATGAATGGATTTGAAGGGGATCCAGAAGACATAGAAGGAATTAGTTTTTCCGGTCAAATGCACAGCTTAGTCTTGCTCGATGAACATCAAAAGGTTCTCCGTAACGCTATTTTATGGAATGACACACGAACAACAGAAGAGTGTCAACAAATTTATGATGAAGTCGGAAAAGATCGATTACTGGAGATTACGAAAAATCTTGCTTTGGAAGGGTTTACTTTACCGAAGCTTTTGTGGGTCAAAAAACATGAACCTGATATCTATCAGAAAGTAGATACATTTCTATTACCGAAAGATTATGTTCGCCTAAAGCTAACGGAATCGTTAAATATGGAATACTCAGATGCCGCTGGAACACTCCTGCTGGATGTCACACAAAAAAAGTGGAGTAAAGAGATTTGTCGTTTACTGGATATTAATGAGGATATCTGTCCGCCACTTGTTGCCTCACATGATGAAGTAGGAACACTATCTTCTGAAGTTGCAAGAGAAACTGGATTGTCTGCTTCCACCCGTGTATTTGCGGGTGGAGCGGATAACGCCTGTGGCGCGATAGGATCAGGCATTTTAAAAGATGGACATACACTAGCGAGTATTGGAACATCTGGGGTTGTGCTAGCCTACGAAAATCGAGGGGATAAAGAGTTTCAAGGAAAAGTTCATTATTTTAATCATGGTGCCCCTAACGCCTATTATACGATGGGGGTCACACTGGGAGCGGGTTTCAGTCTAAATTGGCTTAAAGATGTTTTAGCAAAGGATCAATCTTTTGATCAATTCGTAAAAGAGGTCGATTCGGTTCCACCAGGAGCAAATGGATTGTTATTTACTCCTTATATTGCAGGGGAGCGAACTCCGCATTTTGATTCATCGATTCGAGGCAGTTTTATCGGATTGGATAGTTCCCACGAACAAAGGCATTTAGTACGTGCTGTTTTGGAAGGGATTACATTTTCATTAAATGAATCTGTCGAAATCTTCCGTAATCAAGGAAAACAAATTGAGAGTATCATATCGATTGGCGGAGGAGCAAAAAATGACACCTGGCTTCAAATGCAAGCTGATATTTTCAATGCTAAAATCATTAAATTATCAAATGAGCAAGGTCCTGGTATGGGGGCTGCAATGATAGCTGCATATGGTTGTGGGTGGTTTGAATCGCTTGAGAAATGTACGGAAGCCTTTTTACAAAAAGAAAAAATATATGAACCTATCAAAGAGAATGTTAAGAAATATCAAGTATTATTTACGTTGTATAAACAAATCTATGACACAACTGCAACAATAAATAAGAGCTTAATGAATTTCAGGGTTTAAAATTTATATTTAAGTATGAACAGGTAACATTCAGTATGCCTGTTCGTACAACCCCTATTAATAATGATTTTATTTTTGTTAAAAAGAAAGCGTTTTAATGTGTATCCGTTTCATCAGAAGGGAGGAGGGAGTAGGAGCTTATTAAGTAATATGACAGGCTCTTACCAAATATATGAACACTAAAAAGAATCATTTATACGTCTTTGCTATAGCGTTAATTGCAACTTTAGGAGGATTGTTATTTGGTTATGATACAGCTGTTATTTCTGGTGCCGAGCAATCAGTAGAAGTTTACTTAATAGAAAGTCTGGGCTTAGGCTCATTTATTCATGGATTAACAGTTTCTAGTGCTTTAATAGGCTGTATTATAGGAGGTTTAATTTCTGGATTCTTTTCAAACAACATAGGACGAAAGAATTCCCTGATATTAGCTGCATTATTATTTTTACTTTCAGCTTTAGGATCTGCTTATCCAGAATTTCTATTTTTTGACTTTAATGAACCAACAATGGGTCTATTGATTATGTTTAACTTTTATAGAATATTAGGTGGAGTAGGCGTCGGTATAGCTTCTGCCATTTCACCAACTTATATTGGTGAAATTTCACCTCAGGAAACACGTGGAAAGTTAGTATCATGGTACCAATTTGCTGTCATTTTTGGACAATTAGTCGTTTATTTTGTGAATTGGGGTATAGCAAATGGCCAACCACCTACATGGATTAATCAATTTGGCTGGAGATTTATGTTTGCTTCAGAAGCTATACCAGCATTGTTATTTTTTATATTATTATTTTATGTTCCTGAAACACCAAGATATTTAGTATTGAAAAACAAAAAAGATCAAGCCTTTAATATCCTGGCAAAAATTAATGGATCCAAGGAAAAAGCAAAAGAGGTTTTATCTGATATTACCGCATCATTAAATGCCCAAAAAACGAGTGGAAAACTATTTGCTTTCGGAAAAACTGTAGTTATAGTGGGTGTGTTATTATCTGTATTCCAACAATTCGTTGGTATTAATGTAGCCTTATATTATGCACCACGCATTTTTGAAAGTATGGGTGCAGGCGCTAATGCCTCAATGCTTCAAACGGTTATTATGGGTGTTGTAAATGTCGGATTTACCATAATTGCGATTCAGAAAGTTGACAAATGGGGACGTAAACCACTTTTAATAATTGGTTCAATTGGAATGGCCATTGGAATGTTTGGTGTTGCAATATTAGCTCAGAATGAAATTTTTGGAATATGGACATTGATTTTCATTGTACTTTACACAGCTTCTTTTATGATGTCCTGGGGTCCCGTATGCTGGGTATTACTATCTGAAATCTTCCCAAATAAAATACGAGGACAAGCTATGGCCATAGCAGTTGCGGCGCAATGGGCAGCAAACTTTTTTATCTCATCGACATATCCTGCAATGATTGATATTAGTGGGGGATTAACTTATGGATTTTATGGCTTAATGAGTGTTATTTCTGTACTCTTTGTATGGAAGATGGTTCCTGAAACAAAAGGAAAATCACTAGAACAATTAGAGAGTTTGTGGAAAAAAGAGGATCACAAAAATTCGGACACTCAATATATTTCTAATATGTAAAGTAATTATTGACTGAAAGAAGAGAGGATACTATTATCCTCTCTTATGTTTCAGGAAGAATAAAGCAGGCGAGCTTTAAATGGAGTGACTCGACTTATGATTTGGAAGTCAATGACAAATGGCTAACTTTTCATTTGATTGTAAGGGGTTACATCCTTTGTTAAAAATAAATAAATATGATTGGCTTCATCTTGATGGTGAGATAAATAAGGAGGTGGGGAGGTTGGAAACAGCCCAACAGGAAGTAAATAATACGAGAACTATACCCAATCAAAAACTACATATGAGCGAGAAGCTTACGTTTGGTTTAGGGGATTTTGGTGCGAACTATTCCTGGACGTTTATTGCATCTTTTATAACCATTTATATGACGGATACAGTCGGGATAGCAGCGGGGATTATTGGAACCATTATTTTAATTGCTCGTATCTCAGATGGATTCACAGATTTATTTATGGGGACAGTTATTGATAATACCAATTCCAAGATGGGGAAAGCAAGACCGTGGGTTTTTTGGACAGCCCCTATTTTAGGTTTTTTAACGTTTGCTCTATTTAATGTCCCAAGTTCGTTAGGTCAAACAGGGAAAATCATCTATATTTTTCTCGTTTATTTTCTTATTTCATCTATATTTTACACGGCAAATAATGTAGCTTATTCCTCGCTCACTTCATTTATGACAAATGTTAAAAAAGATCGTGTTTCATTAGGTAGTATTCGCTTTATTTTTGCTAACGTTGCCGTGTTATCAATTACTACATTTACAACTTATATAGTAGATGCCTTTGGTGGTGGCCAAAAAGGCTGGACAGCTACTTCTGCTATCTATGCTTTATTATGTGCTGTTCCATTAATGATTACAGGCTGGTATGTTAAGGAAAGAAATATTGCGAAAAAGAAGTACGAGGGACAAAAAACGTCTTTTGGTCCGATTTTGAAAGTACTATTTACCGATAAGTATTTTATTTTAGCGTTGGTATTATACCTTCTATGGTACTTAAGACAGACAGAAAACGGTATACGTGTTTATTATGCTACATATATTTTTGGAAATGAAGACGTGATGGGCTTGTTAAGTATGGCAGCCTTGTTACCAATGGTAATTGGGTTATTCTTAGCTCCAAAATTGGCTGCAAAATTTGGAGTAAAAAAGAGTGTTAATACAGGTTTGGCTATATCGATTGTTGCCTATGCGATTATGACGATTTTTTCTGAAAACCTGACTTTATTAATCATTGGTTTGGTCGTTAATGCAATCGGTTTAGTTCCATTGCAGGCTGCTCTTAGTGCTATTGTTGCTGATGTTGGGGACTTAGTATATTGGAAAACAGGAGTTCCAGTTCAAGGTTCTGTATTTAGTTTAACTAGTGCAGGGATGAAAATTGGACAAGGGATTACTTCTGCTCTAGTTGGCTGGTCGTTACAATTTGGCGGATATATGGCTAGCGCATCTTCTCAATCAGGTGGTGCCATATTTGCTATGAAAACCATGTTGATTTATTTTCCACTTGCTATGGTAATTCTCATGTTAATCACAATGGCCCTATTAAAATATGAAAAGTACCTTCCTCAAATAAAAGATGAAATTCAGCTCGGGAGAATTGGTGATGATCGTTCTAAGAGTTTGTTAAAATAATTGATAGAAGGATAATTTTGCAAAATGAGATTTATGAGAATTGGGGTAAAGTATGCAAAATTGTAAGGAGGTTGATTGATATGACAACAATAACAAATCCAATTTTAACGGGTTTTAATCCTGATCCAAGTATTTGTCGTGCAGGGGATGATTATTATATAGCTGTATCCACATTTGAATGGTTTCCTGGCGTGGGGATTTATCACTCAAAAGATTTAAAAAATTGGCGTCTTATTGCAAGACCTTTAAATCGTTTAAGTCAATTAAACATGAGCGGTAATCCTGATTCAGGTGGAATTTGGGCTCCACAATTATCCTATCATGATGGACGATTTTGGTTAATTTATACCGATGTAAAAGTAACAGAAGGACAATGGAAGGATGCCCATAACTATTTAGTAACATGCGATCAAATCGACGGAGAATGGTCTGAACCGATTTATTTAAATAGTTCCGGTTTCGATCCGTCTTTGTTCCATGATGATGATGGAAGGAAGTATTTAGTAAATATGCTTTGGGATCCCCGAGTAGGTAACCATAATTTTTATGGAATTGTCCTACAGGAATACAATCATAATCAAGGAAGATTGATAGGAAAACCTGAAGTTATTTTTAAAGGTACAGATATTAAACTAACAGAAGCCCCACATCTCTATAAAATAGATGGCTATTACTATTTATTAACAGCAGAAGGAGGAACTCGATTTGAACATGCGGCTACCATAGCAAGGTCCAGACATCTAAAAGGCCCTTATGAGGTTCATCCGGACAACCCATTAATAACATCCTGGCCTTATCCGCGAAACCCATTACAAAAGGCAGGACATGCTTCAATTGTAAAAACACATACTGATGAATGGTTTTTAGTTCATTTAACGGGGCGGCCATTGCCTCAAGAAGGACAGCCATTACTTGATCCACGGGGATATTGTCCTCTTGGCCGTGAAACCGCGATTCAAAGATTAGAATGGAAAGAGGGCTGGCCTTATGTTGTCGGTGGTAATCAGCCTGCTCAACAAATAGATGGCCCCAATATTGAAGAAGTCAAATGGGAGAGAGATTACCCGGAAAAAGATGATTTCAATCAAAAGGTGTTAAATTCTCATTTCCAAACCTTGCGCATCCCGCTGGAAGACGACACGTTATCTTTAACAGATAACCCCGGGCATCTTCGCCTATATGGAAAAGATTCATTAACTTCAAAATTTAAGCAGGCCTTTGTAGCAAGACGCTGGCAGCATTTTAACTTTATGGCTGAAACAAAAGTGTCATTTCAGCCAGAGTCGTTCCAGCAAGCGGCGGGTCTGGTAAATTATTACAATACGGAAAATTGGACTGCGCTTCAAATTACCTGGGATGAAGAAAAGGGAAGAATTCTAAACCTGACGACATGCGATAACTTTACGTTTGACCAGCCGTTAAAGGGGAAGGAAATCAATATTCCTGATTCTGTTAAGTATGTTTATCTCCGAGTTGAGGTTGAAACAAACATCTATCGTTACTCTTATTCCTTTGATGGCGAAAATTGGACATTAATTCCAATCGATTTCTATTCGTATAAGTTATCAGATGATTACATTCGAGGTGGGGGATTCTTTACAGGAGCATTTGTTGGAATGCAATGTCAGGATACTTCTGGAAGGGATTGTCCTGCTGAGTTTGATTATTTTATTTACAGAGAAAAAGAGTAAATCACGTGAGGTTGTCACGCTGGGGCAACCTTCTGATTACTCATTAAAGGTCCAAGTGGTGTAAAAATTATTTATAGAGGTAGTGATTTTCTTATGGAGATTTATACAAATCGGGTTGCAGAAAATTGGACTAGCTATATTCTGAAAAATGATTTTGGCATGGAAGTCCATGTACTTAATTATGGAGGAATCATTACAAAGATTTTGGTACCTGATAGAGAAGGAAACCTAGAAAATGTAGTACTAGGCTATAAAAATGTGAAGGATTACGAAAAAGATACTAATTTCCTTGGTGCTGTAATCGGAAGGGTTGCTGGAAGAATCAAGCATGCAGGCTTTGAATTAAATGGTCAATCTTATGATTTAGAAGCAAATGACGGACCTCATCATTTACATGGGGGTTCTTACGGTCTAAACCAGGTGGTATGGGATTCTGAACTGTTTGAAGAAGAGGGGGGGGCAGGAGTTAAACTGCATCATATGAGTAAGGATGGAGAAGGTGGATATCCAGGTGAGGTTCAAATAGAATTATTCTACACCTTAACCAATAATAATGAGTTCATCATCGACTACCGGGCAAATACAAATCACACAACTCCACTCACCTTAACCAATCACTCCTATTTTAACTTAAGTGGGAATTTGAAGGAAACGATTGAAAATCACCAAGTGAGAATGGACAGTCATCACTTTCTGGAGCTTGATGAAGATTTAATTCCGACCGGTACAATTTTGGATGTTGAGAATACACCTTTTGACTTTAGAAGTGGTCGAAAATTGAAGGATGGCATGAGTAGTACACACCCTCAAAATGATATAGCCGGAAATGGATATGATCATTATTATATTTATGATAAAGGACTTGCGCAAAAAGTGAAAGTAAAAGATGAACAGAGTGGCAGAGTGCTTTCCATTCAAACAGACCAACCGGGAATGGTGATGTATACATCCAATAATTTAGCTGAGGGTCTTCAACTTGCTGAAGGAACATCAAAAAAGCATTTGGGCGTATGCTTTGAAACCCAGGCTTCACCAGCGTCCTTACACGAAACTGGATTACCAAGTGTGCTTTTGCATCCCCATCAGAATTATGAGAAACGAACAGTATTTCAATTTGGCTTGGATAAATAAAAAAAAGCAAGTGCAGGTGAACACCTTGCACTTGCCCTTTTTATTATGAATTTTTATTTTCCTGATCCTGAGCGCCCCACCATGCTACATTTTTAAGTCCTGGAATGTTAGACATATGGAACTGAGGATCTTTACCAGCTTTTTTCTGTTTAATGTAATCCTTTAATACAGCAAAGGCAATTTTCCCTAATAGTATGATAGCAATCAAGTTTACAACAGCCATCATTGCCATAAATAAGTCAGCCATATTCCATACAATGTCGATGGAGGCTTTAGAGCCTAAGAATACCATCGCTAATACAGCGATTCGATAAATATTTCTAAAGGGTCCTCCGTTTTTCATGAAGTCAATATTTGTTTCTCCATAATAATAATTTCCAATAACAGAGCTAAAGGCAAATAAGAAGATGGTAAGAGCAATGAAGATTGTAGCCCAGTTTCCGATCTGTGCACTGAAGGCAACTTGAGTTAATTGAATGCCATCCTCTGTTACACTTGCAAAATCTTCATAAAGCATAATAATAAACGCTGTAAAGCTGCAAATGACAATGGTATCAAAAAAGACTGCTAAGGATTGAACAAGCCCTTGTTTTGCCGGGTGGCTTACACCAGCGGTTGCTGCGGCGTTTGGCGCACTTCCCATACCAGCTTCATTGGAAAATAGTCCTCGTTTGATTCCTTGCATAAGAGCAACACCCATTCCACCACCAAAAACTTGTTCAATACCAAATGCATGCTGGAATATCATCGCAAAAATTCTTGGAATTTCAGACAAATTCATAAAAACGACGATAATGGATACGGCAATATAAATAATCGCCATAATGGGGACGATGGTACCTGATACAATTGCAATTCTTTTAAGTCCTCCAAATATAATTAAACCGGCTAATATAACTAAAATAATTCCTGTCCAGGTCCGGTCAATGTTAAAGGCCTGCTCAACGGCCATAGAAATGGTATTAGCCTGAACGGCATTAAAGATTAAACCAAATGTGATGGTGATTAAAATAGAAAATAGCACTGCCATCCATTTTTGTCCCAATGCCCGCTCAATGTAATAGGCTGGACCTCCGTGAAATCCTTCTTTATCAGGAACTTTATACACTTGTGCGAGTGTACTTTCGATAAAAGCGGTAGCCATGCCAATTAAGGCAACTACCCACATCCAGAAAACTGCTCCAGGTCCGCCAATAGCTACAGCTAATGCTACACCTGCTAAGTTTCCGGTTCCAACACGGGATGCAATACTAATACTAAAAGCCTGAAAAGCATTAATACCCTTTTTCCCACTTTGTTCAACCGCTTCTTCTCCAAGCACCCCGAACATATTTTTAAATAAACGAAATTGAACAAATCGACTACGGAAGGTGAAATAGATACCCGCACCAATTAATAAATAAACAAGAATATAATCCCAAAAAATCGTGTTTCCAAAATCAACTATACTGCTTAAAATACTTTCTATTGTGTCCATCAAGGTGTACCCCTTTCAATCTTCTTTTATAATATAACTATTAAAAAGGTAGCTTTAGCATTCTGGAATTCTGAATAGCTTCATGTATGCATGGAGTCAGAAGGGTATAATCTAGAGAAATCAAGATGAGTACTATGTATCAGATTGCTATTATTATATCGAAAATAAAAGAATTTGTATAATTGGAATTTTTTGTTTTTCCTTATGATTTTAGCCAGCTGTTCATTATTCTGCTTGCCCGATCCATCAAAGCCATATATTATTTTGTACAGAAGGGACTGTCCCCATAATTAATATATTGTTCTTAAAAATCAGAAATTTATACGAAGGGTTGTTTTTGCTAATGAACGTGCTATACTGTACCTAACAATATTATAGACTTTTCATATAAATGCAGGAATATGGCTTGCAAGTTTCTACCGATTTACCGTAAATAAATCGACTATGGAAAGCAAGGAACGATAACAGGCGCCCAATTTGATTGTTGGGTGTGTTAGATTTTTATTTACAGAAACTGTCCGGGGAATCCTTGTTTTCATGTCGATGAAAGCAGGAGTTTCCGGGCAGTTTTTTATCCTGAATTTACAACTGAATAGTTGTTGCATTTTCATATAATCGCGGGAATATGGCCCGCCAGTTTCTACCGATCTACCGTAAATAGATTGACTATGAAAAAGCAAAACCGTCGAGGGAATCTGAAAAGATATTCAGTACCTATGACGTCTCATTTGGGTAGGAAAAGCTCGAAATGTGCTTTCTCATGGTTTATGGTAAAGCAATTATTTCGAGCTTTTTATTTTTTACTTAACTGATTTTCCAGAAGTAGAGAGGAGACAGCACATGGAACATTTACAGAAAAAGATTTTGCAAGAAGGCAAAATTCTATCCGACACAGTTTTAAAGGTCGATTCATTTTTAAATCATCAAGTCGATCCTGTCCTAATGCAGGAAATAGGGAAAGAATTTGCGGATCGTTTTTTAGGAAATGGAGTAACGAAAGTATTAACCCTGGAGTCTTCTGGAATCGCTCCTGCGACAATGACAGCGTTAGAATTAGGGGTTCCGGTGGTATTCGCAAGGAAGAAAAAGTCATTAACCCTCGCAGATGATTTATATACTGCAGAAGTTTATTCATACACAAAGAAAGATACGAACCAGATCTCTGTGGCGAAGGATTATCTTGCTAAAAATGATAGGGTACTTCTAATTGATGACTTCTTAGCTAATGGGCAGGCAGTGTTAGGATTAATGGATGTCATTAGACAGGCGAAAGCTGCTTGTGTTGGAGCTGGAGTCGTGATTGAAAAAGGCTTTCAAGAAGGTGGAAAGCAGCTTAGAAATCAAGGGATTAAGCTAGAATCATTAGCCATTATAAAATCCTTAACCAATAAAAAGGTAACCTTTCAAAAGGAGGATGTAACCGTATGAAAACAGCAGCATTGGGCATTCAGCATTTATTAGCCATGTATTCTGGGGCGATTTTAGTTCCACTCATTGTCGGTGAAGCTATAGGATTAACATCAGAGCAGCTTACGTATTTAGTAGCCATTGATATCCTTATGTGTGGAGTGGCAACCATTCTTCAAGTGGTAAATACGCGTTTTCTTGGAATAGGTCTGCCAGTCGTTCTTGGTTGTACATTTACGGCGGTTGGACCAATGATCGCAATCGGTGGGCAGTATGGTGTTTCTGCCATTTATGGAGCTATTTTAATTTCCGGTTTATTTGTTATTATCATCAGCAAGTATTTTGGAAAGTTAGTCCGGTTTTTCCCACCAGTTGTGACAGGAACAGTGGTAACCATTATTGGTATTACTCTCATTCCTACAGCTATTTATAATATGGGTGGAGGAGAAGGTGCTGACGATTTTGGATCCATTTCTAATATTACCCTTGCTTTTGGAACGCTTCTCTTTATTGTTTTGATGTATCGTTTTACCAAAGGATTTATCCGTTCCATTTCTATTTTAATTGGTTTAATTTCAGGGACAATTGCTGGAGCTATAATGGGGAAAGTCGATTTTTCGGCTGTAACAGAAGCATCGGTTTTTCACATGGTTGAACCCTTTTATTTTGGCACACCGACCTTTGAATGGTCCGCCATATTAACCATGATATTAGTTGCCATGGTTTCTTTAGTAGAATCAACTGGGGTTTATTTTGCTCTTGGAGATATGACTAACCAAAAATTAAAAGAAAAGGATCTATCAAGAGGTTATCGAGCAGAAGGTTTAGCTATCTTACTTGGAGGTATTTTTAATGCTTTTCCTTACACAGCCTTTTCGCAGAATGTAGGATTGATACAAATGACAGGCGTGAAGTCCCGTAAAGTCATTATGGTAACTGGAATCATGTTAATTACTCTCGGTTTTATACCTAAAATTGCAGCCTTTACAACCATTATTCCAACAGCTGTATTGGGCGGTGCAATGGTTGCGATGTTCGGTATGGTGATTTCCCAGGGAATAAAAATGCTAAGTCGTGTAATTACAGATTCCCCGGAAAATTCAATGATTGTTGCTTGTTCAGTTGGAATGGGTCTTGGAGTTACGGTTGTTCCCGAGCTATTTTCCAGGCTGCCTGAAAGTGTACAAATTTTAACAAGCAATGGAATCGTAGCAGGTAGTGTCACGGCCATTGTTTTGAATATCATATTTTTTATGCTTCCTTCTAAAAAGTCATCTCCTATAGTAGAAGAACAAGAGGCGCAATCAGCATAATATCATATGGATAGTAAGCAGTCATCCTGGAGCAGGTGACTGCTTTTTAACAGCTAAGCTTTCCAACTACACTACAAATTATGGTATAGTAGCGATAGAATTTTCATTAAGTAGGTGTAGTCATTGTCTTATTCAATCATTCAAACAGATGACATATGGATTCTTTGGGCGTTTTTAGCAGGATGGGCTGCTGTTAGTATTTACCTGGAACAAAAATATGAATGGGCTTCAAAGGTTTCCGGGGCTATTATTGCTCTTGTTGGTGCCATGCTTTTAGCTAATTTAAATGTCATACCTTTAGAATCACCTGTTTATGATACGGTTTGGGATTATGTTGTTCCATTAGCAATCCCGCTTTTACTATTTCAATCGAATTTGTTAAAAATTTGGAAGGAAAGTAGAAGACTTTTATTGATGTTTTTACTAAGTGCCATTGGAACGGTTGCGGGTGCTGTCGTTGGCTTTTACCTGCTAAAGGATTTTATTCCAGGTCTGGATGAGATTACAGGAATGATGACAGGCTCGTATATTGGTGGAAGTGTGAATTTAGCTGCTTTATCTGCACGATTTGAAACCCCTTCAGAGATGGTATCATCCGTTGTTGTCGCGGATAACATGATGATGGCCTTATATTTTCTCATTCTAATATCTATTTCGGCACTCCCATTTTTTCGAAAGCATTTTAAGACGCCCCATATTGATGAAGTGGAACAAAAGGACCCAAATGGAAAGAAAAATTTAGCTGCTTCTTATTGGAAGGGCAAGGAAATCTCCCTGCAGGATATCGGGTTAGCCGTTGGTTCGTCTTTTATACTTGTGGCCATTTCCTTTACTTTGGCCGATATGTTTGCAAATCTGATTCCGTCAGGTGAAAATGTCAACTTTTTCTTAAATATGTTTAATGGCTTGTTTGGGGATCATTACTTAATGCTAACAACGATTACCGTTCTAGCCGTAACCCTTTTTTCGGGCTTTTTTGAAAATATTAACGGTGCACAGGAGATCGGTACTTATTTCATTTATATTTTCTTTGTTGTCATTGGCGTTCCTGCATCATTACCACTAATCCTGCAAAATGCACCATTGTTGTTTGTTCTCGTGTTCATTATGGTAGGATTAAACATGGTATTTTCCTTTACATTTGGAAAGCTGTTTCGATTTAACCTGGAGGATGTCATTGTGGCTAGTAATGCAAACATTGGCGGCCCGACAACAGCTGCTGCAATGGCTATATCAAAAGGGTGGAGCAAGCTTGTAGCACCAATTTTAATTGTAGGAACTCTTGGTTATATTATTGGAAATTATATTGGCTCTGCTATTGGATACTGGTTTAGTACATTTTAATTGATCTTATAAAAGGGCGCGAGGAGCTAGGCTAGCTTTTTGCGCTTTTTTACTATAACTGGAAAAGTGTTCGACAAAATCATTTATCCCAGAAAGCCTGTTCTCAAAACCTTTAAAGGAATGGGTTTTCCTTTTCGACAAATATCACGGATTTTAGTACTTGATTATACGTTTTAACTAAAATAAACTAAAAATACAGAATATTCAGCAAGTGACATCTTCAAAACAATTTTTGAAGGAGTGTAAGATGCGTGCGGTTGAATACGAATGTAAATGAAGGATTAAGTAAGGTGCTGGAAAGAGCAAGAAGAAACACGTTAGGAGATTTGCTTGCGCGTACGAGAGACAGAATGCCGGATAAATTTGCTCTTGCTTATCGGGATCAACGATTGAATTATCGGGAACTAGATGATTTAGTTAACCAGACAGCCCATGGTTTTTTAAAAGATGGCATGAAAAAAGGCGATATGATTACGGTCATGTCCCGAAACAGTCTGGATTTTGCTATTGCTAATTTTGCATTGGCACGTATTGGGGCTGTTATGATTCCGATTAATTATATGCTGACAACGAATGACGTAAAATATATTTTGGATCATGCTGGTGTGTGCGGTTTTATCGCCTCAGAGGAATATGCTCCCGTTTTAGATCAATCGGCAGGGTACTTGGAAATTAAGTTCCGTTACCTAATGGATGTGCCTGAATTAAGTGAAATTTCTCCTGAGCTTTCGGAATGGACTCCGTTATCCATTGCTCGAAAAGAACAACCAACGGAATTTGCAGATATAGACATTGAAGATGATGACCTAGCTCATGTACTTTATACAAGTGGTACGGAATCCAGACCAAAAGGTGTCATGCTTACACATAAAAGTATAATAAGTGAATATGTGAGTTGTATTGTTGACGGGGACATGAAAGAACAAGATGTGTTTGTCCACGCCTTACCTCTATATCATAGCGCCCAGCTTCATTGTTTTTTAGGCCCAAGTATTTACCTTGGGGCAAGTGGTATTATATTAGATGGAGCCAATCCGGAAGTCGTGCTCGAAACGGTGGAAAAAGAGGGGGCTACACAATTATTTTGTCCGCCAACTGTCTGGATTGCCCTTCTTCGCCATCCGGATTTTGATAACCGTGATTTATCTTCGTTAGAAAAATGCTATTATGGTGCTGCTATTATGCCTCGGGAAGTTTTAAAAGAGCTTTCAGAACGATTGCCTAATGCCCGTTTTTGGAATTTTTACGGACAAACAGAGGTAGCACCTCTTGCCACAGCTCTACACCCAGAGGATCAGCTTCGTAAGTTAGGCTCGGCTGGAACACCATCCTTAAATATGCAAACTAAAATCGTGGATGAGAATGATGAAGAAGTCCCGCGGGGAGAAATGGGCGAAATTGTACACAGAACCCCGCATGCCATGAAGGGATATCTTTATGATCCGGAAAAGACGTCAGAAGCCTTCAAAAATGGCTGGTTCCATAGTGGTGATTTAGGCATTATGGATGAGGACGGATACATAACCATTGTGGATCGCAAAAAAGATATGATTAAAACAGGCGGTGTGAATGTATCAAGTCGTGAAGTAGAAGAAGCCATTTATCAAATGGACGGTATATCTGAGGTAGCTGTTATTGGCATTCCAGATGCCTACTGGATTGAAGCGGTAACGGCAATTATTGTACTTAAATATGGGGCTGAGATTACAAAAGAGGCGGTGGTAGATTTTTGTAAGGATCATTTGTCAACTTTCAAAGTGCCCAAGTATGTAGCCTTTAAGGAAGAACTGCCAAAGAATCCTAGTGGAAAGGTGCTAAAGCGCTCGTTAAGAGATGAATTTGAGCATTTAAGCAGGGAATGAGACTTTTCGTCATAAGTAGAAATCCCGTATCTCTTATAAAAAGGGGTACGGGATTTTTTTGTGGTATAAAATGGCCATAACTAGCGTGATTTCCTTTAAGTCAGCATTGAATCCTCCGTACATTGTGTTTCCTAAATCTCCTCCAGCCTTAGTTCAATCTGTATATCGCTAAACAGGCACTTTCCGTTTTTGTTCTGTAATCTTTTGGACATTCCGAGCTACTGAAAATATATGATATGTATAAATCTTCTAACTTTCATTGATTTCATACCATGCTTTTGCAGGTCTGGAATCAGGGTAGCCATACTTGATTCGATAGGCTTTACGTTCTTGAGTAAAGTCAAACCACCTTTTTCTGCTTTGAGGGTTGTTCGCATAATAAATTAAGCAGCGAATTTGGTCCTCTACACATGGATCTGTCCAAACACCCAATTGTTTTTCCAGCTGATCAAATAATTCTCCGCCCTTTTTATTCTTCATTGTATTTAAATCGTAGATCTCAAGGTCATTTACAATTTTTTCAGCCAGGCTTGGTCCTATGGAAGGGGCTTCTTGAAAGACAGCCATTGCTATTAATTTTTTCGCTCTTTCTTGGGTTGTCTCTAAAATCGGAGCTAACTCATGTTGACTAAAAATCTTAATGTCACAGATCTTGATTCGGGCTTTTCTCAGACATTTTCTTTCATACGGTTGTAAAGGCAGCTTTGGTGAAGTCAGTTTGATTGCCTCCTTTCGAATATTCTCTAATTAATTGTTCTTTACTTTCTGCAAAATTCCTTTTTACAAAAAATTATAATGTTAGAATCACATTATAGATATGAAATAAAATAAGGATTAGATAGCGTCAGAGGAACATCGGATATATCGACATGTATTGTGCAAATTATTTTGTATAATATGGAAAACGAGAGTATTTTTTGTTTCTGGTACAAACCACTACGTTGATTAGAGTGGGTTGACCAGCATAAGGAATTGGTTGAAAATAGTAATATCTTTTGATGCAGTTGGAGTAATGGAAGTGGTGTTGTTCATTTATTTTTATAAATTTATCTTTTACAAAATAGGAGTACGTGGAAAAGGATTTTATAAAGGAAGCAGGATAGGTTATTTTAATAGAAGTTAGGAGTTAAACCATGTTTACCTATATGAAATGGGGATTAAGCATTTCCATATCCTTATATGCACTATTACATTTCATTACATATTTCTATGAAAGTGAATTTTTACTACATGTTGAAGCATTAAGTGGATTCTTTTTATTATTATTTGCCGCTTTTTTGCTTTCTTTAAACAAATTTAAATTACCATTATTTCTTGTAAGTTTAGGCATTTTGATTTTCGTATTATCTGACACATCCATTATTGAGGGATTTCGTAATGGTCTTATTTTAATGCGGGATATTATTGGTCTTTTAGTCATTATACCGATGATTAGCTGGGTGCTGAACACTGAGCCCTATATTGAGAGTATCATGTACTCAAGTTACCGGTTTATTAACACTAGCAGAAAAATGTATATCGGAATCGCTTCTTTTACGCAAGTCATTGCGTACTTTCTGTTATTTGGATCAATTCCGATGATGTATCAGTTTGTCAATAAAATGGTTGGTAATCAGCACGGAGAACCGCTGGAACGTTTTAAAGGGACAGCACTGGTTCGATCTTTTGCTCTTTCTACGATTTGGGTTGTAACGATTCCAAGCTTTATTTTTGCGGTTGAAGCATTGGACGCTTCATTATGGTTATCTATTTTACAAGGCCTTTTCATTTCCGTTTGTGGATTGGTAATCGCAGTTTTATTTTCACATTTTGAAGAGAAGAAGTACGGTGTGGATTTAACCCAAATTATTAATCAGGAAATGAAAAAAGTTCTAAGTGATTCTTCAGATTTTGAGCAAGGGAATAAAGCGGGAGAATTTCTTTTCTTATTTATTACTCTTTTTGGCACAATTTTTGTTCTTCATGAATTCTGGCCAATTGATCTTATGGTTATTGTTCCATTAGTGGTTGTGGTTTGGACGTTCGTCTATTTTATTGTGAAAAAGCGTACTGGAAAACTTGTTCAGGAGATGAAAACCTATTTTCGCAAGGGTATGGTTAATCAATCGTACCAATTTAGTGTTATGCTGGGTGCTGGTATGATGATTTTCAGTTTGAACCAGACCGGTTTTGCTAATGTCATTATTTCCGGTGTGGATATTATACAGGAAGGATTGCCTTCACTGAATTTCCTGTATTTTCTCCCGTTTATCGTGATTATATTAGGTTTTCTAGGTTTAGGACCTTTAACCGTTATGGTTTTAGTAGCGGGAATTCTGCAAAACATAGACCTTCCATATCCGCCTGAACTCATTGTAATGGCCATAACTTCAGGGAGTGTAATTTCCATTCTTCTTTCTCCATTGTTAATGCCCATCATTATATTAAGTGGGCAAAATGGAATGAGTGGATTTAAAAATGGAATCCAGTTTAACCTCTTCTTCGCTATTGTGTTTTATATTCTGGTTCAAGTATATATCCAATCGCTAATTGTGATTTGGTTAGAATGACTCCTTATTTAAAAGGGGATGCATCATTCTAGAGGCTTATACATAATATACAGAAGAAGGAAAGGTATAGGCATCTAATTATGGAGGTATAATCTAAAGATGTTGTTCTTCAGATAAAGAACTTATATGAGATTTGCATAAGGAAGAAGTATAGACTCCTACAGTATATAAATGAGGAGATTAATACAAGTTGTCTGCAGAAAGCAGAAAGCGAGTATACTCCTCTCTTTAGCTCACCTTACTTTAAGCAAAGCAACATTTTAATAAACAGGTACTATGGAAAAATTTACAGGTAAACTTAGTATTGTTTTACTCAATTTGAAATGGTATATTATTTGCAGTCTTCGTAACAACATGACTAGCAAACCAGTTAACTAATAAATGATATTCATCTAATTATTGAAAATGAATGTTCTGATGTATTTGTCACTAAAAAAGATTGTAAGAATTGGAAATAATTTGTTGTTGAAAAGTTGGGGCGATTCATGGTAAATTATTAATTGTTGCTTGCTAAGCAAAAAACACATTTTTGATTTTTGCGTTAAATTAATTGTTGAAATCAATCGGCAAGCATGTTAGATTATTAATTGTCGCTTTAAATAGAGCGTAAAACAATATAAAATGTTATTGACATCCGGTTGGTAACTTGATATAATATTTAAGTCGCTTTGAGAGTGACGGACTTCGAACCTTGAAAACTGAACAAAACAACCAGTACGTCAATTCGCTATTTTGATAGCATTGATGAATGAGCAACAGGAAAACTTTTATTGGAGAGTTTGATCCTGGCTCAGGACGAACGCTGGCGGCGTGCCTAATACATGCAAGTCGAGCGCGGGAAGCAGGCTGATCCCTTCGGGGTGAAGACTGTGGAACGAGCGGCGGACGGGTGAGTAACACGTGGGCAACCTGCCTGTAAGTCGGGGATAACTCCGGGAAACCGGAGCTAATACCGGATGACACTTCAGACC